>JBIQLC010000003.1:0-287777 GCA_044464625.1 Afipia sp. | reverse complement strand
GGATCAGGCTTGCGCCCATTGTCCAATATTCCCCACTGCTGCCTCCCGTAGGAGTTTGGGCCGTGTCTCAGTCCCAATGTGGCTGATCATCCTCTCAGACCAGCTACTGATCGTCGCCTTGGTGAGCCGTTACCTCACCAACAAGCTAATCAGACGCGGGCCGATCTTTCGGCGATAAATCTTTCCCCGTAAGGGCTTATCCGGTATTAGCTGAAGTTTCCCTCAGTTGTTCCGAACCAAAAGGTACGTTCCCACGCGTTACTCACCCGTCTGCCGCTGACGTATTGCTACGCCCGCTCGACTTGCATGTGTTAAGCCTGCCGCCAGCGTTCGCTCTGAGCCAGGATCAAACTCTCAAGTTGGACTTGAACTTTGAACCGGCTGATCACAACGTTTGACGAGGTCCCACCATTGTCGACCGAAGTCGACCTGCTGCCTGCGATTCACATCGCGGACAACGATGGTGTAACCTTTGAAACGTGTACCGCCGAAGTCTTTCGTCCGGTCTCAATGCTCGAAAGCCGAAGCTTTCTCACGATCGAGACCCGCAAGGACTCCGCCGTCCACGTTTCTCTTTCTTCATCTTTACTTGTCAAACAGCCCGGAACCGAAGGTTCCAATTTTGAACTACCCATCCGACGACAATTGACAACCGACAACTATCGGCTGCTGGTTCACTCATCGGCATGAGGAGCTTAGAGGCGCGTCGGTGTGTCTCGGCCGAGGCCGAAACCGCCGCCGCGCTCAGTGGCCGGGTTATAGGCCAGCCCGATCCGCATTGTCAACGCCCGTTGTCAACAAATCGTCGCATCGAGCAAAAGATTCACAGGGAGCAAATAAGGCCCGATTTGTCGGGACTTATCGGGCAGTGACGCCGTACTTGGGCCACATTCCTGCGACGTTCTGATGAAGAAATATGCGCTGACCAGCCGATTGCAAGTCGAGTTTCGGGCCGGTTTGGGCTACACAGATTCGCTCCCAGGCGGGCAGCGGACATCCGGTGCCGGTTTCGAGACGCCCGAGGGGCATCTCAAACCAGCCTAAGAACTGTTGGAAGACGTTGGGGAACGGCGGTTTGAGCCACGGTACGTCACGCGGGGGAAACTACGGTCGTGCCGGGATCATCGATCTCGGACATGAGCCACCGCTGTCGGTCGACGGTTCGGAAGCGGCCGTCATCGACCGCCGCAGCGTCTCCGTACAGTGGTTTAGCGGGACAATTCTCACTGGTCTGTGCGGCGCAGCCTTGATCGGCGGCGCCGTTTTCGCATCGCTCGACGGCGAAATGACTTTTGCGAAAGTCCCCGAACGCGTCGAGAGCGCGCTGCGCGGCGCTTTCGGCAGCGGCGACAAAGGCGCTGTCGCCCGCAAGAGCGATCGCCTGCCGCCACCCAGCGAATCCGCAGCAGCCCGGCAGGTCATCCGGGTTTCGACCGCAAGCCGGGTCGGCAACCGCGAAGTGATGCGCGTCCGCCCCTTCGTTCGAATTTCCGGCAACCTGTCGCTGAGCACCAGCGATCTTGCTTCCAAGGTGCCGCCCTTCAATCCGCAGAAAATCCTCACCGACGTCGACAGTGAAGTCGCCAACACCGAGGATGATCCGCGCAATCCCAACGCCAACGCCGAGCCGGACGCCGAAGTCTCGTTCGTGGTGCGCGATCTCGCCAATGTCCTGCCGCGCGCGAAGATCGCAACCAGCGTGACCATCGACGAAGTCCTGATGCGCGTGCGCGATGCTTCGAACTGGCGCGGCGCTTCAGGCGTGCGTTACGCAGCCGCGTCCCCCAGCGGCATCAAGATGGCCTATGCCGCGGAAGGCGCACCGATCGACCCTTACGCCGGCTTTGAAACACGCATCGTACCGGAAAACGTCACGCTCCTCGCCAAGACCAAAGAGCAAACCACCGGCGGCAATCCCACCGGCGAGAAGGTGCACATCGTCAAGAAAGGCGACACGGTCCAGTCGGTGCTGCGCGACATGGGCGCGACGCCGGAGGATGCCAAGGCGATCGCTGCCAATCTCGGTCCGCGCGGCCGCGACGGCGGTCTGCGTGAAGGCCAGAAGCTGCGCATCCTGATGGAGCCCATCGCTCCGGGACAGCCAGCACAGCCGGTCCGCGTCATCGTCGCCAACGAAGCCATGATCGAAGCTGTCGCGGCGTTGTCGGATCTTGGCCGCTATGTCGCGGTCGATGCCCAGGCCTTCAACAACGTCACCGAAACTGCCAGCAATAAGAGCGCAGACGATGACGACGATGAGGACGACGGCACCGGCGTCCGCCTCTATCAGAGCATCTATGAGACCGCGCTGCGCGACAAAGTCCCGCAAAGCGTGATCGACGACATGATCCGCATCTACTCCTACGATGTCGACTTCCAGCGCCGTGTGCAGCCGGGCGACTCGTTCGATGTGTTCTTCGCCGGCGAGGACGAAGGCGGAAACGGCACCGAAAAGAACGATGTTCTCTACGCCGCGCTCACCGTCGGCGGCGAAACCAAGAAATACTATCGCTTCCAGACTCCCGACGACGCCATCGTCGACTACTACGACGAGACCGGCAAGAGCGCGAAGAAGTTCCTGGTCCGCAAGCCCGTCGCCAACGCGATCATGCGCTCCGGCTTCGGCGGACGCCGCCACCCCATCCTCGGCTACGTCAAGATGCACACCGGCGTCGATTGGGCCACCGCCTACGGCACGCCGATCTTCGCCTCCGGCAATGGCGTCGTCGAAAAGGTTGGCTGGGAAGGCGGCTACGGCAAGTACATCCGCATCAAACATCCCAATGGCTATGAGACTGCCTATGGCCACATGAGCGCGTATGCCAAGGGCATGGAGCCCGGCAAGCGCGTACGGCAAGGCCAGGTCATCGGTTTCGTCGGTTCGACCGGCATGTCGACCGGCGCGCACGTCCACTACGAAATTCTAGTCAACGGCCGCTTTGTCGATCCGATGCGCGTGAAGCTCCCGCGCGGCCGTTCACTACAGGGCTCGATGCTGGCGAACTTCGAAGCCGAGCGTGACCGTCTCGATGGCATCATGGCCAATCGCAACGCCCGCATCGCCCAGGATGAGCCGCTCAGGAACGGACGCAATCCTGCCTCGGCGCAAGCCATCATCCGCTGATCACCAGCACGCTCTGCTATCGTCGTCATGTTTGAAACAGCGCAACGCGTGTGCGCTGCAAGGACGAATTTCATTGCCAAGCCCTGACCGGCAACGGATGCTTTTCGCACAACACGCTTAAGCAAAATCCGGGAGGTTACGGCCATGACACATTGCGCCACGTCTCATCGGCTTGTCGCAGGCTTGGCATTCGCGGCGATATTTTCCGCCACGCCATTCATCTCCACCGCATCCGCTGACAGCTACGAAGTCACGAAACTCGTGCCGGGCTCCGCCTTCCATGGCGTCCATGGTCTTGGCATCGACAAGAACGGCCGCCTGTTCGCGGGCAGCGTCGCCGGCGCGGCGCTCTATGAGGTCGATCGCGCCACCGGTACGGCGAAGATCACAGTCTCCACCGCTGATGGCGGCATGGCCGACGACATCGCCTTTGCGCCCGACGGCACCATGGCATGGACCGCCTTCCTGAGCGGCGACATCAACGCACGCAAAGGCGATGGCCCGATCCGGAAACTCGCCTCCGGCCTGCCCGGCATCAACTCGCTGGCGTTCCGCAAGGATGGCCGGCTTTACGCTACGCAGGTGTTTCTCGGCGACGCGCTCTACGAGATCGACGTCGCGGGAGACAAACCGCCGCGCAAGATCATGGAAAAGATGGGCGGCCTGAACGGATTCGAGTTCGGCCCCGACGACAAGCTCTACGGCCCGTTGTGGTTCAAGCATCAGGTCGTGAAGGTCGATGTCGACAAGGGCGAGCTCACGGTCGTCGCCGACGGCTTCAAGACGCCCGCGGCTGTCAACTTCGATTCCAAGGGCAATCTGTGGGTGGTCGACACCGCGACCGGCGAGCTTGTCCGGGTCGATCCAAAGACCGGCGCAAAGACCGTGGCCGCAAAGCTCAAGCCGTCGCTCGACAATCTCGCGATCGACGAAAAGGACACGATCTTCGTCTCCAACATGGCTGATAACGGCGTCCAGCAGGTCGATCCCGCCACCGGCGCAACGAAACAGGTGATCATCGGCGCCCTTGCGCTGCCCGGCGGCATCGGCGTGGTTACGGACAACGGCGCCGACACGATCTATGTCGCCGACGTGTTCGCCTACCGCACCGTGAACGGCAGCGACGGCAAGGTCAGCGAAGTGTCGCGGATGCATGCCGACGGCACCATTCTCGAATATCCGATGAGCGCCACCGCCAAGGACGATCATGTCGTGCTGTCGAGCTGGTTCACCGGCACGGTGCAACTGGTCGATCGCAAAACCGGAAAAAGCATCGACATGTGGCATGGCTTCAAGGCCCCGCATGACGCCATCCGCCTCGGTGACGGTAGTGTCCTCGTCAACGAGTACGGCACCAAGTCACTGGTGCGCGCCAGCGGCGAGCACGGCAAGGATCGCAAGACGATCGCGACCGACCTCGCCGGCCCGGTCGGACTGGTCGCGACCGACGACAACACCGTCTATGTGACCGAAGCGCTTGCCGGTCAGGTCACCAAAGTGGATCTGACGAATGGGACCAAGACCGTCGTCGCCAAGGACCTCAAGGGACCCGAAGGACTGGCGCTCGCGTCCGACGGCAAACTAATCGTCGCCGAAGTCGGTGCCAAACGGATCATTTCTGTCGATCCGCAGAACGGCTCTGTCACCGAGATTGCCGCCAATCTGCCAATCGGATTGCAGGGCGCGGCCGGCGGCTTGCCGACCCACATGCCGACCGGTGTGGGCGTCGGCGCGAACGGCACGATCTATGTGTCGTCCGATATCGAGAACGCGATCTACAAGCTGACGAAGAAGTAGCGATCGCTGAGGACGCCACAAAAGCAATGCGCCCCTTCTTGAGGGAAGGGGCGCATCACGCGATCAATGATCAGTTGAGCATCCGCTTCGGCACCGGCTGATCGCCGTCCGCATCTGTCTCGTTGGTGCGGACGGTCTTGCCGTTGAAGGTCAGCCCGCCCTTGCCTGCCGAGATTTTCACCGTCGAGCCATCGCGGACGTCGCCGGCCAGGATCATCTCGGCCAGCGGGTCCTGCACACTGCGCTGGATCACCCTTTTCAGCGGACGCGCGCCGTAAGCCGGATCCCAGCCCTTCTCAGCGAGCCAGTCCCGTGCCTTGGCGTCGAGCGACAACTCGATCTTGCGATCCTCGAGCAGCCCCTGCAGCCGCGCGAACTGGATTTCGACGATGCGCCCCATCTCGCTCTTCTGCAGCCTGTGGAACAGGATGATCTCGTCGATGCGGTTAAGGAATTCAGGACGAAAGTGCGAACGCACCATCCCCATCACCTGCTCGCGCACCGCGTTGGTATCCTCGCCCTCCGGCTGATTGACGAGATATTCGGCGCCGAGATTCGACGTCATGATGATCAGCGTGTTGCGGAAGTCCACGGTGCGGCCCTGACCATCGGTCAGCCGGCCGTCATCGAGCACCTGCAGCAGCACGTTGAATACGTCCGGATGGGCCTTCTCGATCTCGTCGAACAGCACGACCTGGTAAGGCCGCCGCCGCACCGCCTCGGTGAGCGCGCCGCCCTCGTCGTAACCGACATAGCCCGGAGGCGCGCCGATCAACCGCGCCACCGAATGCTTTTCCATGTACTCGGACATGTCCATGCGGATCAGCGCGGTCTCGTCGTCGAACAGATATTCGGCAAGCGCTTTGGTCAGTTCGGTCTTGCCGACGCCGGTGGGGCCCAAGAACATGAACGAACCGATCGGCCGGTTCGGGTCCTGCAGCCCGGCCCGCGCACGCCGCACCGCGGTCGAGACCGCGCGCACCGCCTGCGCCTGCCCGATGACACGCTTGCTCAGCATGTCCTCCATCCGCAGCAGCTTTTCCTTCTCGCCCTCGAGCATCTTGTCGACCGGCACGCCGGTCCAGCGCGACACCACCTGCGCGATGTTGTCGGCAGTCACGGTCTCGCTGATCGACAGGCTTTCGGTCGCCTCGACCGCGCCGAGCTTCTTCTCCAGTTCGGGAATGCGGCCATAGGCCAGTTCGCCCGCCTTCTGGAATTCACCCCTGCGCTGCGCATTGGCGAGTTCGGTGCGAAGCTGTTCAAGTTCGCCCTTCATCTTCTGCGCATCGGAAAGCTTGCTCTTCTCGGACTGCCACGTCGAGGTCAGGTCAGCCGAACGCTTCTCGAGATCGGTCAGCTCATGCTCGAGTGTTTCCAGGCGGCTCTTCGAGCCGGCATCGGTTTCCTTCTTGAGCGCTTCCTGCTCGATCTTGAGCCGGATGATTTCGCGGTCGAGCGTGTCCAGTTCTTCCGGCTTGGAATCGACCTGCATCTTCAGCCGCGCCGCCGCCTCGTCGACAAGGTCGATCGCCTTGTCGGGCAGGAAACGGTCGGTGATGTACCGGTTCGACAACGTCGCCGCGGCAACCAGCGCGGAATCCGAAATGCGGACGCCGTGATGCTGCTCGTACTTGTCCTTGAGGCCACGCAGGATCGAGATGGTGTCTTCCACCGTCGGCTCGGTCACGAACACCGGCTGGAAGCGCCGCGCCAGCGCAGCATCCTTCTCGACATGCTTGCGGTACTCATCGAGCGTGGTCGCGCCGATGCAGTGTAGCTCGCCACGCGCCAGCGCGGGCTTGAGCAGGTTGGACGCATCCATCGCGCCGTCGGCCTTGCCGGCGCCGATCAGGGTGTGCATCTCATCGATGAACAGGATGATGCCGCCCTCGGCGGAGGTCACTTCCTGCAACACCGCCTTCAGCCGCTCCTCGAATTCGCCGCGATATTTCGCACCGGCAATCAACGCTCCGAGATCGAGCGACAACAGCTTCTTGTCCTTGAGACTTTCCGGCACGTCGCCATTGAGGATGCGCAGCGCCAGACCCTCGACGATGGCGGTCTTGCCGACGCCGGGTTCGCCGATCAGCACGGGATTGTTCTTGGTGCGCCGTGAAAGAACCTGGATGGTGCGGCGGATTTCCTCGTCTCTGCCAATGACCGGATCTAGCTTGCCGTCGCGCGCCGCCTGCGTGAGATCGCGGGCGTATTTCTTCAGCGCATCATAGGCGTTTTCCGCCGACGCGCTGTCGGCGGTGCGACCCTTGCGCAGCGCGTTGATTGCAGCGTTCAGATTCTGCGGCGTGACGCCGCCCTTGGCGAGCAGCTTGCCCGCCTCGCCGTCCTTGTCAGCGGCCAGCGCCTGCAGCAGGCGCTCGACGGTGACGAAGCTGTCACCGGCCTTGTCGGCGGCCTGCTCGGCAGCCGTGAAGGCCCGCGCGGTTTCCGGCGCGAGATAGATCTGCCCGGAGCCGGCGCCCGAGACTTTCGGGAGCTTGGCCAAGGCCTCTTCGGTGGATTTGAGAATGGCGCGCGAGTTGCCGCCGGACCGGTCGATCAGGCCGCCGGCGAGACCTTCGCTGTCGTCCAGCAAGACTTTCAGCACATGAAGCGGCGAGAACTGCTGGTGGCCCTCGCGCATCGCCAGCGACTGCGCTGACTGGATGAAGCCCTTCACGCGGTCGGTATATTTTTCAATATTCATTTGTGGTGTCCCTCAGCCTGCCCTGAAACGCCTCGAAAGCACGCCCCAAGCATCGTCAATGGGTTGCCCGGCATTGCGCCGGATTGCCCATGATGTGGGAACATTCTGTCATCAGGAAAAGAGGCCGGGAGCAAAATCGTTCCGCACCTGGCGCGCGGCATGCCCCATCTGGCCGAAATCCACCGCCCGCCGGGCTCCCTACCCGCAATCGGGCATGGGAAGATAAACGGGCTGGGATTTGCCGGTCGGCTCAGAATGCCGACGGGCCAAGAAAGCCGCCGGCGGCGCGATCGCCGCCGGGGCTGTTGCAATCGAAGATCAGTTCGGCATCACGTAGGCGTAGATGCGGCGACGCGAATACTTTGCTTCCGCAACACGATGACCATGATTGCCCGAGATGATGATCGGGTTGCCCTGCGCATCGACGCCGCTGACGACGCCGACATGTCCGCCGCGACGGCCGCGCGACATCACCGCGATGGCGCCGACCTGCGGACCAGAAACGCGACGACCATATTGCGCGAACGACCGCGCCATGTCCGAACCGGTGCCCTTATGGCCCGAGCGCTGCAGAACCATATTCATGAACCGCGCACACCACAGGCTGCGACGGCCGGTCGGATTGCCGCGACCAATATAACGCCGCGCTTCGGCGACAACGTTCGAGCTTCCGAAGCTCGATGCTCCGAAGTCAGCGGAGCCGTCGCCCATCGACGCATTTGCCGTGTGGAGACGCTGCGCGCGCATGGTGCGAACGCCGGAATCCCAACGCGACACATGACGTCCGCGATGACGGTAGGCGCGATGACGCCGGGCATTATGATGCCGCGCGGCGCGATGCTTCTTGACGTGATGATGCTTATGAACGTGATGACCGTGGGCGTGCCGTCCATGGTGATGCGAAGGCCTTGCCGACGCCGGAGTCGCAATCGCGACAATCGCTACCGAGCACAATGCAAATGCGACGTGCCGAAGCGGACGGTGAAACACCTTAGAAAAAATCATCCAGATAGTCCCTCATGAAAGGCCGCGTTCCTCCAGCAGACGCGGGCCGCAGAAAGTTGCGGGCCTTAAAACAAATTTTGATGTGGCGAGAAAATGGCCTGAAACGCAGACCAGCTAATCATTTCGCGGTATTTGCGGGATCATTTCACGGCCGAAATCAGCGAAAAGCGCCTGATTTCAGCCGCTTAGATTAATCGCGGCGGCTCAGCAGAAACACGCCCTGTTCGCCAAACATATTCCAAAACCACCACGGAGCGTTGAGCCGCAGGGGTTTTCCGTATCGATCGAGCGCCACCGCACGCTCCATCTTGACGTTAATTTCGTCGCACAACTGGACGAAATCCTTAATCGTGCAGAAGTGGATGTTCGGTGTGTCGTACCATGTCGCCGGCAGATTGTCGGTACGCGGCATCTGCCCTTTGACGAGCAGTTGCAGCCGCATTTTCCAATGGCCGAAATTCGGAAACGACACGATCGCGCGCTGTCCGATGCGCAAGAGATTCTCGAGAACCACGCGCGGCTGGCGCGTCGCCTGTAATGTCTGCGACAGGATCACGTAATCGAACGCATCGTCGGGATAACTTTCGAGGTCGGTGTCGGCGTCGCCCTGCACCACTGCGAGACCCTTGGCGACGCAGCCGTTGACGCCTTCGCGCGACAATTCGATGCCGCGCCCGTCGACGCCGCGCGTCTCCAGCAACCGCAGCAGATCACCCTCGCCGCAGCCGACGTCAAGCACGCGCGAGCCGGCCTCGACCATCTCGGCAACCAGGAGATGATCGCCGCGATATGGCCCGTCGATCTTCGGCAAATTCGCCGTCGGCTTGAAGGCGTCATGAGTAAGCGTGGTCATCGCGTCACCGAATTCAGGCCGTGCACGGTCGCCGCTGACTCCAGGAACGCGTGCGAGATTTCAAAGAACTCCGGAACGTCGAGCAGGAACGCATCGTGGCCACGATCGGTCTCGATCTCAGCGAACGACACCCGCGCGCTGCTGGCGTTGAGCGCATGGACGATCGCGCGCGATTCCGGGGTCGGGAACAGCCAGTCGCTGGTGAACGACACCACGCAAAACCTGGTCGAGATGCCGCGAAATGCCTTCGCCAGAACGCCGTCATGGTCGGCGGCGATGTCGAAATAATCCATCGCGCGCGTGAGATAGAGATAGCTATTGGCGTCGAAGCGCTCGACGAAGGACGAGCCCTGATGGCGCAGATAGCTCTCGACCTCGAAATCGGCATCGAACGAGAACGTCGGCATCTCGCGATCCTGCAGGCGCCGGCCGAACTTGCGATGCAGCGCTGCATCCGAAAGATAGGTGATGTGCGCAGCCATGCGCGCGACGCCAAGGCCGCGGCGCGGATGAGTGCCGTGTTCGAAATAGCGCCCGCCGCGCCAGTCAGGATCGGCCATCACCGCCTGACGGCCAAGCTCATGGAAGGCAATGTTCTGCGCCGAGTGACGCGTGCTGCACGCCACCGCCAGCACGGCGAATACGCGCTCGGGATAGGCCGCGGCCCATTGCAGCGTCTGCATTCCGCCCATCGAACCGCCGACCACGGCAAACAGTTTATCGATGCCGAGATGATCGAGCAGCATCGCCTGCGCCCGCACCATGTCGGGAATCGTTACGACAGGAAAATCCAGTCCCCACGGCTTGCCGGTCGCCGGATTGGTCGAGGCCGGGCCGGTCGAGCCCATGCATCCGCCGATGACGTTGGAGCAGATGACGAAATACTTGTCAGTGTCGATCGGTTTACCCGGGCCGACCAGCGTCACCCACCAGCCCGGCTTACCGGTGACAGGATGGGCGTTGAAGACATGCTGGTCCCCGGTCAGCGCATGGCAGATCAGGATGGCATTGGAGCGATCGGCGTTGAGCCGGCCATAGGATTGATAGGCGATCTGGAACGGCGAGAGATCGACGCCGCAATCCAGATGCAGCGGCTTGTCGGCGCCGAACCGAGCGACCTCGGACGACGGATGATCGGCCTCGTGCGCACGGCCCCCGGCCTGCTGCGCTGGCGTTGTCTGCGGCTTGATACTGACCATCCGATGACGGGCCTCATGAGGCCTTGCGGAGCAAGGCTGAACTCAGGCCATAAAAAAACCCGGCCTGAACGAAGGTTCGGCCGGGATCACTTCTGTCCCCGGCCTGTTTAGCGAGTTGTTTAACGTGGCTGCAAGCCGGCCGGCTCAAATGACCACGGATGGCGGGAAACTTAGTCCTCGCAAGGCCATGCGTCAAGCAAACCTGCCCTGCGGGGCTTGCTCAGGGTCAATGTTTCCTTTGATTTCGAGGCATATGGCTCTATCAATGCGGCGAGCCAACCCCTTCCCGACAGGCCGCCCCACGCAGCGTTCGCGCTGCCAATCCAAGTTTTGACGTCATGACCAACAAGCCCCCGGCCCCGCCTTCGCTTCAGGATCTGCGCCGCGAAATCGACGACATCGATGCGCAGGTGCATGAACTCCTCATGCGCCGCGGCGACATTATCGATCGCCTGATCTCGGTGAAGAAGACGCAGGAAGTCGGCTCCGCATTCCGCCCCGCGCGCGAAGCCGACATGATGCGGCGCCTGGTCAAGCGCCATCGCGGCATGCTGCCGCTCGATACCGTCGAGAGCATCTGGCGCGTCATCATCTCGACCTTCACTTATGTGCAGGCGCCGTTCGCGCTGCACGCCGACCTCTCCGCCGGTGAATCGGCGATGCGCGACTCGGCACGTTTCCATTTCGGATTCACGGTGCCGTTCATCGCCCACTTCAATGCGCCGGCGGCCGTCGACGCCGTGGCGAACTCGCGTGGCGATCTCGCCTTGCTGTCCGCCACCAGCAGCGTGTCGCCTTGGTGGCTCGCGCTGGAAAATACCGGCGCGCCGAAGATCATCGCCCGGCTGCCGTTCATCGAACGCGCCGATCACCCGGCCGCGCTGCCGGTGTTCGTGATCTCCCGCGTCGCCGACGACGCTATCGTCACCGAGATCGAGATGTGGAGCATCCGCGTCTCGGGCTGGAGTGCCGATGCCGCCCGCGCGCTGTCGCCCCTGTCCGAGGTCATCGCGGTGCCCGATACTGCTTCCGATGGCGCGGCGCTGCTGGCCTCGATCCCGACCGCCACCGGCCTCGACAAGATCAAGTCGGTCCTGATCGCCGCCGGCGCCTCGGTCCGTTCATCCGCCCTCGTCGGCGGCCATGCGACGCGCTATACGGTCCCCTCAAACAGCGCCGCAAAAGCCTGATCTTTCTGTTCCGGAGTTAAAATCGATGTCCTCCCCCGTGCCGAAGCCCGGCATTCTCGATATTGCGCCCTACACGCCGGGCAAGAGCGGCGCGGGCATCGCCGGGCGCGTATTCAAGCTCTCGGCCAACGAAACCCCGCTCGGCCCCTCGCCGAAGGCGATTGCTGCCTACAAGGCCGCGGCCGATCATCTTGAGGACTATCCGGAAGGATCGTCGCGCATCCTGCGCGAGGCCATCGGGCGCACCTACGGTCTCGATCCCGACCGCATCATCTGCGGCGCCGGCTCCGATGAAATCCTGAACTTCCTCGCCCACACCTATCTCGGCCCCGGCGACGAGGCGATTCACACCACCCACGGCTTTCTGGTCTACCCGATTGCCACCATGGGCAACGGCGCGACCAACGTCGTGGTGCCGGAGACCAACTTCACCGCCGACGTCGACGCTATCCTGAAAGCAGTGACGCCGCGCACCAAGCTGGTGTGGCTCGCCAACCCGAATAATCCGACCGGGACTTACATCCCGTTCGACGAAGTCAAGCGGCTGCGCAACGAACTGCCCTCGCACGTGCTGCTGGTGCTCGACGCCGCCTATGCCGATTTCGTGTCGCGCAACGACTACGAGTCCGGCATCGAACTGGTGGCGACCACCGACAACACGGTGATGACCCGCACGTTCTCGAAAATCTACGGCCTTGCCGCGCTGCGCATCGGCTGGATGTACGGCCCCGCCAATATCGTCGATGCCGTCAACCGCATTCGCGGACCGTTCAACGTCACGACGCCGGCGATGATGGCGGCGGTGGCGGCGATCGAGGACACCGAACACTATCAGATGTCGCGCACCCATACCGAGAAGTGGCGCAACTGGCTCACCGACGAAGTTGGCAAGCTTGGCCTCAAGGTGACGCCGAGCGTGGCGAACTTCATCCTGATCCACTTCCCGCTCGACAAGGGCAAGACCGCCGATGACGCGGACGCGTTCCTGACCAAGCGCGGGCTGATCCTGCGTGCGCTGAAGAACTATCAGTTGCCGCACGCGCTGCGCATGACGGTCGGCACCGAAGAAGCCAACCGTCTCGTCGTCGATGCACTGCGTGAATTCATGGGGCAAAAGTGAACGCCGAACCATTATTCAAGCGCATCGCGCTGATCGGCTTCGGCCTGATCGGCGGCTCGATCGCGCGCGCGGCACGTGCCCAGGGGCTTGCGGGAGAGATCGTAACCACCGCGCGCTCGCCGGAGACCCGCGCGCGCGTGCAGGAACTCAGTATCGTCGATCGCGTGGTGGAGACAAATGCGGAGGCTGTGAAGGACGCCGACCTCGTCATCTTGTGCATCCCGGTCGGTGCCTGCGGACCCGTCGCGGAAGAAATTGCCCCGCACCTCAAGCCGGGTGCGATCGTTTCCGATGTCGGCTCCGTCAAAGGCATGGTGCTGCGGGACATGGCCGCGCACCTGCCCGCCAACGTCCATTTCATCCCGGCGCATCCGGTCGCCGGCACCGAGAACTCGGGGCCGGATTCCGGCTTCGCCGAACTGTTCATCAACCGCTGGTGCATCCTGACGCCGCCGGAAGGCGCTGACGCTGCGGCCGTCGAAAAGCTCACGGCGTTCTGGACCGCGCTCGGCGCCAACGTCGAAACCATGGCCGCCGATCACCATGACTTGGTGCTCGCCGTCACCAGCCATCTGCCGCATCTCATCGCCTACACCATCGTCGGCACCGCCGACGAACTGGAAGACGTGACGCGCTCGGAAGTGCTGAAATTCTCGGCCGGCGGCTTCCGCGATTTCACACGTATCGCGGCGTCCGACCCGACCATGTGGCGCGACGTGTTCCTAACCAACAAGGACGCGGTGCTGGAAATGCTCGGCGCGTTCCAGGAAGATCTGTCGAAGCTGACGCGCGCGATCCGCCGTGGCGACGGCGATGCACTGTTCGATCATTTCACGCGGACCCGCGCTATCCGCCGCGGCATCGTCAATCTCGGCCAGGAAACCGAGAGCCCGGACTTCGGCCGCCCGCACGCGCATCTGCCGCCGAAGAAGTCCTGATCATCCGCCACAGAACTACCGGTATTATTGGATCGTCATGCCCGGCCCTGTGCCGGGCATCCACGTCTTTTGAAATGATAAAACGTGGATGGCCGGGACAAGCCCGGCCATGACAACGCAACATCCTTAGAGTTTCAAAACAGCGGCGGGGTCTGCGCCACCCGGAATGGGCCGAGCAGGATGGCACCGTCGACAAACTTCATCTTGAACGCCTGCGCCTTGCGGCCTTCCAGCGTCGTCGGCTGACCGAGCATGTTGATACCCGCCGCAAGGCCGGCATTGGCATTCTTGCGCGCGACATTGCCCAGCCCCGGAATCAGACGGTCGAGCGCACCGATCACCTTGTTGACGTCCTGCGCGCTGACGCCGGGCGCAACGCGATCGACGGAGGACTGCGAGACGCCCTCCTCGAACGCCTTCTCGAGGCCGAGCGCTGGAATCAAACGCTCCATGCCCGCGACCGTCATCTGCAATTCGCCTTCGAGATAACCGTTGGCGGTGAGACCGAGTGAACCGGCGGCAACCGCAAGCGTCTCGCCCTGCTGCAGGCGCGACTCGGTGAAATCGATCCGGCCTCCAGCCGCCTGAATTTCACGAAAGCGCTCCGGCCAGGGCTTGGGCGAAAAATCCTTCAGCCCGCGCATCACGGTGTGAATACGCGTGTCGAACGGCTCGGACAGCACCGGGTGAATTCCCTGCAGGCTCGCGCCCGTTAATTCGAGCACCGTTTCGATTACCGGATTGTCGGGCGTCGATCCCTGAGCCTGTCGGCCATGCCATTCGAGATGTTTTGCGCGCAGGAATTGCGTCTGTGCGGAGCCGTCGAGACGGTCGATCGCTGGATCGTTGAACTCCAGCGAGATGCGCTGCGGCACGTCCGGCAGACCGGAGACGCTGGCGCGCCCGAGACTCCAGTTCGCGGTCATGAACGGTTTCTGGCCATTGGCCTCCACCGTAACCGGCCCGGTGAACTCGGCGATCACCAGTTGCGGATCGTAAATCTGCGCGACCGCCAGAATTTCCTTGAGCCGCATGGTCAGCGGCGTGCGATGGGCGACCTGCTCCGCCGTCTGCGCGGTCAGCGAGATCACCGGATCGGCGCAGCGCACCTCGAGACGGAACGGATATCCGGCGACGCTGCGTTTCGCGCATTCGTAAGTCCGGCCTGCCTTCGCCTCGCGGGCACGCCAGGCGTCGAACTGCACATCGACCTGCGAGGCAGCATAGAACCAGAACGCGCTCCACCCCACGGCGAGGACGAGCATCAAAATCGAGGGGACGAAAATGGGCCACAGACGGCGGCGCGGGGGGGAGGCTTGAGGCATCGGCAACCTATAGCGTTTTCGAGCGAGGTGGGAGCCGGTTCGCGTGAAGAAAACGCGTCAAAACGAAAATCCAGGGTTCGCTTCCGATTCTATCAGAAGCGATGCCCTAGATCATGCGAATAGGGCAATTGAAAGAACTGCCCCTTTCCGGATTGCTGTTCAAATCCAGATGCTTGCATGCCCACAAGGGGGCTGGTAGGCGTGGCGCCATGACCGCGAAAATCCTGTCCGACAACGACTTTCCCGACAGTGACTTGTGGGTGTTCGGATATGGATCGCTGATCTGGAAGCCCGGATTTGCGTTCGTCGAACAGCGCCCGGCACGCCTCATTGGCGAGCATCGCTCGCTCTGCATCTATTCGATGGTCCATCGCGGCACGCCGGAAAGGCCCGGCCTCGTGCTCGGGCTCGACCGCGGCGGCGCCTGCCAGGGCGTCGCATTCCGCGTCGCGCGCAAGCAGCGCGACTCGACAGTGGCTTACCTGCGCGAGCGCGAGCAGGTCACCAGCGTCTATCGCGAGGTGATGCGCTCGGTCTGGCTCGATGGCGATGCGCGCGAGCGTGTCCGTGCACTCGCCTATGTCGCCGATCGCGGCCACAGCCAGTATGCCGGCCGCCTGTCGCTCGACGAACAACTGCGCCTCGTCCGCCAGGGCCACGGACAATATGGCCCGAACACCGAATACGTCATCGCCACCGTGAAGGCGTTGGAAACGCAGGGCATCCGCGACACGCCGCTGCATCATCTGGCAGCGCTGCTGCACGGCGGCGTCACCGCAGCGACGAAATCCGATCCCGATCTATGATTGCTTATGATTGGTCTATGATTGTTTTATGATTCTTGGGGCGCGGCGGATGGCGCCGAGAATCCCATCAGGCGGATCTGCTCCTCGCGCCCTGCGGCAATCAACCTGTTCGATGCGTCCTCAATCGCCGTCGATACCCGCGCGGTGAATTCGTCGCGCTTCAGGCCGGGTGGAATCGGATCAAGGAATTCGATCACGATCGTGCCCGGATAGCGCAAGAAGCTGCGGCGCGGCCAGAACAGTCCCGAATTGAGCGCGACGGGAATGCAAGTCACACCGCACCCGACATAAATCTGGCTCACGCCGGTCTTGTAGTCGGGCGGCGCTCCAACGGGCCGTCGCGTCCCTTCCGGAAAAATGATGAGCTGGCGCCCGTTGCGCACTTCCTCGCCGGCGCGGCGCGCCATTTTCAGCAAGCTGCGGCCGCCGGCGTTGCGATCGACACCGATCATGTCGGCCTTCGACAGATACCAGCCAAAGAACGGCAACCACAGCAGTTCACGCTTGAGGATGTACAGCGGCTGATCGAAGAATTGCAGCAGCGCGAACGTTTCCCACGCCGACTGGTGCTTGGCGGCGGCAATCAGCGGACCGGAGGGGATTTTCTCCAGGCCGCGATATTCGACCCGCGTGTTGCACACGATGCGCATCAGCCAGATGCTGGTCTTGCCCCAAGTCTTGGCGATCCAGATGATGCCCCAGCGCGGCATGATGTAGGTCGGCAGACCGACGATCACCCAGAACACCAGATTGAGATAGAACAGGATGTTGTAGATCAGCGAGCGGATAAACAACGACACCATGGATCACTCGCTCAATTCTTCGACACAGTCGCCGATCTGTGGGCAGGCTCGCTCGCGGTCGGCTGGTCTTCGATATCGGGGATCAATTCCAGCCCGCGATCCTCAAGACGCACCCTGATCTCGGCGACGACATACTTCACATATTCGGACAACAATAACCGCAGCGCAGCGCCGCTGCTCCACCACGGCTCGTCGCGCCACTTTTCGCCGATTACCGGGTACCAGATCAGGTCGATATCCGGCATGGCGTGCGACAATTCCACGCGCGCTCGGGGGACGTGATAGTTCGACGTCACCACGATCAACGATTTGAAGCCCCGCTCGGACACCCAGCGCCGGGTTTCGGTCGCGTTGCTGCGGGTGTTGACCGCCGACCGATCGAGATCGATGCAGCAGGTGAGGAGCTTCTGAGTCTCGGGCACCGATCTCACAATGTCGTTGACTCCGTTGGCGCGGTGAACGCCAGAAATCAACAACCGCTTGCCGTAGCCGTTCGACAGCAGTTCCAGCGCGTCCGATACCCGCGACGATCCGCCGGTGAGCACAACAATGCCGTCAGCATTGCGCGGCGGTTTCTGTTCGTCGGAGCGCACAAGAGTGAGAAACCACACGAAACCGCCCAGCGCGACCAGCATCAGAACCGCAAGGCCACGCAACAGCACGCGCCAGCCCGATCGCCGCGGCCGTATGTCGCCTCCGGGCGATATCTCCCGCGAATGTCGATCAGGCTGCATCGTCATAATCGTATCGAGCTTCTGCCCCTTGTGACCTGGATATGCCGATCCGGGTATCCCCCGCGCGAGTGTATCTTAGATTCCGGCGGGGCTGTGACTTTTCAAGACCCGCTTATACGGCATCAATCGATGTCGTCGAGCGTCGCGAACAAGGTGCGGCGCGACGCCCAGGCGGTCACCGCGGCGATCACAAGCGCTTGTGCGGCGAGCGTGAGATAGCCCGACGCCGGCAGCGCAAAGGTCCCCAGCAGTGCCGCAAACTGATCGCCGACCGGCGTACCAGAGAACCAGCTTGCGATGGATTCCGAGAATCCGAATATCAGCATCGCGGCAATCACCCCGATCAAGCCACCCTCCAGGCCGAGCCGCAGGAAATGACGCAGGAAACGATTGGCGATATAGCTGTCGGACGCGCCGACGAAGTGCAGCACCTCGACGATCGGCCGGTTCGCCGCCATCGCGCCGCGCGTCGCGAACGACACCGAGATCACCGTGGCGACAATCACCAGTGCCAGAACCGCGATGCCGGCGAGCACAATCGCGCTGCTCATCGAACGCATGCGCCCCATCCACGCTCGGTGATCATCGACCGCCGCCGACGGCACCACCTCGCCAAGCCGCTGGCGTAAATTCGCAAGATCGAGCGGTTGCCCCGGTACGACTCGCGCCACCACCATGCGCGGCACCGGCAGTTCGTCGAGCGACAATCCGGTGCCGAGCCATGGTTCGAGCAGCTTGGCGGATTCCTCCTTGGTGAACGCGCGGGCGTCGACGATGCCGGGCTGGGTTCGCGTCACCTCGATGGCGTTCTTGACGTCCTGCTCGAAATTGCGGCCGCCCACCGGCCGCACCTGAATCGTGACCTCGCTCGCGACATCCGATTGCCACTCTTGCGCCGAAGCACGGACCAGCAGCACCGCGCCGGTGGTGATCGACGCGAGGAAGGTCATGATCGCGACCACCGCGACCAGCGCCGTTCCGGAAATCGACCCGCGCGGCACGATCGGCGACGTGTTGCGCGCCTGAACGCTCATGCGTGGCTGATCGCTGCCCATGTCTATCATGGCGGGACGTTCGCGGCGGTCGCTTCTATTCATAGATGTGCAATCGCGACTCGTGCAGCACCATGCGCCGTGCCTCGTACTGATCCATCAATGCAATATCGTGGGTGGCGATGACCACGGCGGTGCCGCTGCGGTTCAACTGGATGAACAGGTTGAGGAGCCGCCGCGCCAGCGACGGATCGACGTTGCCGGTCGGCTCGTCAGCCAGAAGCAGTTGCGGCCGCGCGATCACAGCGCGCGCGATCGCCGCACGCTGTTTCTCACCGCCCGACAGGATCGGTGGCAGCGCGTCCATGCGCTCGCCAAGCCCCACCCATTTTAGAAGATCGATCACTTCCTTGCGGTAGCTGGACTCATTACGGCCCATCACCCGGAACGGCAGCGCGACGTTCTCGTAAGTGGTCATGTGATCGAGCAGACGAAAATCCTGCAGCACGATGCCGATGCGCGAACGCAGGCTGGCGACGGCGTCCTTGTCGAGCAGAGAGACATCCTGCCCGAACAGATTGACGAGGCCGCGCGTCGGCCGCATCGACAGGAACAGCATCCGCAGCAGCGAGGTCTTCCCGGCGCCCGAAGGGCCGGTGAGAAACTGGAAGGAATGCGCGGGAATCTGAAACGAAAGGTCGCGCAGAATCTCCGGGCCAAGCCCGTAGCGCAAACCGACATTTTCGAACCGGACCAAGATCAGCTCCGTTCGAGTTCACGCACAGGGGCACCATCCCCGAGAGCGCCGCGGCCAGACATCATCCATCCCGGTTGTGCCGCCGTTATGGTTTCCGATTCGTTAACGGACGTTCTGTAGCGTGCGACCAAGTCCATCCTGGCGATTCGTTTCCATGCAGATCACGTGCCCCCACTGTACGACATCCTACGCGGTCGATCCGGCCAAATTCGGTGCCACCGGGCGCAAGGTCCGCTGTGCCCGATGCCAGGAAGTGTGGCACGCCTATCCGGAAGAGGTGGCCGCGCTGACGCCGGCAATGGAACCGGCGTTCGCCAGCGCAGCCGCCCCCACGCCCCGGGGTCTCCATCCCGCCGCCTCTGACTGGCGCGAGGAAGATGCGCCCCACATCGAAAGCCCGTCGATCTCCGCCGGGTGGGACGAGGCCGGACCAGAGCCTTCCACGCCGGATCTGAATTCCGCTGCGACAGAGATGGCCAACGAGGTATCGGCGCCCCAAAAGCCGCGCCGCTGGCGCCGCGGTTTCGGGCGCGGAACCGCGACGCGCGCCGCGAGACCATGGCCCGGCCTGAGGGCCTATCTGCCGGCGGCCAATCTCAACACCGCCTGCCTCGCCATGGCGGCGATGGTCTTCGCATTGGTGTACTGGCGTGCGGATATCGTCCGCCTGATGCCGCAGACGGCGCCCTTCTTCAAAGGCATCGGCCTCGGCGTCAATCTGCGCGGCCTCGCCTTCGAGGATATGAAGCTCACCACCGAAACCGTGGACAACAAGCCAGTGCTGGTGATCGAGGGTTCGATCGTCGACACCCAGCGCAAGCCGGCGGAACTGCCGCGCCTGCGCTTCATCGTCCGCGATGCCCACGGCGCTGACATTTACGCCTGGAATGCGGTGCTGGAACGCTCCGTCCTCAATCCCGGCGAAAAGGCGTGGTTCAAATCGCGCCTCGCCTCTCCTCCGCCGGAGGGGCGCGAGATCGCCGTCCGATTCTTCAACCGCCGGGACGTGACTGCCGGAGCCCTGTAAATGGCGCGTATTCTGATTGCCGACGACGAAGAGTCGATGCGTGCGCTGGTGGGGCGCGCCATCGCCATGGATGGTCATGAGATCGTCACCGCGCAGGATGGCGCGGAGGCGCTGGAAATCATCACCAGCGAGAGCGGAGCGTTCGACCTGCTGCTGACCGATATCAAGATGCCGATGATGGACGGCATTGCGCTGGCGCTCGCTGTCGCGCGCGATTTTCCGGCTTTGACCATCCTGCTGATGACCGGTTTCGCCGATCAGCGCGAGCGCGCATCGGGGCTGGATGCCATCGTGCACGATGTCGTCACCAAGCCATTCGCGGTCGCGGACATCCGCACCGCGGTGGCAGATGCACTGGCATCACGAAAGCGGGATTAAACCCTCATCCTGAGGAGCGCTCTGCAAGAGCGCGTCTCGAAGGATGAGGCCTCATAAGCGCGTTCACGCGCGTCTTCAACGCGCAATGGTTCGAGACGCGGCTGCGCCGCTCCTCACCATGAGGGGACAGAACAAACGTATCAATAATCCTTGAGCAGCCGCTCGATGTAGTCGAGTTCGATCTGCGGCCGCTGCGGATCGGCAAAACGGCGGCGCAATTCTTCGAGAATACGGCGCACGCGCTGCACATCGATCTCGCCGGGAATCTTCACCGAGAGGTCGTCACCGTAATCGCGCCCGTGCAGCGGGCGGCCGAGCGGATCGCTGTCATTACCGCCGCTCTGCTGGCGGCCGACGCGGTTGCCCGGCCCATCGCCCTGGCCTTCACCCTGCTGCATCGACTCCGCCAGATTCTGCGCACCTCGGCGCAGCGCTTCGAGCGCGCGGCCCTGCGAGCCGACCGCGCCTTCCGCATTGCCTTCACCGAGCTGGCCGTCCGCATCGCCCATCGCCGAATCGGCATCACCGAGCGCATTACCGCCATCCTGCTGGCCGCTGTCGGCGGACTGCCCCTCGCCGTCCTCACCTTGCTGGCCCGGCATCATGCCGTTGCGCTTCATGTCCTCGAGCAGTTTCTGCAACCGCTGGCGCAGCCCCTGCTGATCCTGCTGCAGGCCATTCATCGCCTTCTGGTCGCGCTGTCGCCGCGAGTTCTGACCTTCCTTGAAGGTACGGTCGCGCAACTGCTGCTGCTTGCGCAAAAGGTCGCTGAGTTCGTTCAACGCCTGATCCATGCCGGACTCGCCCTGCCCCGGCTGCGCCATCTGCAGGTTTTCCAGCATCTGCTGCATCTGATCGAGCAGTTGGCGCGCAGCGTCCTTGTCGCCGGAGCGCGACAGGCGTTCCATGCGGTCGATCATGTTCTTCAGATCCTGCGGACGCAGGATGCGCGTGTTCTGGTCGAGCGGCCGCGCAAGCTGCTGCGGATTGTTGCGCATCTGTTCGGCAAGCTGCCGCATGAAGGCATCCAGCGCCGCACGCAGGTTCTCGGTGAGCTTGCGGATTTCCTCGTCGCTGGCGCCGCGCTCCAGCGCCTGCTTCAGCGCCTCCTGCGCCGCGCGCAACGCCTTGTCGACATCGCTGATGTTGCCATCCTCGATCGACACCGCCAGCGCCCACAGACTGTCGACGGTGGCGCGCAGGGCATCCTTGGTGTTGGCTTCGGTCAGCTGATTGGTGACGCTGCGCAGGCCAAGGTACTGGCCGGTTTCCGGCGTGAACGTTTCGGGCGCGATCGCCAGCGCCTGTAACGCGGTCAACACCAGCGACTTCTGATTGGCGTCGAGCGCGAGATTGCGACGCTGCTCGATCAACGCGCGAGCCAGCGGCTTGACGAACAGCCGTTCCGGCAACTTCATCTCGAACGGTTCGCTGCGCCCTTCATTACCGGCCTCATCCTTGGCCGTCAGGATCAGCGTCACATCCGTACCGGCGTAGGGATGCTCACTGAGGTCCTTCACGGTCTGGCCGACACCGTTGCGGGTTCGCGCATTCGGCAACGACAGCGTGATCTCCGGCGCGTCATACAGCGGTTCTGCATCGGGATTCGGTTTGGCCTCGCGCGCCGCGAAATGCGCGTGGGCTTCGGTCACGCCGTAATCATCCTCCAGCTTGTAGGCGAGCTGCAACGCACCGCGGGCCTGCCGCTCCGGGTCCCTGGCAAGCGCAATCGCCGGAGTACGGTCCGGCACTGCCTTGAACGTCCACTGCGGATGGCCGGAAGGCGAGCGGATCTGCGCGGTGCCATCGCCCGCGATCGCGAAGCGCCGCTCGGCGACCCCCTGCGCCAGTTGATCGGTGGCCGGAGTTTCCGTGAGACCGCCGCCGATGCCGACATCAAGACGGCTGCCGCTCGCGCGCACGATCAGGGTCGAGCCGGCAGGGACGGAGACCGCGGCGTGATCGGCCGACTGGGTGTCCTTCGCAGTCGAGGCGGACAGGATGATCGGCGGACGGCCGGTGTAGGACGGCGGACTGACCCACGCATCGACCCGGACATTGGCCGGCGCGAGCGCGCCGTTCCAATCGAAGAACGCAGCAACACGCGCGAAACGATCTTCACCCGCGGCGATGAACGTCACCACCATCAGCATCACAACCAGACCGCGCAGCGCCCACGGGTCGTGAAGCGGCAGACGCGGCGATGGCAGACCCGCGCGAATCCGCTTCAGCGACGCAAGCGTGCGGGCGCGCTGTTCGGCCCACAGAGCCTGCGACACCGGATCCTGCGACCCCATGGTGTCGTTCAGCGCCGTGACAGGGCGATGCGCGATGCCGGAGCCACGATCGAGACGCCTCAAGGCGTCATCACGCGTCGGCCAGCGGAACCTGACTAGAGGAGTGAGCGCAGCGACAATCAGCACCGCGAACACGACGAGACCTGCAATTCGCGCCCAGAACGGCAGCGCTATCCATGCGCCCGCCCATGACGCCGCAAGAAACAAGCCCACAACCGTCAGGACACGTGCGAGATGCGGCCACAGCCGCTCCCAGACAATCGCCATCCGCGCTCGCTGCAGGGCCTGCGCGAGTTGCTGGCGGCGCGCCTCTTCAGGATCGACTGCGCGCCGGGATGGGTCTGGGATCAGGCCGTTCACAAGCTCTCCCGCTCTCGTTGCAACTTAATCCTAGCACGACGGCGGCATTGGGGCACCGGATCGTCACCTCAACCCCCAACGCAATGCAGCCGTTCGCTACCCCCGCTTGATTTCACGAAAGCGTGACGCCACCTTTCGCGGCCCGAAACGATGCGACAAAACGCACATGACAGCCAACGCCAGAAAAGCCCTCACCAGCCTGCTCAAATCCCTCGTCATCATGGGCGCGATGCTGTTCCTGCTCGCGTGGTCGGTGCACTACGTGGAGGGGTGGGCTTTCCTGATTGTGCTGGGAACGCTGTCGGCTGCGATCATTCTCTATCTGGAGAAGCACGATCCGGCGCTGCTGGAACGGCGGATGAAGGCCGGCCCGGTGGACGAGAAGGAACCGTCACAAAAACGGATTCAACTCGCGACCTCGATTGTCGGCATCCTGATCGTCGCCCTGCCGGGTCTCGACCATCGCTTTCACTGGTCGGACATGCCGACGTCGATCGTCGTGCTCGGCTTTGCTGGATTCGCGCTCGGTTATCTGATCGTGTTTCTGGTGTTTCGGGAAAACACCTACACGTCGGGCATCATCGAGATTGCCGACGATCAGAAAGTAATCTCGACAGGACCCTATGCTCTGGTCAGGCACCCGATGTATTCGGGCGCAAATTTATGCTTCCTGTCGATGCCGCTCGCGCTCGGCTCGTGGTGGGCACTGATCCCGGCCGTGATCGAATGCATCCTCGTCGGCGTGCGCGCGGTGGATGAGGAGAAATTCCTCAAGACCAATCTGCCTGGCTATCAAGAGTATTGCGACAAAGTGCGCTACCGGCTCATTCCCGGGGTGTGGTGAGCGCCAAGCTCAAAGCCACGGCGCAACCTTGTCCATCGCGATCAGTTGCGCGGCGTCGATGCGTGGCCGCACCACGGCGTACTGATCGCCATTGACCAGCACTTCGGGCACCAGCGGGCGGGTGTTGTAGGTGCCGGCCTGCACCGCGCCATAAGCGCCCGACGACATGATCGCCAGGAGATCGCCTGCCTTCGGCTGCGGCAGGCTACGGCCAAGCGCGAGATAGTCGCCGGTCTCGCATACCGGGCCGACCACGTCGGCCGTCAGGACCGGCGCGTCGCGCGGCGGCTCGATCACGGGAAGAATCTCGTGATGCGCTTCGTAGAGCGTCGGGCGGATCAGATCGTTCATCGCCGCATCGATGATGACGAAGTCGCGCGCATCGCCATGCTTCACATAGACGACGCTGGCAACGAGAATTCCGGCGTTGCCGACGATCATCCGGCCGGGCTCGAACAGCAGCGTGCAGTCGAGATCGCGGGTGACGCGCTTGACCACCTCGGCATAGGCGACAGGATCCGGCGGCACCGGCAGGCTGGTCTCGTACGGAATGCCGAGACCGCCGCCGAAATCGACGTGCGCGATGGCGTGCCCGTCGGCGCGCAAGGTGCGAACGAAATCGGCCAACAGGCCAAACGCTGCTTCCATCGGTCCAAGATCAGTGATCTGGCTGCCGATATGCATATCGACGCCGGTGACCTTGATGCCCGGCAGCTTCGCGGCGCGTGCATATACGTCGCGAGCAGCTTTAAGCGGAATGCCGAACTTGTTCTCGGACTTGCCGGTCGAAATCTTGGCGTGGGTACCGGCATCGACGTCAGGATTGACCCGCACCGAAATCCGCGCGGTGCGGCCCATCTCAGTGGCGATAGCCGACAGCCGCTCGAGTTCGGGCTCGGATTCGATGTTGATGCAAAGGATGCCTTCGGCGAGTGCCTGACGCAGCTCGGCTTCGGTCTTGCCGACGCCAGAGAACACAATTTTCGAGGCGGGAATGCCCGCGGCGCGTGCCCGCATCAGTTCGCCGCCGGACACCACGTCCGCGCCGGCGCCGAGCTTGGCCAGCGTGCGCAGCACCGACTGGTTGGAGTTCGCCTTCATGGCGTAGCACACAAGCGTCTTCGCCCCGGCGAACGCCTCGGTGAACACGCGATAATGACGCTCCAGCGTCGCGGTCGAATAGCAATAGAACGGCGTACCCACGGCAGCCGCCAGCGCCGTGAGACTCACATCCTCGGCGTGAAGCACGCCGTCACGATAGTGGAAGTGGTGCATGGTCCGCTCAATCCAGGATCGGATCGAGAATAATGCGCTTTTTCTCGCCGCGCGGCGCGATCGTGAACCGACTGCGGTCCGAGGTCGGATCGAACACGTTGCCCTGCGCGGTCGCAGCGGCGCCAGATGCGCCATATTGCCGGCTTTCGCCGGACCCGACCTCTCCGCTCGGCGCAGCCTGCGCGGCGGCATCCGGCGGCAGATCGAGCCCGCCCTTGCGGCCACAGCCGGCGAGAGCCAGTACGATCAGTCCGGTCACGGCCAGTTTCGAAAAGAAAGCGGTCTTGGAAGTGCGGCTCACGGTCAGTTCCCAAAATTCGGCGTCACCATACAAAGATCGTCCGGCTCTGGCGAGGGCCGCGACGCCGCGATTTCCATGCATCAGGCCGGATTTTGTTCTTTTTCCAGCCGCTTGAGCCACCCTTGAGCCTGCTCACGAACATTTTCCGGAGCCGTGCCGCCGTAGCTGCGGCGGCTCGCGACCGAGGCTTCCACTGACAGAACGTCCATCACGTCCGCAGTAATGCGCGGCTCGATCGCCTGCATGTCGCCCAGCGGCAGCTTGTGGAGTGCGAGCCCTGCGTCCGCCGCCTTGGCGACGATCCGGCCGGTGACATGATGCGCCTCGCGGAACGGCATTTTCAGCGTCCGCACCAGCCAGTCGGCGAGGTCGGTAGCAGTGGCATAGCCGTCGCCCGCCGCGACCCTCATCCGCGCCTCGTCGGGTTCGATATCGAGCACCATGCCGGTCATCGCCCGTACGGCCAGCGACAAGGCGGCGAAGGCCTCCATCGCGCCCGCCTTATCCTCCTGCATGTCCTTCTGATAGGCGAGCGGCAGGCCCTTCATCACGATCAGCAGCGCATTCAGCGCGCCGATGACGCGGCCGGTCTTGGCGCGCACCAGTTCAGCCGCATCCGGATTGCGCTTCTGCGGCATGATCGACGAGCCGGTGGTGAACTTGTCCGACAGCCGCACAAGGCCGACCAGCGGCGATGTCCAGATCACGATCTCTTCGGCGAAGCGCGACAGATGCACGGCGGTGATCGCCGCAGCCGACAACGTCTCCAGCACGAAATCGCGGTCTGACACCGCGTCGAGCGAGTTGGCCATCGGCCGCGCGAAGCCCAGCGCCGAGGCGGTGGCGTGGCGATCGATCGGGAACGACGTGCCGGCGAGTGCGGCCGCACCCAGCGGGCTTTCGTTGAGGCGTTTGCGCGCGTCGGCAAAGCGGCCGCGATCGCGCGAAGCCATTTCAACGTAAGCGAGCAGATGATGACCGAACGTCACCGGCTGCGCGGTCTGCAAATGCGTGAAGCCCGGCATCACGGTGCCCGCATGTTCCAGCGCACGATCGGTGAGCGCGCGCTGAAATGCCGCAAGCGCCTTGTCGGTGTCGTCGATGATGTCGCGCACATAGAGCCGGAAATCGGTTGCGACCTGATCGTTGCGCGAGCGCGCGGTATGCAGCCGTCCGGCCGCCGGGCCGATCAATTCGCCGAGGCGGCTTTCGACATTCATGTGAATGTCCTCGAGCGCACGCTTGAAGGCGAAGTTTCCACTCGCGATTTCTGACAAAATCGTGTCTAGACCGCTGACGATGTTTTTTGCATCGTTCGCCGTAATGATGCCTTGAGCGGCAAGCATGGCTGCATGGGCTTTGGACGCCGCGATATCCTGGGCGTACAAATGCTGATCGACGTCGATCGAGACGTTGATCTCCTCCATGATCGCATCGGGGCTTTCACCGAAGCGGCCGCCCCACATCTTGTTGCTCATGTCTCACTCGCCAACCGGATTCCGCACGCCTGCAACCAAGCGATATAATGACAGACAAAATGACTGAACCTGCCCAGCCATCCCGTACCCGTTCCCGCATTCCGATGGTGCTCGGCGCCGTAATTGTCGGCGCTGCGATCGGGTATGCCGGGGTATACGGGATCGGCGGGTTCATGCGCAATGCATCCGGCGACCCGACCTGCCGCCCGGCCGTCGATTTGGCCAAGAAAATCGCGCCTTTGGCAAAGGGAGAGGTGGCTGCATTAACCATGGCGGCCAAGCCGCTGAAGGTGCCCGACCTCACCTTCCACGACGCCGAGGGCAAACAGCGCCAATTGTCCGAATTTCGCGGCCATCCGATCCTGGTCAATTTGTGGGCGACCTGGTGCGTGCCGTGCCGCAAGGAGATGCCCGCGCTCGACGAACTGCAGGGCAAGCTCGGCGGCGACAAATTCAACGTCATCGCCATCAACATCGACACCCGCGATCCCGAGAAGCCGAAGAATTTCCTGAAGGAAGAAAAGCTGACGCGCCTCGCCTATTTCACCGACGCCAGCGCCAAGGTGTTTCAGGAATTGAAGAATGTCGGCAAGGCGCTCGGCATGCCGACATCAATGCTGATCGACGGCGCGGGATGCGAGATCGCCACCATCGCCGGCCCCGCGGAATGGGCGAGCGACGACGCAGTGAAACTCATCCAGGCCGCCATCGCACAATAAGCCGCCGGTTCACCGCAGTGTGAACAGCGGCCCTTGACGCGCGGACGCGCACGCCTATACTTAACCATATGGTTTACTATTCTTCGGACCAGTTGAACCGGACATTCGCCGCGGTCGCGGATCCGACCCGGCGCGCCCTGCTTGCACAGCTTGAAGGACGCGATGCGATCACCGTGAGCGAACTCGCAAAACCGTTCGCGATATCGCTGCCCGCCGTCATGAAGCACCTCGACGTGCTGAGCGATGCGGGCCTGATCGTGCGCACCAAAGCCGGCCGCACCGTCACATGCCGGCTTACTGCCGGCCCGATGGAGCAGGCGATGGAATGGCTCGGTCGCTATCAGCGGTTCTGGACGGAACAGCTCGACCGTCTCGCAGCTTTCGTTGAGGAGGATACATGCTCACCCAGCCAAGCCTCACCATCAACCGGCGTCTCAACGCCCCACCCGCGAAAGTCTACGCCGCCTGGACGGACCCGGAAAAAATAATCCAATGGTTCGGCCCGGCGCCGACCGTTCTCGGCTCAGTGAAGGCCAAGATGGACGTGCGGGTCGGCGGCAGCTTCCGCATCAGCTTCAACACCGAAGACGGCCAGTATCACGAAGTCGGCGGCACCTATCGCGAGGTCGTACCCAACCAGCGGCTGGTGTTCAGCTGGGCGTGGCATTCGACGCCAGAGCGCGAATCCGTGGTCACCATCACATTGAAGGAAGACGGCAACGGCACGCTGCTGTCGCTCAATCACGGCCAGTTCTTCGATCAGGCGGCGCGCGACGGTCACGAGCGCGGCTGGACCGGCACCATCGACAAACTCGAGCGCATGTTCGCCAACGGATAGGGAGGAATGTCATGAAACTGTTCTATGCAGAAACCCTCAATCCGCGAAAAGCCTGCGCGGTCGCAAAGTATCTCGGCTCGCCCGTGGAGTTCGTGCGTCGATCTCGGCAAGGGCGAACAGCGCAAGCCCGAATTTCTCGCGATCAATCCCAACGGCCGGGTGCCGGCGCTGGTCGATGGCGGCATCACGCTGTGGGAAGCCGACGCCATCATGTGTCATCTGGCGCGCGTCGCAGGCTCCGATCTGTGGCCATCGGACGCCAGCCAGATCGAGGTCATGCGCTGGCTGAGCTGGAACACCAACCATTTCACCCGTCATGCAGGCAACCTGTACTTCCAATATCTGATCAAGCCGCATTTCGGTATCGGCGCGCCGGATCAGGCCGCGGTGGAGGAAGCACGCGGATTCTTCCGACGTTCGGCGCAGGTTCTCGACACACATCTGCGCGACCGCAAATATCTTCTCGGCGATCGCATCACGGTGGCCGATTTCGCCACCGCCGTGGCGCTGCCTTATGCCGCAGACGCCAACATTCCGCTCAGCGAATTTCCCCATATCGTGCGCTGGCATGATCGCCTCAGCGAGTTGCCGGCCTGGCGCGACCCGTTTCCGAAAGCCGCGATCGCCGCCTGATCGCATACAGCAACAAGGAGCATCCCATGCAACCGCACAAGATCGTCTCCCCAAGCGAATGGCTTGATGCGCGCAAGGCGCTGCTGGCCAAGGAAAAGGAATACACCCATCTGCGCGACAGGATCAGCGCGGAGCGGCGGGCATTGCCCTGGGTGAAGGTCGAAAAGAATTACGTCTTCGATACGCCTCAGGGCAAAAAGACGCTCGCCGAGCTGTTCGGCGACAAGAGCCAGTTGATCGTCAATCACTTCATGCTCGGGCCGGGCTGGAAGGACGGCTGCATCGGCTGTTCGTTCGGCGCGGATCATGTCGAAGCCACGCTGGTTCATCTGGCGCAGCGCGACGTCGCCTATGTCGCAGTGTCGCGCGCACCGCTCGCCGAGATCGAGGCCTACAAGAAACGAATGGGCTGGCACTTCGCCTGGGTCTCATCATTCGGCAGCGACTTCAACTACGACTTCCATGTGTCGTTCACCCCGGACGAACTCGCCAAGGGGAAGGCCGAATACAACTATGAAATGATCGATCCGGGAATCGACGAACTTCCCGGCTGCAGCGTATTCGCCAGGGATGACACCGGCGCCGTGTTTCATACCTACTCCAGCTTCGGCCGCGGCGGCGAGGAAGTGCTCGGCACCTACATGCTGCTCGACATGACGCCGAAAGGCCGCGACGAGCATGGCCCGCATCACAGCCTGATGGATTGGGTCAAACGCCACGACGAGTACGACACGAGCGACAAAGCCGGCTCGTGTTGCCATTCCTGACATTTAGAAACGATCAGACAAAGGAAACGCCCAGATGCAGTATGTCGACGGATTCATCGTGCCGGTGCCGAAGAAAAAACTCGCGGCCTATAAAAAGCTGGCACAACTCGCGAGCAAGGTGTGGCGCGAGCACGGCGCGCTGGATTATCGCGAATGTGTGGCCGAGGACGTCAAGGTCGGCAAGTGGACGTCATTCCCGCAAAGCGTGAAACTAAAGTCCGGCGAGACCGTGGTGTTCTCCTGGATCACCTACAAGTCGCGCAAGCATCGCGACCGCGTCAACGCCAAGGTGATGAAGGATCCGCGCATCGCCAACATGGACATGAAGTCGGTCCCGTTCGACGGCAAGCGCATGATCTACGGCGGCTTCGAAACCATCGTGAAATTCTGACCATGTCCGGCCTGCACGACAGCGGCAACGCCTACACACACATTCTGCGCACGGCCTGGGCACAGGCCGCGCGCACTTTTGCCAACCCGGAGCATGTCATGGCTGCGCACGGACATTTCCACTGGAACGAACTGCTGACGCCCGACGTCGAACGCGCCAAGCGGTTCTACGCGGACACCATCGGCTGGCAGTTCGAGCCGATGCCGATGGACGACGGCGCGACCTACTGGGTCGCCCAGATCGACAAGGAGCCGGTGGCCGGAATCTTCCCCACCAACCGTCCCGACTTCGCCGGCGTACCGGTCTCGTGGATGTCGTATCTCGCCGTCGATGATGTCGATATGCGGGTCCGCAAGGCAGTTGCCGGCGGCGCGACGCTGATGCGGCCGATCTTCGACGTGCCGAATGTCGGCCGGATCGCTATCCTGTCCGAGCCCGGCGGCGCCGGCATAGGCTGGATCACGCCGGTGGAATGTGCTGCGAAAGCGGCCTGATCAGGCGGTGACGTCGAGGGTGCCGCCGATGCCCGGCGCATTGTTGGCCGCAGGCGCATTCTGGGCAGGATCGAGCAGTTGCAGGACGGACGCCTGGGAATCGATGTTCTGCTTCAGCACGCTGGTGGCGATCTGCTGCTGCGTGTTGGCCGCCTGCATGGCCATCATGCTGCTGACGATACTCATCAAATCCATAGGAAATACGCCCGGCTCAACTGAAGTGAGCCGGACACTAGCGATGACAGGTTAACAAACCTCGACGGGTGCGCTTAGAGCGTTTTCGAGCGAAGTGGATACCGGTTCGCGTGAAGAAAACGCGTCAAAACAAAAACTAGAGCTTCGCTTCTGATTTCATCAGAAGCGAAAAAGCTCTACCGCGTCGGCACCGGCTTGTCGCCGCGATAGTCGTAGAACCCGCGCTGCGACTTACGACCCAGCCAGCCGGCCTCGACATACTTCACCAGCAGCGGGCACGGCCGATACTTGGAATCCGCCAGCCCCTCATGCAGCACCTGCATGATCGACAGGCAGGTATCGAGGCCGATGAAGTCCGCCAGTTCCAACGGGCCCATCGGATGGTGCGCGCCGAGCTTCATGGCGGCGTCGATCGCCTCGACGTTTCCGACGCCCTCATAGAGGGTGTAGATCGCTTCGTTGATCATCGGCAGCAGGATGCGGTTGACGATGAACGCCGGGAAATCTTCCGAGACGGCGATCTGCTTGCCGACCTTGGTGACGAAATCCCGCGCGGTCTCGAAAGTGGCGTCGTCGGTGGCGATGCCGCGGATGAGTTCAACCAGCTCCATCACCGGCACCGGATTCATGAAATGAATGCCGATGAATTTTTCCGGCCGGTCAGTGGTGGCGGCGAGCCGCGTAATGGAAATCGACGAGGTGTTGGAGCCGATAATCGCTTCGGGCTTCAGAAGCGGGCAAAGATCGTGAAAGATCTTGCGCTTGACCTCTTCCTTCTCGGTCGCGCTTTCGATGATGAGATCGCAGTTCGCGAGCCCATCGAGCGTGTCGGCCGAGGTAATCCGCTTCAACGCCTTCTGATGGGCGTCTTCGGTGATGATCTTCTTGGCGACCTGACGGGTCAGGTTGCCGTTGATGGTCGCCATCGCCGACTTCAGCCGATCGACCGAGACGTCGTTGAGGATCACATCGTACCCGGCAAGCGCAGCCACGTGCGCAACGCCGTTACCCATCTGACCCGACCCGATTACGCCAACCGTCTTGATCTTCGCCGTCATCGCATCATCCCGACCGGCGCACGGCACATCCGTGCGGCCTTCCTCTATAGCAAACACCGGCCGGACGATTCATCATCCGGCCGGTGCCAAAGTTAACGTCCGAGCTTGCCGATTTCCTCGGTCAGTTCCGGCAGCACCTGGTAAAGGTCGGCGACGAGGCCGTAATCGGCCACCTGGAAGATTGGCGCCTCTTCATCCTTGTTGATCGCAACGATCACCTTGGAGTCCTTCATGCCGGCCAGATGCTGGATCGCGCCCGAAATACCAATGGCGATATAGAGTTCCGGCGCAACCACCTTGCCGGTCTGGCCGACCTGCCAGTCGTTCGGCGCATAGCCAGCGTCCACCGCAGCGCGCGAAGCGCCGACGCCGGCGCCGAGCTTGTCGGCCAGCGGCTCGATGTACTTGGTGAAGTTCTCGCGGCTCTGCATCGCGCGGCCACCCGAAACGATGATCTTCGCCGAGGTCAGTTCCGGACGATCGCTCTTGGCGACTTCCTCGCCGACAAAGCTCGACAGACCCGGATCGTTGGCCGCAGTGGCATTTTCAACCGCCGCGCTGCCGCCATCACCGGTCGCCGAGAAAGTCGAGGTGCGGACGGTGATGACCTTCTTCGCGTCCTTCGACTTGACGGTCTGGATCGCGTTGCCGGCATAGATCGGACGCTCGAACGTGTCGGGAGCAACCACCTTGGTGATTTCCGACACCTGCATCACGTCGAGCAGGGCCGCGACGCGCGGCATCGCATTCTTGAAACGCGAGGTCGCAGGCGCGACGATCGCATCGTAGTTGCCGGCGAGCGAAACGATCAGCGCAGCCAACGGCTCGGCGAGATCGTGAGCATAGGTGGCGTTGTCCGCCAGCAGCACCTTCTTGACGCCCGAAAGCTTGGCGGCGGCATCGGCCGCGCCCTTGGCGTTTTCACCGGCGACCAGCACATCGACATCCGCGCCGAGAGCGGCGGCGGCGGTCAGCGCCTTGTTGGTGGCGTCCTTCAGCGACGCATTGTCGTGTTCGGCAATCAGCAGCGTCGCCATCAGAGCACTCCCGCTTCATTCTTGAGCTTCGACACCAGTTCGGCGACGTCCTTGACCTTGACGCCCGCCTTGCGGCCCGGCGGCTCGGAGGTATTGAGGATTTCGATACGCGGCGTCAGATCGACGCCGTAGGCGTCGGCGGTCTTCTCGGCGATCGGCTTCTTCTTCGCCTTCATGATGTTGGGCAGGCTCGCATAACGCGGCTCGTTGAGGCGCAGGTCGGTGGTGACGATCGCCGGACCCTTGACCTTCACGGTCTGCAGACCACCGTCGACTTCGCGCGTGACCTTGAAGTCCGAACCATCGACCTCGAGCTTCGAGGCGAACGTCGCCTGCGACCAGCCGAGCAGCGCGGCCAGCATCTGGCCGGTCTGGTTCGAGTCGTCATCGATCGCCTGCTTGCCGAGAATGATCAGGCCGGGCTGTTCCTCGTCGGCGACAGCCTTGAGGATCTTCGCCACCGCGAGCGGCTCGACGGTGCCTTCAGCCTTCACAAGGATGCCGCGGTCGGCGCCCATCGCAAGGCCGGTACGGATCGTTTCCGACGCCTGCGCCGGGCCGATCGACACCACCACGACCTCGGTCGCCTTGCCGGCCTCTTTCAGGCGCAGGGCTTCCTCGACCGCGATTTCGTCGAAGGGATTCATCGACATCTTGACGTTTGCGAGCTCGACGCCCGTTCCGTCGCTCTTGACACGAATTTTGACGTTGTAATCGACAACTCGCTTAACAGGCACAAGAACCTTCATCGGTTCCCTTTCGTCTGGAGAGTGTGGTGGACCATATGGCGGCGGAACCTAAAGGCCCCGCCAATCCGGGTCAACGCGGCAAGTCTGCCTTTTGCATATGACACTATCCGTCCGACCCATGACGGGCGCAAGTGGTTGATCCAAGGCATTTTATTGCATGTCGATCAGGTACAGCGCACACCACATGCATCGCGCCGGCCAATTTCGCCTAGCGGTTCTGGCCCGGCACCCAGAGCACGTCCCCCGCGCCGTTGCCATTGGCGGCGCGCGATGCCACGAACAGGAAATCCGACAGGCGATTGAGATATTGAATCGCGGCGTCGCCGACAGGCTCATCGGACTGCGCCGCCAGTTCGACCACGGCGCGCTCCGCCCGGCGGCACACCGTCCGCGCCAGATGCAGGTGCGCGGCCGCGGGAGTTCCGCCCGGCAGCACGAAGGAGTTCAGCGGCGCCAGCGCGGCGTTGAGGGTGTCGATGTCGCGCTCGAGCCGCTCGACCTGGCTCGGCAAGACCCGCAGCCGTTCGGCCTTGCCGTCACGCTGGGGAACCGCGAGATCGGCGCCGAGATCGAACAGATCGTTCTGAATGAGACCCAGCATGGCATCGATCGGCGGCGCATCCGCAAGATGAAGCCGCGCCACTCCGATCACGGCATTGGTCTCGTCGACCGTTCCATAGGCCACGACACGCAGATCGTATTTCTTGCGGCGTTCGCCCGTTCCAAGCGCGGTGGTGCCGTCATCGCCGGTGCGGGTGTAGATGCGGTTGAGAACGACCATGCCTTCCAACCAAGCCTTTCCGAAGCGCGCCGCTGTTTGCGCAGCGTCAACTCTTGCCCAGCGCCCAGACCGCGAGCATCGCGATCACGATGGCGATGAACTGGAATAGCACACGCAGGCGCATCAGCTTCTGCGACGTATTGGGTGAACCGCCGCGCATCATGTTGAACAGGCCCAGCAGCAGGACCACGGTAACGGCGGCAAGTGCGATAGGAAGGGCGAAACTGCCCAGGAACGATGACATGGGCCGTACATAACACCGAGCCCGGCGCGATGCCATCCGAACAAAGGTTCGGGACAGAACTTTTTCCGCCCTCAGCCGTACATGACTTTAGGGCCTCCACAGGGTACATCGGATCGGCCAACGAGGGGTCAAACGTGAAGCCGATTCGCTACGCCTTCCACGTCGCGCTCGATGCGTTCAACACGTTCCTCGCCGACGATGGCTGGGCGATCGCCAGCCACATCGCACTGTCGGCGCTGATGGCGCTGTTTCCCTTTCTCATCGTCGTGACGTCGCTGGCCGGCTTCTTCGGCACCAAGGATTTGGCCGATCAGGTGGCCTCGTTGATGCTCCAGACCTGGCCCTCGCAGGTCGCCGATACGCTGTCGGGTGAAATCCACAACGTCATGACCACACCGCGCGGCGACGCCCTCACCATCGGCGTCGTGCTCGCCATCTACTTTGCCTCGAACGGTATCGAAAGCCTGCGCGTGGCACTCAACCGCGCCTACAGCGTCACCGAGACGCGAAGCTGGTACTGGCTGCGGCTGGAGTCGATCGGCTACACCCTGATCGCGGCAGTGGTGTCACTGGCGCTGGCGTTCCTGATCGTGCTCGGCCCGCTGCTGCTGGAAACCGCGCGGCGCTATGTGCCGCTGGTCGTCGAATCCAACGAAACGCTGTTGAACCTCGCGCGCTATGGGATCGCGATCCTGTCGCTGGTGATCGCGCTGTTCGTGTTGCATGCCTGGCTGCCGGCAGGCCGTCGGGGATTCTTGCAAATCCTGCCAGGCATCGTGTTCACGCTGATCGCGTCGCTGGTCTCGGGCATGGTGTTCGGCCAATACCTCACCCGTTTCGCCAGCAACTACGTCACGACCTATGCAGGCCTCGCCTCGGTGATCATCGCGCTGGTGTTTCTGTATTTCATCGCCACGATTTTCGTTTTGGGCGGTGAACTCAACGCCGCGATCATCAAGTCGCGGTTGCCGCGTGGCGTCTCGCTTCAAGCAGCGCAGTTGCCAGAGTTCGGGGACTGACCGGCTTGACGAGGAACGCGTCGGCGCCGGCATCACGCGCGATCGCCTCGTCGGAATCGCGGCCCGACACGCCGATCACTGCGATGCGGCCGGCAGGCGCACCAAGCGCGCGAATCCGCCGGATGGTCTCGACGCCGCCGATGCCGGGCAGCACCATGTCCATCAGCACCGCATCGAAGCCGCCCTGCGCGATGCGCTCGGACGCAAGCTCACCCTGCCCGATGAATTCAGCCTGATGCCCAAGTTCGGTCAGGATCGCGTTGAGAACGACGCGGCCGAACGGATTGTCCTCGACGCTCAGAATGCGCAGACCCCGCCTCGTATCCGGCGTGGGTTCTTCGGTCTGCTCCGAAGTGGCCACGCCTGCGGGCGCCAGCATCACCGTGAGCGTGAACACCGTACCGCCGCCACGCCGTGACGCGACCGTGGCATCACCCCCCATCGCGCGCGCCAGTTGCCGCACCGATGACAGACCAAGCCCGGCCCCACCGAACCGCGCGGCGATGGTGACGTTGGCCTGCGAGAACGGCTGGAACAGCCCTTTGATTTCGGCGGGCGACAAGCCGATGCCGCTGTCAGAAACCGCGAAGGTGACGCCGATCCGATCCCGCGGCGAACGCGCCAGACTGACCTTGAAGCCGACGCTCCCTTCCGTGAATTTCACCGCATTGTCGATCAGGTTTTCCAAAGCCGCACGCAGCCGCACCGGATCGCCGATAACGAATTGCGGAAGGTCATCGGCAATCTCGACGCTGGCCCGCAGCCCCTTGGCGGCGGCGCGCCCGGCGAGCGCATCGCCCATGACATGGGTCAGGACGCCGAGATCGAAGAAATCCTGACGCACCAGCAGGCCCGAGGTGCCGCGCTTGGCGGCATCGACGAACAATGTCGCCAGCGCCGCCAGATGTTCGGCTCCTGTCCGGATGGTGTCGATCCAGCGCCGCTCGCGCTCGCCAAGATCGGACGTTGCAAGCAGCGAACTGATTGCCAGAATTCCGGTCAGGGGCGTGCGTACCTCATGGGCGAAGGCCGCCAGGGCGGCCTCGATCACACTCGATTCAGAGGTCTTGAGAGCCGCGACCTTCGGTTTCTTTGCCGGACGCGCCTTCGGCGCCGCGACTTTGCGAGACGATGTCTTGCGTGCGGAAGCTTTGGATCCACGCGGCTTTGCGGCCACCTTCGCAGACGCGGCTTTTCTGGGCGCCGACTTGCGGCTGCTCGCCTTGCGCCCCTTCTTTCCGACACTGCGCTGCGCGCGCGATTTCGCCGCCATGAGTCCCCGTCCCCTTGCAATCCACCATCGCATGCCCGGGTCGGGCGAGTCACGCCGGGCGGCCGGCTTCTCGTGCCTTAAGGTAAAGCAAGGCCGACCATGCGACGGATGTCCGCCGGGGTTTCTCCGGCCGCGCGAAGCTCCCTGATCGCCACCGACGCCGACGACTTGGACAGTTTCTGTCCTTCGGCGTCGAGGATCAGGGCATGATGGCGGTAAACCGGCGCGGGCAGACCCAGCAGGTCCTGAAGCAGACGATGAACGCTGGTGGCCCAGAACAGGTCCCGGCCGCGCACCACGTCGGTCACGCCCTGCAGGGCATCGTCGATCACCACCGACAGATGATAGCTGGTCGGTGTGTCCTTGCGGGCCAGGATGACGTCGCCCCAGGCTTCGGGCCGCGCCGCGACCTGCCCGGTTTCTCCGCCCGGGCCCTTGCCCTCTTCCTGCCAGGTCAGGGCGCCAGCACGCGCCCGCGCCGCATCCATGTTCAGCCGCAGGGCGTAGGGATCGCCGGACCGAATGCGTTCCTCCTGCTCATCCGGCGGCAGCGGCGTTCCGGGATAGAGCGGCGCGCCATCGGGGTCGCGCGGCCACAATCCCGATGCGCCCGCCCGCGCGACCAACCGCGAGATTTCCGCGCGGCTCTCGAACGCCGGATAGATCAGCCCCTCCTGCTGCAGCTTCTCCACCGCCTCGGCATAGAGTTCAAAATGTTCGGACTGCCGCCGCGCCGGCTCTTCCCATTTGATCCCCAGCCAGGTGAGATCGTCGCGCAGCGTCACTTCGAACTCGGGACGGCAGCGGCTGGAATCGATATCCTCGATACGCAGCAGGAACCGGCCGCCGGTCTGCTGCGCCAGATCGTAGTTGAGCAGCGCAGAAAACGCGTGACCGAGATGGAGATAGCCATTGGGGCTGGGAGCGAAGCGAAAAACGGGCGGCGGCATTGATCCTGCTCAGGGCGGACGTACTGATTCGAGGTTTGCATGACGATACACCTCAATACGCAGGACGACCTCGACGATGCGATCCACGCATTGATCGGACTCGACCCGCGGTTGAAACCGGTGCTCGAGGTCGCCGGAATGCCCGCCCTGCGCCGCCGCGATCCGGGATTCGCCGGCCTCGCCGCGATTGTCTGCGGCCAGCAACTCTCGACCAAGGCCGCGGCCGCGATCTGGGGCCGCGTCAGCAAGGCGTTCGATCCGTTCCATCACGACCGGATCCGGACCGCGCGCAATGATCGACTCGGCCGCCTCGGCCTGTCGGCGGCGAAAATCAAATCGCTCAAGGTCATTGCGCGCGACCTCAGCGATGGGCGGCTCAACCTCGACGTGCTGGCCGAAGAAGACGCCGACGCCGCGCACAACACGCTCACCTCATTGCCCGGCATCGGGCCATGGACCGCGGACATCTATCTGTTGTTCTGTCTTGGTCATGGCGACGCGTGGCCCGCCGGCGACCTCGCCGTGCAGGAGGCGATGCGCATCGGACTTGGACTGAAGGCGCGGCCGACGGTGAAGGAGATGCAGCCGCTGGCCGAACCATGGCGGCCGTTGCGTGGCGCAGCCGCACACTTGTGGTGGTCGTATTATCACGCGGTCAAAAAGCGCGAAGGCATCATCGCATCGGACTCCAAAACCGATGCAACGCCGAAAGCAAAGCGCGCGACAAAAGCCAAATCAGTTTCAAACGCGAAAGCCGTTTCAAACGTCGCGCGCGTCGCAAAAGGGTCACCCGGTCGAAAGAAAATCGCGACACGAAAGAAAACGCGAACGCGACCGGAGTCCCGTCAATGACATCGTCAACAGAATTCGTCGTCGCGCGCGACGACCTGCAACAATGCACCTTCGTCGACACCGCGCTACCCGATGCTGCGGCGCTGCCCGAGGACGCGTTGCTGGTGAAGGTCGATCGCTTCGCCTTCACCGCCAACAACATCACCTACGCCCTGCTTGGCGATCAGTTGCAGTACTGGTCTTTGTTTCCTGCGCCTCAAGGTTACGGCAACATTCCGGTGTGGGGCTTTGGCGAGGTGATCGCATCGCGCCATCCGGATATCGCCAAGGGCGAAATCCTGTTCGGCTATTTCCCGATGGCGACCCATCTGGTGATCGAAGCGATCGACGTGAAGAAGGCTTCACTCCGCGACGGCGCCGCGCATCGTCAGGGCGTCTCCCCGGTTTACAACGCCTACACCCGTGTCAGCGACAATCCGGCTTTCGCCGGACGGCAGGGCGACTATCAAGCGTTGCTGCGGCCGCTGTTCATGCTGTCGTTTCTCGTGGACGACTTTCTTGCCGACAACGACTTCTTCGGCGCCAAGGCCGTCATCCTCTCCAGCGCCTCGAGCAAGACCGCGTTCGGACTGGCGTGGCTCCTCCACACCCATCGCAAGCCGGTGCGCGTGATCGGGCTCACCTCCCCTGGCAACGCCGCCTTCGTCCAGTCGCTCGGCTGCTACGACGATGTGGTGACCTACGACCGGATCGCGGACATGCCCACCGACGCGCCGGTGGCATTCGTCGACATGGCCGGCGATGCCGCCTTGCGCGAGCGGCTGCACCGCCACTTCGGCGCGCGCATGGCCTATAGCGGCCGCGTCGGGCTGACTCATCAGAACGTGACAGAGGGCGACGAAGCCCTGCCCGGCGCCAAGCCGACCTGGTTCTTCGCGCCCGACCAGATCCGCAAGCGCGCCAGGGAATGGGGCCCGGGCGGGTTCGACGACCGGTTCGGCGCGGTGTGGTCGGGGTTCACCGAATCACTGGGACCGAAACTCGACATCACGATCGGGCGAGGCAGGTCCGCCGTGCAGCAGGTCTATCTCGATACCCTGCAGGGACGTGTGAAACCGCAACAGGGGCATATGCTGTCGCTTGTCGAATAGGTTGCATCGGCCGTTGAAACGCCCTTCACAATCCCGTCACGCACCCTGTAGTATGTGAGTGCAAGCTGCTTCGCAGCCTATTTGGGGGAGTCAGGAGCGTTTCTTGAACGCGCACGTCTCGCAAGGTGGTTGGCCGGCACTGGTATTGAACGCGGACTTCCGGCCGCTGAGTTACTATCCACTGTCGTTATGGTCGTGGCAGGACGCGATCAAGGCGGTGTTCCTCGACCGCGTCAATATCGTCGCCAACTACGACCACGCCGTCCACAGTCCATCCTTCGAGATGCAGCTGCCGAGCGTGGTCTCGCTCAAGTCGTTCGTCAAACCGACCACTCATCCGGCCTTCACCCGGTTCAACGTGTTCCTGCGCGACCGTTTCAGTTGCCAGTATTGCACTTCGCCGGACGATCTGACCTTCGACCACATCATCCCACGATCGCGTGGCGGCCAGACCACCTGGGAAAACGTCGTGGCCGCCTGCTCACCCTGCAATCTGCGCAAGGGCAACATGACGATGGAACAGGCCAAGATGTTCCCGCGCCAGACGCCTTATGCGCCGACGGTGCACCAGCTTCATCGTAATGGCCGGCTGTTCCCGCCGAACTACCTGCACGAAAGCTGGCTCGACTATCTCTACTGGGACACCGAACTCGATCCGTAGGCCGATGCGCTACAGCTTTCGTCCGAGCGCCGCGACGTAGCCGCGATTCCATGTCGGCGTCAGCCAGACCTCGTTCATGGTTACACTGGGCGGCAGGCACGCGATGTAGCGGATCAGATCGCCGCAATCCTCCGGCTGCAGCATCTTGCCGAGATCCTCGTCAGACAACGGATTGGGCCGGTTCTTGAGGATCGGCGTGTTGACCTCGCCCGGACACAGCACCGTGCTGCGAATGCCGTTGATGCATTCCTCGACATTGATGCTGTGGCTCATCGCCACCACTGCATGCTTGGTCGCGATATAGCCCGGCCCCGGCATGACGCCGATGTTTCTCCCCGCCATCGATGCGGTGTGGATAATCTGGCCGCCGCCCTGCGCGCGCATCACCGGAAGCACCGCCTGCACGCAATAGAATGCGGAGGTGAGATTGCCGTCGATCAAAGTATCGATGCCGCCCTTGCTGAGTTGACCCCAGCTTCGTTCGAGAATGTTCACGCCGGCGTTGCTGACCAGAACATCGAGACGGCCGAACTTCGACATGATCAGCTTCACCACCGCGTCAACCGCCGGACCATCAGACAGATCGGCCGGTGCCGCGATCGCGGTGCCGCCGTTGGCTGCGATCCGTTGCGCGACGCTATCGAGCGGTTCCTTGCGCCGCCCGGTGAGGATCAGTGTTGCGCCTTCCTCGGCCAACGCCAGCGCGGCGGCTTCGCCGATGCCGCTGCCTGCCCCCGTGACCCACGCGATCGTGCCGTCGAGCTTGCCCATGGTGATGCCTCCCTGCCGGTGCTGCGCCATTCTGCAAACCCGGCGGACCAACGCAACCGCGCGCCGACAACCCGTCCATGACCTCAGCGCAGCAGCAGCGTCGCGGCCAGCGGCACCAGCAGTGACGTCACCAGCGCATTGAGCCCCATCGCGATGCCCGCGAAGACCCCGGCGACCTCATCGACCTGGAACGCCCGCGCCGTGCCGATGCCATGGGAGGCGAGCCCCGCCGCAAAACCGCGGGCGCGAAAATCGGTGAAGCCCATGCGGTTCATCAGCGGCGTCACCACGATCGCGCCCATGATCCCGGTCAGCACCGTGGCGACAGCCGTGATCGCCGGATTGGCGCCGAGTGTTTCGCTGATGCCCATGGCGACGCCGGCGGTCACCGATTTCGGCGCCAGCGACAGCACGATCTCGCGCGGCAGGCCTGCAAGCTCGGCGAACACCACCACCGAGACGATGGCGGTGATGCATCCCACCACCAGCGCGAACAGCATCGGCAACACCGCACTCATCACCGTTCGGCGATTTTCATAAAGCGGCACCGCGAGCGCCACCGTCGCCGGGCCGAGCAGGAAGTGCACGAACTGCGCACCGCTGAAATAGGTGGTGTAGCTGGTGCCGGTCAATTTCAGGAACACGCCGACGATCCAGATCGAGTGCAACACCGGGTTGGCCAGTGGATGACGATGGGTTGCGAGCGAGAACGCATCGGCGACGGCGTAAACCAAAAGCGTCACTGTCAGCCACAGCAGCGGCGTTTGCGACAGATAGACCCACAGCGCGAACGGATTGCTTGTCATGGCGTGCTCCGCCTTCGCGCCACGATCCGGCTCGCCGCGAGAAACGCGCACGCCGTGACGACCAGTGTGACCAGAACCGAACCGATCAGCACCAGAAAGATCGCAAGGCCATGCTGCGCGAGAAGATCGAGTTGCTGGATCACGCCGACGCCGGCCGGCACGAACAGCAGCGACAGATGCGCCAGCATGCCCTTCGATGCGTTCTCGACGCCATCGTCGCGCAGTGGACCCCGCGCCAGCATCCGGTATCGATCGCGCAGCAGCAGAATCGCCAGCAGCAGCACGAGGCCAATCACCGGCCCGGGCAATGGCAGGCCGATGCCGCGAACGAAGATTTCACCAATCAACTGGCAGATCAGAATGAGGCTGAGACTGGCGATCATGCGGATTGTCCTGAGTGATTGTTCGCGTGAAGAAAACGCGTCAAACAAAGAGCGGAGTCATCCTATCAGGTCATTGGCTGCCGGCAGCGCCCATCGGCGCAGGTCAGACCTTCTCAGCGCGTGCTGGCGCGATAAAGATCGGCGGCGCTCTTCCAGATCGCATCCTTGAAGGCGACCGCCGGAGGATTAGGCAGAATCTCCGGCGGCGCCGTGCGCTTCACGCAATTCTCGACCAACCGGAAAATCCAGACATCGCCGTCGGTGAAATACGGATCGCCCTCGCCATTGTAGCCAAGCACGGTCGGTCCAATACCCGTCACCTGATAGCGCGCGCTGATCATGCCCGCGTTCTGCAGATCGGCCTCGATCAGCGCGCGGTCGGCATCGATATCGGGCGCGATATGGTGGGTGATTGCGCCAGTGTCATGGCTGAAACCGACACTGCGGTCGAAGGTGGCGGCGCCAAGCCAGACCGGCCGTCCTTCCTCTCCGCTCTCGAGCACCTTCCACAACCGGACATGATGGCGGCGGTCGGCACTTTTTCCCACCGGCAGTTCAAACGCCAGATCCTGCTTGCGTCCCGAATAATAGAGCGGACTGACTGGCGCATCCGGATAGGGATGATCGAGGATCACGCTGCCGGAAATTTCGAGACTCGAACGCCATGTGATCGGATCGGCGGCATGCCAGCCGGCAGTGCGCATGGCGCACAGGATGTCTTTCTCACCACCCACCATGCCGACATTGATCGGATCACCGGGAATCCCCTGCGCCGTGGCCGTCACCATCGGCAAACCATCAAGCTTTTTCTGATGTTCGTAGTGCCGCCACAGCACCGGCAGCAGCAGATAGGCCAGGAGACCGTAGACAACAAGCACGACCGCCAGCAGCGCAAGCGCGAACCGTGTGCGGCGATAGCGGCGACCTTGACGATTCGAAGCGTTGACGGGCGATGGCATCGCGCTAACCGCTCGATTGAAACGCTGACCCGTCATAGCGCGGCCGGGCGGCATCAAGCCGTCCGGCCCGCGACATGAAGCGTGTTCGTGTCAGCCCTTCAAGCGCTTGGTGCATTCGCTGTAATAGCCGCCGCCCTTCTGAATCCACTTCAGGCCGCCGTTCGAATTGGTGGCCTTGTTGGCGTTGTACTGATCGACGCAGGTGTGCATCCGAGCCTTGCCTGCACTCTCGGAGGAGTATTTGGGCGAGACGGCCGTGGGGAAGACAGCCGGGCCCGATGGCGCGGCAGGTGCAGCGGTGGCGGCCTTAGGTGCAGCGGCAGGCTTCGCAGCCGTTTTCGGCGCCGTTGCGGCCGGCGCCGCAGCCGGGGCGGTGGCAGCCGCAGGCGTCGCGTCGGCGCCGCACTGCGCCTTGCGGAAGTCATTCCACTTCTGGCCGCCCAGAGTACCGGCCGCCTGCGCCGCCTTGTACTTGGCGCTGCACTCCTGCATCGAAAGCGCTTGTGCCGGCATCACCGCAGCGAATGTGAGCAGGCCAGTCATCGTCGCAAAACACATCAGTCCTGAAGACAATTTCATCGCACAACCTCCTCGGAGACGATCAGGAACCCCTCATCCTAGCGCACGGAAACCGGGTTTCAACGAAACGGTTCCGTGGCCGTCGAAAAAATATGATCCACGCGTCGCGGATCGTTCACCCACGGTTCAGACACCCGGCACGAGGCTCGACGCCCCTGTCATAGGAGTGTGCCATGAGATCACTATCCTCTCTCTGCATTGCGACCGCCATTGCATCGTTTCTCCTGACCGGCGCCGTCAGCGCACAGACGCAGACCACGCCGGCTCCAGCCGCCAAATCCGCAGCCCCTGCGGCCCCCGCGCCAAAAGCCGCGAAATCGGCAGCCACACCGAAGGCCACCAAACCGCGCACGGCGGCGTCGCTCGAATGCTCGAAACAGGCCGATGCCAAGGGCCTGCACGGCAAGGAGCGCAAGAAATTCCGCTCCGAGTGCAAGAGGAACGCCAGCAAGGCGAACTGACTTTCTGGCACCTGTTCTGCGGGTCGCAACGCGATCGCAGAACGCGCTGCACATTCGCACACGTGAAAAACCGGCTCGCCCGTCGAGCCGGTTTGTCGGCGGGCAAGGGATTTGCCATAACGGATCGCAAATCCGAGTCGCCCACGATCAATGATGTTTTCCCTTCCGAGCCGATCCGACACCCTCCGCATTCTGGAGACAGTTGCGATCGGCGTTGCCGGCGGCCTGCTGTTCCAGTTTGCCCATTTTCCCGGCGGGCTGATCTCCGGCGCGATGATCGCGGTCGGCGGCTTCGCCATCGCCGGACGGCCGCTCTACATTCCACCAGTTCTGGCGCAGACCGTGCTCGTCATGCTCGGCATCTCGCTCGGCTCGCTGGTGTCGCGCGAACTGCTATCGAATGTCGGCGCCTATCCGCTGAGCATCGCGATGCTGGCGCTGGCGACCTTCTGCGCCACCTTCGGCAGCAGCTACTACCTGCAGAAAATGCACGACTGGGATCGCACCTCGGCGTTTCTCGCCGGCAGTCCGGGAGCGCTGTCGCAGATCGTCGTGCTGGCCGCCGAGCGTAATGCCGACGTCGCGGGGATCTCGGTGGTGCAGACCATGCGGGTGATCCTGCTGACCGCGGCACTGCCTTTGCTGCTCGCCGCTGCCGGTGTCGCCCCTCCGCCCACCATCACGACGGTGACCGCTGCCGCCTCACCGCTCGCCCTTGCGTTGCTGGCTGTTGCGGCGGTCGCGGTCGCGGCTCTGCTGCGCTGGCTGAATTTTCCGGCGAGCTGGATGTTCGGCGCGATGCTGGCCTCCAGCGTGCTTCATGCCGGCGGCTGGGTCGAAGGCGGATTGCCGACCTGGGCGCGCGCCATTGCCTTGATCGGGATCGGCACCCTGATCGGCACCCGCTTCGCCCGCATGTCGCGCAAGACCCTGCTCAGCCACATCAGCGCAGCGCTCGGATCGTTTGCCGTCGCCATTGTCATATCCGCGGTGTTCGTCGCGGTTGTCGCCTTTGCGACCCACGCCCGCTTCAGCGACATCGTGGTGGCATTCTCACCCGGCGCGATGGACGCGATGCTGGCGCTGGCGCTGACACTGCACATCGATCCCGTGTTCGTCGGCGCGCATCACTTGTCACGCTTCCTGTTCGTGACCCTGGCGACGCCCGGTATCGTCCATCTGTTCGGGCGGCCGCAGGACAGCGTCGACGATTAAATTTCAGGAAATCGCGGACTTCCTGGATGTCGCGCCGATGCCCCACAGCGCCACGATCGCCATCAACAGCGAGATCAGCACGTTGTAGCCGGCCAGCGAGAGCCCGAGAAAACGCCACTGGACCTCGTCGCAACGCACGACCTTCAGGGTCTTGAGGCTTTCGAGCAGGTTGCCGGGCTTGCCGAAATCGGCGATCGGGCCGCTGCACGCGGTCGGTCCCGGCCACCAGCCCCACTCGACGCCGGAATGGTAGGCCCCGAACACCGCATTGGCGAGCGCAGCCAGCACAATGAGCCCAAGGCCGCCGAGCAGTAGGCCGCGTGGCGCCCCCCGCGACGCTGCCCATGCCACAACGACGGCAAGCGGGATAATCAGGTAATAGGCATAACGCTGTTCGAGACACAGTTCGCAGGGCAGGATGCCCAGCACCAGCTCGAAAAACCATGCACCGGCGATGGTCACGGTGGCAATCAAGGCGACGATCCCCGCCGCGGTCAGCGCGGGATTGGAAGCCGGTCCGGCATAACCCGGTTTGAAAGTCGCGTCAGACGACACCTTGATCCCCCATGATCCACCCGCGTCGGCGCCAAAACGTGCGCCGGGCACCGGCTCTAGCTTGGGGAGCGGGACCTGTCGAGACAAGCCGCATCACAGCCGGTTGACCAGCGGCGGACGGTGGCTATAGTCCGCCCCGCTTCGTGACTGTGGCCCTTGGGCTGCGATCCGTGGGCCCCTGTGGCGGAACTGGTAGACGCGCTCGACTCAAAATCGAGTTCCGCAAGGAGTGCTGGTTCGATTCCGGCCAGGGGCACCAACCAGGCTGTTCAAGCCCGTTCCGAAACGTCCGCAACCGTCCGCACCGTGCTCGGAAAGCCTTGAAAAATAGGCACTTCCGCGTACGTTCTAGTTCGTCACCGTTTGTTCTCCTCCGATCCCAGCCGCCCGATTTGCTGGTATTTTTGCTGGTATCGGGAGAACAAACGTTCACGGCGACTTTCGCTTTGCCGAATGAAGGAATTGAGCCGATGGGCGGCAAGAACGACGGCGCGTGCGCCAATCCCAAGCAGATTAAGACCGACGTCGACTGCCGCGCCGCCCGACCGAAATTCGACAATGGCGCGTGGAGTCCCGCTAAGATTTCCGACGTGACCGGCGGCTGGCTCTATCTCTTCGTCACGCCGGACGTGAGCAGGCCCGGCAACGCTGCCTCCAAGCTCTGGCGGATGGACTACCGTTTCCACGGCCGCCAGAAAACCTACTCCATCGGCCCCTACGGCAACGGCAGGGATGGCACGTTCTCGCTCGCAGACGCGCGGCGCGAGCGCGACAAGGCCAAAGACCTGCTCAAGGAAGGCAAAGACCCGAGCATCGAGAAGCAGCTCGACAAGCACAAGCAGGCCGCCGCCCGGCCTTTCGCGCAATGGGCCGATGAGTGGCTCGCCAAGAAGAAGGTGGAGAAAGTCAAGCGCGGCAGGATCGTCGCAGTGCGCGACCCCAAGACCGTCGAGGTGCTCGAGCTGCGCGTCGGCTACGTCAAGGCTCGCTTCGGCAAGCTGTGCAGGCAGGACATCAAGCGTCCCGACGTGCTCGCTTTCATGCGTTCATATGAAGCAGAGGGAAGGCTGGAAACCCGGGACCGAGTGCGCAGCATCGGCGAGCAGATCTGCGACTATGCCGACGTCGAAGGCGACGGCTACAATCCATTCCGCAACCTGAATGGACAGATGATTGCCAACATTTCGACGCCGCGTCCCGGTGTCACCGAACCACGCGACGTCACGCGCGTCTTCAAACTTATCAGCGCACCGTGGACGAGAGCGAGATTTGGTGACGTCGTTGGCCTTGCCTTGCGCTTCAATGCGCTGACCATTCCCCGCCCCGGCATGGTCAATGAAATGGAATGGGGCGAGGTCGATTGGGATGCCAAACGCTGGACTGTTCCAGCTCCCAAGATGAAGACCGGTTGGGACCATGTTGTGCCCTTGTCACGACAGGCACTCGCGATCCTGCGTAGCGTCCAGAAGCTGACCGGCCATCGCCGGTACGCGTTTTCCTGCTCGAAGGACGCGCCGCTATCAAACAATACGCTCAACAAGCGCTTGCGGCTGCTTGGCATTGATACCAAGACTGATCATTGTGCCCACGGATTCCGGACCACGTTCTCGACTCTATCTCACCACGAAGAGATCAAGGACGCCAAGGCATGGGATGGCGATGTCGTCGAGCTGCAGCTCGCACATCTCGATAACTCTACTGTGGAAGGTCTCTACAAGAAGCACGGACCCCTCGCGCTGATCGGCTCGCGCACGAAGCTGATGCAGCATTGGGCTGATCGGATCGACCACTGGCTCGATCCCAAGAAGGTGATGCCGATCAAGGGAGGCGCGCAGGCTTGAGTCGCCTATCATCAGGCCTGTTAAGTTGCCCAATTCAACCCGTCGCAAAGCTCATGTGATAATCGTCGACGCTTGTGCATCTCGTGCTGGAAGGATCGATTTCGCATCCGTTGCATCGCGTTGCGCTTGTCCGCCTGAGATAACCGCAACAGCCGTTGTCGCCTAGATCCAATGCTTTGCCGTGGCTTCGAACGGCCGGATACAATGGAGAAGCAGTGCGACGGAGAGAGTGTCAGTCAGCCCCCGCTGAAAGATAAAGCATTTTCGACCTTCCTGGACTACGGCCACGTCCGAAATATCATCTCCGGCAGCCGAAATTACCGGAAGGGTCATAATACTGTTTCGAAGAGGGGATGGTTGCGGGGGGTGCAACACCCGTATTAGTTCGAGGGCAATCCCACGGCCCGCAGCATGGCCCTGCTAATCGGCCCAATGTCGGATGTGGCTACCGGCCATAAGCGAAGCGGGGTGTCCAGCTTCGCTCCAATTCAGCATCCTCATCCTCCTCATCGAGAGGGGCTTCGGGCAGCCCCTCGCTGGTCAACACGGTCAAGGTGTAGCCGTATTTGCCAAGGCCGATGATCTCTTCATCAAGAGTGATCCGACCCGGGCCGTCGAACCATGTCGCCAAGTCGGTTTCACCAACGGCGCGTTCGGCGCGAAGGACATTCGCCGCATCCGCGTTGAACCTCTGCGTCGCTCCGTCGGGCAAAGGAGCGCCTTTTCGCAAGAACGCTAGCTTGCCGAGATTCTTGAAAGACTCCGAGGTAAACGCATATGCGATCTCGTTGCCCTTGCTGACGATGATCGCCATCGGATAGCTGCCGCACTCCGCGGCCCGAATCGCGGCAGCCGTGATCGAACAATGGGCCTTCTCAGCCAGCTTGAGAATGCCGTCGAGGCCGATCTGATAATTGGAGAGCAGGTTGCGTGTGAGATTGGACGGCAAGAGAAGGCCGCTGGCGAAGTGGTCAGCCTCCAGCTCGATCGACGTATTCTGTGTAAAATTGGCGCGGGACATGTGCGCGCCGCCGGCCTTGATAATCTCCTCGGGATGGCCCGGCAGGAACCAATGCCCCAGCTCATGGCCAATGGAGAAATTCTCGAAGCCTTCGTTGCCGTGCTCGGTGGAGTAGATGATGGTGGCCGAATCACCGGCGAAGATGATCGCGCCGGACACGCCCGTCACTTCGGCTGGTTTCGCCTGGATGACAATATCCCTGGCCTTGGCGATCTCTCGAGGTCTAACTGGAAACTGATTGAAGCCAAATTCCTCAGCGACCTTTTCGCCGTGCTGGGTTGCCATCTTCAACCGAAAGCCCGCCATGTTTCGCCCCCTATTTCTTGTCCTTAATCATTGTGTCGATGATGTTCTGAATAAAAAGTCGATCTTTTGCGCTCAGCTTGTCTTCGTCGCGAAAGGCGGTCGTCGCGGCTTGCGCCCCGAGTAGGTAGTCGGCCGAGACCTTCAGCGCCTTCGCGAGCGCTCGCACGTTGTCGAACGACGGCTTGCGGCGCCCAGCCTCAAAATGGGCGATGGCCGAAGGTTGCATGCCGGCTTCCCTGGCCAGTTCGGATTGGCTTAGCTCCCGCGTTTCGCGCGTTTTGCGCAGGCGAGAGGCGAAGTCTTTTGGTGCGCTTGACTCGGCCATGACAGATCGTATAGAGTTCCATGTCTAGATCGTCGACAGCCCCGCGGGGCTATTTCTTCGGCTCAGGCTATGACAGAGCGTATAGCTACTTATTACGATTTGCGAATCAGGTCAAGGAATCAGGAGTTGTGAGCATGGCAGGCAAGAATCAGCATGTCGTTCCGCACGGTGACGAATGGGCCGTGCGTGGCGAAAGGAATGAGAGGGCAACCTCGATCCATCCGACCCAGGGAGATGCCGAACGGGCTGCACGGGAGATCGCGATCAACCAGCAGAGCGAAGTCGTCATTCATCGGCCGGACGGTCGGATTCGCGACAAGAATTCCTACGGGCACGATCCCTATCCTCCGAAGGGCTAAGCGACATGACGCAGGTTGCAGTTCCTTCAGATAAACCGCCGATTCGTCGAATTCTCTCGATTGACGGCGGCGGCATCATGGGAACGCAGCCGGCGTCCTTTCTTACGTCTCTGGAAGAGGATCTCGACCGGCCCATCGGAGAGTATTTCGATCTGATCGCAGGAACGTCCACGGGCGGCATTCTGGCGATCGGATTGGCGATGGGTCTTCCCGCGCGTGATCTCCTTGACCTCTATGTCCGTCGCGGCCCACACATTTTTGGACAGTCGGGCGGCGCTCTGGCGAGCTTCGCCGGCGACGCGTGGCGTCGCCTCAAGCACATCGTCACCCCGAAGCATGACGCTGATCTGCTGCGGAGCGAACTCTCTACAGTTCTCGGCAGCAGGCGCATTGGGGATGCGAGAACGCGACTGGTGATTCCCGCATGGGATGCCGACCATCGCGGTGTCTATATTTTCAAGACAGCGCATCATCCCCGCCTCAAGACCGATTACAAGCGCCTCGCCGTCGATGCCGCGATGGCGACGGCCGCCGCGCCCACCTACTACAAGCGCCACCGGACCGCCGAGGATGTCGGTCTGCTCGACGGCGGCGTATGGGCCAACAACCCGATCGCGTTGGCGGTGGTCGAGGCCGTCACTTTGCTCGACTGGCCGGCCAGCAGTCTGCGAGTGCTGAGCCTGGGCTGCGTCAACGAGGTCTACATGATCGGCGAGGCGCCTGGTTGGGGCGGTCTCGCAAAGGATGTGACCCGCCTGTTCATGGACGGCCAGTCGCATGGCGCGCTTGGTATGGCGAAGTTGCTTACCGGCCATCAATACGAACGTGAGGCGATTTTCCGGTGCTGCCCGGATGTGCCGAAGGATTTCTTCAATCTCGATGACACGCGCAAGATCGCGCAACTCAAAGGCATGGGCGCCTCATCAGCTCGTAAGGAGCGTCCTCGCATTGAACCCGTTTTTCTGACGGAAACTGCCGAATCGTTCAAACCTATCTACACCGTGAAAGGAATTGAGCCATGAATCAGATGTTCACGGCGCCTCCCCAGACGCATCTGCTTTTGCGCAAAGCCGAGGTTTACTCGCTCCTCGATCAGATTTGCCAAGCGCTGGAGTTGACCGCTGCTCAGCTTGAGGCTGCGCGGACGAGCTACGAGGCTGTCGCGGAATGGCTCTCCGGGTCGGACAACCCTCTTCTGAAGTGGATCGATATTTATGCTCACGGCTCGACCGGCCTCGGCACGACGGTCAAACCGATCGGGCGCGAAGATTTCGACGTCGATCTCATCTGCAAGGTGCTGCGCTTTACCGCTGACCGGCCACCGGCAGAGTTGAAACGCATTGTCGGCGATCGCCTGAAGGAGAACGCGCGCTACGCTGCCATGCTCGAAGAGAAGAAGCGCTGCTGGCGCTTGAACTACGCACGCGAATATCATCTCGACATCTCGCCGACGATCAACAATGCCAAATGCGCCAACGGCGGCGAATTGGTTCCCGACAAGAAGCTGCGGGAATTCAAACCGACGAATCCGAAAGGCTACAAGGCGCTCTTTGAACGCAGGGCAGCCCTAATCCCCACCTTGCGGATGCAAAAGGCTCTCGCTGCCGAGGACCGTGCGGCCGTCGAGCCCTTCCCTGTGCATGGCACCGCCAAAGGCATCCTGCGGCGGACGGTGCAGATCCTCAAGCGGCATCGTGATGTGCATTTCCTGGAAGTCGTCGAGGAGATCGCACCGATCTCCATCATCATCACCACGCTCGCGGCACAGTCGTATGAGTATTGCGTCAAGAGCTTTGTTTTCGATTCCGAACTTGACGTTCTGATCGCGACCATTCGGTTGATGCCACACTTCATCGATAAGCCGGTCGTCAATGGTCGGCGGATCTATGTGGTGGCCAACGAAACCACGGTCGGCGAGAACTTCGCCGAGCGCTGGAATACTGAGCCGGCTCGCGCCGCCGCCTTCTACGAGTGGCATGCGAAGGCACTGGCGGACTTCGAGGCCCTTCCGGATTTGCAGGGCATCGACGTTATCGGCAAGAGCTTGGAAGGAAGCCTCGGGAGTTCGGTCGTTCGCAAAGTTATCGATGCTCGCACCGACAGCATTTCGCAGGCACGCACGGCCAAGAAGCTCTACGTCGCGCCGACGGTCGGGCTCACGCTGTCCAGCGCGGCCAATGCGACGCCGGTTCGCTCCAACACGTTCTTCGGTGACTAGGTGTTTTCGCGTGACCGCCCAGACCTGACGCCCGCGCAGCAGTTTATGTTTCTGCGCGCCAATCCCATCTGTACGGGGACAGGCCGGCTGCACGCGACTGGCTTTATTTGGGATTATCGTGACAGGCCGACGCCCCTTAGCCGTGAATACTCCATGCGCATTACATTTCAGCGGGGCGAAACACCAAGCGTCTTCGTCACGGACCCCGAGCTTTCGGCTTTGGCGGGTGAGCGGCCCCTGCCGCACGTCTATCATGATCCCCTGCGCCTGTGCCTCACGTTGCCAGGAACGCGCGAGTGGACCGGCACGATGCGGATCGATCAGACATTCGTACCCTGGGCCACAACGTGGCTTTACTATTTCGAGGACTGGCTGATCTCCGACGACTGGAAGGGCGGCGGCAAGCACCCCGATCCGACGGATAACGAGCGTTATGGTCGACGGGTGCGTCGCGCGACGCGGCAACCGAGGATCTGACGGCTATATTACAATACATGCGGCGTCCCCTTCTGCTTTGATGCTATCTACCTTAACTGACAACTTCCTCTCGCCTTCCGGCCCCTTATCCGCCGCCATGACGCACTTGAACATCGGCGGGACCAGCTTAGCCGGATCGGGAAGGCGCGGCTGCGAACGCGGTCCCGGCTAGAGCTTCGGAATAGGCAACGAAAACTGCGCATGGCGCGGGCCCAAACCGGCTTTACTATTCGGCCTATTGGAGAGCCGACAATGGGAACCCCGCTCTGACTCTTTCCTGAGGATGCTCTCCGAGGGCTACCCTTCGGCTCGCTTAGCGAAATGACGCACTCGGCGAGCCTTCAAAAAAGCTTCTGTCCGTCGCCATGAACCGCGCCAACATAGGCGCAATGAGTTTGGTCGAAGCCAAGCATATCGCTCGGTATCTCGGTTCTCATGATGAACACGTAATAGGAGCGCTATCTGGCGGCTCTATTGAGCAGTTTCTCTGGAATGATTCCGTCATGAAGCAAGGCACGCTTTAGCATCGAAATATCACGGCCGTTGTTCACCGCGATTGCGCCGGCAATTTTATCGTGACTATCGAGGAAGATTGCCGTCCAATTGTTCGTTTCAGGATCGTCCAGCACGACACTGCGGTCAGCATTTTGCAGCACTCCTAACGACTGAATGTTGTGTCCAAACTGGTCCGACCATAGCCACGGCGGCTCCGCATAATGCGAGTCAATCCCTGCCATGGATTTCGCCGCGACCAGCGATTGGCCCGAGGCCACCTTCCAGGACTCAAGTCGCTGACGAAACGCGCCGCCTAAGACGGGGTGTGACGTCACCTCTCCCGCAGCGAAGATCGCCGGATCAGATGTCTGGCAGCGATCATCCACGACAATACCATCATCGACGTCCAGCCCCGCGTCCGATGCAAGTTGGGTGTTGGGTTGAACCCCGATCCCGACAACGACTGCGTCGACATCTGCGAATGCATTCCAGCGCAATCGCAACGAACCATCATCCTGATGATGAATTGAATCGATCTTTGAGCCAAATTCGAACTGGACTCCGTTCAGGCGATGCAATTTCTCAGCCCAACGGCTCAGGATAGCAGGCATGCCGCGAGATAGTATCCGATCCGTCATCTCAAACAGAAAAACCTCGCAGGCCATCGCTCGAGCGGCGGCAGCAACCTCTAACCCAATGAACCCGCCGCCGATCACAGCAATTCGACGCGATTCCCGAAGCACGGATTTCAAGCGAACCGCGTCTTCAAGCGTTCGCAGATAGAGAATTTTCGAGCTTTGCCCGACGCTATCCGGCAATTTTCTCGCCCGCGATCCGGTCGCGAGGAGTAGCCGATCGTAAGCATAAGCATTTCCGCAAGCGGTTAGAATTTCGGAGCGGTTTCGATCGATCTGCGTCGCGGTTTGTCCGGGATGATACGAAATACCGTTCTCATGATAGGTCTCCGCGTTTGCCAGATAGCGCGGTGCGCCCTCGCCAAGGACTTCTTTGGACAGCGGCGGGCGATCATACGGCAGGCCGAGTTCGTCTCCGAGAATATCGATCTTGGCTTGTGGCGCCAACTCGCGAAGATGCACGGCGGCTGTGTGCCCCGCGAGGCCTGCTCCGACAATCACAAAACGCATTTTAGCGCTCCCTGTAGGGGAAGGGCACATTCGGCGCGCCCGTCCTCCTTATCCGCCGTTGACAGGCGCCGAGCACTCTCACATTCAATACCTTCAGCCGAAGGCTAGTTGGCAGATTCTGCTGATATTCATCTGCGACGCACTTGCTAGACGCTGTAGAAATCGAGCGCAGTGGCCATTTGATCGTTCGTAAGGGAAATCTTTTTGAATCCGATCAGCCAAGCCTCTCCAAGACGGCGCAGCCGAAATTCAAGGCGTCCGAAGTTGGTATGGCTTTTACAAGCGCGCGGATCGTACGTATGAACCGTGAAGCAGGCATTTCCCTCGATCGAATCCGTCGAGGCCGCATCGACCATGATGTTCGTATAGGAATGAACCGTGCGCGGAAGCGGCATCGCCGTGATGGACTTTCGCGACTGTATCCTGTCAATTCGGTCACTCAGCCCATATGAGTTCTCATGATATATCATTGAAAGCTCGCGGTTCGGATTGGACGTCGTCTCGTACTCGTCCTTCCAGGCCGGCACCCAGAAAATCGCATCGTCAGCGTAGAGCTTGACCCAATCGCGGAATTTCTTCTGATCCAGAAGTCTTGCCTCCGTGAAGAGAACGCGAGTAGCAATCTTCAGGTAATCATCCTCTGACATGTCGCTAACCTAGCCTTCCGAGGGATCACGAGTCATAAGGCGCAGCCATTCCCGGTAACCGGAATGAAAGCATGTCTCATCGCCGAACAGGGGCGCTCCATAGGTCCACCGATCAGGTGAAACCTGCAATTCGGAAGAGTAGTTGAGTGCCTCGCCGGACTTCGGCCTCAAGCCTCGCGCATACCCCTGCGTAGGACCAGCGAAACGAGCTCCGTAGCCGGTCTGGCAAAGCTCGTACATGACGTTGTCGTCGGACGTCGCAAGACCGCTCGGATTGAAGAAATCCTCATACAGACGGATGCGAACGCGGCGCGCCTCGTCACTTTCACCAACTGGGGCAAGACAGTGAGACGTAATCTCCGTCTTGTCCGGAGCCAATGGCCGCCACGTCCGCAACTGCAGCGTGCCGATATCAACGATCTGCAGGTTAGGATAAATCGTGAGATTGCGCTGACGAAACATCCACTTGAGCTTGTCTTCCCGAGTCTGCCCCTGAACCGTCGACAGAAGTTTGCCATCCTGATTGAGAGGGCGGAGCTTATAAACCCTTGACGCATGAATGGACCACATCATCGCGTGCCCCCTCGCCAGGCTGAAGCTTCCTTGCGCGTCGGGGTCGGTCTCTGTCGGATTCCACGGCTTTACTTCTAGCGGTCCTCTCCGCACTTCACGCTTCTTGAGAACGTCGATATACGAACTGTGCGTTGAAGCGAAGTGGTAATAATCAAGCCCGTTCTCGAACTGAAGCTTCCAATTGGCGTCGAACGTGTAGCTTACGTTTCCGTCAACGAACTCCAGCCCTTCGATGCCCTGATCGACAACGAGATCGATAAACGCGCGCGCGTCACCAAGATGCTCCTCTAGCGTCGGCACGTCGGGCGACACGCTTGCAAACAGAAGCCCTCGATAGCTTGCAATCTTGGGAACAGGCTTGAGGCCATGATCATCCGCAAGAAAGGACGGCGGATACTGGCCATCCTTCTCATCGGTCATCGAAACATTCTTGCCGGCACTATCGTACGACCACCCATGATAGCGACAAACATGGAATTTCTGATTGCCCTTCTTAAAGGGGCAAACGATCGCCCCGCGGTGGCGACAGGTGTTAAAGAAGCATCGAATTTCTCCAGTCCCGTCCTTTGTAATCAGGACGGGGTGGCGCCCGATGTACGTCGTCACGAAGTCATTCGGCTTGCGTAACTGACTTTCCAGCCCGACGAAAACCCAAGTCCCCTCGAAAACGTGAGTAAGTTCGCGCTCAAAAATATCCTGGTCGGTGAACACCGTCCGATCTACCCGAAATATTCCGTCATCGGGTCGATCGTCCAGCAGCTTCGAAACCATTTCGGGTGTGATTGGCCCACCTCTGACACCACCGTCGCTCGGCCTCACAGGGCTGGGTACTTCCGACCTGAAGCTGGTCAATTCGACCTCCTCTATTTTTCTTGTAGCAAAGCGGAGCGGCTATTTCGGACGAGATGGGGGCGTCACACAAAATGGCGACATCGTCGCCCCCCTTGCCGTTAAGTTAGGTTGACGCGTCGGGATTAGACGGTGCCGAGGTGACATCGATTTCCACAGCATCACCGGCGACACGAACAGGATAGGTTGCCAGGGCCGTTTCTGCTGGTGAGGTCAACGCCGCGCCCGTTCGAACATCGAAGCGGGCGCCATGAAGCGGGCACTCGATCTCGTAACCATCGAGCCAACCGTCGGACAGAAGTGCATAGGCATGAGTACAAACGTCAGACGTGGCAAAATACTCTTCGCCGCAGCGGTAGAGCGCAACTTTGCATCCGTTGATATTGAGCTGCTGAATGCTGTCATCCGACACATCTTTCGTAAGAGCGGCTTTTACCCAGTTAGTCATTCGAGTCGACGCTCGCTTTTGGATTGTTGCGAACTTCAGTTCTTTCCGAACATATTCTTCCAGGCCTCGGTGCCCGGCTTCGCTTCCCATTGTTTGCTGTCGGACAACGTATTTATGCCCGCCCTAACCCCCGGACGGTCTTTGATCGCCTGGTACCATCGATCAATGTTCGGGTACTCCGACAAGTCACGTCGATGCAGCTTTCGCGTGCGAACCCAAGGGAATGTGCTGATGTCAGCGATGGAATACTCGCCGGCGAGATATTCAAATTCGCCAAGGCGCTTCTCGAGAATGTTGTATATTCGACCAACTTCCCGATCATAACGTTCGATCGCGTAATCGATCTTCTCAGTCGCATACACCATGAAGTGGTGCGCTTGGCCCAGCATTGGACCCATCGTCGTATTCTGAAATACAAGCCACTTTAGCGTATCGTAGCGCTTTTCAGGATCCTGAGAGAGAAATCTACCGGACTTTTCCGCGAGATAGATAAGAACGACCGCGGATTCAAAAACTGCATATGGCTTGTTGTGCGGGCCATCGTGATCCACGATGGCCGGCACTTTGTTATTTGGATTGATCTTCAGAAATTCCGGATGAAACTGCTCACCTGCCGTTATATCAACCGGAACTACACGATACTCCAAGTCCAACTCTGCCAGCATTATGGCTGCTTTATACCCGTTCGGGGTTGGCCAGAAGTATAGATCAATCATCGCAGAGGACTCCTATCCGACGATCTTGAGCCCTGCTGGCTTGTCAACGATCAGCCCAGGGTTCAACATCCACTTCGGGTCCAGTTCGGTCTTGGCGGCTGCCAGCACACGGCGGAACAACGGATCGACTTCCTTGTCGTACCAAGGACGGAACGATTTTCCGACAGCATGGTGGTGCGTGATGGTTGCGCCGAGTTCGATTAGCGCGTCCGACGCAACGTCGTGGAGCATCTTATAGGCTTCAAGGCTGTTGGCGTGCGTCGAAGGAGCCATGATCGAATAGTAAGGAGCCGGGCCGTCCGGATACAGGAAGGAGAACCTGCGGCAGACGATGCCGCCGCCAAGATTTTCCTTCTGGGCCTTCCGGATGCGACGCATGATCTCGGTATCGACTTCTTCGAACCGATCCCAAGTGTAGGCAGTTTCGAACGTGAAGCTGACGATTCCCATCGCTGCGCGCGTATGCATCAACCGGGGCAGATATCTGAACTGGTGCCGCCAGTTACCCTGCGGCCCGCTACGGCTGGTCTCCAGCGCGTTGTCCGCAGTTCCCGCCTGTTGCTTCACGACGCCACCGAAGTCCTTGCAGATTTCGAGACTACGCTCCAGCCACGCGTCCACCGGATGGTCGGCGGATTCGAAGCCCAGCAACAGGACCGAATCGGTGCCGTCTCCAGCGCCGTAGAATTTGGCGTCCTGCTCGTCCAGATAGCGACAGTTCGCCGGGAACAGTCCTGCTTGGGTGATCTGACGGACGGCCTTGGCACCCTGATAGAACGTCTTGAAGGAGATCGACGCATTCGCACGGAATTTCACACGCCCCTGTAGACGCATCCATGCATCGGTGATGATGCCCAGCGAGCCCTCAGACCCGATGAACAGCCGATCCGGATTGGGTCCCGCACCCGAGCCTGGCAGGCGGCGGTTCTGGATCGTTCCCGCCGGGGTGACCACGCGCAGGCTTTCCACCATGTCGTCAATATGCGTGAGATGGGTCGCATAGTGACCGGACGAGCGGGTTGCGATCCAACCGCCCAGCGATGAGAATTCCCACGATTGCGGAATATGGCGCAGGGTGAGGCCATGCGGCTTCAGTTGCTCTTCCAGAGCCGGACCGAGAATGCCGGCCTGGATCCGCGCGCAGCGTGACACGGGGTCGACTTCGAGAATCTTGTTGAGGTTGCCCAAGTCGATTACGACGACGCCGGGAAAGGCGTCGCGCTCGGGACCCCAGAAGCCGCCGGTGACGCTCGATCCGCCGCCATACGGTATGCATGCATAACCATTTTCCCCGCACCAGTCGAAGATAGCGGCGATGTCTTCTTCGTCGCGCGGATAGGCCACGACGTCCGGAGCCTTCTTAAAATCGCGCCGGTAGATAAGGGTCATGTCCTTGAAACCCTTACCATACGTATGAACAATTCTGTCCCATTTTTCCGAGGTGCAGAAATCCTCCAGCGTTCGTGGGATCTTTATGCGCGACGGATAAAGTTCAATCTCATCTAGAGTCGGGTCTGACAGAACTTCGATGTCTTTAATTCCAAGCCGCTGCTCCACGCGATCTCGCATGGTACGGATTTCGTCCTTGGAATTATCTTCACCTTCATATCCCCACGACCAGAATTTCCTTCGCTGACCATAGTAGCCGCTCTTTTCCTTCGCCACGGCGCGTCCTCCTTCGAGATTTCGACGTCAATTAAATCATCCAGGTGCGCATGCGTTTCGGGAAACATCGCGATCTGGTTGGACCAAATTGGCATATCCAATTAGGTCAGTCAATGATTTCTCGGAATTGATAAGCACCCGGAGCTACGCCACCGCGACAACATTCGCCTTGACACCGCCGCCAAGAGCACGCTTGAATGGTATGACCAAATTGGATGTGCCAGATTGCAACTGAACTGCAAATTGAGAACTCACCTCATTTTTTGATGAGCGGGCGTTCAGCGACCTTTTTCACATAGAGAGGGACAAGAGCGTGGTGCTGTCGGACCAAGCCAATCTGCATGGTGAGCGCGCCCTCCAATGGACCGCGTCATGCTGAGATATCTAATTCGTCGCCTTGTCGCCCTCGTGCCGACCTTCCTGCTAGCGAGCGTTATTGTGTTCTCGGCCATTCGCCTGATACCGGGAGACACGATCGACATGATGATGTCCCAGAACGATATCTCGGCCAGCGTCAAGACCCGCGAAGATCTTATCAAGGCACTCGGGCTCGATCAGCCGGTCCTTGTACAATATTGGCACTGGATCAGCTCAATTGTGCTCCACGGAGATTTCGGTCGCTCGCTTTGGACGGGAGAGAGCGTCACTAGCCTCGTCGCTGAACGCATACCGACTACCCTCTATTTAGGGGTGCTGGCCATGATCTTCGCCCTCTTGATCGCGCTGCCGGTCGGCATCATCTCGGCGATCCGGCAAAACAAGCCGGTCGATTATCTCGGCCGTGTCTTTGCCATCACAGCCCTGTCCGTGCCGCCTTTTTGGCTCGGGACGTTGGTGGTGATCCTGCCAGCGATTCTCTGGGGGATCGCGCCGACCACGCAATATGTTGGGCTGACCGACGATCCCCTCCTTAGCCTCCGCCAGATGGTGCCGCCCGCGATCGTCCTCGGCATCGCCTTATCCGGAGTGACGATGCGGATGACCCGCACCATGGTCCTCGAAGTCATGCGCCAGGATTATGTCCGCACGGCCTGGAGCAAGGGTCTCGACGAGCGGACGGTCGTTTTGCGCCATGTCCTCAAAAACGCGCTTCTGCCGGTCATAACCATCGTCGGCTTGCAGTTGCCCCTGCTGATCGGTGGCGCGGTCGTAATTGAGCAGATCTTCGTGATCTCCGGTATGGGCCAACTACTCCTGATGGCGGTGTCGCAGCGGGACTATCCGGTCATTACCGGCATCTTTCTCCTCGTGGGCGTCGGCGTAATGACGATCAACCTGCTCGTCGACATCAGCTACGCCCTCCTAGATCCCAAGATTCGTCAGGGCTGACGCATGGCTATCAATTCGACCCTGAAGACCGACGCAGGTCCCGACCGAGGCGCCTGGGCAGCGCCCGTACGGACTTTCTTCAGTCGCCTTTTTAAACAGGACATTCTCGGAACGGTTTGCGCCGGCCTTCTCGCCGCGATCGTGCTCTGCGCACTCCTGGCACCCTGGCTCGCACCGTACGACTTCGACGCGATCGACCTTACATCGCTGATGCAGGGGCCGTCCTGGTCTCACCCACTAGGGACAGACGAACTCGGTCGCGACATCCTCAGTCGGGTCATCTACGGAGCCCGTACTTCCGTTATCGTCTGTATCACCGCCGCGCTGCTATCGCTCGCCATATCGGTCACGCTCGGAGTTCTGTCCGGGTATTTCGGCGGACGTCTCGACGCCCTGGTTCAGCGGTTCGTCGATACTTGGCAGAGCTTTCCCGACCTGATCGTGCTGATCGCGGGCGTCGCGGTTCTCGGCCCCGGCATCGTGCAAATCATCGCCCTCCTCGGCATCCTCTACGGCGTCGCCGGCTCGCGCATCGTACGGGGCGCGGTACTGTCGGCGCGCGAGCAGCTCTACGTGCAGGCGGGCCATTCCTTCGGCGCCGGTAACGGGCACATCATTCTCCGGCACATCCTGCCAACGATCGCCGCGCCCCTCATCGTGCTCTACACCACGCGGCTCGGCGGCGTGATCCTGGTCGAATCGAGTCTCAGCTTCCTTGGTCTTGGCGTGCCGCCGCCGGCACCCGCGTGGGGCCGTATGCTGAGCGATGCCCGCCCCTACATGTTCGAGAACGTCTGGATGGTCGCGGCCCCAGGCCTCGCGATAACTCTGATCGTTTTTTGCGTGAACATCTTCGGAGACTCTCTCCGCGATCTTCTCGATCCGCGCGGAATAGTCCGCAATTGAGCGAACAACAATAACATTAGGGAGGAACAAGGAATGGCACGCGGACATCTCGGAACAATGGCGGCAGCCGCGCTCGGGGCTATAATTGCGACCCAAGCCGTGAGCGCACAGGAGCCGAAATACGGTGGCACGCTGACCATCTCTCCTTACTCCCCCGGGATTTCGGCGTTGTCGTGGGATCCCGCCGACTGGAACTGGAAGGTATCGATTGATGCGGGGCCCTATATGGAGCAGCTGATGGTGGGCGACCTAAGCAAGGGCGTACGTGGCGGCGGAAAGAACAACTTTTTCAGCGAGGCCTGGCTCTCCGACGACGTGCTGCGCGGCGAACTCGCAGAGAGCTGGGAGGTCGTCGACAAACCGCTCTCAATCGTTGTCAACCTGCGCAAGAACGTGAAATGGCAGGCCTGCAAAGGCATCATGGAAGCGCGCGACTTTACCGCCAAGGATGTCGTGTTCGCGTATAACCGTCTCATCGCTAGCCCGAAGGCGAACAAAGTCTATTTCTCCTTCATCGACAGGGCCGAGGAGACGGGACCGCACCAAGTGACCTTCTTCCTAAAGGAGTACAACTCGGAGTGGAAATACCGTCTCGGCTACGGCTACTACGCCGGCATCTATCCCAAAGAGATTACGGAGGCTCCCAACGGCGGCGCTGGCAACTGGCAGAATGCCTGCGGCACAGGCCCCTTCCGGCTGACGCGGTATGAGGCCGGGGCCTTCGGGGATTATCAGGCTAACAAGGAGTACTGGGACCGCGAGAAAATCGACGGCAAACCGTACAAGATTCCCTTCGTCGATAAGCTTGTGATGCGGACGATCGCGGATTCACAGACACGCCTAGCCGCCTTCCGCACTGGCAAGATCGATGTCATGACGAATATTAGCTGGGACGAGCTCAAATCGCTGGCACCGATCCGAGATAAAATCAAAGTCGTCGAACACCCCGACTATGCGGGTGAGGCGCTGGCAATGCGGGTCGATGCACCACCCTTCGACAACCCGAAGGTACGTCTCGCCTTGAATCTCGCGGTCGACCGGGCCGCCATCGCGAAGCAGATCTATGGCGGCCACGCTGATTTCCCACACCTGCCATTGGATGAAACTTGGGAAGGCTATTTCACGCCGCCCGAAAAGATGCCGGAGGAGGCACGGGAGGTTCTCCAATACAATCCGGCCAAGGCCAAGAAACTCCTAGCCGAAGCGGGTCTTGCGAATGGTTTCGAGTTCAAGGCTCAAGTTCCGACCTACGCTGACCAATTGAAGAAGGCACAGATTGTAGCCGGATATCTGTCGGCAATCGGTGTAAAGATGATCATCGAGCCAAAGGAGTATGGGGCGTTCCTCAGTCTGATGACATCCGGCAAGCACGGCCCCGGCTATTGGCATTTCGCAGGTATGAGCAATCCGACCGCTTCAGTCGAGAAACTGTTCCGCTCCTCGTCCGTCTGGAATACTGCCCGCGTCAACGACCCGAAGGTCGATGCGGCGCTCGACGCCATACAGCAGGAGAGGGACCCGGACAAGGTCAAGAAGGCCGTCGCCGCGCTCACCAATGAGATGACCGCGCGAGCGCCATTCCTGTTTCTGCCCAGGCCGCGCTCGTTCACGGTATGGTGGCCGTGGGTCAAAAACTATTATGGCGAGATTTCGGTCTCCGCTCGGCGTGATGCGCCGATCTGGGCGCGCGCTTGGATCGATCAGGATCTAAAGAAGTCGATGGGCTTCTGATCGATGCCCGGAAGTTTGAAAAAGTCGGGGCCCCCGATACTGGATGTGCGCGGGCTCTGCATGGGCATCTGGTCAGGCAAGACGGAGTTGGTCGCTGTTGCAGACGTTTCGTTCCGAGCCTATTCCGGCCAGGTCGTGGCGCTCGTAGGCGAAAGCGGCGCGGGCAAGAGCATCACGGCGATGTCGCTCACCCATCTACTACCAATGCCACCGATCAAGATCACGGCCGGCGAAATACGCCTCTCCGGCCGTGATATGCAGACGCAGTCACCGAAACAGATCAGGGACATCCGAGGCAACGAGGTCGGCATCGTTTTCCAGGAGCCGATGACAGCGCTGAACCCAAGCCTGCGCATCTGGCGCCAGATCGCCGAGCCGCTGGTGCGTCATCGCCGGATGTCCTGGAGCGCCGCCAAAGCGCAGGCGATCTACCTTCTCAAGAAGGTCCGCATCCCGGATGCAGAGACCAAAGCCGAGGCCTATCCTCACCAGCTCAGTGGGGGTATGCGCCAGCGTGTCATGGTTGCTATCGCGATCTCCTGCGAGCCAAGACTCATCATCGCGGACGAGCCGACGACAGCACTCGACGTCACCGTGCAGGCGCAGATTTTGACGCTTCTCACTGACCTTACCCGCGGATTGGGCGGGGCGCTGCTTCTCATCACGCACGATCTCGGCGTCGTGGCGCGCTACGCCGACTGGGTCAACGTGATGTATGCCGGCCGCATCGTCGAGACAGCGGCGGCCGACGACCTCTATCGCGATGGGCGCCATCCTTATACGCACGCCCTCCTCGCCTCCGTGCCCAAGATCGTCGGTCCGATCGCTCATCGGCTCGAGTCGATCGCTGGGCAGCCACCCGCCCCCTCCGACGGAACCGGGGGCTGCGCCTTCGCACCGCGCTGCCCACGTCGGACCGAACGGTGCGACGAACGCCCTCCGCTTAGCGGCGACGAACGCACACGGAACGGCCATCTGTTCGCGTGCTGGAATCCGCTATGAACGACGTAGCAACGAATATTCTCGAGGTCTCGGACCTGTGCGTCGACTATGCAAGCACAACCTCTTTCGGCGTAACGGGCGCCCCCTCCGTTCGAGCTGTCAAGGGCATATCCCTCACACTCCAGCGCGGCGAAACTCTCTCGCTCGTCGGCGAAAGCGGTTGCGGCAAATCCACCACGGCCATGGCCATACTACAACTGACGCCGCCGAGCGGCGGCCGGGTCGTGTTCGACGGACGCGATATCACGGGCTTCAGTCATCGCCAGATGCGACCGCTAAGGCGTGAGATGCAGATCATCTACCAGGATCCGTTCGGGTCGCTAAATCCCCGCATGACAATCGCCGACCTGATCGCCGAACCGATGGCGATTCAGGGCGTCGGCAGATCGGGCCACGAGCGCCGCGCGAAGGCTGCCGAACTCCTAGATACGGTCGGAATGGGTACTCGCTTCCTCGACCGCTATCCGCACCAACTCAGCGGCGGCCAGCGTCAGCGGGTCGCCATCGCGCGCGCCCTGTCACTGCGTCCGAAACTGCTCATCTGTGATGAGCCGGTCTCAGCTCTCGACGTCTCAGTGCAGGCCCAGGTTCTGAACTTGTTTTCCGACCTCAAGGAGCAGTTCGGCTTGTCCTATCTGTTCATCTCGCACGACCTCGGCGTCGTCCGACACATGAGCGATCGGGTCGCAGTGATGTATCTCGGACGCATCGTCGAGATCGCGACGCGCGACGACCTCTACGGCGAACCGCTCCATCCCTACACGCGCATTCTTCTCGATGCGGTAGCGGTGCCGGACCCGCAAATCGAGCGCGCCCGCGATCACGTGCTCCTTCAGGGCGAGGTGCCGAGCGTCGCCACCCCCCCGCCCGGCTGTCCATTTCACCCTCGCTGTCAGTCCGCCATGCCGGTCTGCAGCCGCGAAATTCCGCCGCTGCGGTTGCACGGCAATCGGCAGATCGCCTGCCATCTGTATGATGAGACAGCAGCCAATAAGGCAATCGAAGCCGCGATGGACGGAAATGGCAATCCAAACTAGGACGTCAGAGCGGTCGCTTGTCCGCACCTAGCCCAAGCACCCCTTTAGGACGTCAGGCAACGGGCCGCCCATCGCCCAATCGACCAACTCCACCGTGTGGACGACTGGAATGCGTGTTCCAGCACCAATCTGCGTTATGCAGCCGAGATTTCCACTCGCAATGATTTGCGGTTTGACCTTCTCAATGTTGGTGACCTTTCGTGCGCGCAGTCGATTGGCGATCTCAGGCTGCAGTACGTTGTATGTTCCGGCGGAGCCGCAACATATGTGGCCTTCCGGTACTTCTCTCACTACAAACCCCATTCGCCTCAAAAGTGACTTCGGCTGATCTCTAACCTGCTGTCCATGCTGCATCGAGCATGCCGAATGGTAAGCCACGACCTGGCCGGTAGTCCGAACACCGTCTTGAAGCGGTAATTCATGCAAGAATTCTGTGATGTCCCGCGCTAGAGCCGAGATCCGTACGGCTTTCTGAGCGTAGGCGTTATCGTTGCGAAGTAGGAAGCCATAATCTTTAATGACCGTTCCGCAACCGGACGTCGTAACCACGATGGCGTCGAGGCCGCCGTTCTCGATTTCGCGTGTCCATACATCCACGTTGTGTCGAGCCGCATCCAGCGCCCGACTTTCGTATCCCAAGTGCTGCACGAGAGCTCCGCAGCACCCTTCGTCGATCGGTTGAACTACTTCGATACCGTGACGCGTCAACAACCGGATTGCAGCCTCGTTGATGTTCTGGCCGAGGACCTGCTGGGCACATCCGCTCAGAAGCGCAACCCGACCGCGCGGCCTATCGACGGTCGCGCCCGGTAACCTTCGGGTCGGCCTTCTTCGCTTGAATGACGACGAAAGTTCAATCATCGCGGCGAGTTGCGCGCCGCCGGGAAGATTGGCGAGCCACTTTCTGATCGGCCTGCTCACGGTAGCCACGCGTAAAGCCAACCTAAGTCGGCCCGGAAACGGCAGCACCTTCGCCAACATGCCTCGAAGCAACCGATCAGGCAGAGGACGCGTATAGGTTCGGGCGATATGGGCTCGCGCGTGATCGACCAGGTGCATGTAGTGCACGCCGGACGGACAGGTCGTCATGCAGGAAAGACACGTCAGACATCGATCGATATGCTCGACGACCTGAGGGGTCGCCGGCTTTTCCTCCTCCAACATGTCCTTGATCAGATAGATGCGCCCGCGCGGACTGTCCGCTTCGTCACCAAGAAGCAGATATGTCGGGCATGTCGCAGTACAAAAGCCGCAATGCACACAGGCACGGAGGATTTTTTCTGACTCGCTTACATGTGCATCGGCCAAGGCCGTCAGCGAGAAGTTTGTTTGCATACCAGTCCGCCTCGCCTCAGATACCGGCGTACATCCTGCCGAAATTTAGAACGCGGTCAGGATCGAAAGATTTCTTGATTTCCTGCGTCAACTTGAGCACCGCAGGAGGAAGCGGCTCGAACACATCGATCCTGCGGCGAATCTCCGATGAAGCCCGTACGAGTGTGGCGTGCCCACCGGTATTGACCATAGCTTCCCGAACGACCGACGCTCCCGCATCGTCAGCGCCCACGACCGCGAGCCACACGAGACCACCGCCCCAGTCGTAGAAATACCGCACGCCGAGTTTTCGCCGGATGTCAGCAAGAGCACGCGGCGCTTTGGAGGGGGCCAAGGACAACCGCCAAATGGAACGATCCATTGGCTGAGCCAGCCAGTGCGCGTCGCGGATGCGCAACCAAAAGTTTGCGCTTTCATCCCCTTCGATCAGGTCGGGCAGCCCAAAGGAGCACCAGAGCCTGGCAAGTTCGCGGGATCCGTAGGCTACCGAGCCCTCGGACCCCTCTAGTCGAACGATCGTAGTCGAGTCCGACCCAATACTCGCCGGGATATGCGCCGCCGCCGAGACCGCGAAAGTCGACCCGAGCGCTGCGGTTAGCGCCGAAATCGCTGTCATGTCGTCCAAGCCGCGCAATCCCAGCGATAGGGAACGCGCCGGCTTCGGCAACACCTTGAAGATGGCTTCGCTCAAAACGCCGAGCGTGCCCCACGCACCGCAGGTCAGCTTGACCAAATCGAGCCCGGTGACATTCTTCATCACGCGCCCGCCGGATTTCACGATGTCTCCGCGGCCCGTGACCAAGCGAACGCCGATCAGGCTGTCGCGACAAGCTCCGACCGCGACACGACGCGGACCCGAAACATTCCCGGCGACAATACCTCCGATTGTCGGCTCCGCGCTCGTCCCGAACAGCACACGATGATCCATCGGCTCGAACGGAAGCATCTGGTTGTGCTTGGCGAGCATCCGATCGATTTCGGAAACCGGCGTCCCAGGCAAAGCACCGATCACGAGCTCTGTCGGCTCGTAAAGCGAGACTCCCCGCATGCGCTCGGTCGTTAGAGACATGGCGTATCCACCCAGCGGTCGGCCCATCGCCGACTTGGAGCCGGCGCCGCGCACGACGAGAGGCATCTTTGCTGTGGCCGCATCCTTGATGGCAGACGACAGTCCGCACTCGTCGCGCGGCTTATAGCAATCGGTCATCACACTCCCGTCACCCTAACCTTGACATCGAAAATCGAGGGGAAACACCTTATCCGTATTGAGCAGCCATCGCGGATCGAACGCGGCGCGCACCCGAATCTGTTGAGCCAGATCGGCATCGTCAAACTGGCAGCGCATTAGATCACGCTTCTCGATACCGACACCGTGCTCGCCCGTCAGGCACCCACCAACTTCAACGCAGAGCCTGAGAATGTCATCTCCCGCTGCTTCCGCCTTCGACTGCTGCGACGGATCGTTCGCGTTGTAGAGGATGAGCGGATGTATGTTGCCGTCACCGGCATGGAAAACATTCGCGACACGCAATCCGTGTCGCTGTACGATCTTGGAGATCTCCGCCAAAACGTACGACAGCTTGCCGGTCGGCACCGTGCCGTCCATGCACAAATAGTCAGCGACTCGCCCGGTCGCACCGAAAGCCGACTTCCGCCCCTTCCAGATTGCCGCCGTCTCAATTGCCGACCTGCTCTCGCGCACTGTCGTCGCACCATTCGCACGAGCGATGGCGGTGATGTCCGCCAGCGTCGCGTCCATCTCGGCGTCGGACCCTTCGACCTCTACAATCAGAAGGGCCTCGACATCGAGCGGATAGCCGGCCTTGGCGAAGGCCTCACAGATCTCGATGGCGGCCTTGTCCATGTATTCGATGGCTACGGGAATGATACCGGCGGCAATGACGTCCGCAACCGCCTTGCCCGCTCCCTCGCAAGACGGGAAACCGAACAGAACCGGGCGCGCTCCCTCGGCCGATTTCAGAATTCGGAGGGTCGCTTCGGTCACTATCCCGAGCTGCCCCTCGGAGCCGACGACCAGGCCCAGCAGATCGAGGCCAGCGCTATCGAGATAGTCACCGCCGAGATCGATGATCGATCCATCGATCAGTACCATCCTTACGCCGAGGAGGTTATTGGTCGTGACTCCATACTTCAGGCAATGCGCGCCTCCGGAGTTGTTGGCAATGTTGCCTCCGATCGTGCAGGCAAGTTGAGAGGAGGGGTCTGGCCCATAGAAGAAGCCGTTCTCCGCCACCACCGCCGTTACGCTCAAATTTGTGACTCCCGCTTCGACGCGGATGAAGCGGTCATCGTAGTTGACTGCGAGCACCCGATTCATCTTTGAAAGTCCGAGAACGACGGCGTCTTCACTCGGAATTGCCCCGCCGGCGAGAGACGTACCTGCGCCGCGCGGCACGACCTTGACGCCGGTGTCGTGACAGTATTTCAAAACGGCACTCACCTCTTCGGTCGTCTTCGGTAGGACGACGGCGAGCGGCATCTTGCGATAGGCCGTCAACGCATCTGTCTCATAAGCCCGACACTCGTCCGTCGACGTTATTAGCCCAGCGGGGTCAACAAGGCGGGTTAGATCGTTTATGATTGAATCTCGGCGCGCGAGGATTTCTCGATTTGGTTCGGTGAACCTAATTTTGCTCATCGTATCCTCGTCATCGGATATTTTTCCGATGGGTCAGTCGCGGCCTGATGCAATCGACATAAGCCCGACGCATCCACCATCGAGCTTCTATTGCACTAACGCCACGACCCTCTCAGGGTGGCCCGACCAGCGCCAACCAAGCGTCGGCCGCGATAGCCCTAGCATCATTCCGCCAAGGGCCGGAGGATGAAGCCAGAGTTGCTCCGGATCTCGACCGCTCCGCTTCTCCTCGCGCGGATCCAGCGTGTGTCCCACGTCGTCCGCCTTCGCCGATCTTTCGATGCGACCGATCTCTCGGCTTTCGGCATACGCCATATAGAAAGACGAGCCTTGGCGGGCGTGATACCTGCCGAGCGTCTTGGTGAAGTCCGTCGGCGTGATGACTTCAAATCGGTCGAGGCGATCAGGCGCGAAGAGAGTGAGGACGCCCGTATAGCCAAAGAGCTCCGAGGTAATCGTCACGAAATTCCGTGTATCAAGACGAAAGACTTCGGCGAAGCGCGTTACCGCGGCTGCCTGGTCGGCCGCGAGCAAAGTCACCTCATAAAGGAAATCAATCCCGCCGGTCGGCTCCACCGTACGCGGGGGAGAGATTACGAAATGGACCGGCTTCCCCTCGATTTCGAACCGGAGAAAATCCTGGCCATTTTCGTGCTGATGCTCAACTCCGACCGACGTGGCATGATGCACCAGTGCACGCGGGTCGAGTGAGGTCGCGCCGGCGCCGAATAGATGAGATCGCCCGCGTCTTGCCAGTTCGTCCGCGACAACGCCGTTGCCTTCCGGCTCCAACAACTCAATCTCGCCGGTCCCGGCACGCAATGTCACTCGTTTGGCGCCCAATCCCCGGACCCGATCCGCAGAGACTTGTTCCGCCCCCAATCGGCGACGCCACATCTCCGCGGCACTTTTGGCATCCGGCGTCGCGATCTGAACGCGGTCGATGGTCAACAACACTTCGCTAACTCGCTTTAGGCGTTGGATCTTTGGGCCCTAGAGTCTGGCGCGGCGAAGGACCGTCGCGAGGTTTGACCTGCGCGACGCATGCTCCGCGACGGCGTATCAGCATTGCCGATCGCGCATGCTAACCGTGCATCTGGGTCAGGAACTTAGTGTTGAGATACGCGTCCATCGCTTCTGTACCACCTTCCGAACCGTATCCGGAGTCCTTGATTCCTCCGAAGGGAGTCTCCGGTAAGGCAAGGCCTTGGTGGTTGATCGACACCATTCCACTCTCCACGATCGAGCCGAGCGCGCCGATCGTCGCCGCTGACTTCGTATACGCATATGCAGCAAGGCCATAAGGGAGCCGATTCGCTTCGACCATGGCATCCTCGAATGTCGAGAACGACGCGATTGGCACAACAGGGCCGAATGGCTCCTCGTTCATAATGCGCGAGTCCAGAGGCACGTCCGTCAGAACCGTCGGTTGAAAGAAGAAGCCATCGTTGCGCAGGCGCCTTCCACCTGTCCGGATGCGCGCGCCGCGCTGAACGGCGTCCGAGACCAGCGCGTCCATCGCCTCGACTCGACGGAGATTAGCTAGTGGTCCCATTTGGGTCGCTTCGTCGAGGCCGTCCCCGACGACGAGAGCTTTGGCAGCAGCGGTGAATTGTTCAACGAAGTCGTCGTAGACCCGTTCATGGACCATGAACCGGGTCGGAGAAACACAAACCTGGCCGGCATTCCTGAACTTTGCCGCGGACAGCAATTTTGCCGCTTGTTTGACATCTGCGTCCTCGAAGACTAGCGCAGGCGCATGTCCACCTAGCTCCATCGTAACGCGCTTCATGTGACTTCCAGCGAGAGCCGCAAGCCGCTTCCCGACTGGCGTCGAACCCGTGAACGAAATCTTGCGAATGACAGGGTGGGCAATCAAGTATTCCGATATGTCGGACGGCACACCGAAAACGAGATTGAGGACACCGGAGGGCAAGCCGGCATCGACATAAGCATTGACCAGAGCTGCACAACTTGCCGGCGTTTCTTCGGGTCCCTTCAGAATCACGGAGCACCCGGCCGCCATCGCAGCTGATATCTTTCTGACGGCTTGGTTGATCGGAAAATTCCACGGCGTGAAGGCGGCGACAGGCCCAACTGGCTCGCGGATCACGACCTGCTGTACGGCGCCGGAACGTGACGGAATGGTCCGACCGTAGGATCGACGCGCCTCCTCCGCGAACCAGTCGATGATGTCTGCGCCGAGCAACACCTCCATCTTCGCCTCGCCCAGCGGCTTGCCTTGCTCGAGCGTCATGATACGCGCGATTGAGGCGGCTCGCTCGCGGAGCTTTTCGGCAGCCCCACGCATCAATTTGTATCGCTCGAAGGAAGACGTCCTCCGCCACAATTCGAACCCGCGCACGGCCGATTCAAGTGCGTCGTCGAGATCGGGGATAGACGCGTGCGCGACTGTTCCGATCAATTTTCCCGTCGCCGGATTCAGGATGGGCTCGACCTTTCCGCTCGTTCCATCGCGCCAGGATCCATCGATGAACAACTTTGTATCGGGGTACATCTGCTCGCGACTTGTCACCATTTCCGTCCGTCCGGTCTATAATTCGTTAAACTGAGGTAGCCGCTGACAGCGACTCCTCGGCGCGCTTTTTCAAGTCGTGCTTTCTAATCTTCCCGTTCGGGGCTACCGGAAGTTGCGGCAAGACAATGATCTGCTGCGGCTTCTTGTATGGTGCGAGCTGCCGCTCCACGAGCGCGAGCAGTTCGGCCACTTCGATGGTGCTTCCAGGGGTCGGCTCAACGAAAGCGATGATTTCCTCGTTGCCCTCGATTGATCGCCCGACTACCGCGGAATTGAGAACCGCCGGATGAGAATTGAGGACAGCCTCGATTTCGGGCGGATAGACGTTGAAGCCGGACCTGATAATTAGCTCCTTCGACCGGCCTTGGACCACCAGTTCGCCGCCCGGCGACCGGCTGACGATATCTCCGGTTTTCAAATATCCTTCGCGATCGATCGCCTCCGCGGTCATGTCCGGCTGACCATAATACCCCAACATCACGTTGGGCCCGCGAACGAGCAGTTCGCCCGCTTCGCCATCGGGTACTTCCCGCCCATCAGGTCCGACGATCTTGGTTTCGATTCCCGGGATTGGCGGTCCGATGTTGATTTCGTTGCTTCCCATGGCATACAGCGTCCGACTGATGGTCGGAGACGTCTCGGTCAGCCCGTAACCATTATGAAGCACCACGCCGAACGCTCGCTCGACGCTCTGTCGCAGAGACAGATCGAGCGGTGCCGTTCCGGTATAGACATAACGAAGGTTATTGGGCGTGAGCTTGATATTGTTCTGATCGACGTAAGCGATGATCCGCGACAACATCGCAGGGACGGCATTGAAGGCGGTCAACGAACCATTCACGACGGCGTCGATTGCTTGCGTGAGAGAGAACCTCGGCATGATCCGCAGGTGTGCGCCGACAAACAACATACCTTGCAGCAACGTCAACCCGTACGAATGAGAGATCGGCATAACGCAAAGCGTGACGTCCTCGGGAAAGAGCGTGTTGGTTCTTTTGCCCCGGCCCGCCACGTAAGCGAGGTTGCGATGACTGAGCATCACTCCCTTCGGGCGACCGGTAGTCCCCGTCGTGTAGATGAGAACTGCAACCTGACGGGCGGGATCCTCATAGACCTCCTCGGGAACGGCGCTCGCCTCCAACTTACCGACCTTGATCGCTCCAATCCCCGTGAACGCTTCGGCTTCCGCGCCGCGCCGGCACGCCGCAGCATCTGCTTCCGCCGATATTCCATGCGTATAGAATACGCGTCTGGGCTTGCAATCACCCTCAATGGCGTCCAGTTCGTGCGGGCCGAGCCGTGCGCTCGTCATCACTGCCCATGCATCAAGCCGGCTCGCCGCATACATCAGGACGATGGCGCCGATTGAGTTCTCGCCCACCACCATGACCCGATCACCGGGACGGATCCCTAGACGCGCCAAGTCACCTGCAACGGCCTCGATCGTATCGATCAGTCTCCGATAGGACCAAACGATGCCCCGCTCGTCAGTAAGAGCCGGCCGGGATGCTCCTGCTTTGGCCCCCTCATCCACAATGAGGTGGATGCGTCGCGGCAGGCTAGTCAAATAATCCACTTCCATGGTGGGCCCAATCTTCTTCGCCAGAACTTCCGCATCCAGCTCCTCGACTACAAGCGGCTGCGGATGGCGAGGTTAGTCTGTTGCTGGATTTTCACCGATACTGGTAGGACCAGTTTGGTATGATCACAATCGTATTGTCAAGTGCGTTTTGAGCGGCGCCGCATAACGCGCGCGCCAACGGCCTGAATTTGCACAATCGATCGAAATTGAGCTTTCTAAGCCGCCGCGTCGCGCACGTAACGTGCAGTGCGGGTACGCATAGTCACCAGTTCCTCGGCGGAGGTCGGGTGCAGCGCCATAGTGGCGTCGAAGTCCGCCTTGGTAGCCTTCATCTTTACGGCAATGGCGATGACCTGAACCAATTCGGCCGCGTCCGATCCAACGATATGGCAACCCACGACGCGGTCGCTCCCCGCGTCAACCACCAGTTTCATCAACACCCGCGACTCGCTGCCGGACAGCGTCGCCTTCAACGGGCGGAACGCCGCCTTGTAGACATCAACGATAGCGAACTGCGCCCGCGCCTGCGCCTCGGTGAGGCCCACGGTGCCGACCTGGGGCTGCGTGAACACGGCGGTCGGAATATCGATGTGATCGACCTTGACCGCCCGCTTGCCGAAAACCGTATCGGCGAAAGCGTGGCCCTCACGGATCGCTACCGGCGTCAGATTGAAGCGATGGGTGACGTCGCCGACCGCATAGATATGTGGCACCGAGCTCTGCGAGGCTTCGTTGACGACGATGCCTCCGTTATCCGGGTTGATGGCGACGCCGGCTTTCTCCAGCCCGAGATTTGCGACGGCGGGGTGACGGCCGATGGCGAACATCACCTTGTCGGACGCGATGCTGGAGCCATTCGACAGGTGCGACGTGTACCAATCGTCGTGCTTCTCAATCCCGTCGACCGTGCAACCGGTCAGGATGGTAATGCCGTTCTTCTCCATCTCATCGCGGACATGGGCGCGGACGTCGTCGTCGAAGCCGCGCAGAATGTTGTCGCCGCGATAGATCACCGTCACGTCGGAGCCGAGGCCGGCGAAGATGCAGGCGAATTCCAGCGCGATATAGCCGCCGCCCTGGATCACGATGCGCTTCGGCAATGCGGGCAGATGAAACGCCTCGTTCGAGGAAATCACATGCTCGATGCCGGGGATCATCTTGCCGTGGTTCGGCGCGCCGCCGGTGGCGATCAGGATGTATTTCGCGCGGATTTTCTTGCCGTCATCGAGCACCAACGTATGCGGATCCTCGAACACGGCGCGCGACCTGATGACCTGTGCGCCGGATTTCTCCACGTTGGCGGTGTAGGCCGCTTCCAGCCGGGCGATCTCCTTGTCTTTGTTGGCGATCAGGGTGGCCCAGTCGAACGTCGCCGGCGGAACGGTCCAGCCGAAGCCCGCGGCATCCGCGATGTCGTGGCTGAAATGCGAGGCGTAGGCGAATAGTTTCTTAGGTACGCACCCGCGAATGACGCAAGTGCCGCCCATCCGATATTCCTCGGCGATCATGACGCGGGCGCCATGGCCAGCGGCGATCCGCGCGGCGCGCACGCCGCCCGAGCCGCCACCTATGACAAACAGATCCGTCTCAAAGCTATCCATGCTGGGAAATCAATTCTTTAGGTGGATTTGGCGCGTTTCAGATGCTTCAATTTCCTCAACCTGATATCTACTGAAGCAGGGCGGATTCGACCGAGATCCTCAAGGTTCCTCCAAAGTACTGGTCGACCAATTTGGTCGGCCATGATTAGCTACCGAGGAAATCGAAATCAAGTGGTCGGCAGGACCAGGCAGGATATTTTAGATGACTGAGCGAAATCGAACCGACAAGCTTGAGGCTCCTTCGAACGCCATCGGAAAGATCCTTTCCTTCATCCGTGAGCGCCGCTATCAGCCCTCCGAACGGTTGCCATCAGAACGCGACTTTGCGGAAAAGTTCGACACCAGTCGCGGCGCGGTTCGAGAGGCTCTGGCCGCACTTGAAACCATGCGAGTGATAGAACGGCGCCCAAATTCTGGAATCTATCTGCGAAAGATTGAAGAGAGCAGCATCGATGCTCTCGTGCTGTATGCCGAATCCGGAGTTCCATTCGAGGCCAAGGAAATCGCCGACGTCATGGAGGTCCGCCGTATGCTCGAGGGGCAGGCGGTCAGGTTGGCCTGCACACGCAGGACTGCGGACAACATCCGCGAGATCAATGCCATACTTGAAGAGACCAACAAGCGCCTATCCAAGAAGCAAAGCATAGAGCGCGAGGACGAGGCGTTCCATCTTGCGATCTTTTCCGCCACCAAGAATGACATTTTGCTGCGCGTGGCGAGATCGTTCTACGAACTGTCCAGGCATCGACGGAAGGTCTACTTTGCCGACCATAATCGAGGTCGACAATCTTACGAGGACCATTGCGCCATCTTGGAAGCGATTGAAGAGCGGCGGGTAGGCCAAGCCGAACAACAGATGAACGCTCACCTCTCGCGAACAGGGGAGGCGTGGCAAGCGCTTTTAGGAGAAACCAAAGTCACAAAACGTTAGTCTTCCCGGCCATCCCGTCCGCCATCTCTACGCGAAATACCCCAGTGTAGCGCGAAGCACGAGGACGTGCTTCGCTCGAACAGTGCCTAACCTTTGAGCGCACCCGCCGTCAGCCCTGCGACGAAATATCGATAGCAGAACATAAAGATAACGAACAACGGCAGAGCAATAAGGGTTGCGCCGGCGAGTATCTCACCCCAACGCAGATCTTGCGCGCCAAGCATTGATGCCAACCCCACGGGCAATGTCTTGCGATCATCACTCATGATGAGGATGAGCGCGAATACGTAGTCTGCCCAGGACAGCAGAAACGAGAAGATGCCGACCGTAATCAAGCCGGGGGCTGAAAGCGGAAGGACCACCTTGATGAAGGCGCCGAACTGGGAACAGCCGTCCACCATTGCTGCCTCCTCCAGGTCGAACGGCATCGATTTGAAAAAGCCCCATAGCAGCCACACCGCCAGCGGCAGCGAAATCGCCAGGTGAGCGATTAGCAGGCCCCACAAGCTGTCGGCTAAACCAGCTATACGGAATAGGGCTGACATCGGAATGACCAGCATCAACGGCGGAAACATGTAAGCGAATAGCATCGACGCAACCAGCGTCGTCTTTCCGCGAAAACGCAGCCTCGTCGCGCCATAGGCAATAAATGACGACAGCGTCGTCGCCACGACGATCGTGGCCATAGCCATCAGGACACTGTTGAGAAAATTCGCCGGATAGTTCGTAAGCTGCAAGAGCGATTTGTATGAACTCAGGTCCGGCGGCCAAAACACCAGTGACGTGTCAAGGAACAGTTTCTCGGGCGGCCGCAGACTAGAGAGGATCATCCAATAGATCGGGAAGAACGAATAGATGCAGATCAGGATAACCGCGACATACAAGCCCACGCGCGCGGCGATTTCCTTCATTGACTTACCTTGATCCTTCTTTCTCTGATTGCTTGAGGCCAACGACGAGACACTTGGAATAGCTTTCCCTGCGCCACTTACGCCACGTGACGTCCGCTCCGCCGGTGAACCAACGACGACAGCAGCAGCAGCGCGGCTTTGATTTTGAACCGGCATCGTCATCGCCCCTGTTTCGCTTCGTCAATCGGAAAGAATCGGAGATAAATCAGGATAATGCACGCCAACATCAAGAACGAGACGGTAGCGACGGCGGCCCCACCTCCCAAGTCGAACTCGAGAAATGCTTTCCGGTAAGCCAACGTCGGAAGCGTCTCGGTTTCATTCAACGGTCCACCCTTCGTCAGCAGCCAGATCACGTCGAATTTGTTAAACATCCAGATCCCTCTCAGGAGGATGACAACGATCAACACGGACCTCAATCCCGGCAGCGTGATATGCCAGAACTGTTTCAAAACGCCGGCACCATCAACGCGAGCTGCTTCGTATAGCTGGGACGGAATCGATTGAAGGCCGGCAAGAACACAGGTCACAACGAACGGCGTCCAGATCCACACGCTGACCAGGACAATAGTCGCCTTCGCATTTGTTGCATCACCTCCCCAGTCGAACATTCCATATCCAAACGACGCAAAGATGCTTTTGAGAAGGCCGTAGTTTGGGTCGAGAATCCATTGCGTGATGAGGCAGGCGACGACCGTCGGAAGGAAGTACGGTACGATCGACAATGCTCGCACAACAGTCTGCCCCACGAACTGCCTGTTGAGAACAAGCGCAATGCTTATACCGAGGACGACTTGTAGCACGATCGCCGAAATGGCGATCGTGATCCCGTTCAACAGAGAGCCCCAGAACAGCGGCTCGCTAAGCACTTTCAGATAGTTGCCGAGTCCTACCCATCGCGGCTGGTCGATGAATGATGACGCCGTGTAGAACGAGAGCTTAATCGAATAGAGGAGAGGCCCGCCAACAATAGCACCGAGCACCAATACACTTCCTATGAACAAACCGATAATTCGCCAGTCCTGTCGCATGACGTGGCCTCTCCTGTCGCCAGTTCCGATGCTCAGCTGATTTTTCGGATTCGATCGGCAGCGGCCTTTACGCAATCACTCGACGACATATTCCTGAGAACCCGATTTTGCAGCATCTCCGGCATAATGTTCGCATCGAAAAGCTTGCACGGCCGCAGATCGATCGACGGACCCGTCATATCCACTGAGTTAAGAACCGTTTTGCTGCCTTCATCAATGAATGACTTCATCTGCTCCATCGTCGCCCAATGCTTTTGAATCATCGGATGATTTTTCCACCGAGGATCGTCGTAAATGTCCAACCGCGCCGGTTGGAAGTTCATCCAGGCGGAGTGCAGCCAATCGATATAGTGCTCGTCAATAAACCATTTTAGAAACTTATAGGCCGCCTCGGTTTGCTTAGTCTTGTAAAGAATGAAGCCATCGAAGGCGAAGGACAGTGCATCCTGCTTACCTGTGCTGTCCGGGGAAGCGAAGATACCATATTTGTTCGCAAGGTCTGGATTGCGAGCTTCGAGCGCCTCGACCACCCGGCCCGAATAAACGGTATGTGCAACCTTCCCCGTCGCAAAAAGGCTCATCAGCTCAGCATAACTGACCGTATTCATGCCAGCCGGCATCGTTTTATAAAGGTCGGCATATAGATCGAGAAAGCGGCCGGTCGGACCGGCATTCTCCGGTGCATCGAGAACCACGTTCCACTTGTCGTCATAGAATTTCGGCGCTTCTGCAAACAGGTTGCCAAAGCTCGCCCAATTGGTGGCACTGTCGCTCGCCAGTGGAATGACGCAGCCGCCCCGCTCGATGTTGCCATCTTTCGTGACAGTCAGCGCTCGGCAATTCTCAAGGAACTCGGCCCATGTCTTGGGAACCTTCAAGCCTTTTTCCTGATACAGATCCTTTCGGTAGAAAACCGTCACCAAATTGTAGTCATAGGGATAGAACCAGTTCTCTCCCTTGTATGACCAAGTCCCCTGCTTGCCCCACGAGTATTTTTTGACGAGATCCGTCAACGGCACAATTTGGTCGGCCATCGCGTATTGCAAAATGTGAGCAATATATCCGGCCGTCGCAATATCGTACGGAGTGCCAGCATTGATGGCCGCCATCGACTTTGCAAAACCGCTACTAATCGGCGTAGAGTCGACGACGATTTTTACGCCGAACTTGCTCTGGTATTCATTGCACGCATTGCGCAGAACCGTTTGGCTCGCAGCGGTCGTTTCAGCGTTTAGAAAGCGAAGCGTTATGCCGGACTGTGCATTGACATAGGGCGCGGAAAGTGAGCCAGCGATACCGGCCGCTGCGCCGGCCGTCGTTTTGAGAAAGCGCCGTCGGTCAATACCGCTCCCATTACCCTCGGAGCCCGACACGCTTAAGCTGAGCCTGTCCATGAAGTTCTCTCCCATTGCCATTTTCGGTGGTTGCTGACGTCTGCTTCAATGTTTTGCCGCTCTTGCGCGAGAAGAGGTGCAACGTCTGTTGAGGAAAAGTCACCGAGATCCGGTCGTCCGCTTTCAGTGCGTCGTCGCGCGCAAAAACCGCACGGAACTTGTTGCCGTGGATCGTGCCCAGCACATAGGTCTGCGCGCCAATCTGCTCGACCAATCCGACCACCATTTCAACTGACGCGGGTGTTTCGCCACGCTCGATGTGCTCGGGCCTGATGCCAAGCGTGACATCTTTTTCCGTCTCCAAGAATGCCTGGGCAGGCAACTCAACGTTCAAGTTACCGGAACGCATTGCGAGTACATCTCCCTCGCGCGCCAATTCACCATCAATCAAATTCATCTCCGGCGATCCAATAAAGGCCGCCACGAAGGCGTTCGCGGGCCGGTCATAGAGATCGAGGGGCCTTCCGGCTTGCTGGATAAATCCGTCCCGCATGATCACAATCCGATCGCCCAGCGTCATGGCTTCGACCTGTGGTTTGCCCCCTGAAAAGTGGTCCTCCCTGAAGTAGGCTATTGAGCCGTAGGAGGACGTTGGAATGCCCCAGAAGAAGCACAAACCCGAAGAGATCGTGGCGAAGCTGCGCCAAGTCGATGTTCTGTTGTCGCAAGGTCGTTCTGTCGGAGAAGCGGTCCGTTTGATCGGCGTGACGCAGTTTACGTATTACCGGTGGCGCAAGGAGTTCGGTGGCCTGAAGGGTGACCAGGTGAAGCGGCTGAAGGAGCTCGAGAAAGAGAATGACCGGCTGCGCAAGGCGGTCTCGGACCTGACACTCGAGAAGCTGATCCTGAAAGAGGCTGCTTCGGGAAACTTCTGAGCCCCGCTCGCCGTCGCCGTTGCGTCGATCGTGTCATGGCGAAGTTCTCTGTCTCGGAGCGGTTTGCCTGCAAGGTTCTCGGCCAGCATCGTTCGACCCAGCGCAAAAAGCCGCAAGGCCGGCCCGATGAAGAGGCGTTGACCTCCGACATCATCCGGCTCGCTTCCCGCTATGGCCGTTATGGCTATCGCAGGATCACGGCGATGCTGCGGTCTGAAGGCTGGACGGTGAACGCCAAGCGTGTCGAACGGATCTGGCGGCGGGAGGGGCTGAAGGTTCCCCAGAAGCAACCGAAGAAGGGGCGGCTCTGGTTGAATGACGGATCGTGCATCCGGCTTCGACCCGAGCATCCAAACCATGTCTGGTCCTATGACTTCGTCGAGGGTCGGACCCACGATGGCAGGAGATTCCGCATGCTCAACATCATCGACGAGTTCACCAGGGAATGCCTTGCAATCCGCATCGATCGCAAGCTCAACTCGACCGACGTCATCGACGCCCTGTCGGACCTGTTCATCCTGCGTGGTGTGCCCGGCCATGTCCGTTCCGACAACGGCCCGGAGTTCATCGCCAAGGCTGTACGGGAGTGGATCGTAGCCGTCGGCGCAAAGACAGCGTTCATCGAACCTGGAAGCCCTTGGGAGAACGGCTACTGCGAGAGCTTCAACTCGAAGCTCCGCGACGAACTGCTCGACGGTGAGATCTTCTACAGCCTCGCCGAGGCCAAGATCATCATCGAAGCCTGGCGGCGGTACTACAACACCGAGAGGCCACACTCGTCGCTTGGATACAAGCCACCGGCACCCGAGGCCATCATCTGGCCTGCGCCAGCAAGCGGAGCAGCACCGTCATCTGCCCAGGCAATAGCCCCAAGGCCGATCATGAACTAAGATTGAAACCGGACCACCCTATGGGGTCAGGCCAAGAGCGTAGTTCTGAAACACCATCGCAATGTTGCGATCTTTTGGTGGAAGCGCGGTGACGTCCTTTCCGCCGATCAGAATCTTGCCCGAGGTAACGTCATCGAGCCCCGCCAGCATGCGCAGCGTCGTGGACTTGCCGCAACCTGACGGTCCGACGAAAACGACCAACTCGCCATCGGCGATGTCCAGAGAAAAGTCCTGGACCGCCCACGGCCCTCGATCTCCACCAAAGGATTTCGCGACATTCTGGAGAGTTACTCGAGCCATTCGGCAGGACCCCGCTTCACGTTCTTCCCGGTTTCATTTTTTAATTGGATAAACCAATTTGGTATGACCGTAAGTTGTTCATGGTGAGATGTCAAGCTTCGCCACATTGAGACAACGTTCCTAGCGCCGCGTCTCCAGCGCGACAAAGCACCGACCACCTCCATCATTCATCGTCCCAGTGTGGTTTGACCATTTTGGTGTGTCCAATTACACTGACGCAAGCCGCGCGGGTCGTGTGGCTATTCGACGCGCAAATGTCAGGGAAGTGTGATGGCTGGACCGTTGGTGGGTTACCGAGTGCTCGATCTTTCAAGAATTCTCGCTGGGCCCTGGCTGGGACAGTTGCTGTCCGATCTCGGAGCTGAGGTCTGGAAGATCGAACGTCCAGGAACGGGCGACGATACGCGGCAATGGGGCCCACCCTTTCTGCGGAAAGACGGCGGAGTCGACACGACCGAAAGCGCGTATTTCCTGAGTGCTAATCGCGGCAAGCATTCGATATGCGTCGATATATCGACTGAGGAGGGGAGCGCCATTGTTCGCGCGCTTGCCCAGCAGGCTGATCTCGTGATCGAGAACTACAAGGTTGGCGACATGGCGCGTTACGGCCTTGACTACGAGTCACTCAAAAAACTGAAGCCTGACATTATCTACTGCTCGATCACCGGCTACGGCCAGACCGGCCCGATGAAAGATGTAGCAGGATACGATATGGCTATTCAGGCTATAGGCGGCCTGATGAGTATTACCGGAGAGAGTGACGACAGACCCGGCGGAGGCCCTCAGAAGGTCGGAGTTCCGATCGTCGATATTCTCACAGGTATGTATAGCGCGACGGGTGTCATCTCCGCGTTACTGCATCGCGAGCGTACCGGGGAAGGACAGCACATCGACATGGCACTGCTGGATGTCCAGGTCGCCGTTCTTGCCAACCAGAACTTGAACTTCCTCACAACCGGCGTGCCTCCCAAGCGATACGGCAACGCGCATCCAAATATCGTCCCCTATCAAGTCTTCAAGACAAGGGATGGCTCGTTCGTGCTCGCTGTCGGCAACGACCAGCAGTTCCGGAAATTCTGTGCTGCTGCTGGTCTGGCAGAATTGGCGACCGATGGTCGCTTCGTCACGAACACGGATCGGCTCAAAAATCGTGACCAACTTATACCCCTACTGGATGACCATCTGGTACGGGAGACGACCCAGTATTGGATTTCTATTCTGGAGCCCGTGGGGGTCCCTTGTGCGCCTATCAATCGACTGGATGAGGTGTTTGCTCACCCACAAGTGATCCATCGGGAGATGCAGATCAAGCTTCCCCACTCTGCCGGCACAACAGCCCCTCTCGTTGCAAACCCGATCAAGTTTTCCGGGACGAAGATAGAATATACAAAAAGCCCGCCACGACGAGGCGAAGATACGGCGTACATTCTCAAATCCGTACTGAAGTACGACTCGGCAGCAATTCAAAATCTAAATGAGCGGCAGATTATCGATATTGGAACCTCCTGAGCGCGGTTAGGGGCCCAGAGCCCATATCGCGCGTTGGACCATCGCCTTTTCTGGCTGGACAGCGGATTCGGGAGCTAGCAGCAGAACGAGGCATCCTGCGCTGAAAAGCAGGATTGCAATTCTCCAGGATGGAAACATGAGATGACCTCTCCATTGACGGCCAATCTCTGGTCACTATAAATGGTCCTACCAGATTGGTAGGATAGACTAGGGTTCGGAAGTGCCTTTTGCAAGTCTCAAACCGCAATCTGGACTTGGCGGTTTTGGTCGTTGCACGAACAAGCCGTTCGCCGGCTTTGACAAAAATAGGGGATGGAAATGAAGCTCTCGGGATATGATTATGTCATCGTCGGCGCAGGATCGGCAGGGTGCGTGCTTGCCGCACGATTGAGCGAAGATCCCAACGTGAAGGTGTTGCTGCTTGAGGCTGGATCTCCTGCTTCTTCAATCTTTGTTCATATGCCCGCAGGCATTCGCGTGCTCTATACGAGTCCAAAACACAACTGGCAGTTTTGGACTGAACCTCAATCCGGACTAAATAACCGCAAAATCTACATTCCCCGCGGCAAGGTTGTGGGAGGATCATCTGCCATCAACTCTATGATAGCGATCCGGGGAAACCCCGCAGATTACGATGCGTGGGCGGCGCAGGGCCTGCCGGAATGGGGATACGAAAGCCTTCGCCCCTATTTGAGGAAGATCGAGGACGCCAGCGGAGTTACGTCCCAGCACAATCAAGACAGAGGCTATTCTGGTCCTATCCGCTTGTCTTACGGCACCTTGCAACATCCAATCTCGAAAGCCTTCATTGAAAGCGCCAAGTCAGCCGGCCTGCCCGAGAACAACGGATTCAATGGCCCATCTCAGATCGGCGCGGGCTTCTACGAACTCACCATCGCGGATGGCAAACGCTCCGGAGCATTCAAGTTTCTCGATCAAGGAAAGGGGCGGAGCAATCTGACCATCATGGCCAACTGCCAGGTTCGGAGGCTGGCGTTGGAGGGTACGCGCGTTCGGGGCGTCGTGATTGAGAAAGGCGGACGTGAGGTAATCATCCCCGCGGAGCGCGAGGTATTGCTGACGTCCGGCGCGATCTGCTCACCACAATTGTTGATGCTGTCGGGAATTGGACCCGCCGAACATCTGCGATCGCTCGGCATCAAGCCCGTGATCGATTCCGCAGGCGTCGGCAGCAACTTGCAGGATCACCTCGATTGCGCAATCCGGCTGGAGGCATCCCAACCCATCACACTGACTCCGTATCTCGGATTAATCCGAGGTGGCTTAGCGGGCGCGCGATATATGTTCCGCGGCACGGGTCCCGCCACCTCCCAAGGCGTTGAAGCTGGAGCGTTCTGGGGTCCCGATAAACATTCGCAGTGGCCCGAGTGGCAGGCTCATCTCATCGTCGCGCTTCGAAATCCGCCGCCGGGCGAGCGTGTACCGCACGGCTTTGGCATTCGCGTTTGCCAGCTTCGTCCGAAAAGCCGCGGAACATTGCGACTGCGTTCGGCAAATCCGTTGGACATGCCCGCTATCGATCCACGCTTTCTGTCGGACGAGAGCGATTTCGTCAGCATGCAAGAGGGCGTTAGACAGATGTGCGATATTATCGATCAGCCTGCGCTCCAAAAGCTCATTAAGCGGAAGCTCGATCCCGATGCCTTTAAGAGCCCGGAGTCGCGCAAGAAGTGGATACGAGCACGCGCAGAAACGATCTACCACCCCGTCGGAACCTGCCGTATGGGCGAAGATCGCGACGCCGTCGTCGATGGCAAGCTGCGGGTTCGAGGCGTCGACAATCTACGCGTTATCGATGGCTCACTTATGCCGACCGTGATTAGCGGAAACACCAATCTGCCGATTATGGCTATGGCGGAGAAAGCTGCAGAGTTGATTGCGGGGAAGTGACCCAATGTTCTCTCCTCAATGGCAGGAACAGTCTGAAACCTTGCCTTTCATCACACAGGCTATCACTTGATTTCCCGTGATCCCGCTCGTCGTCGGCGGTCTGACGCGAAGGCGTCAGTAAATGGCAGCAAGCGCCGAAGTGCGCCCTCCCTAGACTGCCCGAGGTCCGATGACGGGTCCCGGGCTCCTTTTATGGATTTGATTACCCTTTTGGACGTCAGCCGCAATTGTCAACGACGTCCGTGCTGCTCTGATTGTTTGATAAGGAAGGTCTAACTGGGACAGCCGTGCCGGAGATCAGGTGCGGACGCCACCTAAGCCTAGTAAATCTCTGCCTCAATCGTCCCGCTCAGTTCAACGGTTTATCGGAGGAATTGCTGGCTACTCTGAAGGAGGAGCTTGCGCTGATCGCAGCCGATCCGTCGGTCCGCTGCGTGGTTCTGTCAGCCGCCGGCAAGGCGTTCTGCGCCGGGCACGATCTGCGACAAATGCGAGCCAACCCGCGTCTTGATTACTACAGGCAGCTTTTTGCGCGCTGCACCGACGCAATGCAGACGATTATCGCACTGCCAATTCCGGTCATTGCCCGTGTCCATGGCTTAGCCACCGCTGCCGGCTGCCAACTTGTAGCTAGTTGCGATTTGGCCGTAGCTCGGATGAGGCGCGCTTCGCTGTCTCTGGAATCAATGTCGGGTTGTTCTGTTCCACACCGGCGGTAGCCCTTTCGCGCAACGTGCCAACCAAGCGGGCATTCGAGATGCTTGTGACTGCACGATTCATTGATCCGGCGACCGCCGAGGAATGGGGCTTGATCAATCGCGCGGTTCCCGCTGCCGAACTTGACACCGCGATAGAGGATCTGGCGAAGGTGATCATCGCCAAAAGCCCCGCTGCGATTCGTCACGGAAAAGCGATGTTCTATGCTCAGCACGAGCGCACTCGCGCCGCAGCCTATGCGTTGGCGAGCGAGGTCATGGCGCAGAACATGATGGAGGAAGATGCAGGGGAAGGCATTGATGCCTTCCTCGATAAGCGTCTCTCTTCATCGAAAAGCTAAAGTGCTATAACTCCTGGATCGATGGCTGCAAGCGCGAAGTTCTCGTGATGCTCAGGCGATCCACGAAAGCTGTCAGAGTTGACGCCCAAGGCGACGACGGCGTGCCTTTCGGCCGCTCGCCTATCGTTCTTATTCGCTTTACAACAGAATTGTCCGCGAACTGCTTGAGACCCGCGATAACCCGCGCGTATCTGCGAAACAAGCGGTCGGCACTATCATTGCTGCAATTCACGGCATCGTCACCTTTCCAAAGCATACGCGCACGATGGATTGGATTGATACGCTCGTCATAGCGGAACATGCCATAGATGCTTTACTGCATTCCTGGCGCACAGGGGAGCACGTCCCTTAGTTCAGACGAGTTTCTACCGCACGTTCGAAAAGCACGGCGTTAGGAAGGAAGCTCACATTAACCGCATATGCGCTGGCTAACCTACGCAGTTGGCATAGAAACAAGTTACTCACCGGCAGTCTTCTGGCACTTCTTGCCTGAGCCGTGGCCCGTTTGCGAGCCGCCGGCCGAGTGCCTCTAGGAATCTATCATAACGCTCGCCGCCCTTGGCACGCGCCGACGCCTGCGCGACTTCCGGCAAAGACGCGGTCGATGTCAGCCAGGCGCGAATGAAAATGGCGAAGGCTTCGTTGGCGATGCCAATGTCGCGCTCCAGACGCTGAATGTTGCGATCAATCCGATCGAGACGCTTGGCCAAGGCGGCCTCCCGGCGCTCATCAGCGTCGGGTGACAGGAATGAGGCGATGGCAGCTTCGGCGATCATCGAGCGCGACTGCTCGCGGCGACCCGCGTGGTCGGCCAAGCGATGCGAGAGGTTCGGATCGAGATAGATCGATAGCCGCTTCTTCCTCCCGGACGGTGGCGCGATGTCGGACTGCTGCGTCATGACTTACAACTCCATGCCGTCGCCGGGGTCCAGAGCAATCCGCCGCGCTATCAACCGCATGTCGCGTGCCAGCGCACGATTGGCGACAACCTCGCGCTCCGACTCGTCGGCATCGGGATCGAACTCGTTGGTGGCGGTCGCCATCGGTTCCGGTGCGATATCCTTATGCCGCTCGAGCCCAGGTTCGCGGCGGAGACCGGCATTTGCAGGATCGTCGTCCGGCTTGGCCGCGCCATTTGGTACGGTCGCAGCTTCCGGTGTGACGATGCTCTTGCTCGTTGGCACGGCGACGGGCTTCAACGCAGACCAGTCGTTGCGTTTCGGGGCGAAGCCCGCTTTTGGGTCTTTTGGAACAGGCAGCAGCCGATCCTTGAACCTCCGATCATCATAATACCGTGCCTTCTTGGCGCGGACCGGCGGAACGCCCGCGACCATGACGATCTCGTCGTCGGGCGGAAGTTGCATCACTTCCCCGGCCGTGAGCAGCGGCCGCGCCGTCTCGGAGCGGGAGATCATCAGATGGCCAAGCCAGGGCGCGAGACGGTGGCCGGCATAGTTCTGCATGGCGCGCATCTCGGTCGCGGTGCCGAGCGCATCGCTGACTCTTTTCGCCGTCCTCTCGTCATTGGTCGCAAAGCTGACCCTGACGTGGCAATTGTCCAGGATGGAATTGTTCTGGCCGTAGGCTTTCTCGATCTGGTTCAAGGACTGAGCAATGAGAAATGCCTTGATCTGATAGCCGGCCATGAAAGCAAGCGCGCTCTCGAAGAAGTCGAGTCGGCCGAGCGCCGGAAACTCGTCGAGCATCAGCAACAGCCGATGTCTCCGGCCCTTCGCGTGCAAGTCCTCGGTCAGCCGGCGACCGATCTGATTGAGCACGAGACGCACAAGCGGCTTCGTCCTGCTGATGTCGGAAGGTGGCACCACGAGATAGAGCGTCGTGGGTTTCTCACCAGACACGAGATCCGCGATCCGCCAATCGCAGCGGGCAGTGACGGCCGCGACGACGGGATCGCGATACAGGCCGAGGAATGACATGGCAGTTGAGAGCACGCCCGACCTTTCGTTATCGGACTTGTTGAGCAACTCGCGCGCCGCGCTGGCGATGACGGGATGCGGCCCCTTCTCGCCGAGATGCGGCGTCGTCATCATGGCGGACAATGTCGCCTCGATCGGCCGGCGCGGATCGGACAGGAAGGCCGCGACACCGGCGAGTGTCTTGTCATTCTCGGCGTAGAGCACATGGAGGATCGCGCCGACCAGGAGCGAATGGGATGTCTTCTCCCAATGATTGCGCTTCTCCAACGAACCTTCCGGATCGACCAGTACATCGGCGACGTTCTGAACGTCCCGCACCTCCCACTCGCCTTTCCGCACCTCGAGCAGCGGATTGTAGGCGGCCGAGTCGGCGTTGGTGGGATCGAACAACAACACACGACCGAAGCGGGCGCGCAGGCCCGCCGTCAATTCCCAGTTCTCTCCCTTGATGTCATGCACGATCGACGAGCCCGGCCAGGTCAGCAACGTCGGCACGACAAGACCGACGCCTTTGCCGGATCGTGTCGGCGCAAAGCACAGGACATGCTCGGCGCCGTCGTGTCGCAGATAGGCTCGGTCAAGCCGGCCGAGAACGACACCATCGTCGCCGAGAAGACCCGCGGACTGGACCTCATCCGGCTCGGCCCAGCGAGCCGAGCCGAAGGTACGCACGTCCTTGGCTTCGCGCGCCCGGTAAATCGACATGAGGATGGCGACAGCGATCGCGACGAGTCCACCCGAAGCCGCAATACCGGCGCCCTCCAGAAAGACGTGTGGCGCGTAAGCATCGAAAAAGAACCACCACCAGAAGAAAGCCGGCGCCGGATAGATCGGCAAGCCGACCAGCGCGAACCAGGGTGAGCCGAGCTGTGGCTGAAAGCCGAGCCGCCACGCAACCCACTGCGTCGCGGCCCAGACCGCGAGCAGCACGATCGCGAACACGACGCAGATCTGGCCCCACACGACTCGACTGGCTGACACAGCGAGCAAATCTCCCTGCACGTTGCAATATTCCGTAGAAGAGCAAGGAGTGCGGAGATTTCAACTGCGCCTGTGTCAGTTATCGTAGAACAGCGTAGGTGATCGAAAAAAGACTTGCGGCGTGCGGAAAATCGTCAACATTGGACATAGCGATCAGCGACCCCCATCAAATCCCATCTGCCAGAAGTCGGCTTCGAGTCGCGACGCCTTGCCGAACAGCGCTGCGAGTTCATTGAAGCGCCGTTCGGTCATCGCCCGCGCGGCCAGGTCATCGAGATGGCGTCGCGCCTTGGCCGCAACAGCCTGATAGGCATCGCCTGCATATTCGGCGATCCATTCGCGATAGGGATGGTCGCCGAGCGCGTCGACTCCCTCTGGCACCAGGTGGCGGCCGATCTCCGCATAACCAATGACGCACGGGGCGAGCGCGACATGCAAGTCGAGCAGGTCGCCGGCCGCGCCGCAATCCAGCACGAAACGGGTATAGGCGATCGTCGCCTGATGCTCGGGCGCGGCTTCGATGTCCTGCGGTGACAGCCCCCAGCGGCCGCACAGCCGTACATGAAGATCCATTTCGTCGAGGATGGCCGCCACCCCCGCCTGCGCCGCTTTCATGTCCGCCAGCGTGCGGCTCTTGTAGGTCGCGAGCGCATAAGCGCGGGCGAACTGGATCAGGAACAGATAGTCCTGCACGAGATAGGTTCGGAACGCCGCCTGCGGCAGCGTGCCAGCGCCCATCTGGCGGACGAAGTCGTGGTCGACGTAGCTCTGCCAGTCGTCTGCTGTGGCTGCTTTCAGCCGGTCGAAGACGTCCATCGCTCAACTCTCACTTTCGCAGGAAGCCCTTGAGCAGCGGCCGCTAACATGCCGGCCGGATCATCGACATGTGAGACCGGATCAATCCTGCCAAGGGTTGACTACGACAACGCCCGTGCCCTCGAAATCCCGGACGTTGCGCGTCGCCACGGTCAAGCCGTGGACAAGCGCCGTCGCGGCGATCAGCGCGTCGACCTCGTTGCGCCGGTCGGGAATATGCAGATGCGCGCAGCGCATCGCAATCTGGTCATCAATGGGCAGGATGCGTCCGGCGAACTCCGGCCGGACATGATTGTCCAGCCAGGCGCGCAGGCGCGCGCCCTGCGCGGCGTCGCGACGCTGGATGCCGAGCACGCCGCGTTCCAACTCAAGGATGGTGATTGCCGAGATGAAGAAGCTCTCGGCGTCCTCGGTATCGACCCATGCTGCGACCCTGGCATCGGCCTTTCCGTCGCCGATCTTGCGCAGTTCAGAAACCACGTTGGTGTCGAGCAGATAATTCAAGACAGATCGACCCCGCGCGGCGCGATCTCGACACGCGGCGGATCAAAGTCGATGTCCGACAGGCCCGGCATGGCGAGGGCTTGGGTCAAACGGCAGCGCTTGCCGCTGAGGCGGCAGAACTCGTCATAAGTCATCAGCACATGGGAGGGCTTGCCCCGGTCGGTGATGACGACCGGGCCGTCTTGTGCGGCCTTCTTGGCGCTGCTGACGTCATGATTCAGCTCGCGGCTGGAAAGAGTGGTGATGGTCACGACGCACCTCCATGTAGGCAAGTACCTACATAGGCCAGGCCAGTCTGGATTTCAAGATCAAACCGCTGGGCAGCGACCATGCCCATCCGCCACGGGTCCGCGCACCCTAGCCTTCACAGCCCGAGCCCCCGTTTGCGACCAAACGACCAATCGACGCCGCCATCGGCGCGGGCCACCCCGGAAATATGCCGCCCGATATGTTTCTCGATCGACGGGGTCCATGGCACCAGCTTGAAGCCGAGGCCGTCGTCGATCATGGCGAAGCGGCCAGACGCGAGTGCAAAGCGCCGGCTGTACGTGCCGGCGACAAATTCACCTTCAGCAGATTTCTGGAATGGCATACCGGTCTCGGCCGCGAGCGTGTCGCCGAGCGCGTCCAGCTCGCGTTGCCGGAGCGTACCGATCAGGTTCCGGTTGAATAGGATGCGCTCGCCATCGCGCCGCGCCATGCCATCCTGAATCAGATGTGCGGCGCGGGCCTCCATCGTCTGCTTCACCTCCAGACCGAAGCCGCCGCCAAGATCAACGGGGTCGCGAGCGACTAGCTGGCGGTCGAGCCAGGTCGCGCCGTTCGCCGTCGCCTGCGCCTCGATGGAGAGGTCGGATCGGACCGCCAGTGCGACACGGCGCTCGCCTTTCGCGTCCTCGAAGGATCGCAATTCCACGATCGAGCCCGGCGCGCTGTCGCCGGCCGACTCGATGTCCTGGAGCTTGATGTGGTGGGTGCGGCCGTCGACGCCGTCCACCACGGCATAGGCCGTCCCAACCAATTCGTTGTCGAGGCCGCGTTCGACCAGCCGGCCGATGATCGGGGCGCCATGCGCCTCGCCGGCCAGGACATAGTCGGCCGCGCCACGTGCGATGCCCTGCTCGTCGAGGGCGCGGTGCATCCGCTTGATGATGTCGTTGCGCTGGCCGAGGTCGCGCAACGTCGATTCCGCCTCCTTGGCGATGATCCACTGACCGGAGCCGATGGTCTCGGCAAGGCCGAGGTGTTCGAGGTGGCGCAGGCGTCCGACCTTTTGCGTCAGGTATGCGTCGGGCTGCCGGTCCGGTGACGGCGCCACGTCGATGACGCCCTGCTCGTTGGCGTCGCGGACAAGCTGGCGGTCAAGCTGGGTCCAGCGCTCGGCCTCGACCTGACGGCTCAGCGCGCGGCTGATGTCGAGATCGGTGCGCGGTCCAAGTTCCTGGGTGATGAGATCCTGCGCACGATCGCGCATCCCGCTCTTGATGTAGTCGCGGTCGATCACGAGGTCGCGACCATCATCGGCGCGGCCGCGCACGATGACATGGACGTGGGGGTTGTCGGTGTTCCAGTGATCGACCGCAACCCATTCGAGTTTCGTGCCGAGATCCTTTTCGGCCTGCGCCATCAGTTCGCGGGTGAACCGCTTCAGATCCTCCATATCGCTCGCGTCTTCGGGCGAGACGATGAAGCGGAAGTGGTGCCGGTCGTCCTTGCAGCGCTCGGTGAACTCCTTGACGTTGGCGTCGTCGGTCTCCGGGCCGAACATCTTCGCGCGCTCGCCGTCACGGGTGACGCCATCACGGCGGAGATAGTTGAGATGACGGGCGAGCGGACCGCGCGGACTCTTGTTGCGGACCACGAGCGCCTTGACGGTGCAGAATCGCGTGCGGCTGGTGATGAAGCGATTGGCGCGGATGCTTGCGACGCGGCCGCGCGCGAAATGCGGGCCGCGGCCCGCGGTGATCTTGCCGGAGCGCGAGATGCGGCCGCCGGCCCTCTGCGCGGCGGCGAGCGCCTGAGCGACAAAAGGCAAGGCGCGCTGCGCTCGCGATGAGCGGATGCGCCCTGGGCGAACATGGAAATCGTCATCGCGTGTCATAGCTGAACTCGCGATGTGCGATATTCACTGAAATCATTCGCGAAAATAAAGACGCGCACATCGTGACGACGATCCACGATGTGCAAAAAATCGGAAAAAGCAGAAGCAAAACAACCGACCGTCCAAGCCGCGATGTGCGGCTTTTTATCTTGCCGTCCTGCCGTCGTGGTCTCCGGGTCGCCGGTTCCCGAAAGAGCCACCGCGACCTGGCCGCCAACTCGCGAAGCCCCCACTGCTTCCGAGCGCTTGCGATAGCGATCGTTACCCGAAGGGCCGAGACACCCGAAGGGTGGCTCGGTGAGGAGCGAAGCGACGAGTAGAGCGCGGGCCGAAGGCATCGCCCATACACCATCAGCTTGCGAACCCGCACACCTGGTCATCGCGATACTCCCGAATCCGATCGAGGGACGAACATGCCAATTGGCCGGGGGACCATGGGCGAAACATCGGGCGCCGAGAACGCGGTCGTGACACCGCTAGACGGCATGAGCGCCAACAACCGATCACGCGTCTTCATGAGATCGGATCGCGTGACGAATAGCGTCGCAGCTGCTGATGACTGTCCGCCGGACGTCCACCTCGGCGGCAGTTCGACGGCAAGCAGATTTGCAAGCTTTGCGACGTATGCTCGCGTCTCGTCTGGCAGAGAGCCGCCCGCAAGATGCTCTTCATAGCGAGATGGTCCCGCATTGTACGCCGCAAACACGCCAGGCGAGCCATACCGATCGAGCAGTTCGCGCAAGTACGCCGTACCGGCCAGAATGTTGTCGTGCGGGTCGTAGGGGTCGTTCCCGAGATTGTAGCGCACACGAAGTTCCGCCCAAGTCGCTGGCATGATTTGCATCAGGCCCATTGCGCCTTTTGGCGATCTGGCGTGCACGTCACCAGCACTCTCGATGCGTTGGACTGATCGGATCCAGTTCGGCGCAATCGCAAAGCGTTGTGCGGCTTCATTGATGAAGCCGGCAAATGAGTGAGCGGTCTGACTGATCGCCGGCTGGGCGGTTGATCCGCTCTGGGCCAAAGCAGCACCGTCGAACGCGGTCAGAAGAAGCATCACGGGCACGACTGCACAAACGCGCGTGCCCAACCGACCCAAGCACGCGGTCGGGCTCGCGCCAGCCTTGCAGACATCGATCGAGACGGAGGAATGATCCCGCAATCGATCGAACAAGGGCATGGCGAGGAGAACACGTCGAATACGCACGATCACCCCTCCCACGTCCACACCGGCATCGCACGGCCGATCACGCTGGATGCCGGAAGAAATCCAAAATACCGGCCATCAAGAGAGTCGTCCGACTGCCAGTTCATCAGAAACAGATCGCCGTCGCCGACGACGCGGCAGCCCTGCCATTTCGGCAGCGGCCGGCCGCGTCCGTCGCGGTCCTTCGCCTCGCCCACCGCGACCTCGTCGACCGAAATCGTGAGGCCGGTTCTGCAAACACTCTGCCCCGGAAGGGCGAGCACGCGCTTCAGCATGGGCACGCCAATGGGCAAATAGCCGTTCAAATCGAGGAAGGTCGCGAGCGGCTCCGGCGGCTGCACGGCGACCAATTCAGTAACTTGGAATTGGTCCGCCGGTCGGAGGCGGTAGAGACCGATCGGCACGCTCGCGGATGCGTTCCAGATGTATAGCGGAATCGGCTCCAGGACGATCGTCGCGATGAGCGCAGCAGCGACCCCAATCGTCACGGCCAGCATCGGTAGGCGGCCCGTCATCGCATCACCCTTTGGCGATGGAGCCAGGCCTGATGGCGCGCTTTCGTATACGGGCGCGGGTTTTCATTAACGGACAGACGGTTGTGAACGTGATGCCAATGGTCGGGAGCGACATCAGCCGGATCGACGCCGAGCGCCTCAACGGCATCGATCATCTGCAGCACGCGCTCGACCTTCGGCCAGCCGGACAGGCGCAGCAGAATCTCACCGCCGGGCGTCACATAAGGAACGGTCGAGCAGCGCTGTCCCAGTGCGACCGCGCGCAAGATGTCGATGCGCGAAATGATCGTGCCAAAGTCGTTGGAGGTCCACCGGACGAAGGCAAAGATGCTGCCTGGCGCGAATGACAGGACACGCCGATGGCGATCAAGCTTCCGTTCCCCGACAATGCGACCGAACCGAATGCGGTTTTCGATGCGCTTCTCGAGCCACAACACTTCCACTTCCGTGAGATCGCTCATGCGGCGGCTCCCGGACGCTGGGGCTGGCAGCCGTGAGCTTGGGGCTCGGTCGAGAGTGTGTATCGCCTGCAAAGGCAGGCTGGCCTGTCGGACTGCCGTTGCCGAGCGCCATCGACGCCGCTTTCGGCCTGCTCCGTTAGAAGAAATCCGAAGGATTTCCGGTTAGTAAAGTTAGAGCGGCTGGAAAGCGCGGAGAAACAAGCTCTTAAGCTCGATTCCGGTCCCCGATAGCACGAGGATCGGGTCCCCGATAGCACGAGGGTTGCGGTCCCCGATAGCACGAGCTGATTCACAGGTTGTCCTCCGAATTTGGAATGAGACCGCGCCGGCGCAAGCGGGCCGTTAAGGGATCAACAGGCGTGGGTGCAAAGTTCAGTCGCTCGGTGCCATCAGGGTCGCGCGTGAGCACGAGCTGATAACCGGGCAATGTCTGGCGCTGGACGATCTGGCGCACGTCGTAAGCAAAGTGCTTGAGGGGCGAGAGGATGCCGGACTTGGCATGGAGGTGCACCAGATCAAAACTCCAGCCGCCGTCCTGGCGTCCGCCGTGCTTGCGCACAAGACGATAAAGCCACCTCTCAAGTCCGCCCGTCAGCTCGAAATAGGCGCGATCAATCGTCAGCACGAGCGCGTCATCGATGACGCCAGCGTAGAACCAATCCGGCAGGATCAGCTCGATCCCAAATGGGCGGCCATTTGCATCGGCCGTCTCTTTCCACTCGTTGATCCAGGAGAAGCGATGCCGTCGCCGCTCTGCCGGCTGACGGATCGACGTCAGCACGGTCGTTGACTGAAGTCTGTCGAGACCCGCCTTCAGCCGATCATAGTCGCGTGCGCCGGTGCCGCGGCCGACGAACGTCAGAATTTCATACGGCGTTGCAGCCATCAGGCGCGACGTCTTCAGGCCGGCATCACGGGCTTCGACAATCTGGGACGCGGCCCAGATCAGAACGTCTGCATCCCAGATCGTCGCCATGCCGTGTTCCGGCACGGCTTCGACACGAATTGCGATCGCACCGGCACGGAAGTCGATCGGCACGATCCGCTTAGTCTTTGCGAGGGAGAAGAACGGATACGCCATCAGATCCTGCGCGTCGCGCGGCGCAAGATCGCCGGGCAACGCCCGAAAGAGCTCAAGCTGGTCGCGCTCCGAATGGTGTTTGCGCCGCATGGTCACTACTCTCACGCGGCAATCAGCGACGTTCCTGGCCCGCATACGGGCGCAGCGCGGGCTGCTTCTTGGCCGGCAGTACCGTCCCCTTCCCGGGATCGGACGTCGACGTCTTGGCGCCGCGGTCAGCCCACGCTTTCAGGTCATCGACGGCGTAGACAACACGTCCGCCGATCTTCCGATACGTCGGTCCAGTACCGTACGTGCGGTGCTTCTCGAGCGTGCGACCGGACAGGCCAAGATAGCGCGCGGCCTCAGGTGTACGCAGGAATCGCGGTGGTAGACCGGCCATCGGATCGGGCATTTGAGGACTCCAGGAGGACATCGCACTACGCCTGGCTAGGCCGGCGTGTGTGCGGTCATCATGGAGAAGCAAGATCTCGGAGGGGGATGCCGAATATGGAGGGGGCCGCTTTCGATACCCCCCAACCGGAAGGGCTATTCGTCCCTGCGCCCGGACCGCAGAAGTTTGCGGTAACCACCGCGCATCAACGCAAGGCCGCCTTGCACCAAGCGGATTGTTCGATTGCGCAGATCATGGGTCTTCCAGGCACGGTCGGGGATTCGCTTTTTGCCGAAGAGCGCTTCGGCGATAACGCGATAGCTTCCGCCGGCGCTGCGAGCATCAAGCGCACGGATCGCGGCGCTCAAGCGTTCGCGCCGCTGTTTAGATAGTTGGTGAAAGGCAGGACCTGGTGCGCGTCCATTCATCGCGCGCCACAGCCGGCGGGCTGCATACGCACGCGCGCCGAAATCGCCGTCAAATGGCAGTTCGGCTGCATATGACGCGCCAAGCACCGGTGGATCCTTGGACCAGACACGGTGATCCACTGCACCGATGCGCAGCACGGCGTGCCAGCCGTCGGCGGCGCGGCGCATCTGGCCTGCTGCAAGGTCAAGCAGCGGTTGAGGCGCTGAACTGCGATCGGCGGCCGAGGCAACCTTGACCGGAACGACCGCCGCTAGAACCTCAGGCGCCCAAAAGATCGTCTGCTCATCGAACGACCGCCGCGGGTCATGGGCGAAAGCAGAGGCCCCACCTCCTCCTGAATTCGTCAGTCACTTCGCCGTTCGGGCTGTTGGCAATCATCACCTCGTACTCACGCCGGTAACCGGCGTTGCGGCGGAGACATTCCCAGGCGATGTCGGTGATTTCGGCGTCTTGTAGGCTCTTGTAGGATTCCGGCGACCGCCAGTCGAATTCAGGCATTGCTTCCGCCCCATTGCACGCTGCTAACAACGATTGCGCCGCAATAGGTATGAACGAGGCGGTTGTAGGAAGCCCCTAGTTTGGCACCACGTGGTGCACCGGAATGACCACCGATCAGCAAAAGAAAATAGTTCTGCCTGCAAGTCGCCGGCCGGCGGTTTTCTTCTATTTTGAGCCGGTGCCGCGCAAGAGGCGTCCCTGCTCGGTCACCCATTTGGCGCGCGCGAGATGACTCTGATATGCGCTTCGCGCACGGTCCGGCTCCCGCACCGGATCGATATGCAGCACCACTCGAGCGACTTCCATCCAGTCAGCCCCTTGGCTTTCGGCCTGCAGAAGGCGCATGTAGGTCACGACATGCTGCTCATCGTAGGCAGTGAGAATTTGATCTGCAGGCGCAGCGTCGGCGACGCCTGGGTCGAGCGGCGGCTTCCTCATAAGACTCCACGCCTTAGTTTAGACAATTTCTAACACGCGGGCAGGAAGGAGCAGAAGCGCCAAAATTGTCGCGGAAGCCGTCCGGATCGCGTTTTGTCGAAAATACTCCGTGGTGAAATACTCTTCAAGGACATGCCCTCTCGCGTATGGATATACGCGAGATACTTGCAATCAATTTGCGGAAGCTCCGGCAGGCCCGTGGTTTGTCACAGGAGGAATTGGCTCATCGTGCTGAAATTGACCGCACTTATATCAGCGCACTCGAGCGAAGCGTTTATGCGGCGGGTATCGACGTTGTCGATCGGCTCGCTCGCAGCCTGGGTGTCGAGGCCGCCGACCTGCTCACTCGCCCGCCCACAAGCACCAAGAAAAGGACTCGGGGGCAGGCCGAGTGATTGAGCCGACCCGCTCGATCCGGCGGCCGGTTCGCGCTCACTGACGCCTGGAAGGATGGGAAGCCCCGCCCGGCAGACCGGACGGGGCTTGATGAAGTGGCCTACTCGCCGGTCTTGCGCGGCCGCGACCAGAGCAGGGTGTAGCCTTCACCGCCTTCGTCGTCGAACAGGTTCGCGTAGATCGGCGCGTTGAAGGAAGGATCGTCGAGCTTGAGCGAGAGGTAGTCGCGGCCTTCCTCGGAACGCTTCGACCAGGCTGCGCCGATCTCCGCCCGGCCCACATAGATGCGGTGGCTGGGGGCGTTGTCATTGGAGCGGTTGGTCTCGGCGACGATGCGGACGCCCTTGGCCTTCAGGCTCAGGGTGACGATCTCGCCCTGGAATTCGTTACCGACCTTCTTGAAAGAACCGATGTTAGCCATGTCACTTCTCCTGTTGTGTTTCGAGCCCGCGACCACCGCGGCCTCGATGGCGATCTAGGGCCGAGGACGATCGGCGACGCACCCGCTCGGGCCGGAGCGCAGCGGAGGACGTCGTTGTGGCGACTTTCTTGCCTCGCGAGGAATGGGCGAAGCCCAGGGGAAGAAAGTCGCATCAACGGCGTTGCGGCTCAGACGATCGAGGCGAAGCCGGTCTTCGGCCAGATCAAGCCATCAACGAGGCCACGTGCGTCCGCGTGCTGAACCACGATATCTGGAGAAGCGTGGCTATCTCGGTTTTGATGAACAAGAGGCGTGAACGATTCAGCGGGGAAAGAGAAACAATCTCCTGCAAAAGGCGGTATCGTCTCCCAAGAACGGATCGAGATAAGATCGTTCTGCCGCGGCTGCGTGGGCCAGACCGAATGTCGGCAGCTTGATCGATGAATTCCGAGCAGGACGAGATCTCCGCGCTCAAGTTCGATCATCCCGTTCACCGCGCCGATCTACGCGAAACGAAGCTATTCGACATGGCAGCGGTAAGCGATCGCCCCTGGGGCCATGCGGCCGTAAGAATTGGCTAGGACGGTTTCTCCACCACCACATCGGGCTCGAACGGGCGGGTCTTCGCCAAAACCACCAAGCGCGTCATCGCCGTGCCGCCAACGCAAACCGCGCCCAAGGAAGCGAAGACTTCACGCCAAGCCAGCGAGGGCACCCCGATATTGGACACGGCGAACACCACATGATAGCCGGCGACGGCGGCGGGAACAGCGAATGCTGTTGCGATCGCGATGCGCAAGGCCGAGGACCGAGTAACAGCAAAGGCGACCTGGCCGAGGACCAGCGTCAGCGCACCGCCGGCCGTCGCGATAAGCATGGCGCCAATGAGGCCGGCGTCGCTGTGAAACGTCATCATCCCGATAATGAGTGCGACAAAAAACGGCAGGGCATACACGGCAAGCGCAATGATCGCCCAGCAGAACAGACCGATGCCGAGTGTGTTGAGAACAAGCCCAATAGCGAGCATGGTGGTGGCTCCATGTGCATAGATCTACCAGTCGCGCCTTCCACCACCACCACGGCGCAACTCTGGATATGAGACTGAAACGAGGCGGAGTTGCGGCGGGAGCAATTTCGCCTCAAAGACTTCAGTTGAGCAGACGGCGCTCATGCGCCGCCGAACATCCAGACCGGGATGCCGAGCCGTTTCGCCTTGTCGGCGAGGTTGTCCTGGATGCCCGTGCCCGGGAAGTGCATGACGCCGATCGGCAGGAGTTCGAGCATGGCATCGTTGCGCTTGAACGGTGCTGCCTTGGCGTGCCTCGTCCAGTCGGGCTTGAAGGCGATCTGGGCCACTTTGCGGTTGCTCGCCCATTTCGAGGCGATCAGTTCGGCCCCCCTCGGGGAGCCGCCATGCAGCAGGACCATGTCGGGATGCTTGGCATGAACCTTGTCGAGACGATCCCAGATGAGGTGGTGGTCGTTGAAGTCGAGCCCTCCGGTGAGCGCGATCTTTGGCCCTGAGGGCAGCAGGATCTCGGTCTCGGCGCGGCGCTTGGCTGCGATGAAGTCGCGGGAGTCGATCATCGCCGCGGTCAGGGTGCGGTGGTTCACCAGCGATCCCGATCGGGGGCGCCATAATGTGCCGGTGTGAGTCTCGAAGCGTTCGATGGCTTGGTCACGGAAGAGCTCCAGGCAGTTGCGTCGCTCGATCAACGTGGTGCCTTCCGCCGTGATGCGTTCGAGTTCGACGGATCGAACTTCGGAACCGTCCTGCTCGCGCTGACTCTTCCGTTGCGCCTGTTCGTTGTCGTCGAGTTGGCGACCGATGCGGTCGACGGCTCGGTGGAACAGGTTGACGGTCGACCAGAGCAGATCGTCGAGGTCCGGCTCGAGCCGCGTGTCGCTCAACGTCGCGACCAGGGCATCGAAGATATCGACGACGGCACCGGTAATGATCCTGCCGTCGGGAAGCGGCCGTGGATCGGGCTGGTCGTCGAAGGGGCGGTAACCGAAGAGCTGCAATTCGGCAAGAACGTGTTCGGTCGGAGATGCGTCGTGCGGTGGTTCGATGTCATCGTGGTCGGTCATGGAGGCGATCCTTTGCCGGATCGGCCGCGACCATCGCGGCCTTCGTGGCGATCACTCAGACGGCAGGCGGAACGGGCCAGAACCCGGAGCAGAGCGGAGGGCCGAAGCGCAGCGGAGGATGGCGGAGGCCGGGCTATTTTGCTTCGCGATGCAAAGCGCGCTCGCCAGATGGCTAATGTGTCTTCTCGTCGCCGGCGCGCGGCGGAAAATAGCCGGACGCAGCCATTGCCGGTCCGAGCCGCTTGCCGTCCGATCGCCCTCTAGAAGGCCGTGGTCGCGTGCTCTCCCGGCAGTGGCCGCACCGCGACCGACCTGTCGATGCCCATCGAATTGCCGGGGCTATTCCGCGGTTGCCAACGACGAATGCAGCAAACGGACGACGTCCTCTGGTACGAGCTGAAGCCGCAACGATGCGCGGAGGGCTTCGAGGCCAAAGATGTGCAGATCTTCGTTGAAATCGCCCACCCGAGGCGACAGCGGAATCGCTTCAACGCCGGCCTCTACCGCGCGCTGCGTGAGAATCGCCTGTACGGTATCTCCGGCAGCATCGTCATCGCGGGCGATATAGAGCCGACGCAGGCCAGATGGCAGCATCATCGCTGCGAGATGATTAGCCGAAAGCGCGGCCGCCATGGGCAGGGCCGGCAGTGCGTAACGCAGTGACAGCATGGTCTCGATTCCCTCGCCGGCAGCGAGCACATCATCGACCACGCCGAAGCGAACGGCGTTGCCGAGCAGGTCACCCATGGCGCGTCGTGGTGTGTCGATCGGAGCCTTGCCGAGCCGCACGCGATCAAAACCGTGTGGATCTAGCCAGGTGCGGTGCACGCCGGTGATCCGTCCATCGAGGTCGGTGACACAGGCTATCATCGCCGGCCAGGTTTCGGTCGACGAATGCTCATCCGGTCGATAGTAGCAACGAGGATGGAAGCGCAAGCTGCCACCATGGTTGATGCAACTAATTCCGCGACGCTGCAAGTACGCCTCGGCTAATGTCCCTTCAATCGGGTTGGATATCGCAAAGAGCCGACGAGCGGCTTCCTGCGATCCGGCCGGCGCGACTGGACGAACGGGCCTCGGGAGTGATTGCTCCTCGGAACGAGGCAGCTTCAGAAAGCGCCTCGCCTCCTCGGCGACCTCGCGAAAGTCTCGCAAGGCCAGACTTTCGCGGATGATGTCGAGGAGATCACCATGTTCTCCGGTCGCGGCGTCGGTCCATTTCCCAGCGGGTCCCTTCGGTGATTCGTGCAGCCGCACGAACAACGAGCGGCCCGGCGTATTGTAGACGTCGCCGACCAGCCAGTACCGCCCCGCCCGCCTGCCATTAGAGAGATAGTGTCGGCACACCGCCTCAGCCTCGCACGAGAGGCGGCGTGCCAGTTCGGAAGCATCGCCGGCCATCACGCGGCCTCCCGCTCACTGACGCCCGTAACCGGATAGGTGTCGAGCACCCTGGACAGGACCTCGATGCCGCTCGCGTCCGTGGGTACGAACATGCGCAGCTTCCAGGAGATGATCTCCCCAAAGAGGCCGTAAGCACGGAGGCGATCGCGTATCGTGTCGTTGAATCCGGACAGCTCGATGCGATAGGCGCCCATCACCCGGACGCGGCGAAGTTGGAGTTCCTCCGCGAGGTCGAGGACGGTGCGTCCCTCCATCAGCGCGGCAAAGGCAGCGTCCGGCGTCAGCGCGGGCGCGTCCCTCGAAAGGACGTTTGCGACCCATGTGGCCGAAAACTTGCGTCCGATGATGCGTTCGCCCGCATCGGTCTGGAGCCGATAGACGCGGGTTGATTCGTTCGGCAGCCGCTTCCAGATAGGGAGCAGCAAGCCCGCCACAACGTGGATCGTGCTTTCCGTGAACTGGGGCACCTCGGCAAGCTCCGCCACCCAGGCCGCAGCGAAGCGCCCACGGTCCGCTTCGATCCAGTGGCTCTCCGCCATCATGCTCAAGGGGACCGTGTGCTGATCCATCGGCCGGATCAGACGGACGCGCCGCTCGATCTCGCCGTCATCGAGCATGACGCTCGCCGCGGGGACCTGCACGGCGGCTCGTCCCGAGCGCTCATTGACCAGCAGGACGGCCTGACGATCGGAAAGACGAGCAAGAGCGTCATCCAGACTCACCGGATGATTGCGCTGGCGCTGTGTGACAGTGAGCAGCCGGGTCTCGGCGCCGGTCCCCCGCTGGTCATAGATCGTCCGCCGGTCGGTGACGACAAGGCTCTCGGCACGGAGTGTTTCCAACCCGACGTCGTAGGTGCCGGATGCAACCGCGCCTTCGATCCGAGCGGTCAAGAGCTGCTCGAAGGCGGTGAACAGCACATTCTGGAGGTCGATGGTGAGCGCCAATAACCTGTTCAGAAAGGTCGTGATCGGCGGCAGGTCATTCCTGAGCCCATTGGCATCCATGAGCTTCAGACCGGTTGCATCCTCGAACCTCCCAAGCGAGCAACCGTCGACCTTGCCTCGCGCGAGCAGCGTGTAGAGCTGACGCAACGCATCACGTCCATACTGGCTTTCGAGATTGTCCTCGGGCCGGAACAGGCCCTGTCCTCCGGTCTGACGTTGGCCGCGCGTAATGGCTCCCAACGTATCGAGCCGGCGGGCAATGGTGCTGAGAAAGCGCTTCTCGGCCTTCACGTCTGTCGCAATCGGACGAAACAGCGGCGGCTGCGCCTGGTTGGTCCGGTTGGTGCGGCCAAGGCCTTGGATCGCGGCGTCGGCCTTCCAGCCGGGCTCGAGCAGGTAATGGACGCGCAACCGGCGATTCCGCGCCGACAGTTCGGCATGGTAACTCCGCCCCGTGCCGCCGGCGTCGGAGAACACGAGGATGCGCTTGACGTCATCCATGAAGGCCGAGGTCTCGGCGAGATTGGCCGAGCCTGCGCGGTTTTCGACCACCAGCCGGTCGCCCTTGCGGATGACGCGGCGCGAGCGGCCCGTCACCTCGGCGACCAGTTCGGTGCCGAAGCGCTGGATGACCTGATCCAGTGCCCCAGGTACCGGCGGCAGCGAGGCAAGCTTCTCGATGAGGCGGTCACGGCGTGCGACGGCTTCCCGGCTCTCGACCGGCTGGCCGTCGCGATAGACAGGCCGGGAGCAGAGGTTACCTTCCGAGTCGGTGAAGGGTTCGTAGAGCTGGACCGGGAAGGAGTGGGCGAGGTAGTCGAGGACATACTCGCGCGGGGTGATGTCGACCTGGACGTCGCCCCATTCTTCAGTTGGAATCTCCGCGAGCCGGCGCTCCATCAGCGCTTCGCCCGTCGACACGATCTGGATGACCGCGGCGTGCCCAGCCTCAAGATCGTTCTCGATCGCACGGATCAGTGACGGGGTCTTCATCGAGGTCAGGAGGTGACCGAAGAAGCGCTGCTTCGCGCTTTCGAAGGCGGAGCGTGCCGCAGATTTGGCCTGCCCGTTCAGCGTTCCCGTTGCGCCGGTGATGTTGGCGGCCCGCATCGCCGCGTCCAGGTTATTATGGATGACGCTGAACGCACCGGCATAGGCGTCGTAAATGCGGACCTGCTCCGGCGTCAGTTGGTGCTCAACAAGCTCGTACTCGACGCCCTCGTAAGAGAGCGAGCGGGCTGCGTAGAGGCCGAGCGCCTTGAGGTCGCGCGCCAGCACCTCCATGGCCGCGACCCCACCCTCCTCGATCGCTTCGACGAACTCGGCACGGGTGGCGAACGGAAAGTCGGCGCCGCCCCAAAGGCCGAGGCGTTGGGCATAAGCGAGATTGTGGACCGTGGTTGCGCCCGTCGCCGACACATAGACCACGCGGGCATTCGGCAGCGCGTGCTGGAGCCTCAAGCCCGCGCGCCCCTGCTGAGAGGCCGCTTGGTCACCACGCTCGCCCTTGCCCCCGATCGCATTCTGCATGGCGTGGCTCTCGTCGAAGACGATCACTCCGTCGAAGTCCGAGCCCAACCATTCGACGATCTGCCTGACGCGCGAAAGCTTCTCGCCACGCTCGTCGGTCCGTAGCGTGGCGTAGGTGGTAAATAGGACGCCTTCCGCAAGCCGGATCCGGGTGCCCTGGCGAAACCGGGACAAGGGCGTAACGAGCAGGCGCTCCATCCCGAGCGCGGACCAATCGCGCTGCGCGTCCTCGATCAGCTTGTCGGATTTGCTGACCCAGACGGCACGTCGGCGGCCCTTGAGCCAGTTGTCGAGCAGAATCCCGGCGACCTGCCGGCCCTTGCCCGCGCCGGTGCCATCGCCCAAGAACCAGCCGCGGCGAAAGCGGACGGCATTCTCTGCGTCATCGCGCGCGGCGGCGATAACATCAAAGGTCGCATCGACCGTCCAGGAGCCCACGAGAAACTCAGAATGCGCCTCGCCGGCATAGATGACGCTCTCAAGTTGGGCGTCCGACAGAACTCCATCTGCCACCAGACTCGAAGGCAGGTGCGGACGATAGGATGGTTTCGGTGACGCAACGGACGCCATCGCCGCGGACTGCACGAGCTTGGTCGGGTGTGCGCACGATCCGGGAATACGGATCGATTGCAATCCGTATTCCTCGTAAAGGGCATCGGTGAGCCGGGTGCCTTCCGGCGGCGACCATTCGACCGTTTCGTATGTAAGTTCGACGCCTTCTGGCGCGGCGTCTCTCGAAGAAGACGATGAGCGTGGTGCAACGGCGCCCAGCGATCGCGACATAGCCGGCCGCTCGATAGCGACGATCTCCGGTGATATGGCGACGGGCAGCCTTGGAGGCACATGCTGGTTCACCCAGTCGAGCAAGGTAGCGACGTCGGCCGCCATGCCTGGCGAAGCCGGAAAAGCCGTCGGATCGGCAGCGGGCAGCTTGTCGATCACAAGCAGCCGTGTGTCGATTTGTGTTCCGTGCTTCGCGTAGATGGCGCCGTCGATCGCCGCAGAAAACGCTACCTGCCCGCGTTCCTGGAGCCGCACAAAGGCTTCTCGCCATGCCGGGTTATCCGGTGCGAAGCTGGCGCCAGTGATGGCGACAAGGCGTCCACCGTCGCCAAGACGCGCGAGCGCTGAAGCGATGTGACGGAGAGCCGCATCCGTCATCCGTCGGTCTACGTTCGTCAATGCCGAGAACGGCGGGTTCATCAGAACGACGCTCGGCACGACACTCGCGTCGAGGTGGTCGTCGATCTGTGCAGCATCGAACCGCGAGACCTTAACGCCTGCGAAGAGATGATCGAGCAGCGCCGCGCGGGCCTCGGCCAACTCGTTCAAGACCAGAACGCCGCCGGCGAGCTCGGCAAAGACGGCGAGCAAACCGGTCCCAGCAGAAGGCTCAAGAACGCGATCGGCCGGCGTAATGCCAGCCGCGGCGCATGCGGCCAGCCCAAGCGGGATCGGCGTCGAGAATTGCTGAAGCGCCTGGCTGTCCTCGGAACGCCGCGTGTGGGTCGGCAGACAGCTAGCGATCTTCGTGAGCATCGGCAGCATTGCTGCCGTCGACCCAGCCTTGGCACGCATCGCGGGGCCGAACTTGCGAAGGAACAGAACGGCTGCCGCCTCGCAGACGTCATAGGCGGTCTTCCAATTCCAAACGCCGGCCGTGTCCGAGGCGCCAAAGGCAGACTCCATGGCGCTACGCAGAACAGCGGCATCGATGCGACGGCCGCGTTCGAGCTCGGTCAGGACCTGTCGCGCGGCCCTGACAGCGGCAGAGGTGAGATTTGCAGCGGCACGCATGGAGAGCGGCGTGGCGATGCCGCCGGCAAGAGATTCGGTCATGGCAGGAATTCTTTCGGAGAGCAGGAATGGGTCGAACCATCAGGCGCTCTCCTTTGCCCCCGACGGCTCAAACCCTTCCCGGCCCGACTCTCACTCTCCGCCGTTCCCAATAAGAATGGGGACCAGCGCTACACACCGGTCCCCAAGCAACCGCGGGACGGCCAAAGCCGCCCCGCTCTGTGATGATCACTCAGCCGCGTCGAGATGTTGCGGATCTTCGTCGGCGGCGGTCTCCTGATCCTCCTCGTCGGCGAGGAATTCGGGCAGCCGGCCCGCCTCGCTCTCCTGCTCTGACGCCGCATCGGGATCGAGGAGACGCAACGGCTCCGGCAACCAACCCGAGCCATCCAGAAGTCGTTCAGCCTCCTTGGCCATGTCGGCCTTCTTCAGATGGTCGATCAGTTGCGCCGACGACTCGCCCTTGGCCTGCCGCACGGCATCCAGAATACGCGGCTTGGTAACCCGGCCGAGATAGTTGTCGACGGTCGGTCGCCAGCCGGCCTGCACCATGTCGAGCCCGACCGCGCGCGCCAGCACATCGGCCTGGTCGAGACGCGTGCGAACGCCATGGGCGGAGACGCGACCCTGATTGTAGCGATTGGCTGGCTCATGGACGGCGTTGACCGCAAACGACGCACAGTGGGCGAACAGCGACGCCTGTGCACCACCATCGAGAGCCGTCAGCGCATCCCAGAGATCGTTCTCGCTCTTTGGCAACCGTGCCTTCCAGACCTCATGTCGCGCCTCGACTGCTTTGGCCGAGACGCTTTCCCTCAGCCCCGGAGCTTGGGCGGGAAAGTTCGGCGTGCGAAGGCTGATCTCAAGACAGCTCCCGGACGATGCGAACCGGTAAAAGGCCGTCAGCACGAAGTTATGCAGAACTGCCTGGAACGCGACCGCTGGATTTCCCGCCAACGCATCACGCAATGTCAGTGTACGATGCGCCGTCAACTCGATGATGAGACGATCCGGCAAAGGTTTGGTCGCGTCCTCATCATCCTCCTCGGCATCAGCAGCGCCGCCTGCGACCGCGATGACCGTGCGCTGGACGGAAGGGCCCACTTCAAGACCTTCGGTCGACGACGCATCGGCGCCCTGCCCGACATCAGGATCAGTTGCCGGCACCTCGTCCTCCGGCCGGACGTAACCCCGGTCCACGGCGAGGCGTCCTTCGGAGTCGATGCTGATGAAGACACCAGCTCGGGCGATCTCCGCCGGTTCGTAAAGCATCGGCCGGTCTTCGAATGCAGCCAGGGCCGACTCGATTTCGCCGAGACGCTGATCGACCTCGTCGGGCAACTCGTCGGCATCCCGGTAGTCGACTTCCAGCTTGGCTTGCTCGGCGTTCAGCGCATCGATGGTGGCCTGCTCCTCAGGCGAGAGATCGACGGGCTTGCCTTCGATTTGTCGTAGGCCTTGAGTGTGACCGTAGGGGAAATCTACGGCGACCGAGATCCACTTCCAGCCTTCGGCAGCAATCGTCTCAGCTTCGGCCTTGAGCTTCTCGGTTACGAGGCGGTCGAGCAAGACGACGTCCTGAAGCCAGCCGCCGTCGTCGTGCTCGAACAGATCCCGCAGAACGCCGCCACCCGCGCTCTGATAGGCATCGAGGCCCACAAATTGGGCCCGGGGATCGGAACCGCGCACGGTGTTCTCCGTGAGCAGCCGGCGGATCTGGTATGGCTCGTCATAACCGGAGCGGCTGACATTCTCCCAGACTTGCTCCTGGCGGGCGTGATCGGCCGTGACCGAGAACGCCATGAGCTGCTCGAGGGTCATGCCGTCTTCGGCATAGACCTCATGCAGCTTTGGCGAGACCGACGCCAGGCGCAGGCGCTGCTTGACGATTGCAGGGTTCACGAAATGACGCGCGGCAATGTCTTCCTCGCTCATGCCGAGATCGCGGAGTGTCTGGAAGGCCCTAAACTGATCAAGCGGATGCAGGCCGACCCGCTCATCGTTCTCCGCCACCGAATCGTCCTCGGCGATGCCCCCTTCACGCACAACGCACGGCACCGCCTGCGTCTTTGACATCCGCTTCTGTTTTACCAGGAGCTCGAGAGCGCGATAGCGCCTGCCGCCCGCTGGCACCTCGAACATGCCGGTCTCGTTGCCATCTGCATCGACGACGGCCCGGACACTCAGACCTTGCAGAAGCGTACGCTGCGCGATGCTCTCGGCTAGCTGCTCGATCGAGACACCGGCCTTGACGCGGCGAACGTTCGACTGGCCGAGCACGAGCTTGTTGAAGGGAATGTCCCGAGAAGGGGACAGCGTGATCTTTTGTACGGCTTTCGTCATTTTGGCTCTCCACGACGGGTGGCCGTGAGACTCTCTCTCGGCTTCCAACCCGTCGCGAACAGCCTCCCCTCCTCTCACTCTCGCGCGAGGCCAGGCATCACGCCGTCTCGTGATCGGCGACAGCCGAATCCAGCGATGCGGGCTCAATGGACCCGGGAACGAAACCGAGCAAATAGTCCGCGGCCTTGCTCGCCTGCGAGGCGGCCCGCACGATGGCGCGATTGTCTTCACGCAGGACTTCGAGCCAGGAGCCGATATAGTCGGCATGGCGCACGGTGGGGACGATCCCTAGCGACGCGCAGCTGAACGCGGAACTCAATTCGGCGACCAGCTCTTCGAAGGCATATTTCTTGGTACCGTAGGATCCGCTCTGGTCGCGATTGAGACGCGACGGGTGCCCAGTCGCATGACCGAGTTCATGCAAGGCCGTACGGTGCCAGTTGATGGGTTCGAAATAGGCCTGCGGCGGCGGGACCTGAACATAGTCTTCGGCTGTTGCATAGAATGCGCGATCTCCACCGATCCGAAATGGAATTCCGCTGGCCGTGATCAGGGCATCGACCGTCGGTTCGATGAGGCCGGCCGGCGGCGGCGGCGCAGCGGTGGCAATGTCGTCGGGCAGTTGCTCGCACTGATCGGTGTTGAAAACGGTAAATCGCTTGAGGAACGGGATCGCCTGCGCGTCTTCGCCGGTCTCGGCGGCGCGGCGCTTTTCATCATTCGGCACGAAACGATCCGCGTAGACGACGGTAGTCCCGCGCTCTCCCTTGCGAACGTGGCCGCCAAGAGAGAGTGCCTGGCGGAAAGTGAGCCAACTTTGACCGGTAAATCCGCGTTCGATCACGACTCCCCAGAGGATGAGGATGTTCACACCACTGTATTGCCGGTTGGTCGACGCATTTTTCGGCATGGCCAGCGGCGCTTTCGCCGCGGCAGTACCCCAGGGCTGAACCCAGGGGACGCGTCCGGCCTCAAGCTCGGCGATGATCTTGTCGGTGATTTCGTTGTAGAGGTTCGCCCGGTCCTGGCCGGCGCGCGCGCAAGCATTAGGGTTTGACATCGCGGGTCTCCGCGACGGGCACCGCGAGCCTCTCTCGCAGATTGTAACCCGTCACGGAAAACCAGCCTGCACTCTTACTCTCAGCTTCTTGCCTTAGGCCGCAGGCCTGATCCGGCGTGCGCCAGGGGCGCATCGCCCCAAGAGAAATGGCACCCGCAGGAGCGTGAGCATAGCGACGCCGAAGGCGGCACGCGGGACCGAGTGCAGCGACGAGACCGGTTAAAAGGGCACCCGGGAACGGGGCAGTGATAACGATCGCCGCAGGCGAGCCCCTTTTCCGAGTGCCCCCGGCGAGGAGCACCAAAGCTCTGGCGCGAGGGATCGAAGCCGCAGGCCGAGACGCGGCGCGGCTCGGTTCACGAGAGCCCGGTGCGGCCCTGGCCGCACGCGCACAACCACTAAAAGACTTGAGCGAAAGTGATGCTGGCAATCCTGCGAGAACAGCCTGGCAATTTCACAGTGGTCTCAGAACGGGCGAAAACCTTGTCCTCTGCTGACTGAGAATCCCAGCCTTGTGTTAGCAGCCGGAACAAACGGCGGACCACTAGATTCGTGTATTCGGAGTTATTCAATGCTGATGACCAGTGAGCGAAGGCCGGCGATACGGACACTGCAGGGTTGGGCGATCCACGTGCTCCAGGAAGCGGGCGCCATCCGCGAATGCGAAGAGCATGGTTGGATGCAGGACCGCGCCGATCCGCATGCACGAGAGCGAGCCTTCGATATTGCCCGTCGAGACCCGCCAGCAGACGTCTCCCGTCAAGCCGCGGAGGCCGCGCTTCACGACGTGCTCGACTCGATTGGCGATACCTGCCCAGAATGCCCCCCTGACGAGGAGGACCCGCGCTAAGCACCGACGCCGACCCGTCTGCTACTCAGCGGCCTAGCCGTTTCTCCACCCGCTTGCGCGCGTTGCCGACCTTTTTGACGGCCTTTTTCACCGCCGGCGCCGACTTTCCGGTCTTCTTCGCCTCGTACTGCACTTCGTAGTCCTGCCCGCCTGCCACCCGCGCCCGGTCCTGCTTTCGTCCGCGCGCCGTTTTGCTCTTCTTCGCTGCCGCCATCGGTGCCTCCTGTTGGGACATCGAAGCAACGCGACAGGGATTCGCAGGTTCCGGAACGATTCGAACTGTGCCAATTTGAATCGGCTGTAGCGTGGAGTTCTTCAGTGGCGTTTCAGCGTAACAAGCCGGCGGCTATCGGCGTCAAGGCGCCTTTCCCCGCCTTCATCGAACCGGCCCTGGCATCCTCGACAGAGAAAGTGCCGTCGGGAGAGCGCTGGATCCACGAAATCAAGTTCGACGGCTACCGTGTTCAGGTCCATCTGGCCAACGAGACGGCGAAGATCTCCACCCGGCGCGGCCACGATTGGACGCACCGCTTCAAGAAGGTCGCTCATGACGCCTGGCGGATCAAGGCGAACTCTGCGGTGGTGGACGGCGAGATCGTGGTGCCAGCTGCCGATGGCACGACCGACTTCTCGGTCCTGCAGAACGAGCTCAAGGGTAAGTCGAGGAGCATCGTGCTCGTGGCGTTCGATCTGCTCTATCTGAACGGCCGAGATATCCGGAAGCTACCGCTTTTTCAGCGCAAGGCCGAACTCAAGAAGATCCTGACCGGCACCGACATCCAGTTCAGCGAAAGCTTCGCGATAGACGGCCGCGAGATGTTTGCGCACGCCTGCAAGCTTGGCCTCGAAGGTGTCGTCTCGAAGGTCCGGGACGGCGCCTATCCGGCCGGACGCACGAATGACTGGGTCAAGAAGACCTGCGTGCAGCGTGAGACCCTGACTATTGCGGGTTTCGCGCTCGATGGAACGAAGTGGGACGGCATCTACGTCGGCCGGCGTAAGGGCGACGATCTAATATACGCCGGGAAGGTGGACCATGGATTCGACAAGGCATCAGCCGCCGACCTTCAGAAGCGTCTGAAGCCGCTGATCCGCAAGACGCAGCCTTATGCAAAGCGGATTGCGCACAAAGGAATCTGGGTCGAGCCCAAGCTGCTGGCCGAGATAGAGTACCGTGCAAAATCAGCGGAGGGAAAAGTCCGTCATCCCTTCTTCAGGGGGCTTCGGGAGGATCTGTAATGGATGCCTTTGACCGCTTCTGGGAGTGGGCGGAAAAGCCGCTCGATAGTCCGCTGACGATCCCTGCGGAGCTCCATCGAGCGGTTATGGAGCTGTCTCCGGAGGACAGGCGGGACCGCGCAAAGGTCAATGAGGCCGCAGGGCGGGCGGTTTCCGACCGATAGTTACCAGCGAGCGCCCAGTCTGAGCGCGCCCGCTCGAGACCCACCATTCAAGATTGACCTGCTTGAATTGGACAGTGTCCGAATTCGCGAAACGGAGTATGATCTGGTCATCACCGGCAAAGGCACTCTGCCCGCGGGCACCGGTGACTGAGAGACCAATCGCGCTCCCGCCTGCAGCAGGAGCCACCAATGTCTCATTATTCCGAACGTGTCATCCTTGCCCGTCACCATGTTGCCAAAGGACGTCAGATCGTCGAAAGGCAGCAACGGATGGTCCGCAAGGGTGGCGCAAACATCGCAGAAGCTCTGAAGCTCCTGGCTCTCTTTGAAGCAACGCAAAATATCTTCGAGGATGATCTGGAGCGCATCTTGCGGGAAGAGCGCAACTGCTAAGGCTCGCGACTTGGCAGTTTAGAGTCTGGCAATTTCCGGTCTCGGCGGCAAATCAGGCGTCAACGCTAAGACACGAGATGGTCGCACTTTGAGACCTAGCCTCGCGCGCGTCGTAACGCGACTTCCAACCGGGCCTTCTCCTTTTCCCAACGCGCTTCCTCGTCCCGCGCGCTTTCCTCAAGAACTTCGAGCTGTTGTTGAATGTCAGCGGCCTTTTCTTCGTGCTTGCGACGGGCCGCGTCCAAGGCACTTTGCGCCTTGTCGACGGCGTGCTGCCGTCGCTCACGCTCCTTCTGCCGGACGGCCTCCTCCTTGGCACGTTCGCGCTCCCGTTGCATCTGCTCCTTCTCTAAAGCAAGTGCAGCCTTCCGGTCGGCCGCATCGTCGTGGGCCCGCTTAGAAGGCTTCCGCGGTTGACGGCGGCCTGTCTTCTTTGAGCTGCCGCTGGCAAGGTCGGTAGGTAGCTCGGCATGCTCCCTGAATGGCCCGTTGGAGCCGACGGGTCTCTTCAGAACGATGCCCGGCGCAGCCATAGTCGCCTCGATGACGTCCGGATCGTCGCTTTCCTTCGCCGCGCCCTGGTGGAAGAGATTGCTGTCAGCGCCCCAGGCTTCGAGGGCCGCTTTCATGGAGGGAGCGGCGATCGCCAGATCGAAGAAGCCCAGCGAGGTCTGATAGGTCTTCAGTTTTCTGGCCATCGGTCTGATCCGCCCTCGTCGATCGTCAACGTCTCGCACGCCACCATGCCTGCGGAACACGACGCGGCCCCGAAGCGTTCCCCAATCCTTGAAGGACGTCCATGCATTTCGCAACGCGCTCTTAAGGATTGGCCTTGAATGAGCCGGATGTCGACCCTGCCCAAGCGCCTGCAGCCGATGCTTGCTACGCTTACCGAGGCGCCGTTCGACGACCCCAGCTGGGTTTTCGAGGACAAGTACGACGGCTTCCGGATGATCGCGGAAATCCGGCGGGGCAAAGTTGCGCTCTACAGCCGCAACGGCAAGATAATCAGCCGCAGCTATATTGAGGTCGCCAAAGCGCTGGAGGGCGTGAAGGGCGACGCCGTGATCGATGGTGAGCTTGTCGCGATCGGTAAGGATGGCGTCTCACATTTCCAGTTGCTTCAAAACGCGCTGCGCCATGAGGCGAAGCTGCTGTACTGCGCCTTCGATCTCATGTTTGAGAACGCAGCGGACTTGCGCAACCACCCCCTCCTCGAGCGGAAGAAGCGGTTGAAGGCAATACTGCCGCGCGACAAGTTGATCGCCTTCAGCCATCACCGCAAAGCGAACGGCATGAAATTCTTCGCCGAGGCCGAGCGGAAGGGTCTGGAAGGCGTCATGGCGAAGCGCGCCGACAGCGCGTATGCGTCCGGAAGCCGGACGGCGGATTGGCTGAAGATCAAGACAGCAAAGCGGCAGGAAGTGGTGATCGCGGGCTTCACGGCGCCGAGGCGTACAAGACCATACTTCGGCGCCCTGGTCCTCGCCGTGCGGGAAGACGACACATGGCGCTATATCGGACATGTTGGCACTGGCTTCAGCCACAAGGTCCTGGAAGACCTCCACGCCAAGCTCGTGAAGCTGACGATCCCGAAATCACCCTTCCCTGCCAAAGTGAAGGACGAGGCCGCCACGACCTGGGTCAAGCCCTCGTTGGTCGCCGAGGTCAAATTTGCGCAGTGGACGAGCAAGGGCGAACTGCGCCAGCCCGTCTACCTCGGGCTCAGGTCCGACAAGCGGGCGAAGGATGTCGTGCGTGAGCGAGAACGTCCGCGCAAGTAGCTTCCCTTCGGCGAAAGCCGGCAAAAAGGATTGATGCACTCTCCGCCGACACTCACTCGCCTCCAAGGTCGTGGATTTCCGGTCGCATGCCGTCAGGCGTGAGTTCGAGCGTCGCAAACGTGATCGGCAGCTTGAAACGCCGAGGTCCCGCGCTGCCGGGATTCAGGTAGAGAATGCCACCGACCGTGTCGATCTTCGGTACGTGGGAATGCCCGGAGACGATGACGTCGAAGCCGGCGCCGAGATCGGTCTTCAGCGTCTTCAGGTCGTGCAGAACGTAGATCGACTTACCTGCCAGACGGACGAGTTTCGTGTCGGGGTAGTCGCGAGCCCACTTGCCACTGTCCACGTTTCCACGAACGGCCGTGACGGGTGCGATCCGGCGAAGCGCGTCGACGATCTCGGGGCGTCCCATGTCGCCGGCATGAATGATGTGATCGACGCCCGTCAGGCCTCGCTCCGCCTCGGACCTCAACAGGCCGTGCGTGTCCGAAATGACTCCAATCCTGAACATCATTTCCCGACGCTCTCAGCCGAGATCGCCAAAAGACGATCGAGAAACTCTACCTGAGCGGACAGCATCTTGGTCCGCGCTAACTCGATATCAAACCATTCCGCGCGGTCGACTTCGGGAAAGCTCTGCCGTCGACCGCTTCGAGGCGGCCATTCGACATCGAAGGTATTGCTGGTCAGTGCTGCCGGATCAAAGTGTCCCTCGCCGCCGAATGCGATGACGCGCTTGCCTCCTCGCTGTCGGACCTCCCCCAGCGCCTGGAGTGGACCAATCGAAGCGCTCGGGCCGAGTTCTTCGGCAAATTCTCGTTGAGCAACGTTCTCCGGAACATCATTGGCATCGATTTCGCCCTTTGGAATGGACCAGGCGCCATCATCCTTCTCACGCCAGAACGGACCGCCGGGATGAACGAGCAGAACCTCGAGCCCCCGAGCTCCTCCCTTGCGGTATGCGAGAATGCCCGCGCTCAAGGTCGATCTCCTGGAAGTCTTTTTCACCGCAGCCATATGGCTCCTACTTTGCAGAGCAATCGAGAGCCGGCGAGCCGTCGTCCCGCCATACGGGACCGCGTTCGCCAAGCGCCTGCTTAGCTTCGTCCGCGGTCCTATGCACCGTTACTTCGGCCTCGCGCTCGGCCGCCTTCCTGGCGCACGCACCTACCCGCCGGGTCGCCATTAGACGGCGACGAGATGATCTCGCGTGACCTCGTTGAGACGGATTTGCCATTCGCCAGAGCCTGCCACGGACGACGAAGGAGTGCCGTCCGGCGTCACCGGATGCTTCACGACACCTAAGCCGACTTCCGCTGCGGCTTGGCCGCCGGCTTTTTCGCCGCGGCCTCCTTCGCCGGCTTCTTGCCTGCGATCGGCATCAGCATTTCCTTCTGCCCGGCCGCCGCCTTGCGCGGCTTTTTTCCTGATTTCTTGGGTGCCTCTGTCGCTGAGGCGCCCTCTCTTCCGATGCTCTTTCGCAGCGCGTCGATCAGGTCCACCACGTTCTCGCCGCGGGGACGCGCTTTCGCGGTGATGGGTTTGCCGGCGCGCTTCTGATTGATCAGTTCGATGAGGGCGGTTTCGTATTGGTCTTCGAACTTGTCCGGCTCGAAATGGCCCGCCTTCTGATTGACGATGTGCTTGGCGAGATCAAGCATGTCCTTGGTGACTTTGACATCCTGAATGTCGTCGAAATACTCATCAGCTGAACGGACTTCGTAAGGATAGCGCAGTAGCGTTCCCATCAGGCCCTTGTCCAACGGCTCCAGCGCGATGATGTGCTCGCGATTGGTCAGCACCACACGGCCGATCGCGACCTTGTTCATCTCGCGGATGGTTTCCCGAATAACGGCGAAAGCATCGTGCCCGACTTTACCGTCGGGACGCAGATAGTAGGGGCGAATGAGATATCGCGGATCGATCTCGCTGCGGTCGACGAACTCGTCGATTTCGATCGTTCGCGTTGATTCCAGTGCGACGTTCTCTAGCTCCTCCTTCGTCACCTCGATGAAGGTGTCCGTGTCGACCTTGTAGCCTTTGACGATGTCCTCGTTGTCGACCTCCTCGCCGGTATCGGCATCCACCTTAGCGTACTTGATCCGATGGCCGGTCTTTCGATTCAGCTGGTTGAACGAGACCTTTTCGGATTCCGACGTGGCCGGATAGAGCGCAACCGGACAGGTGACGAGGGAAAGACGCAGGAAGCCTTTCCAGTTGGCGCGGGGGGCCATCGCGGGGAACTCCATTACTGATGCCGGATTAAAGACGAACGACCGGGCTTGGTTCCGACATCGCGACCCGCCCCACAGCGGGATTTTTCTCATCGGCCTGCCTGGCCGGACTCGACATTTGTTCTTGTTATGTTCTAATTCGGGCATGACCGACCGACCCGCGAGCTGGCGCATGCCGACCCCGAAACAGATGGAAAAATTGGCCGCTGAAGCCGACCGCAGACGAGCGCCGCCCGCTGCGGGTCCAGATGCCCCCCTCCCGGCCGAATATTGGGAATCGGTCCTGAAAGACGCACGCGCCGGCACGACCGGGGCTCAGATGCGGCAGCGACGTCTTTCCGAGATTCAGCGTCACGTGCTGCGCGTCTCCTGCCGCCGCTGCGAGCGGACCGTGGAAATCCAGACCGCTGATGCCGTTCGACTGTATGGCGCCAACGCGCTCTGGAAGGACGTCGCGCAGCGGCTGCTCGACAATACCTGCCGGCAGCGCACCGGCAGGCATGAAGAAGACGGGTGCTGGCCAGCGTTCGAGACGCCGTAGCCGCTCTGGATTTGCCGATCCGATCTCTTTGCGCCTGGATGTCTGGATGGCCCCGAAGTATCACCCTACGCCCTTGTCGGGCGGCGATCGCAAGGCTCTGGCGAAAGAGCTCGGCAAGGCACGCGCGATGGCCAGCATGCTGGCGACCCAATCGGCGGAGATGCGGGCCAAAGGCGGGGCGATGATCCAGCAAGCCGACAGGCTGCTTTGCGAAAGCTGGAACGAGCGGATGTGGAGTGACGGCGAACCGATCGATCCGTCGCCGACCATCGATCAGGCCGTAAATGGAGGCTTCCCCTGGCTGGAGATCAGGTGCGCGCGCTGCAAGACGCCGAGCGATGTCGACCTGGCCGCGATGAAGCACCCGCCGACCACCTTCGTGCACGATCTCGCCAGCCGGCTGCGCTGTCGCAAATGTGCCAAGGCCGGCCGGCGTCCATCCGCGACTCTGCTACAGTTGACCTGGCAGCCGCGCCACCCTCGAGCCGAATCCTGACCGATGTGCAATCTTTATTCGATCACGACCAATCAAGCCGCGATCAACGCGCTGTTCCGCGTTGTCAACCGATACGTTGGAAATCTGGCGCCGATGCCGGGGGATTTTCCCGACTACAAGGCACCGATCGTGCGCAACGGAGTGGAGGGCCGCGAGCTCGCTACGGCGCGATGGGGAATGCCGTCGTCATCAAAGGCGCTGATGGACGCCACGAAGAAGCGAGCCGAGAAGCTGCAGGCCAAGGGCAAGGCAGTGGATTTCAAGGAATTGCTGCGAATGGAGCCGGACGGCGGCACGACCAACATCCGCAATGTGAAGAGCAAGCACTGGACGCGATGGCTGGGGACTGAAAATCGCTGCGTGGTGCCGTTCAACTCGTTCAGCGAGTTCAACAAGGCCGAGGGCGGTGATATCTGGTTCGCGCTCGATGAGACACGTCCCCTCGCCTGCTTCGCCGGTATCTGGACCAACTGGACGTCCGTCCGGAAGGTCAAGGAAGGCGAGACGACCAACGACCTCTACGCGTTCCTCACGACGGAGCCCAACGCCGAGGTCGGCGCCATCCACCCCAAGGCGATGCCGGTGATCCTGACAACGCCAGATGAAGTCGAGACCTGGATGACGGCCCCTGCGGACGAAGTACTGAAATTGCAAAGGCCGCTTCCGGACGGAAGCCTCCGGGTCGTCGCTCGCGGCGTCAAGGAAGACCCAATAGGGCCGACGACGTGACGGACGAGACCGACTACCAAACGGGGCCAGCACCGCATCAGCGCAAGATCATTCTGTCGATATAGACATCTTCTACGCATCAGTGGAGCAGCGGGACAATCCGGACTTGCGTGGCAAGCCAGTCGCTGTGGGCGGGATCGAAAGAGCGCGGTGTCGTAGCTGCAGCGAGCTATGAGGCGCGAAAGTTTGGAGTTAGGTCGGCATTGCCGTCAGTGACAGCCAAACGGCAATGCAAAGAGCTAATTTTCGTAAAGCCGCCGCGCTTCGAAGTCTACAAGGAGGTCTCTCGACACGTCCGGACAATCTTCGCGGAGCATTCTGACGTCATTGAGCCCCTGTCGTTAGATGAGGCCTACCTAGATGTCACCGAGAACATCCAAGGCCTCCCAATCGCGACAGAGATCGCGACCTTGATTAGAGTCAAGATCCTGAGCGAGACAGGCCTGACCGCGTCTGCCGGCATCTCTTACAATAAGTTCCTGGCAAAACTTGCGTCCGACCAACGGAAGCCCAACGGACAGTTCGTGATCACGCCAAAGATGAGGCCGAGCTTCGTTCAGGATCTCCCAGTCGGCAAATTCCATTGAATCGGACCGGCGACCAGTGCGAAGATGCATGGCCTTGGCATCTTCACCGGCATGAATATGCGCAATCAGTCGCTCGAGTTCATGAACGCCAATTTTGGGAAAGCTGGGGCGTATTATTACTGGATCTCGCGGGGGATTGACGAGCGTCCTGTCCGTGCCAACCGAATCCGAAGGTCCGTCGGCGCCGAAAGCACGTTTCGCGGGACTTGGCAGACCACGAAGCGCTGACCATCGAACTGCGCCCACTGGTCGACAAGGTCCGGCAACACTGCGAGGCGACGGGCGCGCGAGGCCAAACGGCGATCCTTTTCAGATTTCGAGCTGATCACTCGCAGCACGTCCGTACGCATGAACGACACCGCGGACGATCTCTCTAGCCTGGCTCTTGAACTATTAGCGCAACTTATGCCGCCAAAGAGGCCGATCCGGTTAATCGGTATCTCTGTTTCGGGGGTTTGTTGGGTCAGGGCTCGATGATGATCAATTGCCACTCATGCTGGCTTGATTTGGCGGGTCCAACCGCATCTCGTTGCTGCTTGCAATAGGTGCCATCCACTCCCCCAATTTACACAGAGCATGCTTGGGAAAACGCGCAAAATATCGCTTTGCAGTCGATAACTCTGACCCAAAGCATATACTGCGCTATCATATACGAATCACCGCATTTGTACTGTTTCAAGGATGGATTACGGCGCTATGGCGCGAGCTACCATGCAAGGCAAAGCGACGCTCGACGCACGATTCAAGTTTGCTGATACCGCGTTTTCGAGCGGCACCGAAGGTTGGAATTCTCAACTTCGTTTTGCCACCGGCATCGCCGACGGCGAGGACTATCTTCTTCGTCTGTTCAAGAAGACCGGAACCCCGCTGGACGAGGACCTGAAGCGGCTCATCACGCACGGCCTCAGGCGTGTCCGGCGTGTTCTGTCGTCACGCCGTGCGCGCCAGTTATTGGTCGAGGTTCTTGAGATCGTCGAGGACCAGGAAGAGATCGGTATCTTAATGGTTGATCCTGGCAGTCCGATCTGCGGGTCATTGCACAGGGTTCGAGCGCGAGAAGGCCGGCTGCTTACGACGACCGGCCGCAAGATGTTTTGGCGCAATATCTTGCGCGTAGCTGAAGGACTTGCACTTTGTCATGATGCGGGCATCGTGCACGGCGCTGTCAGCGAACATACGATCTTTTCGCATAGCGATGAAAAAGAGGATTTCCGACTCGGCGGCTACGAAGCGTGCGTACACATTGCCGACGGCGATGTGGGCGGCGCGGGACATCTGCTGCGGCCCTCCGGCACCGTCTCGTTTCGCCGGGACTGGAGTGATCTTGGGCAGGCAGCGTCGCGGATCCTCGGCCTGACCGAGGACGGCGGCGGTCCTTCCCTGCTGTCGATCGAGCGACGCATGCTTAATCGTCTTGCCGATCCGCCACGCTACCAGCTTTTCGACGGAAGTATCGTGCTAAACGAGATCGCCGAGGTCGTGGCCGATCTTGACCGGTCGGGGTCAAGCGGCGAAGGCGAGCTAATTCTCTACCCTTCCACCCAGGTTACCCAAAGCGACCTTGCATCGCTTACATCGGGCACCATCCCGGCTGACGATAGGGATGCGGTCCTCCGTTTTGTCGAAGAGGATCTCAGCGGACCAACGGTACGCACTGTTGTCGTAGATGAGGCCTTCGTGCGTATCGTCACCGACCTTGCCGCGTATGGCGTGAAAGTCATCGATGACTATGTCGGCATGATCGAGAACGCCAACAAGAGGCGGCCTGACGACTACATCTATGATGCCGTCGAGGTTCGCCACCGGATTCATCTTGCGCGAACTCGGAGAAGCGCCGAAGAGCGAGTACGCAGGCTTGGCCCTGGCGCCAAACCGTGGATTGACGCGAGTGTCACAACAGGAGTGAGCCGATCAGTCGAAGAGATTCCCACTTGGTACGCCCTCATTCTTCTCGAAGCCTTTACTTGGCTGCGGGAGCAATTCCGAATCTATCCCGTCGAAGTGCTTCACCCGCCGTCCGGCGGGGATTCAGATTTGGCCTGGATCGCCTCCCGCGAAGATCCCGACCGGGACATGCGACGCAAGCTGATGGGACTGCGCCCGGCATACGACGCCTTGGCGCGCGAATTGAAGTACGACGACGGCAAACCAAATTGGACTCTTTCACGCAGCGACGCGCTCGCCGGCGATCGGGAGCGATTTCCGGAACTCAGTTATGAGGGAACGGGCGGTGTCGTCGACGGCCGCCTACCGTTCACGTTCGCGACAAGCGAAGCTGTTGTACCGGGGCAGCTTCTTTTTCTTCGTCCTCGAAGAGATGGTGGATTTGAACGCGCAATTCGCCGCCGCCTTCAAAATATTGTGGCGGCCCGGACGAATATTGAACTCTTGAGAGCGATTGACGATCCGGCGCAGGTCGCGCTGGACGAAGTATTACGTGATATTGCGACCCCGAATGCGGTGCCGCCGGACGAGATGGACGGTTCGAAAAAGGTGGCATGGGACGCAATCGTATCAGGCAAGTCCATCAATGTCGTTGTTGGCCCTCCTGGCGTCGGCAAGACGTTCCTAATTTCGAATCTTGTCAAAAGCATTCTGGACAAAACACCGGACGCAAGGCTTCTAGTGTCGGCGCAAAACCACGAGACCTTGATTCAAATGGAGGACGAACTCAAGGCGACACTGGCGAGCGGCACGAAGATCGTCGTTCGTGTCGAGCGGACACGATCGACCGATGAAGTCAGCTCCTTGCGTGCGAGCTCCGTTGATCTTCTTAGGTCCGTTTCGACGGTCGACCACGCCGCTGAAAGCATGATGGTCAACCAACGCTATCAAATCAAGCAGGCGCTCCGGCCCGTTGATGCGTCGGAAGCGACGGTTGCGGAACGCGTATTTCGCGATACCGACAATCTGCTGCTGCGCTCTTCCGATGTCACGCTTGCCACGACATCGTCGCACATCATCGAGGAGATGATTGCCGATGGCGATCAATTCGACTGGGTCATCGTCGAAGAAGCGGCCCGCGCCAACGGTGCGGAACTGATCGGCGCGCTATTGCTGGGCAACAGAAGAATCATGGTTGGCGATCACAACCAACTCTCTCCATTCGATGCCGCCCAGCGGCAACAATTCTACGATCCCGAGCGCGCAGTTGATCTGCTGCGGGACGCGAAGGAGCGGCTTGAAACCATCTCCGATCTACCGCCGGAAGTTACTGAGGCGCTTGATACAGTTAAGTCGAGCGAACATCTGATGAGGGAGGCTCTCGCAACAGCGGCGCGTCTTGAAGAACCGTTTCGATCAATAGCTGAGCGCGAAATTGAGCGCGAAAAGGACACGGGGCGTCCGAGCACGATCGTCAACACGCTGCTGGAACAGAGCCGCATGCACCCCGCCATCGGCGATCTCGTCTCGAATACTTTTTATGACAGAAAGCTCGCTCCCTCCGACCGCGTCAAGCGTCGCACGCTAACGGTCACGTCCACGGTCGCGTACCTCACCTCTCCAATCGTTCTTCTCGATTTTCCGCCCCTCAGCATGTCAAAACGGCGACATTTCGAACACAAAGTGGAGCGATCATTCCGCAACGAGCTTGAGGCGCAGGCCTTGATAGCGGCCTTGAAAGGGTTGCGGCCGATAGTTGGCGCGGACGGCCGCCGACCGACCCTCGTGATCATCTCGCCCTACGCGGCGCAGGTGAGATGGTTCAAGCGCTTACTGCGCGGCCAAGTCAGGAAAGACAAGACCTTGTTCGGCTTCGCGAGCCCGCGCAGTAATGGTGAGTTCGTCTTTACCAGCGATAGCTTCCAAGGTGGCGAAGCCGATGTCGTGGCCGCCAGCCTTACGCGCAACAATGTCATGGTGGGATCGCGCGCGCTCGGATTCGTCAAAAGCCCACAGCGCATGAATGTGCTGCTCAGCCGCGCCAAGCAAAAGCTGATTCTTGCCACAAGCCAGCGCTTCATTCGCGAAGTGGTCGAAGGAATCGATCCGGATGCAAAAAAGGACGATCTTGAATTCCTACGAAAGATGCTGAAGGAGCTCGCGACCCTCGCCGGGACCGATTACGAGCTCGTCAGGAAGGATGCTCCTAGCATTAAGGTGAAAGGCGCATCCATCGTCGCGATCGACGAGAACGGGAGGCTTCCGGCGTGAAAATCTACCTTCCCGCTTGGCACTATCGCGCGCGCGCCATCGTTCAACGCACATGGGGATGGAGTCCAATCGAAGAAATGATCCTGCTCGCGCTCGATCGCACCCCAGAAACGATCGAAGAGGTGGCAACGTCGCTCGGGATTCCAAGCCAGGTCGCGGGCTCGACCATCGCGCGGTTGATGCAGTTCGGCCTGGTCGAGCTTCGCCTGGCTCCTGTCCCTCAATTGGCGACAAGCGGCGTCGGTCAAGACTTCATCCGGTTGGGTGGCGCCTTGCCGGAGCGAACTGAAGATCGGGAGATTCACATCAGTCTAGTGCTGGAGAAGGTCGGACACTCGGTCTTTCGCAACCGCGACGTCGAGACCGCTCCACTCTATCGGATGACCCATACAGATCACAAGGTCAACTTTCCTCCGGGCCCAGATGAGACCGATGACACAATGGCGGTCCGCGTAACGCAGCTCGTCGCCGGCATGCTCCGTCCCGGCGAATGGCTGCGCGGCGTTCAAACGATCAACTCCGTTCTCGAAAGAAAATATCTCGCGATCGAACTGAACGACGTCAAGAACGGATTGCTCCCTGAGGGGGCCAGCCAGGACTTGATCGGCGCTCTTCAAGCAACAATCAGGACTGGTATTCTGCCGGAAGCTAGCGATCCGCAGCCAAGCCGGTCAGTGACCGTCGATACGATGATTGGCACCGATCAATTGATCGTCGGCGGCGAACAGCATCTCGAATGCTTCGAACGCATCGTGGGTCAGGCCGAGGAAGACGTTTTCGTACTTTCGACTTTTGTGACGCCTCACGGCGAAAAATACACGGAGCAACATGAACGCATTCGAAAAGCTCTTGAACAGGCTGCGCAGCGTGGCGTGCGCTGCCACTTGTTCTACGGTACTGCGCTAGACACCGACAGAAAGAACGCGATCGCGATGCAGGAGCTCAATATGCGGCTCTCGTCGGTCCGTCGCGCGCGTGGCTTTGTGTTCACGCAGCGCGATTCTGTTCGAAGCCATGTGAAATGCCTTGCCGCGGATGACGGCCACGGCGGCGCTGTCGTCGTGCTCGGCTCCTCCAATTGGCTGTCGTCGCCCTTTTCTGCCTTGGAGGTGTCTGTCGAGCTGACAGAGAACCGCGCGGCCGCGGCGGGCCTGGATCTTTTGCGTTCTATCGTGTCACCTCTTTCAAGCGCCAGCCGTTCGATTGAGACGCTCCAATTCATAGCATCGGATTTAAGGCGCTCGCGGAGCGCCTTAACATCTAGCGCCGATGCTGGAGGGAGTATTCCAGTTCGGATGAGCATTCTCCAGGCTGACGATCATGAGCGATTGATTCGGAGGGTTGCTCACGAAGCCGAAGAGCGATTTGTCTGCTGTACCAACAAGGTCGGAGCTCCCATGGTGCCGGCGATCTTTAACCCCGCCGAAATCGCAGGACGCCGACTCGACGACGTCCGTGTTTACTACTCGCGCCAGACCGGGCCGATCAAACGGCGGCACGTCAAGGCCCACCGCGAACGGCTACATGGTGTAGTCGATCTGATCGCCGTGGAGGATCCGCAAGTCCATGCAAAGTTTCTTTTGTGGGACAGAGATCACGTCGTGGTGAGCACGATGAATTGGGGCTCTCAGTCGGGTTCACCGGATAATCCTCTCGACGAGATCGGCCTCCATTTGGAAGGGCCTGGCATAGCCGAGTTCCTCCTAATGAAGTTCGAGAGTCAACTCGACGATTAGTATCTGACACGTATTTTGGGCTGCGTCCAAATTGTCAACGCGCTGCGCGCCAATTGCGCTGAAATTGCTGAGTTCTTTGTTCAAGGTGGAAAGAGAACCTTTCGCCATCTATCATCAGGCGCAGCCAAAACGCCTGATAAATACAAAGCAGACCGAGCTCGCCGATTTTCCTACAGACTACGACGAAGATCGGTATGACCCCCAAAAATCTGCCGTCGTGAAAGCCACGCCGTCATAACGCAACCCGTTTGCAGTGCTTAGCCGGGTGGGCAGCCCCGATCGGGAGCGTCCAAAAGACCGCCTCACGAATTTTACCGTGGCGTTCTAGTCGTGACCCACCGAATGACGCCATCCGTCATGTAAACCACGGCGCCCCGAGGTGCTCCTGTGGCACGAAGATAGTCGCTCAGCTGAGCGGCATGATCGCGCCTATCCTGCTCGCTGGGCGCGACATCGCTCTTCCAATCCAGGACAACGGCAGGCTGACCATCTTGAACAGCGATGGCATCTATCCGCCCAGCCAGCGCAGTCGCCGCGGGTGAAGCCGAGAGCATCGCATAAATTGGCCACTCCGGAGCGAGGCTTGGCCTGAGTGCGGCGATTTCGGGCAGTGCAAGGGTGCGCGCGACGGTCACCGCTATTTCCTCTGGGTCCGGAAGCTTCGCTCCGTTGTCAGCATCAATTATAAGCTGCGTCATCAGCACTCGCGCACGTGCAGCGACGACCGGCATCTCCTCGGCCAGTTCGCCGGTAAGCATCTCCTCCATCAGCTTGTGGAGAATAAGGCCCCGCACGCGGCCGGCGCCGACCGGCAATTCGGTTTCTGGGGCTTCGCCAGGCTCCATCGCGATCGCCTCACCTCTTGGCGCTCGATCAGGATCGTGATCGCTTGGCCGCAGCCACTGGAGCGGCATCGCCGCGGCGGCGATCGCGGCACGCTCTGCCCCGAACAGCTCCGGCGTCTGCGTATTCGGAGGCGCGACGTCGGTCACGCGGGCGACCGGCGTCAAGTGCGACAGGACAAGCTGCGGCAAGTCCCGATGCGCAAGATCAACGATCCGTGCCCAGGACCGCTGCTCAGCCTGAGGCAATTCCGGAACGATCAGAAGTTCGCGGGCGCGCGTGCAGGCGACATACCAGAGGCGCTCCCGCTCGCGGGCCAAGCTATCGTCTTCAGACTCGAGTGCGCGAAGCAGTTCCGGCGGAACCACGTCGCCAATCAGCCAATGCAGTGTTTCGTCGTCGGCGCGGTAGACGAATGCCTCGCGCGAGCGCAGCAAGGTGCCGGTGTTGATCGGAATTACCACCGGCCATTCGAGACCCTTAGCGCTGTGGATCGTGATGATTTCGATCGCATCGCCTTCCGCATCAACTCGTCCCTCATTGTGGGGCACGCCGTCGCGCCATTCCCGGGCGAGATCCCGAACGAACTTCCTGAGGCCTCGCACACCGTAAGGCCGCGCACGTTCCAGGAACGCTTCGAGATTGGCGGCCGCGCGCGCACTACGATCACCCTCGCGCGCGGCGAGGGTTGCACGGACCGCGAGGCGTTCGATCGCTTCGGCCAAGAGCAGCGCAGGCGTGGTCGCCCGCACGCGTTTTCTGAGGTCTTGTAGGATCGCGAGCGTGCGACGTGCCAGAGGATGGGCGACATGATCGACATCGGTCAGCACCGAGAAGCGCTGGGGCGCTTCGGCGCGATCGAGATGCGGCGGAAGACCCACGGTGATGTCGAGTAGCTCCTCCTCAGTAAGCCCGACCAGTGGGCCACGCAGCAGCGCGCCGAAGGCCAATGTGTCGCCAGCGTCGGCGAGTACGCGAGCTAGCGCGAGCAGGTCCTGCACTTCTTGCCGGCGGAACAAACTCTTGCCGGCCTGCGAGGCGATCGGCAGCCCGCGCTGCTCGAGCGCGCGCTCATAACGCCAAAGCTCGGCGCCAGTTGGCGCAAGCAGGGCGATGCCGCCGGCAGTGAGCGGTACGATTGCGCCGTCCTCGTCGCGGATAGGGAGATTGCCGATAAGGCGGGTGCAGAGATCGGCAACGGCTTCGGCCTCCGCGTCGCGGATTTGAGCGGGCCGAGAATCAGGCGGCACATCCACTGTGATTCGCGCCGCGCAGGGCAGATCATGATCGGGGTCGCCGAGCGTCGACGTGAGCGGCACGTAACCGGGCTGGCCTTCTCCCGACAACGGGCGCGCGAAGCAGCGGTTGATGTGCCTAAGGATGTCGGGACGCGAACGAAAATTGGCGGTGACCTGAACGATATTTTCCGGCAATTGCCGCTCAACAGCGGCGCGCGCCTGCGAGTATGAGCCGATATCGGCGCCTCGGAAGCGATAGATTGCCTGCTTCGGGTCACCGACCATGAATAAAGCCCCGGCACGCAGCACGCTGTCCTGCCAGCGTCCGGCGCGATCCTTCCCCGCGATCCCGAAGAGGATCTCTGTCTGAACAGGGTCGGTGTCCTGAAATTCGTCGACGAAGATGTGGCGATAGCGTTCTCCAAGCGCGCGGCGCACGTCGTCATGCTGGCGCACCAGCGCACGCGCCTTCTCGAGCAAGTCGTCGAAGTCCAAGACTGCAGCGGCCCGTTTGAAGGCGGCGTAGTCATCGAGTACTTCGTCGAGCTCGGCCGCAAGCTGGGCGACAAGCGCGGTCGCGAACCGACCAAGAACGGTCCGGTAGCAGCGATTGACCCGCTCAAAGCATGCGGTCGCCTCTTCATTGAGGAGCGCGCCTCGCTCTTTGCCCGCGACACGCTCCCAAGCTGATTTCCGTCTCGGCGTGAGAAGATCGAAACTGTGTCGGCGCATGCACGCGAGCTGTGGCGGATGGGCGAGACGCCAGAGCGTGGCAAAATCCGGTGGAGGGTCGAAACTACCGGCGTAGAAGTTGGCGAGCGTCTCAAGCTCTCCGACCAATTCTAGGGTCTTGGGCTCGACCGGCTGCGACGAAATCCAGCGTCGGAAGTCCGCGACGGCGTCGACCAGGTCGATGTCGGGCCGACCGCCGAGCTCGGCGGGCAGAGCGCGTGCGCCGCGATATCTGAGACGGAAGCGTGCGAGTTCCTGAAGAGTATCGACGATGCGACGCGGATCATCGCGCGAGAGTGTCGCGATGGCATCGCCTGGCCGCTCGGGCGCATTCAATCGCCGTTTCAGCCACTGCTCGAAGACGGAATCGAAGGCCGCCGCCGCCTGAACGGCGTCAAGAATGCGCGCGCCCGGATCAATGTCGGCCTCAACCGCATAGCTGGAGATGATCGTCTGGCAAAATGCGTGAATGGTGGCGGTTGTCAGTTCGTCGAGCTTCGCCGCTGCACCGGAAAGTGCGCGTCGTTGGTCCACGTTTAGTCCGTTGGGCAGAGCAAGCCGCAAAGGTTGAGGCACACGTCCCGCAAGCAGCTCCTCGACATAGCGTTGCACGCGCGTCGCCAGCCCGCTCGCGGCAAGCTCTGTGAAAGTGATCGCGGCGATCGCGCCGGGCTCGGTGCCACGCGCGAGCAGCATGGTCAGGCGTCCGGCCATTAGCGCCGTTTTGCCGGTGCCGGCGGCGGCCTCGACGAGCAACGTGGCGTCGAGATCAGTCAGGATGCGAAGCCGTGCGGGATCGTCGGCGAGTGTCATCGGCAGCCCCACACTCGTGCAAACCCTCCGAAAGCGCGCATGAACGCGCCGTTCTTGAGCTGAAGATAGGCTGCTGGCGACGACGGCAGGGCTATGCGGAAGTCATTGTGCTCTTCCTGAGCGTCGGGGCCAGGCAGGGCATGGCCACCGCGCAGGAGGGTGATGGCCGCCGTGACATGCCCGCCGAGTTCGGCGATCGCCTGGTCGACGTCCGGTAGGCGATAGGGCCTCGGCTCTTTGTTGCCGAGAAAGACGAGGCGCGCGATCACGCGCGGATTGTCGGGGAGCAACTGACTGGCCGCGACCGAATAGATGACGCGCTGAAGCTCCGCACCGCGGCCAAGCACGATCTCCTCCGCTCGGCGCGGTTCTACGCCGGTCTTATAGTCCGACACGCGCACGCCGCGACGGTCGCCGGTGAGATCGAGCCGATCGATATTGCCTCGGATGCGCACCTGGGTACCGGGAATCGTAACAAGGGAATCGGGGCGCCAGGGTAGATCGTGTGCCATCGCACCATCGCCAGCTTGACTGAAAGCAAGCTCCGTCCAGCTTCGCGTACCGGGTTGGAACGTCTCGTCAAGCGTCAGTGCCTTGAGGGCGAGCTGAGCTGCGGCAGCGAGCGTGTGTTTCCAGAGCAACGCGGGCGGCGCCGATCGCTTGAGTGGCCAATGCGTGCGGACCGTCTCCGTCGAGGTCGCGAGCGCAGCTTCGATTTCCTCCCGGGACGCACGCGCATAGCCCGGCACAGGTTCGAGCGCATCAACCGTGCGCTTCAGCAACTCATGGACCAGCTCACCATAAGAGCGTGCGTCCAGCGTGAGGGGCTGATCGTCTTCTGGGACCGCGCGCCAGCCCAGCGCGTAGCGCCAGACGAAGGCGAGCGGATCGCGCAACATCAGCCGCAAGGAGGTGGCGGACTGGACATCACCGATTGCGCGGACGATTTGGGGATGGTCTGCGCGAACCTGGCCATCGTGGGCGGTGACGATCGGGCGCCGCCAGTTGCGCCAGCAGAGATTGGCTGCGGTGAGCGCCGGCGATGTCGCCGCTTCGTCCGGCCGTGCAAGAAGACGATCGGCCTCGCTGAATGCATGCTGCGGAATGCGCGCCCGCTTCAGGATCTGCAAAGATGCGCTCTGCGGGATCAGCGGGCTGGCGGACAACTGCCCACCTTGAGCGTTACGCCGGCTTCGCGAGAGAACGCAGCCGCGCGCCGCCTGACTGGTGATGACGGCAAAGGCGCGTCGATCTTGCTCGGCGACGGGATCAGGGTCAAGCACAGAGCGCGGCAGGATGTGGGCCGGTATCAGTGGGTCCTCGGCCGTGCGGCGCGGCCAAGAGCGCGATGTCATGCCGAGCAGGCGCACCCAGGGACGCGGCGCACCTGCAAGGTGGCTCGCCGGGCACCAGACAGCGCTCGCGCCTGGATCGCGTCCATCGGGCAGCCGCAAGTCCTCTAGTGAGAATTCGAGCCCTTCGGCCGGCGCGCGTCGAAGCGCCTCGGTCCAGAGCGCACGGGCCGCTGTGCCCAATAGCATCGCGCCGGCCTGCGCAGCCGCCTCGGGGCCACTCGCAAGCAGCCGCAGAATGGGCATCACGACCGGTCTTGGATCGCCTGCGTCGGCGCGGCGGCCGGTCGCCTCGTCAAGCGCGCGCTGCCACTGATCAATCTCGAACAGCGCCGCACCAGGCTGGAGGCCGAGCGACCAGTCCGCAGGCAAGTCGGCCAAGGCACGGCTTCGACCCGCGGCATGGCCGAACAGTCGCCGGAGGCGATCCTGGCCAAGCCCGTTGAGCAGGACGTCGGCAAGTGCGGCGCACGCTTGTCCCTCGCGCGATGCGAGGACCGGCACGCCGTGCGAGAAATGGAGTGGGAGATCCGCGTCCGCGACGAGAACCAGGAAGTGCTCGTCCCAGTCCTCGGTGGCCGTGGCACAGATCGCGATCTCATCGGGTCGCGCGCGGCCAGAGGCAATGAGTTCACGCATCCAACGTAGCGCTTCGACTGCTTCGGCGCGCGGGTTCGCGCAGGAAACTAAGGATATGTCCGCAGCCATCTCGCGGTCGCTGGTAATTAACTGGCCCGGAAACCAGTTCGCATCGGAGGTTCCAGGATTGCGCCAAGCGAGTGGGACCGTCTTCGCGAGCGTCGCAAGAAGCGGACGCCAGACCGATGCAATCTCACTGAGCTGATCGATATCGATTGACCCGAGCGCTGCAGCCGCATGGGCCGCGTGCGCAATTGCGGCATCGCGCAAGTCGCGCGGTGTCAGAACCCCTGCTGGGAGGTTGGCGCGAACGCGGCGCTCGACCTCCGCAAGCTCGGCAAGCCGAGCATTGTGGCTAGCGAGCCCCTCAAGATCGAGGTCGGCTTGCCAAACCTTTGCGAGCGTGCGGGCGATTGACCGTGTCGTGCCCGGAAGCTGACGGATACCTTCGAGCTCCGTCAAGCCGCCGGCGGCGAGTGCAGCGCGAATGGCTGGGTCGAGGTCCTGGGATCGCGCCGGTCGGTTAAAGCCTCCGGCGAGACGTGCAGCAAGCAGTGGAAGTGTGAAAATCTGCAGCCCAGAATCCGCTCGCTGTGCGGCAGCGATCCGCGCTGTACGGAATGCAAGCGGCCCTTCGACAACTATCGATCGTCGACTCATTTCCCCTCAGCCGCGACGCTATCATCGCCATGTTCGAAAGTTGCCGGCGTAATGCGAACCTGAGCCGCTCGCCCCTCCTCATGGAACCACAAATCTCTAATTCTCGCGTCATCGCTTGCAGGCAAAGGATTTGCGTCGCGCACGCGAAAGGTCGTGGGAAGGTTCACGGAGGTGCCGAAGACCAGCGCATGCTGCTTCGGAAGCGACGGGAGCCGCTTCAGGACCGCCTCGGAGATGAACGGGGTCATCTGCCGTATATGAGCAAGGTCGTCGGGATTCTGGATTCGATGGATGACGAAATTCGAGCACTGCGAAAGAATGGTCTTCGAGAGTTCACTGGGCCTCTGCGAAGCGGCGAGAATGAACAGCCCGTACTTTCGCCCTTCCTTGGCAATCCGCTCGTAAACTCTGCTGGCGTCTATGGCATAGCGGGATGGCTTCTCCGCGATGTATCGATGCGCTTCCTCAAGAAGCAGATGGATCGGAAACCGATTGCGTGGATCTGCTTGTCGGAGCAGCCGAAAGGCCATTCTAGCGAGCACTGACGCTACGAGCTCGACAACCTCATCCTCCACCGCATTCATGTCGATGATGACGATCTGGTTGCGTTTGACCCAACCCGCTCCGTCGCGTGCCAAACCGAGGAGCTGCTCAAGGAAGTTTTCGAGCGACGGCCCAGCTTGGCTTCCTTGAAGGTCGTAGCGCAGGAACGCATATTCAGGTCGCTCCTCGAGCGACTTAAAACGCGTCAGCATCTGCGAGCAGTAATCTCGGATCTGACGGTTACCGTGAGCCTCCTCGTATAGGATCGCCAGATCGAGCGCCTCTCCCAACGCGGAAAACTCAAAGGGAAGGTTGGCATATGCCGGGAATTTCAAACCTTCGATGATAAATCCGCCGCCATTGGCGTTTCCCAACAAATAGGTTGTTAAACCGGCAGGGTTGGCCATCTGGCCGAAGCCGATTTTGATGAATGGCGCGATCTTTTGATTGTTGATCTCCGGCGTGTTGAATCTTTGCAGCAGACCGACCATGCGATCGTGTTTTGACGGACTGCCTGTGTCGTCACGAAGAATTTGGCTCAGGCAGGTTGCCAGAATGTGGTTCTTGATCCCCTTCAGCTCCGCCGCGCTGCCCGCTGAGAACAATGTTGCCAGCCCGAGCGCCATGCGCAGTATCGGTAGTTGGGTGCGCTCGCTGGCCTGCAGAAGCAGCTCCCACTCTGACTGCTCCAGAAACCAATGGGGCAGACGAAAACGCTCCGTGCGTGCGGTGCCGTCCAGAATGACATGGTCCACGCCGATCTGCTTGCGCTTTGCGAGCGGCGACAGCGCCTTCGCATATTCTCCATTGACGTCGAATACGACGAACGTGGCACCGCGAGCATGGTGTTCTTCCGCCTTTTCGAACAAGGATTGGAGGACCGATGCGACCGTGCAGGACTTCCCGCTCCCTGTGTTTCCCAGGACGGCAGTGTGTCCGCCGAAGAAATCATCGATCCTGACCTTAACGTCGTAACCCTCGAATATGACGGACCGGCCGATCGTCAATGCGCGATAGCGGGTGGCATCAGGTGGCGTGGGTGGAACATTGTCGATCGGGGGTGTAGGCTCCGAAGGATGATCGGTTTCGAAGACTCGATCCAGTTCAGCGTCCAGCGCATACAGTGCGTCGCCGTAGAGTGACGGGAACACGGAGACGCCGAAGCGAAACCTTTCGCGCCGATCTTGAGGCAGCATCCCGACGGGAACGACATCGAGGTACTTCGCCGAAGAAGCCTTATCCAGCTCCCCTTCACTGCGACTAACATGACCAACGTCGCGCTCACGCAGGCCGACGACCTCGACAACCACGTACTCGGTTTGCACCGCGACCATCAGGAACGATCCGAGCCTGGCGACATAGTGAACGTCGTCGAATCCGACGACGGTGAAGTTGTCGGTGCCCGCATGCATCTCGATCACGAAACGGTCGGCCGCGACCGAGACCACCTTGCCGATTGCGCGCTTCCGATCGTCACGACTCATCGTCATCCTCCCCCTTCTGGGGAGCCGCGGCCTCCTTCTTCGGGGCCATCGCCTCGATCACCTTCCGAACGGCGTCATCAATGCGCTCGCTCGGGCGTTGCGGCATGAACTCTTCGATAATGGTGTCGAAGTAATGGGCTTTGCGTCCGGCGCTGCGTCCGGCACCCCCAATGATCCAAATTCGTGGATCATTTAGCGCGCGAAGCTTCGCAATCTCCCCGTCCAAATCTGGATCTACAAAGATCACGAGCCGGAACGTGGGAATCGTCAGGGCCTGATAGATGATATTGTTGATGTGCTCGTCGCCGAAGGCATACCCCATCGTAAATAGCACGCTCTGTTCGCGAACAATGCGTGACTGGAATTCCCGAAACAGATCGGCATAGGGAGACCCAAGGCTCGAATTCTGCTTGGCAGGCGTCGGATAGATCATCACCTTGCCCGGTTCTTTGGAGACGGCCGTTTCTCGGATCGGGAAAAGTCCGTGATCGTCCTCTGTCCAACTAATGGACCCATGAATCTTACACAGATAGACAAAGCCATCGACCGCAGACCACTTGCGGCTGGTGACATCGAGCTGTTCAGCGAGGGCGTACCGAAACGTCGCTGGATTGAACCGCCGTTCGACAACGCCGGAGAAGCCGTTCGTGTATGGCAGGCCGAGCCTATCCATTGCGGTCTCGTTGAAGAGATCGTAGTTCGTGGTGAACACCCAAGGACGCGGAAGAGATCGGTCGCGCAGCACAAGCTTGCGATAGAAGGATTCATAAAGGCCAACGACGGTATGGTCGCCATTCGCGAAGGCGCCGTTCGTGCATTTGGCCCAAAGAAATGTTTGAACCTTCTTGATGATCGATTCGACAGTCTTGAGTCTTGTGGCGGCATCACTCAGCGAACTGCGCACTAAGACGAAGCGCAGGCTGAAAAGAAGCTCCATCAGCCGCTCTAGGTTGCGCGCATACTCCGCGGCACCGAGGTCGATTCCAAACTGCTTCAACAGAGCATCACGTTCGTCGGCTGTCGGGAACGATTGATCCCCTTCCTTCGGTGCCGCCGTGAATTCCTTCGCGAGGGGCGCCATCGTTGGGATGCCGACCTCCTTGTCATTAGCCCACGACGAAGAACAGCCAGCTCCCAGGAGGAACGCCACATTTTTGGCATTCAGTGACTCAGCCAACGCCTTTCTGACAATATCCGCCCCATCAGGCCAATCATAATCAGCCTTCTCACCCTCGACGCCGCGAATAAACTTGAATGTGAGCTTCGATGGCTCCGTCTTGTCTGCATCCGCCACCGCATTCCCCCCAAATCTCTATTTCGCCGCCTCGTTTGCCCGGCGCGCGACATCTGCACTCCGCGCCATGAGGACCTCGAAGGTTTCAGCATCTTCCAACAGCAGACCGTCCTCGACCATGCGACCATAATCTTCTTCCAGCGCCTTCGCGGCATCACCGCCAGGCACGAGCTGCAAACCGCCATTCACGGCAGCCGCATAATCGATCGGACTTCGATCGGCCGCCCTCTCAACGAAGAACATGCCCTTGTGGCGCGCGACCGCGTTCGCCAGCTCCCTATCGGCGAAAGCCGCATCCGCCAGGCCGGCGTCATCCAGACGCGCTATGTCATGCCAGTGGCGTGCGAAGCGATCACCGCGCAGCCGCTGCTGGAGGCAGAAGACGTGGACAGCCGTCGCCTTCTCCCAGAAGGTCCGCTCGGCGTGCATCACGCGCGGCCGCGCTGTTGGGAACGTTACGCCTTCAACCAGGCCGGATGCATCGCATTTGATGTCGCGGAGGCTCGCCGGCTCGCCCGTTGATCGCGCCCCGAACTCCAGCATCACACTCGGTGCGACGTAGCCCGAGCCAGCGGTGGTCGCCTCGTAGTCGACAAACAGCTTCTCGCCTTCCACGCGGACGGCAGCCGCCAACGTCGCGGCAGCCAACGCGTCCGCGACGACCGGCTGCGCGGTGCCCGCCACCCAATCCGGCAAGCGCTTGCGCACCTCGCTCGACCAGCGCTTCTCCTCGCTACGTGTTTTCGGCAACGCCTCGCCGTTGCCGTCCACCAGGTCGGGCGCGATCGCCCGGATGTCGTAGGTCAGGTCGACGTCCTCGGAAAACCGCCGGATGACCCCATAGGCCTTCGACAGTGACGTGCCGCCCTTGAACACCAGATGCTCGCCGAGCGCCGACCCGTAGAGCGTGGCGAGCGCCCAAACCACCCACACATCCTTCTCGAGAAGGTGCGCCGGTCGTCCCGACTGATCGGCCGCGACGCTTAGCGCCTCGCGGCGGTCAGCGACCGGAAGGTGGAGAAAGGCGTCAGCCATGCGCCGCCTTTCCTACGCTGCGCGCGAGCCAGGTCGGAAGCTGCGGCGCTGCCGCGACCAGTTCGCTGAAAGTGGACGGCGAGAGCTTCCGCTTCAACGTTTTCAAGGCGGCTTCCGCTTTCTCCGGCCCAAGCCAGGCCAACGCCCGCACCGCCTCGCCAGCCGGCTTATGAGCCAGGGCGAGTTGCCAGCGCGGAGCATGACGAAGTTCGACAACCTGTTTGCCGAGATTCATCGTTCGGCTGCGGCCGGAGGTTAGATAGACCGACCGAACCGGCACCTGGGTCGTCAGGCCGAGAGTGTTGGCCGCCGCCGCCCCGCTCGGGACGATGACTTCGCCGCGCTGGTTGGCGAGCGCCTCGACCGCTTGCTGGACGGAGGGGGCCCTCGTTCCGAACCGGCTCGTGATGGGACGGAGATAGACGCCGCGACCGGCCCGGATCAGTTGGCCCCGCTCAGTCAGACGCGACAAAGCCTGATCCACCGCGGCGCGATTACCGAGGTGAAGCAAGCTCTTAGCCGCCACGGGCGTACCTTCCGGCAACCCTTCGGCATGCGCGAGAATCTGTTCGGTTAACCGTTGCATGGCCGTTCTCCTGTCAGAAATATACGCGGTTTTCTGACAGTTTTCAAGCCAGCGGACTTGCTGGGGAGCCGTCTATTTCGGCTAGATCAAGGGCGAACCCCTGTCGAGTAGACCATCCAGGAAATCCTCCCGCGAGCTGATCGGCCCCGCGAGCGTCGCAAGGATCAACGCCTCGACGATCTGGCGGGCCAACGACCGCGCCATCACCCGCTCTTTCGTCGAGATGGCGGTCATGGCTCGGCCGTGCAGGAATGCGCTTCGCACGTTGAAGAGCTGCTCATACTGATCGGCGAAGCGTCGATCGCCCAGCAGGCCGGCCACCCGTCCCCGAATTCTATTCGTGGCGCGCATCCCTTTGTGGCGGTCAGGCGCGATGCGAAAATTCTTCTGATAGTCCGCGCGCAAGCCGAGCGCCGCCTCGATCGTCGTGATGTGCGCAAGGAATTCATCCACGCCCTCGGCCAGGAACGCGCGGACGAGGAAGTGAGGGATCGGCGTCTCAAACAAAACCGATTGCTTCGCCTGCTCGACGGTCGTCCATCGGCTCTGGTCCCACACCGTCAGCTCGGTCTTTGCATCCTCTTCTAGGTGCAGCTCGACCGGGCGCTCTTCCTCGTATGTCCCGCCATAGCCATCGTCGTAGACCCGGTCCTCCCAGCTCAACGTGTCGGGGGACGGCGGCGAACTGGGACGAACGAAGATGTCGCTGTCGATCGTGTAGACCCATGGCACACGGAAGCCCCGCCAATCGACTTCCTGCATGGTCGACCAGCTCTCCCAGGGGGCCAGCAGGAGGAAGAACAGCGCTTCTTCCAAGGCAGTCGGGAACCGCCCTTGATGCGGTTCGACCCGCCCCAGATCTAGGCTCAGGTCCATGAACAGGACCGGGACCGCGCGTTCCTCCGGCTCCTGCTCGAGCACCACGACCTCCTCAACGATCAGCCAGTGGAATTCGGCGAAGCGCTCGGCATCGAAGTCCTGACGCGGATAAAGCCGCCTCAGCCGGCGCGCATCGATCACGCCGCGCAGCTCGTCGGCGCTCAACCGGCACACCCTGGCCGGACCGAATGCGTGCGGCGGCAGGTCGGCGGCAAGATCGAGCGGCGCAAGGTGAATGCGCCTGGCCCGGGTAGCGCGCAGCGCCGCGTCCAATCCCTTCGCCGCTTCCTCCACAGGCATGGCAAGATGGGCCGTGTCCTTCTGCAGGTGACATGGAAGGCCCAACGCCCGCAATGCCGTCGAGAGCGCGAAGTTCGGCCCCTTCTTGCCGGCGTTTGGGTAGTCGTCGCGGCAGATCTCACGCAGCCGCATGAAGGCCGGGTGCGCAAGAATATTGTCGGGCCCGGGCGGTCGTATGCGCCACAGGTCCGTCATCGCCATCAGCATCGCCATTCTCGGACCCGTCTCGCTCATCAGGAGATCCGGAGCCGCCGCAAAAGCTTGCCGAGGACCGCCTCGTACTCCTCGGGCTTGGAGAAATCGGCGTAGAGCTTGCCTTTCAAGAACTCTGGCAGCTCACATTCCTCGTAGAGCAGCGGCAGCACGACCACCTCGCCGCTCGCGATCTCGCGGTTCATCGCCACGTCGAGCTCCTTCTTCACCCAAGGAGCGCCGATCGACTTTTTCGACAGGACGACGGCGATGTAGCGGCTGAGCTTCATCCCCTCTTCGATCTTGGCGATCAGCGAGTCCCCGATGTCGATTTCGGCCTCGTCCAGCCACACATGCTCTACGCCATGAGCGAGCAGATCCTTGCGAAGCTGGCGCACGAAGGGTTTGTCGACGCCAGTATGGCTCAGGAAGATGCCGTGATACTTCTCATGCGCCGGATCGGCCTTCTCCAACGCGAGGCTGTCGCGAACGAGCTGGTTCTGGGCTTCCTGCGACGTCGGCGGCGTCAGCAGCCAGCCCGTCGGGGTGCCGAGCATCAGCTGACCGCCGAGGCTGTAGCCCTCCGGCGTCGCGGCGATCGACCCATAGCCTTCGCCGGGATCGGATAGGCACAGCGTCCAGCCGCCGGTCCGCGACAGAACCTCGAAATAGCGCGCGAAGGGGCTGTCGAGATCGACCGGCCCCATCCTGCGCCCCTTCTTAATGAGAAGCTCCGAACGCTTTACGAAACTCGCCACTTTCGGCGCCACATATCCAAGATGGGTTTCGCGATAGCCGAAGAAGTTCACCCGCTTCGGCTCGGACAGGCACCAAACGACCGTCGCGCCACCCGCAATCGCGGCCTCCATCTCCTTGCGTCGGTCCTCGCCATCGAAGGCGGAGTCGAGGTCGTAGCGGTCATTCTGCCCCTTCAGCTTGCCCAGCTCGTAAAGTTCGTTCGAAAACTCTCCGGCCTTACCGAACAGAAAATGCGTGTAGCTCTCCGGATTGATGATGATCGTGTCGTATTCGTAGAGCGGATAGGCCGCCCGCTCTCGATCGACATCGGGCTGGCAGAGCCCGAGATTTTCGATCTCCACGCCATCGATCTTGTCGCCGGTGTAAGTCAGCCCGACAGTCAGCACCCGTTTCACGTGTCGTTCCTTTCCGCCGCCTGCTTGGCCGCCTCTCTAGCTTTCACTTCCAAAACCTCGCCGCGGCTGCCGACGAGCGCGATCTCGATGCCGGCCAAGGCGCACCGCGGCGCGAGCCGCTCGGCCAGGCGCAAGGTGCCGTCCGTCAGCGGAACCACGGCCACCTGACGCCCCTGCGATGGCGTGGCCATCAGCAGGCCTACGGTCTCGCAAAGACCCCGGTAGAGCCGCGACAACTGGCCTGGATGCCGCGCGTTGATAATGCCGCCCTTGCATTCGGCCGAGATGACGTGGTCGCCGATATTCGCGACGACATCACCGAGCCCGGACTTCGGGTTGACGGTGATCGTCTGGCCCGCCGGATTTCGATAGACTCCGCCATAGGCGGTGCTACCGACGCCGGAGACCTTGGTGAACGCTCGCCGCCCCAGCCAGCCCGCGAAATCGAACTGCTTTCCGTGCTCGCCGTCGGGATGGACACGGACGTCCCGTGCGCCCTGCGTGCGGAGCAAGTGCATCGCGTAGGCGACCATCACCGCGCCCTCATACAGATGATGTTCGTGGGCGCCGTCCGATTTTCCGGCGCGGTTCGGCGGCGGCTCGAGCGCCGTCACGAGATCCTCGAAATCCAATCCAGCCTCCCCGCGATATCTGCGGACGCGCAGCGCGCACCATTGACAGGAGCTTATAACCGGCCATATTTGCCCGGTAAAGGAAGGCCTGTCATGTTTACCTATAGCCCCGAAAAATTTGCGTCGCTCTACGCCTCCGAACTTGGCCAGCGCATCTGGGCCTTTCTCACGCGGCCCGAAAACGTCGCCCGCCTGGAGACCGCGTCCGAACTCGGCAAGCCCGCGGTCGAAGGCATCGAGGAGCAGCTCCTGGCGGAATTCCGCGAGGAGGTCTTGGCCGACCGCGTGAAGCAGATGGTCGGCCATATGGTGCGGCAGATCCTGGAGCAGCGAGATTGGGTGCTCGACCAGACCGATGTGAAAGTTCAGTCGGTGCCCTTCAGCAAGGCGGCACGCTATCGCCGGCCTGACTGGTTCACCTTTCACGCCTTCCGCAACAGCAGTGATCCGCGCGACGTCGTTATCACCGATCGCCGGCAAAATCCGACGCTGCCGAACGGCGCGCGCTGGACCTTCTACGCTACCTTCGCCAGCCCGCTAAAAGCGGCGGTGGCGTTCGGCGTCAACGACATCAAGCAGCTTCGTCAGCAGGTCCATTCGCACGGCTTCCACCGTGTTCGCATCGAGCGGATGCTGCGCCGGGCATGAGACGAGCAGATGATGACTGATCTATTCGATGTCGACGGCGCCAATCTCGATCGCGGGTTTGAAAACCTGAAAGCCGCCGAGCTTCCGATCGAGCAGCAGCTTCACGCCATGCTGCAAGAGATGTGGGGGCGTTACGAGCCTTATGCCGACCCCGACTTTCGGCAGGGTTTCGCACGCGATGTCGATGGCCGATTTTGGGAGATGTATCTGGGCTGCACGCTGCTCGAGGCGGGCCGCACCCTGCTTCCCGTCGTCGAGCGCCAGCGCGAAGGCGGTCAGCCGGACCTCTGCGTCCTGGAAGATGGCCGCCGAATCTGGATCGAGGCCATTACCCCAGATGAAGGCGCACCGGGTCCTGACCAGATCGTGCGTCCGGTCCCCCTCAACGAGGGCGGCGGCCTCTTCGCCGCACCGATCCGTCAGGCGCAGTTGCGCACGTCCGGGGCGTTCTGGACCAAGGCGCAGAGGATCGCGCGCTATCTCGAACAGGGTGTGATCGGCCCGGAAGACACGAGGATCATCGCGATCAGTGCGAGCCGCTTCGGCGTCTATGTCGCCGACCAGCCGTTGCCGCTGATCATGACCACGTTATTTCCGATCGGAGATGCCTACATCACCATCGATCGCGAGACCGGCAACGTCGTTGACGAAGGATTTCACCCGGCCCCCTTCATCGACCGCGAACGCAATCCGATCCCGCGCACGGCGTTTCTCGACGAGCGTTTCGCTGACATCTCAGGTGTGATCTGGTCGCGCGTTGGCCTCGGCAACCTCTCGCGTCGAAGCCGCCCGCTGACCTATGTCCACAACCCCTTGGCGCAGGTTCCGCTGGCGACAAGCTGGGGCGTCTGGGATCGCGAGTTCGTCATCACGCCGCGCGGCGACGAGTGGGAGGCCAACGACATTCTGGCGCAAGCCGCAGCGGAGGCATCATGACGATGCGCCCGAGTGCCCGCGTCTGGCGCCTTCCGTTCCGTGAGGTTGATCATGGCCGTCGGCGATGAGCAGCGACTGATCACGCCGATCAGCCAGCGGCAGTTTGAGCTCTATGCGCTGTCGCTCGAACGTGGGCCCAATTTTGATCCCGCGCAGATCTTCGGGAGCTATCAAGCCGGACACGGCAGCGCGAGCGGCTGCATCCTCCTCGATCCGGAGCGCGGGACCTTCACCGCCCTGGCCTTGCGCAGGCGTGTCGATCATCGCTGGGTCCGCGTCGATGAAGGCGGCCCCTATCCCACTCCCGAAGCCGCGCTGGATCAGCTCACCATCAGCATGCGCGCTGGCGAGCCGCCCGAGCCATTGCCGCCGGGCGCACGGCGACGGCCGCTTCTGCTGAAGACCGGATCGCGAGGCACATCGCCGGAGTTCGACCTGCTGACGAGCACGATCAGCCATTTCCCGGCGCTGATGGCGGTCGGCGAATGCTACCTCGCGCTTCCCAATCCGGATGCCAATTTCGTCCCCGATCTGCAGACCAGCAATTTCGCGTCCCGCCTCTTCGAACTCTATCTTCTTGCCTGCTTCCGCGAGCAAGGCCTGATCGTCCGGCAGAAGCATGTCTCACCGGACTTCCTGATCGAGAACGATGGCGCCGCCTGCTGGATCGAAGCCGTGACCGCGAATTCCGAGACGCCCCGCTCCGGCGGGATCGGGGACTGGGTGCATGCTCCGGTCGATCGAAATGAACGCTTAACCGGCGCGCCAGCTGAGCGCTTCGCCAAGACGCTGCGCGGCAAGCTTCAGCGCAACTATCATGAGCTGGATCATGTAAAGGGGATACCCTTCGCTCTGGCGATCGCTGACTTCTATGAATCCGGCTCGATGGTTTGGAGCCGCGAGGCTTTGCCGACCTATCTCTACGGCCTGCGGGCAGATGTCGAAGGCGAAGGCGCCGGGCGACGTGCGATCGGCACGCCGATCAACAATCTTACGGGCAGGCACGGCATTCCGGCCGGGCTATTCCGCGATCCCGACTTCGCTCACCTCTCTGCCGTCATCTTCAGCAACGCGGCGACGCTCGCCAAATTCAACCGCATGGGCTTTCTCGCTGGATGGCGGCCGCCGGGCCTCACGATGACCCGCCGCGGCATTCTCTTCGACCGAACGCCGGGCGCGCTGGAGCCCATTGATTTCGATCTGTCGGTCGACAGCGCCGAATACCAAGCGCTCTGGCCTTGGGGCGAAGCCTGGTGTCAGGAACTGGAGGTCTTTCACAACCCACAGGCGACGCACCCCATTCCCTTCGATCTCATACCCGGCGCGACCCATTGGTTCGAGCGCGGCGGCGACGTCGAGTGCAACACCATGTGGGCGAACTCGGTCATTTCATCGATCACTCATCTGCGCATGGCCGGCGCGCAAGGCGAAAGCGAGCGGCCATGATCTGCCCGCCATGCATGCGTCGCCGTCCTCGCCCATCAAAGGAGCATCGTTGAACATGGAAACGGAACCATCCGACCGGACCATCGTCCTCCATCTCCTGCGCGGGGCTGTACCCGAGCGCGCCGACGAGATCAGCGGCCTATGGAGCCAGTATGGTCATGGTGTGGAAGTCGCGCCGAGCACCAAGGGCGTGACGATGAAGGCCGATGACAAGCGCATCCAGTTCGACACCAAGACGATCGACTTTTTCTGGCTGCTCGGCTTCAGCGCATGGCGTGCCATCGAGGTGTATTCGCCGGCCCTGCTGGTGGCGACATGGACCGGAATGCCGCTTGATCAGGCCCTCAAGATCGATGCCGAACGGGGGCAATACGAATTCGATTACAAGCAGCGCGTCAGCACCGCTCAATCGCTCATCGCGGCCGAACAGACCGCACAGATTTCCTGGCCTGCGGACATCCCCGAGCCGACCGCTGACCGCGACAGCTTGGGAGATGTCCAGCACAAGACGATGTTCGACCTCGTCGCGTTTGCCCTGGCCTTCGCGCTGCTGCACGAATTCCGGCACGTCATGTATTGCGCCGACAAGAGCGCACCGTCGACACTGCCCGAGGAGGAAATCGGCTGCGATAACTGGGCCCGCGAGTTCATGACCAGCGGCCTCGCCGCCTATGCGAAGGAGCATAGGACAACTACGCTCAAGTCCAGCAGAAGCGCGCGATGGGAATAGCGCTCGCCGCCGTGATCATCCATGCGATGACGCCGACCCACGCGCATTGGGGCAATCGGCAGTATCCACCGATCGCCGAGCGGCTGACGGCGATGATCGGAGGCTACAATCTGCCGCCCGGCTCGTCCTTCTGGCCCTTCACGGCCTGCCTTTTGATCACGCTGATGAGGCAGGAGGGCCGGCCGCTCGACATCATCGCGTACTCAAATCAGGAAATGGTCGAGGCCCTGCTCGACCGGCTCCGTTGACGCTGCGGGGAGCGCGACGTGCCGGTCTATTTCATTGGCGAAGATGAAAACGGATGCTCCCCGATCAAGATCGGCGTGGCGAAGAACATCGAGGCGCGCCAGCGCAACCTCCACACGGGGAATCCTTTGGAGCTGCGACTGCTCGGGTGGATCGAAGCGACCGACGCCTTCCAGCTTGAACGAGAGCTGCACAAGCATTTTGGATCGACCCATGTGCGTGGAGAATGGTTCGACATCGAGCCGGGTGACATCCTGGCCATTCTCAAGCGCGCCGGCCGCGCTGGATTTGTCGCCAAGAACGCCGATGCTTTCCAGATCGTCGGTTATGATCGCGACGCCATTCCCGAATACCTCGGCGTGTGGGAATGGGCCGATCTGGAAATCGACGAATGCTGCCCGTTCTGCGGATGTCTATGCGGCATGCATTTTCAGGAAGCCTCGCAGATGTACTATTGCATCCGATGCGACACGCTGACCGACTTTTCCGAGCTCGATCCGCGTGAGTATCCGCCGGACGAGTGATGTCCTGAAAGGCGGAAAGATGCCAATCCTGAGAAGCTGAAACCCGGCTTTGCGCTTCTGAGGGGAACGCCATCCCCTGCGGCCGGCCTTCGTCTCAGCCGCCCCCTTTTGCGGGGAGCCCCCGCAACGCCCCCTTCAGAGTGAGAGTGCGGACCGGCTTCGCCGTGACGGGTTGAGGGCTGAAAGAGGGGCCCCGGCGCCGGTCGCGGAGATCGGTGATGTCCAGAAAGACCTGACAAGCTCGGGCTGGCCAGGACCGGGCGAGCTATACGATGAACTTACCGACAATATCATCGCAGAACTTGAGGCCGGGCGCGTGCCTGGGTCCAACCTTGGAGGACGGCGGCTGCGAAGGCGCCACTTGCCAAACGCCGCGACCGGGCGGAATTATTCCGGGATCAACGTGCTGATCCTTTGGAGCGCCGCGGCACGGCTTTTCGGGCCAGAGCGGGCCCACCTTCCGCCAGGCGCTCGCGCTCGGCGGCAATGTCCGCAACGGCGAGCGCGGCACGTCCGTCGTGTACGCCGACCGATTCGTACCCGACGACGAGAAGCGGCGCGCCCGAGCAGGCGCGAGCGGCGATTGATTGCTGCGCAATCTTGCTATGCTCGGACCCTTCCCTCCTAGTGATTCGCGCCTGCCATGAGCATTTTATCAAGCGATCCGATTACTCAGCTCGCATTCTCGATGTTCGAGAGCAAGGGTGTCTATGCTTTGCTTCTCGGCTCTGGTCTCTCTCGTGCAGCCGGGATTCCAACTGGATGGGAAATCACTTTGGACCTAGTTCGACGAGTCGCGCTCGCGCAAGGCGTCAAGAATCAGTCCGATTGGGCGACGTGGTATCGCAAAACGTATGGTGCGGAACCCGATTATTCAGCGATTCTAGCAGGACTGGCGGCCTCGCCTGCCGAACGGCGATCCATCTTACATTCGTACATCGAGCCTGACGAAGACGATCGTGCAGAGGGTAAGAAACTTCCGACAGCCGCGCACCATGCAATCGCGGGCCTGGTTCGCGACGGGTATGTCCGAGTGATACTAACGACCAATTTCGATCGGCTATTAGAAAATGCACTGCGAGAAGTTGGCGTTGAGCCAACTGTCGTCACCTCCGTCGACAGCTTGTCAGGAGCCGAGCCGCTCACACATAGCCCGTGCTACGTGCTGAAGCTTCATGGTGACTACAAGGATGCACGCATCCTGAATACCGACGAAGAGTTAGGCGTGTATCCGCCGCAATACGATGCGCTGCTCGACCGCATTTTGGATGAGCACGGTCTTATAGTTTGCGGTTGGTCAGGCGAGTGGGATGACGCGCTACGGGCAGCATTGTTGCGCGCTCCTAACAGGCGTTACCCTACTTTCTGGAGCATACGGGGGAAAGTTGGGAGCGGCGCAGAGCCCATCATCAGTCAGCGTAAGGCTGTGACCATTCCGGTTGCCGACGCCGATAGCTTTTTTCTGAAGTTGGCCGAGCTGGTGAAAACACTCGCCGAGACTCGGAAGCAGAGTCCGCTGACGATTGATATCCTCGTCGGCTCTATCAAGCGGTACGTTGCGAGGCCGGAATTTCGCATTCGACTCGATGAAGTCATCACACAGGAAGTTAACAAGCTTTTCGACCGCCTCGACGCGAAGGAGCTCTCTCCGCAGGGTGTGTGGTCCGTTGAGGAATTCCGCCGACGCCTTAAACTCTATGAGGCCACTACCGAGCCGCTCGCGAAAGCCTTTGGTGTTCTCGGACGATGGGGGGATGACGCCGAGCTTGCACTCATTGCCGATACGATCCGCGGCGTCGTTGCCAGGGCGAACAAGGTGGGCAGCGGCCTGAATATATGGCTTGATCTAAGGACGTATCCGGCCGTTCTGCTCATGACTGCATATGGGCTCGGACTTGCGAGAGCAGAGCGTTGGAAGACCTTGCATGACCTGTTTTCTCTCTCGATGCCTAGGGACGAGCGGGACCCAAAACGTCTCGTGAATTCGCTCTTCCTGTGGGACTGGAGGGGGTCAGACGACAATCTCTGGAATAACGTTGAAGGTTTCACGACAGGCAACAACCGCCGAAAAACACCACTCAGCGACCATCTATTCGACGTATCCTTCGAGTGGGGCACGGCGTTTTTGGGCGTCCCCACAGACAATGCTCTGCTGTTCGATCGTTTTGAGGCGCTGGGGGCGTTGGTCCACCTTGAAGAGAACAGTGAAAGGGCACTGAAGGATCAACTGGAGAACGGCGACAGGAAGGCTAGGATGTCTGTCGGTCGCATCGGCTGGCGAAGCGAGGGGCGACGCTCAATAGAACACGAGCTGAAATCAACTCCTACCAGGCAACAACTGCTTAAAGCAGGGTTCGCATTGGGCAGTGAAGCATACCTCGATCTATTCTTGGAAAACCTATCACGGGTAGCACGATGGATGGAGTGGCGCTGACACTCCACCTGGCGATACCGGCCAGGGAGCAGCCGGACGATGTCTATACGCCTGAGAGAACTGTTTGCCTGTACGGAGCAAGGCGGCGCTTTCGTCGCCGAATCTGCCGATGGTCGACTCCTGCATATTGGCGAGGTGCCCTCCGGGCTCGCCTGCAACTGCGTCTGTCCCGGCTGCGGAAGGCGGATGGTTGCGAAAAAGGGAGATGTGCAGGCCCACCATTTTGCGCACAATGCTCAGCAAGATGGCCGGTCATGCGCGTCCGCCGGCGAGACGGCCCTGCATAAGTTTGCGAAACTCATTTTGGATGAGCGCCTGGAAATTACTTTGCCAGCGCAGGTCGTGGAGGAGCAGAAGGATCGCGAAGTTGTTGTCCGGGCGGCGAAGCGTACTTTCGATCGAGCGATCCTAGAAACCAAAGATGGGCAGATCGTTCCCGACGTCGTGCTGCTCTTACGCGATCGCAGGCTCATCGTAGAATTCAAGGTCACTCATCCGTGCGACTCAATAAAAATCGCCCGGATCCAAGCGATGGATGTCGGCGCAATCGAGATCGACCTCTCCCAGTACCGCGACCACAAGCTCAGCGAGATCGGAGACCGGATACTTTACGACGCGCCGCGAACATGGCTGCACAATCCGCGGGAACGTGAAGCGCGCGCACGCCTCGAAGTGAGAGCGCTACAGCGAGCAGAGGAGAGGCGGACGCAAATCGAAAATTACCGCGGCTCCTATCGCCATCGTTCACCGTCAGAATCCCCGGGAAGCGGGGCATGCGAATCTTCGGCCCGGAAAAACGGCCTCGCCGACCTCATCAATCTGCCGGTATATGGGGCTGGTTGCTTCACAGTGGCCGTTGCGGAATGGCAAGCGGCTATTCTGGAAGCATTGCTCGCTCCAACGAAAACGCCTTTCCGAACTCGAAATGGGCTCGCGGCACTCCGAAGCAGACGATGGCTCGACTCATCGTTTGCTGACATTTCGGACGAAATCGTATGTGGGGTGCGAGCGGCCGGGATTCCGTTCAACTCCCCCTTCCAGGCCGTCGAAGCATATCTAACGCAACTCGAGCGCCTTGGCTTCGTTCATTCGGATCCGACTGAGATTTGGCGGCCCTCACATACGCTACAGGCACGGATCGATAAGGCGCGCGAGCTCCGCGCGCGACCGGTCAAGCGTACGCGCGAGCTCCGTCAATTAGTTGAGGAGCTGATTGCCACTCTTCCAGCGGATGAGACCGCTGCTTTCGTATTTGAACAATGGTGGAGTTCAATGCTCCCGGAACGCGGCCATTCACCTCGTGATGCGATCGACTTCGATGAAACGAAGTGGCGATCGCTCACGAACGACCTGGATAATATCGCGACGCAAATCCGGTTCTCGCCGCGAGAACGCTTAGACCTTTTTGGGCTTCCCTACCACGGCGCCCTGGCGCGCGCACTTGAGCGCAAGCATGCAGAAGAAGCCGAACGTCAACGCGCCAATCAAGCGAAAATCGAGGCAGATAAAGCTGCCCGCGTCGCCGATCTGCAGCATCGCGCGCTTCGACAGATCGGGAGAGAAGCGGAACTCTGGCTCGTGACGACAAACTCTAACACTGGGGGACGCCCTCCCATCGAGGTCGCTTTGGATAGCGAAGCTGGTCACGAGGATGCGGTCCGCGCGCTCCATTACCGAGCAAGAGAGATTGAGGTTCAGCATCGAGCAAGCGAGCGGAAGGCAAAAGCCGTGGCGGAGCTCGCCGCGCTCGCCCAATCCCGGTATTACGACGACGAGCGAGCTAATTTATGGATGCGAGGCAGGAGGCGGGAATTAGGTGGTAAATCGCCGGAGGAGTTCACGGTTGATGATGCTACCCGGCAGCGGTGTAGTGAGCTGCTACCTACGAAACGTTCGCGTCGATAGGAACTCGGATGTTCTGTGTCAATACACCGCATAGAGACAATGAACCGGCCTTCTAAAAAGCACCACTTCGTACCACAGGCGCAGCTTCGAAATTTCTCTGCGGACGCGGAGCGCCGTTTTCTCTATGTGCTCGACAAACAAACGGATCGATCATTCCGAACTTCGATCCTCAACGCTGGCTCAGAGAACGACTTCAACACCATCAGTCTCGGCGCCAGCAAGTGGAACTTCGAAGATCTGTTCCAGGAAGTCGACACCCGGTCGGCTTTGCTTATTGCGGAGATCCTCTCGCGCAAATCGCTAGCCTGGCTATCCGAGGATGATCGGCTTGCTTTGGCCGACTTGTTCGCCACCCAGATGCTTCGCACGCATTTCAGTCGAACCACGCGGGCGCACCTCGCTGATCGTCTTCGGGAGATCACACGGCAGCTCGGCTACGATCCGGATCAGAATCCGACCATGGCGACGCCCCCCGATGCAGCACTGCGCCTCGGCGCAGTACGGACATTCCTTGATCGCAGCGAGCAGGTCGTCGCGCTTCTGCGCCTGTATCCCGCCTTATACCGAGCAAACGGGGACCATCGGTTCATAATCTCTGATCATCCCACCGCAGTGATGAATGCTTTTCCCTATGGGGAACTCGGACTTACTTCGCACGGCATACTAGTCGTCCTGCCGATCTCACCAGAGATTATGATTGCCTTGCACTGCCCGACAATTGTGAAGCGCTATGAGTTCGCTGAACAAGCGAGTCTCGAGGCAGATCAAAAGGAGCGAGTGTTCCGATACAGAGACGGCCTCAGGTCCGGCAATCCGATCGATATTGATGAAGATGCGGTCCTGTTCCTCAATCATCAGCAAACGGTTCATAGTGCGCGGTACCTCTACGCGGCCACCGACACATTCGATCGCGCGCGTGAAGCGTTGGAACAGCAACCTCACCTTCGGTCCGTCACGACACACCTTACGTTCGGCGAAATGGGACGGCCGTCTAAACGACATTCAGAGATGCAATCGGGAATACACCTCGTAGTACGCGGTCCTGCCGATCACGGGATCCTCACAATCGAGGAAATCGATCCTTCCGGAGAAGGGATCACCGCTCGGACCGGCCAGATCACATTGTTAGCCCAAATGGCATCGGATCAGGGCATGCTCCGTGTCGAACTCTACGTCGATGGACGCCCCATGCGCACCTTGGGCGCTGCCATGGTGGAGCCTCTTGGAAACACAGCCGATGGCTGGTTCCGCGTAGTTCACCGCGATGCCAGTTTGAGAGAGTTAGGCAAGCGTCTCGATCGCAACCGCTTGTAGCCTTCCATTTCCGGCGAGCAGGTCCCCGATATCAAACTTCGAGCAGTTGGCAGCACAGGCCTGTTCCACAGCATGCAGCGCAACCTCTCACGTCAAAAGCACTAGGTGACAATACAAGCGTCCGCGAGCCGCGCTTCCTCGTCCATCCGATTTGCACGCTACAGCACTCTGGACTTGGGGGCGGCATCAGGGGACCCTTTGTTTGGCATCGTAGACAATTTAGATCGATGCATGGCAATTGGGTTACGCGTAGATGGCGCCGAAACGGGTCAGCAGGAATCTCGTCAGCCACCACAACGGTAGGTCTTCTGGCGAGCCCGCACCGACAGCGTCGCGCCATGGATATGCGCATCTCACTCAGCGCGGTTTTGATCTTATCGGGGGATCATCGAAGCGCTTGCAGGGACTCATGGTTGAGAGTGATAACAACAAGCGGCGCCGGCTCGTCGAGTTCAAGGATGGTTGCCGCTATGGCAAATTTGGAAGAACTAAAGCTTATGAGCTGATCGCCCACGAGAGGATCAGGGCCTACAAGATGGGGGGCAAGACCATGATTGATCTCAACAGCATAGATGAATATCATGCTTCGCTGCCGAGGGTCGAAACGAGAGCAAGCTAGGCCGCCGATCTGCGCAGCCGCTAAGTCCTCACACTGCTGCCATGACCGAAAACACCGATAATGCTCCGTTCGACCCCGCGCTGGGGGCCATCGAACCGCACGCCGGAACGCTGACCGCACCGCCGGACGGGCAACAGCTTTACAAAATCATGACGATTGAGAACCTGCTCCGGTCGGTGAGCGGCGGATACCTCTATTTCAACCGGGTCGATAGCTACAAGGACTTCCGGAATGCCGACGGGCATGACGGTGAGCAGTTGCAACAAGATCGCGCCGCCAATGAGGCCGCCAAGTTCGAAAGGGCACCCGATTTCTCTGGGGCGGACTATTATGACCGCTGCCGAAACCGGACCTATGCGTGCTGCTTCTCGCTGGAGAACTCCGACTACATCTGGCACGAGTACGGGAACGGCAGCGCACATGGTAAAGTCGGCATCGCTTTCGATTTCGCGAAGCTGCGTGCCGTCATCAATGAGATCATGAGCGTCAGGAATGGACTGCTGTACCGGGGAAACGCCTGCAAGCAGATATTCTCCGTAAACTACGGAATCGTCGATTATTTGTCGTGGGAAGAGGTGCGGGAAAATATCGATCGGATGCCCAATCCGATCCGCTACACCTACGTCAAGGACAAGAGCTATGCTGATGAGCGCGAGTTGCGTATTTCGCTTTCGGCGATTGGCATGGGACATTTTGTCTTGGCCGATGGCACGAAAATGGAATTTGCCCCCGGACTCGAACTCGGCTTTGATTATCGAAAGGCCATGACAGATGGCACGATCACGGAGGTTTTTCCCGGCCCCGGCTGCGACCTCGATTTCCTCCGCGATGAACTCGGCAAGCTCGGCATCAAAGCGGTAGACGGCGCGGCCTAAAGGCTAGGCAGATAATCCAGCGGCACTTCGCCGCCGCTGTGCGTCCCAATCTATAGGTCTTGTTCGGGCGCCGGCTTCTTTAAACCGCGCGGCTCCAGTAATTCGGCGGGGGTTTCTTGCAGGCCACAGAATGCGCTTATCCGGTGATTACCGTCGAGGATGCTCAAGCCATCGGGAAGCCTTATCGCAACTAGCGGCTTTTCGAAGACGCCATTCTTCATCAGGTAATCGGCCCCCCTCTTGAATCGCCTCCCGGTCTCCTCATCAATGGTGCCGCTTGCTTTCTCCATCAATATCTGCGCCACAATGACCTTCGTACCCTGGCAGAGATTTGCAAAGCCACAGTCAGTCGTTTCGCGCTTCCAGCTAACCTCTCGCCACCATGAAAGGGGCCTGTATCCAAGGATGGCTGCCCATGCGTGATTGCCGAGCGGCTCCGGCGGCGGCCAACCCGTATCGCCAGCGCTGCGGTTTGCGAGGTAGAACAGCCACAGTTCAATGACTGCATCGGGCCAATGCGGAAGATAGCGCTTTATATCGGCTAGAGATACCTCCGGCGGTCGCCACTTCTTCTTCAGAATCTCGGCGAGTTCTATAGCTTCGAGCAGCGTTAAGCTCCACAATTCCTCGACGAGCTTCGGCACATCAGCCATGGCATGATCCTGCGGTCATGATTTCATTACCACTATCACGCAAACGCCAAACGGAGGCGCACGGCGGCTTTCTGCTTTCCGGTTGCCGACGTGCCCTCATCGTTAAGCAGGGTCGAGGCGATCGAGCGGAAGCCGCGGGCGTAGTGGTCGCTGCCGGCGCTTTCAGTGTTGGTCTGGCCAGGCGCAACCGACTCGCCCCGAAGTCGTTCAACACGAGGTACGTATCTCGCTCGGCATCGTGGGGCAAAGTGTAAAGACTACGCATGACAAGGCGCTCCCTTGACCTCGCGATATCAAGTTTGGGCGATCCTATCGGGATTCGAGTCGGAGCCGGGTTCGATTCCGGTCGTGGCGCTTGTGGAGACCAGAACGGCATGGGGCGCGCCTGCTGCCGGGGAGCCTGCTGGCTTATTTTTTGCCAGCGAGTACCGCGCGTCTCAGCTTGCTGGTATTTCTGCTGGTATCGGCAGCAATCCGTGACTAAAATCGCCATAAATTCGGATAGTTAAGGAAATAGGTGACTGCCGGCCAGGGGCACCATTCACCTGCATCTCGAAATGTCCTGACAGCCTCCTTTGGGAGTCTTCGCGCCGACCGTTCCCGCTCAGGCGTCGCGCGATTATTGTTTCGAAGAGATGACCGTCGCTCGCAGATATAATGCAAACGCCGACGATCAGCATTCGCATCATCAACTCGGGATCGATCGAAACGGCGCTCGCCTCACACGACTTGTGTCACTTGTTGTGTCACTTGGCCGCAGCATCAGACCTTTTGCCACTCACATTCGACGACTAGTTCGGCTCAACACATGGAGTCACAGCGACGATGTTTGATGCAAAGAATCTCCTCGACCAGTTCCTGGGCGGCGGACAATCCCAGCCCGGTGCGCAGCGCGGCGGCGGATTGAACGACATGCTCGGCCAGTTCAACGGCTTGGGCGGCCTCGGTGGCGGCGCGGTCGCTGGCGGGCTAGCTGCGCTGTTGCTTGGCTCCAAGCAGGGACGCAAGCTAACCGGCAACGTTTTGCAGTATGGCGGCATGGCTGTCGTCGGTGCCTTGGCTTACCGCGCTTATCAGAACTACCAGGCTAATCGCGCATCCTCACCTGCTGCGCCCACACAGTTTCTTCCGCCTCCATCGGATACGCCGTTCGCGCCGGCTGCGCCCGCAGACCAACAAACGCTGGCGCGCAGTCTGCTGCGCGCCATGATCGCCGCAGCCAAGGCTGACGGACATGTGGACAACAAGGAGCAGGCAGCGATATTCTCCGAAATGGAGAAGATGCCGCTCAATCCGGATGCCCGGAACTTCGTTCTTGATGAGTTGCGTAAGCCGCTCAACATCGAGGCCGTCGCACGCGGCGGACGGACGCCGGAAGAAGCGGCGAGCATCTATACCGCGTCTCTTCTCGCCATCGATGTCGATAACGCGGCGGAGCGCGGCTACCTGGCGATGCTGGCAGCGAGACTCAACCTCGACGATGCGCTGGTGAAGCACCTGCACAACACCGTCGAATCCGCGGGGGCCCTGCAGCCCACATCGGCCGCGTAGTCATACAGTATCCCGCCTGCCAAAGAGCACGGCGCATGTATCCAGCCGAGTCCGCTACCGGGCCGGCTGTTTCACACGGCTGGCATTGTCGGGGTCGGTGACCACGACAGTCGCCGTCATGCCAGCGCTAAGCGTGACGCCCTTGGGAATCGTATCGATCGAAATCCGCACCGGAATGCGCTGGGCCAGCCTCACCCAGTTGAAGGTCGGGTTGACGTTGGCGATGAGGTCGCTGCCCAGCACGTTGTCACGGTCGGTAATGGCCCGCGCGATACCCGCGACATGGCCTTCGAGCGGGGTGTCATAACCCATCAACCGGATCGAGACCTTGTCGCCCTTGTTGATATGGCGAAGCTTGGTCTCCTCGAAGTAGCCCGCGACATAGAACGAATCGCTGTCCACCACTGCGAGCATCGCGTGTCCCGCGCTGGCGTAGTCGCCGCGATCGACCAGGAGGTTGGTAACGTGGCCGTTGACCGGCGAACGCACCTCGGTGCGCGCGAGGTTGAGTTTGGCCACCCCGAGCGCGGCGACGGCCTGATCGTAGGCCGATTGCGCCGCGAGAGTGAGGCTGCGCGCCTGATTGAGCGCTTCCTCTGAAATCGAGGCAGAGCTCAGATGTTCGCGCCTTGCCTGCTCCTCGCTGCGCTGGTCGAGCACGCTCCTGGCGCCCGCCACCGCGGCTTCGGCCGACGCGAGGGCCAGCTTGTAACGCGCGGGATCGATGGTGAAGAGCACATCACCGATCCGGACTTCCTGATTGTCCTTGACCCGGATATCGACCACCGCGCCGGCGACATCCGGCGCGACCATCACCACGTTGGCGCGCACCCGCCCGTCGCGCGTCCACGGGCTTTCCTCGTAGGTGCGCCACAGATACCAGCCGGCAATGCCTGCGATCACCACCGCCACCACCGTGACCAGAATACGGACCCAGGAACTGACTTTCGGCATGGCGTGAAACTCTCGCAGCTATCAAAGGGTCGCGACGACGAAGGCGCTGAGCAGGATCACGTACAGCGCCGTATTGAACAGGGGTGGATGCCAGATGAACCGGTAGGCGCCAAAGCGGCCAAGCAGGTAGCGCACCACGTACCAGGCCACTGCGGCGCCAGCGAGATAGCCAAGCAGCGGCGGCAGGAACACGCCATCGATGTTGATTTCCTTGATCATGCCGTCACCGGTTGCGCTGCTGCGGCGACTATCGGGTCGGTCGGCAATCCGAAGAAGCCGGGATGCTGCGCCAAGGTCATCTCGATACTATAGAGCGCTTCGATGACGGTCGTCAGCAACGCGCTTTCCTCAAGCGACAGAAGGCGGCCCCGCACCGCCCGCAGCACGGCGAGCGGCGAGCGCGCGTCCCTGCGCTGCGCGGCGCGTGCAAAATGATCGGCGAGGACCCTGAGCGCGCGCTCGACCGGTAACACCGCCGCCTGCGGCAACAGCGGACGATAGCCTCTCAGCGCGAGGATATTGAGACCGACACGCAGGCTGGCGAGGCCGCCCTGCATCGCAAGCCGCTGCGGCGCGATCATTGGATCCAGCCGCATCAGCAACGCGTTGATACGATCGAACATCCGGCTCTCGAACGCAGAGCGCGGCTCGGTCAGCGGCGCGTCGGCCATCCGGGCGAGGTCAGCCATGATGCCGCGCGTGAGACGTTGCACCGCCCATTCGGTGCTCAGCGGGCGCAGCAGGCGCAACGCGGCAGCGCCGATCCAGATGCCGACGACATAGCCCGCGAAATTGTTGGCGAAAACCGCGAAATCATAGGACATCGAATTCGAGATGCCGATGAGCGCGCTGGCGTTCATGACGATCGGCAAGGCGTAGGGAATGGTGGCGGGTATGGCGAGAAACAGCCCGCACACCAGAAAGAACGGCGCCAGCGCCACCACCAGCGCCGGGAATGTCGTCAGCGGCGGCAGCACCAGGAACAGATAAAAGCCGGCAAACACCGTGCTGACGATCAGCATTTTCAGGAACACGATCGCAGCCGACGCAGGATCGTCCCGCCCGCCCATGATCGCGCACATGATCCCGGCGAAGGTCACGGCCATGGTGCCGTTCGGCCACGCGGTGAAGATCCAGAATGCGCTTGCCGCCAGCACAGTGATCGCCGAGATGGCGCCACCGATCAGCGCGAACATCACATCGCGATAGGGACGAAACGCGGGCGCGCCGCTCGCCGGCAGATACGTGCCGGTCTGGATATGGGCGCGAAGGAAAACAGCCTCCTGCCACATCGTCACCACGTCACGCAGCCGCAGAAGAATGCTGCGCACGAGAAAAGAGTCCGGATCACTGCGAAGCGCCTGCGGCGGCGGGAGCCGTGCGTCGATGCGTCTGGCCAGCAGCGCTTCCTGTTCGGTTTCCTCGCGCGATTGTGCCGCCGTCGCGGCATTGGCGGATTCGGCGATATGGGCGGCCGCGCTTTCGAGAAGCGGACGCAGGTCGTCGGCAACCGCCGGCCGGGTCCGCTGCAGGATCGCGAAGCGATCATAGACCGACACCAGCAGGGCCAGCAGGGACAACAGCCTTCCCTCGAACTGGCGAACCACCGCGTCGATGGCCCTGATCGCCGGGGTGTCAAGCGCAGCGAACACCCGCATCGAATCGAGCGACACCACCGCGGCGATGATCTGGCGGCGGTCGATCAGTCCCTTCGCCTCGCCCTCCTGCCCGCGCAGGGCATCGCCGGCCCAACGCGCCATCGCCGGCAGCGTCGTTCCGATCGCCTTGCGCAAGGCGTCGCCCGCGCGCTGCGGAAACACCACGTGATGAACGAGCGTGCCGCACGCGATGCCGAGCATGATCTCGAGACAACGCGCGACCGCGAAATCGAAGGCGAGGTGCGGCTCCAGCGCCGCCGGCAAGCCGATGATCGCCGCCGAATAGCCAGCCAGCATGCCCACGTAAGCCTGCGGCGCATCGCGCAGATAGATCGAGACCGACGTTCCCGCGCCGATCCATAGCGCCAGGACGAGGCAAAACAGTTCCGGCGAGTTCGAGAACAGCGCGACGAACACCAGCGACATCACCGCACCGATTAGCGTGCCGAGCACGCGATACAGCGACTTGGCGAGCACCATGCCGGCAAGCGGCTGCGACACGATGTAGACCGTGGTCACGCACCAGCTCGGCTGCGACAGGTTGAGGCGGAAGGCGATGTACAGCGCCAGCATCGCGGCAAAGAAGGTTTTTGCCGAGAACAGCGCGTGCCGCCAGGTGAACTGTCCAATAACCTGCAACATCTGAAACTATCGCGCGATGCCAGAGTCGTTCACCGTTTCATAGAAGCGTAGACGACTCTAGCTCTTTTTGACGCGTTTTCTTCACGCGAACCGGTAACCACTTCGCTCGAAAACGCTGTCGCTCAGCGCGGCTCGATCACCAGGCTTTGCACGGCGCGGCCGAAATAGCCCTGCATGTCGGCGAGGCGTGACACCGCGATGCCGCCGCCATCCGGTCCCAGCGTCATCTCGCCATTGAGCAGGATCCATTCGCCGACCGGCTCGCGAGCCATATGGATGGTGAGATCGGCGTTGATGAACAGCCATTTGCGGAAATCGAGTACCGACGACACCGCATTGCTGCAATCGGACGCCGCCGCGACCCGCACCGCCTGGGACAGCGGCGCGCCTTCGACAATCGGGCGATGACATCGAAACCAGATCGCGCTTGGCACCGGCGTCATGAAGCCGCCCTGCACGGCGTGAATTGTAATGCCGGCCATGAACTTGTTGCCGCCGGGATGTTCCTCACGCCCCTGATCGGGTCCCGCGACGTCGAGTGGCTTTTCGGCCTCGATGCCATTCGGCAACGTCACGTCCTGCTTGCGCACCTTGAGCACCGACGCGCGAACAACCTCGACACCGTCCGCGAGCAGGCGAATGACGCAAAGCTGGATCTTGCGCCCTTCGCGGATGATTTCGCTTTCAAGGTTGAGTTCGGCGATCGGCACCGGCCGCATCAGATCGACGCTGATCCGGGCGATACGCATCGGACACGGCGTCGGCAGCGTTTCGGCCGCCCACGTCACCAGCGCGGACGGCGCGCCGCCGTGCTGCATGCGCGGATCCCACGGCCCGGTAGCATGCTCGGAGGTGAAGACACGCTTGCCTTCGACACGGAAAACCGCCTCCGCGGCGGATTGAGAAACAGCATCCATCGGCCCGCACCTCACAACGGCGGATCGATCGCCTGATCGTATTCCGTCTTGAGGCGTGCGATCAGGTCGGCAGCCGGCACGACCTTGTCGACGCTGCCGACGCCCTGTCCGCTGCCCCAGATTTCCTTCCATGCCTTCGGCTTGGCCCGCTCGCCATTCGCGTCGGTGCCGAAGTTCATTTTGGACGGGTCGGACACCGGAAGATTATCGGGGTCCATGCCGGCCGCCACGATCGACTTCTTCAGGTAGTTGCCGTGCACGCCGGTGAAAAGATTGGAATAGACGATGTCTTCTGCGCCGGACGCCGTGATCATCTGCTTATAGCCATCGACCGCGTTGGCTTCCTCGGTGGCGATGAAGGCCGAACCAAGATAGGCGAAGTCGGCACCCAGCGCGCGCGCAGCGCGGATCGCACGACCATTCCCTATCGCGCCCGACAAGGCGATCGGACCATCAAACCAGCGCCGCGTTTCGGCAACGAAGGCGAACGGCGACAGCGAGCCGGCATGGCCACCGGCGCCGGCCGCCACCAGCACGAGACCGTCTGCGCCCTTCTCGACCGCTTTGTGCGCGAACTTCTGGTTGATGACATCGTGGAACGTGATGCCGCCCCAGCCGTGCACGGCCTGGTTCAATTCCTCACGAGCACCGAGCGAGGTGATCACCATCGGCACGCGATGCTTTTCGCAAACCGCAAGATCGGCTTCGAGACGATTGTTCGACTTGTGTACGATCTGGTTGACCGCGAACGGCGCCGACGGACGCTCGGGATGCGCCTTGTCGTAGGCCGCGAGTTCTTCCTTGATCCGGTGCAGCCATTCATCGAGCAGCGCCGCAGGGCGCGCGTTCAACGCCGGAAACGAACCAACCACTCCCGCCTTGCATTGGGCGATCACCAGGTCGGGGCCCGACACGATGAACAGCGGTGCGCCGATCACCGGGATAGAGAGACGACCCTTGAACAAGGCAGGCATAGACATCCGGGAATCCTTTTCCTCAATCATCGGACAGTGGCTGCTGACCCCGGCCTGCGTCAGGCATAGCGGGATCGGGCTGCCACCGTGCAGCATCAGATAATTTCACTGTGCGGAATTTGATTTTGCATCCCGCAAACCGCCGGGACGATGCCAGAACTTTCATGCGGAAAGCAATTGCTTCGGAAGCATGAGGGCCGCGCGCGATGAAAGCCGGTTACTGGCACACCGCGCTGGTCACGTAATTCTCCGTCCGGCACTCGCCGGGCGCGCCGGTGCGGCCGGAGAGATAGACTTTGGCCGAACACTTCTCCGCGGACTCGATGTCGACGCTCTTGCCATCTTTGTAACCCTTGGACTTGCACAACTCATTCGATGCGGTCTTGCAATCGGGTGCGCCATTGGCGGCGAGCGGGCACACCCTGCGCCCATGCACCACCGTCTGCGGACCGAGACGCGGCAAATCCTCAGTGGCGTCGCGTGCCCGCGTATTCAGATCCTCGATGGCTTCGCGCGAGTCCTTCAGCGTGGACGACAGGCTGGTCGCCGAATTGCGCAGCAGCTTGCCGAGTTCTTCAACCAGACCGGGATTGCTACGCGGCAGCGGGTCGACCGGCGGCGCGGCCGGCATGGGCTGCACTTGCGGCGCAGGCGAGCCTTGGGTCGGCGCCAGCTGTTGCTGGGGAGCCTGGGACAATGCAGCGCCGCTCCATCCCAGCAGCAACACCAACGTCCCCGACATGACCGTGCGCAATCGTCTCTCCATGCGCAAAACGCCCGCGCGATAAGACATATGGAAGGATAGCGCGACCGTTGGGGCGGGCAAAGGCCTATTCGGCCGGTATAATGGTTCGGATTCGGGACACTAGAACAGCCGGAATGCGATGACGAAACCGATCACCAGAAGACCGGTGCCGAGCGCGACCCACAAGCCAAGGCGCGCCTCGATCTGCTCGCGAATCCAGGTGCCATAGCGATTGAGAACGATCGCCACGATGAAGAAACGCCCACCGCGCGCGATGACCGAAAACAGGATGAACAGCCAGAGGTTATAGTCGGCGAAACCTGACGTGATCGTGACGATCTTGTACGGGATCGGCGTCAGGCCCTTCAGCAGAATGATCCACGCGCCGTATTCGGCATAAGAAGCGCGGAACGCCTCGACCTTGTCACCGTAGCCGTAGAGCTGGATCAGCCACTGCCCGACGGAGTCGTATAGCAGCGCGCCAATGGCATAGCCGACGACACCGCCGGCAACCGAGGTGACGGTACAGACCAGCGCATAGACCCATGCCCGCTGTGGCCGCGCCAGCGACATCGGGATCAGCATCACGTCCGGCGGAATCGGGAAGAACGAACTTTCCGCGAATGACACGGCTCCCATCAGCCAGAGGGCATAGGGCTTGTCCGCGGCGGCGATGCACCAGTCGTAGATACGTTTCAGCATGAAGCGGGATGAACCATCCCCGCACGGATTTGTCCATGCGGGCCAGTTGGGCGGCAGGAAGGATTACCGGCGTTTGCCCGCGCGTCCGCCGTGGAGCGCGACAATTGGCCGCCGAGGCGTGCGCGGAACGGCGTCGCCGTTCGGGACCAGAGCAGGCGATTGCGACGAGTTCTTGTTCGCGGGCGATTTGGGCAGCTTTTCCGCGATGCCCAGCATCTGCTCGCGGCGATCCATCTCGGCCCAGACATCCTGGGGGCGGACACCGGCGCCGGCCCAAAGCACGGCCAGATTGTAAAGCAGGTCAGCACTCTCGCGGATGACGGCGTCACGCTTGCCGTTGACCGCGTCGATCACGACCTCGATCGCCTCTTCGGCGAGTTTCTTGGCCATCTTGGAAGGGCCGCGCTCGAGCAAGCGGGCAGTGCGCGAGGCCGCAGGATCGAGGTCCTTGGCCGCGATGATCGCCCGATAAAGCCGCTCCAGCGAATCACTCATAAGGTCACCGTACTTTAAAGCTGTCGCCAGCGTGTTAACGCCGGTTCAATTGCGCCCGCAGAAAAGTAAAATCGCCGGGAGCACAGCACTCCCGGCGATTGCCGTCCGATCCGGAGATATAGGGCTTAATACCCGTAGTAGTACGGGCCACCGTAATAGGCCGGACCGCCATAGTAGTGACGGCCGTAATACGGATTGCCGCCGTAATAGTAGTTATGCCGGTAGTAGTCGCGGCGGCGCTGCTCAGCGACGATCGCACCCATGGCGCCAAGCGCAAGGCCCATGAAGGCCGCTCCGGCGGCAGCGTTACCGCGATGATAGTGGCGCCGGTGCGAATGGCGCTTGCGGGCACTGATATCGGTTGCGGTGCTTGCCACTGTGCCGGTCTCGGCCGCCACGGGCGCCGGCTGTGAAACCGGGCGAGCTTGCGCCATCGGCGGCACTGCCGCTGTCAGAAACAGGGCTGTGGCCGTTGCCAATGCAACGCCCTTGCCGGCCCGGGAAAGCAAAACTGTATCCATCGCACTGTTCCTCTCGTTGACCCAGCCCATGCGGGTTCGTCGGTAGGAAAACCATTTATCCCTACTTTGGGTTCCTTCCCCAAAATGCAACCCCGACGATTGTTGACCAAATCAAGGCAATCCCTGCTAATCAGGTCTTTGCGATGACCGTTGCGTCATCAAGCAACCACATCGTCCGTGTCAGAATCCGCCTGCGTCCAGTTCATTTCGGTCCAATGACCCTGAGCCTCAAACCGTCCGTCGGCCGCCTGCTGATCGCCCTGATCATCATGTTCGCCTGCGCGGGCGGCGAGCCGGCGCGGGCGGTCACCGCGGTGCGCTTCACCCTCGATCGGCCGATCGACGGCGCGGCAGCTCCCTTCGTGGTCGCCGCCGACAAAGGCCTGTTCGCGACCGAAGGCCTCAATGTCACCATCGACAACGCCAATGGCTCGAAAGAGACCATCGGGCGTGTCGCCGCCGGGACCAGCGATATCGGTCTTGCCGACCTCAATGTGCTGATCCGTCTGCGCGACAATGAAAAGACCCCGCCGGTGAAGGCGGTGTTCGTGCTGTTCGATACAGCGCCATATGCCCTGATCGGGCGCAAGAGCCGCGGCATCGAGAACATCGCCCGGCTCGAAGGCAAGACGATCGGACTGGTTGATACCGATCCATCCGCGCGGCTGTGGCCATGGCTCGCCAAACACAACGGCATCCGGTTCGACAAGGTGAAGACCGAGAAGATCAGCGCGGCCGTGCGCGAACCGCTGCTCTCGGCCGGGCAGGTCGATGTGGTGAGCGGGTTCTCATTCCTGTCGGCGGTCAATCTGCGCGACCGCGGCGTACCCGCCAACGACCTCGCGGTGTTGCGCTTCGCCGACTACGGCTGCGAGGCCTACGGCTATGCCCTCGTGGTCAATCCAAAATTCGCGGCAGAGAATCCTGCGGCGGTGACGGCCTTCATCCGCGCCACCATCGCTGGCCTCAGGACCTCGATCAAACATCCGTCGCGCGCGATCAAAAGCGTCATGACCGAGATGAACGGAGGCTCCGACGATCTCGAACTGGAGCGGCTGCAAACCGTTCTGCGCGACAATATCCTGACCGAGAACGTCAAACAGAACGGCATCGGCATGGTCACTGCGGCGCGCTTCGATGCCTCGGTCACCGCGATCGCGGACGACCACAAGTTTCGCAAACCGCCCGTCCTGAGCGACATCTTCGACGCGAGCTATCTGCCGCCCGAAAACGCCCGGCAGATCAACTGACGTCGCGCCGGCCGAGGCTATATTCGGCTCACATCCTCGGCTACATTAAGATATCCGCATCTGCATCACCGGCGAGCGAATGGCCCTGGTCCGCCTCTATCTCCGTGTCCTCGATCTGCTCGGCAAGGAGGCCCGGCTCGGCTGGATTCTCGCCGCGGCAAACCTGCTGCTGGCGGTGGCGCAGTTCGCCGAACCCGTCCTATTCGGACGCATCGTCGATGTGCTCTCTCGCAGCAACACGGCAGAAGCAACCACCTCGCCGTGGTCGCTTCTGGGGGCCTGGGTCGGGTTTGGACTGTTCACCATCGTCTGCAATGCGACCGTCGCGCTGCATGCCGATCGTCTCGCCCATCGCCAGCGGCAGGCGGTGCTGACGAGCTATTTCGACCACATCATGCAATTGCCGCTGACCTTCCACACCGGCACCCATTCCGGCCGCCTGATGAAAGTCATGCTGCAGGGAACGGATGCGCTGTGGCGGCTGTGGCTCAGCTTCTTCCGCGAGAATTTCGCGGCGATCATGTCGCTGTTCGTGCTGCTGCCGCTGTCGCTCTACATCAACTGGCGGCTGTCGATCCTGCTGTTCATCCTCTGCGTCGTGTTCACGATGCTGACGACGCTCGTGGTGCGCAAGACCTACGGCCTGCAGATGGAGGTCGAGGAGCACTATGGCGATCTCGCCGCCCGCGCCTCCGACGCGCTCGGCAATGTCGCGCTGGTGCAGAGCTTTGTGCGCGTCGATGCCGAGGTGCAGGGATTGCGCAAGGTCGCCGACAAGCTGCTGTCGGTCCAGATGCCGGTGCTGTCGTGGTGGGCGCTGGTCGCGGTGATGACCCGGGCCTCCACCACCATCACCATTCTGGCGATCCTCGTGGTCGGCATCGCTCTCAACGCCCAAGGTCTTGCGACCGTCGGCGAGATCGTGATGTTCGTCAGCTTCTCGACGATGCTGATCCAGAAGCTCGAACAGGTCGTCAGCTTCATCAACAGCGTGTTCATGGAAGCGCCGCGACTGCGTGAGTTCTTCGACGTGCTCGATGCAGTGCCGGCGGTGCGCGACCGTCCCGATGCCATCGACCCCGGCCGGTTGCAGGGCCTCGTGGAATTCGACGACGTCTCGTTCTCCTATGACGGCAAGCGCCCTGCCGTCGCCGACCTGTCCTTCACCGTACTTCCCGGCGAAACCATCGCACTGGTCGGATCGACCGGCGCCGGCAAGTCCACTGCGATCGCGCTCTTGCACCGCGCCTTCGATCCTCAGTCCGGCACCATCAAGATCGACGGCATGGACATCCGCGCCTTCACCCTGACGGGACTGCGCCGCAACATCGGCGTGGTATTTCAGGAGGCACTGCTATTCAATCGCTCGATCGCGGAGAACTTGCGCGTCGGCAAACCCGACGCCACCGATGAAGAAATGCGTGCGGCCGCCATGGGCGCGCAGGCGCTCGACTTTATCGAACGCGCCGAGCAGAAATTCGAGACCAACGCCGGCGAACGCGGCCGGATGCTGTCGGGCGGCGAACGCCAGCGCCTGTCGATCGCACGCGCATTGTTGAAGGATCCGCCGATCCTGATCCTCGACGAAGCCACCAGCGCACTCGATGCCGTGACCGAAGCCAAGGTCAACGCCGCACTCGACACGGTGATGAAAGGTCGCACCACCTTTGTGATCGCGCATCGACTCTCGACGATCCGCAACGCGACGCGAATCCTGGTGTTCGACAACGGACGGGTGATCGAAAGTGGAACCTTCGAGGAATTGGTCCACAAGGGCGGCTACTTCGCCGGTCTCGCCAAGGCGCAGTTCATGGTTCAGCATGACACAGACGCTCGCCTGCCCTCACTCACCGAGACGATAGAAACATCCAAACCGTGAACGAGAGTGTGGGCATCGTCGAAATTTGGCCCATTTCATGGCTGATTGAAGCGCGGGCCACTGTTCCGGGCCACAAAGCCGGTATAGGCTTTGGCGATGCCACTTGATTGCACCGCACGGCTCGCATCGCGACCCCGCTCGTATAACGCCCAGACACCGAACTCCGACACGCTTCCTTCAGGCTCGCCTCCAAGGACCGGAAACGAATAGTGGCTTTCTCCGTTTCGCCCCGACTGACACCGATCATCCGCTTCGCTGCCATTCTGGGCGTCGCGATGACGGCGCTGGGCCTGCTCGCAGCACCACGTCCAGCGTCCGCCGAAGCGCTGCTGTTGATCGAAGCCGACACCGGTAAGGTTCTGCAAGCCGAGAACGCCACCTATCCATGGTACCCCGCGTCGGTCACCAAGCTGATGACGGCCTACGTCACTTTGACGGCAGTGAAGCAGGGCCGCATCACGCTCGATACGCTTCTCACGGTATCGCCGACCGCATCGGCGCAAGCGCCATCGAAGATGGGCTTTGCGCCCGGCACGCAGGTCACCGTCGACAACGCGCTGAAGATGATGATGGTCAAGTCGGCGAACGACATGGCCGTCGTGCTCGCGGAAGGCGTCGGCGGCTCGATCGACAGCTTCTCCGCCCAGATGAACCAAGCCGCGCAGCGTCTCGGCATGACGCAGACGAGCTACGTCAATCCGAACGGCCTGCCCGCCGACGGCCAGATCACATCGGCGCGCGACATCGCGATCCTCGCCCGCGCGATCTTCCGCGACCTACCGGAGTACTCCTATTTCGTGCACATTCCGGCGATCAAGTTCGGCCGCCGCATCACCCGCAATTTCAACAAGCTGATCGGCCGCTATCCCGGCGCCGACGGCATGAAGACCGGATTCATCTGTGCATCCGGCTTCAATCTCGTGGCCTCCGCCACACGCAACAACAAGCACCTGATCGCCGTGGTGCTCGGCGCATCTTCATCGGCACAGCGTTCGCTCAAGGCGGCGCAGCTGCTCGAGCGCGGTTTCCAGGGCAACAAGCTGTCATGGCTGAAGCCATCGCTCGGCACCGTCGAAGCGCTGGCGCCGATCGATGCCTCACCGCCGAACCTGCGCGAGGAAATGTGCGGCCCCAAGCGCAAGCGCCCTGCGGCCGAGGATGAGGACGACGACGTCGAGATCAGCGCATCAGGCTCGACCAGTCCGGTGGCGATGTTCGCGGCCGGCGGGTTGCAGGCACCTGCGGTGAAAATGTCCGACCTGCTGGCCGCACCTCCGGCTCCGGCAGAGCCGGTGATCGTTTATACCGGCCCGACCAAGACCGGCGCCGCGATTGCGGCCGCTGACGCAGCGGAAAGCGAAAAACAGGCCGCTCAAGCCCAGGCACGACGGAGCAAGAAAGCGCGACACAGTCCGAAAGTCGCGGCGAAGCCGGATGCAAAGTCCGATAGCAAATCCGACACCAAACCAGGCGCGAAATCCGCAACCGCTGCCAAGCCAGAGCCCAAGCACGATTCCAAGACCAAACACGCGGCCAAGCCTGCAACCACCAAGCCTGCGCATGGCCAAAAACCTGCCAACGCAGCCGCAAACGCGCCGAAGCCTGCGGCCGCAAAGCCCAAGGGCACCAAGAGCGATAAAAATACCAGTGCCGCGGCCGGTCAAAAGACCGCGGCTTCCCCGCGCAACTGATCACAACTATCGCCGTTTATTGACTGACTCTATTGCGTCGTTACCACGCACCGGCTTGCCTTGCTTCCCGCTTCGCTCGATACTTGAGGAAACGGAACACCCTGCCTGAAGAACAGGGGTTCGCAGGAAACTGGCTGAGGGGAAGTACCCCTGAGGGGAAACATCATGGACCGCATCTGGCTCAAGCAATATCCGGCAGGCGTGCCTACCGATATCGATGAAACGCAATATTCGTCGCTGGTCGAATTGCTTGAGGAAAGCTTCACGAAATTCCGCGATCGCCGCGCCTTCATCTGCATGGACAAGGCGATCACCTATGGCGAACTCGACGAGATGTCGACCGCGCTCGGCGCCTTCCTGCAAAGCAAGGGACTGCAGAAGGGCGCGCGCGTCGCCATCATGATGCCGAACATCCTGCAGCACCCGATCTCGACCTCCGCAGTGCTGCGGGCCGGTTACGCCGTGGTCAACGTCAATCCGCTCTACACGCCGCGCGAACTCGAGCACCAGCTCAAGGATTCCGGCGCCGAAGCCATCATCATCCTTGAGAACTTCGCGCATGTGCTGGAGAAGGTGCGGGCCAACACATCGATCAAGCATGTCATCGTCGGCTCGATGGGCGACCTGCTGGGACTGAAGGGCATTCTCGTCAACTTCGTCGTCCGCCGCGTGAAGAAGATGGTCCCGGCCTTTTCGATCGGCGGTACCATTGATTTCAACCAGGCGATCGCATCCGGCCGCCGGATGAAGCTGAGCAAGCCGGCCCTCACGCAAGATGACGTCGCCTTCCTGCAGTACACCGGCGGCACCACCGGCGTTTCCAAGGGCGCGACCCTGCTCCACCGCAACATCGTCGCCAACGTCCTGCAGAACGACGCGTGGCTGCAGCCGGCGCTGCGCAAGCCGCCGCATGTCGATGAACTGTTCATCGTCTGTGCGTTGCCGCTCTATCATATCTTCGCACTGACCGCGTGCTTCCTGCTCGCGGTGCGCGCCGGCGGCGTCAACCTGTTGATTCCGAACCCGCGCGATATGGCGGGCTTCGTCAAGGAGTTGATGAAGTACCAGGTCAACAGCTTCCCGGCGGTCAATACGCTCTACAACGGACTGCTGCATACGCCGGGCTTCGAGAAGATCGACTTCTCGATGCTCAAGACCTCGTTCGGCGGCGGCATGGCGGTGCAAAAACCGGTTGCCGACAAATGGCTGCAGGTCACCGGCTGCGCGCTGTCGGAAGGCTACGGCCTGTCGGAAACCTCTCCGACGCTGACCTGCAATCCGGCCGATACCGATGCCTTCAGCGGCTCGATCGGATTGCCGGTGCCTTCGACCTATCTCTCGATCCGCGACGACGACAACAACGAAGTGCCGCTCGGCCAGCCCGGCGAAATCTGCGCCAAGGGTCCGCAGGTGATGGCAGGTTACTGGAACCGGCCCGAAGAGACCGCCAAGGTGATGACGCCCGACGGTTACTTCCGCACCGGCGACATCGGCATCATGAGCGAGGACGGTTACACCAAGATCGTCGATCGCAAGAAGGACATGATCCTGGTTTCCGGCTTCAACGTTTATCCCAACGAGGTCGAGGAAGTGATCGCGAGCCATCCGGGCGTGCTCGAATGCGCGGTGATCGGTATTCCCGATGCGAAATCGACCGAGGCGGTCAAGGCGTTCGTGGTGAAGAAGGACCCCAACCTCACCGCGCAGGACGTCATCAAATTCGCAGCCACCCAACTCACCAACTACAAGGTCCCCAAGCACGTTGAATTCCGCACCGAACTGCCGAAGACCAATGTCGGCAAGATCCTGCGCCGTGAGCTGCGCGACGAGAAGCCGGCGGCGCCAGCCGCGGCCGCAAGCTGACGCGCAGCCGGACTGATGAAGGGTTCGACGGTTTCACCGGCCGATGTTGTCGCGTTTTGGCGCGAGGCTGGCCCCGAGCGCTGGTACGTTAAAAGCTCCGCGTTCGATGACGACCTGCGCACGCGCTTCCTCGCCACATGGGAAGCGGCGCGCGCCGGCGACCTTGCGGCGTGGGAAGACAGCGATGAAGGCACGCTGGCGCTGATCCTCGTGCTCGACCAGTTCTCGCGCAACATGTTCCGCAACGACCCGCGCGCCTTCTCCGCCGATCCGCAGGCACGGGAGATCGCGAACCGCGCAATCGGCAAAGGCGTCGATCAGCGTATCGATGCCGATCTGCGCGCCTTCATGTATCTGCCGTTCGAGCACTCGGAGGAAGTCGCCGATCAGGAACGCTCGATCGCGCTGTTCCGTGCGCTCGGCGACGTCGACACCCTGAAGTGGGCTGAGCTTCATGCCGACATCATTCGAAAATTCGGCCGCTTTCCTCATCGCAACATCGTGCTCGGTCGCAAGACCACAGCGGAGGAAGCCGCGTTTCTTGCCGATGGCGGTTTTGCCGGCTAAAGCGTGCGCGTGAAGATAACGCGCCTAAGGAAAAGCCCATAGCGCCGCTTGTTTTCCCTCGGAGGCGGCGCCATGGCTGCCATCCAACCGAATCTTAACGAATCCTTGCTAGTCGGCATCGTGCCGAGTTCTGGGACCAACGATCGTGTCATTCATGGAAGCTGACAGCGCCTCCAAAGCGCAACGTGCCGGTTTGGCCGGACGCCTGCGCACGCTGTTCGGCGGTTCGGCCGAAGCTTCGCTGACCAACCGCCTCGCTGGCACAGTATTCATTATCCGCGTGATCAGCGCCGCGCTCGCCTATTTCGCGCAGATCCTGCTCGCGCGATGGATGGGCGGCTCGGACTACGGCACCTACGTCTATGTCTGGACCTGGGTGATGCTGATCGGCAGCCTGATGGATTTCGGCACCGCCGTCTCCGCGCAGAAGATCATTCCCGAATATCGCGCGAGCGGCGAACTGTCGCTGTTGCGCGGCTATCTTTCCGGCAGCCGCTGGATGGTGTTCTGGGTTGCGATCATCGCCGCGGTTTTGCTGATGGTCGTGATCAAGGTCATCTCGCCGTTCATCGGCGAGCAGGAGATCGTCCCGCTCTACATCGGCTGCCTGATCTTGCCTGCCTTCGTGGTGGCCAATACCCAGGATGGCCTCGCGCGTTCGCACGACTGGATGCGGCTTGGCTTGATGCCGCAATTCATCGTGCGCCAGTCTCTGATCATCGGTCTTACCGCCGGCGCGTTCGCGCTCGGGCTGCGCCTCGATGCGACCACAGCGATGATCGCGAGTGCCGCGGCGGTATGGATCGCGATGATCGGCCAGATGATCGTGCTCAATCGCCGCCTGCGCAACAGCGTCGCACCCGGCCCGAAAGCTTACGACATTCCGAGCTGGCTGAAAGTCTCGCTGCCGATCATGATGGTCGAGGGCTTTTATCTGCTGCTGTCCTACAGCGACGTACTGGTGCTGCAGCAATTCCGCTCGCCGGACGAGGTCGGCATCTACTTTGCCGTGGTGAAGACGCTCGCGCTGGTGTCGTTCATCCACTACGCGATGTCGGCAACCACTGCACATCGTTTCACCGAGTATCACACGGCCGGCGACACCGAGCGCCTCTCTGCCTACGTCGCGCATGCGATCAAGTGGACGTTCTGGCCATCGGTGATCGCAACCGCCGCGCTGCTGGCGGTGGGCAAGCCCTTGCTGTGGCTGTTCGGCCCGCAGTTCACTGCCGGCTACGGCATGATGTTCGTCGCCGCCATCGGGTTGGTCGCGCGCGCGGCGGTCGGGCCGGTGGAGCGGTTGCTCAATATGAGCGGTAACCAGAACAGTTGCGCGCTGGCCTATGCGCTGGCATTTGTGATGAATCTCGCGCTCTGTATCGCGCTGGTGCCGAAGTTCGGCGGTTACGGCGCGGCCGCCGCAACCTCCATTGCGCTCATGTTCGAGACCGTGTTGCTGTTCTGGATCACCAAACGCCGGCTCGGCCTGCACGTCTTCGCATTCGGCCATAAGCCGCGAGTTGCGGACTAAGCGGCCGTCCAGCCGCCGTCCATCGACAGGTTCGCGCCGGTAATCTGGCTCGCCTCGTTGCTGCACAGATAGAGCGCCAGCGATGCCACCTGATCGGCGGTGACGAATTCCTTGGTGGGCTGCGCCGCCAGCAACACGTCCTTGATGACCTGATCCTTGGTCATGTTGCGCGCCTTCATGGTGTCGGGAATCTGGCGCTCAACCAGCGGCGTCCAGACGTACCCCGGGCTGATGCAATTGCAGGTGATCTTGAAGGTGGCGAGTTCGAGCGCGACCGTCTTGGTGAGGCCGGCGATGCCATGCTTGGCGGCGATGTAGGCCGACTTGAACGGTGAGGCGACCAGCGAATGCGCAGACGCCGTGCTGATGATCCGGCCCCAGCCGCGCTTTTTCATGCCCGGAACAGCGGCACGAATACCGTGAAACGCCGATGACAGATTGATGGCGATGATCGCATCCCACTTCTCCGGCGGGAACTCCTCAACCGGCGAAACGAACTGGATGCCGGCATTGTTGATGAGAATATCGACGGAACCGAAGGTTTTCTCACCGAGCGCGACCATCTCCGCGATTTCGGCCGGCTTGGTCATGTCGGCGGGCGAATAGATCGCCTTGACCTTGAACTCGCTCTCGATGGCAGCGCGTTCCTTCTCGATCTCGGCGGCATCGCCCATGCCGTTGATGACGACATTCGCTCCAGCCCCAGCCATCGTGCGCGCATAAGCCAGCCCGATTCCACTGGTCGAGCCCGTCACCACAGCCGTTTTTCCTGTCAAAAACATCACCACTCACTCCTGATTTCAGATGCCGCGCAGGATCACCGTGGCGGCACCTGGCAGCAGCGTCAATGTCAGGAAAGCGACGGGCGATCAATCCTGCTTTATGGCCGATCGGGTGTGGCCAAAATCAAGGTCCAGAACACCTTGTATTTGGTATTCGGCGCATAGGCGGTGGCGATGCCCATTTTGGTGACACCGCCAGCCAGCATGTTGGCGCGATGGGGCGGTGAATCCCGCCAGCCCGAAAACGCTTCGGCCAGCGTGTGATAGCCAGCCGACACATTCTCGACAGCCTTCGAGGCATCGAACCCGGAGGCTTCAATCCGCTTCTTCAGCGGCCCGGCGACATTGTGGTCGAGCTTGTTGCGGCTCGCCATCGCCTGCGATTGCGCCTCGGCGGCTTTCATCAATTCGGGATCGAGGACCACGGCGCCAAGGCCGTTGTTCTTGCGATAGCCGGAGATCATCGAGGCTGCCATCGGCCCGTCAACGCGCGCCTCGGCGCTGGCCATGCTCTTGTAGAACGCCGGTTGCTCGGGCGAGGGCTCATAATTGCCCGCGCAGCTCATCAACAACAGCAGCCCGACGACGGCCCCCACCAAACGCAGCATCACGTTCCCCAAATCAATGACGGACCGTTGTTGCACAGGAACAGTGGCTGAAAAGTGAACGATGGGTAGAACGTGCGGAGAAAGCCAGGAACCTCAGGCCGCGAAGATCCGATAGCGTCGCGGCTGCAGGCTGATGGTCTCGCCAGGTTGAAGGTCGCGGTCGCGCGGCGCGTCGATCTCGATCAGCACCTCGTCGCCATTGACCTGAAGGGCGACATCGGCCCGCTGCGTCGGTCCGAAGGCGCGGACCCGCCTGACATGCCCCTCGAGCTCGCCGCCGCCCGAGGTGGTAATCGCGATGTCGTGGCGCCGGATGAACAGCCGCGACGGTCCCGAGGCCATTTCGCATGCCTTGAGATTCAAGACCCGTTCGCCGAGATGAACCCGGCCATCATTGACCTGCACCGGCAGCACGATCGATTCACCGATAAAACCATGAACAAACGCCGTCGCCGGGTTGTCGTAAACTTCGCCAGGCGTGCCGATCTGCTCGATCTTGCCTTTGTCCATGACCACGACCCGGTTGGCCACTTCCAAGGCCTCTTCCTGATCATGGGTGACGAAGATGGAGGTGACGTGGATCTCCTCGTGCAGCTGCCGCAGCCAACGCCGCAACTCCTTGCGCACCTTGGCATCGAGCGCACCGAACGGCTCGTCGAGCAGCAGAATGCGCGGCTCGATCGCGAGCGCCCGTGCCAGCGCGATGCGCTGACGCTGGCCGCCGGACAACTGATTGGGATAGCGATCGGCCAGCCAGTCGAGCTGCACCAGTTCGAGCAATTCCTTGACGCGTTTGCGGATGCGCTCCTCGCTGGGGCGGATGGCGCGCGGCTGAACCCGCAGGCCGAACGCGACGTTCTCGAACACGCTCATGTGCCGGAACAGCGCATAGTGCTGGAAGACGAAACCGACATGACGCTCGCTGGCACCGCGCGACAGCGCATTCTCGCCGTCGAAACTCACGCTGCCGTCGTCCGGCCAATCGAGCCCGGCGATAATCCGCAACAGCGACGTCTTGCCCGACCCCGACGGGCCAAGCAGGGCCACCAGCTCGCCGCGCTCGACCTTGAGATCAACGCCGTCGAGGGCCGTGAAGGACCCGAACTTCTTCACGATATTGCGAACTTCAATCGTCACTTGGCAGTCGCCCTTGTTCGAGTCGGTTTTCGAGAACGGTTTTGACAATCAGCGTGACCAGCGCGAGGAACGCCAGCAACGACGCGATCGCGAACGAGGTCACGAACTGGTATTCATTATAGAGGATTTCAACCAGCAGCGGCATGGTGTTGGTCTCGCCGCGGATGTGACCAGATACCACAGAGACCGCGCCAAACTCGCCCATGGCGCGCGCGTTGCACAACAGGACGCCGTAGAGAACACCCCATTTGATGTTCGGCAGCGTGACCCGGAAAAACGTGCGCAAGCCCGAGGCACCGAGCGAAATCGCGGCCTCCTCCTCCTGGGTGCCCTGCTCCTGCATCAGCGGAATGAGCTCGCGCGCAACGAACGGAAACGTCACGAAAGTTGTCGCCAGCACGATGCCCGGCACCGCGAACAGAATGCGGATATTGTGTTCACTCAGCCAGTTGCCGAAATAACCCTGCGCACCGAACAGCAGCACGAACACAAGACCGGCGATGACAGGACTGACCGAGAACGGCAGATCGATCAGGGTGATCAGCAGCGTCTTGCCGGGAAATTCGAACTTGGCGATTGCCCATGCAGCGGCAACGCCGAACGCGAGATTGAGGCTGACCGAAATGACAGCAACCAACAGCGTCAGACGGATAGCCGACAGCGCCTCGGGGTCGGACAACGCCGCGATATATTCGCCGACACCCTTGGCGAAGGCATGCGAGAACACCACGACCAGCGGTAGCACCACGAACACGATCAGGAACGTGATCGCGATGCCGATGATCGCGTAGCGGATGGCGCGCGGCTCGGTGCGCGCATCCTTCATGCAGGCCTGATCGGCGACGGACAAACTCATCTGCATCATCCGGTCAGAGAGCAGCAGCCAGGGAACGGGTCTGAGACCAGCGCTGGATGCGGTTGATCGCAAGAATGATCAGGAACGCGACCATCAGCATGATGACGGCGATGGCGGTGGCGTCGGCATAACGGAATTCCGACAACCTGATCACGATCAACAAGGGGGCAATCTCCGAGACATTCGGCAGATTGCCGGCAATGAAAATCACCGAACCGTATTCTCCGACAGCCCGCGCGAACGCCAGTGCGAAGCCGGTGAGAATCGCCGGCGTCAGGCTGGGCAGGATCACCTTGGTGACCACGTGCCAGCGATTGGCGCCAAGGCTTGCCGCGGCCTCCTCGATCTCCGGCTCCAAATCGAGCAACACCGGTTGCACCGTCCGCACCACGAACGGAAAGCCGATGAAGATCATGGCAACGAAAATGCCGAGCGGCGTGAACGCGACCTTGATGCCGAGTTCAGCGAGCGGCGCGCCGAGCCAGCCCTTCTGTGCAAACAGCGCCGTGAGCGCGACGCCCGCCACTGCGGTCGGCAGGGCGAACGGAATATCGACAATGGCATCGAAGATCCGGCGTCCTGGGAAGCGATAACGCACCAGCGCCCAGACGATGATCATCCCCATCACCAGATTGACCAGCGATGCCGCGAACGCCAGCCCGAAGGAAATCCTCAAGGCATTGAGCGTGCGGCGGCTGGAGAGAATGGCGACGAACTGATCAAACGACAGTTCGAACGTCTTGAGGAAAAGGCCCGCGAGCGGGATCAACACCAAAACGGATAGCCATGTCAGGGTCAGCCCCATGGTGAGGCCAAACCCTGGCAATGTCCGCTTCCGCTTCGCTCCCCCGCTCACGATGCCTCCTGCCTCAGCTCACGGCATCAGTTCTTGTAGATCTGATCGAAAACGCCGCCCTCGGCGAAGTGTTCCTTCTGGGCCTTGGTCCAGCCGCCAAACACGTCGTCGATCGTAAAAAGATCAACCTTTGCAAAGTCGGCGGCGAATTTCTTCGCCACGTCGGGGTCTCGTGGCCGGTAGGAGTTGCGGGCGGCGATCTCCTGACCCTCCTTGGTGTACCAGTATTTCAGGTAGGCATCGGCGACCGCCCGGGTGCCTTTCTTATCGACGACCTTGTCGACCACTGTGAGCGGCGGTTCCGCAAGAATCGAAATCGACGGCGCAACGATCTCGAACTTATCCTTGCCGAATTCCCTGACCGCGAGGAACGCCTCGTTCTCCCATGCCAGCAACACGTCGCCGACACCGCGCTCGACGAACGTCACTGTCGACCCCCGCGCGCCAGTATCGAGCACGGGCACGTTCTTGTAGATGTCGGCGACGAACTGCTTGGCCTTGTCAGCCGAGCCGAACTTCTTCAGCGCATAGCCCCACGCCGCGAGATAATTCCAGCGCGCGCCGCCGGACGTTTTCGGATTCGGCGTAATGACGCTGACGCCCGGCTTGATCAGATCATCCCAGTCCTTGATGCCCTTGGGATTGCCCTTGCGCACCAGGAATACGATCGTCGAGGTATAGGGCGAGGAATTCTGCGGCAGCCGCTTCTGCCATTCCTTGTCGATCAGCCCCTTGTTGGCGATGGCATCGATGTCATATGCGAGCGCGAGCGTGACGACATCAGCCTGCAGGCCATCGATCACCGAGCGCGCCTGAGAACCCGATCCACCATGCGACTGCTTGATCTCGACAGTCTTGCCGGTTTCCTTCTTGTAGGCAGCAATGAAAGCCTTGTTGAAATCGACGTACAGCTCGCGCGTCGGATCGTAGGACACGTTGAGCAACGACACATCGGCAGCGAAGGCAGAACTTGCCCACAGCACGCCCGCGATAACAAAAAGAATACGGCGAACCATTCTGATCTCCATATCATCCGGCGGCATTATCGCCGCGGTTGGCTCGCATGAAACTCGGGAAGAACCGTATTCAAGTCAACGAAACGCGATTTCATAGTTGAAGCAGCGACGATGCGAACATCCTACGAAGTCTTCGTGACATGGATACCGCATTCCGTCTTGCCCTTGCCGCGCCAGCGGCCGGCGCGCGCGTCCTCTCCGGGCTGCGTCCTGCTGGTGCAAGGCATACATCCGATCGAGGCGAAGCCGGATGCGACAAGGGGATGCGGGGGCAGGCTCATGGCCGCATAAAGCCCCTTCAATTCATCCTGCGTGACGTTCGCCAGCGGATTGAATTTCAGCCGTGCGCCATCGGCTTCGACCACCGGGATCGCGGCGCGGTCGCCGCCCTGAAAACGCTTGCGGCCGTTGAGCCAGGCACCGAACGGTTCAAGCGCGCGCGCCAGCGGCTCGACCTTGCGCAGAAAGCAGCAGCGATCGGGGTCAGAGAACCACAGATCGCGATCTGCATCCTCGCGATCGAGATTTTCCTTCGATGGATAGATGGTCCGCACATCGGTGAGACCGAGCAAGGCGGCGAGCGTGTCGCGATAGCTGAGCGTTTCCTCGAACAGCCAGCCGGTATCGAGAAACACAACCGGGATCGAAGAATCGACATCGGCGACAAACTTGAGAAGCGCGGCGGACTCCGAGCCGAACGACGACACCAGTGCGAGCCGGTCACGCCCCACAGCATTCAGCGCCGCCGAGATCACGTCGTGAGGCGACGCGTGCTGCAGATCGCGATCCAGCCGTGCGGCCTGCGCCGCAACCTCATCCACCGCAGGTTTTGAATCAGACAGAAACGATGCGCTTGCCGACGTCACAGCGAAGCTCCAGCAATGCCAAATGTCACACGACGACGGAACGCGGTCATACGCCCGTCGCCGGTCGGCTGATAGAATACCGAATAGCGCTGCGCGACACCCGCGAAGGCTTCGGCATCACTGTCCTTCTTCACATCGAACGAATCGAACCCGGCCCGCAGCATGAACACGAACTGATCGCGCAGCACCTGCCCGGTCGCACGCAGTTCCCCGCGATAATCGTAGCGTTCGCGCAGGATCCGCGCCTGCGAATAGGCGCGGCCGTCCTTGAAGGTCGGAAACACCAGTGCCACCGCCGCGAGTTGCGGCAGATAACGCCCCAGATCATCGAGGTCGCGATTGTTCGGCCAGATCACGCCGACCTTGCTGTCTCGCGCCAGAATTCCTTCAGGATCGGCAAGGAAACGCTCGGCCGAAACAAGAATGGCGCCGCGTTCCGGAATGGCTTCGTCGCCGGTGAGCGCCACGAACTCATCCGCGACGATATGATGCCCCTTAACGAGTGGCATAGACCCGCTCCTTGAATGGTGTGACGCCGAGGCGCTTGACCACATCGATGAACAATTCATCGGGCCGCTCACGCAACGCGAGATAGGCTTCGACGATGTCCTCGACCACGTCCGCAACCTGATCATAAGGCACCGCAGGGCCGATCAATGTGCCCAGCGCGGCGCTCTCGTCGGCGCGGCCACCGATCGTCACCTGATAGAACTCCTGACCGTTCTTCTCAACGCCCAGAATGCCGATATGGCCCACATGATGATGACCGCAGGCATTGATGCAGCCTGAGATATTGATGTGCAGCCGCCCGATCAGCGCGGCCGTATCGGGATTGGCGAAACGGCGCGTCAGCTCCTGTGCGATCGGGATCGACCGCGCATTGGCGAGCGAGCAGTAATCCAGCCCCGGGCACGAAATGATGTCGGACACCAGATTGACGTTCGCCGTCGCGACGCCGACCTGATCGAGCGCGCGCCACAGCGTCGGCAGATCGCGCTGTGCGACATGAGGCAGCGCCAGATTCTGTTCGTGGCCGACGCGGATTTCGCTGAACGAATACTTGTCCGCGAGATCGGCGATCTGGTCCATCTGTTTCGCCGTTGCATCGCCCGGCGTGCCACCCACCGCCTTCAGCGGCACGGTGACGATCGCATAACCCGGCACTTTATGCGGCGCGACCGAGTTCTTGTGCCACGCCTCGAAGTTCGGATTCTGCGCCACCTTGCGCAGCTCGTCGGGATTGTCGGCGAGAGTCTCATAGGCCGGATAGGTGAAGCGCGAGCGGATATCCTCGATCTCGGCGTCGTGCAGCGCCAGCGCGCCGTCGCGAATCCGTTGCCATTCTTCCTCGACCTCGCGCTTAAACCGCTCGATGCCAAGCTCGTGGACAAGAATCTTGATGCGCGCCTTGTAGATGTTGTCGCGGCGACCGTACTGGTTGTAGACGCGCAGGATCGCCTCGACATAGCTCAGGATATCGCGGCGGCTAACGAACTCGTTGATGGTCTTGGCCAGGAACGGCGTGCGGCCGAGGCCACCGCCAACCATCACCTCGAAGCCGGCCTCATCTTCGGAGTTGCGATAGATGCGCAGGCCGATGTCGTGAATCCGGATCGCGGCGCGATCCTGTTCGGAGGCCGTGACCGCGAACTTGAACTTGCGCGGCAGGAACGAAAATTCCGGATGCAGCGTCGTGTGCTGGCGCAGGATCTCCGCCCAGATGCGCGGATCCTCGACCTCGCCCGGCACCACGCCGCCCCACTGATCGGCGGTGACATTGCGGGTGCAATTGCCGCTGGTCTGGATGCCGTGGATGCCGACTTCGGCGAGATCGGCCATGGCGTCGGGCAGATCGGCGAGCTTGATCCAATGAAACTGGATGTTCTGCCGGGTGGTGAAATGGCCGTAGCCGCGATCGTATTTGCGCGCGACATGCGCAAGGCGGCGCAGTTGCGCGGACGACAACGTCCCATAGGGAATCGCGATCCGCAGCATGTAGGCGTGAAGCTGCAGATAGACCCCGTTCATCAGGCGCAGCGACTTGAATTCGTCCTCGGTCAATTCGCCCGACAGGCGGCGCGCGACCTGATCGCGGAATTCGGAGACGCGCTCGTTGACGATCGTGCGGTCGAGTTCATCGTAAGCGTACATCGCAATGCGCCTCAGGCAGACAGCCGCAACGGGAAGGTGACGCCCTCGGCACGGATGCGCTCGCGCAGATTGCCAGGCTTGATGATGCCATCGACCGCAACTTCGACGGGGGCGATATAGGGCCCAATCGCCACGACGCCGTCGGCCGCGGCTTCCGCGAGCAAGGCGCGCGCGTCCTCGACCGTGCGCACGACCGCGGCATCGATGATGTTCGTCGACCAGTCCTGCGCCGCCGTGCGGTAAACCACCGCGCCGTCGCGCGTGCGGTTCGCCGTCACCATCGACGGTCCCGTGACCCTGATTTTCTGATCGAGAGGCGACGTCATTCGGCAGCCACGCTGAAATTGGCGAGTTGAAGAAGCTCGGCGCGCTGCCACGGCGCGGACTGCGCCACGACATCGCCGATGATGAGAATGGCCGGGCCGGCGTCGACCTGTGCGGCCAGCGCGGGAAGCTCGTTGAGCGTGCCGACCACCGATTTCGCATCGGGGCGCGTGACGCGCGCGAATACGCCGACCGGCGTATTCGGCGAACGGCCAGCCGCCAACAATCCGGCGCGGATCGACGGCGCCGCGGTGATGCCCATGTAAACCACCACCGTCATTTGCTTGTCGGTCAGTGCCGACCAGTCGACGGCATCGGCGTCCTTCACCTTGTGCGCGGTGAGAAACGTGATGCGCAGCGCCTTCTGACGGAAGGTCAGCGGCACTTCGGATTCGGCGGCGGCGCCGAGGCCAGCGGTGATGCCGGGAATGACAGCATATGACACGCCCGCCTCGCGCAGCGCCGCGACTTCCTCGCCGCCGCGCCCGAAAATGAAAGGATCGCCGCCCTTGAGGCGCACCGCGCGCTTGCCGGCGCGTGCAGCTTCGATCAGCAGCGCGTTGGTCGCCTCTTGCCCGATGCCCGGCTTGCCGATGCGGCGACCGACCGACACCCGCGCCGCATCGCGCCGCGCACGATCGAGCACCTCGGGCGACACCAGGTCGTCGTAGAACACGATGTCGGCATCCTGCAGCGCGCGCAGCGCCTTCACGGTCAGAAGATCGGGATCGCCAGGTCCTGCACCGACCAGCGTAACGAACCCCCTGCCGTTCTCGGAGGCGAAGGCTGACGGATCGACGATGTCCTGCAACGCGGCTTCGGCGTCATCGGCGCGGCCAGACAAAATCGTCGCGCCGATCGGGCCATCGACCACACGCTCCCAGAACCGCCGCCGCAGCGACGCATCCGGAATGCGGTTGTGAATCGTTTTGCGCCAGCGACCGATGAAAGTGGCGAGATCGCCGATCCGCGCCGGCAGCAACGCCTCGATGCGTTCGCGTACGCGCCGCGCCACCACCGGCGACGTTCCACCGGTGCCGACCGCAACGACAACGTCACCGCGATCGACGATAGCCGGGAAGATGAATGTCGAGTGCTGCAGGTCATCCATCACATTGACCGGCAGGCCGACAGCGCGCGCACGCACGGCCATCGCTTCGCCAATCGCGCCGGCGCCGGCGCACAGCACCGCAATCACGTTGGAAAGATCGGCTTGCAGCGGATCACCAGCGGCGCGTTCGAGCCGCGAGAGTGCATCGGCATCGAGGCCGGAGATGTCGTGATCGCCATCGGTCGCGAACCAGCGCACGCGCGCGCCAGCTGACATCAGCAGCCGCAATTTGGCGCGCGCCAACTCGCCAGCGCCAACCAGAACGACCGGTCCGGCCTGCAGATCAAGGAACACTGGCAAAAAGCGCATCGGAACTCCGCTTCCCCAACTCCGGGGTTGACTGAAATTATTTTCTATTTATCTATCGTCAAGTCGCATGAAAGAGAAAATTATTTCTTCTATTTTGCGACGCAACTCTAGAAGTTTTTGCCACCCAACACCGCGCGGCAGAGATGCACGTTCTCACGAGCCACCTTCACGCAAATTCTCATCAAGAAGCGTGCCACGGCTCGGCGGCCCGGAAATGGGGTTGGCGAGGGGTGGAAGCCATTCGTCAGGGTCCGGCAGGCACGCCGAATTCGGCGATCGACCGTCACATTCTCGTGTCTGCCAAATCAAACGGCCCGCGCGTCATCCTCGCGCGGGAATGGAGCCAGTGATGCAGTCTTCCACCGGTCCTTCGATGGACCATCTCGACGAGCTTGAAGCGCAGAGCATCTACATTCTGCGCGAGGCCTTTGCCCGCCTGAAGAAACTGGCGCTGCTGTGGTCGCTCGGCAAAGACTCCAACGTGATGATCTGGCTCGCGCGCAAAGCGTTTTTCGGCAAGGTCCCGTTCCCTGCGCTGCATGTCGACACCGGCAAGAAGTTTCCGGAGATGTACGCCTTCCGCGACCACTACGGGAAGGAGTGGGATCTCGATCTGCGCGTCGAGCCTTGCCCGCCGATCGATGCGGTCGATCCGACGCTGCCGCCGGCCGCGCGCTCCGCCGCACGCAAGACCGAAGGCTTGAAACTTGCACTCGCCAAATATGGCTTCGATGGGCTGATCGCCGGCATCCGCCGCGACGAGGAAGCGACCCGCGCCAAGGAGCGCGTGTTCTCGCCACGCGGGACCGAAGGCGGCTGGGACGTGCGCGATCAACCGCCGGAGTTTTGGGACCAGTTCAACGCGTCGCCACCGCCGGGTTCGCATTTGCGCATCCACCCGATCCTGCATTGGACCGAGTCGGACATATGGGCCTACACCCAGCGCGAAAACATTCCGATCATTCCGCTGTACCTGTCGAAGAACGGCAAGCGCTATCGCTCGCTGGGCGACGCCGACATCACGTTCCCCGTCGCGTCCAATGCTTCCAACATCGCGGAAATCCTCGCCGAACTGAACACCACCAAGGTGCCGGAGCGCTCGGGGCGCGCGCTGGATCATGAAACCGAAGATGCGTTCGAGCGGCTCCGCGTCGCCGGCTATCTCTGACGACAAGGTGACTGCGCTCATGAACATGATTGTTTCCCAGGCCAGCCTCGCAACGCCCAACGGCACCACGCGGCCGCAGGTTCGCATTGTCATCGTCGGCCATGTCGATCACGGCAAATCGACGCTGGTCGGCCGTTTGCTCCACGAAACCGGCAGCCTGCCCGACGGCAAGCTGGAGATGCTGAAGGCGATCAGCACGCGGCGCGGCATGCCGTTCGAATGGTCGTTCCTGCTCGATGCGCTGCAGACCGAACGCGATCAGGGCATCACCATCGACACCACCCAGATTCGCTTCCGCACCCAGTCGCGCGACGTCGTGCTGATTGATGCGCCAGGCCATGCCGAATTTTTGCGCAACATGATCACCGGCGCGTCACAGGCCGACGGCGCCGTGCTCATCATCGATGCACTGGAAGGCGTGCGCGACCAGACCCGCCGCCACGGCTACCTGCTGCATCTTCTCGGCGTGAAGCAGGTCGCGGTGGTGGTCAACAAGATGGACCGCGTCGATTTCAGCGAAGCCCGCTTCACTGAAATCAGCCAGGAGATTTCCGCCCATCTCACCGGCCTCGGCGTGACGCCGGCGGCGATCATTCCGATTTCCGCACGCGAAGGCGATGGCGTTGCCGAACTCACGCCGCGCATCGGCTGGTACAAGGGTCCGACCGTCGTCGGCGCCCTCGATACGCTCACGCCGGCGCGCGCGCTGACAGAACTGCCGCTGCGCCTGCCGGTGCAGGCGATCTACAAATTCGACGACCGCCGCCTTGTCGCGGGGCGCATCGAGTCCGGTCATCTCGCCGCCGGCGACGAAATCGTCATCATGCCCGCCGGCAAGATCGCGAAAATCAAATCGGTCGAAAGCTGGCCGATCACGCCGGTGGCCGGCCGCCAGACCGCGGGCCGCTCGGTCGGCATCACGCTCGATCGCGAACTGTTCCTTGAGCGCGGCGACATCATCGGTCATGCCGACACCGCACCGCGCGACACCCGCCGCTTGCGCGCGCGCATCTTCTGGCTGCATGACACGCCGCTGAAAGCCGGCGCGTCGATCCTGGTCCGGCTCGGCACCATGGAGACCCGCGCCACCATTGTCGCCATCGAGAAGGCGGTCGATCCCGGCGATCTTGCCAGCACCGAAGGACAAGCGATCGCGCGCAATCATGTCGGCGAAATCGATATCTCGCTCGCCAAGCCAATCGCAGCCGATCCCTATCTCGACAATCCACGCACCGGCCGCCTTGTCATCGAGGTCAATGGCCGGATCGCCGGCGGCGGTCTCGTGCTCAGCGTCGATGCCGGACAGCGCGCCGTGCCGGTCGATATCGTCCCGGTGGAATCGGCATTGCGCCCCGATGAACGCTCGGCGCGCTATCGCCATGGCGGCGCGGTGATCTGGTTCACTGGTTTACCCGGCGCTGGCAAGTCCACACTGGCGCGCGCGCTCGAGCGCCGGCTGTTCGGACGTGGCGGCTCGCCGATCCTGCTCGATGGCGACACGCTGCGCGCCGGCCTCAACGGCGATCTCGGATTCTCTGACAGCGATCGCGCCGAAAACATCCGCCGCCTCGCAGAGGTGGCGACCCATCTGGCGCGCAACGGCCACATCGCCATCGTCGCCGCGGTTTCGCCTGCGGCCGTGGACCGCGCCGCCGCGCGGCGCATCGCCGAAGAATCCTTCCGCGAGATTCATGTCTCGACACCCGCCGATATTTGCGAGGCGCGCGACCCGAAGGGGCATTACGCCAAAGCCCGCGCCGGCAATCTCACCAGCTTCACCGGGATTTCCAACACCTATGAAAGTCCGCAAGCCGCGGAACTGGTCATCGACACCTCGGCGCGCAGCGTGACCGAGGCCACCGACGAGATCGAGGACATGCTGACCGCCAGCGGCGTGTTGTTCGACGAATTGACGGATTTCGCCGCCAATATCTGAGCCTGAAAAGGCCGGTTGCCGCGAAAATTGGGCAACCGGCCGCGACTTTGCGCCTCAGACGCGCGCCAAACCCTCAACATATGGTCTGTAAGCCCTGTCTGGCGGCCATCTGGCATGCCTGGGGGCTTCTCTTTTGGGCCGCTTTGGCGCTAAAACCCTTCCCGAAAGCTGCCCCGTTCTGGTGGCGGCGATCCAATCCCCTGCCAAAAAACCTGAACCGGCGTCCTCGCCCTATTTTCGTGAGAACATTCCCTATGAAACGTATCGATGCCAGCGGACTGAAGATCGCGCCCGTCCTGTTCGATTTCATCGCCAAGGAAGCCGCGCCCGGCACTGGAATTTCCCCCGATGCGTTCTGGGCCGGACTCGCCGGCGTCGTCGACGCGCTGGGGCCGAAGGTCAAATCGCTCCTCGCCACCCGCGACAGCCTGCAGGCCAAGATCGACGACTGGCACCGCGCCAACAAGGGCAAGGCCTTCGATATGAACGCCTACACCGCGTTCCTGAAGGAGATCGGCTACCTGCAGCCGGAGCCGGCGACCAAGCCGGTCGAGACCGCCAACGTCGATGAAGAGATCGCGAAGATCTGCGGTCCGCAGCTCGTGGTGCCGCTGACCAACGCGCGCTATGCGCTGAACGCCGCCAATGCGCGCTGGGGCAGCCTCTACGATGCGTTCTACGGCACCGACGCCATTCCGCACGAAGCCAATGAAGCCAAGGGCTACGACAAGGCGCGTGGCGACAAGGTGATCGCCAAGGCCAAGGCCTTCCTCGACCAGGCCGCGCCGCTCGCGACCGGCAACCACAGCGACGTCACCGCTTACAGCGTTGAAAGCGGCAAACTCGCCGTGAAGCTGAAGAGCGGCAACGCCACCGGCCTCAAGAACCCGCAGCAGTTCGTCGGCTACCAGGGCGACGCGGCGGCTCCCTCCGCCGTGCTGCTGGTCAACAACGGCATGCACATCGAGATCAGGATCGACCGCAAGCATGCGATCGGCAAGGACGATCCGGCCGGCGTCGCCGACGTCATCCTCGAAGCGGCGGTGAGCACCATTCTCGACATGGAAGACAGCGTCGCGGCGGTGGACGCCGAGGACAAGGTGCTGGTCTATCGCAACACGCTGGGCCTTCTGAACGGCACGCTGTCGGCGGATTTCGAGAAGGGCGGCAAGACGCTCAAGCGCGCGCTCAATCCCGACCGCACTTACACCTCGCCGGACGGCAAGGAGGTCAAACTGCACGGCCGCAGCCTGCTGCTGATCCGCAACGTTGGCCACCACATGTTCACCGACGCGGTGCTGGATTCGTCCGGCAATGAAATTCCGGAAGGTATTCTCGACGCCGCCGTGACTGGCCTGCTCGCGATGCATGACCTCAAGGGCAAGCGCAACAGCCGCACCGGCTCGGTCTACATCGTCAAGCCGAAGATGCACGGCCCGGATGAGGTCGCGCTGACCGTCGAGTTGTTCGGACAGATCGAGAAGATGCTCGGCCTGCCGCACAACACGCTCAAGGTCGGCATCATGGACGAGGAACGCCGCACCACGGTGAACCTCAAGGCCTGCATCCAGAACGCCTCGCAGCGCATCTTCTTCATCAACACCGGCTTCCTCGATCGCACCGGCGACGAGATTCACACCTCGATGGAAGCCGGCCCGATGATCCGCAAGAACGAGATGAAGGCGCAGCCGTGGATCAAGGCCTACGAGGACTGGAACGTCGACAACGGTCTGGCCAACGGCCTGCCGGGTCATGCCCAGATCGGCAAGGGCATGTGGGCCGCGCCCGACAAGATGGCCGACATGCTGACGCAGAAGATCGGCCACCCGCAGGCCGGCGCTTCGACTGCGTGGGTGCCGTCGCCGACCGCCGCCACGCTGCACGCCCTGCACTATCATCAGGTCGATGTCGCCGCGCGCCAGAACGAACTGAAGAAGCGTCCGTTCGCCAAGCTGTCCGACATCCTCACCGTGCCGGTGTCGAATTCGAACTGGGCGCCCGATGACGTGAAGCAGGAGATCGACAACAACTGCCAGGGCATCCTCGGTTACGTCGTGCGCTGGATCGACCAGGGCGTCGGCTGCTCCAAGGTGCCGGACATTCACGACGTCGGCCTGATGGAAGACCGCGCCACGCTGCGCATCTCCGCGCAGCATCTCGCCAACTGGCTGCATCAGGGCATTGTCACCAAGGATCAGGTGATGGAGTCGCTGAAGCGCATGGCGGCGATCGTCGACAAGCAGAACGCCGGCGACGCGCTCTACAAGCCGATGGCCCCGAAGTTCGACGGCGTCGCCTTCCAGGCGGCCTGTGACCTTGTTTTCAAGGGGCGCGAGCAGCCAAACGGCTACACCGAGTTCATCCTCCACGCCCGGCGCAAGGAAGCCAAGGCAGCGGGATAATTCGCACGGGATAACCCGACTATTCCGGCGACGCAGCGACGCAGCACGTCGCCGGAACGTTTGCTCGATACCCAAGTTGATCGTTACTCATTCAACAGGAGACGATCATGGACTGGAACCGCATCGAGGGTAACTGGAAGCAATTCAAGGGCTCGGCCAAGGAAAAGTGGGGCAAGCTCACTGACGATGACCTCGACGTCATCGAAGGCCGCCGTGAACAACTCGAAGGCAAACTCCAGCAGCGTTATGGCTTTGCCAAGGATCAGATCCAGAAAGACGTCGACGATTGGTTTAAAACCCTGAAGTGACATCAGGACACAGCAAAAGCCCCGGCGTCGCCGGGGCTTTTTTTGTTCTCGGTGTCTAGAACACTGCGAGATACTTCAGCATCGACAAAATGCCGATGATCACCACGATGGCACGCACGATCTGCTTGGCGCGTCCGTCGATCGGCAGAAGATTGACGAGATAAAGCACAAGAATAATAACGACAAACGTAATCAGGATACTGATCAGCAAGGACATATGAAAACCCCCGGATGTTTTTCAGGATGCAGCGATGCTTGCGCAACGCCGATGTATCCGGTCAACGCGCTCTAGCGACGTTGGTTCCTCAAGAGGAACAGGTCACTCGGACGACGGGGGAGTTTGGTCGTAGAGCGCGCGAGGCGGGCGTGAGGATTCCGCGTAATCATCCGCCGCTGCGCGAGCATCGAGCGCACGACTGGCGACCAGCGAGCCATCCTCACCCGCGACCAGATCGCCTCTGCGCAACGTTGGATCATCCTCGACATTGATGTGGGCCAGCCCGCCAGGGTCCTTGCCATTACAGGTACAACCGGCGATCAGCTCCTTGCGATAACGGAATGCATTGGGAAGCTGCGAATAGGACTTGCCGTTCCGGCTGACGGCATGATCGATCGAGCCGCCGTAATACACCTGCGTTTCGCTCGCCGGGCACAGGCTGCTGCAGGTCTCCGCACGATTCTGTCCCCTCGACGAGGACAGCGGGAAATAGCGCCCGTCGCATGTCCGTACGCAATAGGCCGAGCCTCCACCGGACGCGACACGCGGAGCGCGACGCACAGGAGCTTCTCCCTGGTCTCCGAACGGGACCGACGCGCGCGGCGGTCCGCTGAACCCGCCGAACAATGCGGAGAAAAAATCCTGGGCGCGTGCTGGCGGACTGATCATGATTGCCGCCGCCGCAACGGCGATGGTGCTCGCCGCGATGATCGGACCGGATAACGTCTTACGCATAACGTACCTCGCCTGACCGTCTCTGTTGCCAGATTAACCCGTCTATCAATTTATCCGCGACAGCCGTGCGATCTCGAGCGGAGATTGAGGAGACATGGTTAGCGCAGCATTGCGCTTCAAATGGCGTGCATTTGCCTCAAGTTGCCGCGATCCGATTTTCGGCAGCACGATCACCTTAGCGCCGATGCGAACACGGCTGTAGAGATCGCGCACATCCTCGTTTGTCAGGCGGATGCATCCGCTCGAAACGAACTTGCCGATGGTCGACGGATCGTTGGTGCCGTGAATGCGATAGTCGCTGGAGCCGAGATACATCGCCGCGGCGCCCAGCGGATTGCCGGGACCGCCAGCCATGAACCGGGGCAGATAGGGTTGCCGTGCGATCATCGCCCGCGGCGGATGCCAGTCCGGCCACTCGGCCTTGCGCGCAATGGCCTTTACACCGGACCACGTGAAGCCCTCGCGTCCGACACCGACGCCATAACGGATCGCCCGGTTGTTGCCGAGCACGTAATAGAGCTGGGTGTTCGCGGTATCGATGATGATCGTGCCAGGCGCTTCATGGGTGTTGAACGTCACCATCGTTCGTTTCAGACGATCTGGAACGAGCGATTTCGATTCCAGCGCATCGTCCGTTGCATTCGGGTCAAACGACCGATCGCCCGGCGCATATGAATTTTCCGGTAGCGCCGCATATCCAAGCGTTTGATTGCCGAACCCCTGTGCCTGCGCAGCCGGAGCGGCAACCAGCGCCACGGCCAGCGCACCCAAGGTGCCCAGCACGGTGTGGCGGATCGATGGGAAAAATGGACGTGGGGTGTCATTGCCAATCGATGGGATACGCATGGGATGGCCCTGCCCGTTGACCCTCCGCGCAGATGCGGAGCGCAAAGCAAACACGCCGCCCCGCCCGGAAGTTCCGGCCCGTTTTCAACAATCGCACATGCAGGGAGCGGCGGTCGCGCCGGAGCAATGGAACTTATTTCCGGCGATCGCCATTGATTGAGCGAAAGATGCCGGTCCGTTCAAGGACATACGGCATCGTCAGGAGTTTGCCATGACACTCGGTACCGTTCTTCTCATCCTTTTAATTCTGATTTTGCTCGGCGTGATACCTCGTTGGGGGTACAGCACATCCTGGGGCTACGGACCCTCCGGCATCGTCGGAACGATTCTGGTGATCGTCCTCATTCTGGTTCTGCTCGGGCGCATCTAGCTTCACCGGAGCCAGAAGGCGATGACACATGCCAACGGACTGCGCGAATCCTCTGTTCAGCCGTTGGGCACCCCGGCGCCGGAGAGCATTGAAGAACAGCCGCCGATCATCCGGCGATCGGAGATCGTCGCCTTTTCGCTGATCGCATTGATGGTAATCGGCACGGTTGCCGTGCTCTACGTCGCCCGCGCGTTCTTCCTGCCGATCGTCACCGCCTTCGTGATCGGCACTATGCTGTCTCCTGCGGCGAAGTTTCTTCAGCAGTACCGAATTCCGCGATCGCTCTCGGCCGTGCTGATCGTCAGCGCAACAGGCGCGCTGCTGATCCTGATGATCGGGCTGATCTCGGCGCCGCTGATCGAATGGACCACGCGCCTTCCCGAACTCGGAGCCATCCTCAAAGACAAGCTGCACGTGTTCGACCGTCCGCTGGCGTTGTGGCACCAGATCGAGGCTATGTTCGGAATTCCCGCAGCAGGCGATGGCGCAGCCTCGTTCCAGCTTCCGAAGATTGAATGGGTCCAGCCGACCATTGAATTCCTGTCTCCGACCTTCACCGAATTCCTGTTGTTCTTCGCTGTCCTGATCCTGTTCATTGCAAGCTGGCCGGACCTGCGACGCGCTCTGATCATGAATTTCGCCGACCGCGAGGGGCGTTTGCGCGCGCTGCGTATCCTCAATGAGATCGAGAGCAATCTCAGCACCTACCTTCTCACGGTCACCCTGATCAACATGGGCGTCGGCATCGCTACCGGAGTCGTCTGCGCCATCAGCGGAATGCCGAACCCCGCCGGCCTGGGCGCGCTGGCCGCAACACTCAATTTCATCCCGATCATCGGCCCCGTCGTGATGTTCGTCATTCTGCTCGCGGTTGGCATCATCACCTCCAGCACCTTGTCGGCAGGCCTGATCGCTCCGCTCGGCTTCGCGGTGATCGCTTTTCTCGAAGGGCATTTCGTCACACCGACGATCATCGGACGACGGCTGTCGCTCAATGCGCTGGCGGTGTTCATCGCACTGGCGTTCTGGACCTGGCTGTGGGGACCAATGGGCGCCTTCCTGTCGTCGCCGCTGTTGATCGTCGGCTTGATCATGAAAGAGCACTTCTTCCCGATCAGCGAGCCGCGCATACCCGACGCGCCGGAACCTTCAAGTAGATGAGACGTTTGTGCTCCATCACTCCAGCTTTTCAGGAGCTTTCGATGTCAAGCACTGACGGGGAAGACGAAATGAAAGATCTGACGGACAAAGCAACCTATGAACGCCTGCAGAAGGATGTAGACGCCGTGAAGAACGATATTTCCGCACTGACCGAACAGATCACCGAAGCCCTCAACAGCTTCACCGGCTCCGCCCAGAAGCGTGCGCGTCGCGGCTATCGGCAGGCGCGCGCTAACGTGGATTCCACCGTCGCCGATCTCAGCAAGCGCGGCAGCGAGGCGCTCGACGCTGCGCAGGACGCAGCTGCAACCCTCGAGGATACGCTCGAAGATGCGATCCAGCAGCGCCCCATCGCGGCCGTCGGCCTCGCGCTGGGCCTCGGCTTCCTGATCGGCGTCACCTGGCGGCGATGATGTCGGCACATGCAGCGATGCGACCAATGGCGGCGTAACCCTGCGCCGCCATTGGTCACTTGAGAGATATCTGTTTCGTATTTGATTCCAGAGGCGATCGATGTTTCAGAAAATGATCGACGATCTCAAGGCCAGCACCGGCTCCGCACTGCGGCTGACCTCGCTGGCGATTGCAGTTGCGGCGTGCCTTTTCATCACGACAGCTTTCCTCTGCGCAGCCGCGTTTGTCTTCGCGCTTCAGAAATACGGCCTGATCCAGGCCTGCCTCGCCGGCGCGGCCGTGTTTTTTGTCGCGACACTGATGGCCGCGATCGGTTATGCACTTCAAAAGCGGGAGATCGCCAAGAAGCCCGTCGAAACCGCCAAATCCACGCTGTCGGCTGCGCTCAGCGACCCGATGATGATGGCGGTCGGCCTTCAACTCATCCGCACCATCGGCGTGAAGCGACTGGTCCCGCTCCTCGCGATCGGAGGCATCGCCTTGGGCCTGATGGCTCGGCATCACACCGATGCGGACGACGACGAGCCGTAAACGGCTCGTCGAACGCTCCCTAAAAAATTTTTCCTCAGAGCCAGCTCAGGCGAGGCACCGCGACGGCTGAAGCTGCTTGGCAATAGCCGTCAGCACGCTCACCGACGGTTCACACGCCGTCGTACGGCGGGCAGGCGATGAGCGCTCCGGAGTCTTCGGCGACATGTTGCTGGCAGCGTTTTCGGTCGGCACGCGAACGATCAGCGTGGTGTTGGGCAAGGCCGGCACTTCGAAGGCCATGGTGACGCTGCGAGCATCAATCGCTGCGCCGGGAACGCGGTCGGCTTTCGCCGCGCGGTTCACTGTGGATGCGATATCCGCAACGACCGATAGACCGGTATCGTTCAAACGATCCGACATCAGTCGATTGTTTACTGATGATGCGCCTGCCAGATGGACAGCACCAAAGGCAAAGGTCGCAGCGGCGGCAGCCAGAATTCCGGAAGCTACGCGGGACATGTTCTTCACCCTCACCCGAACGTCATCGCGATTACGATGCCGCGATACAACGTGGGGCGCTCGGGTTTCGTTCCTCCATCAGCCGAAGGAGTAATCGCAAATAATTTTCAACTATCCGGGAACGTTTTCGGCAGGCGGAGAGTCAATTTGTACGCCGGTCAATCCCCCTGCCCCTAACCCGACCGGCGACATGGGGTGCAGCCGTGGTGATGCCGGCTGCACCCTATTTTTTGCTTTGTCATCGACCACACATGGACCACGCGAAAAGAAAATGCCCGGCAGCCGAACGGCTCCGGGCATTGGTTTCATCGCCGCTGCAGGGCAATCAGGAGGCCGCCGCCCTCTGGCCGCGACTGCGCGAGTTGCGCTGGAAGAACAGCGCCTGGCTCGCGACCGCTGAGACCATCGCCGGCTGGAACGGCTTGGAGATCAGGAACGCCGGCTCCGGCCGTTCGCCGGTAAGGAACCGTTCCGGATAGGCCGTAATGAACACCACCGGGACCTCGAAGGTGCGCAGCAGTTCGTTGACCGCATCGAGGCCAGAACTGCCGTCGGCAAGCTGGATGTCCGCCAGGATCAGGCCGGGCTTCTTGGTCTTCGCCAGCGCGATCGCATCTGCATGGGTCCGTGCCACGCCGATCACCTTGTGGCCGAGATTCTTGACCAGCGTTTCGAGATCCATCGCGATGAAAGTCTCGTCTTCGATGATCAGTACATCGGTGGCGATCTCGGCGGCCAGTTCGCGGCCGGCGGTATCGGTGAGAGCGCGAATTTCTCCGACCTCTGTGTCGAGGATGAACGCCACTTCCTCTTCCGAAAAGCCTTCCAGCGACAGCAGCAGGAACGCCTGGCGCGCGAGCGGCGTGATATTCGACAGCCGCCGTTCGGACGCCGCCTGTTGCACAGGCTCGCCCTCGTCGTTGAGCGAGACCGAATTCCAGATCTGGGTGAACAGCTTGAACAATCCGGCGCGGGCGCCGAGCCGTTCGTCGAGCAGCGACTGGTCCTGCAGCAATGCTTCGAGCATCGCAGCGACATAGGCATCACCGGACGCCTGGTTTCCGGTCAACGCGCGAGCATAGCGGCGCAGCAGCGGCAGATGTTCAGCAACAAGCTGAGAACGGGACATACCCCCTCCAATCGATTGTCATTTGATACATGGGGTTCGATCCAGGCCCCCCAAGACCTCGCACGCCTTAAATCCACGGTGGAAGCAGGCTTCCGGGTTCCGTCCAGCTAATTACGCCGAACCCGCACAAAAGTTCCCTTCGTCCGGAACTTTTGCCTTAGGCGGGCATTAGGCTTCACGACGGTTGGGGCCACCAAGGCTCCGGAGGGCGACAAAAGAGCTATTATTACAGCAGCTTAGCGCGCGGGGAACATACGGATGCGATCATGAAAGAGCCAAAACCTCCAACCTCAAAACCTGCTGGAGCAGGCAAACAGGGCGGCCTGAATGCAGAGATTCAGTCGCGGATCGGCCACCAGTTGCGTGCCATGTACGATGACGTGGTCCGACAGGGCGTGCCGGATCGCTTTGCGGAGCTCATCCGGCAGCTGGATACTCCAGGCGCCAGGGCGGCGGAAACCGCCGGGTCCGGAGCGATTCCGAAAAATGACGGGAGGGACTAATGCCTCTCACAGACTCTCTTCGCGACGACATTCTCGCGGCGGTGCCAAGTCTGCGTGCCTTCGCGATGTCATTGAGCGGCAAAAGCGACCGCGCCGACGATCTTGTTCAGGAAACGCTGGTGCGCGCGCTTGCCAATATCGACTCGTTTCAGCCGGGCTCGAACCTGCCCGCGTGGCTGTTCACGATCCTGCGCAACCTCTTCCGATCCGACTACAGGAAGCGGCGCCGGGAGGTGGAGGATGCCGATGGCAGCTATTCCAAAACGCTCAAGTCGCAGCCGGCTCAAAGCTCGCATCTCGAGTTCGAGGAATTCCGCGCTGCGCTTGAGAAGCTGCCGCAGGACCAGCGCGAAGCGCTTATCCTGGTCGGAGCGTCCGGCTTTTCCTATGAGGATGCCGCCGCGATCTGCGGATGCGCCGTCGGCACCATCAAGAGCCGCGTCAATCGTGCCCGCTCGAAGTTGAGCGCTCTGCTCTATGTCGACGGTGCGGAAGACTTTGGACCGGACACCACGGTCCGCGCCGTGATCGGCAGCAGCGGCAACTAGGCCGCACTCTCCACGAAGCCAGACCCAAAGGGGAAGGCGGCGGCGCGAAGAGCACCGCCGCCTCTCGTCCATTGTGCTTCAATTCAATCCGCCGAACATCCAGATCAGGATCAAGATTGGAATCGGCACGCCCAACAACCACAGCAGCAAATAACGACCCACGACAAATGTCCTTCGAGCGTTGATGGATTTGTCATGGGCAACTACTGCGGCTGCGCTGCGTTCCGCAGCTTGGCCATATCGATCAGCGTTTACGGACCGGCGCCGCGAGCTCTCCGGTGCGGCCCTTTTCAGTTTCGTCGATCACGGTGATCATCGGCGCCGTGAGCTCATAGACGTAGCTTACGTCGGTGAAATAGCGCTTCGACGTTCCGCCGAGCGCTTCCGGCGCAACGCGATCGAGCAGCACAATGCCAAACTCGCCGTCCGGGCGACGCGTGGCAGCGCTGGTGTTGAATTCCTCCCATCGGAAATCGAAGACCGCATCGTTTCCGCTGCCGGTGACGGTCCATCTGGCGAGGATATGAGGGTGCTTGCCGACCAGCGACAGACCCTCGTCCGAGTGGGAAGCAAGCTCAAAGAACAGCAACGACAGGCTTTGCGCCGCGCGGGCGCTGACCGTGATGTCCGGCCCTTCGACGACGATCCGCTCGGCATTGGGGATGGCACGGGCCTCGAACAGCCCGCGCAGCTTGACGCCCTGCCACTGGCTCTCGCTCAGCAGCGTCACCACGTTCGACATCGCATGAATACGGCCAATCAGAAGGTCGCGCGCCACGTCGGCGTCCGCGCCATGACGCAAGGTCCGGGTCACAATCGACTGGATCACGGCGAGAATATTCTTCACGCGATGATTCAATTCGTCGATCACCGCCGTCAGCCGGCGCTCGAACCCGATGCGGGTTTGGATCTCGCGGCTAAGGCGCACATTGTTGTACGAAACATAGCCGAACAGGCCGCACATGATGGTGGTCAGCGCGAGACCGACAACGGCGACGATGATCGCCAGGTCGCGCGCATGCGCTTCCGAGTCCTTGCGGGCGTAGTAGTTCAGCGTCCATTCGCGATCACCGAATGACACCTTCCTCAACATCGGCGGAACGTCGACGGGAGGCTTCAACGACGTCTCTGTCACCTCCCCGTTGCTGACCCGCAGTTCCTTTTCGCCTGCCCGGGTATCCTGCAACGTCACCGAGAAGGGAGAGAGATCGTCATTCGTCAGCATCAATGAGGCGAGACGGAAGGAGAACGTGATGAAACCATTGATCCCGCCATCCTTGAAAACAGGAGCTGCCAGTACGATCCCCAGCGGTCCGCCGGGGTGGAGCAATACCAAAGGATCGGAGGCCACCGGCTTGCCGTCCTTCATTGCTTCGCTGAGAACCGGACCAATGACAGGATGCGTGTCGAAGACACGGCCGGGAAAGCTTTTGGTGTCGACGTTCTGCGGCTCGACATCCATCAAGACATCGACGGGATTGTTGACCGAGACCAGATTAAGGGGCGTGTCGTCATAATTTCGCAGGCGAGGATTCGAGAAGCCGGCAGCGCGTAGCCCGGCTTCGGCCATGGGAAAGGCCGACGGCGACAGGCGGGCAATCCACCCGGCCACGACAAAATCCGTGCGAAACGCATAGATCGCCGAACGTAGCGGCTGCAGCGCATTGGCTGCGGATTCCTGCGACGGCCGGAATACGCCGACAGCCACCCGCGCAAGCAATTCCCTCTGGCTGAGCCGTTCCTGAATCAGACTCGCATGGGCATCCACCGCGCGCGCCAATGTCGCGCGATCGATGGTCATGTCCTGCTCGTAAACACGGAAAGCCGCCAGACCGGAAATCAACATTCCGATAAGGGCAAGCAAGCCAATAAAAAAACCGACACGAAGCACGCTGTCACTCGAATATCGGGCGTTGATAGAAATCCGGCCCCATACACGCAAAAAATGGGCAGGCGCAATGGATGGACCGGAATACTGGACGACCGCTCATCGATGCACAAGCGCGGAAACCGGCCGCTCCTCTGTTCACGCCCGAAGGTTGTTAATGATCGGTCGACAATTTGGTTCCGCACCGGTCACTCACCACGGACCGGTCGACAACGCACAGCGACGCCCGATGGAGCAAGGACCGCTGCCAGGAAGTGGTGGATTGGTTAACGCTCACCGGCATTCGCCCGGCGAACGAATGAGCGGTGGCGAGCGCCAGCGCGAACACCATGACAACGAGCGCTGCCAGGATCGTGCCCAGGAACAAACCGCTGCGGTCCTTCTCCGCATTGTGCGAAACGTGCTTCATAAAAATCTAACACGCCGACAGGCCGGTCGTTCCGGGAATACCAGTGTATAATCTGGCCTGCGATCGGCGCAGCCCGTTCCCGGCTCAGCCCCTCGCCGTCAGGCCGCCTCGCGTTTCGATGAAGCCGACGATGCGGTCGAGGCCGCCGCTCTTTCGGGAAGAAACCGGCGTGCCCAGTTCAGGTCTTGTGGTCATGAGCATGGGAATGATCGTGGCTATGGTGATGGCCATGATCGTGATGGTGGTGGTGATGACCATGGTCATGCGCATGGGACGCCGCATGGCCCGACGCATAGGCGCCGCCCTCAGGATCGAACGGCGCTTCGATCTCGATCACGCGCGCGCCCAGGCCGCGCACCATGTCCTCGATCCCATGATCACGGCGGATACGCAGACCCTTGCCAACGATCTGGATCGGCAGGTGGCGATTGCCGAGTTGCCAGGCGATCTGCGCCAGATGCGTCGGGTCGGCGCCGCGAATCTCCACCAGCAACTCCGGGGCGGAGACGACTTCGACCATTCTCCCATCGTCCAGCAACAGCGCATCGCCACCACGCAGCGCAATCGCCTCTTCAAGATCGAGCAGAAACGCCAGCCCTCGCGTGCCGGTCATCGCCACGTGGCGGCGCCGCCGATCATCGAAATCGAGCACAACGGTGTCGGCAGCCTCGCCGGACCAGTGTCCTGACGGGGCGACCTTTGTGGCACGCGGCTGGCTGGCGCTCATGCGATCACCCTCACCGGACGTCGACCTTTTCGGGCGTGATGACTTCGATCTTCGGCGGCGCCGCCATGCACTTCACCGCGACACGGCCGAAGGTCTTCATGTGCTCCGCCTTGCGATGCGGCTCCAGCGCCTCGGCGTTTTCCCACTGTTCGACAAACACCAGCCTGGCAGGATCAGTCACGCTCTCGTGCAGATCGTAAGCGATATTGCCGGGCTCCTTGCGGGTGGCCGCGATGCAATCCTTGGCGGCCGCGATGAGTTCGGCGCGGGCCTCGGGCTTCACGGTAAGCGTGGCGACGACGTAGATCATTTATTCCTCCGGCTTGAAGTCTTCATTCTGTTGGCCGGGTGACCCTAGTACATGACATAGCGCTGCGCCATGGGCAGCGCCTCGTTGTCGCAGATGTCAGCAATTCACCGTGTTTGAAACAGGATCAAGGCTCCGCGCCGAAGAATGTCGGAGGTTGCAGCAAAGCCACCGTTCTTCAGTAGGATTTGCCGTCGAATTTCTTGACCGCAAACGTATCCGGATCGACGCCATCAAGGCAGCGGACATTGATCGCAATCATTTCCGTGCCGTCCGGCGATTTTCCGGAAGCAAAGGATTCCACGCCGCATGTCGCACAGAAGCGATGGCGAATGGCGTGCTTGTTGAAGAGATAGTCGGTCAGCGCGCCGTCGCCCGCGAGCAGCTTGAAGTCCTGCGCCGGCGCGAAGGTCAATAACGTTCCCAGCCGGCCGCAGCGCGAGCAGTTGCAGGCAATCACCTCGTTGATATCGGCAGCGACTTCGTAACGAACCTTGCCGCACTGACATCCGCCGGAATAGGTTTGCTTCATGATCGTCCTCGCTCACCAAATTCGATGGTCTCGCACTCTCCTATCACATCGTTGCGCAATCCATGAATCAATCTGTCTATCTCTGACATGAGGGTGCGGCAGGAACTATTCACCATCCTCATCTGTCTCTCCGCTCAGCTTCAGCTCGTAGTCCACGATCAGCTTTTCGAGGTGGCTGGCATGCTCTCCAAACTTGCCATTCAAATCATACAAGGGTTGCCGCAGCGGCGACGACGGATTGATCAGCGCGTCGCGCCCTCTGGTTCGCCATTCGCTGCGCGGTCCCAGTTCAGCAATCGCGGACTGAACGATCGCGGCAGCATCTGGCGCGCCGGTCGCTCGTAGTCCATCCGGGATCAGCGCCACATCGGCGGGATACCAGTTGCTGAACAATTGAGAGAACCCACCGTTGCACCATTCGTTGTAGAAGCGCTCGGTCAGCGCAAGCACGTCTTCCGGCACTTCAAGATCGAACTCCGCCGGCATCTCGTCATCGCTCGTCCCTACACTCATGCCCGCCCCCTCCGATTGCCGCCTTACCGGATCGGATTATGCACGGTCGGGAGTTTCATCTCATCTGGAAATATTGTCCGTGGCGCCTACAGCGCCATCGCCCGGCTGATCTCGCCGGGATCGAGATCGCCGCGATCGCAGGTGAACTTCACCGCGCCGCGATCCATCACCGCAAAAGTGTCGCCGAACTCACAGGCGAAGTCGAGATACTGCTCGACCAGCACGATGGCGATGTTGTTGAGACTGCGCAGATAGGTGATGGCGCGTCCGATATCCTTGATGATCGAAGGCTGGATGCCTTCGGTCGGCTCGTCGAGCAGCAGCACCTTGGGCCGCATCACCAGCGCGCGGCCGATGGCAAGTTGCTGCTGCTGACCGCCGGACAAATCGCCGCCCCGCCGCCCGAGCATCGATTGCAGCACCGGAAACAGTGAGAACACATCGTCCGGAATGTTGCGCTGATCGCGCTTCAGCGGCGCATAGCCGGTCTTGAGATTTTCCTCCACCGTCAGCAGCGGAAAGATCTCGCGGCCTTGCGGCACGAACGACATCCCGCGCCGCGCCCGCTCGTAAGGCTTGAGGCCAGACATGTCCGCACCCTCGAAGGTGATCGCGCCGCCGGCGATCGGATACTGCCCGACCAGCGCCCGCAACAGGCTGGTCTTGCCGACGCCGTTGCGCCCCAGCACGCAGGTGACCTTGCCGGGCTCCGCCGTCAGCGACACACCGCGCAGCGCCTGCGCAGCGCCGTAGTAGAGACTGATGTTTTTTACGTCGAGCATTGGCCCTACTTTCTGTTCACCTCACCCTTCGAGACGGCCCTGCGGACCTCCTCAGGGTGAGGTGAACGGTCTTCTCATTCGTACTCCTCATCCTGAGGAGCCGCGCATGCGCGGCGTCTCGAAGGATGATGTTATCGCCCCAGATACACTTCAATGACCCGCTCGTTCTCCGACACCTGGTCGATCGAACCTTCCGCCAGAACAGAGCCTTCGTGTAGGCAGGTGACCCGCACGCCGAGTTCACGCACGAACGTCATGTCGTGTTCGACCACGACCACGCTTTTCTCCCTGTTGATCTCCTTGAGCAGCTCGGCGGTCTGGTGGGTTTCGACATCGGTCATACCGGCCACCGGCTCATCCACCAGCAGCAACTTGGGGTCCTGCGCCAGCAGCATGCCGATTTCGAGCCACTGCTTCTGGCCGTGAGACAATGTGCCGGCGAGGCGATCGCGCGCACCCATGAGGCGGATGGTCTCCAGCACCCGATCGATCCGTTCGCGCTCGCCCGCGCTTTCGCGCCAGAACAGCGTCTTGCGAACGCGATGATCGCTCTTCAGCGCCAGCCGCAGATTGTCCTCCACCGTCTGGCTCTCGAACACCGTCGGCTTCTGAAACTTGCGGCCGATACCGAGTTCGGCAATCTGCGTTTCATCCAGCCGGGTCAGATCGACCGAACCGTCGAACAGCACATCGCCCTCGTCGGGCCGCGTCTTCCCGGTAATGATGTCCATCATCGTGGTCTTGCCGGCGCCGTTGGGGCCGATGATGGCGCGCATCTCGCCCGGCGCGATGATCAGGGACAGGTTGTTGATGGCGTGAAAGCCGTCGAACGAGACGTGCACGCCGTCGAGATAAAGCAGAGCCGAGGTCGCTCGGGTATCGAGAGCATTCATCGCGTCACTCCGCCATATGAGGTGTGGCGACGCCGTCTTCAGCCACCGCACTGTTATCGGCCGCAGATGCTGCAACGGCGTCCCGCCGCGCGTTCCACCAGTCGCGCAACGTGCCGACGATGCCCTTCGGCAACAGCAGCGTCACCAGAATGAACAGCGCACCGAGCATGAACAGCCAGTATGGCGCCAGCACGCCGGAGGTGAACACGGTCTTGGCGTAGTTGACGACGACGGCGCCAAGCGCCGCGCCGATCAGCGTGCCGCGCCCGCCGACCGCCACCCAGATCACGGCTTCGATGGAATTGCCCGGTGCGAACTCGCTGGGATTGATGATGCCGACCTGCGGCACATATAGTGCTCCGGCGACACCGGCCATGCAGGCAGACAGGACGAACACGAACAGCTTGTAGGACTCGACGCGATAGCCGAGGAAGCGCGTGCGTGATTCAGCGTCACGGATCGCGATCAGCACCTTGCCGAGTTTCGAGGTCACCACCGCGCGGCAGATCAGGAACGATACCGCCAGCGCGGCACACGACAGCATGAACAGCGCGGCGCGCGTGCCCTGCGCCTGCACGTTGAAGCCGAGAATGTCCTTGAAATCGATCAGGCCGTTGTTGCCGCCAAAGCCGAAATCGTTACGGAAGAACGCCAGCAGCAGCGCGTAGGTCATCGCCTGGGTGATGATCGACAAATAGACGCCGGTGACGCGCGAACGGAACGCCAGCCAGCCGAAGCAGAACGCCAGCAGCCCCGGCACCAACAGCACCATCAGCGCAGCGAACCAGAACATGTCGAAGCCGTGCCAGTACCACGGCAGATCCTTCCAGTTCAGGAACACCATGAAATCCGGCAGCACCGGATTGCCGTAGACACCGCGGCTGCCGATCTGGCGCATCAGGTACATGCCCATCGCGTAGCCGCCGAGGGCGAAGAACGCGCCGTGGCCGAGCGAGAGGATGCCGCAATAACCCCAGATCAGGTCGATCGAGAGCGCGAGGATGGCGTAGCAGAGATACTTGCCGAACAGAGAGATCAGATAGGTCGGCACCTGCAGCGGCGAGGATTCCGGCAGCAACAGGTTCGACAGCGGCAGCACGATGCCGATCGCCGCGACGATCAGGAGAAAGATCGTCGCACTGCGATCGAGCGAGCGGGTGAGCAGATGCGGCATCATGCCTCCACCGATCTGCCCTTGAGGGCGAACAGGCCGCGTGGCCGCTTCTGGATGAACAGGATGATGAGAACGAGGATCGCGATCTTGCCGAGCACCGCGCCCGCGACCGGCTCCAGAAACTTGTTGGCCATGCCGAGCGTCAGCGCGCCGACCAGCGTGCCCCACAGATTGCCGACACCGCCGAACACCACCACCATGAAGCTGTCGATGATGTAGCTCTGGCCGAGGTTGGGGCTGACGTTGTCGATCTGCGATAGCGCCACGCCGGCAATGCCGGCAATGCCCGAACCGAGACCAAAAGTCAGCGCATCGACTCGTGAGGTCGCGATACCCATCGATGCCGCCATGCGCCGGTTCTGCGTCACCGCGCGCATTTCGAGGCCGAGGCTGGTGTAGCGCAGCATCGCCAGCAGGATCGCGAACACCGCCAGCGTGAACACCACGATCCAGAGGCGATTGTAAGTGATGGTGAGCTGGCCGATCTCGAACGCGCCGCTCATCCACGACGGATTGCCGACCTCGCGATTGGTCGGGCCGAACGCGGTGCGCACCGCCTGCTGCAACACCAGCGACAGCCCCCAGGTCGCGAGCAGCGTTTCGAGCGGACGTCCGTAAAGAAAGCGGATGATGGTGCGTTCGATGACCACGCCGATAGCGCCCGCGACCAGAAACGCCAGCGGCACCGCGATCAGCAGCGAATAATCGAACAGCGCCGGATAGGCGGTGCGGATCATCTCCTGCACCACGAAGGTGGTGTAAGCCCCGATCATCACCATCTCGCCATGCGCCATGTTGATGACGCCCATCACGCCGAAAGTGATGGCGAGGCCGATGGCGGCGAGCAGCAGGACGGAGCCCAGCGACAGGCCATACCAGGCGTTCTGCACAGTTGCCCAGATCGCAAGGTTATTCTGGATCGCACCGACCGCATTCGATGCCGAGCGCGTGACAGCGGGCGTCTGGCCCGCCGGCAAATTCGACAGCAACGCCAGCGCATCCTGATCGCCGCGGGCGCGAATTGTCGCAACCGCCTCCAGCTTGGCGGCTTCACTCGCGTCAGCCTTGAACAGAACGATCGCGGCGCGCGCTTCATTCAGCGCGCCCTTCGCCGCCGCATTGGTTTCCTTCGCCAGCGCAGTTTCGATCGCGGGCAGCGACGTCGCATCATGCGCCTTGAACACGGTCTGCGCTGCCTGTACGCGCCTCGCCGGATCGGGCGATGAGAGCGTCAGGTTGCCAAGCGCTTCTTCGACCGCACGACGCAGGCGATTGTTGACGCGCACCGCGCTGGCGCCGGACGGCGCCGCCGCAATCACCGCGCCCGTTGCCGCATTGACGACCTTGCCCGTCTTGTCGGTGAAGAACACCAGCTTGCTGGCTGGATCGGCCATCAGCCGGCCGCCCTGCAACGCGTCGATGATGGGAAACGCCAGCGGATTGTCGCTGGTGGCGAGCGCATTGATCGCCTCGCCGGTGTCGGCAAAGGAATCGTTGGCGAACTTCGCGACCGCATCCTCGAACGGTCCGGCGAACGCCGGCGCCGACGCGATCGAGAGGCCAACAGCAAACAGGATGGCGCAAAGGCGCTTTGTGAAATCAGTGAGCACTGGACAACCCCGGCAGAGGTGAAGTGAAGGCGGCGACTGTCGCCGCCTTCGGTGTCGTTCGGAACGTCAGGCGATCACGATCCCTGCCCGCCGCACTTATTGGTCTTGACGTTGAAGTTGCCGCACTTCTTGTCGACCCAGTCGCCGATCAGGTCCTTCGAGCCTTCAAGCTCCTTCGACCATGCATCGCCGGCAACGAGGCCCGGCGTCTTCCACACCACGTCGAACTGGCCGTCGGCCTTGATCTCGCCGATGAACACCGGCTTGGTGATGTGATGGTTAGGCAGCATCTTCGAAACGCCGCCGGTCAGGTTCGCGGCTTCGATACCGGGCAGCGCATCGATGACCTTGTCAGGATCGACCGACTTGGCCTTCTCCACCGCCTTCACCCACATGTTGAAGCCGATGACATGCGCTTCCATCGGATCGTTGGTCACGCGCTTCGGATTCTTGGTGTAGGCCTGCCACTTCTTGATGAACTCCTTGTTTTCAGGAGTGTTGATCGACTCGAAGTAATTCCAGGCGGCGAGATGGCCGACCAGCGGTTTGGTGTCGATGCCGGCGAGTTCTTCCTCACCCACCGAGAACGCCACCACCGGAATGTCGGTGGCCTTGACGCCCTGATTGCCGAGCTCCTTGTAGAACGGCACGTTGGCGTCGCCGTTGATGGTCGAAACCACCGCGGTCTTCTTGCCGGCCGAGCCGAACTTCTTGATGTCGGCGACGATCGTCTGCCAGTCACTATGACCAAACGGCGTGTAGTTGATCATGATGTCTTCGGGCTTGACGCCCTTCGACTTCAAATAAGCTTCGAGGATCTTGTTGGTGGTGCGCGGATAGACGTAGTCGGTGCCCGCCAGCACCCAGCGCTGCACCTTCTCCTCCTTCATCAGGTAATCGACGGCGGGGATCGCCTGCTGGTTCGGCGCCGCGCCGGTGTAGAACACGTTGCGCTCGCTCTCCTCGCCCTCGTACTGCACCGGATAGAACAGGATCGAGTTCAGTTCCTTGAATACTGGCAGCACCGACTTGCGCGACACCGAGGTCCAGCAGCCGAACACCGCGGAGACCTTGTCCTTGGTGATCAGCTCGCGGGCCTTTTCGGCGAACAGCGGCCAGTTGGAAGCCGGGTCGACCACGACGGCCTCGAGCTTCTTGCCGAGGACGCCGCCCTTCTTGTTCTGCTCGTCGATCAGAAACAGGATCGTATCCTTCAGCGTGGTTTCGCTGATGGCCATGGTTCCGGACAATGAATGAAGAACGCCGACCTTAATGGTGTCCTCGGCCGCCCTGGCATGGCCGAGCGTCGCGACGCTCAGAACTAGGCCGGCGGTCGCGGCAAGCCATTTGCGACGGCTCAGTGGCTTCGCCACGAACGTGCTGAAATGGGTAGTCATGCGATGTCATCTCCCTGACGCAGCGTGAACGCGATGAGACGGCCGGGCGGCCGGCTGCGTTAAGGGAATCGCAAGAACTATGCCATCAATGATATTCCATATATGTATTTGATTTCATTTGCTAAATTATCATTTAGCCGAACCCGGCGATCTGCGGCTGCTTGAGCGATGAGCATTCGGGCTGGCTGCCGGAGAAGCAGATTGCCCAATATTTTGCCAAATCCGATGGCGCGGCTAAATTTCAGGCAGACGTTTTTTAAGCATCGCGACCGCCATCGAAGTCTTACCTTGAAAGCGCCGCGTTTCTGTTCCATATGAGCGCCGCGACCTTGAGAATCATCAGGTCCCTGCGAGCCGCGTGTTCTGATCCCTTTGCGGGTTTCTGGCTTGCCCCTTTCAGCTAACGAAACCGACGCCCCAGACACGCGGGTGTCTCTGACACCCGGCCGCACCTGACACAGATCGGGCGCGCTCCCTGACTCATAGAAAGATCATCGTTTGACCTCCTTTCAGGATTTCGGCCTTGCCGATCCCATCGCGCGTGCACTCAAGGAAGAAAATTACCACACGCCCACCCCCATCCAGGCCCAGACCATTCCGATCGCCATCACCGGCCGTGATGTGATCGGCATTGCGCAGACCGGCACCGGCAAGACCGCATCGTTTGCGCTGCCCATTCTTCATCGCCTTCTGGAAAGCCGCATCAAGCCGCAGCCCAAGACCTGCCGTGTGCTGGTGCTGTCACCGACCCGCGAACTTTCCGGGCAGATCCTCGACAGCTTCAATGCCTACGGCCGCCACCTGCGCCTCTCCGCAACGCTGGCGATCGGCGGCGTGCCGATGGGCCGTCAGGTCCGCGCCGTGATGCAAGGCGTCGAGGTCATGGTCGCCACCCCGGGCCGCCTGCTCGACCTCGTTCAGGGCAATGCGCTCAAGCTCAACCAGGTCGAATTCCTGGTGCTCGACGAAGCCGACCGCATGCTCGACATGGGCTTCATCAACGACATCCGCAAAATCGTCGCCAAGCTGCCGATCAAGCGCCAGACGCTGTTTTTCTCGGCCACTATGCCGAAAGCGATCGCGGAACTTGCGGAACAGATGCTGCGCGATCCCGCACGGGTTGCGGTCACGCCCGTCGCCTCCACCGCAGAGCGTATCGACCAGCGCATCATCCAGGTCGATCACACCGCCAAGGCCGCAACGCTCTCCGAACTCTTGAAATCCGAGTCGATCAACCGCGCGCTGGTGTTCACCCGCACCAAGCACGGCGCCGACAAGGTGGTGAAGGTGCTCGGCAAATCGGGCATCCGCGCCGAAGCGATCCATGGCAACAAGTCCCAGAACCATCGCGAGCGCGTGCTGGCGGCGTTCCGCTCCGGCGAAATCCGCACCCTGATCGCGACCGACATCGCCGCCCGCGGCATCGATGTCGACGGCGTCAGCCATGTGGTGAATTTCGACATTCCGAACGTGCCGGAGACCTACGTCCACCGCATCGGCCGCACCGCGCGCGCCGGCGCGGAGGGCATCGCGATCTCGCTGTGCGCAGGTGAAGAACACGCCTACGTCCGCGACATTGAAAAGCTGATCCGGATCACCCTTCCGAAGGAGGACCGCCGCACCCCAGGCCATCAGCGGCCCGCCGCAGCAACGGCGGCCCCTGCGCCCCATCGCCAGCACCGGTCCGGAGGACCGCAGGGCCACGGCCATCGGGCGCACGATGCAGCCCCCGGATCATCCCAAGGTCCACGACGCCGCCGTCGCCCCGGCAAGGGCGGCGCCGCGCAGGGCAACCGGCACGAGAACCATCGCCAGGATCACCGTCAAGATCACCGCCAAGAGCCAACTCGGCAGTCGCATGGCGGCAAAGGAGACAGTATACAGGGCGTCGCTTTCCTTCATCGCGAGAGCCGGCCAGCCAAGCCCGCATCGCAACCGAACCGCAACCAGCGTCCGCAACGCTAACGACACGACGAGCCGGAGACCTATATGGCGAAAGAAGAACTGATCCAGTTCGAAGGACTGGTCACTGAAATCCTTCCCGATGCGCGCTATCGCGTGCAGCTCGATGCGGGGCACGAAATCGTTGCCTACACCGCGGGCAAGATGAAGAAGAACCGCATCAAGACGCTGGCCGGAGACCGGGTCACCGTCGAGATGTCGCCCTACGACCTCGAAAAGGGCCGCCTGATTTTCCGCCACAAGGACGAGCGTCCTGCCGGCATGGCGCCCCGTGGAGCGCCTCCGCGCGGTCAGTTCCGGCGCCGCTGACACCCGTCAGATTGCGGACACTGGATCGGCACGCCGCGCGGATTCCACGCGGCTGCCCCTCTCGACATTCAGACATTTTTGCGACACTGGCAGGGCCCCGAAAATTCTGCACGTCAGGATTGTTTCGGCACCTACTTTCGCATAATATCGACACTATCGATCTTCGGCCGGACGACATTAGCTAGCCACCGGTACAGCCGGTTTAGACGGTGACGGACCCCTTCCAAATTTCGATCTCACCAACCTGCATCCTGCAGGTTACGACACTAGCGACTTGAAGAGGACTACCCCACGTGAGCATGGGAACAGTGAAGTGGTTTAACGCCACCAAAGGTTACGGTTTCATTCAGCCGGACGACGGCGGCAACGATGTGTTCGTGCACATCAGCGCTGTCGAGCGTGCTGGCCTCGGCACCCTGCGCGAAGGCCAGAAGGTCAGCTACGAAATCGTGGCCGATCGCCGCTCCGGCAAATCTTCTGCGGACAATCTTCGCGCCGCAGGCTGATCGGCCTCGCGGTCCACACCGCGACCTGATCCGTTTCAAAATTGAAAAGGCCGCGTCTGACGCGGCCTTTTTTCATTTGGTGCAGTTTCATTTGGTGCAAGCCACCGGCATGTCGCGATAGCCGTCAATTCTGTTGACCGGCATCAGACGAAATTACGATGCGGTGCGATCCACCTTCGCCGACTGGCGCGGCCGCGTGTACGTCGAATCCGTCAACGTGACCCCTTCCTGCCCCATAATATAACCGACCGCCGGTTTGTACTTGTAGACCACCTCGCCCAGGATCAACTGGGTATTGTTCACACGGAGGGCATCCGGGATCGATACGACGTCTCCCTTCTGCAAAGCCTTCATGCTGGAGACGTTGTAGCTGTCGGTCCAAGCCACCGTCGCGACGCCCTTGTCGTCAATATCGATAGCGCTGATCCGCTGCTGCAATGGCGATGCCGAGTACGGGGTCAGAATCGTCCCACCCATCTTGAACGCGTTGTCGATATCCGTATTGGTGGCCTTGGTTCCCTGAGAGATCAAATCGGACAGCGTCCGTGCCGCAAGCGTCAGCTTGCGGTCGACGGTGACGCCATTCGATATCTCGATCGTGCCAAAGAAGATCGTCAGCATCATCGGGACGATGATGGCGAACTCGACAGCCGCCATGCCGCGCGTATCGCGTGTAAAGCGCGACAGCCTGCGAACAATGTGAAAGCAGCGCATCATGATCGTGCCCGTCATGGCTCAACGCGAAAGGCTGCCGTCGCGGCCAGCAGCTTCTTGCTGTTGTTGGTGCCGCTGCCGATATCCGCGATATTGAATCCCAAACCCGTCACGAAGAGCGGCCATTGATAGAATGCGCGAATGACCGCGGTTTCGCCGGGCGCAGGCATCTCATAGGTAGGAGTGTAAGCGAAGCTTCCACCCACGATCGGCGGAGCGAGATCCGCGGCGGGAATGACAGTGCCCGCAGGATAGGCTTTCACGCTGACGACCAGCTTGTCGCAATCGAACAGCATCGAGATGCGATCGCAGACGTCCTTGAAGAAAGCATCCTTGGACATCTTCGTATCCTGCGCCTGGTGCGTCATGAACAGGCGGGCGGAATCGGCAGTGCCGGTTTCGAGAATCTGCCCGGCGAAGAACACCATCGACGATTCGATGATGGCGAACATCAGCGCGAAAAACAGCGGGGCAATGAATGCGAACTGGACAGCTGCAGAACCCTTGCGATCTCCACGAAAACGACGGATCGCCTTTTTGGCAGGCGTCGTCGGCAGAGCGGGCGCAGTCATCGGATTATCCTCAAGGGCAGCATCAAATAGCTACCGCTGACGTTATCCGAGAGAGATTGTCGAAAGCTTGCGCCCGATCCGGACAGACTGCCGGTCGCCGTTAACTTTGCGTTAACCCAAATCGGGCGGGATCAACCACCGCCCGCCGATTGCTTCCGGCAGTCGGACTGGCAGTTATAGGTATCGCGCTCGGTACCACGGTAAATCGTGACGATCTTTTCGTCCGCTTCACCGTCGTCCTTCTTGCCTTTGGGCGAGTTGGCGTCGACGAGGCTGCGCAGCGCCAGCGACAAGGTCCCGCTCTGGCGGGCGCGGGCCAGCATTTCCGCTTGCTTCGGCTTCAGTTCCAGCGTCGCGGTTTTGCCGACCACGACCTTCTGGCCATCCTTTTCGGCAATAGTCTGGTCGATCGCCAGCACCCGGACATCGCTCAGGATGGTTTCCGAACTGACGGAGTCCTGCCCGGCGCCATCCGGATTCTTCTGCCGTCGCGACAGCAACACATCGACCCGGTCATTGGGCAGGATAAACCCGCCAGCGCCGGTTTCAGGGGAAATCTCGGTTGAAATCGCCCGCATGCCGGTCGGCAGGATCGCAGCCATGAAGCCGGAGCCATTTCCCTTGACCAGCTTGGTATCGCGGACCGGTTCGCCCGCGAGCAGCGGAGAGCGGGCGATCGCACCGGTCAGTTGGGTAATCGCATCGCCGCGCTGATCGCGCTGAATGAAGCTGGAGCTTGCGGTTGCCGCCGGCCAGGCCTGCCACTGCATATCTTCCGGCTTCACCACCTGCCCGAGCGCGATATCGGACTTGGCGACCAGAACATCGGTGGTCTTCATCTGAGGAACTGGAGGGGGCGCAGAAGCCTGCTGGGGCTTGGAGCCGCTCGCCAGATAGGCGGCAATGCCACCGGCGCAGACGGCAATAGCCAGGACCACAATACGCGCGGTGTTCATACGCTTCACTCTCTACGCAGCACGCAACATCGTCAGCGCCGGAAAGCCGGCCCTCACATGGCAAATGTGACGTTAATTGATGAAGGAACTGCAAACAGTCTCGGGCGCTGCACCCCGGCTGGTAAGCGGACAACAGGCGCAAGGCGCTGCGCAACGCCGCGCTCATGATCAACGAAGCCGCTGTCTTCGGCAGGGATCCGCCGCGCCTGCACCAGTCCGGTTTCAGTTCATCGAAAGACCGGTCATCGATTTTACGGCGCATTTACCGTGCGCAAGAAGTCACAGATACCCCGATGTTTCAGCAATCGAATTAACTGCGCTGAAATTGATCGCTCATAGGTTACCGCCATGGTCACGGTGCATCGACGCCGCAAGGCCAAAGACAGTTCGACAGCCACGTGTACTCAGGAGTTATCAATGACCAAGCTCGTTGCTCGTTTCGTCAAGGACGAATCCGGCGCCACTGCAATCGAATACGGCCTGATTGCGGCCGGCATTGCGCTCGCGATCATCGCGGCCGTTCAGGGCCTCGGCACGACCCTCAACACCAAGTTCACCAACATCAACACCGAGCTCTCCAAGTAAGAGCCCCCGGGTTGGACTCAAAAAGGCTTCGGGTAACCGAGGCCTTTTTCTGTTTTGTCTGTCTCGCGACACGCCTGCACAATGACCAACAGACCGAAACAACGTCCCATTGAAGGCGGGACAGGCCGACTGCCCTTCGGCGCGGCCCAGAACGAGGCTGTGCGTATCGTCTGCGCAGCACTCGGCCTCGCCTGCGTGGTGCTGGCGCTTCGTATCGCCAGCATCTGGTGACCGGTCCTATTTCGCGATTGTTCACGACTCGCCGCTAAAGTCCGGGCCATCGTCCGGCTCCGGACAAACGCAACGGCCGCACCATGTTTCTCGACCTCGCCCGCATGCTCTTCTTTCCGGCCCTGATGGGCTTTGCCGCGGCGACCGACCTGTTGACGATGACCATTTCCAACCGCGTCTCCCTTCTGCTGGTCGTGGGATTCGCAGTCCTCGCAGCATTGAGTGGGATGGGGATCGAGGATGTCGCCTGGCACATCGCCGCCGGTCTTACTGTGCTTGTCGTGGCCTTCGGATGTTTCGCCTTTGGCTGGATCGGTGGCGGCGACGCCAAGATCGCGGCCGCCGCCGCACTGTGGTTCGGTTTCGACCACTTGCTCGAGTATCTGCTGTTCGCCTCGATCTGGGGCGGCGTGCTGACTCTGGTGATGCTGCAGTTCCGGCGCTGGCCGCTGCCTTATGCCCTCGGCTCGCAACGATGGCTCCTGCGCCTCCACGATAAGGACAGCGGCATCCCTTACGGCATCGCGCTCGCGATCGGCGCGCTCATGGTCTATCCCGACACCGACTGGATCAAAGCCGTCGACCTTGCGCGCTTCGCGCTTCAGTGATGGTGCGGCAAGGTCTCGTTAATCTCATTTAGATACGCCTCATTAACCATGCTTTGACGAATAGCTGGTCAAATCCGCTCACAGCGACAGGTGCGTCGCGGCGTGATGTGGAACGTGAAGCGTATGAATACCGCCCCCAGAGTCGTCCTGACCGGGCCTGCCGTCACCGAAGGTGATCGTGCCTGTCTTGCGGACCGTCGATCTGAGGCAAGCCGGAACGCGATCGTCATCGCACGCCTTTCGGCCTCGAGCATCGCAGAAGGATTCGTGAGATGAAGCGAGCGGGGCATCCCGGCCCGGTGCGGACCGCCATGGTCCGCGCCTTGTCATTTGCGGCGGTGTCTGCGCTGACGCTCAATACCGCCCTGACACCGGTGATCGCCAGCGATTACCGGGCGACCCCGGCTGTGACCTCGGCCGGGCACATGAATGCGCGCGCGCTCGCCCTTGGCATCGGCAAGTCGATCGTCATCGACCTGCCGCGCGACATCAAGGACGTGCTGGTCGCCGATCCCAAGATCGCCAATGCCGTCGTCCGCTCAGCCCAGCGCGCCTACATCATCGGCGCTGCGGTCGGTCAGACCAACATCGTGTTCTTTGACGCCTCGGGTCAGCAGATCGCGGCCTATGACATCGCGGTCACGCGCGACCTGAACGGTATCCGCACCGCCATCCGCCAGAGTATTCCCCAGGGTGACATTCGCGTCGAAGGGCTCGGTGACGGCGTCATGCTGACCGGCTCGGTCGCCACCCAGATCGAAGCCCAGCAGGCCAACGATCTGGCCGCGCGCCTTGTCGGCGGCGCGGAGAAGGTGGTCAACAACATCGCGGTGCGCGGCCGTGACCAGGTGATGCTCAAGGTCACCGTCGCCGAGGTCCAGCGCGACATCATCAAGCAGCTCGGCGTCGATCTCAGCGCCAGCCTCAACTACGGCACCGCCGTGGTGAACTTCAACAACACCAATCCGTTTACCGCCTACGGCCGCCCGCTGGTCAATGGCAACAATCTCATCAGTTCGTTCGGCAGCACCAATGGCGTGCCGTCGGTTCAGGCGACCTTGCGCGCGATGGAAAGCGCCGGCGTGGTCCGCACCCTCGCCGAGCCGAACCTCACTGCCATCTCCGGCGAATCCGCGACGTTCGTCGCGGGCGGCGAATTTCCGGTGCCCGCAGGCTACTCCTGCGACCCGGTCACGCATGTCTGTACCACTCAGATCAGCTTCAAGAAGTTCGGTATCTCGCTCAATTTCACACCAGTCGTGATGACCGAAGGCCGCATCAGCCTGCGTGTGATGACCGAAGTCTCCGAGCTGTCGAACGACAACTCGATCACGATCACGCAGGCCGTCAGCGGCAACTCGTCCAACTCGCTGACCGTGCCGTCGATCAAGACCCGCCGCGCCGAGACCACCCTCGAGATCCCGTCGGGCGGCTCGATGGCCATGGCCGGGCTGATCCAGGAACAGACCAAACAGGCGATCAACGGATTGCCGGGCCTTGGTCAGTTACCGGTGCTCGGCGCGCTGTTCCGCAGCCGCGACTACGTCAACCGGCAGAGCGAGCTGATGGTGCTGGTGACGCCCTACGTGGTCCGCGCCGTGGCCCAAAAGGATCTGTCGCGCCCGGATGACGGCTTCGCTGAACAGTCCGATCCGCAGTCCAATCTGCTCGGCAACATCAATCGCATCTACGGCGTTCCGGCCCGCGCCGACGCCGCCCGTGGCGTTCGCAGCAAGTATGGTTTCATCACCGACTGAGATTGGACAAGGACAGTACCGATGACCAAGCGCGTATCCAATCTCGCTACCCGCTCTCTGGCGGTCGCCCTTGTCGGGGCGTCCGCCGCACTCGGCGCCTGCACGCATACCAGCCAGGAAGCCGAGATCGCGACTGGAAGCCTGCCGCGCGACTATCGCGCGCGCCATCCCATCGTGATTCAGGAAGCCAGCCGCTCGACCGAGATTTTCGTCGGCAGTGGCCGCGGCGGCCTCAGCGCGGCGCAGCGCGCCGACGTCATGGCGCTCGCCCGGACCTGGACGCGCGAGGGCACCGGCTCGCTGCTGGTCGAAGTTCCTGTGAACACGCCCAACACTCACGCCGCAGCGGATTCGCTTCGCGAAATTCAGTCGATCTTCGCGGCCGCCGGCATTCCGGCGCGCGGCGTGAAGATCCAGCGCTATACGCCACCTGATCCGCGACAGCTGGCCACCATTCGCGTCAGCTATCCGCGGATCATGGCCGATGCCGGCCCGTGCGGCCTGTGGCCGGAAGATCTCGGACCCTCGATCAAGAACAAGGGTTATCTGGAAAATCGCCAGTATCACAATTTCGGCTGCGCCACCCAGCGCAACCTCGCGGCGATGGTCGATAATCCTGCCGATCTGGTTCAGCCGCGCGCTGAAACTCCGGCCTACCAGGCGCGCCGCAACGTTGCATTCGACAAGTATCGCAAGGGCGAGCCGACATCGACGACATATCCCGAAACCACCAAGGCCAAGTTGAGCGACCTCGCAAAATGATCAACTACGCCCGCCAGAACCAGGAAAACGAACCGGCTTCGCCGGTCGCCGACGAGCATATCGCTCCTGCGCCGCGCGTCTCGGTGCAGGCGTTCTGCGAAACAGTCGAGACCGCCGCAGCCGTGCAGGCTGGCGGCGAGGATCGTCGTTTGGCGAAGGCCCATCTCAAGATCCAGATGGGCGGTCTCGCCGCCGCGACCGAAGCCTACCGCACCGCGCCGACGCCGAACGTCATCGTGCTCGAGACCGAAGGACGCAGCGACATACTCGGCGGGCTCGATCAGCTCGCGAGCGTGTGCGACGCCGGCACCCGCGTCGTCGTCATCGGCCGCATCAATGATGTCACGCTGTATCGCGAACTCGTCCGCCGTGGCGTCAGCGACTACCTGATCGCGCCGGTCGCGCCGCTCGACATCGTGCGCTCGATCTGTGGCCTGTTCTCCGTTCCCGAAGCCAAGGCCGTTGGCCGCATCATCGCGGTTGTCGGCGCCAAGGGCGGCGTCGGCGCGTCCACCATCGCGCACAACGTCGCCTGGGCCATCGCCCGCGACCTTGCGCTGGATTCGGTCGTCGCCGATCTCGATCTCGCCTTCGGCACCGCAGGCCTCGACTACAATCAGGATCCGCCGCAAGGCATTGCCGATGCCGTTTTCTCGCCGGATCGCATCGATACCGCGTTCATCGACAGGCTGCTGTCGAAATGCACCGACCATCTCAACCTGCTGGCCGCGCCGGCGACGCTGGATCGCGTCTATGACTTCGGCACTGAAGCGTTCGATGCCATCTTCGACACACTGCGCACCACGATGCCCTGCATCGTGCTCGACGTGCCGCATCAGTGGTCCGGGTGGACCAAGCGCGCGCTGGTCGGCGCCGACGATATTCTGATTGTCGCGTCGCCCGATCTTGCCAATCTGCGCAACACCAAGAACCTGTTTGACATGCTCAAGGCGTCGCGGCCGAACGATCGTGCACCGCTGTACTGCCTCAACCAGGTCGGCGTGCCGAAGCGGCCCGAGATCAAGCACGGAGAGTTCTCCAAGGCCATCGAAAGCGAACCGATCGCATCGATTCCCTTCGAACCGCAGATCTTCGGCTCGGCGGCCAATAACGGCCAGATGATCGCGGAAATTTCCGCCAATCATCGCACGGCCGAGATGTTCCTTCAGATCGCGCAGCGCCTGACCGGGCGCGCCGAAGCCAAGAAGCCGCGTGGCTCGTTCCTGTCGCCATTACTCGGGAAGCTGCGGGCCAAATAAGTTTTCGCGTGGAGTATCGTCGTGTTTGGTAAGCGGAGCGGAACGGAAGCCGAGGTACGAGGCGGCTTTGGTGCGCGAACGGAGCCTGCGGCTCCGGCGGCTGCCCCCGCGCGCGCTCCCGTGATTGAAGCTCCGCCGGTCAGTTCACCCCCGCTCGCTCCGGCCCGTCCGGCTCCGCCGCCGGTGGTCGAGACCCGCCGTTCCGACAACTATTACCAGGTCAAGGCGACGATCTTCGGCGCGCTGATCGAGGCCATCGATCTCGCCCAGCTCGCCAAGCTCGATTCGGAGTCGGCGCGCGAGGAAATCCGCGACATCGTCAACGAGATCATCGCGATCAAGAATATCGTGATGTCGATCGCCGAGCAGGAAGAGCTGCTCGACGACATCTGCAACGACGTGCTCGGCTACGGTCCGCTTGAACCGCTGCTGTCGCGCGACGATATCGCCGACATCATGGTCAACGGCGCCGGCACGGTTTACATCGAAGTCGGCGGCAAGATTCAGAAAACCGGCATCCGGTTTCGCGACAACCAGCAGCTTCTGAACATCTGTCAGCGCATCGTCAGCCAGGTCGGTCGCCGTGTCGACGAATCCTCGCCGATCTGCGACGCGCGCCTCGCCGACGGCTCCCGCGTCAACGCCATCGTGCCGCCGCTGTCGATCGACGGTCCTGCGTTGACCATCCGCAAATTCAAGAAGGACAAGCTCACTCTCGATCAGCTCGTCAAATTCGGCGCGATCTCGCCGGAAGGCGCGCAAATCCTGCAGATTATCGGGCGCTGCCGGGCCAATGTGCTAATTTCCGGCGGCACCGGCTCGGGCAAAACCACGCTGCTCAACTGCTTGACCAACTACATCGATCACGACGAACGCATCATCACCTGCGAGGACGCCGCGGAACTGCAGCTTCAGCAGCCGCATGTGGTTCGACTCGAAACCCGGCCGCCGAACATCGAAGGCGAAGGCCAGGTGACGATGCGCGACCTCGTCAAGAACTGCCTGCGTATGCGCCCCGAGCGCATCATCGTCGGCGAAGTTCGCGGACCCGAAGCATTCGACCTGTTGCAGGCGATGAACACCGGCCATGACGGCTCGATGGGCACGCTGCACGCCAACAACCCGCGCGAGGCGCTGTCCCGCGCCGAATCCATGATCACCATGGGCGGCTATTCGCTGCCCTCGCGCACCATCCGCGAAATGATCTGCGCGTCGATCGACGTCATCATCCAGGCCGCGCGACTGCGCGACGGCTCGCGCCGCATCACCCACATCACCGAGGTGATGGGCATGGAAGGCGACACCATCATCACCCAGGATATTTTCCTGTACGACATGACGGGTGAGGACCTAAACGGCAATATCATCGGCCGCCATCGCTCGACCGGCATTGGCCGCCCGCGCTTCTGGGATCGCGCACGCTACTACGGCGAGGAAAAGCGGCTCGCCGCCGCGCTCGATGCCGCCGAATCATCCGATCCCGATCGATAAGGGGGCGGGCTCATGAACATGCAGCCACTCGCCCTTGCCTTCCTGGTGGCCGTCACTCTTGGAGGCCTGGCCTGGGTTTTCCTCTATCCGCTTCTGTCGGGTGAGAAGAAAGCCGAGAAGCGCCTTGCGTCTTATGCGCGACCGGAGCCAACCGCGCGGCGCGCCGCAGAACGCACCCAGCGCTCGCGCCGCGAGCAGGTCGAGGAAACCCTGAAAGAGGTTGAGGGTCGCCTCAAGAAAAAGCAGCAGCTCACGCTGTCGGATCGCATTTCCCAGGCCGGCCTCGATATCAGCAATCAGCATTTTATGATCGGCTCTGCCGCTCTCGGGTTGCTCTGCTTGGTCGTTCCGTTCCTGATGGGAGTGAATCCCCTCGCCTGCATCGGATTCGGAATCGCAGCGGGCTTCGGATTGCCGCGCTGGGCCCTGAATTTTCTCAAGAAACGGCGCGAGACGAAATTCATCGACGCGCTTCCGGATGCAGTCGATATCATCGTCCGCGGGATCAAGGCCGGTTTGCCGTTGTTCGATTCCCTCAAGGTCGTGGTGGTCGATTCGCCGGAACCGCTGCGCTCCGAATTCCGCGCGATCGTCGACACCCAGAGCATCGGTATGCCGCTCGGCGAAGCCTGCCAGAAACTCTACGAGCGGATGCCGCTGCCGGAAGCCAACTTCTTCGGAATCGTTATCGCCATCCAGACCAAATCAGGCGGCAATCTCTCCGAGGCGCTCGCCAACCTTTCCAAGGTGCTGCGCGATCGCAAGAAGATGAAAGCGAAGATCCAGGCCATGTCGATGGAAGCCAAGGCCTCCGCAGCGATCATCGGTGCGTTGCCGCCGATCGTGATGATCATGGTCTACATCATGTCGCCCGAATACATCTCGCTGCTGTGGACACACCCGACCGGCCGCCTGATGTTGGCGGGCTGCGTCGTCTGGATGGCCACGGGCATCCTGGTGATGAAGAAGATGATCAATTTCGATTTCTGACGAGACGGCGCCATGATCGACCTTATCATCGATAAAATTCACGACGTCCGCTTCATGACGATGCTGCTGTCGGCTGTTGCGGCGACCGCCACCGTCTACGCGCTGGTGACCCCCCTTCTCGTAAGCGACTCGCTATCCAAACGGATGAAGGCCGTGGCGAGCGAGCGCGAGCGCATCAGGCAGCGCGAGCGCGACCGTCTCAATCGCGCCGAGAAAGTGACGCTGCGCCAATCGCCGAAGCAGATCGTCCAGAAGGTCGTCGAGGATTTCAATCTCACCAAATGGCTCGCCCAGGAGGAAGCCCACGAGAAACTGATCATGGCCGGTTATCGCGGCCAGGCGCCCTACGTCACATTCCTGTTCTTTCGTCTGGTGACGCCGATCGTGTTTCTCGTCGGCGCCGTCGTCTACATCTTCTTCCTCACCAGAATGCAGCAGACCCTGCCGATCAAGATCGGCATGTGCGTTGCGGCGGCATGGGCCGGCATGCAGGCGCCGATGGTGTTCCTGAAGAATGCGATTTCCAAACGCCAGCTCTCGATCCGGCGCGCGTTTCCCGATGCGCTCGACCTGCTGCTGATCTGCATCGAATCCGGCATGTCGGTCGAGACCGCGTTCCGCAAGGTCAGCGACGAGATCGGTTCCCAGTCGATCGCGCTCGCCGAGGAGTTCACGCTAACCACGGCCGAATTGTCCTACCTCCAGGATCGCAAGCAGGCCTACGAGAACTTGGCCAAGCGTACCGGCCTCGAAGGCGTGAAGTCCGTGTGTCTCGCTTTGCAGCAGGCTGAGCGGTACGGCACGCCGCTCGGCCAGACCCTGCGCGTGATGGCGCAGGAGAACCGCGACATGCGCATGAACGAAGCAGAGAAGAAGGCCGCCGCGCTGCCGCCGAAATTGACGGTGCCGATGATCGTGTTCTTCCTGCCGGTGCTGTTCGTGGTCATTCTCGGACCGACCGGCATCAAGGTCGCGGCCTATATGCACTGACGCTTCGTGCGGCATAGCCGCCGCGTACGATTCAGATCAACCGAGGAAATACGGTAAGGGTCAGCTCCGGCTCGGTGCCGTCGCCGCGCTGGTCCGCTGTTCGCGCGGCTGATGCGCCGTCTGGCCGCCTGAACCGATCATCTGGCGCAGCGAAGCGATGTTGGCAGCGGCTTCACCGGGCGGCGCGTTGGCGGACACCAGCGCTTCGGCTTCGGCGGTGCGGCCCTGCAGGCCGATCGCCAGCGCGAGATTCTGGCGAATGCGCGCGTCGCTGCCGCCGCGGGCATAGGCCCGTCGCAATGTTTCCTCGGCCTTCGGTAATTCCTTGGACAGGATGTAGGACATCCCGAGATTGGACAGGACCGACGGCTCATCCGGCACGATCTTCAGCGCGCTTGCATAGTAGCGTCGCGCTTCCTGATGCTTGCCCATCTGATCGAGCGCGGTGCCCTGCACCGACAGGATGCGCCAGTCCGGATTGGCTGGAGTGTGGGCGCGGGAAAGAATATCGAAGGCCTGCTTGAAACTGCCGTTCTCGGCAAGCGCACGACCATAGGCCGCGAGCAGTGCCTTGTTGCCGGGGTTGGCGATGGATGCCTGCTCCAGCACGGCGACCGCCTGTTCGCGGCGGCCATCGGCGCGCAAGGCCTGGCCGTAGCGCAGGCCCGCGTCGGCATCGCGCGGATTGGCGCGGTAGCGCTCGCCCAGAGCCTCGATAGCGCCATGCGAGCCGGCAGCGCCCGGCGCGGCTTCGGCGCGGGCGCCCAGCGCCCCCGTCACTTCGGGCGAACTCATCGTCTTGCAGCCGCCGAGGCTCACCGCCAGCAGCGCTGCGGCAGCGGCGGTTCCCAACCAACGGGCAAGGGAGGACGATGGGCGCATGAAACGTTCGCTCGCGACAGCCGGAACGCGGAAATACGGATGGGTCAGGAGTAAAGTGTTAACCTTAATGAGCGGTTAATCGTAGCGTCAGCGCCCTGCGCACGACCTGCTATAGTCCGCGCACCCGCCGATTCCGTCGCACCGTCTGCCTCTCCGAGAGTCTCATGCATCCTGCCTTCGCGCCCCCGTCCACCGCCAACGCCATTCCAATCACCTTCGCGACCAAATTGACCTGGGACGCGATCAGCGCGGACCTCCCAGCGCACGCGCGGCAGTTCGCCGCTGCCAATGCCTTTACCGCCAAGCCGGGCCAATGCCTGACCCTGCCAGCCGCCGACGGCCGCCTCGCGCAAGTCCTGTTCGGGCTCGAGAACGACACCCGCGACTATCACGACCGCTTCCGGCCCGGACAATTGCCAGGCCTGTTACCGCCGGGCGTCTATTGCTTCGCCAACGCGCCGCACGACACGCGGCTCGCCGCGCTGGCTTTCGCGCTCGGCTGCTATCGCTTCGATCGCTATCGCAAGAACGACAAGCCCGATGTCCAGTTGATCGCGCCCGATGACGTCGACATCGAGGACGTGTCGCGGATGGCGGATGCCGCAATGCTCGCCCGCGACCTCATCAACACGCCCTCGAACGACATGGGGCCGGAAGAACTGGCGCAGGCGGCGCAGGATCTCGCCGCGCGGTTCGGCGCAAGCTATCGTTGCGTCGTCGGCGACGATCTGGTGCGCGAGAACTTTCCGCTGATCCACGCCGTCGGCATGGCGTCCACCCGCGCGCCGCGGCTGATTGATTTGACGTGGGGCAATGAATCCCATCCGAAAATCACGCTGGTCGGCAAGGGCGTCTGCTTCGACACCGGGGGCCTCGATCTGAAGCCGTCGAGCGGCATGCTGATCATGAAAAAGGACATGGGCGGCGCGGCCAACGTGCTGGCGCTGGCGCAGATGGTGATGGCGGCGAAGCTGAAGGTGCGGCTGCGCGTGCTGATCCCGGCGGTGGAAAATGCGGTGGCGGGCAACGCGTTCCGCCCGCTCGACATCTTCACATCGCGCAAGGGCATCACGGTCGAAATCGGCAACACCGACGCCGAAGGGCGGCTGGTGCTGGCCGATGCGCTGGCGCTGGCCGACGAGGACAAGCCGGACCTGCTGGTCGACCTCGGCACGCTAACCGGCGCCGCGCGCGTCGCGCTTGGCCCCGACCTGCCGCCATTCTACACCCGCGACGATGCGCTGGCACTCGACGTTGCGCGCCACGCGCAGGGCGAGAACGATCCGCTGTGGCGGATGCCGCTGTGGGCGCCTTACGACAAGTGGCTCGATTCGAAGGTGGCAACCATCAACAACGCGCCGTCCGGCGGGTTCGCCGGCTCGATCACCTGCGCGCTGTTCCTGCAGCGTTTCGTCGAACCCGCCACCAACTGGCTTCACGTCGATATTTACGGCTGGACGCCGTCCGCCAAGCCGGCGCGGCCGGAAGGCGGCGAGTGCCAGGCGGCGCGTGCGATCTACAAGCTCTTGAGCGAACGCTATGGCTGATCCGCGCCTGACGCCGGCGCGGCGCGATCTCGCCGCGAAACATCTCGAAGGCCAGGTCGAAGCAGCCCGCTTTGTCGATGGCACGGAGTGCGAAGTGATCGACGCCATCGCACCGGTGCGCCGCGCGCCGTCGCACGATGCCGCGCTCGACACCGAAGCGCTCAAGGGCGAGCGGGTGACGATCTACGACCGCAACGACGAAGGCTGGGCGTGGGGACAATTGCAATCCGACGGCTACGTCGGGTGGCTCCCTGAGTTTGCACTGGTCGCGCCGCGCAGCCGCCCGACCCACAAGGTCATTGCACTGCGTACCTTCGCCTTCCCCGGACCGTCGATCAAGCTGCCGCCCGCGGAAAGCCTGCCGCTCGGCGCACGCGTCGAGGTGGTTCGCAATGACGGCAATTTTGCCGTCACCAACCAAAATCATTTCCTGCCGCTGCAGCACCTCGCGCCGCTCGATGCACGCGAGAGCGATTTCGTCGCTGTGGCCGAGCGCTTTGTCGGCACCCCCTATCTGTGGGGCGGCAAGTCCGAGCTCGGCATCGACTGCTCAGGGCTGGTACAGGTCTCGCTCGCTGCGGCCGGCCTCGTTGCGCCGCGCGACAGCGACATGCAGGAAAGTGCGCTGGGAACGGCTCTTCCGCCCGAGCAGTGGAATGAACTGAAGCGCGGCGATTTGATATTCTGGAAAGGCCACGTCGCCATCGTGCGCGACGAACGGACTATCGTTCACGCCAACGCGCACCACATGGCGACGGCGATCGAGCCGATCGCGGAGGCGATCAAGCGCATCGAGGCCGCGGGAAGCAAGGTGAGCAGCGTGAGGCGAATCCTGTCATAGGCAACGCGACCAATTCCAATCCGTCATGGCCGGGCTCATCCCGGCCATCCACGTCTTATCGCATCACGTGGAAAAGACGTGGATGCCCGGCACAAGGCCGGGCATGACGATGGATGGTTCTGCACATTGAGGCGCAAGCAACGTGGCGCAACTCGCGCTTGCCTGATTACACGTCCGGCACCACCGACGGCGACGACGCTTCGATATTGAACGCGGCGGCGAACAGTGCCCGGGTGTAATCGGTCTTCGGATTGGAGAACAGCTCCGACGCCGGCCCCTCCTCCACCACCTTGCCGTGACGCATCACGATCAGATGGCTCGCCAGGGAGGCGACCACGCGCAGATCGTGCGAGATGAACATATAAGTCAGGTCGCGCTTGCGTTGCAGGCCGCGCAGAAGATCGACCATCTGGGCCTGGAACAGCATGTCGAGCGCGCTGGTCGGCTCGTCGAGGACGATGAAGCTCGGCTCCAGTACCACTGCACGCGCGACGCTGATGCGCTGACGCTGGCCGCCGGAGAATTCATGCGGGTAGCGAAAGCGGGTTTCGGGATCGAGCCCGACATCCTTGAGCGCCGAGATCACCCGCGCATCGCGCTCTTCGCGCGACAGCGAGGGATGATGCACGGTCAACCCTTCGGCGATGATGTCGCCCACCGCCATGCGCGGCGAGAGCGCGCCGAACGGATCCTGAAACACGATCTGCATGTCGCGGCGGAACGGCCGCATCTCCTTGAAGCGCAGACCCTGAATATTGTTGCCGAGAAACACGATCGGCCCTTCGGACGAGATCAGGCGCAGCAGCGCGAGGCCAAGCGTGGTCTTGCCCGAGCCGGATTCGCCGACCACGCCGAGCGTTTCGCCCTTGCGCACCGCGACGCTGACGCCATCGACCGCCTTGATGTGGCCGACCGTCCGCCGCAGAAAGCCGCGCTTGATCGGAAACCAGATTTTCAGATCGTCCGACGAGATCACCACCGGCTCATCCGGGCGCGGCGGCGCCGGATCGGGCTTCGGCTCGGCGGCAAGCAACGCTTTGGTGTAAGGGTGCTCCGGCGAACTGAACACTTGCTCGACCGGGCCATGCTCGACGATCTTGCCGTTGTGCATGACGCAGACACGCTCGGCGATCCGCCGCACAATGCCGAGATCGTGGGTAATGAACAGCATGCTCATGCCGAGCCGCGCGCGAATGTCCGACAATAGCCTGAGGATCTGCGCCTGCACGGTGACGTCGAGCGCCGTGGTCGGTTCGTCGGCGATCAGAAGGTCCGGCTCGTTGGCGAGCGCCATGGCGATCATCACGCGCTGACGCTGGCCACCGGACAATTGATGCGGATAGCTGCCGAGCCGCGTTTCGGGATCGGAGATGCCGACCTGCGTCAGCAATTCGAGCGTGCGCGCCCGCGCCGCCTTGCCGCGCATCCCACTGTGCAGCAGCAACGCCTCGCCGATCTGCGCTTCGATGGTGTGCAGCGGATTGAGCGACGTCATCGGCTCCTGGAAGATGATCGAGACATCGTTGCCGCGCACCTCGCGGATGTCGTGCTCCGACAAATTCAGAAGTTCGCGGCCCTTGAAGCGGATGCTTCCCGAAGGATGCGATGCCGTCGGATAGGGCAACAGCTTGAGGATCGACAGCGCGCTGACCGATTTACCCGAACCGGATTCGCCGACCAGCGCGACGCACTCGCCGCGATTGATCGAGAACGACACGTTGTCGACCGCGATCGACTGCTTGCCGCCACTGCGGAAAGCCACCGACAAATCGCGCACATCGAGCAGAGGCTGGTTGATCGCGTCCATCGCCTCACCCGAACGTCTTGCGGGGATCGAACGCATCGCGCACGGCCTCGCCGATGAAGATGAGAAGCGACAGCATGATCGCCACCGAGAAGAATCCCGACAGGCCAAGCCATGGCGCCTGGATATTGGCCTTGGCCTGCGACAGCAATTCGCCTAGCGAGGGCGAGCCCGGCGGCAGGCCGAAGCCGAGGAAATCCAGCGCGGTGAGCGTCATCACCGAGGACGAGACGATGAACGGCAGGAAGGTCATGGTCGCGACCATGGCGTTCGGCAAGAGATGCCGCATCATGATCTTCGGATTCGACACGCCAAGCGCGCGCGCTGCCGTAATGTATTCGAAATTGCGACCGCGCAGGAATTCGGCGCGCACAAGGCCGACCAGCGACACCCACGAGAACAACAGCAGGATGCCGAGCAGGACGAAGAAGCCGGGCGTCAGCACCGACGACAGGATCAGGAGCAGATAGAGCGAGGGGATCGCGGTCCACACCTCGATGAAGCGCTGGAATCCGAGATCGATCCAGCCGCCGAAATAGCCCTGAATGCCGCCGGCAGCGACGCCGATGATCGACGACACGATGGTCAGAGCGAGACCGAACAGCACCGAAATGCGGAAACCGTAGATCAGCCGCGCCACCACGTCGCGGCCCTGATCGTCGGTGCCGAGCCAGTTGTATTCCAGATCGCGGCAACCCTTCAGGCCCTTCTTCTCGACCACCGACTTGCACTGCTGCTCGGTCAGCATCCAGGTCGGCGGCGACGGCGCCGGCGTCGGCAAATCGAGGTTGTGCGTGTCGTAGGAATAGCGGATCGGCGGCCACCAGATCGAACCGCCCTTCTCCGCGATCAGCTTCTGCAAATAGGGATCGCGATAGTCGGCGGCAGTCTCGAAGTCGCCGCCGAACGTTGTTTCCGAATAGGTCACGAACGCCGGGAAGTAGAGCCCGCCATCGAACTTGATCAGGAATGGCCGATCGTTGGCGATCAGCTCCGCAAAAAGCGAGACGATGAACAGGACCATGAAGATCCAGAATGACCAGTAGCCGCGCCGGTTGGCCTTGAAATTCTGCCAGCGGCGGCGATTGAGCGGCGACGGCGTAAAGCGATGCTGTATCGGCGGCACGGCCTCGCCGAGCGGGGATTGCGCAGTGGTCTCGGCGGGTGGCGCGGTCAGGGTCATGCTTCGCGCGCCTCGAAATCGATCCGCGGATCGACCCACATATAGGCGAGGTCCGACAGCAGGTTCACCACGAGACCGACCAGCGAGAAGATGTAGAGCGTGCCGAACACCACCGGATAATCGCGATTGAGCACACTCTCGAAACCGAGCAGACCGAGGCCATCGAGCGAAAAGATGGTTTCGATCAGCAGCGAACCGGAGAAGAAGGCGGCAATGAACGCGCTCGGGAATCCGGCGATCACGATCAGCATGGCGTTGCGGAAGATATGACCGTACAGCACCTGCCGTTCGGAGCAGCCCTTGGCCCGCGCTGTCATCACATACTGCTTGCGGATTTCGTCGAGGAACGAATTCTTGGTCAGCAGCGTCATGGTCGCGAACGCGCCGAGCGCCATCGAAATCAGCGGCAAGGTGAGGTGCCAGAAATAGTCGATGATCTTCCAGTACCACGGGAACTGCGACCAGCCGTCGGACGTCAGGCCGCGCAGCGGGAACAGGTCATAGAACGAGCCGCCCGCGAACAGGATGATCAGGAGGATCGCGAACAGGAAGCCGGGGATCGCGAAGCCGATGATGATGATGCCTGACGTCCAGATGTCGAAGCGCGTTCCGTCCTGCACCGCCTTGCGGATGCCGAGCGGAATCGAGATCAGGTAGGTCAGCAGCGTCATCCAGATGCCGAGCGACATCGACACCGGCAGCTTTTCCCTGATGAGTTGAATCACACTGATATCGCGGAAGTAGCTCTTACCGAAATCGAACCGCGCAAAATTCCACACCATCAGCGCGAAGCGTTCCGGCGCCGGCTTGTCGAAGCCGAACTGCTTTTCGAGGCTCTTGATGAAATCGGGATCGAGGCCCTGCGCACCGCGATATTTCGAATTGACGGCGTCGGCCGACGCGCCGACCTGGCGCTGCGCGCCCATGTCGCCGCCGGACGAGCCGGAAATGCGTGAGCTTGCCCCGGTGTCGGTGCCGGACAATTGCGCGATGACGCGCTCCACCGGGCCACCCGGCGCGAACTGCACCACGACAAACGAAATGAACAGGATTCCGAGCAGCGTCGGAATCATCAGGAGCAGGCGGCGGGCGATATAGGCAGCCATTTATTTCGCCTGTCCGGCTTTGGCCGTCTTGGCCGGATCGGACCACCACAGGTCCGGCACGCCGACGCCAGCATATTTCGGCAGCCTGGCCGGATGGCCGAACACATCCCAATAGGCGATCGGGTGCGTGTCGCGATACCACTGCGGCACCCAGTAACGCCCGGCGCGGAACACGCGATCGAAGGCGTGGCAGGCAATGCGCAGTTCGTCGCGGCTGTTCGCGGCGATGATCTGCTCGATCAACGCATCGAGCACCGGATCGGCGATGCCGGCGAGGTTCTGCGAACCCTTGATCGCGGCGGCCTGCGACGAGAAGAACGTGCGCAGGCCATCGCCCGGCGTCGACGACATGGTGAAGCGCTCGATCGCCATGTCGAAATCGAAATCGTCGACACGGGCGCGATACTGCACCGGATCGACGATGCGCAGCGTCGCGGCGATGCCGAGCGTGGCGAGATTCTTGATGTAGGGCGCGTGGTGCGGCTGGAACGACGGCTCGTAGTTCAAAAACTCGATCCTGAATTCACGGCCGTTCGGCAGCAGGCGCTTGCCGTCCTTGATCGGGCAATCGGCCTCGCGCAGCAGCTGCGCAGCCTTGCGTAGCAGCGTGCGATCCTGCCCGGTGCCGTCCGACACCGGCGGCACGAAGGGTTCGCCGAACACTTCATCGGGCACCTTGCCGCGGAACGGCTCGAGCAGCTTCAGCTCGTCAGGTGACGGCTTGCCCTTCGCCATCAGGTCGGAGTTCTGGAACGGCGACACCGTGCGTGCGTAGGCGCCGTACATGATGGTCTTGTTGGTCCACTCGAAATCAAAGGCGTAGTTGAGCGCCTCGCGCACGCGGCGGTCCTTGAACTGCTCGCGGCGCATGTTGAGGAACCAGCCCTGCGCGCCGGACGGCAATTCATCGGGCAGCGTCTCACGTTTGACGCGACCATCCTTCGCTGCCGGAAAATCGTAGCGCGTTGCCCATACCCGCGAGGTGAACTCCTCGCGATAAAGGTAGTTGCGCGCGGTGAAGCCCTCGAAGGCAACGTCGCGATCGCGATAGAACTCGTAACGCACGGTATCGAAATTGTAGATGCCGCGATTAACCGGCAGATCCTTGGCCCACCAGTCCTTGACGCGATCGTATTCGATGTAGCGGCCGACCTCGAACTTGCCGACCTTGTAGGGGCCGGAGCCGAGCGGAATGTCGAGGGTCGATTCCTCGAAAGGCTGCTTGGCGTAATAGGCCTTTGAAAAAATCGGCAAGCCCGCAACGAACAGCGGCACGTCGCGGCCGCGCTTTGGCGCAAAGCTCACCACCACCGTCGCATCGTCCGGCGCCTCGGCCTTGACGACGTCACGCATCTGCTGGCGGATGATCGGATGGCCCTTCTCCTTCAGCGTGGTCAACGAGAAGGCGACGTCCTGCGCGGTCAGCTTGCTGCCGTTCAGAAAGCGCGCCTCGGGGCGCATCCGGAAACGATAGGTCAATCCATCAGGCGAAATCGTCACCGCCTGCGCCGCGAGGCCATACATCGCGTCGGGCTCGTCGCCCGTGCGCGCCATCAGCGTGGTGAAGGTCTGCTCCATGCCGATCGCGCCGTCGCCCTTGAGGATGAAGGCGTTGAGCGAATTGAAGGTCAGGAACGACTGATTGTAGGCGCGCGCCCACGGAATGGTCGAGAACAGCCCGCCCTTCGGCGCATCGAGATTGACGTAGTCGAAATGCTTGAAGCCGGCGGGATATTTGAGATCACCGAACGCCGAGATGCCGTGCACCTCGCCCTCGGCAGCCATCGCGAACGGCACGCGGGTCATGCTGGCCGCCGCGGCGGCGCTGCCGATCACCAGAACGTGGCGGCGGGTCAGCCCGGTCAAGAACGTTTTCCGATCTTCTCGGCTTTAGCCTTGTCGAACCACCAGATATCCGGAAATGCCGACAAGCCGTATTTCGGCATGTTGTCCGGGCGACTGAAACGATCCCAGCGCGCGGTGCGGACCTTGGAGTAAGTCCATTGCGGCACCACGAAATGATGCCACAACAGCACGCGGTCGAGCGCCTTGGTGGCGGCGACGAGATCGTCGCGATCCTTGGCGAAGATCACGCGCTCGATCAGCTTGTCGATCGCCGGATCGGCGATACCGACAAGGTTACGCGAACCGGCACGGCTTGCCGCCTGCGAGCCCCAGAACTCGCGTTGCTCATTGCCCGGCGACAGCGACTCCGGCCACGACGCAACAATCATGTCGAAATCCCAGCTGCGCAGCCGGTTCTCATACTGCGCGGCATCGACGGTGCGGATGCCGACGGTGATGCCGAGCCGCTCAAGCGACGGCTTGAAGAACAGCAGCACCCGCTCGAAGCTCGGGTCCTGCGTCAGCATTTCGATCTCGAACGGCGCACCGTCCTTGCCGACCAGCTTGCGGTTTTTAACCTCGTAGCCGGCATCCTTGAGCAGCTTCATCGCCTCACGCAGATTGCTGCGCACGTTCTCGGGACTGCCGCCGACCGGATTCTTGAATTCGGTGGTGAAGACTTCCGCCGGCACCTGACCACGCACGGTCTCGAGAATTTCCAGCTCGCGCCCGGACGGCAGCCCGCGCGAGGCAAGCTCGGTGCCTTCGAAATAGCTGGCGATGCGCGTGTACTGACCGAAGAAAATCTGCTTGTTCATTTCCTCGAAGTCGAACGCATAGTTCAGCGCGTGGCGAACACGCGCATCCTTGAACTTGTCGCGGCGAATGTTCATCGCGAACGCCTGCATGATGCCGGACGAGCGATTGGGGAATTCCTCAAGCACCACGCGCTTGTCGTTCACCGCCGGGAAGTCGTAGGCCGTCGCCCAGTTCTTGGCGCTGTTCTCGGTGCGCCAGTCAACCTGATCGCCCTTGAAGGCTTCGAGCGCCACGGTGGAATCGCGGAAATATTCGAAGCGCAGTTCGTCGAAATTGTTGCGCCCGACATTGACGTTGAGATCGCGGCCCCAATAGTCGGCAACGCGCTCCAGCACCACCGAACGGCCCGGCACGAAGCTCTTGATCCGGTAGGGGCCACTGGACAGCGGCGGCTCCAGCGTGGTGGCGCTGACGTCGCGCTTCTCGCCGTTGCTGTTGGTGCCTTCCCACCAGTGCTTGGGCAACACCAGCAACTGGCCCACGATCTGCGGCAGTTCGCGGTTGCCCGGTGAGTCGAACGTGAACTTGATATCGCGCTCACCGCTCTTCTCCGCCTTCACCACGTGACGGTAATAGGCCGAGTAGAACGGATGATGGGTCTTGAAAGCGTTGAGCGAGAAAATCACGTCGTCCGGCGTGACCGGCTTGCCGTCCCCCCATTTCGCATCGGCGCGCAGGCGATAGGTGACCCAGGAATAATCCGCCGGATAGCTGATCGCCTCGGCGAGCAAACCGTACTGGGTCGAGACCTCGTCCATGGACGAGATTGTGAGCGCCTCGAAGATGTCGCCGATCGCGCCGAGCGAGCCTTTCACGCCGGCGACCACCGGATTGAAATTGTCGAACGTGCCGACCGCGATCCGCCGCACCGCGCCGCCCTTCGGCGCATCGGGATTGACGTAGTCGAAGCGCTTGAAGCCCGCCGGATATTTGACGTCGCCGAACAGCGAGAGGCTGTGGGTCCAGGCGGCTTCGGTAGCCGCGGCCTGCGCGTGGGCTGCGCTGCTTAGCGGCAGGCCGACAGCAGTCTTCAGCAGAGGAGTGGCTGCGACGAGAGCGCCGCTGCGAAGAAGATGCCGTCGGGTAATGGTCAAGCCTAAGATCCTGTTGCTGTTTCCGAAATCTGCTTAAAGGAACATCGCGGCAAGGTCTTGAGGGATTATGTCGGTTTTTGGATAGGATACCAGTCCGCCAGCGGCGCCGGTGCGGCCAAAAGCCCTGCTGTTTCAACAACAACCTGCAACAAAAAACGGCCAGGCGAACCTGGCCGTTTTCGCATTAAATTACAGTAACCGCGTCTTACTGCGCGGCCGGCAGCGGCTGCGGATGTTCCGACAGGCTGCGCAGATAGGCGATCACGTCGGCGCGCTCGCTATCCTTGCTGATGCCGGCGAAGCCCATCGCGGTGCCGGGAACGAAGCCCTTCGGCGACTTGAGGAACGCGTCGAGGTCCTCGTAGGTCCACTTGCCGGTCTTCGCCTTCATCGCTGCGGAGAAGTTGAAGCCGCGGCCTTCGCCGCGCGGCTCGCCAACGACGTCATAGAGATTCGGACCGACCTTGTTGGGGCCGCCCTTCTCGAAGGTGTGGCAGGCGGCGCACTTCTTGGCAGCCGACGCGCCCTTGTCCACCGACGCGGTCTGCAGCAGCTTGCCGATCGGCACGACCTCGGCGGGCTTGCCGGCTTCGGCGCCACCGCTGGCGTCTTCCTTGACGGCGATCTCAAAGCCCGGCTTCTCGATCTTGGCCGGCGCGAAAATCGCGTTCGCGGCGAAATTGGTGACGAGAAGAACGAGGCATGTGCCGAGCACGGCGCCCATGATTTTGTTGAGTTCGAAGGAGTCCATTTTCGCTCAGGCTCCGGCCGGATTATCGCATTCGAGGCCCCCGGAAAGGCCAAAAACGCCATGAAAGATCGAGAGTCGCCCCAACGCGACCAGCGGTTGGGAGATAACGGTTTGCCCGCCTTCTGGCAACCCGTATAAACGCCCCACCGTTGGCAAACCATCGGCGAACAGCCCGCATTTCCTCACCTATTTTGCGATTCCTGGCCCCTCATCCGATGTCCGAAAAGTCGCGATTGATCCTGATTCCCGCCCGCATGGCCGCGACCCGGCTGCCGGGCAAACCGTTGCTGGATATCGCCGGCTTGCCGATGATCGTCCACGTCCTGCGCCGGGCCGAAGCGGCCGGGATCGGCCGCGTGGTGGTGGCGACCGATGCGCCGGAAATCGCCGCGGCGGTGACCGCCCATGGCGGCGAGGCGGTGATGACCCGCGCCGATCACCCTTCCGGGTCGGACCGGATTTTCGAGGCCCTGACCCAGCTCGACCCCGACGGGCAAGCCGATACCGTTATCAATGTGCAGGGCGACCTGCCCACCCTCGAACCCGACGACCTGAAGGCCGTGCTGGCGCCGCTCGCTGATCCCGCGGTCGATATCGCCACGCTCGCCGCGGTGATCCACAAGGACGAGGAGCACACCAATCCGAACGTGGTCAAAATCGTCGGCAGCGAAATCGGCCGTGGTCGGCTGCGCGCGCTCTATTTCACCCGCGCCACCGCCCCCCATGGCGACGGACCGCGCTACCATCACATCGGACTTTACGCCTATCGCCGCGCGGCGCTTGAGCGCTTCATTGCGCTACCGCAATCGCCGCTGGAGCAGCGCGAGAAACTCGAGCAGTTGCGCGCGCTTGAAGCCGGCATGCGGATCGACGTCGCCGTGGTTGACTCCGTGCCCCTGGGCGTCGATACGCCTCATGACCTTGAGACCGCTCGCCAGATCCTGACGACCCGGCCCCATCCGTAAGTACAGCAAAGCGAGCCAGCCGATGAAGATCGCATTCCAGGGGGAGCCGGGCGCGAACTCCCATATCGCCATTGTCGAGGCCTATCCCGACGCCGAGCCAAAACCCTGCGCGACGTTCGAGGATGCGCTGGCGGCGATCTCCTCCGGCGAGGCCGACCTCGGCATGATCCCGATCGAGAATTCGGTCGCAGGCCGCGTCGCCGACATCCACCACCTGCTGCCGCAATCCGGGCTGTTTATCGTCGGTGAATGGTTTCTGCCGATCCGACATCAGCTGATGGCGCCGCGCGGCGCGACGCTCGACGGCATCAAGACCGTGGAGAGCCATGTCCATGCGCTCGGCCAGTGCCGCCGCATCATCCGCAAGCTCGGCGTCAAGGGCATCGTCGCCGCCGACACCGCGGGCTCCGCGCGCATTATCGCCGAGCGAGGCGACAAGAGCTGCGCCGCGATCGCCTCGCGTCTCGCCGCCGATATCTACGGTCTCGATATCCTTGCCGAAGACGTCGAGGACGAAAGCCACAACACCACGCGTTTCGTGGTGCTGGCGCGCGAGCCGAAATGGGCGGCGAAGGATTCCGGCCCGCTGGTGACGAGCTTCGTGTTCCGCGTGCGCAACCTGCCCGCCGCGCTCTACAAGGCCCTGGGCGGCTTCGCCACCAACGGCGTCAACATGACCAAGCTCGAAAGCTACATGGTGGAAGGCAACTTCTTCGCCACGCAATTCTTCGCCGATGTCGAAGGCCATCCCGAAGACAAGGGGCTCGCCTATGCGCTGGAAGAACTGGGATTCTTCTCCAAGGAACTGCGCATCGTCGGCGTCTATCCGGCGCACCCGTTCCGCGTCGCGTTTACCGAGAAGAACGGGCGCTGAGGTTTTCCAGTTCTCGCTGAGTCTTCCTGTTTCTCGATGTCATCACCGGGCTTGTCCCGGTGATCCCGCTTAGGCAGGCATGGTGCGTCCCCAAGCGAGATGGCCGGGACAAGCCCGGCCATGACATCCCATTTCAAGCTGCTTTCTTGCCAATCACACCGAACGCATCCGCGAGCAAACTGTACGACCGCTTGCGCGCGCCGTGATCGTAGACCGCAGTGATCACCATCACCTCGTCGGCCTCGCTGGCGGACACCAGCGGCGAAATCTTCTGCATCACCGTCGCCGGACTGCCGACGAACAGCCGCGAGCGGTTGCGCGCGATGTGGGCGCGCTCGGCCTCGCTGTAGGGATAGGCCAGCGCATCGTCGACGCTCGGCAACGGCGCATACTGGCCGCGATCGCGCAGCAAGCGGTTGAGATCGGCGGACGACGCCAGCCGCTCCGCCTCCTCATCGGTCTCGGCCATGATGACGGCAATCGCGAGAATGCCATGCGGCTTGTCGCGCCAGCGCGACGGCTTGAAATGACTGCGATACCAGGTCAGCGCCTCGACCGCGTCATGCGAAGCGAAGTGATGCGCGAAGGCGAAACCCATGCCGACCTGCGCCGACAATTGCGCGCTGTAGTCGCTCGACCCGAGCAGCCAGATCGGCGGCAGCGGCGCGTCGTTGGGCATCGCGAGCACGCTGTTGTAGGGATGGTTTTCCGGAAACTCGCGGGTCTCCCACAGCGTCAGTTCGTGCAGCCGCTCGATGAAGTCGTCGCCCTCGCGGCCGTCGAGCCGGCGGCGCAGCGCGTGTGCGGTGACATGATCGGTGCCCGGCGCGCGGCCAAGCCCGAGATCGATACGGCCGGGAAACAGCGCCTCCAGCATCTTGTAGCGCTCGGCCACCATCAGCGGCGCATGGTTCGGCAGCATCACGCCGCCGGAGCCGACGCGGATGTGTTCGGTCACCGCCGCGATCTGGCCGATCATGATGTCGGGCGACGGACTCGCCACCGACGGCAGGCTGTGGTGCTCGGCCAGCCAGTAGCGGGTGTAGCCGAGGCGATCGACATGGCGCGCAAGATCGATGCTGTTGCGCAGCGATTGCGAGGGCGGCGTGGCGGTGGTGACGACCGAAAGGTCGAGAACGGAAAGCGCGGGCATGGCGCCAAGCTAGTGTCTGGATTCGCAGGATACAAAGCCGGGCACACGCATAGCGGCTCTTCACCTTAATGCTCGGAAGTTCGTGGGCAGAAAATCGAGATTACTTGCATTGTCTACGCTTCCCACTTGATAGCGCATCCCATCATAGACCTATTTATGTAAGCAATTTCAAATAATTAAACAAATACTGCGATTAGACAAGCCAAACAACGTCGCCATCAAAGTCGTATATTTTACTTCCCATCGTCTTCGATATGGGCAATTTCCCACGGTATATCAGCCCATCGTGGGCTATCACCGCCCGGCTCTTTCCCCTATTTTAGACCGAATGAGCGCGCGGCCACCGGGCCGCACACCGGCCACGGAGCCGGATCAGCCAATTCATCGCGTGGAGTTCGCAAGCGTCATGAGTGAGACGTCACCCCTGGCCCGCACGCCTTCGCAGGCGCCCAAGCTCCCCTCCATCTCGTTCGAGTTCTTCCCGCCGAAGACCGAGGACATGGAGCGCAGCCTGTGGGAGGTCATCAATCGCCTCGCGCCGCTGTCGCCGAACTTCGTGTCGGTGACCTATGGCGCCGGCGGCTCGACCCGTGAGCGCACCCATTCCACCATCGCCCGCATCCTGAAAGAGACCGACCTCATTCCGGCCGCGCACCTCACCTGCGTGAATGCCCCGCGTGCGGACATCGACGAGGTGGTGGCGCGCTATCACGACGTCGGCGTGCGCCACATCGTGGCGCTGCGCGGCGATCCGACCACCGGCATCGGCACACCTTACGTCGCACATCAAGACGGCTACCAGACCTCCGCCGAACTCGTGTCCAGCATCAAGAAGCGTTATCCCGATATCGAGGTCACGGTGTCGGCCTATCCCGAGAAACACCCGGAGAGCCGCGACTTCGATGCCGACCTCGACACGCTGCAAGCCAAGGTCGACGCCGGCGCGACGCGCGCCATCACGCAGGTGTTCTTCGACAACGATTTGTACTTCCGTTACCTCGACCGCGTGCGCGCCCGCGGCATCGATATCCCGATCCTGCCGGGCATTATGCCGATGCATAACTTCCGTCAGGCCAAGGGCTTCGTGACCCGCGCTGGCACCAGCGTGCCGTCGTGGCTGGAAGAGAAGTTCGACGGCCTCGATAACGATGCCGAAACCCGCAAGCTGGTGGCGGCCACCGTCGCCGCCGGTCAGGTGCAGAAGCTCGCCAAGCACGGCGTCGAGAATTTTCATTTCTACACCATGAACCGCGCGGATCTCGTCTTCGCCATCAGCCACCTGCTCGGCTATCGCCCGCAGGGTGCGCAGAAGGCGGCGTGATTTTCTCTCTTCCGTCATCCCCGGTCTTGTGCCGGGTATCCACGTCTTGGCGGATGATGTGTTGAAGACGTGGATGGCCGGGCATAGGCGAGCGAAAGCGACGCCGTTCTTCAAACGGCTATGCCCGGCCATGACAACGACAGTTAAGGTGACCTCGTGACCAACAAGGTAAGTTCAGTAGCCGACAAATTCCGCGCGCTCGCCCGGGAAAAAATCCTCGTGCTCGACGGCGCGATGGGCACCATGATCCAGGGCCTCGAATTCGACGAGGCGGCGTTCCGCGGCGAACGCTTCAAGGATTTCCATCGCGACGTCCGTGGCAACAATGACCTGTTGATCCTGACCCAGCCGCAGGCGATCGAGGACATCCACCACGCCTATCTCAAGGCCGGCGCGGACATCGTCGCCACCAACACCTTCTCCTCAACCTCGATCGCACAGGCCGACTACGACATGTCGGAGCTTGCCTATGAACTCAACCGCGAGGGCGCACGGCTCGCGCGCAACGCCGCGCAGCGCGCCCAGGCCGAGGACGGCAAGCCGCGTTTCGTCACCGGCGCGCTCGGCCCGACCAACCGCACCGCCTCGATCTCCCCGGACGTCGCCAATCCCGGCTACCGCGCGGTGACCTTCGACGACCTCCGTATCGCTTACGCCGAGCAGATCAACGGCCTGCTCGACGGCGGCGCCGACCTTTTGCTGGTCGAAACCATTTTCGACACCCTGAACGCCAAGGCCGCGCTTTACGCCATCGCCGAAATCTCCGAACAGCGCGGCATCGACGTGCCGGTGATGATCTCGGGCACCATCACCGACAAATCCGGCCGCCTGCTGTCGGGCCAGTTGCCGGAAGCGTTCTGGAATTCGATCCAGCACGCTGCGCCGATCACCGTCGGCTTCAACTGCGCGCTCGGCGCCGAAGATCTGCGTGCGCATATCGCCGATATCGGCCGCGTCGCCGATACGCTGGTCTGCGCCTATCCCAACGCCGGCCTGCCCAACGAATTCGGCCAGTACGACGAAAGCCCGGAATACATGGCGCGCCTGATCGGCGAGTTCGCGCGGGCCGGCCTCGTCAACGTGGTCGGCGGCTGCTGCGGCACCACACCCGATCATATCGCGGCTATCGCTGGCGCCGTCGCGCCGCACGAGCCGCGCATCGTGCCGGAGATCGAACCGCGCCTGCACCTGTCCGGCCTCGAGCCGTTCGAGCTGACGCCGGCGATCCCGTTCGTCAATGTCGGCGAGCGCACCAACGTCACCGGCTCCGCCCGTTTCCGCAAGCTGATCAAGAACGCCGACTACACCGCCGCGCTCGCGGTGGCGCGCGATCAGGTCGAGAACGGCGCGCAGGTCATCGACATCAACATGGACGAAGGCCTGCTCGATTCGAAGCAGGCGATGATCGACTTCCTCAATCTGATCGCCTCGGAGCCGGACATCGCCAAGGTTCCGATCATGATCGACTCCTCGAAGTTCGACGTGATCGAAGCCGGCCTGAAATGCGTGCAGGGCAAGCCGATCGTCAACTCGATCTCGCTGAAGGAAGGCGAGGACAAGTTCATCCATGAAGCGACCATCGCGCGCCGCCACGGCGCCGCCGTGGTGGTGATGGCGTTCGACGAAACCGGACAGGCCGACACCTTCGAGCGCAAGACCGAAATCTGCAAGCGCGCCTACGACATTCTCGTCAACCGGCTGAACTTCCCGCCGCAGGACATCATCTTCGATCCGAACATTTTCGCGATCGCGACCGGCCTTGAAGAGCACAACAATTACGGTGTCGATTTCATCGAGGCGACGCGCTGGATCAGGCAGAACCTGCCGCACGCGCATATCTCCGGCGGCGTGTCGAACCTGTCGTTCTCGTTCCGCGGCAACGAGCCGGTGCGCGAGGCGATGCACTCGGTGTTCCTGTATCACGCCATCAAGGCCGGCATGGACATGGGCATCGTCAATGCCGGGCAGATGATCGTCTATGACGATATCGATCCCGAATTGCGCGAGGTCTGCGAGGACGTCATTCTCAACCGCGATCCCGGCGCGCCCGAACGGCTGCTGGCGCTGGCGGAAAAATTCCGCGGCCAGGAAAAGCAGGCCAAGGAGCAGGATCTCGCCTGGCGCGAATGGCCGGTGGCGCAGCGATTGAGCCACGCGCTGGTCAACGGCATCACCGAGTATATCGAGGCCGACACCGAGGAAGCGCGGCAGGTGCTCGATCGCCCGCTGTCGGTGATCGAAGGCCCGTTGATGGACGGCATGAACGTGGTCGGCGACCTGTTCGGCGCCGGCAAGATGTTCTTGCCGCAGGTGGTGAAGTCCGCCCGCGTCATGAAGCAGGCGGTCGCCTATCTGATGCCGTTCATGGAAGAAGAAAAGCGGCGCAATCAGGAAGCGGGCGTTGAAGCCGGCGGGCGGCAGTCGGCCGGCAAGATCGTGATGGCGACCGTGAAGGGCGACGTCCACGACATCGGCAAGAACATCGTCGGCATCGTGCTCCAGTGCAACAACTTCGAGGTCATCGACCTCGGCGTCATGGTGCCCGCCGCCAAGATTCTCGAAACCGCCAAGGCTGAAGGCGCCGACATCATCGGCCTGTCCGGCCTGATCACGCCGTCGCTTGATGAAATGGCGTTCGTCGCCTCCGAACTGGAGCGGCAGGAATTCGACATTCCGCTGTTGATCGGCGGCGCCACCACCAGCCGCGTCCACACCGCGGTGAAGATCGATCCGCGCTATCAGCGCGGTCCGGTGGTGCATGTCAACGACGCCAGCCGCGCTGTCGGCGTCGCCTCGTCGCTGTTGTCGACGGAAAAGCGCAACGGCTTCATCAAGGACCTGCGCGCCGAATACACCAAGATCTCGGACGCCCATTTCAAGGCGCAGCAGAACAAGAAGCGCCAGACGCTGGAGGCGGCGCGCGCCAACGCGCTCAAGATCGACTGGTCTGCGGCGACACCGAAGAAGCCCTCGTTCCTCGGCGTGCGCAATTTCAGCAACTACTCGCTGGCGGAACTCGCCGAATACATCGACTGGACGCCGTTCTTCCAGGCCTGGGAATTGTCCGGGCGTTTCCCCGCGATCCTGAAGGACCCGAAGATCGGCGACGTCGCGCGGTCGCTGTACGACGACGCGCGCAAGATGCTCGACACCATCATCGCCGAAAACTGGTTCACCGCCAACGCCACGGTCGGCTTCTGGCCGGCGAACGCGGTCGGCGACGATGTCGTGCTCTACAGCGACGAGGCCCGCACCACGCCGGTGGCGACGCTGCACACCCTGCGCCAGCAGCTCGAAAAACGCGAAGGTCGCCATAACCTCGCACTGTCCGATTTCGTCGCGCCGCAGGGCAGCGGCGTGCCGGATTATATCGGCGCGTTCGTCGTCACCGCCGGCATCGGCGAAGAGGCCATCACCATGCGCTTCAAAAGCGCCAACGACGATTACTCCTCGATCATCGTGAAGGCACTGGCCGACCGTCTCGCCGAAGCGTTCGCCGAGCGGATGCACGAGCGCGTGCGCAAGGAATTGTGGGGCTACGCGCCGGAGGAAAATCTCAGCGCCGACGATCTCATTCTCGAGAAGTATCGCGGCATCCGCCCGGCCCCGGGTTATCCGGCCCAGCCCGACCACACCGAGAAGACCACGATCTTCAAATTGCTCGACGCCGAGCACAACGCCGGCGTGACGCTAACCGAAAGCCTGGCGATGTGGCCGGGCTCGTCGGTCTCCGGCATCTACTACAGCCATCCGCAGAGCGAGTATTTCGGCGTCGGCAAGGTCGAGCGCGACCAGATGGAAGATTACGCGGAACGCAAGGGCGTGGCGCTGGCGGAGGTCGAGCGCTGGCTCGCGCCGATCCTCAACTACATTCCGTCGGCGAATTCCAACCCGGCGCCGAAAGCGGAAGACGCGAGCGACGATGTGTCATCACATCCCATCGGCTGCACCTGCGCCTTCCATCTGCAGTATCGCAAGAAGACCGCGCAGGCGGGATCCTAAAAACAGAATCGAACTCGAACAATCACTGTTGCGGACCGGCGCGCCTCGCTGCGCGCCACGTCGGCATGCCGCTCACGCAGACGTGCAATCCGAAAATGCAACATCGCCGATGCGTCACCAACTGCGTTCTCCAGCGCTGCTGAAAACGTTGAGGATCTCGCAACGACGCGCACCCGCCATCACAGGCGTTTGAATGCGCACTCCGCCCGGAACCGGAACATCGCGTGTAACCGCCGGTTGAGACGCCGTCAGTTCATATCCCAAAATCGAAGGGAACAGCACCATGAAGAACGTGACGTATCTCGCCGCGGCTCTTGTCACGACCGCATTCATCGCGACGCCCGCTCTGGCACAGAGTTCACAGCCCAAAACGGGAGATCAGGTCAAGACCAAAACGGAGATGAAGACTCCGAAGGCCAAGAGGATGCACACGTCGCATATGCGGCATCATCCCAGACATCATGCCCGGATGCAGCGACAGGCGCCGGCCTATCGAGAATCCGCCGATAACGGATTCTGGCCAGGCCAGGTCGTCGGCGGTGCGATCGGCACGGCCGGCGCGATTGCCGCAACGGCCGTCGGCACTGCGGGCGCCATCGCGGCTGCACCCTTCGAGGGTCCATACCGTGGCCAGACCGTCGATTATCGCTATGGCGGCAGCTACGCCTATGCCGGCGAACCCGGATGGGATTCGGGCTACTACGGCACCTATAACTACAGCGGCAATCCGATCGCCAACTCGCCGAACTACGACGCGCGCAATGGCTTCGCCTGCCGCCCTGGCACCATCACCAAAATCGGCAATGACCGCGTGATCTGTCAGTAACAACGCGACGGGATTCGTCAGGAATAATCAACGGCGGCCGGAGATGTTCTCCGGCCGTCGTTTTTCGTGTGTGCGGAGCGTTGCTCCTCATGGTGAGGAGCGGCGCAGCCGCGTCTCGAGCCATGAGGGCTCATGAAGGTCGTGCCCCGGACGCGGTGCGGCATGCAATGCTGCTCCGCTGATCCGGGGCCGTTTCAAACTCCGAATGTGGAACGGCCCCGGATCAGCAGCGCATCGTTTCACGCTGCGCAGCGTCCGGGGCACAAGGATTTCCTGCGCTACGCCATAAAACTCACGCGGCCGGTGGCGAGATCGTGCATCGCGCCGACGATGCGCAGCCGCTTGGCTGCGACCAGTTCTTTCATGATCGGACTTTTCTTGGTCAGCATCTCGATGCCGAGTTTCACATTGTTCTCGGCAACGGCCTGAACGAATGCCTTGTTCTTGGAATCGCGCGTGCCGCTGGCCTTGGTCGCCTTCACCGCCGGCTCGATGTTGGCGAGCATCGCCGTCAGGTTGCCGAGCTTGACGTGATCGATCGCGCCCTTGATGGCGCCGCAGTCGCTATGGCCGAGCACGACGACAACGGGCGTTCCCGTCACCTTGGTCGCAAATTCGAGACTGCCGATGATATCGGTGTTGATGAAATTACCGGCGACGCGCGCGCAGAACATGTCGCCGATGCGCTGGTCGAACACCAGTTCGGGCGGCACGCGTGAATCGATGCAGCCGACGACAGTCGCGAACGGCGCCTGCCCGCTCGTCGTGCCTTTCACCTGGGCCATGAGATCGCAATTGATCGTCTTGCCGGAAATAAAACGCTCGTTGCCTTCCTTGAGGCGATTAATCGCATCGTCCGGCGAAACGCTCTGCTGACGCTCGCGGGTCATCACCGCGCAGGCGTCCGCGGCATGGACGGCGTTCGAGGCGAGAGACGAGGCGAAGGTCAGCGACGCACAGGTGCAAAAGGCACGGCGGCTCAGCATGATAGCAACTCCTGGCAATATCCAAATGAACGATTGCCACGCCATCGGCGCGACGGCCGCCACTTTCACGCCAAAGCCGTTAACAACGACCGAGCAAAGCCGACAAAAGTTGCCTCAAGAGCAGCGCGACTCTACGCCTCACCGGGATCGCTGGACAGCACGCCCTTCACGGCCTGTCGCCATCCGGTCAGTTTGCGCGTACGCGTCGCCGCGCTCATGTTCGGCCTGAAGCGATACTCCAGCCGCCAGCTATCGGCAAAGCGCGCCGGCTCCGGATAGACACCGGCGCCGAGGCCGGCGAGATAGGCCGCGCCGAGCGCGGTGGTTTCCTGGATCATCGGGCGATCGACCGGCGCATTGAGCAGATCGGCGAGGCGCTGCATGGTCCAGTCCGAAGCGGTCATGCCGCCATCGACGCGCAACACGATGTTCGCCGCCTGCGCGCCCGGCCAGTCGGCGCGCATCGCCTCCCACAGATCGCAAGTCTGGTAGCACACGCTTTCCAGCGCCGCGTGCGCCAGCTCCGCCGGGCCGGTGTTGCGCGTCAGACCAAACAACGCGCCGCGCACCCGCGGATTCCAGTACGGTGCGCCGAGGCCGACGAACGCCGGCACCAGATACACCGACTGCATCGAATCCGATTGATCCGCCAGCGGTCCGGTCTCGCTGGCGTGCTTGATGATGCCGAGGCCGTCGCGCAACCACTGCACGGCGGAGCCCGCGACGAAGATCGAACCTTCGAGCGCATAGGTGCGCTGGCCGCGCAACTGATAGGCGATGGTGGTGAGCAGTTTGTTCTTCGAGGCCACTGCCGTGGTGCCGGTGTTGAGCAGCGCGAAACAGCCGGTGCCGTAGGTCGATTTGATCATGCCCGGCGTGAAGCAGGCCTGGCCGATGGTCGCGGCCTGCTGGTCGCCGGCGATGCCGCGAATGGCGATGCTGCCGCCGAACAGTTCAGGCACGCTGTCGCCGAACTCGGCCGATGAATCCTTCACCTCCGGCAGCATCGAGCGCGGCACGCGCAAGAGCTTCAGAAGATCGTCGTCCCACTGTCCGGTGTGGATGTTGAACAGCAGCGTGCGCGAGGCGTTGGTGGCGTCGGTGGCGTGGATCTTGCCGCCGGTTAGCCGCCACAGCAGATAGCAGTCCACCGTGCCGAACATCAGTTCGCCGCGCTCGGCACGCACCCGCGCACCCGGAACGGAATCGAGAATCCACGCGATCTTGGTGCCCGAGAAATACGGATCGATGATCAGGCCGGTGCGCTCGCTGATCAGCGGCTCGTGCCCCTCGGCCTTGAGTTTCGCGCAGATGTCGGCGGTGCGGCGGTCCTGCCAGACGATGGCGCGCCCGACCGCCTGACCGGTGGCGCGATCCCACACCACCGTGGTCTCGCGCTGGTTGGTGATGCCGATAGCGGCGATGTCGGATGCCTTGACGTCGGCCTTGCGCATCGCGTCGCGGCAGGTCGCCACCGTCGAGGTCCAGATGTCCTCAGGCTCATGCTCGACCCAGCCCGATGCCGGAAAATGCTGCTGGAATTCCTGCTGCGCCTGGGCGGCGATGGAAATGTCCGCGCGAAACACGATCGCCCGCGACGAGGTCGTGCCCTGATCGATCGCGAGAATGTAGGAGCCCATGGCGATTCCTCGAATGACTTTCGTTTTGACTGCGAAACGCAACCAAAGCGATTGTTCGGACAAAGGTCAAGGGAAGGAAAGCGGCGGTGGAAGCAGCTCAAACCAAGGGCTGCCAACAGTCAATGTTCGTGGCCTCCCTCCCCCTTGTGGGGAGGGTCGGCCGAGCGAAGCGGAGGCCGGAGTGGGGGTTTCAATACCCCACCCGACGCCTGTTCGCTCTGCTCACATGCGCCACCCTCCCCACAAGGGGGAGGGATAAAGTCATGCTCGAACACAGTACGGTATAAATGAATGCCACCCTCATGGTGAGGAGGCGCGAAGCGCCGTCTCGAACCATGAGGCCATGATTTGTTGGCCTCATCCTTCGAGACGCGATCCTCCGGATCGCTCCTCAGGATGAGGGATTTCAACCGTGCCTACACCGACGCGGTCGTCACACCGCCGTCGATGACAATGGTCTGGCCGGTCATGAAGGTCGAGGCATCGGAGGCGAGATAAGCGACGGCGCCGGCGATCTCGTGCGGCTCGCCGATGCGGCGCAGCGGCGTGGTCGCAGTGCGGCGCTTGAGATTCTCCTGATCCTCCCACAACGCGCGGGCGAAGTCGGTCTTCACGAGGCCGGGCGCGATGCAGTTGACGCGCACGTTCTTCGGTCCCCACTCGCCGGCAAGGCTACGCGCCAGCGCAAAATCCGCCGCCTTCGAGATTCCGTAGGCGCCGATCACGGTCGAGCCGCGCAGCCCGCCGATGCTCGAGATGATGACCACCGAACCGCCGCCGCGCTCGGCCATCTTCGGCACCGCCAGCGAGCAAAGCCAGATGTTGCTCTTGACGTTCGAGCCCATGATCTTGTCGAACGCCTCGTCGGTGATGTCGAGCAGCGGCCCGTAATACGGATTGACCGCGGCGTTGCAGACCAACGTGTCGATCTGGCCGTAGTGCTTGATGGTGCCATTGACCAGCGCTTCCACTTCTTCGCGACGGCTGATGTTGCACGGGATGACGTGAGCGTCGCCCCCGGCCTTGCGGATGCCCTCGGCAACGGTTTCGCAGGCGTCGGCTTTGCGGCTGGAGATCACCACCTTGGCGCCGAGGCTGGCGAGCAGTTCGGCCGAGGCGCGGCCGATGCCGCGGCTCGATCCGGTGACGATGGCGACCTTGCCGGTCAGATCAAAAGGCGTGTTCTTCACAGCGCGTACCTCCGTTGTGGTCTTGATTGTCGAACGGCCCGCAAACGAAAAAGCGATCCGGCTTTTTTTGTTATGCCGGATCGCTTCGTCGTCTTTCCTTGGGCTATTCTTCTATTCTTGGGCTACCGCAGTCTCAGATCAGGCTGCCCTGCTCGCTGACACGGCGCAGGTGATAGTCGGTGTCGCCGAAGGTGCTTTCGATCATGGTCAGCCGCTTGAAGTAGTGGCCGATCTTGGCCTCCATGGTCATGCCGATGCCGCCATGAAGCTGGATCGCCTGCTGGCCGACGAACTTCAGCGATTTGCCGATCTGCACCTTGGCCGCAGCCACGGTCTTGCTCCGCTCCTTGTCGTCGAAGTCGGTCGCCATCGCCGCCAGCATCGTCATGCTGCGGGCTTGCTCGAGGAACACGAACATGTCCGCGGCGCGGTGCTGCAGCGTCTGGAAGGTGCCGATGGTGACGCCGAACTGCTTGCGGGTTTTCAGATACTCGACCGTGGTCTTGAGCGATTCATCCATCGCCCCGACCGCTTCGGCGCACATCGCGATGCGCGCTTCGTCGACCACGCGCTCGATCAGAGGCAGCGCGTTCTCGGGATCGCCGATCGCCGCATCCGCGCCGACCTCGACGCCGGAGAAGGTGATGTCGGCGGCGTGCTGGGCGTCCTGGGTCGGATAGCCCTTGATGCTGACGCCCTTGGCGTCGGCCGGCACCAGGAACAGGCCGATGCCGGTGCGATCGGTCTGGTTGCCCTTGGTGCGCGCGGTGACGATCAGCGTATCGGCCGAAGCGCCGTTGAGCACGACGAACTTCTCGCCGTCGATGACCCAGCCATTGCCCTTCTTCTTCGCCGTGGTCGAGACGTCGGCGAGATCGTAGCGCGAGTCCTTTTCGAGCTGCGCGAAGGCCAGCGTCTTGCTGCCATCGATGATCGCGGGCAGATACTTTTCCTTCTGCGCCGCCGAGCCGCCATGACGCAGGAAACCGCCGCCGAGCACGACAGTCGCGAGATAAGGCTCGAGCACCAGCGCGCGGCCGAGCGCTTCCATCACGATCATGGTCTCGACCGGACCGCCGCCGAAACCGCCATCGGCTTCAGGGAACGGCAGGCCGAGGAGGCCCTGCTCCGCGAGCTTGCCCCAGATCGCCTTGCTCCAGCCGCCCTTCTCCTGGGCGTATTTCTTGCGCTGCTCGAAGTCGTACGAATCGGCCAGCAGGCCGTCGACGCTGTCTTTCAGCAGGCGCTGCTCCTCGGACAGATCAAAATCCATTTTTGTTCCTCGACTAAAACATTGCGGCGACCAGCGTCGCGCGACGCATTTCCGATTGTCGCCTCTCCCCGCTTAGCAGGGAGAGGGAGAGAGCGATTAAAGACCCAGCACCGCCTTGGTGATGATGTTGCGCTGGATCTCGTTCGAGCCGCCGTAGATCGACACCTTGCGGTAGTTGAAGTAGCCCGGCGCGATATGGCTCGCCCAGCTTGCTTCCTCGTTGCTCTTGTCGTCTTCCGGCACGTAAGGCAGCGCGAACGGCCCGGTGATCTCGAGCAGCAGTTCAGTGATGGTCTGCTGGATTTCCGAACCCTTGATCTTGAGGATCGAGGACGCCGGATCCGGCTTGCCCTTGCCGTTCTTGCTCTCGTTGGCGACGACGCGCATCTGCGTCAGTTCGAGCGCCTTGAGCTCGATCTCGGTCGCCGCCAGCTTTTCGCGGAAACGCGAGTCCTCGATCAGCGGCTTGCCGCCGGACTTCACCTGCGAGGCCAGCGCGCGGATGCGGCGGATGCGCTCCTTCGACATGCCGACGCGGGCGATGTTGGTGCGCTCGTTGCCGAGCAGGAACTTCGCATAATCCCAGCCCTTGTTCTCCTGGCCGACGAGGTTGGTGACCGGCACCTCGACGTCGTCGAAGAACACTTCGTTGACCTCGGCACCGCCGTCGATGGTCTGGATCGGACGCACGGTAACGCCGCGCGACTTCATGTCGAACAGGATGAACGAGATGCCTTCCTGCTTCTTCGCATCGGGGTTGGTGCGGCACAGGCAGAAGATCCAGTCGGCGTATTGCGCCAGCGTGGTCCAAGTCTTCTGGCCGTTGATGATGTAGACGTCGCCCTTGCGCTTGGCAGTGGTCTTGAGCGAGGCGAGGTCCGAACCCGAGCCCGGCTCGGAGAAGCCCTGGCACCACCAGTCGTCGAGGTTGGCGATGCGCGGCAGGTAGTACTTCTTCTGCTCTTCGTTGCCGAAGGTGTAGATCACCGGCCCGACCATGTTGACGCCGAACGGCAACGGCGACGGCGCGGGAGCCGACTGCAGCTCCTCGAGGAAAATGTACTGCTGCACCGGAGTCCAGCCGGTGCCGCCGTATTCCTTCGGCCAATGTGGCACCGCCCATCCCTTCTTGTTGAGGATGCGCTGCCAGTTGACGAGGTCGTCCTTGCTGGTGTGGCGGCCTTCGATCAGTTTTTCGCGGATCGCCGGCGGCACGTTCTCCTTGAAGAAAGTTCGCACCTCGTCGCGAAACGCAAGTTCTTCCTTGGTGAAATTGAGATCCATCGGATCCTCCCTTAAGCGAATTGCAGCAATGCGATGTCTTGACGTGCATCGTCCCGGCTTGCGCCGGGACGACCACAATTCCCGTTACTGCAAAATCTCGAACAGGCCGGCTGCGCCCATGCCGCCGCCGACGCACATGGTGACGACGCCGTACTTGGCCTTGCGGCGACGGCCTTCGATCAAGAGATGGCCGGTGAGACGCGCACCGGTCATGCCATACGGATGGCCGACCGCAATCGAACCGCCGTTGACGTTGAGCTTCTCCGGATCGATGCCGAGCTTGTCGCGGCAGTAGATCACCTGCACTGCGAACGCCTCGTTGAGCTCCCACAGGCCGATGTCATCGATCTTGAGGTTGTGGCGCTTCAGGAGGCGCGGAATCGCGAACACCGGACCGATGCCCATTTCATCCGGCTCGCAGCCCGCCGCGACGAAGCCGCGGAAGATGCCGAGCGGCTTGAGGCCGCGCTTGGCGGCTTCCTTATCGCTCATGATCACGGTGGCGCTGGCGCCATCCGAAAGCTGGCTCGCGTTGCCGGCGGTGATGACGCCACCTTCGCGCACCGGCTTCAGGCCGGCAAGGCCTTCCGCGGTGGTTTCGGGGCGCGGACCTTCGTCCTGCGACAGGGTCACGTCCTTGAAGGACACTTCCTTGGTGTCCTTGTTGACCACCGCCATCGAGGTCGAGATCGGCGCGATCTCGTCCTTGAACTTGCCGCCCTGCTGCGCGGCCGCGGTGCGGCGCTGGCTCTCCAGCGAGTATTCGTCCTGCGCCTCGCGCGAGATGTTGTAGCGCTTGGCGACGACTTCGGCGGTATCGATCATCGGCATGTAGACGTCGCCCTTGATCTTCACCAGCGCCGGATCGACCGCGTGGAATTTGTTGGCGTGATCGTTCTGCACGAGGCTGATCGATTCACCGCCGCCGCCGACCGCGATCTCGACGCCGTCGAAGATCACCGAGCGCGCCGCAAGCGCGATCGCCTGCAAGCCCGAGGCGCACTGGCGGTCGATGGTGGTGCCACCGGCCGTCACCGGAATGCCGGCGCGGAGCAGGCCCTTGCGGGCGATGTTGCCGCCGGTCGCGCCCTGCTGCAGGGCCGCGCCCATCACCACGTCCTCGATTTCGGACGGATCGACATTGGCGCGCTTGACGGCTTCGCCGATGGCGTGGCCGAACAAGGTCGCGCCTTCCGTGTTGTTCAGCGCGCCGCGATAGGCCTTACCGATCGGGGTGCGGGCTGTGGAAACGATAACGGCATCGGTCATGAGCGAGCTCCTGTTGCGAGTTGTTGCTGTTGTTGGGGTTGCGTGGATTGTTGTGAACGCAATTCGTGGCGTGACAGTTTGCCGACCGGCGTGCGCGGCAATTCGGCGACGAACTCGACCGCCGCCGGCAGTTCGTGCTTGCCGACCTTGCCGGCGAGAAACGCGCGCAGATCCTCGATCGAGAACGGTTCGGCGCCGGCGCGCAGCGTGACGAAGGCTTTCGCCGCCTCGCCGCGATAGTCGTCGGGGATGCCGATGACCAGGACTTCCTGCACCGCAGGATGGGTGTAGATCGCCTGCTCGATCATCTGCGGATAGACGTTGAAGCCGCCGGAGATGATCATGTCCTTCTTGCGATCGACCAGATAGAAATAGCCGTCGCTGTCGACGTAGCCGATGTCGCCGGTCAGGAAACGATCGCCGACGAACGACGACGCGCTGTCCTGTTCGCGATTCCAGTAGCCGCGGGTGACGTTCGGCCCCTTGATACGGATTTCGCCGGTTTCGCCGGTCGGCAGAACCTTGGTCGGATCGTCGAGCGAGACCACGTCCATCTCGATGCCCGGCAACATTAAACCAATGGAGCCCGGCTTGTGGGGGCCTGTCGGCGGATGGCCGGTGCCCGGCGAACAGGTCTCGGTCATGCCCCAGCCGCTCTTGAGCGTGAGGCCGGTCTTGCGTTCGAAAATCCGCGCCACCTCGACCGGCAGCGGCGCACCGCCGGAGCCGGCCGCCGCGAGCGACGACAGATCGCGCTTGTCGAGATCAGGCAGATTGGCGATCGCGATCCACATCGTCGGCACGCCGGGGAACGCGGTCGCGCGCTTGACCTCGATGTCGCGCATCACCGCCTCGACATCGAAACGCTGATGCAGCGAAATCAGGTCGCCCATCTTGATGCAGCGAAGCAGGATCACGGTCAGCGCGTAGATGTGGAACAGCGGCAGCACGCAGATGACACGCTCGACGACGTTGCGTTCGGCCCGCGCCTTCGCGCCCCACACATCGTAAATCGAAACGGCGGAAGTCAGGTTGCCGTGGGTCAGCATCGCGCCCTTGGGCAGGCCCGTGGTGCCGCCGGTGTATTGCAGCAGCGCGATGTCGTCGGCGCTGATCGCCGGCCATGACGCCGGCGGCTGCGCGTCCTTGATGAAATCGCTGTAGGTGACGATCGCCGGGTTGACCGGAAGCGGCATCTGCCGATTTCCGACATCGCCCCAGCTGGCGTCATCACAGACGATCAGCTTGTCGAGCAGACCCTTGTCGAGAAATTTCAGCGCCATCGGCAGCAATGCCGCGAGGTTGCTGGTGACCAGCACGCGCGCGCCGCTGTCCTTGAGCTTGTGCGACAGCGCGATCTCGCCATCCAGCGGGCTGAGATGGACAATGCGCGCGCCGGCTTTCAGCCCGCCGAAGAAATTCACCGGATGGTCCGGCGAATTTCCGAGATACAGCGCAATTGCCGATCCCTTGCCGTAACCCGCCCGCAGGAACGCCGCGGCGGCGCGATCGACCAGCCCCTGCAATTCAGAGAAGCTGATCGGCCGGTCGCGAAATTCCACCGCCGGACGCGATCCGAACGAAGCGGCCGATTTCGCCAGCAGATCCGGTATAGGGCCGCGTTCGATCGGGGCGTCCCAACGGACGCCCTCGGGATAGAACTGTTCCCCTGGGTGGGTCATGATCGTCAGCCCGCTTTGGCGAGCGAAGCGAACGTCTTCCCTTCATCAGCGAGGCGCTTGAGCAGCGGAGCCGGCTCCAGCGACGGATCGTTGGTCTGCTTGGCGTAGAACGACAGGCGATCGGCGATGTGCTTGAGCCCGACCTGATCGGCGTAGAACATCGGGCCGCCGCGATAGATCGGCCAGCCGTAGCCGTAGAGCCAGACCACGTCGATGTCGCTCGGACGCGCAGCGATCTTCTCTTCGAGGATGCGCGCACCCTCGTTGATCATCGGATAGACCATGCGCTCGAGAATTTCGTCGTCGCTGATCTGGCGGCGCTTGAGGCCGAGCTTGGCCAGCGTCTCCTCGATCAGCTTTTCGACCTCCGGATCGGGCAGCGGCGCGCGCGAGCCGCCTTCATACTTGTAGTAGCCCTTGCCGGTCTTCTGGCCGAAACGGCCGGCTTCGCACAGCGCATCGGCGATTTCCGACTTGATGCCGCGGTCCTTGCGCGAGCGCCAGCCGATGTCGAGACCGGCGAGATCTCCCATCGCGAACGGACCCATCGGCAGGCCGAACTTGGTAACCACCGCGTCGACCTGCTGCGGCAGCGCGCCTTCGAACAGGAACTTTTCCGACTGCTTGGAACGGGCCGCCAGCATGCGGTTGCCGACGAAGCCGTCGCACACACCGACCACCACCGGCACCTTGGCGATGCGCTTGGCGATGGTCACTGCGGTCATCAGCACGTCCGGCGCAGTCTTGTCGCCGCGCACGATCTCGCACAACTTCATGACGTTGGCCGGCGAGAAGAAGTGCATGCCCAGCACGTCCTGCGGACGCTTGGTCACCGCCGCGATCTCGTTGACGTTGAGGTACGAGGTGTTGCTGGCCAGCACCGCGCCCGGCTTGGCGAACTGATCGAGCTTGGTGAAGACCTCTTTCTTCACCGCCATGGTTTCGAACACCGCCTCGATGATGAGGTCGGCGTCCTTGACATGCTCGAGGCCAACCTTCGGCGTGATCCGGCCAACCCGCTTGGTGACTTCATCCGCAGACATGCCGCCACGGGCCGCCGTCGCTTCGTAATTCTTCTTGATGATGCCGAGGCCGCGATCGAGCTGCTCCTGCCCGGTTTCGATCAGGGTCACCGGAATGCCAGCGCTGGCGAACGACATCGCGATGCCGCCGCCCATGGTGCCGGCGCCGATGATCGCGACCTGCTTGACCTCGCGCGGCTTGGTGCCTTCCGGCACGCCCGAAACCTTGGCCGCTTCGCGCTCGGCGAAAAAGGCATAACGCTGCGCCTTCGACTGATCGCCGGCGACGAGCTTGAGGAAGCTCTCGCGTTCCTTCTTCAGCGCTTCATCGAACGGCACATCGAGGGTCCAGCTCACCGCCTCGGCGCACGCGAGCGGCGCTTCGAGACCGCGATTGCGCTTGTTGGCGGCAGCGGCGGCGTTGGTGAAGATGGAACGGTCGGCCTTGGCGGCCGCAAGCTTGGAATCGTCGTCGCGCAGGCGGCGCAGCGGCCGTTTCTCCGCCAGCACCTTGCGCGCGAAGGCTTCAGCGCCCGCCGCCAGATCGCCTTCGACGATCTCTTCGATGAGACCGTTCTTGAGCGCTTCCTGCGCCCCGATCGGTGTGCCGGTCACGATCATGCTCACGGCGAGTTCCGGACCGACGGCGCGCGGCAGGCGCTGAGTACCGCCGGCGCCCGGCAGCAGGCCGAGTTTCACCTCGGGCAGGCCCATTTTCGCGTCCTTGCTGGCGACGCGGAAGTGACAGCCGAGCGCGACTTCGAGACCGCCGCCGAGTGCGGTGCCGTGAATCGCGGCAACCACCGGCTTCGGGCAGTTCTCGATGTCGGAAATAACTTCGCCGAGGCCCGGAGGCTGCGGCGGCTTGCCGAATTCGGTGATGTCGGCGCCCGCGATGAAGGTCCGACCCGCGCAGGCGAGCACGACGGCCTGGACCTGAGGATCAGCCGCAGCGGCCTTGATGTTCTCGGAGATGCCGCGACGGACTGCCGCGCTCAATGCATTCACCGGTGGATTATTGACGGTAACAATCGCAACAACATCACGGCGCTCAAGCGTAACCACTTCACTCACGGGCATCTCCTAAGGCTTCTTTTTGTGTATTCCGCACTGCGGAATACAATTCCACATCTTGACACGGAGGCTTATTTTGAAGCACGTGCCTTGTCAACGAACAGAATGATGCAGGGAATGAAGCGTTCAAGCAAAAAGGTCGCGACCGATCGCAGCTTTGTCGTCGCATTGGCGCGCGGGCTCGATGTGCTGCGCGCATTCCGCCCCAATGACGGCCTTCTCGGCAATCAGGAGATTGCCGCGCGCACCAATCTGCCGAAGCCGACCGTCTCGCGTCTGACCTACACGCTGACAAAGCTGGGATACCTCACACCAGTCCCGCGTTTCGACAAATACCAGCTCGCACCCGGGGCGATCGCGCTCGGCTATGCCGCGCTCACCAATCTCGGCGTGCGACACATTTCCGATCCGTATCGCGATCAACTGATGCGTGAAACCGGCGGCGCCGTCGCCATCGGCGCGCGCGAGCGCCTCAGCATGATCTATTTCGGCCAGAGCCGCTCCAGTTTGACCGTCGGCGTGCTGCTCGACGTCGGATCGCGGGTTCCCATCGCCACAACCGCGATGGGACGCGCCTATCTTCTCGCGCTGCCCGAGGACGAGCGCGCCGTTCTGCTGCACGAAATCAGGGAACATGTCGGCAGCAGCCGCTGGCCGAAAATCCGTGACGGGATCGAGCGCTCCGCCGAAATCCAGGCGAAGCACGGTTTCACCATCTCGGCCGGCGAATGGCACAACGACATTCACGCCGCCGGCGTCGCGCTGAAATTGAACGACGGCACCGGGCCGTATGCATTCAATTGCGGCGCGCCTGCATTCAAATTCTCCGAGGACAGATTGCTCAACGACATTGGACCACGTCTTGTGGCGATGGTAGGGAGCATCGAGCTTGCGCTGAACGGAAGTGTCGCGCGTTCCTTGGAAACGAGAGACAACAAGAAAATGAAACCGCCAGGAGGGAAGCTTACCCGTGTCGACGAAGGGATCAAACCGCCGCCGCTTTGATGGCAATCACCGAAATCGTCCGGACGCCCAGTCCGTTCGCACTGACCGCGCCTCGGCGGATTTCGGCAAATGATGGATATGCAGCACGCACAGGGGGCGCAACCCCTGCTCGCTGTTCGCGACGTCAGCGTCGTGTTCGGCGGCATCGTCGCGTTGAACGGCGTATCCTTCGACATGAAGCAAGGCCAGATTCTCGGCCTGATCGGGCCGAACGGCGCCGGCAAGACCACGCTGTTCAACTGTCTCAGCCGCCTCTATCACCCCAGCAAGGGCGATATCCTGATGGAGGGGCAGAGCATTCTTTCGCGCAATGCCTCGCGCATCGCCGAGATCGGCATCGGCCGCACGTTTCAGAACGTCGCGCTGTTTCAGCGCCTGACCGTGCTCGACAACATCCGCATCGGCGGACATTGCCGCACCAAAAGCGACATCGTCAGCGATGCGCTGAAACTGCCGTGGGTGCGCCGCGAGGAAACCTCGCTCAACGAGCGCGTCGATGAAATCCTGACCTACCTCGATCTTCACGACGTCGCCCATCGCGAAGTCGCGGGCCTGCCGTTCGGCACCCAGAAGCGCGTCGAGCTCGGCCGCGCACTTGCCGCCGAGCCGAAGATCCTGCTGCTCGACGAACCTGCGGGCGGCCTGAACCACGAAGAGGTTTACGAACTCGGCGCCCTGATCCGCCGCATTCGCGACCAGCGCAAGATGACCGTGCTCCTGGTCGAACATCACATGGGCCTCGTGATGTCGATCGCCGATCATGTCGTCGCGCTCAACTTCGGAAAGAAACTCGCAGAAGGTACGCCGGCCGCCGTGCAGTCCGACCCGGATGTCATCAAGGCCTATCTGGGGAGCAAGGACTCATGACCGCGATGCTCAAGATATCCGATCTTCGCGCCTATTACGGACAGGTGCAGGCGCTTCACGGCCTCGACCTCTCCCTCAACGAGGGCTCGGTGACGACGCTGCTCGGCGCCAACGGCGCGGGCAAGACCACGACGCTGCGCGCGATCTGCAACATGGTGCGCTCCACCGGCAACATCGAGTTCGAGGGTAAGGCGCTCGCCAATCAATCGACCGAAAACATCGTGCGGCTCGGCATCGCCCATGTGCCGCAGGGCCGCGGCACCTTCACCAACATGACGGTGGAGGAAAATCTGCAGCTCGGCGCGATCTCGCGCAAGGACACCGCCCAGATCAACGGCGACATCGAGCGCATGTACGCGCACTTCCCGGTGCTCAAGCAGCGCCACACCCAGCAGGCCGGCACGTTGTCGGGCGGCGAGCAGCAGATGCTCGCGGTCGCGCGCGCGCTGATGCTGCGGCCGCGCCTGATGCTGCTCGACGAGCCTTCCTTCGGCCTCGCACCCCTGATCGTGCGCGACCTGTTCAAGATCCTCGGCAAGATCAACCGCGAGGACAAGGTCACCATCCTGGTGGTCGAGCAGAACGCGCAACTCGCTCTCGAACTCGCGGAAACCGCGTTCGTGATCGAGACCGGACGCATCGTGATGTCGGGCAACGCGGCAGAGATCGCGAACAACGAAGACATCCGCAAATCATATCTCGGATATTGAGGGACCGGCCATGGAGCTTTTCACCAACCAAGTCCTGGCCGGCATTGCCACGGGCGCGATCTACGCGTGCATGGCGCTGGCCATCGTCATGATCTATCAGGCGATCGACCACCTGAACTTCGCCCAGGGCGAAATGGCGATGTTCTCGACCTTCATCGCCTGGCAGCTGATCCAGTGGGGCGTGCCTTACTGGGGTGCGTTCGTCGCGACGCTGCTGATCTCCTTCGTCGGCGGCATCGTCATCGAACGGGCGCTGTTCAAGCCGCTCGCCGCGGCTCCGGTGCTGACCCACGTCGCCGGCTTCATCGCGCTGTTCTCGATTCTCAACAGCGTCGCCGGCCTGACCTGGGACTTCACGATCAAGCAGTTCCCCTCGCCGTTCGGCTCCTCGCCGTTCCTCGGCAGCCAGCTCATCAGCACCCATCAGGCCGGCATGATCGGCATTACCCTGATCCTGCTGATCCTGCTGTTCCTGTTCTTCCGCTACACCCGGATCGGCCTTGCGATGCGGGCCGCGGCCTCGCTGCCTGAATCGGCGCGCCTCGTCGGCATCAACACCAGCTGGATGGTCGCGCTGGGCTGGGGCATGGCGAGCGCCATCGGCGCCATCGCCGGCATGCTGATCGCGCCGGTGGTGTTCCTCGAACCCAACATGATGGGCGGCGTGCTGCTGTACGGGTTCGCCGCGGCGGTGCTCGGCGGGCTGAGCAGCCCGTTCGGCGCCGTGATGGGCGGCTTCCTGGTCGGCATCTTCGAAAACCTGGTGGGCACTTACATCCCCGGCGTCGGCAACGAACTGAAACTGCCGATTGCGCTGGCGTTGATCGTCACCGTGCTCGTCATCAAGCCATCAGGCCTCTTCGGCCGCTCCATCGTTCAGCGGGTGTAATCATGAGCGCAGTTCAGGAAACCGTTTCGGAAACTCCGGCCGTCGCTGGTGTGTCTCGCAAGAACATGGCCCTGGGGCGGATCGCCAGCCTCGTGATGCTGGCGCTGCTTCTGATCGTGCCGCTGTTCGTCAAGAACTTCATCGTCTTCCAGATGACGATGTGGCTGATCTACGCGCTCGCGATCATGGCGCTCAACATCCTGACCGGAGGCAGCGGACAGTTCTCGCTCGGCCAGAGCGCGTTCTATGCCGTCGGCGCCTACACCGCCGGCATCCTGATGGAGCACATGGGCGTCAACTACGTGCTGACGCTGCCGGTGGCGGGCCTCATCTGCTTCGCCTTCGGCTTCCTGTTCGGCTTCCCGGCGCTTCGCCTCAGCGGCGTCTATCTCGCGCTGGCGACGTTCGCGCTGGCGGTAGCGATGCCGCAGCTCCTCAAGCTCGGCGTGTTCGAACACTGGACCGGCGGCGTGCAGGGCCTTGTCATCACCAAGCCGGATGCGCCGTTCGGCCTGCCGATCTCGCAGGACATCTGGCTCTATTACTTCACGCTGGCGGTCTCGCTCCTGCTCTATATCGGGTCGGTCAACCTGCTGAACTCCCGCTCCGGCCGCGCCATGATGGCGATCCGCGACAACCAGATCGCGGCGTCGGCGATGGGCGTCGACCTGTCGCTCTACAAGACGCTGGCCTTCGGCATCAGTGCCGCCATCACCGGCGTCGCCGGCGCGCTCGGCGCCATCGCGGTGCAGTTCGTTGCGCCGGACGGCTACACCTTCCAGCTCGCGATCGCGATCTTCCTCGGCATGGTGGTCGGCGGCGTCGGCTGGCTGCCGGGCTCGCTCGCCGGCTCGGCCTTCATCGTGTTCATTCCCAACATCGCGGAGGAGTTCTCCAAGGGCCTCTCCGGTGCGATCTTTGGCGTCTTCCTGATCGCCATCATCTTCCTTCTCCCGCATGGGGCAAGGCAAGTCGCGTACACTATTGAACGCTATTTTCATAAGCTGAGAGGAAACTGAGGGAATTATGTTGTCTATGAAAGTGAAACTGAACGTCGCTGCGGTGTCGACGGCACTCGTCGCACTGGCCTTCACCGGTGGCAGCGCGTTCGCACAAAAAAAATACGACACCGGTGCATCCGATACTGAAATCAAGATCGGCAACATCATGCCCTACAGCGGACCGGCGTCCGCCTACGGCGTGATCGGCAAGATGGAAGAAGCCTACTTCAAGATGATCAACGATCAGGGCGGCATCAACGGCCGCAAGATCAAGTTCATCACCTATGACGACGGCTATTCGCCGCCGAAGGCCGTGGAGCAGGCGCGCAAGCTGGTCGAGAGCGACGAGGTCCTGTTCGTGTTCGGTCCGCTCGGCACGCCGTCGAACTCGGCGATCCAGAAGTATCTCAACGCCAAGAAGGTGCCGCAGCTGTTCGTCGCCACCGGCGCGACCAAGTTCGGCGAGCCGAAGGCGTTCCCCTGGACCATGGGCTGGCAGCCGCCGTACCAGAGCGAAGGCAAGATCTACGCGAAGCACCTGCTTGCCTCGAAGCCGGACGCCAAGGTCGCGATCCTCTACCAGAACGACGACTTCGGTAAGGATCTCCTCAAGGGCCTCAAGGACGGTCTCGGCGAAGCCGCCAAGAAGATGATCGTCGCCGAGGAAAGCTATGAAGTGTCCGAGCCGAGCATCGACTCGCACATCGTCAAGCTGAAGGCCTCGGGCGCCGACGTCTACTTCAGCATCACCACGCCGAAGTTCGCCGCGCAGAGCATCAAGAAGGTCGCCGAGCTTGGCTGGAAGCCGATGTACTTCCAGAGCAACGTCGGCGCCTCGGTCGGCAGCGTGCTCAAGCCCGCAGGCTTCGAGAACGCGCAGGGCCTGCTGTCGGCGGCCTATGCCAAGGACGGCGCCGATCCGCAGTGGGACACCGATGAGGGCATGAAGAAATTCTACGCCTTCCTCGCCAAGTACGCGCCCGACGCCAACAAGGCGGACGGTTCGGTGGTGTACGGCTACGGCCAGGCCCAGACCGTGGTGCAGGTGCTCAAGCAGGCTGGCGACAACCTGACCCGCGCCAACATCATGAAGCAGGCCGCGAGCCTGAAGGACTTCACGCCCGACACCCTGCTCCCCGGCGTGAAGATCAACACCAGCGACAAGGATTTCTACCCGATCGAACAGCTTCAGATGATGCGGTTCAAGGGTGAGAAGTACGAACTGTTCGGACCGATCATCAGCGGAGAAGTCGGTGGTTAAGAAAATCACCACCGCCGATTCCGCGATCGCCGGATGACGGAGAGCCCCCTGCGACCTGATCGCAGGGGGCTTTTTGTTGAAAGGATACCCTTCCGGGTATTCAATCCAGGAAGCCGCCAAGAGCTTTCATTCAAGAAAAGAAACGAGGACACGCAAACAAAAAACAGGAGAGGATAATATGTTCAGTATTCAATCGCGGTTGGCCACGCTGTCACTGGCTGCCGGATTCGTGATCGCCGCCAGCAGCGGCGCACTGGCGCAGAAGAAATACGACACCGGCGCCACCGATACCGAAATCAAGATCGGCAATATCATGCCCTACAGCGGCCCCGCTTCCGCTTACGGCATCATCGGCAAGACCGAAGCCGCCTACTTCAAGATGATCAACGAGCAGGGCGGCATCAACGGCCGCAAAATCAACTTCGTCAGCTACGACGACGGCTACTCGCCGCCCAAAGCGGTCGAGCAGGCCCGCAAGCTGGTCGAGAGCGACGAAGTGCTGTTCATCTTCAACTCGCTCGGCACGCCGTCCAATTCTGCGATCCAGAAATACATGAACAGCAAGAAGGTGCCGCAGCTGTTCGTCGCCACCGGCGCAACCAAGTGGAACGACCCGAAACACTTCCCCTGGACCATGGGCTGGCAGCCCAACTACCAGAGCGAAGGCCGCATCTATGCCAAGTACCTGATGAAGGAGAAGCCGAACGCCAAGATCGGAATCCTTTACCAGAACGACGACTTCGGCAAGGACATGCTCAAGGGCTTGACCGACGGGCTTGGCGCCAAGGCGAAGACCATGATCGTCGCCGAGGAACCCTATGAAGTCACGGTGCCGACCGTCGATGCGCAGGTCGTCTCGCTGAAGTCGAAGGGCGCCGATGTGTTCATCAGCTTCACCACGCCGAAGTTCGGCGCGCAGTCGATCAAGAAGGTCGCCGAGCTCGGCTGGAAGCCGCTGTTCATCCTCAACAACGTCGCCGCCTCGGTCGGCAGCGTGATCAAGCCGGCCGGCTTTGAGAACGCCCAGGACATCATCTCGGCGGCTTACGCCAAGGATGCCAGCGACCCGCAGTGGAAGGACGATGCTGGCATGAAGAAGTTCGACGACTTCCTCGCCAAGCACTTCCCGGAAGCCAACCGCCTCGACGGCTCGGTGATGTACGGCTTCAATGCCGCGCAGACCATGGTCCACGTGCTGAAGGCCTGCGGTGACAACCTCACCCGCGCCAACATCATGAAGCAGGCCGCCAGCATCAAGGGCCTGCAGCTCGACGGCGTGCTGCCGGGCATCAAGATCAACACCAGCGCCACCGACTTCGCGCCGCTCGAGCAGCTCCAGCTCATGCGCTTCAAGGGCGAACGCTGGAACCTGTTCGGCGATGTGATCAGCGCAGAGGTCGGCGGCTAAGAGACTGACCGCCGGTTTCCCAACCACCGGGTAATCCGGTTCCGCCGGTTACCGGACACCAGAGCCCCCTGCGGCCACCGCCGCCGGGGGCTTTTTGTTGCAATGACGCGCCGATGGGTCTTCACTTCGGAAGGCCGCCAAGAGCCGCCGTTCAAGAAAAGCAAAGAGAGGACACACCACCACAACAGGAGAGGACAACATGACCAAAATCGGATCGCGGTTGGCCACGACCTTGCTGGCAACCGGACTTCTTGCCGCCGCAAGCAGCGGGGCACTGGCGCAGAAGAAATACGATACCGGCGCCTCCGACACCGAAATCAAGATCGGAAATATCATGCCCTACAGCGGACCGGCCTCCGCCTATGGCGTGATCGGCAGAACCGAAGCCGCCTATTTCAAGATGATCAACGAGCAGGGCGGCATCAACGGACGCAAGATCAACTTCATCACCTACGATGACGCCTACTCGCCGCCGAAGACTGTGGAGCAGGCGCGCAAGCTGGTCGAAAGCGATGAGGTCCTGCTCATCTTCAACTCGCTGGGCACACCGCCGAACTCGGCGATTCACAAATACATGAACAGCAAGAAGGTGCCGCAGCTGTTCGTCGCCACCGGCGCCACCAAGTGGAACGATCCGAAGCACTTCCCCTGGACGATGGGCTGGCAGCCCAACTACCAGAGCGAAACTCGCATCTATGCCAAGTACATTCTCAAGAACATGCCGAAAGCCAAGATCGCCGTGCTCTATCAGAACGACGACTACGGCAAGGACTATCTGAAAGGCCTGATGGACGGCCTGGGCGACAAGGCGAAAACCATGATCGTCGCCGAGGAGAGCTATGAAACCACCGAACCCACGATCGACAACCACATCGTCAAGCTGAAATCGTCCGGCGCCGACGTATTCGTGAACATCACGACGCCGAAGTTCGCAGCGCAGGCGATCAAGAAGGTCGCGGAAATCGGCTGGAAGCCGACGCACTTCCTCAACAACGTGTCGGCCTCGATCGGTTCTGTCATCAAGCCGGCCGGTTTCGACAACGCGCAGGACATCATCTCGGCTGCCTATTTGATGGATGCCACCGATCCGCAGTGGAAGGACAACGCGGGAATGAAGTCGTTTGACGACTTCCTGACCAAGCACTTCCCTGACGGCAACCGCCTCGATGGCAGCGTGATGGTGGGCTACAACGTCGCCCAGACCATGGCCGAGGTTCTCAAGCGCTGCGGCGACAACCTGACCCGCGCCAACGTCATGAAGCAGGCGGCCAGCCTGAAGAACTACCGGACCACCAATCTGCTGCCGGGCATCGAGATCAATACCAGCCCGACCGACTTCGCTCCGATCAGCCAGCTTCAGCTCATGAAATTCTCGGGCCAGCGCTGGAATCTGTTCGGCGACATCATCAGCGGCGACCTCAGCGGCTGATTTTATCAGCCATAGGAAATCTGCTTCCGAACCCTCCGCGGCACTCCGCGGAGGGTTTTTTCTTGCGTGGGCGGCGCGGACCTGTTTTGTGGACGAACCGCTACTGGCATAAGACATACCAATGACCGACCGACGCGCCCTGCTCCGTTCGATCTTCGATGCCGCTGTCGCAGCAGCGCATCCGAACCGGATTCTGTCTTCATATCTGCCGCCCGCGCCGAAAGGCCGCGTCATCTGTCTCGCCGCCGGCAAGGCGGCCGCCGCGATGGCTGCCGCGGTCGAACATCATTACATCGACAAGCTCGGACTCGATCCCGCGCGCCTCGTCGGCATCGCCACCACCCGGCATGGCCATCGCGTTCCGACGCGCCGGATTGAGGTGATCGAAGCCGGCCATCCGGTGCCGGATGAAGCGGGGCTGCAAGGCGCAGCCCGCACGCTCGCGCTGGCGGAGGAAGCAGGCAGCGACGATCTCGTGCTGGCGCTGATCTCGGGCGGCGGCTCGGCCAACTGGATCGCGCCTGTTGACGGCGTGTCGTTCACCCAGAAGCAGGCGATGAACAAGGCGCTGCTGCGCTCCGGCGCGCCGATCGGTGAAATGAACACCGTGCGCAAACATCTGTCGCGCATCAAGGGCGGTCGTCTGGCGCGCGCCGCCTATCCTGCGCAGCTCGTCACACTGGCGATCTCGGACGTACCGCGTGACGATCCGGCGGTGATCGCCTCGGGCCCGACCGTGCCCGATCCTTCGACGCTCGCGGACGCGCGCGCCATCGTCGCGAAATATGCGCTGACGCCGGAAGACGCGGTGCATCGCGCCCTCAACGATCCTGCCAATGAAAGCGTGAAGCCCGGCGACAGGGCGTTCGAGCGCGCACGCTTTGAGATCATCGGCAAGCCGCGCGATTCCCTCGATGCCGCGATCCGCGTCGCAAAGGACGCTGGCTACGAGGTGATCGATCTTGGCGCCGACCTCGAAGGCGAAGCGCGCAAGGTCGCCGCCGATCACGCCAAGCTGGCGCTCGACGCCAAGGCGCAGGGCAAGCGGCTCGCGGTGATGTCGGGCGGTGAACTGACGGTGATCGTGCGCGGCAACGGCCGCGGCGGCCCAAATCAGGAATATGTGCTGTCGCTGGCCGATCAGCTCGCCGGCACCACCGGCATCTGCGCCATCGCCGCCGACACCGACGGCGCCGATGGCGGCGCGGGCTCGCCCACTGATCCCGCAGGCGCGGTGCTCGATCAAAACACCTTTGCGAAAATCCGCGAGCTCAAGCTCGATCCGCGTGCCTCACTCGACAACAACGACGCGACGACATTCTTTGAAGCCACCGGCGATCTCGTGGTGACCGGGCCGACGCTGACCAATGTCAACGACATCCGCGTCATTTTGGTGGATTGAGGGAGAGACTTTTCTCGATGTCATGCCCGGGCTTGACCCGGGCATCCCGCTTAGGCAGGCATTGTGCGTCCCTCATCGGGATGGCCGGAACAAGTCCGGCCATGACAACTTTGTAGATGTAGGACACTCAGGGTACTCCTCATCCTGAGGAGCAGACGCAGCCTGCGTCTCGAGGGATGAGGCCACCTGTGTTCCGCGCGCGATGCAGTGTGCAATACTGCTTTGCAGACCGTATGTCGTCCCGGCGCATGCCGGGACCCATAACCACCGCACGTCTTCTGAAATAAGGAGCGCGGCTCCCGGCAAACCAACCATGCTCAGGGAGTCTGGGTCCCGGCGTGCGCCGGGACGACTGCGGGTGGACCTTCTTCCCCTCTCCCCTAGTGGGAGAGGGGAGAGAGAAGGAACGCCCTCAGAACTCGCGGGCGATCTTGTCGAGCATCGCAAGCAGCGCTTCGCGATTGTCGGCGCCGAGCAGTTCGCTGAGCCGCGCCTCGTGCTTGGTCGCGACGAGCTTCTTCGCCCGCGCCAGGATCGTGCGGCCCTTGTCGGTCAGTTGCAGGATGTGCGAGCGCCGGTCGTTGGTGGAGCGGATGCGCATGCACAACTGGCGGCTTTCCAGCCCGTCGAGCATCGCCACGAAATTCGGACGCAGGATGCCGAGCGTGGTCGCAATCTCGGTCTGGTTACGGCCGGGATTCTTCTCGAGCAGCAGCAGCACCGAGAACTGCGCCGGCGTCAGCTGCAGCGGCTCGACGCAGCGGATGAAGTCCTCGAAGATCTTGAGCTGCGCGCGCTTGAGCAGATAGCCGAGGCGCTCGGACAATTCGCCGATCTGGAGCGGCGTGGCTTCCGCCGAAAGGCCGTTGCCGGATACCTTGCGGACGGCGCGCGGCCCCTTCTGTGGACTGACGGCGCGCGCCTTGGAAACAGCCATCGCTCTCACCCCGTTCTGCCGGTACATTGCGGCCGGGACGGTGCCAGCCGGGGCCTTGTGCGGCCTTGAGATTATATTTGATAATCGTTATAGATCATATCAAATAGACACGGCGGACTTCAACCGCTGTTTTGCTGTCGGGCGATCGCTCGCGGACGCCGGGCCCGACGTCGGAGGGGAGCGCGCGGCTTTGGACACGACAATTCTCCTGTTTCTGCTGCAGGATGGAATTACCAATGGCGCGATCTACGCGCTGCTGGGTCTCGCGCTCGTGCTGGTGTTTGCCGTCACCCGCGTCATCCTCATTCCCCAGGGCGAGTTCATCACCTATGGCGCGCTGAGCTACGCCATGCTCGCCGAAGGCAAGATCCCGGGCACGGCCCTGCTCGCCATCGGCATGGGCATCGTCGCCTTCGCTTTCGACCTGTTCAGCGCGCGCAAGGCGATGCACGCCCGGGTGGTGATCCGCGCCCTGCTCGTCGACATCGTCTTGCCGGTCGCGGTGTTCATCCTGATCCGGCTGCTCGCCGGCCAGCACAGCTATGCCGGCGTCAACATCGCGCTGTCGCTGCTGATCGTCGCGCCGATCGGGCTCTATCTTTATCGCATCGCGTTCCAGCCGCTCGCGCACACCTCGGTGCTGGTGCTGCTGATCGCCTCCGTCGGCTGTCATCTCGCGATGCAGGGCTTCGGCCTGGTGTTCTTCGGCGCCGAAGGTTTGCGCGGACCGGCGATCTCCGATGCCGCCCTCGTCGTCGGGCCCTTGCGCTTCACCGGCCAGAACATCGCGGTCTACGGCATCACCGTGGCGCTGATCGTCGCGCTGTGGCTGTTCTTCGGCTACACGCTTTACGGCCGCGCGCTGCGCGCCACCGCCGTCAACCGCCTCGGCGCGCGCCTCGTCGGCATCCGCACCTCGCTGTCGGGCCAGATGGCGTTCCTGCTCGCCGCCCTGATCGGCGCGATCTCCGGCATCCTGATCGTGCCGATCACGACGCTTTATTACGACACCGGATTCCTCATCGGCCTGAAGGGCTTCGTCGCCGCGATCATCGGCGGCCTGATCAGCTATCCGGTCACCGCCGGCGCGGCGCTGGTGGTCGGCATCGTCGAGGCATTCTCCTCGTTCTATGCCAGCAACTTCAAAGAGGTCATCGTCTTCACCCTGATCCTGCCGGTGCTGCTGCTGCGATCGCTGGCGGCGCCCGAGGTCGAGGAAGAGCAGGACTGATGGCCATGAAAAAGCACCTGCCCATCCTCCTGTTCGCGCTGGTGATGGCGGCGATCCCGTTCATTCCGGAAGTCCCGCCGTTCTGGATCGTGCTGCTCGACAATATCGGCCTCGCCGCGCTGGTGGCGATGGGCCTCGTGCTGCTCACCGGCGTCGGCGGCCTCACTTCGTTCGGGCAGGCGGCGTTCTGCGGCTTCGGCGCCTACACCACCGCCGTGCTCACCACCGCCTATGGCGTGTCGCCGTGGATCACGCTGCCGCTGGCGCTGATCGTCAGCGGCGTCGCCGCCGTGCTGCTCGGCCTCGTCACCGTGCGCCTGTCGGGCCACTATCTGCCGCTCGGCACCATCGCATGGGGCATCAGCCTTTATTACCTGTTCAGCAAGCTCGAATTCCTTGGCCGCAACGACGGCATCTCCGGCATTCCGCCGCTCAGCATTGGCGGCGTCACGCTCGCCGATCCGGGACGGATCTATTACGTGATCTGGGCCTTCGTCATCATCGCCGCGATCCTGACGCTCAACCTGCTCGACTCGCGCACCGGCCGCGCCATTCGCGCGCTGCGCCGCGGCCACATCGCCGCCGAAGCGTTCGGCGTGCAGACCGCCGGCGCGAAACTTCTGGTGTTCGTTTATGCCGCCGTGCTCGCCGGCCTGTCGGGCTGGCTCTACGCGCACTTCCAGCGCGCCGCGAACCCGACGCCGTTCGGTGCCCATGCCGGCATCGAGTATTTGTTCATCGCCGTCGTCGGCGGCGCCGGTTACATCTGGGGCGCGGTGCTCGGCGCCGGCATCGTCGTCATCCTCAAGGAGATTCTGCAGGGCTACCTGCCCTACATCTTCGCCGGCAGCGGCCAGCTCGAGACCATCGTGTTCGGCATCCTGCTGGTGGTGCTGCTGCAGCTTGCGCCGACCGGCATGTGGCCGAAGCTGATGGCGTGGCTGCCGTCGAAGCCTGACGAAAAGCCGATCGATCCCGAAGCTGCGCTCGAAGCCCATCCGCGCCCGACCCTCGGCAACGGCGTACTGCTCAACATCGACAACGCCCGCAAGGAATTCGGCGGCGTGGTCGCGGTCAACAATGTCAGCTTCGACGTGCAGGCCAAGGAGATCGTCGCGCTGATCGGCCCCAACGGTGCCGGCAAGAGCACGACCTTCAACCTGATCACCGGCGTGCTGGCTGCGACCGGCGGTAAGATTTCGTTCCTCGGCAAGCCGATCGACAACGCGCCGCCGCAGGAAGTGGTGAAGCTGCGCATCGCGCGCACCTTCCAGCACGTCAAGCTGGTGCCCGACATGACGGTGCTGGAGAACGTCGCCATCGGCGCGCATCTGCGCGGCGAGGCCGGACCGGTGTCGAGCATGGTGCGGCTCGATCGCGGCGATGAAGCCAAGCTGCTTGCCGAAGCCGCGCGCCAGATCAAGCGCGTCGGCCTCGAAGACCAAATGTATCAGCTCGCAGGCAGTCTCTCGCTCGGCCAGCAGCGCATCGTCGAAATCGCGCGTGCGCTGTGCGTCGATCCGATCCTGCTGCTGCTCGACGAGCCAGCCGCCGGCCTGCGCCATCTCGAAAAGGAAAAGCTCGCGACCCTGCTGCGCCAGTTGCGCGCCGAGGGCATGTCGGTGCTGCTGGTCGAGCACGATATGGGTTTCGTGATGAATCTTGCCGACCGCGTCGTGGTGCTGGAATTCGGCACCAAGATCGCCGAAGGCATCCCCGACGAGATCAAGTCCAACCCGGACGTGATCCAGGCCTATCTCGGAGACGCAGCATGAGCGCGCCGCTGCTCAAAGTGTCCGACGTCTCGATTTCCTACGGCAAGGTCGAGGCAGTGCGCCAGGTGTCGCTCGATGTCGGCGAGAACGAGATCGTCACCATCGTCGGCGCCAACGGCGCCGGCAAGACCACGCTGCTCAACGCCGTCATGGGCATCCTGCCGCTCAAGGGCCACGTCGCGTTCGACGGCATCGAGCTGGCGCGGCTCGAAATCGAGGACCGCGTCGCCGCCGGCCTGTGTCTCGTGCCCGAGCATCGCGAACTGTTCGGCACCATGACGGTGGAAGAGAATCTCCAGCTCGGCGGTTTCCGCGTCGCATCGTCGAAGACCGCCAGCGAGCTTGAACGCGTCTACGCGCTGTTCCCGCGCCTGAAAGAGCGTCGCCCGCAACTCGCCGGCACGCTGTCCGGTGGTGAGCAGCAGATGCTGGCGATGGGCCGCGCGCTGATGAGCCAGCCGCGCCTGCTGATGCTCGATGAACCGAGTCTCGGGCTTGCGCCGAAGATCGTCGCCGACATCTTCCGCACCATCACCGAACTGCGGCAGGCCGGCGTTTCGATCCTTCTGGTCGAGCAGAACGCCAACGCCGCGCTGCGCATCGCCGACCGCGCCTATGTCATGGAGCTTGGCGAATTCATCCTCAACGGCCCCGCCCACGAGATCGCCGCCGACCAGCGCGTGGTCGCGAGCTATCTCGGTTTCGAGCACCGCGAACCGAGCGGGGTTTAGGCGGAGTTTCTTCTCGCTCTCGATGTCGTCCCGGCGAAAGCCGGGACCCATACTCCTTCGCCTAGCAGGTCGTAACGCAATCAGCGTTCATGGAGCACGACCTTCATAGGACCCATGTCGGGAAACTCCTCATCCTGAGGAGCGCGTATCTTGCGCGCGTCTCGAAGGATGAGGCCGGGATCGCAGCCTCATGGTTCGAGACGCGGCTGCGCCGCTCCTCACCATGAGGAAGAATGATCAGCCCGGCCATGACAGCTCCGTGCAATCCCCTTGAGCCAAACCCAAGCAAAAAGGCCCGGTCCTGCGACCGGGCCTTCTCGTTAGCAATCAATCGCGCTTACTTCGCCAGCACGTACTTGCCGTCCTTTACCGTGAGCAGGATGCGCGAGCGCTCGTCGAGGCCGTTGCGATCCTTTTCAGTGAAGTTGTAGACGCCTTGCGTCGCCGGGATTTCCTTCTCGGTGGTCAGCGCCTTGCGGATCGCCTCGCGGAATTCCGGCGTGCCGGGCTTGGCGGTCTTCAGCGCCACCGGAATGACGCGCTTGAGAATCTCGAACGCATCATAGGAATGACCGGCGAACTGGCTGCGGCTGTTGGCGCCGTACTTCTTCTCATACTCGGTGTTGAGCGTCATACCCGGCTTCTTGGTCAGCGCGGTGTCGGCCTGGCTTTCCGGCGACATCACCGGGCCGGAGACCATGATCACGCCTTCCGCCGATTTTCCGGCGATGCGGATGAAGTCCATGCTGGCAGCGCCGTGGGTCTGGTAGATCAGGCCCTTGTAGCCGCGATCGCGCAGCGTCTGCTGCGGCAGCGCGGCGGCAGTGCCCGACGCGCCGATCAGGATGGCGTCCGGATTGGCGGCAACGAGCTTGAGCGCCTGCCCGGCCACCGAGGTATCGGGACGGGCGAAGCGCTCTTCGGTGACGATCTTGATGCCCATCGGCACGGCCTGGTTCTTGAGATCGTTGAACCACAGGTCGCCGTAGGAATCGGAGTAACCGATATAGCCGACGGTTTTGACGTTGTGCGCCTTCATGTGATCGTACAGCGCCTTGCCGACCAGCGGCACCGCCTGCGGCAGCATCACCGACCACTTCGCGCGTTGCTCGTTGATCGGGAACGGCGCGAGGCCGAGATGCGGAATGCCGGCTTCATTGGCGACGGTCGAGATCGCCACGCTCGGCGGCGTGGTCGAGGATCCCATGATCACGTCGGCCTTGGATTCGGTCACGAAGCGGCGGGCGTTGGTGGTGGCCGCGGTCGGATCACCGCCGTCATCGAGCACGATGATGTTGAGCTTTACGCCGCCGATTTCCTTCGGCACGAATTCGAGCGCGTTGCGCTCCGGAATGCCGAGGGCTGCGGCCGGGCCGGTGGTGGCGATGGAAATGCCGATGGTGATTTCATTGCTTTGCGCCAGCGCCGGCGCGGACAGCATGGCCGACGTGGCAAGCGCCGCGGCGGTCAACATTAACTTCTTCATGGAAACCTCCCTGTTGAATAGGCTTTGTCGCTGTTCAGCGTTTTAAGTGCAAGTCTGTAATGCAAGTCCGTGGTTTCAAGTCAGGCCCGATTTTAGCGACGTTCTTAACGCGGGGCCATCCGCAGCGCGCCGTCGAGGCGCACCACCTCGCCGTTGAGATATGGATTGTCGATCATATGCATCACGAGCGAGGCATATTCGTCGGCGGCGCCGAGACGTTTTGGAAACGGGATCGCTGCACCGAGACTGTCCTGCGCTTCCTGCGGCAAATTGGCCAAGAGCGGCGTGAGGAACAGGCCGGGTGCGATGGTGAGCACGCGAACGCCGAACTGCGCCAGTTCTCGCGCGATCGGCAGCGTCATGCCGACGATTCCACCCTTGGACGCCGAATAGGCCGCCTGCCCGATCTGGCCTTCATAGGCCGCGACCGATGCGGTCGAAATGATCACGCCGCGCTCGCCGGTATCCAGAGGCTCCAGCTTCGCCATCGCCGCAGCGGCAAGCCGCAGCATGTTGAACGAGCCGAGCAGATTGACCCGGATCACCTTGTCGAAATCCGCCAGCGGCATCGGGCCATCCTTGCCGATCACGCGTTTCGCCACGCCGATGCCGGCGCAGTTCACCAGCACCCGCGCCGGCCCATGCGCCTTGGTCGCGGCAATCAGCGCGGCCTCGGCCGAGATCGCATCGCCGACATCGCAGCTCACCGCCATGCCGCCGATTTCCGCGGCGACGGATTCGGCAAGTTTGGTGTTGAGATCGCAGATCGCCACCTTGGCGCCTTCGGCGGCCAGCCGCCGCGCGGTCGCAGCGCCAAGGCCCGACGCACCGCCGGTCACGATCGCGGCCTGATCCTTCAGCTTCATTTCCATCCTCCCTGTTACTGCGGCCGGTCTGCGCGGCCGTATCGTTATTGTTGAAGCGCGATCACCTGCGGCGGTGGCGCGTCGGCATAGAGTTCATCCACCACTGCCGCGCGATGTTCGAGCACCGCGCGCTGATTGACCGAGCCCTTGTCCGTGACCTCGCCGCGATCGATCGATAGCGGCGTATCGAGCAGCACCGCGCGGGTGATGCGCGTGGATGAGCCGGTTGCGGTCGCCAAAAAATCAGCGAGGCGTTTGCGGAATTCGGCGCGGATGATTGGGTCCGACGCGGCAGCGGCGATATCGCCCGCAGGCAAATCCGGGTTGAGGCTGCGGCAGCCATCGAGATCGAGGAGCACCAGCGCGGCGAGATGATCGCGGTTGATCCCCGCGATCACCACATCGCGCACCAGCGGCGCGCAGGCGGCGACAAAGCGCGCGCGCAGCGGGCCGACGCTGACCCAGGTGCCGCTGCTCAGTTTGAAATCTTCCGAGATACGGCCGTCGAAATCAAACCCTTCGTCGAAGTTGTCGGGATTGGCCGGCTTGATGGCATCGCCGAACTTGTAGAAGCCTTCGTCGTCGAACGCAGCGGCACTTAATTCCGGCTGGCGCCAGTAGCCCGGCATCACGTTCGGACCTTTGGCGCGGACTTCGAGCTTGCCGTTATTGGGCACGAGTTTGGCGTCGTTGCCCGGCACCGGCAGCCCGACATGGCCGGAACGGCTGGTGAGCGGCGTCACCGACATGAAGAACGGCGAAGTTTCGGTCGCGCCGAGGCCCGTCAGCATCGGCACGCGATGGCCGGTCTCCTGCGCGGCGATGTCGTCGAGTTCGTTCCAGATGTGCGGGGCCAGCGCCGCGCCGCTGAAGAACATCGCGTGCAGGCGGCCGAAGAATTTTTTGCGCAGGCCTGCGTCGCTGCGCAGATAGGGAAGCAGCGATTCATAACCCTTGGGCACGTTGAAATAGACCGTCGGCGAAACTTCGCGCAGGTTGCGCACGGTTTCCTCGATCCCGCCGGGCATCGGCTTGCCCTCGTCGAGATACATCGAGCCACCGTTATATAGAGTGAGCCCGATATTGTGATTGCCGCCGAAGGTGTGATTCCAAGGCAGCCAGTCGACGATCACCGGCGGCTCGTCCTTGAGGAACGCCAGCGTCTCGCGCAGCATCACCTGATTGGCGCAGATCATGCGCTGGGTGTTGATCACCGCCTTGGGCATCCCGGTCGAGCCCGAGGTCAGCAGAAACTTCGCCACGGTGTCGGGCCCGATCGCAGCGTGCGCGGCATCGAGTTGCGCATGCTCGGGCGTCGCCAGCAGTTCAGCGAGCGAGGTTGCGCGCCGCCCCTCTATTTCGCCACGCGTCACCGCGATTTCTGTCTCGTCCGGGACATTGGTGCGCAGCGCGTCAGAGAATTTCGCGCCGTCATCGGCGAACACCAGCCCGGGCGTCAGCAGGCGCATGACATGGGCGAGCTTGCCGTAGTCCTTCGACACCAGCGAATACGCCGCCGACACCGGGCAGAACGGCACGCCGGCATAGAATGCACCGAACGCCATCAGCGCATGATCGATCGAGTTGCCGGACAGGATGACCAGTGGCTTCTCAGCGGAGAGGCCGCGCGCCATCAGCGCCGAGGCGATGCGGCGACTCGCGGCCAGCAGCTCTTTATAGGTCAACGTGCGCCAGCCGCCCTGCGCGTTGCGCTCGGCCATGAACACGCGATCCGGCGCGACATCGACCCAGTGATGCAGGCGATCGGTGAGGCGCACCGGATAATCGGCGAGCGGCGCAGTGGGGCGCAGATAGATGGTGCCATCGCCGGTGCGCTCGACAGTCACTGACGGATTGCCGAACGAGATCGGCCGCAACGGATGCGGACTGGCGGCCCGCGCCGCGCTCGTCACATCCGCCATGGTCGATCGCTCTGCCATATCAGGTCGGCTTGACCTTGGCCGCCTTGCGGTCGAGGAAAGCGCGGATACGGGCCTTGGCCTCCCTGTCGCTTTGCGCCACCGTCGCCATCAGCGATTCCATCAGCAGACCCGCCTGCGGATTGCATTCGGCGATCATCGGCAGCGCCTGCAGCACCGCGAAATTCGTCAGCGGCGCGTTCTGCGACACCCGCTCCGCCAATTCCATCGCCTTGGCGAAACCCTTGCCGGTCTCGACCAGATATTGCGTGAAGCCTTGCGTCACGCCCTCCTCGGCGTTGTACATGCGTCCGGTCAGCATCATGTCGGCCATCCGCGCCACGCCGATCAGGCGCGGCAGGCGCACCGACGCGCCGCCGCCGACGAAAATGCCGCGCTGTCCTTCGGGCAATGCGAAATAGGTCGACGGTTCGGCGACACGGATATGCGCGGCGCAGGCGAGCTCGAGTCCACCGCCGATCACTGCGCCCTTGAGTGCCGCGATCACCGGCGCGCGCGAAAACTGGATCTTGTCGAAGGCGCGATGCCACACCCGCGAATGCATCAGGCCTTCGGTGGCGTCGCGCTCCGACAGTTCGGACAGATCGAGGCCTGAGGAGAAATGATCGCCGATGCCATGCAGCACCACCGCGCCGATGTCGTCCGGCAATTCGGCGAAGCAGCGCTCGATCTCGGCGATGATGCCGTCGTTGAGCGCGTTGCGTTTCGCCGGGCGGTTGAGGCCCACGGTGAGAACCGCGCCGACCTTCTCGATCGCCAGCAGCGACGAAGTGGCGTTGGTCGCGGAAGAAGCGGAAGGCATGCCGATCTTTGTCCTTTGAAGAATAGTTATAGACTATAACGATTTGGCTGCGTGTCAATGGCGGGACTGCGTTCCGTCGGACGAGGTTTAGCGGCCATTTTCGGTTTTCGTCGTGGCCGGGCTTGTCCCGGTCATCTCGCTTAGGCGGGCATAGTGCTCACACCAGAAACGAGACTCGTCATTGCCGGGCTTGACCCGGCAATCCATCTAGAAGGACTCGCTATTTGATGGATGCCCGGGTCAAACCCGGGCATGACGATTCCGTGCAAGCGGAAACTCCCTGCACCTGACTAAACGCAACCGGACTCTTCTAAAGCACCTGATGCACGTCGAGTTCGACGCAATCGGGATGGCGGGCGCCGACGCCGACGAACAGATGCTCCATTAGCCAGCGATATTTATCGCTGCCGGTCTCGAACCGCGGCACGCTACGGAAATAGATCAAGTTCGGATCCACCGGCTCGCCGCGCTTGATGCGCTCGAGCGCGTCCTGCGGCCCGAAGCGGATGCCGATGTTCTCGATATAGATCACCGCGCCGTCGTCCAGTTCGAAAGCATACTTGGCTTCGAGCTCGGTGAAGCCGTTGGGGCGGATGATCTGGAAATCCGCGCCGCACGGAAAAATCGTGCCGCGCATCCCCTCGCCCTTCACTTCGCCGCCCAAAATTGGAACAACGCGGCGCGTGCCGGTGCCGATCTCGCCGGCCGAGATCGGCTGGCCGACCTTGATCGCAAGACTGAAGACATACTTCGTCGCAAGCGTCGGCGTCATGTCGCTACCCACCCATCATGCGTTGAGGGAGCCAGGTCGCCAGCAGCGGAAAGGTGATCAGCAGCACCAGCCGGATCAGGTCGGTGACCACGAACGGCAGCACGCCGGCGAAGATCGTGGACATGCTGACGTCCTTGATCACGCTCTTGATCACGAACACGTTCATCCCGACGGGAGGATGGATCAGGCCGAGTTCGACGGTCATCACGATGATGACGCCGAACCAGATCGGATCGAAGCCAAGCGCGGTGACCACCGGGAACACGATCGGCACGGTCAGGATGATCATCGCCATGGCGTCCATCAGGCAGCCGAGCACGAGATACATCAGCAGGATCAGCGCCAGCACGCCGTATTTGCCGATGCCAAGACTGGTCAGGAACTCGGTGACGTGCTGCGGGGTCTGGGTGATGGTCAGGAAATAACCGAAGCACAGCGCACCGATCAGGATAGTGAACACCGCGGCGGCGGTGCGCGTCGCCTGCAGCAACGATTGCAGGATGCCGTCTTTGGTCAGCTTGCCGCGCATCACGCCGATGATGAAGGCGCCGACCGCGCCGACCGCACCGGCCTCGGTCGGAATGAAGAAGCCGCCATAGAGCCCGCCGATCACGAACACGAACAGCGCCAGCGGCGACCACACATCGCGCAGCGCATACGTGCGATCCTTCCACGAACTCTTCGGACCTGCGGGCAGGAAGCCCGGCCGGAGGGCGCCGATGATCGCAATCGTGATCATGTGCATCGCGATCGCGAGCAGGCCCGGGATGACGCCGGCGATGAACAGCTTGCCGATATCCTGCTGGGTGATGATGCCGTAGACCACGAGCACGGTGGATGGCGGCAGCATGGCGCCGAGCGTGCCGCCGACCGCGATCACGCCAGTGGCGAACGATTGCGGATAGCCGAACCGCCGCATCTCGGGATAGGCCACTGCCGAGAACGTCGCGGCGGTCGCGACCGACGATCCCGAGATCGCGGCGAAGCCGCCGCAGGCGCCGATGGTGGCGATGCCGAGCCCGCCTTTCCAGTGGCCGACGAATGTATTCGCCGCGCGGAACAGCTCGCGGCTGATGCCGGACACCGACACGAACGCGCCCATCAACAGGAACATCGGGATCACGCCGAACGAATAGTCGGTCACGGTGCGCATCACGGTCTGGCCGACCAGTTTCAGCGCCGGCCCCATGCCGGTCAGATAACCGAAGCCGGTGACGCCGACGAGGCCCATCGCCATGCCGACCGGCACGCGCAGCAGCATCAGCACGAACAGGGTGACAAAGCCGATGACGGCGACGGCTTCGGCGCTCAATTCCATCACCGCCTACTCCGCCGTCTTGATTTTTGCGTCGTGCACCTGCTCCGGATGGAAGATCAGGCGCCAGGTCCGGATGGCGATCAGCAGTACCGCCGAGACGTCGCCGATCCAGGCCAGCGCGAAGAACGGCCAGATCGGCAACTGCAGATCCATGGTGAGGATGTGATCGTCGCGGGTGACGACGACCTTGTCGAACAGCGTGTAGGTCTGCACCGTGACCACGAACAGCAGCACCAGGGTGGCGAAGATGTCGATCCAGCGCTGGTACTTCGGCGTCACGTTGGCCCACACCAGATCGACGGTGATGTGGGTGCCGCGATAACTCGTCGCCGCGATGCCCCAGAAGATCAGGATGCCGAGCAGGAACTGGCCGAAATTGTAGTAGTCCGGGATCGTCACCGCGAAGAATTTACGCATGAACACCGCAATAAACGTGTTCAGCGCGACGACGCCGACGAAAAACGCCGCCACCCACTCGATCGAATCGATGAAGCGATCCATGGCATTCTTGCGCTCCGGCTCCGGAGGGCCGGTGATAACGCCGTCACTGGAAACTTCGGGCTGGCTGGCGGTCATGGATATCCTGCGATTGCTCTGCCCCCTCACCCCGCATAGCTCGTCGAACACGAGCGGAAACGCTCTTATGCGGGGAGAGGGTCAGGGTGAGAGGCAGCCTCGGGAAAGGCCCCTCACCCGTCACGCTTCGCGTGCCGACCTCTCCCCGTAAGAACGGGGAGAGGTAAGGCAAGAAACTACAGTCCCGCGTCGAATTTCTTGATCGCAGCGTGAAGGTCGGCATCGACCTTGGCAGGATCGCCCCCCGCCTTCTTGACGTCCGCGGCCCAGCTGTCGTGAAGCGGCTTCGCCGCGCTCTTCCACTGCGCAAGCTGTTCAGGCGACAGCTTGTAGACCTCATGATCGGCCAGCGCCTTCATCTTGGCGCGGCCGTCGAACTCGAACTGGCTCCACGGATCGGTGACCTTCGAGGCCCATTCCGGCGTGCAGTGATCGTCGATCACCTTCTTCTGCGCCGGCGACATCGAATTATACTTCGCCAGATTGATGTTGTAGGTGAACACCGTCGTGTAGAGCGGCACATCCATCGCGTACTTGATCGCCTTGTCGATGCCGAACAGGAACATCGAGCCCCACGGGAAGGTGATCTCGTCGGCAACGCCGCGCTCGATGGCGTCGCGCGCTTCCGGCGCCGAGGCCTGCACGTTGGTGCCGCCGAACATCTTCACCATTTCGCCGATGGTCGATTGCGCCGGGCGCACCTTCAGGCCCTTGAGATCCTCGGGCACCATGACTTTCTTCTTGCCGAACAGCGCGCCGGGATCATGGATGAAGGCGAAGCACAGCTTGGTGTCCTTCATCTCCGTCGGCGCATATTTCTGATACCACTCGTTGAGCGCCAGCGTGCCCTTCTTGCCGTCGCTGAACAGGAACGGAAGCTGGCCTGCGGCCGCGATCGGGAAGCGGCCCGGCTGATAGCCCGGATTGACGTAGGTGACGTCGGCGATGCCGTCCTTCGCCATGTCGTAATGATCGAACGCCTTGCCGAGCTGCTGCGATGGAAACACCGTGGCCTTGATGGTGCCGTTCGACGCCTTCTCGATGTCCTTGGCCCAGGCAATCGTCGCCGGCACTAGCGGATGCGCCGGCGGCACCCATAGCGAAATCTTCAAAGTGACTGTTTTGTCCTGTGCGACGGCGGGCGTGAAAGCGGGCGTCACGGACGCAGCGACCAGCAGCGCCAGCAGTGATTTTCTCATCGGCGTCTCTCCCTGTCAGACTTTTTACGGGCTGTTCAAGCGCCCTTTCCACGTATTGTTATATGGTATAACCATCTTTGCAAGTCCGATGCGCTATCGACATCATGCGATGCGCCGGACCAACAAGCTATGCGGGAGTGAGGGGTGCGGACACAGGTTGCGATTATCGGCGCCGGCCCTGCCGGCCTGTTGCTCGGCCAGTTGCTGCATCATTACGGCATCGACAACGTTATCCTCGAGCGCAAGAGCGGCGACTATGTGCTCGGGCGCATTCGCGCCGGTGTTCTGGAACAGGGTACCGTCGATCTGCTCGAGGAAGTCGGCGTCGCCACGAGGTTGCACCGCGAAGGTTTGGTGCATGACGGCATCGAGCTCGCATTCGGCGGTTCGCGTCATCGCATCGACATGAAAACCGCGACCGGCGGCAAGACCGTCACCATCTACGGCCAGACTGAAGTGACCCGCGATTTGATGGATGCGCGCGAAAAAATTGGACGAACCACGGTTTATGAAGCCGCCGATGTCACTATTCTTGACTTCGACACCGAGCGGCCGCGCGTGCGTTACGTTCATGACGGCGTCACGCACGAATTGGAGTGCGATTTCATCGCCGGTTGTGACGGCTTCCACGGCGTGTGCCGGCCGAGCATCCCCGCCAATGCGCTGAAGACGTTCGAGCGCATTTATCCGTTCGGGTGGCTTGGTATCCTGTCGGAAACCCCTCCGGTGTCGCCGGAACTGATCTACGCCAACCACGAGCGCGGCTTCGCCCTGTGCTCGATGCGCTCGACGCACCGCAGCCGTTATTATGTCCAGTGCTCGCTCGACGACCACATCGACCAGTGGCCGGACGACCGCTTCTGGGACGAGCTCAAGCATCGGCTCGACGAGGAAGCGGTGGATCATCTCGTCACCGGACCCTCGATCGAGAAAAGCATCGCGCCGCTGCGCTCGTTCGTCGCCGAGCCGATGCGGTTCGGGCGGCTGTTCCTTGCTGGCGACGCCGCGCATATCGTGCCGCCGACCGGCGCCAAGGGCCTCAACCTCGCGACCAGCGACGTCCATTATCTATCGCAGGCGCTGCGCGAGTTCTATGCCGACAAGTCGCAGGCCGCGCTCGACGATTATTCGCGCCTCGCGCTGGCGCGGGTGTGGAAGGCCGAGCGCTTCTCGTGGTGGATGACCTCGGTGCTCCACCGTTTCCCCGACACCGACGGCTTCAGCGCCCGCATCCAGCATGCCGAACTGAACTATCTCGTCGGCTCGCAGGCGGCGACCACATCGCTGTCGGAGAATTATGTCGGCCTGCCGTTTTAGGGGCATCTCTGGCGAGAAATTGCGTAACCATCTCCGCGCCCATCCCTCCCCCCTTGTGGGGAGGGTCGGCTGAGCGAAGCGAAGCCGGGGTGGGGGTTGGTTCGCCGCAAGTTGTGTTAGCTCCCCCACCCGACGCATTGATCGCTTCGCTCTCAATGCGCCACCCTCCCCACAAGGGGGAGGGATAAGAAAACGCTCGCTTTGCGTTCTAGCTGCACGTCGGCGGTCTCGTTTCAAACTGCACCGCCCGCCTCGTTTCAAACGCGACCGCCTGCTCAGCGTCGCTACAATCAGCGTCATGCACGGCGATTAATCTCGCTGCAGCTCTTCTTATCCAACGAGAACGCCATGACCCCGCACACCGCAATCAACGACGCCATACCGCCGGGCTTCACGCGCCATTTCCGCGCAAGCCCGATGACCGATCCGTGGGAGCCGATCTATTCAAAGAAAACACCGCAGGCGGTGATCATCGGATTGCGCCTTGCCAAGCCGCACACCAATTCGCGCGGCCTCGTGCACGGCGGCTTGATCACCACGCTCGCCGACAACGCCATGGGCCTGAGCTGCGCGGCGCAGATGAGCGAGCCGCAACGGCTGGTGACGGTGAATCTCGGCATCGATTTCCTCGGCTCCGCCAATATCGGCCAGTGGCTCGCGGTGGAAACCAATTTCGTTAAGCTCGGCGGATCGATCTGCTTCGCGCAATGTCTCGTCACCGCGGACGGCGTGCCGTGCGCGCGCGCCAACGGCACGTTCAAGGTGATACGCGCCAAACCCGATCAGGCGCAGGCCGCATCACACTGAACAACGTCACGTCACGTCGAAGCGCCACTGTGCGAGTTCGACGACGGTGTCGACGAACGCCCGCACCTTCGCCGACAATAGCCGCGAGGTCGGATAGACCAGATGGATCGGCGATGGCGGCGGCTCGTAACCGGTGAGCAGGATCTGCAGCCGGCCATGGGCGATCGCATCCGCCGCCTGATAGGCCAGCACCAGCGCGACGCCGCCGCCCTGCTCCGCATGCTGGATCGCCGCGTCGGCACTGTTGGTGGCGAAGCGCGAGGTGCGCGGCACGCGGACCTCCCTGCCGTTGTCGACGAACCGCCAGTCAGACAGCGAACTGGTGCTGGTGAACTGGATCAGATCATGGCCCGCGAGATCGAGCGGCGTCTGCGGCATGCCGCGACGCTTGAGATAATCGGGGGACGCCACCGTCAACCGGCGCATGTCGCCGATGTGGCGCGCCACCAGCGTCGAATCCGCCAGCTCGCCGACGCGCACCGCAATGTCGATGCCGTCCTCGACGAGATTGATCATCCGATCCGACAGACGCAATTCGGCGCTGACATCCGGATAGCGTTCAAGATACGCCGTGACCAGCGGGCGGACATGCAGCCGCCCGAACACTAGCGGCGCGGAAATCACAAGGCGGCCGGACGGCTGGGTGCGCTCGGCGCGGGTCGAGGCTTCGGCTTCTTCGATGTCCGCAAGAATCCGGCGCGCCCGTTCGAGATAGCGCGTGCCGACGTCGGTCAACGTCACCGAGCGCGTGGTCCGCTGCAGCAGCCGCGCGCCGACCTTGTCTTCCAGCGCCGCGACCATGCGCGTCACCGCCGAGGTCGAGAGCCCGAGCTTGCGCGCGGCGGGCGCGAATCCCTGCTGATCCGCCACCGCGACAAAGACGTTCATGGCATCAATGCGATCCATGGCACCATTTCATATTCTGCAACAATATAGTGTCAATCGTCATAATTACCCTGGCTTCGACCAGCATCCATATTGACGGTCATCAAGCTACGATCCCAACGGCGCCGCACCCTCGCGTCGCGCCGACCAGGACATTCCAAGGGACACCTCATGTCCGAGACCTCCAGCTATTCCAGTGATGTGGGCTTCACCCCGGCGGTGAAGGCGATCCAGTCCCGCAAGGGCTCGCGCGAGGCCTATGCCCGCGTCGAGGATCGCGGCGGCTGGCACACCGAAATCGACGACGATCTCGCCGCCTTCATCGGCCAGCAGACCAGTTTCTTCCTCGCCACCGCCAGCGCCGAAGGCCAGCCCTACATCCAGCATCGCGGCGGGCCGGCCGGCTTCATCAAGATCCTCGACAAAAGCACGCTGGCGTTCGCGGATTTCGCCGGCAATCGCCAGTACATCACCCAAGGCAATCTCAGCGAGAATCCGAAGGCCTATATTTTCCTGATCGATTACGTCTATCGCCGCCGCATCAAGCTGTGGGGCGAGGCCAAGGTGATCGAGGACGATCCGGCGCTGGTCACAGCTCTGATGCCGCGTGATTACAAGGCGCGGCCTGAGCAGGCGATCGTGTTCAAGATCAAGGCCTGGGACATGAACTGCCCGCAGCACATTCCGCAAAAGCTGGACGTCGCCGATGTCGCGGCCGTCATCAACGCGCGCGATCAGCGCATCGCCGAACTCGAGGCGGAACTCGCCGAGGTGAAGAAACTGCTGGCGATGACGTGATCACGCGCACCACGGTAATCGCATTGAACTCGCGCGCCAATGAGGCTAGGCCTGCGGCGTGACACAGCCCGCGCCCATGACGAACGACCTCGACAATCCGTGCCAGTCCTGCGGCGCGTGCTGCGCCTATTCGCGCAACTGGCCGCGCTTCTCCACCGAGGACGATGCCGCGCTCGATCTCATTCCGGAGAAATTCGTCAACGAACGGCAATCGGGCATGAAATGCGATGGCGATCGCTGCACCGCGCTGACCGGCAAGGTCGGCGAGGCGACGGCGTGCGGAATTTATGATGTCAGGCCGGATGTCTGCCGCGCCTGCATGCCGGGCGATCCCGAATGCGCGATGGCGCGGCGGCGCCATGGGCTGGCGGAACTGGTTTTGGGGTGAGGCTCAAGGTGTCTTCATCCCTCCCCCTTGTGGGGAGGGTCGGCGAGCGAAGCGAAGCCGGGGTGGGGGTGCTTCGCTTCAGGTCATCGGTTGTTTAACCCCCACCCGACGCATTGCTCGCTGCGCTCTCAATGCGCCACCCTCCCCACAAGGGGGAGGGATAAGCTTGCTTACGCCGTCACCGGCTCCGGCAACTCGTCGTCGAGATCATCATCGAACGCGGCGATCGGCGACAGCGGCGTGGTCGACAGCGTGATCGAACGACGCCCGGATGCCGAAGCCGCCGCCGGCGCTTCGCGCGACATCGCGAACAATGTCGAGCCGGCAATGCCGCCCTGTTCGACCAGGTCGCGCTCCGAGCAGGTCGCGGCGATGGCGAGGCTCATCGAATGAAGATGGGCGCGGCGATAGCAATAAAGTGCCAGCATCGCCCGCACGTCGCCGGACACCGATTCCACCAGCACCGGAAGGCCGTGTTCGCTGGCGCGGTACAGGCTTCCGAGCATTTCCTCGCCGACCGGGCAGGCTTCGCTATCGACAGCAGAATGGCTTGACCACATTGGCAAATCTCCCTTTTGGGAAGGATGCGATGTAATTTGCTAACGAGGGGTTAACCACCCGCGCCGTCATCCACAGCCGTTTACGCGTTGGTGAGAAACGCCGGAACCGGAAGGCAGGCGGTTGATTCGGTATTGATTCGTTTTTTGACGCGAGCAGGTCTCGACCCTCGGGTCGCACCCGAGGGCATGCTTCCTCGAAAACGCGATGGTCAGTCCACGAACGTCGCGGCGTCGCCGATCTGGGCGCGACTGGTGCGGTAGCTGTTGGCGAGATGCCCCTCCTCGGCGTAACCGAACGAGATGCCGCACACCACGCGGCGATCCTCGGTCAGCTTGAAGTAATCGCGGATGACATCGGAATGATGCGCCAGCGCCGCTTGCGGCACGCAGGCGACGCCGAGCGCCTTGGCCGCCAGCATGAAGTTGCTGACATAGCCGCCGCAATCGATCGCGCCATAGACCCCGAGTGCTTCATCGGTGGTGACGATGGCAACATGCGGCGCGCCGAAGAACCGGAAGTTCTCCAGCATCTGCATGGCGTAACCGACCTTGTCGCCGCGCGGAATGCCGAGCGTGTTGTAGAGCTGGAAGCCGCTCTCGCGGCGGCGCTCGAGATAGACGCCGCGATATTCGCGTGGGAACGGGAAATCCGACACGTCCGGCGCGCCGGAGCTTGCCGTCTTGTACATCGCGGCGCCGAACTCGCGGGCGGCCTCGCCGCTGGCGATGAACAGATGCCACGGCTGGCTGTTGCACCACGACGCGGTGCGCTGCGCCGCTGCGAGAATACGATCGATGATCGGACGCGGCACCGGATCGGGCCTGAACGCCCGGCACGAATAGCGGGCGGCGAGAAGCTCTTCGAAAACGTCGATCGGCTCAGCGCCGCCATTCGTCCTGGTCATGGTCAACTTCCGGAGTACAAACGCGCGGCCTCAGCGGCCGCGCGTCGGGATTTCGTTGAACGGCACATCCTTGTCAACGCGGATGTCGCCCGGCAGGCCGAGCACGCGTTCGGCGATGATATTGCGCAGGATCTCGTCGGTGCCGCCCGCGATGCGGTCGGATGGCGAGCGCAGCAGGATCTGCTGGAACTGGCCTGCCGCCGCGACGCTGTCGGCATCGGTCAGCATGCCGGCCGCGCCCTGCAGATCCATCGCATAGGTCGCGATGTCCTGCAGCATGGTGCCCGCCACCAGCTTGCCGATGGAATTCTCGGGGCCCGGCCGCTGGCCGCGCGACAGCGCCGAGATCGAACGATAGCTGGTGTATTTCAGCCCGCTCGCCCTCACCGCCCACTGCGCGAGTTTCGAACGCACGTTCTTGTCGTCGATGGCGAGACCATCCTCCAGCATCAGGTCGTTGCAGAACGCGAACAGTTCGGGGAAGCCGGTCGCCTGACGGAAGCCGATCGACATGCGCTCGTTCATCAGCGTGGTCAGCGACACGTTCCAGCCGTCATTGACCTCGCCGAGACGCTGGGTGTCCGGCACCTTCACATCGGTGAAGTAGACCTCGTTGAATTCCGACTGGCCGTTGGCCTGCTTGATCGGCTTCACCACCACGCCGGGGCTCTTCATATCGAGCCAGAACATGGTGAGGCCCTTGTGCTTGGGCTTGGTCGGATCGGTGCGGGTGATGACGATGCCGTAATCCGAAAAATGCGCACCGGTGGTCCACACCTTCTGGCCGTTGATGATCCAGTCGTCGCCCTTCTTCTCGGCGCGGGTGCGCAGACCCGCGACGTCCGAACCCGAGGCGGGCTCGGAGAACAACTGACACCACACATGTTCGCCGGAGGCGAGCGGCGGCAGATGCTTCGCCTTGTGCTCATCGCGGCCGAACGCCATCAGCGTCGGGCCGCACATGCCCTGCCCGATCAGGAACGCGCCTTCGAGCTTGCCGTAGACGCCTTCCTCCTGCTGCCAGATCACGCGCTCGATCGGCGACGCGCCGCGGCCGCCATATTCCTTCGGCCAATGCAGACACGCCCAGCCGGCGTCGGCCTTCTTCTTCTGCCAAGCTTTCGAGACTTCAAGAATGTCGTGGTTGCGCAGCCTGATGCGGCCGACCGTCGGCTGCGACAGCTCGGCGTGCAGTTCCTTCGGCGCGTTGGCTTCGATCCAGGCGCGGGCTTCGGCACGGAACGCGGCTTCCTGCGGGGTATCGTCGAAATTCATGGCGTTGTCCTTTCCGTGTCAGGCGACGTTGCGGGCGCGCATGCGGTCGATCAACTGGTTTTCCCAGTAGGTCATGCTGCCGAGCGCGAGCGCCTGTGCATTGGCGCGGCGATAATAAAGGTGACAATCGAATTCCCAGGTGAAGCCCATGCCGCCGTGGACCTGGATGTTGTTCTTGGCGCAATGCTGGAACGCCTGCGTCGCGCTGATGCGCGCGGTGGCCGCCGCTTCCGGCAGTTCGGGCGCGTTGGTCGAGAGCGCCCATGCGCCGTAGTAGCAATTCGAGCGCGCCAGCGTCGCCGACACGTACATGTCGGCGAGAATGTGCTTCACCGCCTGGAACGATCCGATCGGGCGACCGAAGGCGATGCGATCGAGCGCATAGTCGCGGCCCATTTCCAGCGCGCGATCGGCGCCGCCGACCTGCTCGAATGCCGTCAGCACCGCAGCACGATCAAGCACGCGGGTGAGGATGCTCCAGCCTTCGCTCGCGGGGCCGAGCGGCTCCGCCTTGCAGTTCTCGAAGACCAGTTCGCTCTGGTTGTGCGACTGATCGAGATTATGCAGCGTGCGGCGCTTCACGCCGTCACCGCCAAGATCGACGATGAACAGCGAGATGTCGGTTTCACGTCCGCTGTTGCCCGTGCGCGCGGCGACAATGGCGAAATCCGCGATCGCGCCATCCGGCACCGGCGACTTGCCACCGGTCAGCGCGCCGTTCGACACCGCCGCCTTGATCGCCTTGGGCGAGGGATTGCCCTTGCCTTCGAACAGCGCCAGCGTGCCGATCGCTTCGCCAGAGGCAATCGCCGGCAGCCATTTCTTTTTCTGCGCCTCGCTGCCGGCGATCATGATCGCTTCGGCCGCAAGATAGATGGTCGAGGAGAACGGCACCGGCGCCAGCACTCGCCCGAGTTCCTCGGCGATCACGCACAGTTCGAGATGGCCAGCGCCCGCGCCGCCGTATTCCTCCGGGATCGCGACGCCGAGGAAGCCCATCTCGGCGAGGCCCTTCCACAACTCGCGATCATAGGGCGCGCCGCCTTCGAGCACATTGCGCACCGCTTTGGGCGGGCAGCGCTCGGTGAGGAAGCGCCGCGCCTGATCGCGCAACTGTTTCTGGTCGTCGGAGAAATCGAAATTCATGCCGGTGGCCTTTCCATCCTATGCGTCTGATCCATTCTGATCCTCATGGTGTAGCGTGCCCCGGATGCGGTGCGGCATTCTTGATGCCGCTCCGCTGATCCGGGGCCGTTCCACACTCCGCGTTCGGTACGGTCCCGGTTCTGCGAAGCAGTGTTGCACACTGCATCGCGCCCGGGACGCGAGAAACGCGGCAACCCTCGCATCACAACACAATCACGTCGCTGTCCGGCGACGCCGCATAGAGGCGATCGACCAGAGCCTTGCGCCGCTCGAGCCCGGCGCTCTGGTTGATGTAGCCCTTGTCGGTGAGTTCGTTGCCGTCGATCGAGGGTGGCTCGCTCATCAGCATCGCCCGCGCGATGCGCAAGCTGCTCGATGTTCCGGCCTCGGCGTTGTACGCGCGCAGGCCGTCGCGCAAGCGCGCGATGATCACCGGATGCTTCACCACATCCGCGAACGTCGCTTGCGGATCGTTGACGATGATCCGGCAGGCATCGAGGTTCGGCCACACCAGCAAGCCGACATCATCGCGATCATGCCCGGTGACCAGCGCGTCCTGCACCACGGGTGAGGCGGCAGCGATTGCCGCGACGCGCAGCGAGCCGACCTGCACGAAGGTGCCGGTGGTGAGCTTGAAATCCTCGGCGACCCGTCCCGAGAAGATCAGGCCCTGCGACGGATCGTCGGGATCGACGAACACACCGGCATCGCCGATCTTGTAGAAACCTTCATCGTCGAACGCAGCTTTGGTCAGGTCAGGCTGCGCGTAATAGCCCGGCATCACGTTGATGCCGCGCAGGCGCAGTTCGTATTTCGGGCCGAACGGCACCAGCTTCAACTCGACCCCGGGAAACGGCAGGCCGATCAGGCCGACGCGCTCGGTGTCCCAATAAGTACCGGTCGAGGTCGGCGCGGTCTCGGTCGAGCCCCATCCGGTGTAGAACACAATGCGCTCGCCGGTGGTGCGCACCGCCAGCGCCTGAATCCGCTCATAGAGATCATCCGGCAGCCGCGCGCCGCCATAAGCGACGAGGCCGAGATTCTGGAAGAAGCCGCGACACAGGTCGTCGTCCTTCTCCATTGCCGAGGCCAGCGCGGCGTAACCCGCCGGCACGTTGGCGTAATAGGTCGGCGACACCTCGCGCAGATTGCGCAGCGTCTCGTCGAACAGGCCCGGCACCGGACGGCCGTCGTCAATATAAAGAGTGCCGCCCTCGATCAGCGCCGGATTGAACAGCGCATTGCCGCCCATGGTGTGATTCCACGGCATCCAGTCAAGGAACACCGGCGACGGGCCGGCGGGATCGCGCGGGCGCACCTGCATCATCATGGCGGCGTTGGCGCACATCATGCGCTGGGTGTTCATCACCGCCTTGGGCATTCCGGTCGAGCCCGAGGTGAACAGCAATTTGCCGACGGTGTCGGGCGCGATCTGCGCGATCGATTCTTCGACCGCGGATGTCACCGGCGTCGCCGCGAGATCGGCATAGGCGACGCTTTCGATTCCCTCGGCCGGCCGATCGACATGGATCACGGCGATGCCGGCAAGATCGAGCGCCGCCAGCGCTTTGCCGAACTGCGCGCCGTCCTGAACCATCACCGCCGCCGGCTTGATCAGGTCGAACACATATTTGAGCTTGGCGTGGTCCTGGCTCATCAGCGAATAGGCCGGCGACAGCGGCGCCACGGGAATCCGCGCCTGCATTGCAGCCTGCGTCATCAGCGCGTGTTCGATGGAGTTGCCGCTCAGGATCACCAGCGGCCGCTTCGGCGGCAGGTCGAGATCGAGCAACCCTTGCGTCAGCGCATCGACGGTCCGCTTCGCCTCGCCGTAAGACACCTTGCGCCACTGACGATCCGCGCCCTTGCGCTGCGCCAGCCAGATGTGATCCGGCTTTTGCCGCGCCCAGCGCGCCAGCGCCGCCGGAATGTGGCGCTCGAAATCCATCAGCGGAATGCGCGATTTCAGGACGATGACGCCATCGTCGCGCCGCTCGACGGCGATGTCGCGCTTGAGCCAATTGACCTTGCGGAACGGCGCCTTGTGCGGAGCCGGTGTCACAGCGTCCATGGTTTCCTCCCGTGGCGTCCGGCGCGCGCTTCTTGTGGCGTCGCTGCCGGACCCAGGTTTTTGGCGTTAGCGCGGCGCCATGCGGATCGCGCCGTCGAGGCGAATGGTTTCGCCGTTGAGCATCGGGTTTTCGACGATCGACACCGCAAGCTGGGCGTATTCCTTCGGATCGCCGAGCCGCGCCGGATGCGGCACCTGCTTGCCGAGGCTTTCGCGGGCTTCTTCCGACAGGCCCATCAGCAGCGGCGTCAGGAACAGGCCGGGCGCAATCGTCATGACGCGGATGTTGAGCGAGGCGAGATCGCGCGCCACCGGCAACGTCAGGCCGACGATGCCGCCCTTCGAGGCCGAATACGCCGCCTGGCCGATCTGGCCGTCATAGGCGGCGACGCTCGCGGTGTTGATGCACACGCCGCGCTCTTCGCCGATCGGCGCCGCGGTCTGCATGCGCTCGGCCACGAGACGGATGCAGTTGAACGAGCCTATCAAATTGACCTTGATGATGCGCGAGAAGTGATCGAGCGGATAGGCGCCGTTCTTGCTCACGGTCTTCACCGCGCCGCCGATGCCGGCGCAGTTCACCAGCACGCGGATCACGCCGTGCGCGGCTTCCGCCTTCTCGATCGCGGCCTTGACCGGCGCTTCCTCCGACACGTCGCCGACCAGCGCGAGGCCGCCGATTTCGGACGCGACCTTCTCCGCGCCCTCTTTATTCATGTCGATCACCGCGACCTTGGCGCCCTTGGCAGCCATGGCGCGCGCGGTGGCGGCGCCGAGACCCGAACCGCCGCCGGTGACGAGAACGGAAACATCCTTGAGTTGCATCTGATATCTTCCTGTTTGCTATGCGAGTTTAAGGGAAGGCGTGTTGGACCATTGCCGCGCGAGTTCGGCGGCATCCATGGGTTCGGCCGCGGGCGTGCCCTGGATCGCCGAGGGCGTGCGCGAAAAGCGCGGCGCCGGCGCCGGCTGCACATAGCCATCATGCGTCACGAATGTTTCGCGGGCAGCAAGATGCGGATGCGACGGCGCATCGAACAGGCCAACCACCGCGGCGGCGCAGGCGTCGGTGCCTTCCAGCAGTTTGGCCCATTCGTCGCGCGTTTTGGTCTTGAAAATTGCGACCATTTGCTCCTGCAGCGCCGGCCAGTCGCCGCGCGACAGGTGCTTGTCGAACGCCGCATCGTGAAGCCCCGCGCGTTCGCGCAGCTCGGCATAGAACTGCGGCTCGATGGCGCCGATCGCCATGTAGCCACCGTCCTTGCACTGATAGGTGCGATAGAAATGCGCGCCGCCGTCGAGCATGTTGGTGCGCGGCTGATCGGTCCAGCGCCCCATCGCCTTCATGGCATGGAACATGGTCAGCATCGACGACACGCCGTCGCACATCGCGGCATCGACCACCTGCCCTTTGCCCGAACTGCGCGCCTCGGTCAGCGCGGCGAGCACGCCGACCACGAGAAACAGCGCGCCGCCGCCATAGTCGCCGACAAGGTTGAGCGGCGACACCGGATCGCCGTGCGGCGAGCGGAACGAATCCAGCGCGCCGGTGATCGCGATGTAATTGATGTCGTGGCCGGCGGCCTGCGCCAGCGGGCCTTCCTGACCCCAGCCGGTCATGCGGCCGTAGACCAGCCGCGGATTGCGCTTGAGCGCTTCATCTGGCCCCAGCCCAAGCCGTTCCATCACCTTGGGACGAAAACCTTCGATCAAAATATCCGCCGCGCCGATCAGGTCGAGCGCCTGCGCGACATGATCGGGATTCTTGAGATCGAGTTCGACCACCTTGCGCCCGCGCGCGACGAAATTGCGCGCATCCTGCTTGCCCTTGCCGGGCCGCGCGATGGTAACGACCTCGGCACCCATGTCGGACATCAGCATCGCGGCATAGGGCCCCGGGCCGATGCCGGCGAATTCGACAACGCGCACACCGCGCAGCGGTCCTGTCGCCCTGGTTGGCCCTGTCATGCGTTTCTCCCGAATTCGTTCGTCGTTGTTGGTTTTATTGTTGCCGGTTTTATTGTCGTGGTTCGATTGTCATTTTTTTATGACCGCACCTATGACCGTCGTTTCACGGCCGGGCTTTTACGTGCGCCCTTGATCGCCGTGACCTTTCGCCGCGCGGCGGACACCGTTCGGCCCTGCGCGGCATTGTTGCCGGTCGCCAGCAGCCCGCCAAGGGTCATCTCGGTCATATGTGCAATGTAACGGCGGCGAACATCGTCGGTAACCGGGCCGATGCCGGCCGCGTCCGTGATCGGGCGGCGGCGATAGAACAGGTGATCGCAGGCGCCAACGAGGCCGATATAGAACAGCAGCGGGTCTACCTTGCGGAATTCGCCGGCGGCGACGCCTTCCTCGAGAATGCGACGCTCGAGATCGAGCAGCGGCTTGACGAAAAAGCCTACCACCTCGCGGCTGGTGTCCGGTCCGCTGTCATTGAGCAGGAAATGGATCAGCCGATTCAAATACGGGAAGCGGTAATAGGCATTGACCATCCCGGCGATATGCAGCCGCATCTTCTCGGTCGGCGAAATCGGCTGATCGACCAGGAATTTGAGATTGACCATCTCGGCGCGGGCGTCGCGCGCCAGCAAGGCAAGCAGCAGACCTTCCTTGTTGCCGAAATGATATTTCACCAGCGCGGCGTTGATGCCGGAACGCTGGGCAATATCGCTCAGCGAAATATCGACCGAGTTTTTCTCGGTCATGAGATCGCCGGCCGCAACCAGAAGTTTTGTGGCGGTCGGGTTCATCGGCGTCTCCGCGGCAGGCGGCGGCGCGAGATGCGAGGTTTTCGAGGACGGCTTCGATGCCATGATGGTTCCGCGTGGTCCTCTTTAGCTAAGCCGATGATCTCCTCCGGCTCAAGAGTTAATTGACCGATTGACTAAATCCAAAGCCGCTCTTTTAATCCTCGCAGACAAAAACGAGCCTCAGGGAGAAACGCAGATGGCCGAAGCCTATATCGTCGCCGCAGCACGCACCGCCGGAGGCCGCAAGGGCGGACGCCTCGCCGGCTGGCATCCGGTGGATCTCGCCGCGTCGGTGATCGATGCGCTGGTCGATCGCTCCAAGGTCGATCCCGGCCAGATCGAGGACGTCATCATGGGCTGCGTGATGCAGACCGGCGAACAGTCCAACAACGTCGCGCGCAATGCGGTGATGGCCTCGAAATTGCCGGAGCATGTTCCCGGCACGTCGATCGATCGCCAGTGCGGTTCGTCGCAGCAGGCGCTGCATTTCGCCGCGCAAGCGGTGATGTCCGGCACCCAGGACATCGTGATCGCCGCCGGCGTCGAAGGCATGACACGCGTGCCGATGGGCCTTGCCTCCTCGCTGCCGGCCAAGAACGGCTTCGGCCACTACAAGAGCCCGAAACTCGAGGAAGAATATCCCGGCATCCAGTTCAGCCAGTTCACCGGCGCCGAGATGATGTCGAAGAAATACGGACTGACCAAGGACGACCTCGATCGCTACGCCTTCGACAGCCACCAGCGCGCGATTGCCGCCACGCAATCAGGCGCGTTCAGGGACGAGATCGTGCCGCTCAAGATCACCCGCGATGACGGCTCGACCGACACCCATCATATCGACGAAGGCATTCGCTTCGACGCCACGCTCGACGGCATCAAGAGCGTGAAGCTGCTGCAGGAAGGCGGCAGCATCACCGCCGCCAACGCCAGCCAGATCTGCGATGGCGCCTCCGGCGTGCTGGTGGTCAACGAAAAGGGACTGAAATCGCTCGGCGTCGCGCCGATGGCCCGCATCCATCATCTGACGGTGATCGGCGGCGATCCGGTGATCATGCTCGAAGCGCCGCTGCCCGCGACCCATCGCGCGCTCAAGAAGGCCGGCATGTCGATCGACGATATCGACCTGTTCGAGGTCAACGAGGCTTTCGCGCCGGTGCCACTCGCCTGGCTCAAGGACACCGGCGCCGACCCCGCTCGCCTCAACGTCAATGGCGGCGCCATCGCGCTCGGCCATCCGCTCGGCGGCTCCGGCACCAAGCTGATGACCACGCTGATCCATGCGCTGAAAGCCCGCAACAAGCGCTACGGTTTGCAGACCATGTGCGAAGGCGGGGGCATGGCCAACGTCACCATCGTTGAACGGCTCTGACTCTTTCGGGGTGGAGCGAGAAAGCATCGACAGATTGGATGTGTCATTGCCGGGCTTGACCCGGCAATCCATCCTTCGAACATTTTAAGATGGATGCGCGGGTCAAGCCCGCGCATGACAATTCATAGTGTGACTGTCTGCTCTTCATTCCGACGACCCGATTAACCCCAAGAGCGAGAACAATTCGCCGGAGCATCGGGACCACTTAGGGAACGCCAAGGGACGCCAAAAGCCGCCATGACTCATCCTTCGCTTCACGCCCGCTCCACGCCTGACAAGATCGCCTACCGGATGGCCAAATCCGGCGACAGCATCACCTACGCCAAACTCGATCAGCGCTCCAACCAGGGCGCGCATCTGTTGCGCTCGCTCGGCGTTGGCACCGGCGACCATATCGCGTTGCTGATGGAGAATTCTCTGACCTTCATGGAGATCTGCTGGGCGGCACAGCGCAGCGGCATCTATTACACTGCGATCAGCCGTTATCTCACCGCCGACGAGATCGCCTACATCGTCAAGGACTGCGGCGCCAAGGTGATGATCACTTCGGTGAAGTGCGCCGACGTCATCGCGCCGCTCGCCGCCAAAAGCAGCGCGAACGGTGATGTCTCGCCGATCTATTTCATGACCGGACAGCCGCAGCCTGGCTTCCGCTCATGGGACGATGAACTCGCCAAACAGCCGACGACGCCGATCGCTGATGAATCCGCCGGCTACGACATGCTGTACTCGTCCGGCACCACCGGCCGCCCCAAGGGCATCAAGCGCACCGTGACCGAGCCGTCGATCCTCGCGCCCAATCCGTTCCTGCGGCTATTATGCGAAAAGATGTGCGGCATCACGGCCGACAGCATCTATCTGTCGCCGGCGCCGCTCTATCATGCGGCCCCCTTACGCTTCAACATGATGGTCGGCGTGCTCGGCGGCACGTCGGTGATCATGGAGAACTTCGACGCCGAGGAATATCTGCGCCTCGTCGAGCGCCACCGCGTCAGCCATTCGCAGCTCGTGCCGACCATGTTCGTGCGCATGCTGAAACTGCCGGACGAGGTGCGCAGCCGCTACGACATCTCGACGCTGAAAGGCGCGGTGCACGCCGCCGCGCCCTGCCCACCCGACGTCAAGGCGAGGATGATCGAGTGGTGGGGGCCGATCCTGATCGAGTATTACGCCGGCTCCGAAGGTAACGGCGTCACGGTGTCGAATTCGCAGGAATGGCTGAACCACCGCGGCACCGTCGGCCGCGCCGTGGTCGGCAAGGTCAGGATCCTCGACGAGAGCGACAACGAACTGCCGGCGGGCGAAATCGGCACGGTGTATTTCGCCGACGCGCCGGCATTCGCCTATCACAACGATCCCGACAAGACCAAGCGCGCCTTCAACGACAAGGGTTGGTCGACGCTCGGCGATGTCGGCTATGTCGATGACGAGGGCTATCTCTATCTCACCGACCGCAAGTCCTACATGATCATTTCCGGCGGCGTGAACATCTACCCGCAGGA
>JBIQLC010000002.1:0-316742 GCA_044464625.1 Afipia sp. | reverse complement strand
CCTTCTTGAGGAAGTCCGGCGTCGAATACTCGCTCTCGCCGCGCGCCTTGCGCTGGGCGTTCAAAGCCGTGCGCAGGAAAGTCATGGTGGCGACGCCGGGAATTTCGACCGGATACTGGAACGCGAGGAACACACCCTTGGCGGCGCGCTCGTCCGGCTCCATTTCCAGCAGGTCTTCACCCTTGAACAGGATTTCGCCTGCGGTGACGTCGTAACCGGGTTTGCCGGCGATGACATGGCTCAGCGTCGATTTGCCCGAACCGTTCGGGCCCATGATGGCGTGGACTTCGCCCTCGTTCACTGTGAGGTCGAGCCCATGGAGAATCTCGTTGTCCTCGACCTGAACCTTGAGACCCTTGACTTCAAGCAACGCGGTCATCCCACACTTCCTTCCAGCGAGATCGAGATCAGCTTCTGCGCCTCGACCGCAAATTCCATTGGCAGTTGCTGCAACACGTCCTTGACGAAGCCGTTGACGACGAGGCCGACCGCTTCCTCCTGCGACAGCCCGCGCTGCACGCAGTAGAACAGCACATCCTCGGAAATCTTCGAGGTGGTCGCCTCGTGCTCGAACAGCGCGGACGAATTCTTGGCCTCGACATAGGGCACGGTGTGCGCGCCGCACTTGTCGCCGATCAGCAGCGAGTCGCAGGCGGTGAAGTTGCGGGCGCCGGTCGCCTTGCGGTGCGCGCTGATCAGGCCGCGATAGGTGTTTTGCGATTTTCCGGCGGCGATACCCTTGGAGATCACCCGGCTCGTGGTGTTCTTGCCGAGGTGGATCATCTTGGTGCCGGAATCGACCTGCTGATAGCCGTTGGAAATGGCGATCGAATAGAATTCGCCGCGCGAGTTGTCGCCGCGCAGGATGCAGCTCGGATACTTCCAGGTGATGGCCGAGCCGGTCTCCACCTGCGTCCACGAAATCTTCGAGTTGCGGCCGCGGCAGTCGCCACGCTTGGTGACGAAGTTGTAGATGCCGCCGGCGCCTTCCGAGTTGCCGGGATACCAGTTCTGCACCGTCGAGTATTTGATCTCGGCGTCGTCGTGGGCGATCAGTTCGACCACGGCGGCGTGCAGCTGGTTCTCGTCGCGCTGCGGCGCGGTGCAGCCTTCGAGATAGCTGACATAGGCGCCCTTGTCGGCGATGATCAGCGTGCGCTCGAACTGGCCGGTGTTCTTCTCGTTGATGCGGAAGTAGGTGGACAATTCCATCGGGCAGCGCACGCCCGGCGGCACGTAGACGAACGAGCCGTCGGAGAACACCGCCGAGTTCAGCGTGGCGAAAAAGTTGTCGGAGGTCGGCACCACGCTGCCGAGATATTTCTGCACCAGTTCGGGGTGCTCGCGGATGGCGTGCGAGATCGGCATGAAGATCACGCCGGCCTTCTTCAGTTCGGCCTGGAAGGTGGTCGCAACCGACACCGAGTCGAACACCGCATCGACCGCGACGCGACCCGAGCTGAAATCAACGCCGATCGATTCCTCATCGAGCTTGCTGGGCTCGCCCTGCTTGCGAACGCCCGCGAGGATCTCCTGCTCCTTCAGCGGAATGCCGAGCTTCTCGTAGGTCTTGAGAATCTCGGGGTCGACATCATCGAGCGATTTCGGCGCGGTGAACTGCTTGGGCGCCGCGTAATAGTAGATGTCCTGATAATCGATCTTAGGATATTCGACGCGCGCCCAGGTCGGCTCCTGCATCGTCAGCCAGCGGCGATAGGCCTCGAGCCGCCACTCCAGCATCCACGCCGGCTCATTCTTCTTGGCTGAGATGAATTTGACGATGTCTTCCGAAAGGCCCTTGGGAGCCTTCTCGGTCTCGATCACCGTCTCAAATCCATAGCGGTATTGGTCGACGTCGATCTGGCGAACCCGATCAACCGTCTCTTGTACGGCAGGCATCTTAACTCTCCGCTCGCGGTTTCAAGGACCGCAGTGGAACACTGGGATTAGTGTTTAGGGTGTTTCGTTCATGAAATCACCCATTTTTTAGAACCGTTCAAGCACCGGTTCTGCTCATTTTATTACCTAATGTCCCCGCCAGCTTTCTCCAAGCCTGCAGGAAGAAATCCACGTCAGATTCCGAAGTATTCCAGCCCAGACTGATCCGGATGGCTCCCCGCGCCAGCTCAAGGGGAACTCCCATGGCTGCCAGTACATGCGACGGCTGGACCTTGCCTGAGGAACAGGCGGAACCGGATGAGACGGCAATTCCTTCTAGATCGAAGCCGATGACTGCGGTTTCGGCTTTCATCCCGGGAACCGCGGCCAGCGTGGTGTTGGGCAGCCGAGGCGCTTCACGTGAAAAGATCACAGTGCCTGCGTCGGCCATCAGGCCGGCCTCCAGACGCTCCCGCAAACGCCTTATCCGGCTGGATTCGGTCTCGCTCCGCTCCATCGCTGCATGAAGAGCTGCGCCAAACCCGAGGATTCCGATGACATTTTCGGTTCCTGCGCGGCGGCCTTTTTCCTGACCGCCGCCGCGGATCAAAGGTTCCAACCCGGCGATATCATCCCGAACCACCAGCGCGCCAACGCCCTTAGGGCCGCCCACTTTATGGGCAGAAATCGATAGAATATCAGCAGATAAATCATTCATATCACAAGATATTCGTGACAATGCCTGAACCGCATCAACATGGAAAACGCCGCCCGCCTCATGGACGATCCCGGCGATCTCGGGAATTGGCTGGATCCCCCCGGTTTCGTTGTTGGCGAGCATGATCGAAACCAGCGTCGGCGGCCCGCCGTTCAGCAGGCCTTGCAGGCGCTCCAGATCGACGACGCCCTCCGGGTCAACCGGCGCTTTCACGATATCGGCACCATCGAAGCTGCCGCCTGCCAGAACCGAGGGGTGTTCCACAGCGGAGACCACCAGACGCTGGACCGGTTCGCCCCCTGGGCGGCGCAAGTCAGGCGTCAGGGCGAGCGCATTGGCCTCGGTTCCTCCCGAGGTGAAGACGACATTACGCGCCTGAGAGCCGGTCGCGCCGGCGACAATGGCCCGGGCGTCCTCCACCAATCGGCGGGCGGCGCGCCCCTCCGCGTGGACCGACGATGGATTCCCAGCCACGTCCCAGGCCGCATTCATCGCAGCCCGTGCCTCCGGTCGCAGCGGCGCGGTGGCGTTCCAGTCCAGATAGATCCTTGTCCGCGTCATGCCGTCGCTTTTTCCGGAACCAGCGGAAAATGCCTGTCCCGCTGTGTGTTACAACCTTTTCCGGCAAATGGAACGCCGCCCGACAAGGTTCAATATGCTTGCTTTTTGCCCCTTGCCTCATGGTAGAACGCGGCCACCGGTTTTACCGCACGTCGTGATCTTGCGCCCGACGCTCCCGTCGAAGCCTCGCTGCGAAGGTTGCCGACACCAGGCTGCAAGCCCGCACGACGTTACCTGAAGCATATCAAGGAACATCGATGCCCGAAGTCATTTTCACCGGTCCTGCCGGCCGCCTCGAAGGCCGCTATCACCCGGCGAAGCAGAAGAATGCGCCGATCGCGATGGTGCTGCATCCGCATCCGCAGTTCCACGGCACGATGAATCATCAGATCGTCTATCAGGTCTATTATTCGTTCGTGGCCCGCGGTTTTTCGGTGCTGCGCTTCAACTTCCGCGGCGTCGGCCGCAGCCAGGGCTCGTTCGATCACGGCACTGGTGAACTGTCCGATGCGGCGGCCGCGCTGGATTGGGCCCAGACCATCAACCCCGAGGCACGCGCCTGCTGGGTGGCTGGCTTCTCGTTCGGCGCCTGGATCGGCATGCAACTCCTGATGCGCCGCCCGGAAGTCGAGGGCTTCATCTCGATCGCACCGCCGGCCAATCTTTACGACTTCTCGTTCCTCGCGCCCTGCCCGTCGTCGGGCCTGATCGTTCACGGCGACAAGGACATCGTGGTCCCGCAAAAGGACGTCAACACGCTGGTCGAGAAGCTCAAGACCCAGAAGGGCATCGTCATTGATCAGCAGGTCATTCCCGGCGCCAACCATTTCTTCGAGGGCAAGCTCGAACCGCTGATGGAATCGATCACGTCCTATCTCGATATGCGGCTCGCCAACGTCCGCTGATCCTCACGCACATAAAAACGAAAACGGCGCGGATGATTTCATCCGCGCCGTTTTTCGTTGTGATGAAGCCAGGTCAGGCCGCGACGCGTTTATCGAGCGTCATCAGATAAGCACCTTGTTTCTTCATGAAGGCGCGCAGCAATTCCGGATATTCAGTGCTGACAGCAGATTTGACCGAAGGCCTTTCAGCAAGGCTTTTACGCCAGCGCGCGATCTTCGGCTTGTCGGCCAGAATACCGAAGTCGCCGATGTCATCGAAAACATCGTAATAGCGGAACACAGGCCCGAACACGGCATCGACCAGTGAGAATGCTTCGCCATCGAACCATGGTGCCGCCACAAGCCGTTCTTCCAGACGCGCAAATCGCTGCTCGGACTGTTCGACCTTGGCTTCGAAGGTGCTCTTGTCCTTCGCAGTTTCGAGACCCCAGATGTCACCAAGTACGGTCGAGCCGAATTCGATCCATGCGCGATGCTCCGCGCGCGCCAGCGCATCCTTCGGATGCAACGGTTTGGGTTGGGTTTCCTCGAGATATTCGAGGATCACCGCGGATTCGAACACCACGCTGTCGCCGACCTGCAGCACCGGCACCTTGCCGAGCGGCGAGATTTTCAGGAACCAGTCAGGCTTGTTGTCGAGATCGATATCGATCCGCTCGAACGGCACGCCTTTCTCGGTGAGCGAGATCACCGCACGCTGGACGTAGGGACAGAGCTTATGGCTGATGAGTTTGAATTCAGCGGTCATGGCCGTTCCTCCAGTGCGGCGAGCACGGTGCCGGCCGGCTTGGCTCTGTTGTCGATGCCGGATGGAAAATCGCGTGCGCGCCGCTGCGAACGGCGTGGAGCGCGATGACGAGAAATTCGCTGAGCGACATGGTTGGTCCTTGATCAATGCAATTGCATTAACCTAGGTCCAATTGCACCCTCAAGTCAAACTTCATGCATTTGCATGGAGTCACGGTTTCGCGAGGACGCCACCGGTCAGCGGCACCGGGGCGCCTGTTGTGCTGGGAAACGTCAGCGGCATGCCCTTGAGGCTGCGGACCGCCAGATAAGCAAACGCCTGCGCCTCGATGGCGTCTCCCATCCAGCCAAGGTCGCCTCCACGCATCACAGGCGCAGGGGCGAGCCTGTCGGCCAGCATGGCCATCAGCGTCGGATTGTTGGCGCCGCCGCCTACGACGATCCAGCTTGCCGGCAGTTTGGGCAACACCTCGACGATCCGCGCGATCGACGTTGCCGTAAGCGCTGTCAACGTCGCAGCGCCGTCATCGGGCGTCATGCCGTCCACTGTGAAGGAGCCGAAGTGGTTGCGATCGAGCGACTTCGGCGGCGGCACGTTGAAGAACGGATGATCGAGCGCGCGCGCGATCCAGTTTTGGTCAACGCGTCCGCGCGCAGCGTAACGACCGTCGCGGTCGACAGCCTCGCCGGTCGCGCGCAGCATGAAGTCATCGAGCAGCGCATTGCCGGGGCCAGTGTCACAAGCGATCAGCATGTCACCGTCGATGTAGGTGATATTGGCGACGCCACCGATATTCAGAACGACAACCGGACCTTGCCGCTCCGTCTCTTGAACCAGAGCACGATGATAGACCGGCACCAGCGGCGCGCCCTGCCCGCCGGCCGCAACGTCTGTGGCACGCAGATCGAACACAACCGGCATTCGCAGTGCTCTGGCGAGCGCGGCGCCGTCGCCGATCTGAACTGTCAGGCGATCGGCAGGCCGGTGCAAAACCGTCTGCCCATGAAACCCGACCACATCGACTTCGCTACGAGCGAGACCATGTTGGGTCAGGAACGCCTCAACAGCTTCGGCATGAGCCTTCGTCACCAGTTGCTCAGCATCATTGAGAACGCCGGGCCGTTCGTTCCGATTGGACAGTGTTGTGGCTGCGGCCAGCGCCTCTCTCAGTAGTCCGCGCTCGGCGGTGGAATAGGCCCGGTAGCCGGTCGGGCCGAAACCGCCCAGCCGCTCCCCGTCGGTTCTCAGCAACGCGACATCGACACCATCCAGGGATGTGCCGCTCATCAGGCCTATTGCCGTCAACACGCCATATTCCCCGTTCGTTTGGTTGAATCCGACGCCCAACCTGATACACCACAGGCCGACCCGATCGGGCGCGAGATCACGCGAGTACCCTTCAATGAGTGCCTATAAATCCGAATTCCTGAACGTCCTGCAAAGCCGGGGCTTCATCCATCAGATTTCCGAGCCGGAGGCGCTGGATGCGCTCGCGGCCAAGGGGCCGATCACGGGTTATATCGGATTCGACTGCACCGCGGCGTCGCTGCATGTCGGCCACCTGCTCCAGATCATGATGCTGCGCTGGATGCAACAGACCGGCCATCGGCCGATCGCGTTGATGGGGGGCGGCACCACGCGCATTGGCGACCCTTCGGGACGCGATGAGAGTCGCAAGATTTTGACGCTGGACGATATTGCTGCGAACCTCGCCGGCATCCGTATCGTCTTCGATCGTTTCCTGGCGTTCGGCGACGGCAAGACCGACGCGCTGATGCTCAACAACGACGAGTGGCTCGCCCCGCTCAACTACATCAATTTCCTGCGCGACGTCGGCAAGCATTTTTCCGTCAACCGGATGCTGTCGTTCGACTCGGTCAAGCTGCGCCTTGAGCGACAGCATGAACTGTCGTTCCTTGAATTCAACTACATGCTTCTGCAAGCCTACGACTTCGTCGAGCTGCACAAGCGCACCGGTTGCGTGCTGCAGATGGGCGGCTCTGATCAGTGGGGCAACATCGTCAACGGCATCGACCTCGGCCGCCGTATGGCGGGCGCACAGCTGTTCGCACTGACCTCGCCTCTGCTTACCACATCATCGGGCGCCAAGATGGGCAAGACTGCGGCCGGCGCGCTGTGGCTTAACGCCGATCTCGTCAGCCCCTACGACTACTGGCAATACTGGCGCAACACCGAGGATGGCGACGTCGAACGCTTTCTCAAGCTGTTCACCATTCTGCCGCTCGACGAAATCGCCAAGCTGGCGGCGCTCAAGGGACAGGACATCAACGAAGCCAAGAAGGTGCTCGCGACCGAGACGACCGCGCTCGTGCACGGACGTGAAGCAGCCGAGGCCGCATCGGAGACCGCGCGGCGCACATTCGAGCAAGGCGCGATCGCGACCGATCTGCCGACGCTGGAAGTTGCCGCGAACGAATTGGCATCCGGTATCGGCGTCGTCGGGCTGTTTGTGAAAGCCGGTCTCGTCGCGTCGAACGGCGAAGCGCGACGTCAGATCAAGGGTGGTGGTTTACGCGTCAACGACGTGCCGGTGGCCGACGAAAAGATGGCGCTCTCGAAGACCGATCTCACCCCTGAAGGCGTGATCAAGCTGTCGATGGGCCGCAAACGGCACGTGCTCTTGAAGCCGGTCTGAGGCCGATCGCTCAGCGATTGACGTTCGGCGGATCAGAAGCGAAGTCCGGCGGCATGCCCTGCTTGCCGGTGCCGAACTCGAAAATCTTTCGGAACACGCCGGGCGCCATCGCCGAGATCGGATTGACGCGCAACACCGGTGCGCCAGGCGAGCCGACGACCTCGTAGGTGATGCCGATCAGGCCTTCGTTGCTGCCGCCGCCCAGTACGAGACCAACAATCGGAATCTGACCGAAGATGTTGTTCAGTCCGTACATCGGCACGAACGTTCCGCTCATGCGCACCTCGTTGGCACGATAGTCGATGCTGCCTTCGATTGTTGCGCCGACGGTCGGCCCGCGCACGACGCCGTCCTTGATCCGCAATTCGCCCGTCTGCCGCGTGAATTCGGTGCGCATTGCCGAGAACCCGATACCCGACGGGTTGGCTCCGCCGCCATTGGCCACGACGCGATCAAGCGCGGCCTCGCCTTTCACCTTGAAATTGCTGACGTTGAGCAAGCCTTCCTGCGGCGAAGAATCTCCGTTCGGTGCGTCGAGCGCCACCCACATCTGCCCGCCAAACATCTTCGGGTAAATGTCGGTGAAACGGAAGAATGCACCGGCGTCCTTCGTCTCCAGGTAGAGAACCTCACGGCCCTGCGCGCGCGAGCGCAAACTGCCGGTCACCGGCGTATCGCGGCCAAGCTTGCCGTGAAGTGAGAACGTCTTGATCACACCGTTGCGGCGCGACAACTTGACTTCGACACCACGAACAGCCTCGCCATAGAAACCGGCGACCGCGCCGAGCTTGGCGTCGACATCGAGGTCGATGGTTTTCTGCTTGGCCTTGGTGTCGGCATCCTTGCCGGACATCGAACCTTTAATGAAACCGCGGCCGTCAAATACGTCACCCCGCATCACGACTTTCAACGTGCCGTCGGCGGCCCGATCTGCCTTGAGCGATGCCTTGTCACCTTCGGACGGCGAGAATGTCGGGAAGGACGCATTCACGATGTCGTTGTTCTGATCGACTTCGAGGGTGCCCTTGATATTGGTGCCATTTCCTTCGACCACGATGTCCTCGAACCGTGTGCCCTGCGGCTTCTGCACAACGTTGAAGGTCATCTTGCTGGCCTTGCCGGAGACCTTGGTCCAGCCCGGCAGCAGATTGTCGATGCGCGCGGCAGTCAGATCAGCTTCGACACCGAACCGACTCTCGTGATCCCCCTCGCCGATCTTGCCGGTCAGCTTGATGGGAATGGCTCCACTGACGGCCGAGCCCAGATCGACCCCCAGACGCGCACGGCTGGCATCGTCGAGCGTCGCGGCGAGGCGGATATCGGCATCGCCGTCGGCGTTCTTGCGATAATCCAGTGCTGCCGGCTGGCCCGCGATCTTGACGTCGCCTTTGACACGCACGCCCTGATTATCGGCGACCACCTTGAGCGAGTTCGCCTCGAGCTTCTGGTTCATCGCGAGCTTGTCGACAGCCAGTGCGCCAAGATCGACGTTGATCGAGTACGTCGTGTCTTCCTTGGTCAACGCATTCTTCAGCGGCATGTTCAGCGTCACGATCGCAGCGACGGTGCCCTTGCTCGAATTGGGATCGATCATCGAGCTGTCGACATCGCTCAGGCGGTCCGATTTGAGAATCTCCGCCGCGGCTGGAACCGGTCCTTCAACCTTGAAGCGCACACGCGCCGGCGCAGGCTTTGGCACGAGGTCGGGAACCTCGAACACCACGTCGGATACATTCATTTTCCGGCCGGCGGGGGTCGAGACGGTCCCCTGACCGATCGTGACGGTTGCCGTTCGGCCCGACACACGGCCCTTCATGTCGGCATCTCGAACCGACGGCAGATCATCGAGCGGCGTGAGTTGCACGTTGGTGGCCGCGAATGAGACCGACAATCCTTCATCCGGAATCGGCGGTCCGCCACGCGCCAGCGTATGGATCGGAGCATTCACCGCGATATCGAGGTGCTGGAGAATTCCGCCGTCGATGCGCTGAATTGTCCATTCGCGAACCTCCGGCACAACAAGGACCGGCCAGATGTTCTTGAAAGCAGTCGCAGGCATGGCGGTTGTCGCCAGTCCCAATTTCAGTCGGGTCTCTGATGTCGAGTAGTCGAGGGCACCGGAGCCCGCGACGCCGATGTCGCCGTTGCTGATGTCGCACTGGGTCAACAATATTCGGCGCCCCGGCGTATCGAACTGGATGCGCACCGCAACACGGTTGAAAATGACGGGGTTGGCGCCGTTGACATCGGTCAGCACGATGGTGCCGCCGCTCAGGCCAAGCTGCCAGTTCGGAACGCTGCCGTTCGGCGGTTCGAGATGGGCAAGCAACGTGACGCGGTTGGTTCCCGAGGTCACCTGGAACGGCGCCGCCATGACGCGGCGTCCGGCGTCCCATTCGAGCTTGGCTTCGACGCGGTCGAGGTGCATCGGATATTCAGGAACTTTGCGGTCGACGACGTTCCCTTCGCCGATGAAAAACTCGCCCTTCAAAAAAGTCGGCAGGCCGTCGCGGCCGATCTCGCCACGCAACTGCGCCGACAGCGGCATCCCTTCCGTCGTGTAGCTGAAATCCTTCAGCCGCATCGCCAGCAAGAGATTCTTGGTTGGGACCTTGTTCGCGACAACCTCGATGGCTCTCACACCGTTGGTGGGTGCCCCTACACCGACCTTGAGAGACCAGGCTTTCTTGCCTTCTTCGCCGACGCTCAGGAGCACTCCTCCCGCTGTGGGACGGCTGAGCGTCAGGCTGATGTTCTCGAAAGTGAACTTCGTGTTGCTCTGCTCATCGTCGACGGAAAGCACGCCGTTGCGCAAACCGATCTCATTGAGGCTCTGGCCGTCGAGGCCCTTGGAACCGATGCTGTCGAGCCAATCCATTACAGCGAGAATTCCGCCTGTCCGCGCATTGGCAGCGGTCGTAGTTGGCTGGGGCGTTGAGGGCGTCGAAGAAACAGGAGGCGACGTTTCAGCCTGAACAGGCGGCGATCCCGCGGGACGAGCCGGCACCTTCCCTGTCGCCAGCGGGTGCGAGTTATTGCCGGTGGATACGATCACCTCGCCATCAGGCGTAATGCGCACCGACAACTCCGCGCCTACCAGACGCAACGTTTCGGCGCGAAGCCGGCCTAAGACGAGCGCCGTGCCGGACAGCTTGACTTCGGCCTTCGGCGCGCTGGCGACGACCTGATGGTTGCGATCGCGCACGACAATATCGCGCAGACGCACCGCGATCCGGATTCGGCCCGCGCGCTCGATCTGCGTACCGCCGACCTCGACCGTATGCTCGTGGCCAAGGTTCTCTTCGATCGCCGAAGCCAGCCATGGCGTAACGACATCGAGATTGATCGGACCAGCGCCGAGGCGCAGCCACAGGCCGCCAAATCCGACAGCGAACAGCAGAGCCAAACTTGCCAGCACGATCCCGGTACGGCGGACCCAAGGCTGGCTGAAGAGGCGCCGATGGATAGCGCGGCAGCGGTCTGCGAAGCGATGCCATCCCACGCCGCGGCGCTTGAGAAGCCTGCGAGCCTGATTGCTGGCGGCCTCATCCTCATCGCACCAGGCAATATCGTCCCAATGCAAATGCCGCTCGTTCGCGCGTGCTTGCGATGCTTTGTGCTTGTCGAAATCTGGCATCGGCCTGCGAGGTTGGCGCTGCGGGCGAGTCTGGCTACCACCGTGCGTCTGAGCGTCGACTTTCAACGATCGCTCATCCGGTGGCATCGCTGCCCATCCTCGGTTTCAATTATACTTCGCCCGTTAAAGGACGCTGAGATTCCTTGTCAGCATACCCCGGGAGCGGCAGATTTGCCCAGCAGCAGACCCCTAATTTGGCGCCTGACGGCTGTCACTAGTACGCGCTAAATGACGCGGCGAAAGCGACGAAAGGAAGGCGTATGTCCAAGAAAACGCGGGAGAAAACCGGAAAGTCGCGAATCGCGACCAAACCCGGATCCGCGCTCGGCGCAAAGCGCCCTGCGACAAAGCCGACCGCTGGCCGGTCCGGCGCGGCGGCAAAGGAGCGCAAGCCCGTAGCGAAGCCATCAACACCCGCGAAAAATACCGTCCGAACGTCGCGCGTCCTGGTCGAGGGAGACACGTTGCCATCGCTGGTCCTGCCCCGCGACGGCGGCCAGACCATCTCATTGGCTGATTTTGCCGGTCAGAAGCTGGTCATCTTCTTCTATCCCCGCGCCGACACCCCCGGCTGTACGCTGGAGGCGTCGGACTTCAGTCGCCTCGCGCCTGATTTCTCGTCCAGCCGGACCGCACTCCTTGGCGTTTCCGCCGATCCGGTCAAGGCGCAGGACAAGTTCAGGGACAAGCACCATCTGACTGTGCCCCTCGCCTCTGACGAAGATCACGACCTCCTCGACCGGCTCGGAATCTGGGGAGAAAAATCCATGTACGGCAAGACCTTCATGGGGGTTCTTCGCACAACGGTTCTCATTGGACCGGACGGCAAGATCGCCCGAATATGGCGCAATGTCCGTGTTCCCGGTCACGCCGACGAGGTGCTGGCGGCGGCCCGCGCGCTCTAAGCAGCTCTCTCTCATTTTCGTAAAATTAACCATGATCCGGTCATATCGGCTCAAGAAGTGAGTCAACGGGGCAAGCCTCCTGTTGGCGCAGGAGTGCTGATGTCGTACCGGTCCGGCCAATATCCCGAACAATCCCAACGCCACGCGCATGACCACGCTGCGCGGCCTCCGCATCGGCGCCCCCCACAACAGGCACAGACCCGTCCCCGGCCGCGGCAGGATGGACACGACTACGCCCTCGTCCATCACGGCAAACAAATCCGGGTTGGGCCAGTGGTGTTCTGGATCGTCACCGGCTCGATCATTCTGATGGGCGCATGGTCGGCCGCGACGGCCACCTATTTTGCGTTCCGCGATGACGTTCTCACCCGGCTGATCGCCCGCCAGGCCGAGATGCAATATGCCTACGAGGACCGTATCGCGGAACTGCGGGCGCGGATCGACCGCACCACGAGCCGGCAATTGCTCGATCAGGAGCAGTACGACCAGAAACTAAGCCAGATCATGAAGCGTCAGACGATTCTGGAATCGCGCACCAACGCGCTCGGCTCGCTTCCTGACATTGCCGTGACCGGTTCGGTCAAACCTTCCAGAACGTCCTCAAGTGATCGCGGCTCAAGCGCAACGCCCAAGCCCTCGCCGATCAGCGACACTATGATGTTCGTCGCACCTCCGGATCGCGAAGCGCGCCTCGAATCTCGCCGACCCGCGATCGAGGCTCCCGCCACACGCCTTGCGAAGGTGCCCGCCGCCGACGGGACGCTCGCCAAGCTCCAGACTTCACTCGACCGGATCGAGAACCGGCAGACTGCTGCGTTGGCCTCGCTGGAAGACAAATACGAATCTCGCTTGCGTCGCATGAAGGGGCTTTTCACCGACCTCGGTCTGAACATGCATCGCATGGCGGCAGCCGCGCCCCGTGGCGGAATCGGCGGCCCGTTCGTTCCCGTGAAACCGCCCCATAACGCAGGCCCATTCGAGCGTCAGCTTTATCAGATCAGCCTCACCCGCGCGGAAGCCGACAAAATGACCCGCACGCTCGCGCTTGTGCCTTACCGCAAGCCGGTCGTCGGTCAGGTTGAATTCACTTCGGGGTTCGGCGTTCGCTCGGATCCGTTCCTGGGTCGCCCCGCGATGCATACGGGCGTTGATTTCCGTGGGGCCAAGGGTGATCCGGTCCGCGTCACCGCCAATGGCAAGGTCGTCTCTGCCGGATGGGCTGGCGGATATGGACGTATGGTCGAGGTCGATCACGGCAACGGACTGTCGACCCGCTACGGCCATCTCTCCGAAATCAACGTCCGGGTCGGCCAGAACGTAACGATTGGCGATGTCGTCGGAGAGGTCGGCTCCACCGGACGTTCGACAGGTCCCCATCTCCACTATGAAACGCGCATCGACGGCGTTGCGGTCGATCCTCAGAAATTCCTGCGTGCGGGTGTGCGGTTCGCCCAAGGGTGAACACAACTCACTTCGCGCCGCGCAGTTTGAACAGGCGCAATACGCGACCGTCCATCACAAGCAACGCGCTGCCGACAATCAGTGCGCCGACAATCTCGCGTGATGCAATCCGCTCGCCGAGCACAAAATATCCCAGCAGGATCGCACTCACAGGCACGAGCAGCGTCACCAGCATCACTGTGCTCGCTCCTGATCGGACGATGATGTCGAAAAATACGATGTAGGCCAGCGCCGTCGACAGCGTGGCGAGGCCAACGATGGCAGACCATGTCGTCACACCGGGCATCGCGAGATGCCAGGGCTGATCGATCACCGTCGCAAGACAAGCCATCATCACGCTGGCTGAAACCAATTGAAAGGCTGCGGATTCCAGCGGAGGCTTGCCCTTCAGCTTGCGCGTAGCCCAGAGCGCCGAGAATCCGAAAGACATGGTTGCGCCGAGACACAAAAGGATGCCGGCGGTCTGATCAGGATCAATCTCGAAGGCAAACCCGCGCAGGACGACAACACCTGCAAGGCCCATCACAACACCCGCAACACGACGGAATATCAATCGTTCGTCGCCGAAAGCAGCCGCCACCAGAACGGTGAAAACGGGTGTCGTCGCGTTCAGCACCGACGCCATTCCGCTCGGAATGTGGGTTTGGGCCATCACGATCAGGGAGAACGGGATGACGTTGTTGAGGAGTGCCATCACCGCGAAGGGCTGCCAACCGGAAATGCCGGATGGCAATCTGACCTTGTTGAGCCACAGCACCGGCAGCAGGATTAGCGTTGCGATCGACAGACGCAGGAAGACCAGCGTCAGCGGCGGCAGTTCCCGAAGGGCCACGCTGGTGAAGAAAAAGGTCGCTCCCCACAGCACCGACAGGAACACCAGCCGCGACCAATCGCCGGCATCCATCTGGACATCATTCCCCGGCATTTCGCCCCGCATCCATGACCGCGCACAGACTTAGGCGGTCGCCGAGCGCAAAGCCACCCGATTTACGTCGAATACAATTGAACCAGGAAAGGTCGCAGGGCTTTAGTCGACGTCCTCGATCGCACCCGGCGCCGTGCCAAAGGCCTTTTGCGCCAGCGTTGCGGCCATGAATTCATCGAGTTCGCCGTCGAGCACGCCTGACGTATCCGACGTCTGCACGCCGGTGCGCAGGTCCTTCACCATCTGGTACGGCTGCAGCACGTACGAGCGGATCTGATGGCCCCAGCCAATATCGGTCTTGGCCGCCTGATCGGCCGCGGCCTGCTCTTCGCGTCTCTTCAGTTCGATCTCATAGAGGCGCGCGCGCAACATGTCCCACGCCTGCGCCCGGTTCTTGTGCTGCGACCGGCCGGCCTGACAGACCACCGCAACCCCGGTCGGGATATGGGTCAGTCGCACGGCCGATTCCGTCTTGTTGACGTGCTGACCACCCGCACCACCTGAGCGCATGGTGTCGACACGAACATCGGATTCGTTGATGTCGATCTTGATGGAGTTATCGACAACCGGGAAGATCGCGACGCTCGAGAACGACGTGTGCCGTCGCGCGTTCGAATCGAACGGCGAGATGCGCACCAGTCGATGGACGCCTGCTTCGGTCTTGAGCCAACCGTAGGCATTGTGTCCGCTGATCTGGATCGTGGCGGACTTGATGCCAGCCTCTTCGCCCTGGGTTTCTTCGAGATACTCGATCTTGAAGCCCTTCCTTTCGGCCCAGCGCGTGTACATGCGCAGCAGCATCGACGCCCAGTCCTGGCTTTCGGTGCCGCCGGCGCCGGCGTGAACTTCGAGATAGGTGTCGAAGCGATCCGCCTCGCCCGACAAGAGCGCTTCGAGTTCGCGCCGCGCGACCTCCTTCTTCAACTGCTGGAGCGCCGCCTCGGCCTCGGCGACCACGCCGTCGTCGCCCTCCGCCTCGCCGAGCGCGATCATCTCGACGTTGTCGTCGAGGTCGCGCTCGACCTTGCCGATGCCGCCGAGCGCATCCTCAAGCGAGGTGCGCTCCTGCATCAGCTTCTGCGCTTTCTGCGGATCGTCCCAGAGCTTCGGGTCCTCGGCGAGCTGGTTCAGCTCCGCCAGCCGTGCCGTCGATGCCTCGACGTCAAAGATGCCTCCTCAGCAGCCCGACCGACTGCTTGATCTCGTCAACGAGTCTCTCGATTTCCGCGCGCATGACCTTGTCCGTAAGCGATATCGTCCGCGCGCGGGCGCGGACGACGTTTGTTGTGCGGGGATGTAGCGGCGAACGCCGCCAAGCGCAATCAGTAAAGCCCGCCGGTGCCGGGCCGGATGATGGCGCGGTCGGCATCGGGCGAGACGCCGACGGCGTGTCCGTCGGCATCGGCCACGCCGATCACCGAATAGTTGTCGGGTGGCGCGGTGCCGGGCTTGAAGGCTTCGAGGATGGTGCGGCCGCTGTCGGGCCCGGCGCGCATTCCGGTCTTGGCGTCGACGCGGATCAGCTTGATGCCGGCCGGCACCTTGAAGGGGACCGCCGGCTTGTCGGCGAGCGCCAGCTTGAGGAAGTCCTTGGCGATCGGCGCGGCGAGATGGCCGCCGGTGGCGCCGCGCCCGAGATTGCGCGGCTTGTCGTAGCCGACATAGATGCCGACCACGAGGTCCGGCGAGAAGCCGATGAACCAGGCATCCTTCTCGTCGTTGGTGGTGCCGGTCTTGCCGGCGATCGGCTTGCCGACATCCCGCACCACGGTCGCCGTGCCGCGCTGGACCACGCTCTCCATCATCGAGGTGATCTGATAGGCCGTCATCGAATCGAGCACCTGCTCGCGGCGATCGATCAGCACCGGCTCGGGCTGGCTCTTCCAGCCACCGGGGGCGTCACAGCCGCGGCATTCGCGCTGATCATGACGGTAGATGGTGTGTCCGTAACGATCCTGAATACGGTCAATCAGCGTCGGCTTCACCCGCTTGCCGCCGTTGGCGAACATCGAATACGCGGTCACCATTCGCATGACCGTGGTTTCGCCGGCGCCCAGCGCGTACGACAGATAGTTCGGCAGATCGTCATAGACACCGAAGCGCTTGGCATACTCGCCGATCATCGGCATGCCGATATCCTGCGCAAGCCGCACGGTCACGGTATTGAGCGAACGCGTCAGCGCGTTACGCAGCGTGGTCGGGCCGTAATATTTGCCGGTCGAATAGTTTTCCGGCCGCCAGATGCCGGCGCCCTGCCCCTGATCGATTTCGATCGGCGCGTCGACCACGACGGTCGAAGGCGTATAGCCGTTATCGAGCGCAGTCGAATAGACGATCGGCTTGAACGACGATCCCGGCTGCCGATAAGCCTGCGTCGCGCGGTTGAACTGGCTTTGGTCGAACGAGAAGCCGCCGACCATCGCCATCACGCGACCCGTCCATGGATCCATGGCCACCATTGCGCCGGACACTTCGGGGACCTGCCGCAGCCGATATTGGCCATCCTCAGGCTTACCGTCCTTGCCGATCAGTGGATCGACATAGACCACGTCGCCGGGCGACAGCACCTGCGAGACCTTGGTTGGCGCCTTGTAGCGAGTTGGTCCCGACGCCGCTTTCGCCCACTTCACGCCTTCAAGCGTAACAAGACCCGTCTCGCGCTCCTTGGAGACCGCGCCGCCGAGTTCGCGGCCCGGCTGGAAGCCGATGCGTGCCGACTGGTCGTTGGACTCCAGCACCACGGCCATGCGCCATGGCGAGATGTCGTTGAGCGATTTCACTTCGGCGAGCTTCACACCCCAATCGCCGTTAAGCTCGATCTTGGTTTGCGCGCCGCGCCAGCCGTGCGCTTCGTCGTAACGCACCAGTCCGGCGACCATTGCCTTGCGCGCCATGACCTGGACTTTCGGGTCCAGCGTGGTGCGAACCGACAGGCCGCCTTCATAGAGTTTCTTCTCGCCATAACGCTCGAACAGGTCGCGGCGGACTTCCTCGGCGAAATACTCTCCGGCGAAAATATGCGCAGCGTTCGAGCGCGAGGTCACAACCAACGGCTCCTTGCGTGCCGCAGTCGCATCCGCCTGCTTGATCCAGCCGTTTTCGAGCAGACGATCGATCACATAGTTGCGGCGCTCGATCGCGCGCTCGCGGTTGCGGACCGGATGCAAGGCCGCAGGCGCTTTCGGCAGCGCGGCCAGATAGGCGGCCTCGGCAAGCGTCAGTTCGTTCACCGACTTGTCGAAATAGACCAGTGACGCGGCGGCGATGCCGTAGGCACCAAGGCCGAGATAGATCTCATTCAGATACAGCTCGAGAATCTTGTCCTTGCTGTAAGCGCGTTCGATACGCATCGCCAGCAAGGCTTCCTTGATCTTGCGGGCGAACGAGACTTCGTTGGTCAGAAGGAAGTTCTTGGCGACCTGCTGCGTGATCGTCGATGCGCCCTGCGGACGACGGTTCGAACCATAGTTCTGCGCGTACAGGATTGCCGCGCGGGCCATGCCGACAAAGTCGATACCGCCATGTTCATAGAAATTCTTGTCCTCGGCCGCGAGGAACGCGTTGATCACCGATTTCGGGATCGCCTGGATCGGCAGATAGAGCCGTCGCTCTTTCGAGAACTCCGCGAGCAGCGCGCCGTCCGACGCATGAACGCGCGTCATAACCGGCGGCTCATAGTCCTTAAGCTGCGAATAGTCCGGCAGGTCCTTGGAGAAATGCCAGATCAGGCCGGCGGCCGCCGCCACGCCGACGAGGAACACAATCGTTCCGGCCGCGAACAGAAAGCCCATGAACCGCAACAGCAACCGCATTCTCAAATATCCGTCTTGAACTTGTCGGCGGCATCCGCGCCGCTGGAATCAGTCTGCCGAAGCGGCCCAGCCGGTTCTCGGGGATGACGTATAGCATCCCGGTACCGGCCGCGTGTGAACGATTCTGCTGCTGTCCTGCGAGTTTTTATAGAACCGGCGCTGTGGCCAAACTAGGGCTTCGTTGACCGGTCATCGGCGAGACCGCTCGACATCATCCGCTTGCCGAAAAACATATCCATCGCCTGGACCATGGAACCAACGGTCCGGGTTCGCCAATCCTCGGACACCAGATGATTGAGGTCATCCTTGTTGGACACATAGCCTAGCTCAACCAGCACTGACGGCACGTCGTGGGCTTTCAGCACCCGGAAACCGGCCGATTTCAGCGGGTGTTTATGCATACGGGCAACCAGTTTCATCTGGCCCGCAAGGGTTTTGGCGAACCGGCTGGAAAATGCCCGGGTTTCCCGCTGGGTCAGGTCAATCAGAATGTCCGCGACCGCAGCTGGCTCTTCCCGAAGATCGAGGCCGGCAATTGCGTCAGCCTTGTTCTCCGATTCCGCGAGGCGTTCCGCTTCGGCGTCCGACGCCTTGTCGGACAACGTGTAGATCGTGGCGCCCTGGGCGTCGCCTTCCCGCCTCGGCAGATAGTCCGCATGAATTGATACGAACAGCGCGGCCGCATGGGCGCGCGCGATGTTCACTCGTTCGCCGAGCGCCACAAAGGTATCATCATCACGCGTCATGACCACGCGGTAGCGGCCTGTTTTTTCGATCCGCTCACGCAGCGCCAGTGCGAATTCGAGAACCAGCGATTTCTCGTTCTGGCCAGTTTTAGCCATGGTCCCGTTATCGATGCCGCCGTGACCGGGGTCGAGAACAATCACCGGGCGGGGGTCCGCAGCTTTTGCGGCGTCGGACGGGGCACCAGTGGCATCAGGACTGGCATCGGCGAGAACCGCCTTGCGCAAGGCTGGAGCTCCGCCTGCTTCAGGCGTCGCCTTGAAGGCGGCTTTATCGACGGCAGCCAGTTCAACGACGAGCCGGGCGGGCTGTCCATTGGCCGCGTCGAGCACATATGATTTTTCGATCTTGGCCGGACCAGCGAGATCGAACACGATCCGCGATCCGCCCGGCATCACCAGGCCATACCGGAACGCGTGGATCAGCCCCTGCCCCTTTGTTCCGACATCGGGAGCGAGCTTAAAGGTGACCTGCGGGATATCGAGAACGACGCGGTAAGGATCGGCGAGGACGAACGCCCGGACGTCGATCTTGCGATCGAGATCGAGAATGAATCGGGTTTGATGGGCGTCGCCCGCCAGACGTACATCGGTTGCGACAGGAAAAGCATCCGCAACCTGAGGAGGTGCGGGTGCCGTTTCAACAGCCTTTGCGGGAGTAGATCCAATGAGGATCAATGCGGCAAGGCACAACCATGCCGCTCCGAGCAAAACCCGCGTGCTTCCTTGGCTTTTCAATGAACCACCCGCCTCCCGGAAAGTCCTCTTACCGCAATAGGACTCGACGGTTAACCGGTCCTTACCGGGGCGCCTCGGATTAAGGCCTAGTGTTGCCGTGGCGTGACGCTTCCCTTGCCAGCGCGGGTCAATCAACGTATGTATCGAGTGCTGACGGTTTAAAACTTCCGGTTGTATCGCGTTCAGCCTTCCGGTGCGACGCCGGACCTCTACCCATCTGGACAAAAGATGTTTCGAGGTTCCAGTGTACCTCCCGATCTCCCAGCCAGCGCAGCGCGCGGTTGATACGGAACGGCGGTTTTCGGCACCAGCGGCAACAGATGACCGGCACGTGGCTTGAACGGCTACAGCACTCATGAAAGCCGACGCGCCTCCCAGCAAAAGGCGCAGATCCGGCTCCGGCAGCGAAGAATAAGGCGGCGCTGTGCCGCCCACTGATCAGACGGGCCGACGCTCGATGCGCCAGACTGTAATGCCGACAGAGGTTCCTTTCGGGGCTTCCACAACCCTCGCAAAGCGACGCGAATCGTTTCCGCGTCGGCTTTCGCTCCGGTTGAGTTCGGCATGGTGTTCCGGGCGGCGTTTCGGCCTTCCCCTCACCCCCGAATCAGGTGGACCGTCGTGTCTCCCGGCCGCGCGCAACGCGCTGGCCGCCACGCGAGCCGTCCGCCGCCAAGAGTCCCCACATGCCCAACAAAATGTTGATCGACGCCACCCACCCGGAAGAGACCCGGGTTGTCGTGGTGCGCGGCAATCGTGTCGAAGAATTTGATTTCGAGTCCGCCCAGCGCAAACAGCTTCGCGGCAACATCTATCTCGCCAAGGTTACGCGCGTTGAGCCGTCGCTGCAGGCCGCCTTCATCGAGTATGGCGGCAACCGGCATGGCTTTCTCGCCTTCAGCGAAATCCATCCCGACTATTACCAGATCCCTGTCGCAGACCGTCAGGCGCTGATCGAAGCCGACGAACTCGCCCATCGCGAGGCGGAGGAAGAATCCGAAAATCGGTCGAACCGTCGCCGCTCGCGTCACCGCAACGCCCGCCGTCGCGGCAATGGCGATCGTGTGCGCAGCGAGGTGATCGAGGAAGCTGCATCCGATCCGTCGCCCGCCGCAGATGCATCGACTGAGCATCACGACGATCACGAGCACGGACACGACGAGCACGCCGACCACCAGCACGAGGCCGGGTTCGATCAGGTAGCTGGCGAGACACCGGTTGAAACAACCGAGTATCCCGCCGCGCATGAGCCGGTGGAAGCGGCGCGCACCGAAGTATTTCTCGATGAACCAGTCCACGACGACGCATCGGCCACGCAGCCCCAAACGTTCGACGCACCGGTAACGTTTGAAGCCGAGTCAGCCGCGGTCATCGCTCCCGATGCGGAGCCTGTCGCGGCGGAGAATGAGTCCCACGAGCACGATGCTGCTGGCGACCACGGTGACCATGACCATCACGACGATGCCCCGCACGTCGAAGACACTGCGGTACATGCCGACGATGAGCATGCGGACGACGATGATGAGCACGGCGATGACGCCGAAGACGAAGTCGAGTCCGTCGGTGGCGACGATGTTCTCGAGGAGGTGCCGGAGCGCGCCTTCCGTCCGCGCCGTCAGTACAAGATTCAGGAAGTCATCAAGCGCCGGCAGGTGATGCTGGTGCAGGTGGTCAAGGAAGAGCGTGGCAACAAGGGCGCAGCGCTCACGACCTATCTGTCGCTCGCGGGCCGTTACGCCGTGCTCATGCCGAACACAGCGCGCGGTGGCGGCATCAGCCGCAAGATTACCTCGGCGCAGGATCGCTCGCGGCTGAAGGAAGTGGTGCAGGATCTCGACGTGCCCGAGGGCATGGGTGTTATCCTGCGCACGGCCGGCGCGTCGCGCTCCAAGCCCGAGATCAAGCGCGACTTCGAGTATCTGCTGCGGATGTGGGAAACCGTCCGCGACACCACCCTGAAGTCACAGGCACCGACCCTCGTCTACGAGGAAGGCTCGCTGATCAAGCGCTCGCTGCGCGACCTCTACAACAAGGAAATCGACGAGGTGCTGGTTGCCGGCGATACCGGCTATCAGGAAGCTCGCAGCTTCATGAAGATGCTGATGCCGTCCAATGTCCGGTCGGTGAAGCAGTATCGCGACGGTCAGCCGCTGTTCTCGCGCATGGGAGTGGAGAGCCAGCTCGATGCGATGTTCTCGCCGACGGTTACTCTTAGGTCCGGCGGCTACATCGTCATCAACCAGACCGAAGCGCTGGTCTCGATCGACGTCAACTCCGGTCGCTCGACCCGCGAGCACCATATCGAGGACACCGCACTCAAAACCAATCTCGAAGCGGCCGAGGAAGTGGCTCGGCAGTTACGTCTGCGCGACCTCGCTGGCCTGATCGTGATCGACTTCATCGATATGGACGAGAAGCGCAACAATCGTGCTGTCGAGCGCAAGCTCAGCGATTGCCTGCGGCAGGATCGCGCGCGCATTCAGGTTGGCCGCATCTCGCATTTCGGCCTGCTCGAAATGTCGCGCCAGCGCATCCGCGCCAGCGTGCTGGAGAGCTCGACCGAGCCCTGCCCGCATTGTGGCGGCACCGGTCATGTTCGCTCGGTGGCATCGGTCGCTCTCCAGTTGCTCCGCAGCCTCGAAGAAGCGCTGATGAAGGGCGGAACGCACAATCTGACCGTTCGCACCCGCACCGACGTGGCCCTCTACGTCCTCAATCACAAGCGCGGCCATCTGCGCGATCTCGAGAACGGCTTCAAGGTGACGCTGTCGGTGATCGCCGACGAAACCATCAGCGGTCAGCAGTCGTTCGTGATCGACCGCGGCGAACAGGTTCACACTCTCGAAGCCGCCAAGGCGATTCTCGCCGCACGCGCCGCCGCTCTTCCGCCCGAAATCGAAGAACCGGTGTCCGACGAGGATGAGACGTTCGAGGTCGAAGCCGAATTCGAAGGCGATGACGCCGAGGCAGATGCGAGCGGCGCCACCTCCGAAGCCGAGGGCGATGGCCAGCGGCGCAAGCGGCGCCGGCGCCGTCGCGGGCGTGGCGGCGAGAACCGCGAGGCAGTGCAAGAGACCGACGCCAACGCTCCGACGTCCGAGACTCAAGGGGATGTTGTCGCGGGAAGCGATGACGATGCCGGCGACGACGAGTCGGAAGATCAGGACGAAGCACGTGCCGATCAATCGGGCGACGAGCGTCGCCCGCGCCGCCGCGGCCGCCGGGGTGGGCGTCGCCGCCGGGGTGGTGGCGCCGACAATGAGTCTTCCAATGAAGGGCTCGTCGCGACCATCGCCGACGATCTCGGCCCGGTCCCCGAATCTGAAGCGAGTGATGCCGTCGCCGACCTCGCCGAGCCTGCTGTTGAAACGCCCCGCGAAGATGCGGTTCAGCCCGAGACATCAGCGCCACAGCCTGAGCCGGCTGCCGCTGAGGTCGAAGAGGAAAGCGCCAAACCCCGGCGGCGGTCGACAGTACGCGAGCGTGTCAGTTTCCTGTTCGGGGATGCTGACGCCGAGCCACAGCCCGCACCGGCTGCGATTGTCAGTTCGGAGGAAGAAGCGCCCGCGGCGCCGATCGAACCTTCCGCCCCTCAGCCGACCGAGACGACCGAAGCGGCCCCGCCGCGACGCGGCTGGTGGTCGCGCCGGTAACGGCGCTCATTGATCACACAAACAAAAACCGCCCGGCATGACCGGGCGGTTTTTTGTTGCTGGCAGGTAAGCCAGCCGCGACGGTCAGCGATCGGCAAGCCAGCGCGTAATCCGCGCGACTGCTTCCACAGTATCCGAGGTCGAACTGGCATAGGAAAAGCGGATGAACGAGCGGCCGTGCATAGGATCGAAGTCGATGCCGGGCGTTGCCGCAACATGGGCCCGCTCCAGCATCTCGCGCGCAAAGTCGAGACTGTTGTCGGTGAATTTCGATACGTCGGCGTAGAGATAAAACGCTCCGTCAGCCGGCAGGAACGTATCAAGGCCCGCCTTGGGCAACCCTTCGATCAGGATGCGGCGATTGTCCTGATAGCCGTGCTTGATGACATCCATCTCTGCCGCGCCGTCAAACGCGGCTTCGGCAGCGATCTGCGACAGCGTCGGTACCGAGATGGCGAGGTTCTGCTGCAGGCGTTCGATCGGGCGCACCAGTGCGTCGGGCACCACCATCCAGCCCACACGCCAACCCGTCATGCAGAAATATTTCGAGAACGAATTGATGATCAGTGCATTCGGCGACAGCTCGGCAGCTGTCACCGCGGGAAACGCGTAGTCGAGCCCGTGATAGATTTCGTCCGAGATGAAGCGAATATCGGCGCCGTCTGCGGCAGCGATCAATTCACTCAACGCCTCGCGCGTCATCATGGTGCCGGTGGGATTGGCCGGGCTTGCGACCAGGACGCCTTTCAGCGGTGTCTTGCGATGCGCAGCCAGCAACATGTCGGCGGTGAGCGCGTGACGCGTTTCACTGGTGGTTTCGATCAGCACCGGCTCGCAGCCGAGCGCGTTCAGGATGTGCCGATACGGCGGATAGCCGGGCACAGTTACGGCGACACGGTCGCCCGGCTCGAACATCGACAGAAAAGCCAGGATGAAACCGCCCGATGAACCGGTGGTGACGACGATCCGCTCAGGATCGATCGTGCAACCGTAAGTAGACTGGTAGTGCCGCGCGATACGTTGACGCAGCGACGGAATCCCGAGCGCGGAGGTGTAGTCGATCCGGCCGAGATCGAGAGCCCCTCGCGCCGCCGCCAGAGCGGCCTTCGGCGCAGGCGACGCCGGCTGGCCGACTTCCATGTGAATGACATGCCCGCCTCCCGCCTCGATCCGGGCGGCCGCAGCCATAACGTCCATCACCATGAACGGGGGAACATCACCACGGCTTGAAGGAGCCAAAAGCCCCTTCGCCTTGTGTTTCATCGTCATATCAAGCATGAACTCTACGGTTCTCGTTGCTGGTTCGCCGGAAAGAAAGGCCGGGACGAGACGCCGCTGTCCTGCCGCAATCCGCAGATTGGTAGACCCGATATCTAGCACCCCGCAATCCGGCGCTCCATCGTCCTGTAGACCCGATGCCGCAATCCAGCCATGACGCGTGATACCCGAACGATCGCTACAAGACCGCTGAGGACCGCCGCATTGCGCGCAACAGCGGTTGCGACGTCGATCGCGATCCTGATGGCGAACTGGTCGGCAGCAGCTCAGACGCCGTCCAAGGGACCATCGCTCCTGCGCGACACCGAAACCGAGCAGCTGCTGCGCGACTACACCCAGCCGCTTCTGCGCGCGGCCGGGCTCGGGAAACAGAACATCCACGTTGCGATCATCAACGACAGTTCGTTCAACGCTTTTGTCGCGGACGGCCGGCGCATTTTCGTCAACTACGGCGCTCTGCGCCAGTCCGAGACTCCCAACCAGATCATCGGCGTGCTCGCACACGAGACCGGGCATTTGGCGGGTGGGCATCTCTCCAAGATGCGTCAGCAACTCGCGCAGGCCCAGACGCAGATGATCGTCGCCATGCTGCTCGGTCTTGGCGCAGCTGTCGCCGGCGCGCGGTCGGGCGCTGGAAGCGCCGGCGCGGCGGCAATCAGCGCGCCGCAATCGGCGATCATGCGCTCGCTGTTGTCCTATCAGCGCCAGCAGGAAGAGAATGCCGACAAGGCCGCGGTCAAATTCCTCAATGCGACCGGGCAATCCGCCAAGGGCATGTACGAAACCTTCCGGCGGTTCGCGGATCAGGGGCTGTTCTCGACCCGCGGTGCCGATCCCTACATGCAGTCGCACCCGATGGCGGCGGATCGTGTCCGTGCCCTTGAGCAGCTCGCGCGGTCGAGCCCCTACTGGGACAAGAAGGACGACCCTGCGCTTCAGCATCGCCACGACATGATGCGCGCGAAAATCTCGGGCTTCATGGAACGCCCCGAGACCGTCAATCGCCGCTATCCGATTTCGGACAACTCGCTGCCCGCGCGCTATGCCCGGGCCATCGCGGCGTACCGTCATGGCGATCCACGCGCGGCGATCGCGCAGATCGATGCGCTGATCAAAACCGAACCGTCAAACCCCTATTTCCATGAGCTCAAGGGCCAGGCACTGCTGGAAGGCGGCAAGCCGGCCGAGGCAATTGCTCCCCTGCGCCGGGCGGTTCAATTGTCGCACAATGCGCCGCTCATCCAGATGTTACTTGGCCAGGCGCTGGTTGGAACCGATAACAAGGCCTACGCTGACGATGCGATTTCGATTCTGAAAGCCGCCTTGTCGCGGGAACCCGAGGCCCCGCTCGGATATACCCAATTGGCCATGGCCTATGGCCGGAAGGGCAATCTGGCGGAGGCAGACCTCGCTTCCGCGCAGGCGGCTTATCTTCGTGGCGATCAGAAAACCGCGCGCGATCTTGCGTCGCGCGCCAAGACACGTTTCGCCATTGGCTCGCCCGGATGGGTCAGGGCCGACGATATTGTGAACACCAAGCCGGCCAAGAACTGAGGCATCGCGCAACGCGAACTTCCGAAAGGTTTATTATGCTTTCAATCCGCACTCTCGTCGCTCCGGCGCTTGTCGCTTTTGCCGTGGCGGCCATGCCCGCCGGCGCGTCGGCACAGACCTTCTCCGGCAGCCAGCGCGGCGAGATCGAGAAGATCGTCAAGGAGTATCTGCTCAGCCATCCCGAGATCCTCGAAGAGGTTTCGGCCGAACTGAGCAAGCGGCAGGCCGCGGCCGAAGCCGAGAAACATCAGGCTGCGGTGAAGGACAACGCCGAGCTCATCTTCAACTCGCCGCGCGGCGTCGTGCTCAACAATCAGAAGGGCGACGTCAATTTCGTCGAATTCTTCGACTACAATTGCGGCTACTGCAAACACGCCATGGCGGACATGCTCAACCTGATGAAGTCCGATCCCAAGCTGCGCGTGGTCCTGAAGGAATTCCCCGTCCTTGGCCCGAGCTCGGTCGAAGCTGCGCAGGTCGCGATTGCGGTGCGGATGCAGGATCCGTCCGGCAAGAAATACCTCGACTTCCATCAGAAGCTTTTGGGTAGCCGCGGTCAGGCCGACAAGGCCCGGGCGCTGGCGGCTGCCAAAGAGGCCGGTCTCGACATGGCGCGGATCGAGAAGGACATGATCAGCCCCGAGGTGAAGGCGACCCTTGAGGAGAACTTCAAGATCGCCGAGGCCATGGGCCTGAACGGAACGCCCAGCTATGTGATCGGGAACCAGGTGGTGGTCGGGGCGATCGGGCGGGATGGGCTCGCCAAGAAGATTTCGGAAGCCCGTTGTGGCAAGGCCTCCTGCTGACCTGCCCGCTGCCAAATCACTCCCCGGATTGGTTAATCAGCCAATTCTGCTTGCTCCATAAGGATTTTTGTAAACCAGTTGAGGGAGTTAAAGCGGGATAAGAGGACCGGTCAGGCTTCCCACAAGTGCCCTTCTTGCCTATAAAACGGCCGGAAACGGCGCCTTGGGGCGCAAAATCGCTCTCATCACTGGATCCGGCTTCGGATGGCAAAAACGATCTATGTGCTCAACGGGCCGAACCTGAACCTGCTCGGTACCCGTGAGCCGGAAACCTACGGCCATCACACCCTCGGCGATGTCGAGAAGCTTTGCCATGAGACGGCCGCGCAGTTTGGCCTGTCGGCGGATTGCCGGCAGTCGAACCGCGAGGGCGAACTGATCGATTTCATCCATGAGGCCGGCGCCAAGAAGGCCGTCGGCATCATCCTCAATGCCGGGGGCTATACCCACACCTCGATCGCGCTCCATGACGCACTGGTCGGCGTGAAGGTCCCCACGGTTGAAGTTCATGTGTCGAACGTCTATGCACGCGAGAGCTTCCGCCACCACTCCTTCATCGCCAAGGCTGCATTCGCATCGCTGTGCGGTTTCGGGATCGAAGGTTATCGGCTCGCGATTACCGGCCTCGCCGCCAAGATCGGCGCGGCAAAATCCTGACGACGCGCGTCGTCACTTCAGAAAGTTCCGGAACGACTATGGCCCGTCAGCCGCAAGAGCAACCGCCTTCCAACGAAAAAACGGTCGACGAGCGCGAAACCATTCGCGATCTCGCCAAGCTGCTCGATGAGACCAATCTCACCGAGATCGAAATTGAACGCGCTGGCCTGCGTGTACGGATCGCGCGCAATGTCAGCGTCGCCGCGGCTGCGCCCGTGCACTATGCGCCTGCACCGGCAGCATCGGCCTCTGCTCCAGCCGCCCCGTCCAGCGATCTCGCCAAGCATCCCGGCATGGTGCCCTCGCCGATGGTCGGCACCGCCTATATCGCACCCGAGCCCGGCGCCCGCCCGTTCATCGACGTCGGCAGCAAGGTCAAGGCCGGCGAGACGCTGATGATCATCGAGGCGATGAAAACCATGAACCAGATTCCGTCGCCACGCGCGGGAACGGTCACGCAGATTCTCGTCGAGGACGGTCAGCCGGTCGAGTTCGGCGAACCGCTCGTCATCATTGAATAACCGCTCCGGCACCAGGCGTCGCGATGTTTGACAAGATCCTGATAGCCAATCGCGGCGAGATCGCCTTGCGCGTCCTGCGCGCGTGTAAAGAACTGGGCATCTCCACGGTCGCGGTGCATTCCACCGCTGACGCCAACGCGATGCACGTGCGCCTTGCGGACGAGAGCGTCTGTATCGGCCCGCCGCCGTCGAAGGACAGCTACCTCAACGTGCCGGCCCTGCTCGCCGCCTGCGAAATCACCGGCGCCGACGCGGTTCATCCGGGCTACGGCTTCCTGTCCGAAAACGCACGCTTTGCCGAGATCCTCGCTGACCACAATCTGCAGTTCATTGGCCCGAAAGCGGAACATATCCGCCTGATGGGCGACAAGATCGAAGCCAAGAAAACTGCCAAGCGTCTCGGCATTCCGGTGGTGCCGGGATCAGACGGTGCGGTCACCGAAGGCGACGACGCGATGGCAATTGCCAGGAGCATCGGCTTTCCGGTGCTGGTGAAGGCGGCAGCCGGTGGCGGCGGTCGCGGCATGAAGGTCGCGCACACCGAGGCCGATCTGCAACTCGCGCTGACGACGGCGAGTAACGAAGCAAAGGCCGCGTTCGGCGACGGCTCCGTGTATCTCGAGAAATATCTCGGCAAACCGCGCCACATCGAAATCCAGATTCTCGGCGATGGCCGCGGTGGCGCTATCCACCTCGGCGAGCGCGACTGCTCCTTGCAGCGACGGCATCAAAAGGTTTGGGAGGAAGGCCCCTCGCCGATCCTCTCGCCACAGGCCCGCGCCAAGATCGGCGAAATCTGCGCCACGGCGATGCGCGAGATGCAGTATCTCGGCGTCGGCACCATCGAATTTCTCTACGAGGACGGCGAGTTCTACTTCATTGAAATGAACACCCGCATCCAGGTCGAGCATCCGGTCACCGAAATGATCACCGGCATCGACCTCGTCCTTGAGCAGATCCGTGTTGCGGCGGGCGGCGAACTGCCGTGCACGCAGGACGAGATCAACATCAACGGCCATGCCATCGAGTGCCGCATCAACGCGGAAAACCCGGTCACCTTCCGGCCCTCGCCCGGCAAGATCACGCAGTACCATCCGCCCGGCGGCCTCGGAGTTCGGATCGATTCCGCCGTCTATCAGGGCTACACCATTCCACCTTATTACGACTCTCTCGTCGGCAAACTGATCGTCCATGGCAAAACCCGCGGCGAATGCCTGATGCGACTGCGGCGCGCGCTGGACGAAGTCGTGGTGGACGGTGTCGAAACTACACTGCCGCTGTTCCGGGCGCTGGTTCGGGAACCCAACGTGATCGACGGCGACTACCACATCCACTGGCTGGAGCATTACCTCGCCAGCGGCGATGATAAATCGCGTTCCGGCTAGCAAAAATCTCGCTCCTTATGTCCGGCACCGGACTTTTGGGGCGAAGCTGTCTGCAGTAGAGTACGGCCACCAAGGGGGCTGTATTTTGCTTTTCGAAGCAACTATTTATCGCGAGGAACGACGTGACGCTTGATGCGGCGCGCCGGCGCGCGATCTGGCAGGTTGCCCTGCTCGTCACCGGTTTGCTGGTCCTGTTGCTGATCAGCGCGGCGTCCATTTTCATGGTGGAGCGCACCCGAACGGACTCTGACTGGGCCATTCACAGCGCCGAAGTCGAAAATCAGATCTCCCTCGCCCAACTCCAGATGCGGCGCGCCGAAAGCGCCATCCGTGGCTATGCGCTTACCGGCGAGGAAACCCACGCGTCCGATTTCACGGAATCCGAGAAACAAATCGGCCCGACGCTGGAAACCTTGCGCCGGCTGACGGCCGACAACCCGTCCCAGCAGCGCGCGACCGAGCAGATTATTCCTCTTACCAACCAGCGCTTCGCCGAGTTCAGGACAATCGCCAATCTCGTCAGCGAAGGAAAGATCGAGGAAGCACGGCTGTTCCTCAAGAACAGCGACGGCCGATCGCAGATGAACCGCATCCGCGATATCGCGACCGAAATGCGCAAGGAGGAAGGCCGTCTGTTCCGGCTCAGGAGCGACGCAGCCGATAGCAGCCAGTCTCTGGCTGCCATCGTGACGACAACCGGCGCCGGCCTCGTCATCATACTCGCTGGCATTTCGTTATTCCTGGTTCGGCGCTCGATGCAGGTTCGCATGCAGGCCGAGCAGCAGCTGCGCGACATCAATATCAATCTCGAGGCAGCAGTCGAGGAACGTACAGCGGACCTGCGCGAAGCAAACGATGAGATCCAGCGCTTCGCCTATATCGTCAGCCATGATTTGCGTTCGCCGCTGGTCAACATCATGGGATTCACCAGCGAACTCGACGAACTGCGATCGGATATTTTCGGCCGCATCGCGCGGTACAGTCGCGCCGCGGCGGCGTCTCCCGAGCCGCCGCCGCCTGTTGCGGATTCAGATGAGATTCCGCTGAGCGAAGAGGATAAGCGGCTTTCCGAGGAATTCTCCGAGGCCCTCGATTTCATCAAATCATCGATCGGCAAGATGGATCGGCTGATCAGTGCGATCCTCAATCTGACCCGTGAAGGCCGCCGAGAATTCAATCCAGTCAGGATCGATACGCGCGAACTGGTCGAAAACATTATCTCGGCGACAGCTCATCAAATCACTGAAGCGGAAGCACAAATCCGCGTCGAGCCACTGCCCGATATCATCACCGACCGGCTAGCTCTGGAACAAATCTTTTCCAATCTCATTGAGAATGCCTTGAAGTATCTCAAGCCGGGCGTTCCCGGCGACATCGCTATCAGCGGGCGCAACAAGCTCGGGTTCGTGATATTCGACATCACGGATAACGGACGCGGAATCGACCCGAAGGATCACCAGCGAATTTTCGATCTCTTCCGGCGCGCGGGAACCCAGGACAAGCCCGGGCAAGGCATCGGTCTGGCGCATGTTCGCGCGCTGGTGCGCCGAATGGGCGGGACGATCAACGTTTCGTCCGAAATCGGCAAGGGAAGCACGTTCACCATTGCCCTGCCCGCCAAGTGGACAATGTCACGACAAGGAAAGCACGATGGGTAAACCAGTCAAAATCATCATGATCGAGGATGACGAAGGTCATGCCCGGCTGATCGAACGCAACATCCGCCGTTCGGGCGTGAACAATGAAATCATCCCGTTCGCCAACGGCACGGATGCGGTGAACCATCTGTTCGGCCCCGACTCGACGGGTATCGCACACAAGGATGATGCGCTGCTCATCCTGCTCGACCTTAATCTTCCTGATATGACCGGCATCGATATCTTGAAGCGGGTGAAAGAGAACCCGTACCTGAAACAGACGCCCGTCGTCGTTTTGACCACCACCGACGACGCGCAGGAAATCAAGCGTTGCTACGAGTTGGGTTGCAACGTCTACATCACCAAACCGGTGAACTACGAGAATTTCGCGAACGCCATCCGCCAGCTCGGCCTGTTCTTCTCCGTTATACAAGTCCCGCAAGCCACTGCATGACCCAGCCCCCGCCGACGATCCTTTATATCGACGATGATGCCACGCTCGCGCGACTGGTCGAGCGCGGACTGAAACGACAGGGATTCAATGTCGTGCATGCGGCCGACGGTGAAAGCGGGATTGCGCGCCTCGCGGACGGCAACATCGACGTGATCGCGCTCGACCAGCACATGCCGGGGCTTGATGGACTGGAGACGCTCGAGAAGATCATGCGCATTCCGTCGGCGCCGCCGGTCGTGTTCGTCACCGCTTCGCAGGACAGCAAGACCGCTATCACCGCTCTCAAGGCGGGCGCAGCCGACTATCTGGTCAAGGATACCCAGGGAGACTTTATCGCGCTGCTCGGCGTGGCGATGAACGGCGCTTTTGAGCAGGCCCGCATCCGAAAGGCGCGCGACGATGCCGAAGCGGAGGTTCATGCCTCGCGGGATCGTTATGCTGCTCTCGCCGCTGAACGCGAGGTGTTGCTGCGTGAGGTCAATCATCGCGTCGGCAACAGCCTTCAGATCATCGCGTCATTGCTGCACCTTCAGGCGAATTCAAGCAGCGATGATGACGTGAAAGCCGCGCTGACCAATGCGATGGGCCGTGTTGCTGCGGTCGCCCAGGTACATCGCCGACTTTATACGTCACATGATCTCAAGAGCGTGATGCTCAATCAGTACCTCGAAGCTTTGCTTGAGGATCTGCGCCGATCCACCGAAGGCAACAGAATGTCGCGCCTGACGCTTAGTGCGGAACCGATCGAGATTGACCCGGACAGCGCGGTGGCCATCGGCATCATCGTCAATGAGCTGGTGATGAACGCGGTGAAATACGCCTACCCCGATGGCGCCGGCCCAATCCACGTCGATCTGCGCACGACAAGCGACGATCTCGAACTTTCAATCGCCGACGACGGCGTCGGTTTCCAGGCCAAGCAGGACCCCCGCTCGACCGGCATGGGCCAGCGTATCGTTGGCGCCATGGCCACAAAACTTGACGCGAAGGTCGTACGCGACCCGGCCCATTCCGGAACCCGCATGGTCCTGACATTCAAACGAGTATCCGCCACACCGGAAAAGCCCGTGGCTGCCTCCGCCTAGCGGCGTTGCTGTCGCAGGATCGCCGCGCGCCTGCTATCATGGCGCATGAGCTCCCGGGATTCCGTGTCATCTGAGATCACGCCAGACCTTCTGCTGCGCGCCTACGCCTGCGGAATTTTCCCGATGGCCGAAGCCGCTGACGATCCGTCGATCTTCTGGGTCGACCCGGAATTGCGCGGCATCATTCCCCTTAACGGTTTCCGTGTGTCCTCGCGCCTGGCGCGCACTGTGCGTTCCGACGTCTTTCGCGTGACCGTTGATGCTGCGTTCAAACAGACGATCGCGGGCTGCGCGGAACCGCAGGCCGGACGGGAGGACACCTGGATCAATCGCCGGATTCGCGATCTGTATTCAGCCCTACACGCAACCGGCCACTGCCACAGCGTCGAGGTCTGGGATGGAGAGAATCTCGTCGGCGGTCTTTATGGCGTGGCACTCGGTGGCGCGTTCTTCGGAGAAAGCATGTTTCATCGGGCGCGTGACGCCTCAAAGGTTGCCCTCGTCCATCTGGTGGCGCGGCTCATCGCCGGCGGTTTCGTGCTTCTCGACACGCAGTATGTGACCGACCACCTGCGCACGTTCGGCGCCGTTGAGGTGCCACGTGATCGCTATCGCGTTCTGCTCGATGATGCGATCGGCGTAGAAGCGGACTTCTTCGCCCTGCCCTCGATGATCAGTGGCGCGGCAGCACTCTCAACGCTCGTTCACGACTGACCTGTCACGAACGCCGTCGAAGTTGCCAGCATCAACCTATCGGAATCCGGGAAGCGGTGGCGGTGGTGGAGGCGGCGGAGCCGAAGCACGCGGCTGCTGAGCAGGCTGCCGCTGGGCCGGCTGGCGCTTCTGCTGCTGAGGCGCAGGTGCGGGGGGCTTGGCCTGCGGCTGCTCGGTCGTCGCGATGGTCGACTGCGGCTCCTTACAATCGGTCAGCCAGATGTCATAGATCGGATGCTCGACACCATGCAGGCCCGGACTTGCCGCAAACATCCATCCCGAGAAAATCCGCTTCACTTCGTTCTGAAGAGTAATCTCGTCGACTTCCACGAACGCGTCGGTGTTGGCTGCCTCGGTCGAGGGGCGCGTGTAGCAGGCGTCAGGCTTCACCCGTAGCGCGCCGAACTGAACCGTTTCGCCAATCTGAACATCGAACTTGATGATGCGGCCGGTGATCTTGTCGAGACCGGCGAACACCGCCTGCTTGTTGATGATCTTCTGCGCGGGGGGCTCGGTGACGACCTCATCGCCCGGCTGCAGGGTGGCTGGCGCCGGCGGCGCGTTGGCCGATTTCGGCGGCTGCTGTGGCTGCTGCTTCTGACCCGGCAACGGCTGTGCGCCTGGCGGAGTGGTCACGGCGCTCGGCTGCTCTTGCTGACCACCGCCAGGCGGTGGCAGTGGCTGGGTTTGGAACGATCCCGGCGGAGGTACGCCCTGCCCGGGACGCAACGGCGTCGGCAACAGGCGCCCGTGCGGAAGGTCCGGCACCTCCTCCTCGTCCTGTTCCTCATCGCGCGGAACGGAAGCCGGCGGCCGCGGCCGGTCCGAAAAGATATTGCCGATCTGCGCATACACCGGTGCCGCGGGCGGCATCAGCAATGCCGCAAGTGAACTTGCGAAAAGAACTGTGGCGATAGGTCGAAACATATGCGCGCTTCACTCGGCGAATCGGGCTCGCGACATTCTACAGATCATACGCCGCGCGCAGGGGTCTTCGGTTAACATGGCGATTACGGCGGGGAAAGGGCGTCGCCAAGTCACTCCGATGATACAAGTCAGTCCGGGGATCGACGACGGCATCGTCGCGAGATACCGCCGTTGCGATGCGGTTACTGACCCGGCGTCCACGCCTGATAGTCGCCGGTCGCCTTCGGCCGACGGCCGCTGGCAAGCGTCGAACCCGAAGGCCGATAGGCGGCCGGTGTGCCGGTCAGGTTTGGGCGATGCGGCTTCTGCCACTCGCGCGGCGTGTAGTTTTCGTCGGTCGGCGGCGTATCGACCGTGTGATGCAGCCAGCCATGCCATGCCGGAGGCACCTTGGTGGCTTCCGCATATCCCTCGTAGATTACCCAGCGGCGCTCGAAACCAAGGGTTGGATCAACCTTCCCGCCCCTGGTCCGGTAATACCGGTTGCCGGCTTCGTCCGTGCCCACGAGCTCGCCAAAACGGCGCGTCCACAGCTGGGTGCCGAACGTCGACCCGTTCCACCACGTGAAAAACCTGAGAAAAAACAACTTCATGGCCGACTTCCAAAAGGCAGCGCGGGAAGACCCCGGAGCGCGAATCTAGATGACATTGGCGGGCCCGATTGTCCAGCATCAACAGCGGCTTGATGCAATGCGTGAACCGCTGCCGACGTGAGGCGTTGACCCGGAACCTCATTCGGAACGGTCATGATCGAAACCCTCCAGAACAGCTATCTCTACGTCGTCGAAAAGCTCGGTCTTCTGCCAAACTGGCTGGTGGCGACCCTCATCATCGCCCTGGGTCTGCTGGTGGCATCTCTCGCCCACACCGCGATCGTCCAGACCATGCGTCAAACCATCGGCGCGCGACATCCACGCGTCCGCGCGCTTCTGACCAACAGCAAAGGACCCCTGCGGCTTGGCTTGATGGTGCTCGCGCTGTCGATCGCCGTGCGCGTCGCGCCGATCAGCAGCGAGACCGCCGACGTTCTTGGCGGCATCCTGAACGTCACCTTCATCGCCTTGCTGGGATGGATCGCGCTGACGGCGGTGCAGATCATGTCGCAGGTCTACCTGCAGCAATTCCGTCTCGACATCGAAGACAATCTGCTGGCGCGAAAGCACGTCACCCAGGTGCGCATCCTGAAGCGCGCCACCGATGTGCTTATCGTCATCATGACGATCGGCGCGGCTTTGATGAGTTTCGAAGCTGTCCGGCAATACGGCGTCAGCCTGTTCGCCTCGGCCGGCGTTGCCGGCCTTGCCATCGGTCTCGCCGCGCGCCCGCTCTTGTCCAATCTGATCGCAGGCATCCAGATCGCGGTCACCCAGCCGATCCGCCTTGATGACGTGGTGATCGTCGAGGGCGAGTACGGCACGGTCGAGGAAATCACGACGACATTCGTGGTGATCAAGCTCTGGGACTGGCGACGCATGGTCCTTCCGCTCAGCTACTTCATCGAAAAGCCATTCCAGAACTGGACCCGCGAAACGTCCGCCTTGATCGGTTCGGTATTTCTGTACGTCGATTACGGCGTGCCCGTCGCAAAACTGCGCGAGAGGCTTGAAGCCGTTGTGCGCGAGTCCCCGCTTTGGGATGGCCGGGTCGTCGCGCTTCAGGTGAGCGACACCAAGGAGCGTACGGTCGAAATCCGCGCCCTTGTCAGCGCCGGAAGCGCCCCGGCGGCGTGGGATTTGCGCTGCGAGGTGCGCGAAAAACTGATCGCGTTTCTGCAGCAGGAATATCCCGAAGGCCTGCCGCGGACCCGGCAGGAAGTTGTTGGTGGATTTGCCGGGTCATCGCGCGCGGATCGCGATCATCCTACTCTCGCCCCTGCCGGCCATTGAGGGAACCGCCCAACAAGAGCCGGAATCCGATCCAAGATTATGCAGGTTTCAATCTGGGAACATACGCGCGCCCCGCGCGTTTTTCCTGATCGTTTCTGTTACGGAATGGATCTGGAGTACCGAAGATGAAGAGTTTCAAGCAAGGCTCCGCGATTGCCCTCCTGGCATTGTCGCTGCCTCTCGCTGTCGCATCGAGCGCCAACGCCATGCCCGTCGCCTCGTCGCTGACGGGCCCTTCGAGTTCAAGTGATGTCACGCAGGTCCGCTGGCGATCAGTCCCGGTGATCGGTGGCGGCGGCTGGCATGGAGGTGGCTGGCGCGGCGGCTATTATCATCGGCGCGGCTGGGGTGGCGCGGGCGTTGGTCTGGGCGTTGCGTCGGGATTGCTGCTCGGAAGCGCGATCGCGGCCGGTTCCAGCCCCTATTACTACGGTCCGGGCTATTACGCTGCGCCTGCACCGGCTTACGACGACAGCGTCACCTACTGCATGAATCGGTTCAGGTCCTATGACCCGGCCTCGGGCACGTATCTCGGGTACGACGGTTTGCGTCACCCCTGTCCGTAACCACGGCCCATCACTCCTCGTTGATCCGGCGGCGCCTTGAAGGCGCCGCCGTTTCATTTGATGGCAATACGATCAGGATCGCGTCGCCAGCATCACGCCGGCGATGATGAATACGAGGGCTGCGATCTGCCCCGGTCCCAGCGGCTCGCCAAGCGCCGCGGCGGACGCAACCACGCCGATAACCGGCACGAGCGTCGTCCCGATCGCAGCGATCGATGCCGGAAGACGCTCCAGCGCGGCGAACCAGCAGACATAGGCAACACAGAACTGCATCAGCACCGAATACGCGAATAACGCCCACCCGAGCGGCGACAATGCGGTGATATGCGTCGTCTCGAGCGCAAACCCGGCGATGGCGACAGGAAAACATCCGATGCCGACCTGCCAGGCCGCGGCGACCAGCGGCGGCAGCGACAATGGATTGCGCTTCGCGATCACTGTTCCAAGCGCGAAGGCGAACGCTCCGACCAGCGCCAATAGGATGCCTGGCAGTTTTTCCATGCTGGCGGAGATGCCGCTGCCGCCCATCAGTGCGACCAGCCCGGCAAGCGCCATCAGCAGCGCGATGACCTTCACAAGCGAAATGCGCTCGCCGAGAATCGGCCAGGCCAGCACCGATGCCCAGACCGGCATCGTATAGGCCAGTACTGCGGCCTCGCTGGCGGGAAGCCAAACAAGCGCAAGCCCCATCAACGCCATCCACGACGTGACATTGAGAATCGAGAGGATCACGAGCCGCCGCCACTGATCCCGTGGCACGCGCAGCTTCTGTTTGAAGGCAATGGCGATGCCTGCAATCAGCACTGCGCCGATCAGCCCCGATCCACCCCGCAGTGTCAGCGGCGGCAATTCGGCGAGGAGCCGTTTGGTGACCGGCCAGTTCAAGCCCCAACCAACCGAAGTCGTCAGAAGCAGGAGCAACCCCGCCAGCCGGCTTCCACCCGCGGGCGCACCTGACGGTGGAGCGGGGATCGATTCGGACAGCGACCCGGCTTCAACAGGTTTGTTCACGACGGTCTCCCGGATCGCTCCACAACATGTGGATGACGGGGAGAAAGACCACGTGGAACCACGATGATCCACCCGAAAAGCGACGAACGCGTGCATACCCGAACAGCGTTTTGCGAGCATCGCGAAAGAAGATGGGAAGGAACCTGCGAGAGCCCAGAATCGGGCTTTGGATTCAGCAAGGACTCACCGATACTTCCCGCACTGCGGCTCTCCCCGGCGATGACTTTTTCCGCTGGCAATCCCCATTTTCCACCATATTTAGTATTTGATTCAGACCTCAGCACTAATCCTTGACGGGTTAGCGGGAGTCGGCCTAGCTTTGGACCTGTTCGGCGCGGGTGTTTTCGGTCTCGCCGGGCAAAATCCTGAAAGGGTCGACAGACACCTCCGTCAAGCCGGTCTTGGCTACGGATAGCGGACGTGTCTGCGCGATTTTGCGAACGGGGCAGCAGCCCCGGACAAGCAGCCGCGGGGTTCGCTCACGTGGTCAAGAAACAGGTGTTTTGGGGCGTTTGAGCATCGGGGTTCTGGGGATCCTGCCTTGCTCACCAGAGATGAACAGGCCGGTCACCGGCCGAGCAGCGGCCAACGGGTCGCAAAATTGGAATCGCCGGCATACCTTTTGAGGGCGCCGGACAACGAGACGGGGCACTACGATGCGAATTGAACGCCGCTACACCAATGACGGTCAGTCTCCCTACGCCGGGATCGACTTCCGACTGACCACGAGTGAGATTCGCAACCCCGACGGCTCAGTGGTGTTCCGCCTTGAGAACGTCGAGGTGCCGGAGTTCTGGTCGCAGGTCGCCTCCGACGTCCTCGCGCAGAAGTATTTCCGCAAGGCCGGTGTCGCCAAGGTCCTGAAGAAGGTCGAGGAAGAAACCGTCCCGTCGTGGCTGTGGCGCTCCGTCCCCGACACCGATGCCCTCGCCGCCCTGCCCGAGGCCGAGCGTTTCGGCGGCGAGCATTCGTCCAAGCAGGTGTTTGATCGTCTCGCCGGCTGCTGGACCTACTGGGGCTGGAAAGGCGGCTACTTCACCTCCGAGGACGACGCCCGCGCCTTCTACGACGAGCTGCGCTTCATGCTTGCCAAGCAGATGGTCGCGCCGAATTCGCCGCAGTGGTTCAACACCGGCCTGCACTGGGCCTATGGCGTCGACGGCCCCGGCCAGGGCCACTTCTATGTCGACTGGAAGACCGGCAAGCTGACCAAATCCAAATCGGCCTACGAGCATCCGCAGCCGCACGCTTGCTTCATCCAGGGCATCGAGGACGACCTCGTCAACGAGGGCGGCATCATGGACCTGTGGGTGCGCGAGGCGCGCCTGTTCAAATACGGCTCCGGCACCGGCTCGAACTTCTCGCGACTACGCGGCGAAGGCGAGCGGCTGTCCGGCGGCGGCCGCTCAAGCGGCCTGATGAGCTTCCTCAAGATCGGCGACCGCGCCGCCGGTGCCATCAAGAGCGGCGGCACCACGCGCCGCGCCGCCAAGATGGTGGTGGTCGATGTCGATCATCCGGACATCGAGCAGTATATCGACTGGAAGGTGCGCGAGGAGCAGAAGGTCGCCGCCCTCGTCACCGGCTCCAAGATCAACCAGAAGCACCTGAAGGCGGTGATGCGCGCCTGCGTCAACTGCGAGGGCTCCGGCGACGACTGCTTCCTGCCGGAGAAGAACCCGGCGCTGCGCCGCGAGATCAAGCTCGCCCGCCGCGCGCTGGTTCCCGACAACTACATCAAGCGCGTCATCCAGTTCGCCAAACAAGGCTACAAGGACATCGACTTCCCGGTCTACGACACCGACTGGGACAGCGAAGCCTATCTCACCGTGTCCGGCCAGAACTCCAACAACTCGGTGTCGCTGAAGGACGATTTTCTGCGCGCGGTGGAAACCGACGGCGATTGGAGTCTGATCGGGCGCACCACCGGCAAGGTGACCAAAACGCTGAAGGCCCGCGATCTGTGGGAGAAGATCGGCCACGCCGCATGGGCCTCGGCCGATCCGGGCCTGCACTTCAACACCACGATGAACGACTGGCACACCTGCAAGGCGTCCGGCGACATCCGCGCGTCGAACCCGTGCTCGGAATACATGTTCCTCGACGACACGGCGTGCAACCTCGCCTCCGCCAACCTGCTGACGTTCTACGACACCCACACCCGCCGCTTCGACGCCGATGCCTACGAGCATCTGTGCCGGCTGTGGACGATCGTGCTCGAAATCTCGGTCATGATGGCGCAATTCCCGTCGAAGGCGATCGCGGAGCTGTCCTACGAGTTCCGCACGCTGGGCCTTGGCTACGCCAACATCGGCGGCCTCTTGATGACCATGGGCCTGCCCTACGACTCCAAGGAAGGCCGCGCGCTGTGCGGCGCGCTGACCGCGATCATGACCGGCACCGCCTACGCCACCTCCGCCGAGATGGCGAAGGAGCTTGGCACCTTCCCCGGCCACAAGAAGAACGCGGCGCACATGCTGCGCGTGATCCGCAACCATCGCCGTGCCGCGCATGGCGAGACCGGCGGCTATGAGGCGCTGGCCGTCAATCCGGTGCCGTTCGATCACGCAAGCTGCCCGCAGGCCGATCTCGTCGCGCACGCCAAGGCGGCCTGGGACAAGGCGCTGACCGAGGGCGAACAGCACGGCTACCGCAACGCCCAGACCACGGTGGTGGCGCCGACCGGCACCATCGGCCTCGTCATGGATTGCGACACCACCGGCATCGAGCCCGATTTCGCGCTGGTCAAGTTCAAGAAGCTCGCCGGCGGCGGCTACTTCAAGATCATCAACCGCGCCGTGCCGGAAGCGCTGCGCGCGCTCGGCTATCGTGAAAGCGAGATCGCCGAAATCGAGGCTTACGCCGTCGGCCACGGCTCGCTCTCCAACGCGCCGGGCATCAACACCGCGACGCTGAAAGCGAAGGGCTTTACCGACGAGGCCATCGCCAAGGTCGAAAAGCTGTTGCCGTCGGCCTTCGACATCAAGTTCGTGTTCAACAAGTGGACGTTTGGCGAGGATTTCATCCGCGATACGCTCGGCATCGACGCCGAGGCGCTCGCCGCCCCCGATTTCGACCTGCTCACCGCGGTCGGCTTCACCAGGCGCGAGATCGAGGCCGCCAACATCCACATCTGCGGTGCGATGACGGTCGAGAGCGCGCCGCACCTCAAGGCCGAGCATTATCCGGTGTTCGACTGCGCCAACCCGTGCGGCAAGATCGGCAAGCGCTATCTGTCGGTGGAGAGCCACATCCGCATGATGGCGGCGTCGCAGCCGTTCATCTCCGGCGCGATCTCAAAAACCATCAACATGCCGAACGAGGCGACGGTGGAGGACTGCAAGTCCGCCTACCTGCTGTCGTGGAAACTCGGCCTGAAGGCCAACGCACTCTACCGCGACGGCTCAAAACTGTCGCAGCCGCTCAACGCCCAACTGATCGCCGACGACGAGGACGACGACGAAGCGCTCGACGCGCTGATCGACAAGCCGATGGCGGCGCGCGCCGCGCAGGTATCCGAGAAGATCGTGGAGCGGCTGGTCGAACGCATTGTGGTGATGCACGAGCGCGAGCGCATGCCCGACCGCCGCAAGGGCTATACCCAGAAGGCGGTGATCGGCGGCCACAAGGTCTACCTGCGCACCGGCGAATACGACGACGGCCGGCTCGGCGAGATCTTCATCGACATGCACAAGGAAGGCGCGGCGCTGCGCTCCTTCATCAACAATTTCGCGATTGCAGTTTCATTGGGCCTGCAATACGGCGTGCCGCTCGACGAATACGTCGACGCCTTCACCTTCACCCGCTTCGAACCGTCGGGCCCGGTGCAGGGCAACGACACCATCAAGTTCGCAACCTCGATCCTCGACTACGTGTTCCGTGAACTCGCGGTCAGCTATCTGTCGCGCTTCGACCTTGCCCATGTCGATCCCGCCGAAGGCGGCTTCGATGCGCTCGGCAAGGGCGTCGCCGAAGGCAAGACCGCGGAGACCAACCCGGCAGCGAAGTATCTGTCGAAAGGCCTGACCCGCTCGCGCACCGACAAGCTCGTGGTCATGCAAGGGGGGGCACATGCCGGCGCCGATGCAGTCGCCGCGAGCAACGTCACCGCGATTGCCTCAGGCGGCGCGACCGCGCGGCACGGCGATGTTGCCGAAGGCGCGACCGCGTTGAAGACCGCAGAGCCCGAGCGCGACCTGTCGCCGACGGAAAAGCTCGAAGCACAGGCTCTTCAAGGACAGAACTGGAGCAAGGCCGGCACCGCTGCGGTAACATCCGCCGCGCCGACCAAGGCCGAGCGCCGCGCCGAAGCCAAAGCCCGCGGCTACGAAGGCGACATGTGCACCGAGTGCTCGAACTTCACCCTGGTGCGCAACGGCACCTGTATGAAGTGCGACACGTGTGGGTCCACGACGGGGTGTAGTTAATTACCGCTCACCACCCACTATCGTTTTACGGCGGCGAGCTTGCGCTCGCCGCCGTCTTCATTTTTTTGATAAAAGAGTACATGGAAAAACGTCATCATTGAAAACGAATGTAGGATTGGAAAGTGCTATCATTCGCAACAGAATTTCCAATTGATGTGAGCCAGACACCGCGCGACTTCGTCGAAGCAGTAAAACATTGGATACTTCACTCACCTCATACAAGATTTACCGCCGCCCAGCTCGACGAGATGCCTATGTCAGGAAGCTGGAGCACGACCAATGGCGGTGAAAAAATTGTCTCCCTCTCCGTTTCTACCGCCAATGAAGATGCCTCTGCAGTACGTCACATCAATTTCGACGGCGAACTGACTTGGGAAACGACTATTGTCCTTTCGCGCTCACCATCTGATGCGTGGGTCAGCATACGAACATCACGAGAGTCGCATCATCCAGCAGTTCGACTTCCACCTGCTAAAAAACCAGTTGTTGTGCGAACGCTTCTTGAAAGGCTTGGAGGAGGTCTTGATGGGAACTTACTTGTTTCAGACGAGCCAAGGTTTCTGACAAATGGCGAAATTGCTCTCGCCTCAAGTCTTATCGCAGGCGAAGCAGGATGCCATTTGCCTGTGGTGTACGTCAGTTGCGGGTCGATGGCTCATACGTTCATGGCGTCAAGTTTCTTGCGCACAGCCTCGCTGGTATGGCCCATGTCATCGTTGAGCCAAATCGACCATTCTCTCGCCGATTACAAATCGAAGTGAACTCAGAGAATGTTTATGGCGGCGGGATCGGAATATATTGGCCGAACGGTCAAGGCAGACGATCTTTCTTTCTAGGTCGTGAGTTCGATGATGCCGCAACCCTTAAGAAGGCATTAGTTGAAGAGGTGCGAATAGCCTTAACAAATCGGCGCCCGCTGGTTCGTTGTACTTGGTCAGCACTAGAAGAAGCCTCTTCTAAAGTTGCTTACAATGCGCTGAAGGAATCCGGATCAGTCGAGCTCGACAAATACATTGAGGTATTTGACGCCGATATGAAAGCGAAGGAACAACGTATCCTAGACGCCGAAAAGGAAATTTCACGCCTCCAGGCCGAGATACGAAAGCATGAAGCGAATCCATCCCTGAATCGAGGGGTAGTTCTGCAAACTGGTCTGGAGCGCGACCTTTACACTAATGAAATAACTCAGATCGTCTTAGACGCCTTGCATGACGCCGAAAGTAGATTGCAAGAAGGGAGCCGTCGATCACACGTATTAAGAGCTATTATCGAGAACGCACCGCCGACAAACTTCGCTGAAGAAAAACGAGTTGCAATAAAAGACTTATTGCGCGGTTACAGAAGTCTGGACGCGAAAGTAAAACGTGGCTTGGAAGAGTTAGGGTTCTCGATTTCAGACGATGGCAAACACCATAAACTCGTTTTTCAAGATGACGATCGCTACACGTTTATTTTGTCTAAAAGCGGAAGTGATCATCGCGGAGGATTGAACGCTGCGAGCGAAATCTCAAAAAAATTTTATAGCAACCGTAGCCCGGATGGGGCGCGGCGAAATACGGGACAGCATTGTCTCCAGATACATTTCCCCGCATTGCGCTTCGCTCCATACCGGCTACGACCCAAACGGTCCGCGACACCCACCTCCGTCATCACCGGGCTTGTCCCGGTGATCCACGTCTTCGCTTAAACGATCCGGCACGACAAACGTGGATGGCCGGGACAAGCCCGGCCATGACGAACGGAGAGCTCGCCCCGCCCCACTTCCCAGGCCGTGACCGTCACAACCTGGCGCAGGTCAGGTCGTGGCCAGCGACTTCCACGTTGCTGATGATCTGCAACCCCGCACCTCATCGGTTATCAGAAAAGCCGGCGATAAAAGAACTTGTCGCGGATGTTTTGTCCTCGAGCAAAACCAGCTACATGTGCCGGACGAATACGAGATCGAGGATGGACGACGCCATGAACTGCCCGAAATGCAATTCCGAGCACACCTATCAGGATCGCGACCTGTGGGTCTGTCCGGAGTGCGCTCACGAATGGAACGCCGGAGACGCCGACGCAGGCACAGAAGCCTCGCACGCGGCAGGCGTGCGCGATGCCCATGGCAACGTGCTTGCGGATGGAGACAGCGTCATCGTCATCAAGGACCTCAAGGTCAAGGGCGCGTCGGCGGTTCTTAAGGGAGGCACAAAGGTCAGGAATATCCGCCTGACAGACGCGGCCGACGGACACAACATCGCCTGCAAGATCGACGGCATCGGAGCCATGAATCTGAAATCGGAATTCGTGAAAAAGGCCTAGCTGTGACGGATGCGAGCATCTGTCCGGCGACGAGCAGTGGATTCAGGCGCGCTGCATCCCGCGCCAATCTCGAAAATGACGCATCACGAAACGGCCCCAATTCAAACATGACGAAACTCGGCATGATTTTCCGACCGCCGACGCTCTTGGCCACCCCTACGCCAGCGTGTGAACGATCACCGGCCCCGCGACGGCCGTGGCAGACCCAGTGAGCAGAGGCGCGAGATTCTCTTCGATCCATGGGATCGCGCGCCGGTTCGATTCCTCCGCGCCCGCATGGTTGTTGAAGATACTGATCGCTGTCACAGTGTCGTCCGGCGCGTAGACCACATAGTAAGCCATGAAGCCCTCGACATCGCTGATGATCGGGATCGCACCCTCCTTGATCTTGCGCGCGAGCTCTTCGGCGTGTCCGGCCCTGGCTTTGCCCTGACGAATGGCTGCATACATCAGATTTCTCCTTCACCAGTTGGGCTGCGCGGGACCGCGGCGACGGCGATCATGCAGCGCGTGCACTGAACGACAGGCGAAACGAGAATAGGACTTTACGCCATCCGGCGCGGCGGCGCCATCACGCGATTGCCTTCGCTAAGGCACGGCGCAAAGGCACCAAGCTGGCGGAGCCAGCTATCTCACTTGATGAGGCTGATCGCCTGCCGGAACTGCGGATGATCCGCCGTCTGCAGCCATTCGAACACGACCATCTCGGTCGTGACGACCTCGGCGCCATGATGTTCCATGCGTCGGACCGCGGTTTCCTTGTCTTCCGGGTGGCGCGAGCCCAGCGCGTCGCGCACGATGAAAGTTTTGCGGGACGCATCAAGAAGGCCGAGCACCGTCTGCTGAACACAAACGTGGGATTCACAGCCGACAACGACCACGTGCGCATCGGCAGGAACATGGTCGAGAAAACCGCCTTCCCTGCAGGCATCAAAGAACTGCTTGTGGATCAACTGTCCCTTTTCAACCGGCAACTCTTTGACCGTCGATCCGAGGCCCCTGGCGTTCTGTTCGGTGAACATGCACGGAATATCGACCAGCCCCGCCATCTCGATCAGGCGCTTCGCGTTCCGGACGGCGATGTCGCCGTCGTGAATTGCTGGCATCAGTCGCGACTGGAAATCGACGACCAGAAGCAACGAACGATTGGGGTTGATCGTCAGCATCACTTTCATCTTTCCGAAAGGTGGGCGATCCGATCCTTGACGTAAGTCTCCATCAGGTCCGGCGCCGAGGCCCCGAACATCCGGATGCGCCCCGTATGCAGCAACAATAGAAGCCCAGTGGCATGAGCGAAGCAATCGACCATCAACAGATTGGCCTTCTGCCGCGAGGCGCCGAGTTCGATCGCAGCTTCGGAAATCGGCCGCAGCGCAATCTCCAGGGCGGCGTTCAGCCTCTCGTCCCGCTCATGTCCGAGACCCGCAGGCTTCATGCCGCCGCGGAACAGGTAAAAGCCCAGATCGAGATCCCGCGGATTCTCCGCATAGAACCGGAAGAACGCCATCGCCGCGGCTTTTAGCTTCTGTTGCGGCGTCCTTGTCTGCGCGACCGCCCGATCAACCGCATCTCCCAGCGACGCGAGCGAAGCATTCAGAACCTCCGCATAGATCGCTTCCTTCGATTCAAAATGAAAGTAAAGCGCGGCGGGCGTGTACCCGGCACGAACCGCGATCGCCCTCAGGCTCGCGCCTTCCAGCCCCTCCTCGGCAAAGACCTGCTTTGCGGCTTCCAGAATAAGCTCGCGCTTATGCCCGCTGACAGCCTCTCGCCGGCTCCGTCGCTTCTCGACCATGCGTCCTCTGACTTTCACTTGACGGACTTTCCGACAGTGTTAAGAATTCTAACATTGTTCAATTATTTGAACAAGGGAGACGCGCTATGCTGATGATGTCCGCTGCCGACTACCGGGAATCCCTTCGCGCCTACAAGCCGCGCGTGTTCGTGAACGGGAACGCCGTGGAGAGCGTGGCCGACGAGCCCCTGCTCGCACCCGGAATCGCGGGCGTCGGCGTCACCTACGATTTCGCGCTCCAGAAGGAGCACGTGTCAATCATGACGGCGCAGCAAGGCACATCCGGCAAAACCGTCAACCGGATGCTGCACATCAACGAGACCTCGCAGGATCTGCTGTTCAAGCTCGAGGCCGTGCGTCTGGTCTGCAGGACCTCCGGCTGCGCCCAGCGCTATCTCACCCACGACGCGCTCAACGGAATCTATCAGGCGACAAGCCTGACGGACGATCGTCACGGTACCGACTACAGTCAACGCTTCCTCGCTTATCTTCACGAGGTCCAGGACAAGGACCTCACGCTCGGCGTTGCGATGACCGACGCCAAGGGCGACCGGTCCAAGCGCCCGGGCAAGCAGCTCAATCCGGACGTCTATGTTCACATCAAGGAACGGCGGAAGGACGGCATCGTCATCCGTGGCACCAAGGCAATCGTGACCGGCGCGCCGTATATGCACGAGTTTCTCGTCATGCCGTGCCGCACCCACGCTCCGGAGGACAAGGACTTCGCAGTGTGCTGCGCCGTGCCCTGCGATGCGCCCGGCGTCACGATCATCGCCCGCCCGGCGGGCCGCCCCGGCGAAGCTTCCGCAAAATTCTCCGCCAAATACGGTCAGTCGGTCGGCGTCGTGATCTTCGATGATGTCTTCGTTCCGCATGATCGCGTCTTCCTTGCGGGCGAAACCGAGGAAGGCGGTGTCCTCACCACATCCTACGCAACGCATCATCGGCATTCCTGCATCGGAGCTCGCGCCGGATTTGGCGACCTCCTGATCGGGGCCGGCGCCTTGATGATCGAAGCCAACGGGCTCGACGTTGAACGTCACGCCCACATTCGTGAAGCGATGGTCGAGCTCATCACCATCACCGAAAGCTTCTACGCCTGCGGCGTCGCATCGTCAGTCTACTGCACGAAGGACCCCGCCGGATCGGTGATGCCGGACGCTGTATTCTCCAACATCGGCAAGCTGCTCCTCGCCACCAAAATCTACGACATGCACCGCGTGGCCCATTACGTCTCTGGTGGCCTGATCGTCGCCCTGCCTGGCCCGGACGAAGATCACAATCCCGAGACCAAGGCATCCCTTGCTGCCGTGATGGGCGGGCGACCCGATATCCCCGCTGAACAACGCGCCGAGGTGGCCCGCTTCATTGAGGATCTGACGATCTCGCATCAGGCCGGCTGGTACTCGGTGATCTCGCTACACGGCGGCGGTTCACCCGAAGCAATGAAGCGCGAGATCTGGCGCAACTATCCAGTCATGGAGAAGGCTGAGTTGGTAGAGGGCCTTCTCGATCGCGGAATTCTCGATGAGGGCCGTCGCGTCTCCAAACAGCCCGGCCGCTGCTGCGCAACGGGATGTCAGGTACCGGAGCCGCCCCGGAGTGCCGAGGTGCCAACTCTCGAAGGTGCTGCGGAATAACCCCTCCACTCTCGAGGTCGGCTTTTGGTCAATGCGCCCGAATCCGAACGGGCGGGAATAAATCTGGCGCAGCTCGAGTCTTCCATTCGTGAGTTCTTTTCACGGTGGAGGACGCGTTATGAGCAGGAAGCGAACAGAAGACGGTGCCCCCCAACTGAACCGTCGCCACACGCTTGAGTGCATGGTGTGGGCGGGAACCGGCGTGCTCTGGACCATGTGTGGTGGTGTCCCGGTCGCCAACGGCTTGCTCGGCGAAGCCCAGGCCGCCGATGCGACTGGATTCAGTTTTCTCCAGATGAGCGACAGCCACATCGGCTTCAACAAAGCCGCCAACCCGGATGCCCTTGCCACGTTGCGCGAAGCCGTTGCGAAAGTGAAAGCGATAACGGCGAAACCGTCATTCATTATCCACACCGGTGATATCACCCATCTGTCGAAACCGACGGAATTTGACAATGCCGACAAGGTTTTCTCAGAGACCGCGCTGCGGATGCATTACGTCCCTGGCGAACATGACATTATCGACGAAGATCAGGGCAAAGCGTATCTCGACCGGTACGGCAAAGGGACGAAAGGCGCTGGCTGGTACAGCTTTGACGATCATGGCGTTCACTTCGTCGGGCTCGTCAACGTTGTCGATCTGAAGGCCGGCGGCCTCGGCAACCTGGGCGCAGAGCAGCTGGCGTGGCTTGAAGATGACCTCAAAGACAAATCGGCCAGCACGCCGATTGTCGTCTTCGCGCACATCCCCCTCTATGTGCTTTACCAGCAATGGGGATGGGGCACGGCGGATGGCCAACGTGCGCTTGCGCTGCTGAAGCGGTTCGGCTCCGTCACGGTTTTGAACGGGCACATTCATCAACTGGCGCAGAAGGTGGAAGGCAACATGACTTTCCATACCGCGCTGTCGACAGCTTTCCCGCAACCTGCGCCGGGCACAGCGCCCTCACCGGGGCCTATGGTCGTGCCCGCCGAAAAACTGCGGAGCCTGCTCGGACTATCCACCGTTACGCTGCGTCAGGGCAACAAGCCACTCGCTATCGTCGATGCGACGCTCGCGTCCTAAGGTTGGGAGATCGTAGCATGAAAAATGGTGTTCGTGTGCCGACGAAAGATCTCGGATTCCGGCTTGCGATCATGATCGCAATTGCGGCGGGTTTATTGACTGGTGCCGCAGTCGCCATGCAGGCATCCGCGGCGCAAGACTCGACAACCACCATCACCATCGACAACTTCACCTTTACTCCCCCCGTACTGACCGTTCCGATCGGCACCGTCGTCACCTGGGTCAACCGCGACGACATTCCGCATACTGTCGTCGAGAAGAACAAGGCGTTCCGCACCAAGGCACTCGACACCAACGATTCCTATTCATTCACGTTCACGACACCTGGAGAGTTCAGTTACATTTGCGGCCTTCACCCGTTCATGACAGGACAAGTGATCGTAAAGCCTTGAGACACACGACCTCTTGAACCCTCGATTGCTAAGCCGGTATCCGGTTGGAATCCGCCTCAAGAGCGAGCAGTATGCTGGAAAGCCTTCGCGGCCCGGGCGCTTGACCGCAGCAAAACAGTGGAATTGCCGTGCGGGATAAAGACGATAAAGCTCTCTTCGACGAGGTATTCCTGCCATACCTGCCGGAGGCCTTTCGTCTCGCGCGATCGTTGACCGGCAGCGTGAGCGATGCCGAGGATGTGGTGCAGGACGCCGCTATCCGCGCGTTCCGCGGAATCCGGACCTTTGAAGCCGTCAATGCGCGCGCGTGGAGCCTAACGATTGTCCGGAACACCGCCTATAGCTGGCTGATGAAGAACAGGCCAAAGGACATTATCTTCACCGAGGATCTTGCCGTTGCCGATCGGAAAAATCTGGAGCACGAAAGTCTCGACGGCGACAAGGTAAAGACGCCGGAGGACATCGCGATCCTCAAGACCACCACGGAAGAAGTCCGTGATGCGGTGGCCGCGTTGCCTGTTCTGTTTCGCGAAATCATCATCTTACGCGAAATGCACGAGCTGAACTATCGGGATATTGGCGAGGTTACGCACTTGCCGATCGGCACGGTGATGTCGCGCCTGTCGCGCGCCCGTCAAATGCTGATCGAAATGTTGAGGCATAGCAGGCCATGACGTCATCCACGCACAATGACGATCAGTTGACATTGCAAGCGTATTGCGACGGCGAACTCGACGCCACCGCGACGGCGGAGTTCGAACGTCGTCTGGCTGCTGATGCAGGATTGCGTGACAGCTACGAGCACGTGATGTCGCTTAGACGTAGCCTTCGCGCAATCCCCGCCGAAACCATTCCGTCGGACCTGGAATCCCGAGTGACGTCAGCAATCGGGGCGCCGCGCCGTGGCAATCTCTGGACGTGGCGAGCTTTAGCTGCCTGTCTGTTGATCGGTGCGCTGGCGGGCAGCGCGGCGATGACGGTCGTAAAGCGCTACCAGGTTCATAGTGACACGGCGAGCGTCCTCGTCGGAAATCATATTCGAAGCCTGCTGGCGCCGCAGCCATTCGATATCGCCTCATCGGACCGGCACACGGTCAAACCATGGTTCACCACACGCTTGCCGGAATCGCCGGCGGTGGTTGACCTCTCTGCTGCCGGATTCACGCTTGTCGGTGGCCGCATCGATGTCATCGGACACCGACCGGTTCCGACGATCGTTTACAAGCACGCGGCGCACGTTATTAGTCTGACGATCCTCCCCGCAGATCAAACGATCCCTGACATCAAGATCGCTGGCTATCACGTACTGAGTTGGCGCGACGCAGGCTTCACCTATATCGCTGTTTCCGATATTTCCGATGCGGATCTTGCCTCGTTCCAGCAAGCGTTCGCAAACGAAGCGAAGCGACTTTAGTGTCCCAACCAAACAGGCGTTGGGCGCGGTTCTCTCACTGCCCCGCAGCCGGCTGCATGGTACCAAGGATGCTGACGACCGCGATAACCATCCATCCCAAAAGCTGCTCTCCGAGGACATGGCGACGCAACCTATTGGACCACTCCGCCCATTCGCTGGTCGCGCCCGGCCGAATCTTGCTCATCGATGGGACGAGCCAGAACCGGTTCGCGACCGCGAGCGCGAGCATTCCTCCGAACAACGCAAGCTTTGCCAGAAGAATTTGACCATAGGAGGTCGTCAGCAATCTCGAAAACGATTCCACAAGAAACCAGCTGTTGACGAGGCCCGATCCCACCAATGTTGCAACAGCGACATATCCCATGCCGGAGAACCGCAGCAGAATCTGATCCACCCCCTTCGGCGCTACGTTCAGGTTCAATCTTCCTGAGCGCCGCAGGATCGCAGCCAGCGGAATGAGCCCACCGAGCCAGGCACCCGCAGCGAGAAGGTGTGTACTGTCCGACATCATGTGAATGACGCCAGTCCACCCCTCCTCGACCTGGGTATGCCCCGTTCCCGCCAATGACATCAGAAGAACCGCCGCAAGAAGCGGCATTATCGAGAACCGATGATGAGCTGCCGCATGTGAGCGAACATCCCATGCCGCCACCCCAACGATGACGGCCGCTAAAAGCATCCGCGACGCCCATACGTTGCCGAAGCTGGTATCCCGGACAACCGTTTGCAGCATTTCGGTATCAACGAGATCGCCGAGGCTACCGCCCATACCGGCGACAGCAAACGCAAACCAGCACAGGCCACTCAATAGCGCGGCAATGGCGGCCCAAAGAACCAATCCGCGTCGCCACCGAACGACAGCCTCCGGTTCAGCACCGACATAAGCGTAAACCGGAAAGAACGACAGACCGGCGAGAGCTGTCGTCGCGATATAGTGCGAAAGCCGCGCGAGAATAAGCCCTGCTTCGATCATTAACGGCTCACGCTGAAAGAATATGTTCCCTTGATACGATGAGTGTCATCGGAAACAGCGTGCCACTCGACCTTGTAGTCGCCCGGGGCCAGTTCCTCGTTCACCGGCACCACCAGCCGCTTCTTGTCGGCAGAGTCGGTCTGCGACTTTCCGGTCGCAACCACTCGACCTGTCTTGTCCTTGATCTCAATGCCGGAAAATTTGGGAATGACCGCTTCGTTGAACGTAATTCTGATCTGCTTGGGTGATGTTGTGGCTGCACCGGCGGCAGGTTCGGACGTCTGGAGCTGGGGATGGGCAAGAGCAACCCCACCCGAAAAAACCGCGACGATGATTGCAAAGATCATTATCGATATGTTCGGCATCTCATTTCTCGTTTGAGTGTTGGACGCGGAGCAATGCTCGCATTCCACAATGTGCTAGGTGCGGCACGACGGCTATGGCCGCCACGCCGCACTCTCTGGCTCTAATTGCTCTTCTGCATCTTGGTGACGGTGATGCCGGAGGCGGTTCGCTCTGCCTTGAACTGGACCTTGTCACCGGCCTTCACCCGCTTGAGCATCGCTGGGTCCTGAACGCGGAACACCATGGTCATGCCCTCGTTCATATCCAGGCTTTTGATCGGGCCATGCTTCAGGGTGATCTTGCCGGCGGACTCGTCAATCTTCTTGACTTCACCTTTCACCATATCCGCCTGCGCCATACTCGCAGCAGATGACATGGCGAGAGAAAAGGCGAACATTCCTGTTATGAACTTGCGTGACTTCATCTTCACTTCTCCTCAGTTATTGCGCCTTCCTTCGGAAGGCCGCCTTTCACGCTGCCAGCGTTGGATCCGGTTACGCGCATCGCGCGCGGCGAACAGCCCTTTCACGACCATTCGCGCGGTCACGTCCGTGCAGTAGTGAAATTCCTGGACAGCGAGCAAAACGCCCCGCTTGCCGGCGAGTCCTTTCTTGAACTGACGAATGCCCGGATCGCCAGGGCCGCCGAGCTCATACCAGCGCACTTTGGAATTCTCCCGCAGCCAACGCATGACATGCCATTGCATCACATAGCCGGCGTGCAGCGCAGTCGCTTCGTCGCTGGTCGCGCCGAACACGTAGTAAGCAAGATCACCCACAACGCTGAATGCGATGCCGCCGATCGGCCTCCCCTCGTGATACGCCAGCGCGATGCGCATTTTCATCCGCTCCGGAAGCTGCATCAGGTCCGGAATGGAATCGGGCAGATCGACACCCGGGTAGTTCAGGTTCTTGCGCCGGACCATCTCGGCATAGATGTCCTGAAACGTCTTGATGTCAGCCGGCGTGTCGCTGATCCGGATATCGAGATTATGCGCGAGTCCCTTGCGGAGATTATAGCGCCATCGCTGATCCAGGCTTTTGTGCTGCTCGATCTCATCGAGGCTCGCATCGACGAAATAGCGATCGAGCATGGACGACGCAGAGTTCGACAGTCCCATCCCGGCGAGAATTTCAGCTTCGACCGGATAGAAATCCGGATGCGGCCGCGGCCGAAGGACGAGGTAAAGCTTTCGGCGGCGGCAATATTCATCCACAAGCGCTCCGACCGCTTTCCTGTAGCGCTCGGGATCGAAAGCATCATCATCGAACGATCGCCAGAACGGCGCGAAACGGACAAGCGCCATGCCTCGCCGTAGATAAGGCACCAGATAGAGGCCAATCCGCGCGCCTGCAAAAGGCGCGCCCTCGCGCCGCAGAAGAATGTGGCTCGATCGCTCGCCCCGTTGTCCCGCGCCATAGATCGCGGTCTGTTCATAGTGAACGTCTGCGAATGTCCCCATCGCCGCGTGCCAGACATCATCCGGCACGTTGTCAATCTGACGCTCGTCCATTGCTGCCCCTCTCATTGCGAATGTCACCGATCACCGGCCAGAGCCAAGAGCGACATCAGGACAGACAATGCAACGATCTTTCGAAAGGGTATTTTCACGTCAAATCTCCTTGGTAAATTCGCGGTTTTCCTCGTACCGCGATATGTCTACATCCCCTTCATTTTCATACCCTTCATACCTTTCATCTTTGCAACTCCCGGATCACCCTTGTCGCTCTTCTGACGGGCTGGTTCGGCCGCTGGAGCGTCGATTTCGTATGCGACGGTGCCCGGTGGATAGTTGTAGGCTCCTGGATCGCTGTAATCGTCGCGCGCCATGCCTTCGCGGATCTTCATCACCGTGAACATTCCGCCCATCTCGATCGGGCCGAATTGACCGGTGCCGGTCATCATCGGGAGCGTATTGTCTGGCGCCGGCATCTCCATGTCGCCCATGGCCATTCCGGTCTCCCCCATCACCATAGCGTCGGGCGCAAGTTTTCCGACCGCTTTCGCCAAATCCTTCCGCGATACACCGATCAGGTTGCGCATATCGTGCCCCATGGCGTTCATGGTGTGGTGCGATTTGTGACAGTGGAATGCCCAGTCCCCGGGGTTGTCGGCCAGCATGTCGAATGCACGGATGGCGCCGACGGGTACATCGATGGTCGTTTCCGGCCATTGCGCGCTTTCAGGAACCCAGCCGCCGTCCGTACAACTCACGCGGATATCGTGGCCGTGAACATGAATCGGATGGTTGGTCATGGTGAGATTGCCGATACGGACTCGCACCTTGTCGCCAAGACGAATGGGAAGCGGGTCGATGCCGGGAAACACGCGGCTGTTCCAGGTCCACATGTTGAAGTCGGTCATCTCGTTGACCTTCGGCAAATAGGTGCCGGGGTCGATATCGTAGGTGCTCATGATGAAGACGAAGTCGCGATCGACCGGACGGAAGGATGGATCGCGCGGGTGGACAATGAACATTCCCATCATGCCCATCGCCATCTGCACCATTTCGTCGGAGTGCGGGTGATACATGAATGTCCCGCTCTTCTTCAGCACGAACTCGTAGACGAATGTCTTGCCGGGCTTGATGTGCGGCTGTGTCAATCCGCCGACACCATCCATGCCACTCGGCAAGATCATGCCGTGCCAATGCACCGTCGTATGCTCGGGCAGCTTGTTGGTGACGAATATGCGAACGTTGTCGCCCTCCACCGCCTCGATCGTCGGGCCCGGAGCCTGACCATTGTAGCCCCACAGATACGCCTTCATCCCGTCAGCGAACTCACGCACCACGGGTTCTGCGACGAGATGAAACTCCTTCCAGTCGCCATTCATCCGCCAGGGCAGCGACCAGCCGTTGAGCGTGACGACCGGGCGATAATCCGGACCACTGGCCGGGTGCAGCGGCGGCTGCATCGTCGCCTTGTCCATGATCGGCGCTTCCGGAATGTTCGCGGCCTGCACGCGACCGCTGACGGCGCTGGCGCTGACCAGTGCCGCTGTTCCCAGAAATCCTCTTCGCGATAGCATATCGGTCTCCATCAATGGCCTCCTCCGCCAGCCTGGGCAGTCGTCGTTGGACGAGCCTCTGTTTGTGTTTCTCCCGAGCCGCCGCCGTTGATGGCGGTCTGCAAATCGGATTGAGCGAGCCAGAAATTCCGCTTGGCATCTATGCCGGCACGCATCGACGCGATGCGCTGGCGAGCTTCGACCAGTAGTGCGAACACATCGACCTGCATGCTCGAGAAGCGCAGTTGTATTTCCTCGGTGATGATCTTGCGAAGTGGCAAAACCTCGCGCTCGTACTGCCTGGCAATCTCGTAGGTCGAGCGATACGTCCGGTAGGCATCACGCGCCTCTGAGCGCACATTGATCGCCTTCTCGGTCAGACGATTGAAGGCCTGATTGTAGGTCTCGGTCGCCTGTCGTACCCGGACCTCGCCACCATCAAAGATCGGGATCTGAAACTGGATGTCGAAGCCTCGTTCGCGGAATCGGGAGCCATCAGGATCCCGGGTAGTCTTGGCGACTCCCGCGATGTCGAGCAGCGTGACGAAACGGCTTGCTTCCGTGAGGTTGAGCGTTTTTGCCAGAGCATCCAGTTCGATCCGGGCAATTTGCAGATCAACCCGGTGCGTGACTGCGTCCACTTCGATCGACGGTAACGCGGAAGGCCGACGCGGCAACGAAGGAAGCGTTTTCGGAAGGCGGAACGTCAGGTCGCCATCCCAAAGACCCATCAGTCGAGCGAGGCGCTCACGCGAACTGGTCGCCTCCTGACGCGCCGAAGCAAGGTCGGCTGTCGTTTCCGCGTAGAAAACCTGCTCGCGGGCCTGATCGAGCTTATTGAGCGAACCGGTCTCACCCAGCTTGGTCGCCAGCTTCGCAGTCGCCTCCGCAGTCGACTTGGCATCGGTGAGAAGCCCAACCATCTCGTTGGCACCGACGGCTCGATAGTAGGACCGTCGCACATCGGACGCGAGCCTCAGCGTTTCCAGGGCTGCCCGCAGTTGTGCCTGATGGAATCGCCGCCTTGCGATCTCAGAGCGGAACGGCAGCGTCGCCAGTGCAAGAATGTCGCCGACGACCTGACGCTCGATTTCGATCGCCCCGCCGCCTGCAATTCTCGATATCGAAAAGGTCGGATTGGGCGGAAGACTGTCCTGAACAAGATCAGTTTCCGCCAACGCCAGCTCATTGTAGGCCGCCTGCAGACCGCGATTGTTGAGCAGTGCGACCTGGACTGTGGTGTCCACGCTAAGCGTCTGATGCAGTAGCCGTTTGACGGCACCGTCCGCGCGCCGCGCGTCATTCGCCGAGCGGATCGCGACCACGTCCTTCCTGAGCGCGCTACCGGCGATATCGTGGACAGCCGTCATGCCGCCATCCGGCGAAAAGGCAGCGCAGCCGGAAAGGAGCAACGAAACAGTCAACGCCAGCATCGACCGATTTGTCGGACGGAATCTCTGATGTGGGAGCACGCCACTGATCATCTTCATGACGCCCTCCTAGTGTTCATGCCCGGAGTGCGGTGATGGCGTGACGCGCTGGTTCTGCTCCTTCCACCCCGACGGCGGCGACGGTCGAAGGCTGGCGTAGGGCGCTACGGTCGACTGGTAGCCGACGCCCGCAACCCTCGCCGCTGGATCGGCAGGATCCGCGCCAATGAGCGATGCTGTGGGCACCGCGCATCCGCCCAAGGCCATAGCCGCAACAGCCACCCCCGCCAAAGTTGCTGGGTTTCTTCCAAATATTCCGCGCACCGCCGAACCAACGGCGGCGAGACTCGCCCCAAACTGCGCTGACATAAGCATTTCCTGAATTGACGATGGACCACAGGCGCTTGCGTCCTGACCGGACACAGCACCGCTGTCATTCTCGCTTCAGGTCAGATGATAGGGGGACGATAGAGTCGTGCGGGCGCGTTGTCCGCCAGCTTCCGATAGCTATCGAAAATGCGGGCGGCTTTCGGCACTGACGGCCTTGCCATCGCAACGAGTGCCGCAGGGAGCGCAGTAACACACATCAGGCCGCAGCATTTTCCGTCCATCAACTGCGGCGCCTTTGCAGGATCGGCGTCACTCTTCTGCGCAGCCATTTCTACATCATGGCTTGCAACTGTACTTACCTGGACGCCGGCATGATGGTGAGCGTGCTCGCCTTCATGGGCAGGCGTCAGGCTCTCATGATGGACATGGACCATGCCAGAGACTTGGTTGTCACCGGTCAGACAGTGAGGCGGCGTGTGATGACCGGGCAACGCCGAAGCGATCGTCGGAACAAGCACGCAAAACAAATAAGCCAGGGCGACAAACCACCCTGCCCTTTGCCGTTGCGTCCTAGTCAATCCGACCAACATGAATGCGTCAACGTCCTCGATCTATCCGCTCCCGGATTCGCGGATCATAGTAGCGAATTCGCCGGCCGCCAAGCCGGGTAACGCTCTGTTTATCCGGCCACACCTGATGGAGATCAGTTACATGATCTTCCGGCGTTCCGCCAACATCGGTGTATGATGGCAAACCATCCATAAGGAGACACCCATGTCCGCGTCCGATATAGCAAACCAACATTTCAAGGCAGCGATGGACGAGGCCAAGACGGCCGGCGAGGATGGTGACGGTGTTTGTCGCGCGATGCTCGGCCTTATCGTCGCAAAATATCTGGAAACGCGGTCTGTCGTCGATGTGCAGTCGGAATTGCAGTTTCTCGTCGACAATTGCGATCCCGACACCGATTTTGCGTTCATGCGACCATAAGAGCCGCGCAGATCGCCGAACGCCCAAGCTTCGATCGCAAAACAAAAAGCCCCGCGCGAGCGGGGCTTCGGTTTACAAAATCGCTTCGACCTCTAGCCGGCCATGCACTTCTTGACGAAACTGTTCTTGGCAGCGCCCGAGAGCGCCTTGCCGTCAGCGCTCTTAGCATTGTCCTCGCAACACTTCTTCATATGGCTGGTCTTGGCAGCGCCGGCGAGCGGCTTGCCGTCAGCACCGACCGCCTTGCACGCAGTTTGTGCCATGGCGGGCGCAGCAACAGCGAACATGCTCAACACGACGAGAACGGAAAGGCGTTTCATAGGGTCACTCCCGATAAGTTGGATATCCAGCCTACCCCAACGCCTGAACCTGACAATGGTTGAAAATTTTTGACGCGCCGGTTTTGTTCATCAACGGTTCATGGCTCCCGGCCCTACGCGTCAGGCGACCTTGTCCAGCACCATGCCCGGCTCAGCGTTGCCGCCCTTCTCCATCTGCCGCTCGATCATCTCCTGGATTTTCTGCGCCACCTTCTGTTGCTCGGCCGGATCCATTGCCTGATATTCCTCCTCGGTGAGGCCGAGCTGGCCCAGCATGGCATTGAACATGCGCTGCGCCGGGGTCTCGCCGACAGTGTCGAGGAATTTCTGTTCGGCTGATTTCGCTTCAGTGGACTGCAGCCCGTTTGACAACGGCTTGCTGGACATGAGCGACGACAACGCGCCGAGTGGAGACATAGGTGAAATCGACATGACGGGCCTCGTTTACAGCCTGCTGTCATGCAAGCGACATGCCACCTTCGTTGCGCCAGAAAGCCTCCGTTTTACTGTGAAAGCGCCATGCGCTCGCCGTATCGAAGTTGCCGCGCGGCGCTGATGGAGAAATTTTTGCCGGGACAAATTTGCAGGGTTCGCTACTCGCATAACGCGTGCGTCACTCGCGCCGGAACACCACGTCCGCTGCCGGGTTGAATGGCGGACGCAGACGCCATCCGGAGGATACTTCATGATACGGACCGGGCTGATTGCCGCACTGCTGGTGACGATGTCGGCGAGCAGTTTCGCACAGGACCCGAAACGCGGAGGCACCGGCGAACAACAGCAGGCATGCTCAAAAGATGTCTCGCGCTATTGCCGCAAGGTGATGGATTCTAACGATCAAGCGATCTTCGGTTGCCTGAAGGAACATCGCACCAAGTTGAGCAAGGCCTGCCTGAAATCGCTCGGCGGTGATCGCGGCTGATTGTTCTGCGCGTTCAGTAAGGCGGCGCCTTCTTAGCGCGCTGAACCTTTGCGGCTTCCACCCACCACAGCAGATCGTCGACAAAGCGCGGAAATGCGCGCTCCAGCGCCTTGCCGCCGTCGCCGGTCGGCTCGCCCTGCGGTGACAGACTTTGCCCGATCGAACCAACCGCGATGCTTGACGAGATCACCACCATGCCCATCTCCGACAGTGTGCCGTGCCAGGCGAGCGCGGCCCGCGCACCGGAGAAACGCCCGGCTGAATAGCTCGCGATAGCAGCCGGCCGCCAGAACCATTCCTCGAGGAAATGATCGGTGAGATTCTTCAGTCCCGGCTGCAGACCCCAGTTGTATTCGCCGGTCACGAACACGAAGCCGTCGGCGGCGATAATTTTCTGCGCCAGCCCTTCCAGTGCGGCTGGTGCCTGCCCTTCGGCGTATTCCTTGTACATGCGGTCGAGCATCGGCAAGCCGACTGCTTTTGCGTCGATCAGTTCGATATCGCAGCCGCGCGCCCGCAAACCTCTCACAACGTAGTCTGCAAGGCGAATGCCCATCCGGTCGGAACGATACGACCCATAGAGAACGAGAATGCGGTCGCTCATGTCCGAGTCTCCGATTGCCGCGTGCGAACAAAGTTCACCGTATCATGACGGACATAACAATGACGCGCGGAGGGTTCCGCTCAATGCCGCTTGAAATACTGCACCTCGCGCTCGTGTTTCTCGGCAGCGGCGCGCGACTTGAACGTGCCGAGATTGCGTCTCTTGCCGGTCTTCGGATTCACCTTGCGCGAATAGAGACGATATTCACCGGATTTCAATTTGCGGATCATTGCGACACCTCGCATGCCGGATCTGCGGGTTAACCACGTTCGCTCAGACCCTGTTCCGCGCGGGCATTGGCTGCGCTAGGCAGAAGTGTGCCCGATAGCCCACACAAAAGGCTTTTCCGTCAAATCTTTGCCTGAAATGTACGTGCTTAATCGCTTTATTGGGGAACTACGGAAAGCCCGATTCCACCGCCGATCGGCGGGCAAAAGAGCCCGCGCCGCAGCGCACCTGCGACGCGTCCTGCCAAGTCACTTGGGGAACCCGGACGTTTGAGCCAGTTTTGCGCCGTGAAGTTCCATCCGGCTCATCTCGCGCGCCCGCGCGCGGGACTTAATCGGCATTTAACTAAAGTTCGCACTAATGGCGCCTCGGGCAACTGCGTGGCGCACCAGCACAATTCTTTCGGTCTGCGGTGCACGTCTCGCGCGCTCGCGTTTTTCGAGGCGGCAGGCGAATGACCACAATCGGCACACGTTACGAATTGAGTTCCCGTCCGCAGCCGGCACGGCGTCGAAAAATTCCGCTGGCCACCCTGCTCGGCTCTGGCGCCCTTGTCTTTATTGCCGCTGCCTGCTCCTGGACCCTTTATGTCAACGTCGCCGGTCCCGACGTCAAACCGGTTGCTTTCGCCGATCCTGTGCCCGCTCCGCGTGCAGTCTACAGCGCCCTGAACGATCCGACCTATTTCCAGCCTGCGCCGGAAACCTTCGCGGAGGCTCTGCCCAAGGGTGACAGGCTGCCGGTGAACCGCCCGGTCCAGCAGGCTCAGGTGACACAGCCCGCCGCGCCATTCCAGGTTGCGAGCGCCACGCCGAACGAGCCTGTCGTCGAACAAGCCGAGGCACCTGCGACCCCGGCGCAAACCGCCGCCGCGGTTCCGCTGCCGGTGCCACGCCCCCAGATCAAGGTCGCCGAGGAAAAAGGCCCTTCGCCGCGCGAAGTGGCCGAGGCGACTACGGCCAACCTGCCGGCCAAGCCGCCGGAGCAGCCGTCGATCTTTGAAAAGCTGTTCGGCAAGCTTCGTCCGACCGGGCCGATGCTCGCCTATGCGCCAAGCGACGGCGGCGTTGGCAGCGACGGCATGTCCGGCCCACCGTATGACAAGCAGACCGCCGTCTATGATATTTCAGCCCGGACCGTGTACATGCCGGACGGCACCAAGCTGGAGGCCCATTCTGGCCTCGGCAGCCGGATGGATGACCCGCGCTTCGTCCATGAACGGATGCGCGGCGCGACCCCGCCCCACGTCTACGATCTGGCGATGCGGGAGAAGCTGTTCCACGGTGTGCCGGCAATCCGGCTTAACCCGGTCGGCGGCAACGGCCATATCTACGGCCGCACCGGCTTGCTCGCCCACACCTACATGCTCGGCCCAAGGGGCGATTCCAACGGCTGCGTCTCGTTCCGCGATTACCGTGCCTTCCTCAAGGCGTTCCAGAATGGCGCGGTCAAACGGCTGGTAGTGGTCGCAAGCCTGAAGTCCTGAGCTTGTAGGGGGCAACAACTCCCGGGAGAGTGCTCTCCACCTGGGAGGGCGCTGACTGTAAAGTCGCCGCCGGAATAGTCGAACCCGGCAGATTCCTGTGTATTTCCCGAAAGTTAATGCAAACCGCCCGACCTGCGGCGGTAAGCTGGCGTCTCGCCGGTCAATGCAGTCTGCCTGAAGCACCCTGTCCCGATCCGGTGCCGCACCCCGCGTTGAAGGAGAGGTCAGATGCTTGCGAACGTTCCGCTGCGGGATGTCCAGCCGACCGTCATGGTGTGCCCGCACTGCGCCCAGCGCCTGATGGACATCACCGACGTACAATGGGCCCAGACCAAGCTCGAGTTCACCTATGGATGTGCCGGCTGCGGGACCGAGGTCAAAAAGGCCGTTGAAGGATCTGAGCCCGTCGCGGCATTTACGTCACGCGCCTCCGCGTTACTGCGCGATCTGGAAATTTTCTCGTTCAGCCCTGATGCCGTCGGCGCGCGCTCATCAGGGGAGCGCTCTTCGCTCCCGTCGCCTGCCCCAGGGACGCCGACTGCCATGCGCCTCAATCGGTTCGGCTAAAGTCACCTCAACTCACTGCTCCGTTTCGGACTTGCCTTCGCTCTTGAGCGGGGTCAGCAGGAACAGCGTGAGAAAGGTGAATAGTGAGATGATCACCGCGACGTCGTAGGCGCCGAGCCCCACGGCCGCGCCGGTTGCGCCCGTCGCCCACAAGCTCGCGGCCGTGGCCGTGCCACGGACCGAGTTGCTGTTTTTCAGGATGGCGCCGCCGCCGATAAAGCCCATCCCGGTCATAATGCCCTCGATGATCCGGGCAGTACCCTCCGGGTGTCCGGCAAGGATCGTCTCGCTGGCCTGTACGATCCCGCACGTCGCAATCGCCACCAGCGGAAACGTACGCAATCCGGCGCTGCGCTCTTCCTTTTCGCGATTCCAACCGATCGGAAGCGCAAGCAGATAAGCGATCGCGATGATGACAAGATGCGGCAGAACTCGAAAATTTCCGGTCGCTTCCAGCAAGGATGACATGAGGTTCCTTCATCGCAAGGATCAAATCATCTTCACACTATGCGATCGGAGAGTCCTTGTCTGTCGGACCAATGGCGCGAAGTGCAGTGGTGCACGCCATAGCAACCGGAGAAAGAAAAACGGCCGCCCGCAGGCGGCCGTCTGATCGTCACGTTCAGACCGTGTGTCAGTTCGATGCGCGCGCGAAGCTCGGATACTTCACCTTGCCCTCGGCGATCTTGGCCGGCCACACCGTGACCTGCTTGCCGTCCTGCCACTGGAAGATCATGCCGCTCACAAAGTCCGGACCGTACTTCAGGCCGTGCGTGAAGCGATCCTCGCGTCCATAGAACGCAACACGCCCGATCGTGCCTTCGTAGTCGGTCTTCTCGAGTTCGGCGACCATCTTGTCGGGATCGGTCGAGCCGGCCCGCTTGATGGCATCGGCGATAATGTAGACCTCGTCATAGGCGGTGTAGCCGGTGTAGGCCGGCGCCTTGCCGAACTTCTTCTCGAAGGCCGCGGCGAACGGCTTGGTCTTGGGCGTCACCGCCGTGGTCGAAGTCGCAACCGCCAACGATGGAATGCCCTCGGCTGCACCGTTGGTGTCCTTCCAGAAGGTCGGGCTCAACGCTTGTGCGCTGATACCAAACATCGGAATCGGAACCTGCTGGTTCTTCCACTGCACGGTCGGCTGCACGCCGACGTGGGAGATACCGGTGATGATCACGTCCGGTTTCTTGGCTTCGAGCTTGTTGAAGATCGGCGTGAAGTCGGTGGTGTCCGGCGAGAACCGGATATGGTCCACGACCTGCAGACCGATCTTGGGCAGGCACGCCAGATAGCCTTCATCGAGTGGCTTGGTCCATGCAGCGTCCTCGCTCATGACGGCTGCAGTCTTCATTTTCATACCGGTGACCAGAAGGTCCTTGGCTGCATCGCAGACCGCCTGCGCCTGCGCACCTGAGGTCAGATAGCCGTGGAAGGTGTACTTGTTCTTCTCATAGTCATCATGAATCGGACGGGTGATCTCGTTGCTCGCCGCGCCGGGTGTGATCAGCGGCGTTTTCAGACGCGCGGCCCAGGGCTCCAGCGCCAGCACCACCTCGCTGATGTAGCTCGCAATCACCGCGCTGACCTTGTCCTGCGATACGGCGCGCTGGAACGCACGCACAGAGTCTGCGGACGAACTCTTGTTGTCGTAGGTTACGATCTCGATCTTACGGCCATCGATACCACCCTTGGCGTTGATCTCATCGGCTGCGATCTGTGCGCCGCCGGGTGTTGCGGCACCCGCGATCGACTGAACCTCGGCAATTACGCCGATCTTGATGGGCTCCTTGTCTTGCGAGAATGCCGGCGTTGTAAAGCATGCCGCGGCAACGCCCGCGAGCAGCACTCCCTTCCATCCATTCGAAATATTGAGGTGGGTGCGGATCATCTGAGGTCTCTCCCTTTGTTTTTATCCGCCTTGATCGGCGGCTTGGCGAAAGATCAACACAGGGAGAGCGGCAAATCAAACAGAACCAGAGGTCAGCGGGTTACAAAATTTTCAGTGGTGCACTGCACTACCCTCATAGGTCAGTGCACGCATCAAGATCGCGTAAGCGATCACTACCTTGCATGTGCGGCAGCGATGACCTTAGGCGCAAGCCATGCTGCGAATGCCGCATGCCCCTGAGCGTTGAAATGCTGACCATCAGGCTCCCGTGTCGCCTTCGGCGCGATCTGGCCGAGATGGCCAAGCATAATGACCTTGATGTGCCGAGCGGAAAGCCGACGCTTGATCTCCGCGATATTACCCGCGCGAGAGGCTCCTTGCCCCCGTCGCATATCATTGCCGCCTGGCTGAAGAATGACGATCGTGGTCCCGCTCGGTACCGCGGAGTCCAGCCGCGCCAGCATTCCGCCCGTTGTGTCGCCGGGAATTCCGGCGTTGCTCACATGCGCAGCCAAACCTTTTGCTTGTAGCAGCGCCTGGAGCTTTGCCGGATAGGCCTGCGATGACGGCACACCTCCGGCGGTGCGCCCTCGTCCCGATCCGAAGGTATTGCTCGCACCGAGCGCAACAATGCTCACTTCCGCGGCCTGCGCGCCGCACGCAAGCAATGCCGCGCCCGCGACGACTCCCATGACCCAGCGCTTCATGACGATTGCCCCCATTCGCCTGACTGAACGCTACGCCTGTCCTTCAAACTCGTAAAGCTGCCAATGCAGGGGGCGCTCAAATTGCTAGGTTGTCGCCATCCACGCCAACAAATCCGAATTGACCTCGCGCGGATAGCAGTGACTGAGATCGTCGATTTCGCGATATGTCACATTCGCGCCGACCGCGGTGAGCCGCTGCCGCGTTTGACGCGCGACCTCCACGGGGAACATCCAGTCGAGAGCCCCATGCACGATATGAATGGGTAAACCGCGCACGCGATCGGCATCGGCCATCGCCGCCATCAGCGGATGAAACGTCGCCGAGACCGGAGCAAGATGCGTAAAGGGCGAGCCCGCTTCCAGACCGCTGACGTAACAGAACGTGCCGCCATCGCTCATTCCGGTCATCAGCATCCGCGATGAATCGATGGTCCAGCGCTCGCGCACGAAGGTGAGAATCCGATCGAGATTTGGCGTATCCGTATCCTCGCCCATCAAAGCCCAGGTGGGACCGGTCGCGGTCGGCGCGACGACGATAGCACCAAAGCTGCGCGCGTCTCGCAACCAACTCCACAGAAAGCCACGGCCATGGCCGCTTCCGCCATGCAGTGCGACCACCAGAGGCCACTCACGATCTGCCGTGTAGTATTCCGGTACGTAGATCGAAAACCCGCCGCGCGTCCCCGGCTCGTTCTGGTGATGCATAATCCCGGTCTCGTCCTGGCGGGCAGCTTGCTTACCGCGCGCAACCACGTCCGCATCGTCCCGAACCAAGGGGTCGAGGAAGAAGCGATTGACGCCGGGGTGGGTTGTCGCCAACGGATAGAGCGCTTCCTGCGCGCGCGGAAGGAAGCGCAGCGCTTTGAAGATCGCCCGCGGATCGGCGCCTTGCGGAACGGCCGCACGCAGACCGTCAAACCCCGCCAATGCGGCTTTACCCGCAGTATCGAGAGCAACGGAGACGTTGTCTGTCACTGCTCTGCGCTTGTCGCTATCGCGCAAGGTCGTGCGCAAAACATCGTCGGGGCGGCCCACGGCATCCATCACCGCATCGAATTCCATGGGATCGGCGTGCCGTGCGATCAGGCTCAGCGTTTCAACCGCCACCAGCAACGGCAACAATCGCGGATCACCCTCCGCAAGCCTTGCGGCCGTTGAATGGCTATTGTCGTCATCTTGGGCGGGGGTGTCCGGCACGCCTACTCCTCGGGCTCGGTGGTGAAGAACAAGGGATAGCCCTTCGCCTTGCCAAGCTCGGTCGCTTCCTTGGCCTTGGTCTCGGCAACATCGCGGGTAAAGACCGCGATCACGCATGCGCCCTTCTGATGGGCCGTCAACATCACACGATGGGCGATTTCCTCGCCCATGCGGAACACAGCCTTCAGCACGCTCACCACGAACTCGCGCGGCGTATAATCGTCGTTGAGCAGGATCACCTTGTACAGCGGCGGTCGCTGCAGCTTGGTTTTCGTACGTGTTTTGGGCTTTGTTGTTGTCTGGCTCATCGAGAGTCCTCGATGTTGGCGCGGTTTCGATGATCCGCCCACTTTGAAATCAGCACGGTTACTGCCCATATGGCTCGATAATTCAAGACGGACGGACGTCTGATGCCTCATGTCGTGTCCAGCGCCATTTCGCGCATCGAGTATAACCCGCCGACGCGCGAGCTCCACGTGGTTTTCACGACCGGACGCACATACACCTATTTGGCCGTCCCCGCAGAGGTCTACCATCAGTTCGTCCGTTCGACCTCCAAAGGCGAATTCTTCAACGCCATGATCCGCGACCGCTATGAATTCGAGGAACGTCACCGGTGAAACGGCGTTGTCGTCGCTTATGATGTGAGCATCTCATGGCCGCGATCCGGGAGACCATCGCCCCCGAGACCTTCGTATTTGCCGATGACGGCCTCGTACCGAACAATCCGTTGCCGTTCCTGATCTACAAGAACGTCTTGCGTCTCGGAGATCATCCCGAGAAAACCATTGAGGACCTGTTCGGTTCACATGGCTGGGGCCAGACGTGGCGCAATGGGGTGTTCGACTATCTCCACTATCACGCCACAGTTCACGAAGCCCTTGGTGTGGCCCGAGGCAACGCCCGCATCCGTTTCGGTGGAAGCGGTGGCCGGGATTTCGCGCTTCAGGCCGGCGATGTTGCCGTCCTGCCCGCCGGGACCGGTCATCAATGTTTCGCGGCCAGCGGTGATTTGGTTGTCGTGGGCGCCTACCCACCCGGCCCCAGAATGAAGATCACCCGGCCGACCCCGGATAATCACCGAAAGGCACTGGATACCATTCCAAAGGTCGCCATGCCTAAGACCGATCCGGTGTTTGGCGAGGATGGTCCTCTGGTTCGGCTGTGGCGTGGCCCTGCGGGACAAAAATGAACGCAGGTGCAACATGTTAACGCCATAGGTAGGCCTTTTCTATTTCACGGGGCCGTGATACGCGACGCTCATGTTCCCTGCTGTGCCCCCGCAATCCCGTCTTCTCAGCGTGTTCGCGATCTGACACATGACTGCATCCGGCCAAGACCCGTTCGACGATCTTCGGCCGCGTGACACGGCTTCCGCTGCTATCAAAAAACCAGACAGCCGCGCGTTCTCAATCCGCTGGGCCGCGCTTTACGACGTTGCGACTGTTGTGGTGCTGATCGCACTTGCAGTCCTCGCTGCGCTGACATTCCGCGACTATTCGATCTCCAATGACGAATGGGTTCAGCATCAGTACGGCGCGCTGATCCTTGCCTATTACAGAAGCGGCCTGACAGACCTCGCTGTCTTTCACTTCGATAATCTCTATCTGTATGGCGGCTTGTTCGACATTTGCGCCGTGCTGCTCAGCCACGCCTTTCCCGCGATCGACGCCTACGACTTGCGCCACCTCATGTGCGCGTTCATCGGCGTCGGCGGCGTCGCCGCGACGGCAGCCACAGCACGCCTAATCGCCGGACCGCGTGCCGGCCTGATTGCCGCTGTCGCGCTCGCGATCTGTGGCTCGTGGTACGGCGGCATGTTCAACCACACCAAGGACATTCCGCTCGCCGCTACGATGATGGCGGCGTGCTACTTCCTGGTTCGCGCATCACGCGATCTGCCCGCGCCGCGCTGGAAAGACGTACTGGGGTTTGGCTTCTTCACCGGCTGCGCACTCGGCATCAAGGTGCTCGGCCTTCTGTTGATCGGCTATGCCGGCATCATCACCCTGCTTTCCGTTCCGCAGCCGATCTTTAGCGACCTCCGCGCCAGCGCTGCTTTCGTGGTCCGCTCAATGCTGTGCTTCGTGCCTGCATTCGTGCTTGCCTATGTGATGATGATTGCGGCATGGCCGTGGTCCGCGCTTGCGCCACTCAATCCGATCCGCGCAATCTTCAGCTTCGCCGACTTCCACTACAACATCCACACCATCTTCAACGGCACGATCTATGATATGGCGCACGTGCCGGTGCTGTACGTGCCGGTCTATCTCCTGATCAAGCTGCCGTTGATAAATCTGTTCGCCGCGACGTTCGCCATCGCCGCCGCGTTGATCCCCTTTGTGGCACGAGGCCTTGACTGGTCTGCCCGCCGACGCCGCGAAATCGGTTTTATCGCATTCACCATCGCATATCCGCTGGCGTGTCAGGTGATCGGGCATGGCCCGGCCTTTACCGGCATGCGCCACTTCTTTTTTGTGCTTCCGCCGATTGCGGTTCTGGCGGCGATCGGCCTCGATGCCGTCGTTGCATGGTTCGGTCACCATAGCCGCGTGCTCGCCGTCGCATCCTTCGCCAGCTTCGCCGTCGTGCTCGGCGTAAATGCGGACACGCTCTATCGCCTCCACCCGTACGAATATCTCGTCTACAACGATTTTGTCGGCGGGCTGCCTGGTGCCGCCGACCGTTACGTAACCGATTACTGGGTCAATTCGATGAATCCGGCGATCGATCAACTTCAGAGCTATCTCGAGCGCACTGAAGGTGCGGGCCTGCCCGGCAACCACAAGCTCTACAAGGTCGCCGTGTGCGGCGAGCGCTATGCTTTTATCAATCACGCTAAGCCTTACCTGTTGTGGTGGAAGAACTGGGCCGAAGCTGATTTCTTTATCTCGCCGACGCATATGCATTGCGAGCGTGATCGCGAGGGCAAGGTCATCGTATCGATCAAGCGACTCGGCGTTCCGATCGCGGTGGTCAAGGACATCCGGAAGCCGCGCAAGGTCCCGGCGGTGGCTGCGGCCGAATCTTTCCTGCACTGACACCCGGCGTGACATTTGCAGCGTCTTCCGCGACAATGCAGTCACATCTGCATCCGATCGGACATTCCGCATGACACAACGGACTGGTGGCGAGGCCATCGTTGACGGGCTGCGAGCCCATGGTATCGACACCATCTTCGGTCTGCCCGGCGCACAGATCTACGGATTATTCGATGCCTTTGCGCAAGCCCAGTTGAAGGTGATCGGCGCGCGGCACGAACAGACGTGCGGCTACATGGCTTTCGGCTATGCCCGCGCCACCGGCAAACCGGCAGTGTTCAGCGTCGTCCCTGGCCCGGGCATTCTCAACGCCGGTGCATCGATGCTGACAGCTTTTGGATGTAACGCGCCGGTGCTGTGCCTCACCGGTCAAGTGCCAACAGGCTTTCTTGGCAAAGGCCGCGGTCATCTGCACGAGATGCCGGATCAGCTTGCGACCCTGCGCAGCATCCTGAAATGGGCCGACCACATCGGCTATCCCGATGTGGCCGGCGGCAAGATCGCACGAGCGTTTCAAGAAATGATGTCGGGTCGTCGCGGTCCCGTCGCGCTCGAAATGCCGTGGGATGTGTTTACGCAGCGCACGGACGTCAGTCCCGTCGCGCCACTCGATATGATTGCGCCGCCGCAACCGGACGATCACCGGGTCAAGGCTGCCGCCGGACTCGTGACCCAAAGCAGGAACCCGATGATCTTCGTCGGTGCCGGCGCTTTCGATGCCGCGGACGAAATCCTCGAACTGGCTGAACTGATCGACGCGCCCGTCGTCGCGTTCCGGAGCGGGCGCGGCATCGTCAGCAATGCGCACGAACTCGGACTCACAATGGCTGCGGCCTATCGGCTGTGGCCACAAACCGATCTGATCATCGGCATCGGCACCCGGCTCGAGCTTCCGACCTGGCGCTGGCCTTATCGCCCGGCAGGACAGACATCGATCCGCATCGATATTGATCCGGCTGAAATGCTCCGCTTCACGCCCGATGCCGCCATCGTCGCCGATGCCAGTGCCGGCACGAACGCTCTGCTCGCCGAGGTACAGCGCTCTGGCTACAAGAAAACCAACGGCCGTCGCGAGGCCATTCGCGAAGCCACTGCCGCCGCAGCACGGGAAATCCAGTCGATCCAGCCGCAGATGGCGTACCTCGACATTCTGCGCAACGCGCTGCCACCAAATGGCATTGTCACCGATGAACTGTCGCAGGTCGGATTCGCGTCATGGTACGGCTTCCCGGTTTACGAACCGCGTACCTTTATCACCTCGGGCTATCAGGGCACGCTCGGTTCGGGATTCCCGACCGCGCTCGGCGCGAAGGTGGCGCATCCGGATCGTCCGGTCGTTGCGATCACCGGCGATGGCGGCTTCATGTTCGCCGTGCAGGAGCTTGCAACAGCCGTCCAGTTCGGCATCGGCGTGGTGACGCTGGTATTCAACAACAATGCCTACGCTAATGTCCGCCGCGACCAATTGCAGGCGTTTGGCGGCCGCGTCGTCGCCGCCGATCTGGTCAATCCCGATTTCGTCAAGCTGGCGGAGTCGTTCGGCGTGAAGGCCTGGCGCGTTGGCAGTCCGGATCAGTTCAAGCCGATCCTTCAAAAGGCGCTCGCAGATGGCGGTCCCTGCCTGATCGACATCGAGGTGCCGCGCGATTCCGAGACCAGCCCATGGGCCTTCATTCACCCGGCAAAGCCGGCGTGATCTCCGGCCTACTGGGCGGCGCTCGACGTTTTCTTTTCCGTGCTGTTCTTGCTGCCGCTGGCGATACGCACCTTGTCGCCATCGACCACGCCATCGAGCGGCGTGACGATGATCCGGTCATCGGCAGCAAGGCCAGTGGCAATCTGGATTTCGCGGCCGAGGTCGCGTGCGATCGTCACCGTCTTGAACAACACCTGATCACTGCCATCGACTGTCGCGACGCGAAGACCCTTGTTGTCGAAGACCAGAGCGCTGGCCGGGATCGACAGCGGCTGGCTGTCGCCCGACAGTTTCAACGACACGTCGGCATAGCCACCCGGCCGCAATTCGCCCTTGCTGTTATCGAAGCTCAATTGCATCCGCGTCGTGCCCGATGCGGCATCAACCGACTGCGACGAGGTTTCGACGACTGCCGGGAATGTTCGTCCCGGATACTCCGGCACCGAGATTTCAGCTTGTGAGCCGACATGGATCGCCGCCAGGTAGCTTTGCGGCACATTCACATAGACGCGCAGCTTCTTGACGTCGGAAACCACGAACATCGCAGGACCCGAGCCGCCGCCGCCGCTGATCAGCGCGCCAACGTCGGTGTTGCGCTCGGTAACGATACCATCGAATGGCGCTTCCACGCGCTTGTAGCCTGCGAGCGCCTGTAGCCGATCGACATTCGCCTGCATGGCCTTGACCTGGGCCTGCTTGCTGGAAAGGTCGGCCGTGCGCTCGTCGATTTCCTGCAGGGACACGAAATTGGAGTTCAGCAACGTCTGTCGCCGTTTTAGCGTCGCAGCGGAGAGCTTGGCCGCGGCTTCCGCATTCGCGAGGTCGGCGCGAGCTTGCAGAAGCTGCTGATCAAGGTCGGGCGCATCGATCTCGGCCAGCAACTCCCCGGCCTTCACTTTCGCACCAATATCGACCTTCCAGTCCTTCAGATAGCCGCTGACACGGGCATAGATCGGCGCACGCGAATAAGCCTCCAGCCGTCCGGGCAAGGTAATGGTCGGGTTGTTGGTTTTCACTGATGGAAGCGCGACAGCGACAGTCGGGATCGACTGAGCGTCGGTCCACTCCCGCAGTTCGGCGCTGCTCTTCTCGCGCTCGACGATACCGCTGACCACGACGAACACAACGATGGCTCCGGCCACGAGCCCGAACAGGCGCAACTTGCGCCCTGACACGGGTTTGATCTGGTCAGGCATGTGCAATCTCCAGCGGCCCCGCCGGCTGCGGATCCTGCTTCTTGTGTACCATACTGAACACGACGGGGACGAACATGAGTGTCGCAACCGTCGCAAAAATAAGACCGCCGACGACAGCCCGGCCGAGGGGCGCATTCTGTTCGCCGCCCTCGCCGAGCGCAAACGCCATTGGCGTCATACCGATAATCATGGCGAGCGCGGTCATCAGCACCGGCCGGAACCGGACAAAGCCAGCCTCAAGCGCCGCTGCCACAGGATCGCCCAGAACCTCGAGCCGCTCCCGGGCGAAGCTGATGACCAGCACGCTGTTCGCGGTCGCCACGCCCATGCACATGATGGCTCCGGTCAGCGCCGGAACCGAAAGTGTCGTCTCGGTTGTAAACAGCATCCAGACAATTCCCGCGAGCGCCGCCGGCAATGCCGAGATGATCACGAACGGGTCCGACCACGACTGAAAATTCACGACGATCAGCAGATAAATCAGAACGATGGCGCCGAGCAGGCCGAACAGCAGGCCCGAGAAGGCACTGTTCATCGTTTCGACCTGCCCGAGCAGCACGACCGAACTGCCCTTCGGCACATCCTTTGTCGTCTCATCCATCACCTTGCGGATGTCGGCAGCCACAGCGCCGAGATCACGCCCGTTCGGCGTTGCGTAGATCTGAACGACAGGTTGGATGTCGTATTGCGACACCACGGCGTTACCTGCCGATCTCTCGATATTGGCGATGCCGCCGAGCACCGGATTACCCGTCGACCCAGATGCGTTGATCGGCAACACCTGGAGCTTGCCGAGCGAGTCGAGCTTGTACTCCGGGGTCTGCATCACGATCGAATATGAGACGTTGCTGTTGGGGTCGAGAAAGAAGGTCGGCGCCACCTGCGAACTGCCGGCGAGATTGACGACCAGACTGTTGGTGACGTCACGCTCGGTCACACCGACATACTGTGCGCGGGTGCGATCAACATCGACGTTGAAGCCCGGCAGGCTGGGCGACTGCTGGATACGAGCGTCGGCCACGCCCGGAATGCGGCGAATTCGGCGCAGGAGATCGTTGGCGTATTTGAAATTCCCTTCGAGGTTCGCGCCTCGGATTTGAAGATCGATCGGCGCAGGCGAACCGAAGTTCAAAATCTGGCTGACGATATCCGCCGGCAGGAACGCAAACGTCACACCCGGGAACGCACGCGGCAATTGTTCGCGCAGCGCCTTCACATAGATGTCGGTGGGACGATGCCCTTCCCTCAGCTTGATCTGGATGTCGGCATCCTGCGGCCCGATCACGCCGGTGTTGTTGTAGGTCATGTTGATGCCGCTGTTCGGGATGCCGATATTGTCGGTCATCGTCTCGAGTTCAGCGGGCGGGATGATCTGGCGGATTGCCTTCTGGACATCTGCCATCTGGTTGGCCGTCTCTTCGACACGAGTGCCGACCTGCGTGCGCACATGCATCAGGATCTGGCCGCTGTCGACGGTCGGGAAAAAATTGCGCCCAAGGAAGGGCACCAACAGGAACGACCCGACGACGAAGGCCATGAAGCCGCAAATGAAGACTTTGCGATGGTTCAACGCGAGTTGGAGAATGTCGCGATAACCGTCGCGAACCTTCTCGAATCGCGCCTCGAACGCACGCTGAAACCGGACCAGCGGATTGCGCGACGGCGGCGCGGGCAGCGGATTGCCGTATTCGTCGTGGGGGTGCCTGTGCAGGAGATACTTCGCCATCGTCGGCACCAGCGTGCGCGACAGGATGAACGACCAGATCATCGCGAACACTACGGCTTCCGCCATCGGCACGAACAGGAAGCGCGATACGCCGGTGAGGAAGAACATCGGCACGAACACGATGCAGATACACAGCAGCGAGACGAAGGCTGGCGTCACGATCTGGTTGGCGCCGTCGAGAATGGCTGGCTCGACCTCCTTACCCTGTTCCAGATGCCAATTGATATTCTCAATGGTCACCGTCGCGTCGTCGACCAGAATGCCGACCGCGAGCGCGAGGCCGCCGAGCGTCATGATGTTCAGCGTCTCGCCGATCAGCGACAGCATCGCGATTGATCCGAAGATCGAGAGCGGGATCGACACCGCGATAATAATTGTCGAGCGCCAGCTTCCGAGGAACAGCAGGATCATCACGCTGGTCAGCAGCGCTGCGAGCACGCCTTCCTTGGCGACACCGCTGATCGCGCCACGCACGAACAGCGACTGATCGCCGACCAGCCCGATCTTGAGCGTCTCCGGCAGCGTATCTTTGATTTCGACAATCTTCTTCTTGATGCCATCGATGATGTCGAGCGTCGATGTCGAGCCGGCCTTCAGCACCATCATCAGAACCGATCGACTGCCGTCGACATGCACGATATTGGTCTGCGGCTTGTTGCCGTCGCGTACATGCGCCACATCGCGGATATACACCATGGCGCCGTTGACCGCCTTGATCGGCAGATCGCCCAACTCCTCGATCTTGAGCGGCGAGTTGTTCAGATTGATGGTGTATTCGAATTTGCCGATCTTCTGATTTCCGACCGGCGTGATCAGGTTCTGCGCAGCCAGTGCGTTGGCAACATCCTGTCCGGTCAACCCTCGGGCCTGCATCGCCGTTGGATTAAGGTCGATCTGGATCTGGCGCAGCTTGCCGCCATAAGGCCACGGGATCGCCGCGCCCGGCACCGTGACGAGCGGCGTGCGCAACTGGTTGGTCGCGAAGTCTGCAAGGTTCTGCTCGGTCAACCCCTCGCCCGACAGAGCAAGCTGCAGGATCGGCACTGTCGACGCGCTGTAGTTCAGGATCAGCGGTGGCGTCGCGCCCGCCGGCAATTGCTTGATCATGGTCTGCGCGATCGCGGTGACCTGCGCATTGGCCGTGCGGATATCGACGTTCGGCTGGAAGAAGATCTTGATGATACCGATACCGCCATAAGAGTTGGCGGAGATATGTTCGATGTCGTTGACGGTCGTGGTCAGCGCCCGCTGGAACGGCGTCGTGATACGGCCGGCCATCTGATCCGGCGGCAGACCCGTATAGGACCAGACTACGCCGATCACCGGGATGCGGATGTCAGGAAAAATATCAGTCGGCGTACGTAGTGCCGCCAGCGGCCCCACGATCAACAGCAGCAGGGCCAGAACGACAAACGTGTAGGGTCGGGTCAGGGCGATCCGGACAAGCGAGACCATCTACGGCGTTTCTCGATCTGCAGCATCTGATGGCTGCGTTGGGCAAAAAGGACTTTTTGTCGCGCCTGATCTATCCGAATCGACGCGGTTGAATCAACGGCACGACGTCTCACAGTGTAGTGTTCACACGATAAATTGGCGCTGGAACAGGCCCCATGGGCGGCATTTTCACCCGCCCACGGGCAATATGCCTCAAGAAAGAGCTTAAAGAACGAGTTGGGTCTGGGTCACCACCGCGACGAGTTTCCCCTCCTCCGACACAAGACGGGTCTGCCAGACCTGGGTCCGCCTGCCCTTATGGATCGGTGTCGCGGTCGCGGTGACAGTTGTTCCCTCCTTGGCGCCACCGACGAAATTGGTCTTGCTCTCGATCGTTGTCGTGCCCTTGGCCTCGGGCGACAGGTTGATGACGGTTGCCGTCGCGCCGACAGAGTCCGCGAATGCCATCACTGCGCCACCATGGATCGTGTTCCCGAGAGTGCACAGATCAGGGCGCACCACCATCGTGGCCACGACCTTGTCGAGATCGACTTCGGTGAATGTGACACCCATGGCCTTTGCCAGCGGGATCGGCCGAGACTGGATTTTCTCAAGAAGGCTCACTGATCGTCCTTTCCATTCTGCAAATGATCGTCAGGCCGGCTCGACGCCGCACCACCCCACCACAAACAAGGCAATTGCTTTGGTGGTCTTGCGCAGCGACTCGATTTCGACGCGCTCGTTGAAGCCGTGCATCCGTTCGGCGTTGGCGCCGAAGCACAGGCTCGGGATGTTTTCGTTGAGACCATAGAAACGCGTGTCGGTCAGCGCGGTGAACGTCAGATCCTTCAGCTCGCCACCGAACGCCGCGCGATGCGCATCGCGCAGCACGCCTTCGGGCACGTCTGCATCGACTAGCTCATAGCCCTCCGAGAGGAAGCCGGACCATTCGACGACCGGCGGGTTCTGCTTGAGGAACGGATGCTCTTTCGCCGCTGCCTCGACACAGGCGACGATCTCGGCCTGATGATCTGCGATCGACCAGCCTGGTAACACGGCGATGCGACAATCGACATCGCACCACGCGGGCACGCTGGAGGCCCACTCCCCGCCGCGGATGATGCCGGGATTGAGATTGATCGGATGTGTCAGCGCCTTGAAATACTTGTCGCTCGCGGCGCGCCTGTTCCATTCCTCCTCGAGACCTTCAAGCGCCTGGATCAGATGATAGGCCGCCTTGATTGCATTGGCGCCGACGCCCGCTTCGAACACATGAGCAGGCCTGCCGCGCACCTTGAGGCGAAACCAGATGACGCCAACCTGCGAACGAACGAGCTTGCCGTTGGTCGGCTCGGGAATGAAACAGCAGTCAGCCCGATAACCGCGCTGCAAGGTCGAGAGCGCGCCGACGCCGGTGCTTTCCTCCTCGATCACCGACTGGAAATGAATCCGCGCCGTCGGCTTGAGGCCGGCTTTGGTCAACGCATCAAGCGCGTACAGTGCGGCGATGGTGCCGGACTTCATGTCGCCGGCGCCGCGCCCATACATCCAACCGTCTTTCACTGTCGGCGAAAACGGCGGCGTCTCCCACATGTCGAGCGGACCTGCCGGCACAACATCGCAGTGTCCCTGCAGGATCAGCGAGCGTCCGCCATTCGTCGCCGGGCGATAAGTGCCGACCACGGTGCGGGCGCGGGAGAAGTCATGCTCGACGGGACCGAAGCCGCGCAGGTCTTTCAGGTGGTCAACATCGATGTGCCAGTCATCAACCTCATAGCCGCGTTGCCGCAGCAGGTCGCTCATCATGTCCTGACAAGGGCCCTCGGCGCCGCGGGTGCTGGGGATCGCAGCAAACTGCCGCGTGGTTTCGATCTGCCGGTCGAATGCCTCGTCCACGGCGTCGAAAATCCGCCGCTGCTGATCGGGTAATGCCATTGTTTACCTGCCCTTGCCATGCGTTCTTGAGATCGCGCATTGAGTGGACTGTAACCAACTTTATGCGCCGCATGGAAGAGCGGTCATCACCTGATCGCAGCGAGCCGGTACAGGATCAGTAGCCGACCGTGAAACGCATCCGTGAATGCGTCGGCTTCTCCAGTTCATCGACCATGGCGATGGCGTAGTCGTCGAACGAAATGCTGCTGCCCTTGTCCGTCGTGAGAAGCTGATCCTTGCCGAGCCGGAATTTGCCGGTGCGCGGCCCTTCAACGAACAGCACGGACGGTGACAGGAAGGTCCAGTCGATGTCGCTGACCTTGCGCAGCAGATCGAGAAACTCCCCGCCCTTTGTCGCTTCAGCCTTGTAGGCGGCGGGGAAATCCGGCGTCGACACCAGCGGCACCCCAGGCGCGACTTCGAGACTGCCCGCGCCACCAACCACCAGATAGCGCGGCACGCCGGCCTCGCGCACCGCCTCAATCAAAAGCTGCGGATCGCTATCCGTGAAATGCACCGCGCTGATGACGGCATCATATCCCCTGAGCAGGGCCGCAAGCCCGGCCTTGTCGAAGACATCGCCCTTCTTTGCGATGACCTTGTTAAGTGCGGGAACCTTTTCCGGATGACGGACGATGGCGGTGACGTCGTGACCGCGCGCTGACAGCTCGCGAAGGATGCTTGATCCGGCCCGGCCGGTGGCTCCGATAAGGGCAACTTTCATGATGATCTCCGTGTAGACTGGGGTATAAGTATCCATTCGATACTTGCTAACCAGAGAGCATGACATGAGCCTTGGCAGCGAGACCCACAAGAAGGCACCTCAGCCTCACCAGGTTTCGGAACAGAAACCCGAGGCTGAGCAGTGGCCAGCCAACCCTTACGCCAGCAATTGCCCGACGCGGCTGGTGCTCGACCGCATCGCCGACAAATGGACAGTGTTGCTCCTGATCCTGCTGGAGCGCCGGTCGTGGCGGTTCAACGAACTGCGTCGGGAGGTGGGCGGCCTGACGCAGAAGATGGCGTCTCAGACCTTGAAGGGCCTCGAGCGCGACGGACTTGTCAGCCGCAAGGTCACGCCGACAGTTCCTATCACTGTCGAGTATTCGATCACCCCGCTCGGCCGGACGTTGTTCGCGACGGTCGATGGGTTGCGACGCTGGGCGGAAACGCACATGCCCGACGTCACCAAGGCGCAGGAACATTACGACGCAAGCCATCTGTGAACGACGGCGCGCCTTCAAGAATCACAACTCCACCCCTACGATGAGCCATGACGTATCTCTACCTCATCATGGCCGTTGGCTTTGAAGTGATCGGAACCGCCGCGCTGCAGGCATCCGAACAATTCACGCGCCCCAAACCATTGATCCTGACCGCGATCGGTTACGCCGCAGCGTTCTACTTTTTGTCGCTGGTGTTGCGGAGCATGCCGATCGGCGTGGCTTATGCAATCTGGTCCGGTTTGGGCGTCATTCTCATTACGCTCGTCGGTCTCGTCTGGTTCGGCCAGAAACTCGACATGCCTGCCTTCATCGGTCTTGCCCTGATCGTTGCAGGCGTCGCGATCATCAACCTGTTCTCAAAAACCGTGGTTCACTAGGAGACGGCATGACCAATCGCAACGTGCTCTACGCGATCCTCGGCGCGCTGATCGTCGCGGTCGCGGTTCTCGGCTATAATCTCTATCAGGAGAAAAAGGAGCCGAAGGGGCTTCAGATCAATGTCGGGCCGGACGGCTTGAAGGTTCAGAACAAGTGAGCGGGCTGCGACTGATCACCTGTACGCGACACAGCGCTTTCGTTGCACTTGTATTGATTGGTGCGGCGTCGTCTGCGCTTGCATCTGAAAGAGTCTCGCAGGAATCCGAGATCACCAGCCTGCGGATCGGTCAGCACGTCTACGTCGATGACGGCACCTGCCCTGCCGGGCAGATCAAGGAAATCACCGGCTCGAAGCTCACTGCGCAAGGCGTCGCCGTGACGCGCAAGTGTCTCGACCGGCGCAACATGCGCTAGCGCGTCCTTGCGCTAGACCGTACGCCCGCCATCGACCGGGAGCACGACCCCGGTGACAAAGCTTGCATCATCGGACGCAAGATAGACGCACGCCCTGGCGATATCGTCGGGTTGCGACATGCGCCCCATCGGAATGGTCGCGATGAACTTGGCTCGATTTTCCGGCGTGTCGGGTACGCCCATGAAGGTCTCGAGCAGCGCTGTCTCGCCTATTACCGGAGCGATACAGTTGACTCGGATCTTGTCTGCGGCGAGTTCGGCAGCCATCGCGCTCGATAACAGATTCACCGCGCCCTTGGAGCCATTGTACCACGTCAGCCCCGGCCGGGGCCGAATGCCGCCGGTCGAGCCAATATTGACGATGCTTCCGCCGCCCTGCCTGCGCATCACCGGCACGGCAGCATTCGTCATGTGAAAAATCGATTTCACGTTGATCGCATAGACACGATCGAACTCGTCCTCGGTGACCTCGAGCATCGGCTTGTTGCGATAGGACCATCCGGCATTGTTGACCACGATGTCGAGCCTGCCGAACGTAGCGACCGCGGACGCGACAGCCCTGTCGATGTCGGCGCGTTTGGTCACGTCGCCGGCCACAGCAACCGCCTGACCTGTGTTGCCGGCAACCCGCGCTGCGCCCTCGCCGTTGAGGTCGAGGATCACGACCTTCGCGCCCTCCTCGACGAAATGTCGCGCGATCGCAGCGCCAAAACCCGACGCACCACCCGTCACAATGGCGACCTTATCCTTGAGACGCATGGCCCGCTCCCTGCTCTGTTACCAACCGCTCGCGGCGACGCCTCGACAGTACGTGACCTCGCGCCGCTTTCCCACCGGTCTATCAGGGCCAAGATGCGTTGCTGCAACGTTGCGGCTGCCGGAACACGGTGATGTCGTTCAATAGCTGACAGAGTTGCGCGCGTACGTCGCGCCCCTGTCGTTCGCCCGGATAGGATTCGGTGAGTTGTTAGCTCTTGCAGCGTGACTTCCGGTTGCACGACCATAGAGTTGGTGCGCGCGGCGATAACGGTCCTGCGCCGTGCCTGATTCGGACATGAACACGGGATCGGAGGATCACGCGATGTCAGGTATGCTCGTCAATCTGATTATCCAGATTATTGGCGGAGCCATCGGCGGCAATGTCGTCGGCGGCGCGGCCAAGAATTTTGATCTTGGTACCCTCGGAAACACCATTGCAGGCGCCATCGGCGGCGGTGTCGGCGGCCAGATACTTGGGATGCTAATCCCGATGCTTGCCAACAGTGCCGCCACGCCGGATATCGGCGCCATCATCGGCCAGGCGGCCGGCGGCGGCGTGGCCGGCGCCATTCTCACGGCGATCATCGGAGCCATCAAAGGCGGCAAGACAGCTAGCAGCTAGCCGCGCGCTGGGGCTTACGCGAGGCACATGAACGTGCCTCGCGTCGAGCCTGTATCAACCTGAAATGTAGTCGCCGCACTTCTGGATAGTGTCGTTGGCGCCCCAAGGCATGATCGGCACCGAAGACGTCGAGTTCTTCGGCGAGCCTTCAATCAGGCGATCCGAATAGACCATGTAGACCAGCACGTTGCGCTTGGCGTCGCAGCCACGCACGATCTGCATTTTCTTGAAGAACAGCGACCGGCGCTGACGAAACATGTCCTCGCCCTGCCCAAGCTTGTTCTTGAAGCGGATCGGACCGATCTGCCGGCACGACAGCGAAATGTCGGATACTTCCTCGGCGAGCCCGAGCCAGCCCTTGTAGCCGCCCTTTTCCGGCACCGTGAAATGACAGGCGACACCCTCCACCTCGGGATCGTCGATGCCGTAGGTCGCCAGCTTGTCGTCCGGGCTCAGCAGCTTGAACACCGTCGAGCGCCTGAAGATCAGATCGGGTTCGTCGGCCGCATGAACGGGCACTGCGGCCAGCAGGGCCAGCAGGGCCAGCCCTGCAAAAAACAGGCAGGCAGCATGCGCAAGCCGAAGACGACATTTCTTTGGCATCATCAAAATGGGGCTCCATCGGCCGAAAAACGCCGATCCGGGGTGGAAATGGCGGGAATGGTCATGTGGGGAGGCATCAAGGCAGTTCAAAGGCCGACCGGCCCTCTCACCGGCCGTTAATCCTGCGGCAGGAAGCCTTGGTTAAGGTCGCTCTGGCAACACGATGCCGCGTGAACCTCTGGTCCCACGCGATACACAAACTTCAAACCAGATCGGGGATGAAGGCGTGAAGTACCCAGTTTCCTTGTCCGCTCCAGGCGCCGTGTGGCGTTCGCCCATGACCGCCGTACTCGCCTGTACGGTCGCCGCCATCGCGCTGGCTGGCCCAGCCGCTCGGGCGCAGACCCTGTGGCCGAACGAGGCGGACAATGACCATTATGGCAACCATGGCCGCTACGATCGCGGCTATGACGACCGCGCCTATTACTATGACGATGACGAGCCGTTCTATGAGCCCGCTCCGCGTGCGCGCCGTCAGCCTCAGGTCAAACGCAAGCATCTCCCAGAGAAGCGCGCGACGGTCATCCCCGTGGCCAAACCGCAGGGACCGATCATCATCGCGATCTCGATCGACAACCAGCACCTCAAGGTCTACGACGCCAACGGTGTATTTGCGGAGTCGCCGGTTTCAACCGGCATGCGCGGTCACTCGACGCCGATGGGCGCGTTCAGCGTGATCCAGAAGAACAAGTGGCACCGCTCCAACATCTACAGCGGCGCGCCGATGCCCTATATGCAGCGCATCACATGGTCCGGTATCGCGCTTCATGCCGGCGTGCTGCCGGGGTACCCGGCTTCGCACGGCTGCATCCGGATGCCGAACAGCTTCGCGATGCGGATGTGGGGATGGACGCGCATGGGAGCGCGGGTGGTGATCACACCCGGCGACGTCACGCCGGTCGATTTCTCTCATCCTATGCTGACGACCAAGAAACCGGTGCCGGTGGCCATCGCGCCAGAGGCTACGCCGAAACCGGAAGCTTTGCCGAAGCAAAATGACTACCCGGCGAAGACACCACAGGCGGACAAAACCGAAATCATCAAGATCGCGACGAACGATACCGACGGCAAGCCTGAACTGCACACACTCGAACTGCGCCTGAGTTCGATCGCGGACAAGGCTGCGACGACACCAGCCGACAACAAGGTCGATGCACCCGCTTCAGCTTCGACAGATAACGCCGAGGTCGGCAAGCCGGTCGATGCACCCGCGTCAGACAAGGCCGTCGCCCCTGTCGTCAAGCGCACCGGCCATGTCGCCGCGTTCATCAGCCGCAAGACCGGCCGGCTTTATGTGCGCCAGAACTTCGAACCGCTGTTCGACGTCCCGGTCACCATCACCGGGGATCGTCCGCTCGGCACGCATATCTTTACGATGCGCGCCGACAAGGAGAGCGCAGGCGATTTCCGCTGGTCGGTGGTCTCGTTGCCTGCTCCGATAAAGCATGCCCACAAGAAGAAAGCCGCGGACGTCGCAACGTCCGACGAAACACCGTCTTCACCATCCGAAGCGCTCGATCGCATCACCATTCCCGACGATGCCAAGCAACAGCTTGCCGAAGCATTGGCCCCCGGTGCTTCGCTGACCGTGTCGGATCAGGGGCTTGGCAATGAGACCGGCCGCGGTACCGATTTCATCGTTCCACTGCGCTGATACGCCGTCACAACGTGTTGAGCGGCGACGGTCTCGGAAACATATAGACTCCGACAATAATCGGAGATGGTGATGGACCGCAGACAGATCCTGATGAGCGGAATAGCCGCAGCCGCATCCGGCTGGACAGGGTCAGCATGGGCGCAAGCGGCGCTGAGCCGCATCACCGCCTATGGCTTTTCGTTTCCAGCGCTCAAGGGCGGCACTATCCGGCTGGCGGATTCCGCCGGCAAACCCATTGTCGTGGTCAACACCGCGTCCCTGTGCGGCTACACGCCGCAATATGTCGGATTGCAGGAGCTCTGGCGTGAATTTCACCAACGCGGTCTGATGATCGTCGGTGTGCCCTCCAACGACTTCGGCAGTCAGGAGCCGGGTGGCGCCACCGACATCACCGAGACGGCTGAACATCGCTACGGCGTAACCTTCCCGATCACAACCAAGACCGTGGTGCGCGGACCGGACGCCCATCCCTTCTACAAATGGGCGGCAACCGAGCGGCCGAAGGACCTGCCGAAGTGGAACTTCCACAAATACCTGATCGGCCGTGACGGCTATATCGCGGAGGTCTTCCCTTCCTCGGTCGAACCGAGCGACACCCGGGTCAAGACTGCGATCGGCCGCGCCCTCGCCGTCTCCTAGCCCTTACGGCTGATCAAGGCGCATCCACAGCCCAATCGTCTGAATCAACAAACACATTGGCGCGCCCGGCATCCCGGGATTAGGCTGATGCAGGGAAGCGATGGCCAAGGCGAGTCGCCTGACCGCTGGTGCCATCGGCAATGTACTGGAGGCGGTGCAATGCAGATCAAGGCCGGGCTGCTCGTGGCGAGCGCCATTTCGATGTTTGCGTTTGGTCCCGCATGGGCACAGGCGCCGGGCAAGGCCCCCGCACAGCCGGCCGCTGCCGCGAAAAGCGCGCCCCCTGCGCCGGCCGCCGCAACAGCCCAACCGCAAGCTGCTCCCGCGCCTGCCGCCACGCCTGCGTCAACCAAAGCTGCTTGCGCTAACCCCAACGCGCTCGGCGTCGCTCGCGTCGTCGCCATCGACACCACAGGCGGACCGGGTTTCGGCTTCGAGCATTTCAAGCAGCTCGATTTCCTGCGCGACAAGGAAGTCGTGCTGACGTTCGATGACGGCCCATGGCCACACAACACGCCATCCGTGCTCAAAACTCTCGAAGAGGAATGCACCAAAGCGATCTTCTTCCCGATCGGCAAGCATGCGATGTGGCACCCGGACATTCTCAAGCAGGTTGCCGCGCATGGCCATACCATCGGCTCACACACCTGGTCGCACGCCAATCTCAACAACAAGAAGCTGACCGACGATCAGAAAAAGGAAGAAATCGAAAAGGGCTTCAGCGCGGTAGCATGGGCTCTGGGCGCGGCGCCTGCGCCGTTCTTCCGCTTCCCGGCGCTGCAACATCCGCCCGCGATGGTGACTTATCTCGGCGAGCGCAACATATCTATGTGGTCGTGCGACCTCGACTCGTTCGACTTCAAGGCGCCCAGCGCCGAGAAGATCGTCAATACGGTGATGACGAAACTCGACAAACACGGCAAAGGCATCATCCTGATGCACGACTTCCAGAAGCACACCGCCGAAGCCCTGCCCGAACTGATGAAGCGGCTGAAGGCCGGCGGCTACAAGGTCGTTCAGGTCAAAGCCAAAGCGCCGGTGCAGACCCTTGCCAAATACGATGAGGAAGTTACCAAGAGCATGAAACTTCCCACGGTCAGCACGCGCCCGCTGTCGAGCGTGGTACAGACAATCTCGGAATAGCGACTGTCATCTTGCGTATTGAAGGTTACGTCATCGTCTCGGCCAACGGCATGCTCGCGGACGCGAATGGTGTCATGCCGGATGCACTGAAGTTCCGGGCCGATCAGGAGTTCTTCGAAAGCGCTCTCGATCGGGTCGATCTGATTGTGCATGGCCGCAATTCCTACGAGGATCAGCCGCGCTCGCCGCAGCGGCGACGCATCATCCTCACTGGAAAAATTGCGGCACTCGCAAGCGACCCTGACAACGCGAAAGCGACACTGTGGAATCCCGCCGGCGCCAGTTTCGATGAGGCCTGCCGCTATGCCGGCGTCACGTCCGGAACGGCGGCGATCATCGGCGGCCCGGTGGTCTTCGAGATGTTCATGGATCGCTACGACACGTTCTGGCTGTCGCAGGCCCATCGGCTGGACATTCCCGCCGGCATGGGGACGTTTCCCGGGGTGCCTGCGGAAACACCGCAAACGATCCTTGCCCGGCACGGGCTGCAGCCGCGCGAACGTCGCGTGCTCGATCCTGTCGCGGACGTCGATCTCACCGCCTGGCGGCGAGACTGACGCTGTCGCCTGTTGGCTTCAGATTTGCGGATCGTAGACGGTTTCGGTCGTGGTCTTGGTCACAGGCATGCGGGGATAGCTGATGATCAGGAACAGCGCCCCGATCAGCGACAAATTCTTAAGTGCCTGGAACATGTTGGTCGCGCGCTCACCCTCGGCCATATTCCAGAAATCGTGGAAATAGAACGTCGCCGCCCCCACGAACAGGATGAGCAAGACAGCGAAAAACCGTGCGCCGAAATTGAGCGCGATCATCAGACCGGCCACGATCTCGAAAATGCCACTGACAATTACCAGTACCTGAGCGAACGGCATCCCGACCGTCGCCTCGAGCTGGGATGCATAAGTCGACAAATCCGCAGGCAGCACGATCTTGGCCGCCACCATCTGCGTCATCGCCGCGATGTCAGAAAACTTGAAGACGCCCGAGACGATGAACAGAATCGAAAACAGAACGCGTCCCAGGGTGGCTAAAGCTGGCATGGTCGACCCCATTCCTCAAAATCGCGACAGTACCCAATCGAAATACTGGCACATCGCACGCCATTGAGGAAAGCGGATGACCGTGCAGGGCACAAATATCGCGCCTGCACAATAATCATCCATTTAGATTCTGGTCTGCCTAGCCGAACAGGGTCGGCTGCTGGCGCCCCGCCCGCTCCTGCGCCTCGACAGCGGCGATCGCGGTCATGTTCAGGATACCGCGCGCAGTCACCGACGGTGTCAGGATGTGCGCCGGTCGCGCCGGGCCGATCAGGATCGGGCCGACCGGAAGGGAGTCCGCCAGCACCTTGATCATCTGGTAGGCGATATTGGCGGCATCGAGGTTCGGCATGATCAGGATATTCGCGGCGCCCTCCAGCCGCGAGTGCGGCAGCACGCGCTTCCGCGCCAAATCCGACAAGGCGGAATCGCCGTGCATCTCACCGTCCGCTTCGATGTCGGGATGATCGCGCAGCAGCAGTTCGGTGGCGTTACGCATCTTGCGCGCCGACTGGGAATCGAAATTACCGAAATCGGAATGCGACAGGAAGGCGACGCGCGGCTTGATGCCAAAACGCTGCACGTGGACCGCCGCGAGCGCCGCGATCTCCGATAGCTCTTCGGCTGTGGGATCGGGGCGGATCTGGGTATCCGCGATGAAGAACGCGCCCTTGCTGGTGATCATCAGCGCCAGCGCCGCAAAATCCGTCAGCCCCGGCTGCACGCCGATGATCTCGCGGATGCGCCGGAGATGGCTGCGATAGCGGCCCTCGACGCCGCAGATCATGGCATCCGCCTCGCCGCGGACGACCGCGAGCGCGGCAATCACTGTCGCGTTGGTACGCACAAGTGTGCGGGCGGCGTCCGGCGTGATGCCATGACGGCCGGCGGTGTCGATGTAGCTCTGCACATAGGAGCGATAACGCGGATCGTCCTCGGGGTTGATCAGATCAAAATCATGCCCGGCGCGGATCGAAAGACCGAAACGCTCGATGCGGGCCGATACGACCGACGGACGGCCGACCAGAATGGGCCGCGCCAGCTTTTCCTCGAGAACGACCTGAGTGGCGCGCAGCACGCGCTCATCCTCGCCCTCGGCATAGATCACCCGCACCGGCTGGGTCTTCGCCTTGGCGAACACCGGCTTCATCACCAGACCTGAGCGGAAGGCGAAGCGGTCGAGCTGCTCGGTATAGGCATCGAAGTCCGCGATCGGCCGCGATGCGACGCCCGACTCCATCGCCGCGCGTGCAACCGCCGGCGCAACGCGCAGGATCAAGCGCGGATCGAACGGACTCGGGATCAGCGAACCGGGACCGAAGCCCTGCGTTTCCGTGCTCTCGACACTACGCGCCACCACATCAGACGGTGGATCGCGGGCAAGCTGCGCCAGGGCATCGACCGCCGCGCGTTTCATCTCTTCATTGATCGCGGTCGCGCCGACATCGAGCGCGCCACGGAAAATGAACGGGAAACACAGGACGTTGTTGACCTGGTTCGGGAAGTCCGAACGTCCAGTGCAGATCATCGCATCGGGGCGCACCTTGCGCGCTTCATCCGGCATGATCTCCGGCGTCGGATTGGCGAGCGCCATCACCAATGGCTTGTCGCCCATCTTCTGGACCATCTCCGGCTTCAGCACGTTGCCGGCAGAGACGCCAAGGAACACGTCCGCACCTTCGATCACATCGTCGAGCGTACGCTTGTCGGTCTTCTGAGCGTAGACAGCCTTCCATTTGTCCATGAGGGTGTTGCGCCCCTCATAGACCAGACCGTCGATATCGCAGACCCAGATGTTCTTGCGCTTGGCGCCCATCGACACCAGCAGATTGAGGCAGGCCAGCGCGGCAGCGCCTGCGCCGGATGCGACGATCTTGATGTCCTCGATCTTCTTGCCGTTGAGGATCAGCGCATTGCACACCGCGGCGCCGACGATGATTGCAGTGCCGTGCTGATCGTCGTGGAAGACCGGGATCTTCATGCACTCTTTGAGGCGCGACTCGATTTCAAAGCACTCCGGCGCCTTGATGTCTTCGAGGTTGATGCCGCCGAAGGTCGGCTCAAGCGCCGCGACCGTGTTGACCACGGAGTCCACCGTGTCGGCGGCGATCTCGATGTCGAACACGTCGATGCCGGCGAACTTCTTGAACAGGACGGCCTTGCCTTCCATCACCGGCTTCGACGCCAGCGGCCCGATGTTGCCAAGCCCAAGGACAGCCGTGCCGTTGGAGACGACTGCGACCAGATTGGCGCGAACCGTCAGTGCCGCCGCCTGGGCCGGATCGGCAACGATCGCCTCACACGCGGCAGCAACGCCGGGAGAGTACGCAAGTGCAAGATCGTGTTGATTGGCGAGTGGCTTGATCGCCTTGACTTCGAGCTTACCGGCGTGCGGCAGACGATGATAGGCAATGGCGGCCCGACGAAGATCCTCAGAAAACGACGACGCCATACCGGCTCCCGTAACCTTTACTTCTTCCGCCAGTCAGCCCGGCGGTATTCGTTAATATCCAAACAAATCAGTTCTGCGGCAGATTGAGCCTGATGTGCAGCTCACGCAACTGCTTCAGCGTCACTTCAGACGGCGCCCCCATCAGGAGGTCTTCAGCCCGCTGGTTCATCGGGAAGAGCGAAATCTCGCGCAGATTGTTAGTGCCACACAGCAGCATCACGATGCGGTCCACGCCCGCCGCCATGCCGCCATGCGGCGGCGCGCCGTACTGGAAAGCGCGATACATGCCGCCGAAACGCTCGACCACTGTCTCCTCGCCATAACCCGCGATCTCGAACGCCTTCACCATCGCAGCCGGCTTGTGGTTGCGGATGCCGCCCGACGCGATCTCATAGCCGTTGCAGGCGATGTCGTACTGGAACGCCTTGATGGTCAGCGGGTCCTGCGTTTCCAGCGCTTCGAGGCCGCCCTGCGGCATCGAGAACGGGTTGTGCGAGAAATCGACCTTCTTGTCTTCCTCGTTGTACTCGTACATCGGGAAGTCGACGATCCAGGCGAGTTCGAACCGATCCTTGTCGATCAGGTTCAATTCCTCACCGAGCTTGGTGCGGGCAAGGCCAGCGAACTTCCAGAACTTCTGCGGATCGCCGGCAACGAAAAACGCGGCATCGCCTTCCTTGAGGCCAAGCTGATCGCGGATCGCAGCCGTGCGCTCGGGACCGATGTTGTTGGCGAGCGGGCCCGCGCCCTCTCCGCCTTCGCGCCACATGATGTAGCCAAGGCCCGGCTGGCCCTCGCCCTGCGCCCACGAGTTCATGCGATCGCAGAATGCGCGGCTGCCGCCGCCCGGTCCGGGAATCGCCCACACCTCGTTGCCCGGCTGCTCAAGCATCCGCGCGAACACCTTGAAGCCGGAGCCGCGGAAGTGATCGGAGACGTCCTGCATCACCAGCGGATTGCGCAGGTCCGGCTTGTCGGTGCCGTACTTGCGCAGCGCCTCGGCGAACGGAATACGCGGCCAGTTCTTGGTCACCGGCTTGCCGTTCGCAAAATCCTCGAACACGCCGGTGATCACCGGCTCCATCGCAGCAAAAACATCGTCTTGCGTGACGAAGCTCATTTCGAGATCGAGCTGATAGAACTCGCCCGGCAGACGGTCAGCGCGCGGGTCCTCGTCGCGGAAGCACGGCGCGATCTGGAAGTAGCGGTCGAAGCCCGACATCATCAGCAGTTGCTTGTACTGCTGCGGCGCCTGCGGCAGCGCGTAGAACTTGCCGGGGTGGATGCGGCTCGGCACCAGGAAGTCGCGCGCGCCTTCCGGCGACGACGCGGTCAGGATCGGGGTCTGGAATTCAAAGAACCCGACGTCCTTCATCCGCTTGCGCATCGAGTCGACGATGGCGCCGCGGGTCATGATGTTCTGGTGGAGTTTCTCACGACGAAGGTCGAGGAAACGGTACTTAAGCCTTATCTCTTCAGGATATTCCTGATCGCCGAACACCGGCATCGGCAGCTCGGCGGCCTCGCCCAGCACCTCGATGTCGGTGATGAAGACCTCGATCGTGCCGGTCGGCAACTCGGGGTTATCCGTCCCCTCAGGGCGCCGGCGCACCCGGCCGTCGATCTTTACGACCCACTCGGCCCGCAACGTTTCCGCCAGATGGAACGCGCTGGAATCCGGATCGACCACGCACTGGGTCATGCCGTAGTGATCGCGCAGATCGATGAACAGCACGCCGCCGTGGTCACGAATACGATGGCACCATCCCGAAAGGCGGACCGTCTGGTCGATATTGCTGTCGCGGAGCGCGCCGCAGGTGTGGGACCGGTAGCGATGCATGGAAATCCTGAAAAGAGGCGTCAGAGGGTAGAATCAAGCAAATGCGCACCCGGGCACGCGCGGTGGGTTTACCCGAGCGCGCGAAACGCGGCAACCGGATGTGACGCCGGTTTTGCGCAGAAATCCTTAAAAACATGAGAAAAAACAATGTCGGCCTCCGCGCTCCTGCGCCGGAAGCTGAGGCGCTATGCCGCCCGCACGCCCTGCTCGATCATTAGCGTCGGGACGCCGAAGGTCCCGCTGCGGACGGTGAACACCCGGCTGCCGGGCTTACGGCCTTGCCGGACCTCGGAAACGTCAAGCCCTGAGGTCGCAAGACGCGCTCGCGCTGCACCCGCATCCACCACCCGCCAGGCCAGCCCCCAGATGCTGTCCGGCCCCTCGCCACGCCCCTCCTTCAGGCGGTGGGACACCTCGAGAACCGTGCCGCCGCAGTAGAAAAACATCAGCCGCGTGCCCCAGTCGGGATTGGTCCGATCGAGCGCCATTGGAAGCCCCAGACGTGCGCCGTAGAGGGCGGCAGAGCGCTCAGGATCCGGTGTCGCGATCACAACATGGTCGAGGCTTTCAACCGGCGAGTCCTCATTCTTGGGCGAAGCAGCCAGCCGCTGATCCCGTTGAAGGAAGAACATTCGGATGCCGTTGGTCGCGTCGATCGCCGTGCGTGTCCGCTTCCATGACATCGTCGCGCCGCTGCCAACGTCGCGGCTTGCGCCGTCGGCAATGTCCTCCGGCTGCAATCCGACCCGGCCGAGGCGGCGATGCGCGGCGGCGATGTCATCGACCTCGAACGCCAGGCTGGCGATCCCTTCACCCCGCTCGTCGAGCACAGCACGAATGCGATCGCTGATTGCGCCATCACCATCGGGCGCCATCAGTTCGAGAGCCATATTGGGAAACGTAAACATCGCGGTCGCTGAGCCGTCAGCCTTCGCGCGCCAGGACGGCGCACGCCCGAACAGCGTCTCATGGAAAGCAGTCGCCGCCGCAATATCGCGCACCAGCACGACGATATGATCGAGACCGGAAATCATCCGCTGCCCATGGCTCCACAAACGAGCCTTTCGATTAGCGCATCTCCTTGCCGAATACATCAGGGGATCGAGAATCGCGACGGGGCCGCATGTGTTTAGAGCGGCAATCCTGTCGATGCATGCGCCGCCGAGTCGTCCTGGACGATGCGCAATTGTCGGGCGGACCGACCTCATGATCGAAGCGCGGCACGATACGGCCATGAAGCGGCGTATTCAGATGGACATTGGGATAAGCCGGCCGGATCGGCGGCGTCACTCCCAGCGTCGCGGCCAGGGATGGATACGGCATGGCGAATGTCGCGGCACCTGCAACCAGTGCGCAAAGTGTCTTGCGGAACATATCAGTCCTCGATTGTGCGTTGCACATGGGAAGAATTGGTCGAGGACACCCGCAAAAAGGTTCATTTATCGGACCTTTCGGCTCCAGCCATGCCTGGCGCGCGAACCGAAATAACGGATTTTACAATGGATAATTTTTCCGAACCCGTTAATAACCGCGCATGGAATTGATTACGACCACCGCCGAACTCGCCGCCGTCTGCGCCCGTCTCGCCAAACATCGCGTCATCACCGTGGATACCGAGTTTCTGCGGGAGACGACTTACTATCCCTTGCTCTGCGTGGTGCAGCTGGCGAGTGCGGACGAGGCTGTCGTCGTCGATGCGCTCGCTGACGGCATTGATCTCAAGCCGTTCTTCGAACTCATGGCCGAAGAGAGCGTGCTCAAGGTTTTCCATGCGGCGCGGCAGGATATCGAAATCGTCTGGCATCGCGCCGGGATCGTCCCGCATCCAGTGTTCGACACCCAGGTCGCGGCCATGGTGCTCGGCTATGGCGACTCGATCGCTTATGACCAACTCGTCGAGCGCATCACCGGCCATCGCCCCGACAAGACCCATCGCTTCACCGACTGGTCGCGCCGTCCGCTGACGCAGGACCAGATGCTATATGCGCTCGCCGATGTCACCCATCTGCGCGACGTGTTCGCGGCGCTCGACGCCGATCTCAAGAAGCGCGGCCGCAGCGATTGGGTCAGCGAGGAAATGGAAGTGCTCACCTCGCCGAGCACCTACGACATCCATCCCGAACGTGCATGGGAACGCCTCAAGACCCGGGTGCGTAAACCCAAAGAACTTGCGGTGCTGATGGAGGTCGCAGCCTGGCGTGAGAACGAGGCGCAGACCCGCGACGTCCCGCGCAGCCGGATCCTGAAGGACGATGCCATCGGCGACATCGCCACTCATGCACCGACCACCCTCGACCGGCTCGCCAGCTTGCGCTCACTGCCGAAGGGATTCGAGCGCTCCAAGTGGGGGCAGGACATCATCGACGCCGTGCAGCGCGGCCTCGCCCGCGATCCTTCCACGCTTCCCAAGCTTGAGAAACCACGCGGCGGTTCAAACGGCGCCGCCGCCACTGTCGAGTTGCTCAAGGTGCTGCTGCGCATGACCTCCGAGCGCCACGCGGTCGCCAGCAAGGTGATCGCGACCGTCGACGATCTGGAAAAGATCGCGGCCGACGACAACGCCAATGTCGGCGCGCTCCATGGCTGGCGACGCGAACTGTTCGGCGAAGCGGCGCTGGCACTGAAGCACGGCCAATTGGCACTCGCCATCGAAAAAGGCCGCGTGGTGCGGGTCGACCGCGCTTAGCAAAGATCTGCGGCTAAGCCCGATACGGCAGACTGAAGATGGCAAGACATAGTGCCATCATTGACGCAATATCCAGCGGAAGCCGCCATAGGCTCAGTCGTATCCAGCGCCTAGCGCGGGCGATCTGCGCAGAATCAAAATCATTCAGTTTCTCGAACCTGATAGCCGCCGGGATAAAATACAGGAACGACCACAGCCGCATCGACAGATGACACGCCAGCGCAAGCAGGAGCCACACGCGGGTATTTACATCAGGCCATGCGATCCAGATGCTCGTCAGAAGCGCAATCTCGAAAAGCCCATGCACGGGCATCCAGAACAGCTTGCGGTTGATTCCTCCGCGCTGCGGCTGGATGAAGCGCGGGTCGTTTGGCCAAACGCGATCGACAAGCATTGTCTCATAAAGACCGCCACCGAGACCTGCGCTTTTCAAGATAAGGGCAACGCAGAGGATGGTTGGCGCGAGCGATGACACTGGCTCTCTCCGTCGAGATCATCTATCTTGATTTCTAATTATCTTAATAATCGAGATATATATGTCAAGGAAAAAGGCGCAAACCGCCCTTCGGCTCACCACAGCGCTTCGCGTGGCGAGTGCGCAAGGTCTCCTCGTCAGTCAGGCTGTCGCAGCAAAGGTCGGGCTGAACACGACGGATCTCGAATGCCTCGACATCATCCAGACTGGCGACCTCGTCAGCGCCGGAGAGATCGCGAGGAAAACCGGACTCACGACCGGCGCGGTGACTTCCCTGCTCGACCGGCTCGAGAAAGCCGGTTACGTCAAACGTCAGGCTGACCCTAACGACCGTCGCCGGGTACTGATCGTCATCCAGCCGGAACGGCTGCGGCCTCTCGTGGAGATCTACGCGCCGTTACAAGCCGCAATGGAAGCCTTGTACCGGGACTATTCCGATGCCGATCTGATCACGATCGCGGACTTCACCGAACGCGCGGCCGCTGTTTCCAGCGACTTCGTCCGCAGCCTGAGCGACGACTAACGCGTCTTCCGGAATGTCAGGTTGATGCGCTGGCGGCCGAAGAGCGGATGTTCGCCATCAGCCAATGGCATCACGCCGTGGTAGGCGAGCCGTGACGGACCGCCCCACACCACGACATCGCCATGCACCAGCCGATGACGTGCCGGGCGGTCGCTGCGCGCCATGCCGCCGAACTGGAACACTGCGGGCAACCCCAGCGACACCGACACGATCGGCGCATCGAGATCGAGTTCGTCCTTGTCCTGATGCAGCGACAGCTTGGCGCCCGGCTCGTAACGATTGACGAGGCAGGCATCGGGCCTGAACGCGTCGAATCCGCCGCGCAGCGCCGCATCCCGTGCGAGGCGAACGAGTACATCCGGCATCGGCAGCCACGGCCGGCCGCTGTCGGGATCGATCGGGCTGTAGCGATAGCCGGTGCGATCGCTGACCCAGCCGACCGCACCGCAATTGGTCATCGCCACCGACATGCGATGGCCGCCGGGCGTGATCAAATGACGGAATGGCGCACGCCCAACGATGTCTCGAAGCGCAGCGAGCAGCGCCGCTTCATACGGCCGCGCAAACCCGCGCAGGATCATCGCGCCAGGTGCGAGCGTCACATCACCCGCGCCTTCGTCTACCGGCAGACTGTCGAACAGATCGCTCATTCACTTCGCATCGTGAAAAATGATGCCAACAGTATGGCGACGCCCGGAGCGCAGCTGGCTGACACCATGGCGCAGATTGACGCGATAGGTCCCGCGCGTACCCCGCACCGGCCTTGTATGAACCGCGAACACGACGGCGTCGCCTTGCCTGAGCGGCACTACAGCCGCGCGCGACTGCATGCGCGGGCGTTGCTCGGTCAGCACGAACTCGCCACCGGCAAAATCGCGTTCCGGTTCGGACAGCAGGATCGCGACCTGCAACGGGAACACATGCTCGCCGTAAAGGTCCTGGTGCAGGCAATTATAGTCGCCCGCGCCATATTGCAGCAGCAGCGGCGTCGGGCGCGTCTGCCCTGCCTTGTGGCACCGCTTGATGAAATCCGCGTGCGCCTCGGGATAGCGGATGTCGATGCCCATCGCTTCGTTCCAGCGGTTGGCAATCAGCGCCAGGCGCGGATAGAGCGAGGTCCGCAGATCCGCGACCATATCCGGCAATGGATAGGAGAAATACTTGTACTCGCCCTTCCCGAAGCCGTGGCGCGCCATCACGATATGACTGCGGAACCTCTGCTCGTTGCTGTAAAGACTGGCTATCGCACTGCATTGATCCGGCGACAGCAGCCGATCGAGGACTGCCCAGCCATTGCCGTCGAGATGTGTAGCAACGGCTGGCCAGTCGATGGCATCTACGCGCTGGTCTATCGCATTGGCCGCCGCTGGTTTGGAACGTGCTGCAACGCTCATGCGCTGGCCTCCAGATCGAGCAGCCGGCGTTTGCGCTCCACGCCCCAGCGATAGCCGGACAGCGAGCCATCGCTGCGCACCACGCGGTGGCATGGAATCGCCACCGCTAGCGCGTTGGCGGCGCAGGCTTGCGCGACGGCGCGTACCGATTTCGGCGAGCCGACCTTCCGCGCGATCTCGGCATAGCTCGCGGTCTTCCCTGCCGGAATCCTGCGCAGCGCCTGCCATACCTTGCGTTGGAACGGCGTCCCGGCGACGTCGAGCGGCAGATCGGAGCCCAGCGCCGGCGCGTCGATGGCCTCAACGACTTTCGTCGACAGGGCAACCGCATCCTTGGTACCCTCGATCAAGGTCTCTTCGGGAAAGCGAGACCGCAGTTCGCGCTTCAACGTTTTTGCATTGTCGCCAAGAAGGATGGCGCAGACGCCATGGCCTCGCGTGGCGACAAGAACCCGGCCAAGCGAGCAATCGCGGATCGCGAACTGGACCTCGGCATGCGCTTCAGCAGCGCGGCGTTTGATGCTGGTCATGTCCGTACACCTTGTAAGAACGGCGCGCGTGTCGCGCGTCTGATGATCCCTACATGGCGCGATGGAGCCGCCTTCTCCACCCGATTTCCGACAACGCCTATCGTTTGGCGGCAGCGCCTCCGCGGCTGAGCAGCCGCGCGAGTTGCCTGAAACGGTTGGTGACACGCTCCGCGCCGAGATCGGCGATCCTGTCATCAAGAACCAGCGCCAGCTTGCGGCCCTTGGTTCTGAAATGGGTTGCCGGCAGCACACCGGGCTGCGCCGCCGAAATCAGATGTGCCACGCGAAACGCTGCGCCGAGCAGCCGCGCCCGCTCAACCATCGCCGGCGGCACCAGTGCACGCACCACCTCCGGCGATTCATTCTCGGCGCTGATCCCGGCATAACGATAGAACACGGCCAGCGCCAGAAACGCGCGCCCCTCATGGCTCACGGCGCCAAAATTGCCGTTGGTGATGATGCTCATGGTCTGCTCGCCGCGATAGTCGGGGTGAGCGCGCCAGCCGATATCGGACAGGAGACACGCGGCATGGCGCAACCGCCGTTCCTCGGGCGTCTCGCGCAGCTTGGCGGCGCGCATGAAGCGATCCGTCCAGTCGATCAGGTCGTCGGCATGAGCGGGCGATCGCGACCGCAAGTCGTTGAGCGTACGCGCCGCGGCAAGCAAACCATCTTCCTTCTGCTCATGCTCCGGAAGCATTTCGAACAGCAGGCCTTCGCGTACGCCATAGGTCGAAAACACGACGTTCTTCGGCTGCGCCACGCGAATGATGTATTCGAGCACGAGCGCCGCATAAGCGAGCAACGGACGCCGAGCCTCCGCCACCGTTTCAATGTCGGCCAGCATATTGGCGACCGCGAGACGGCGCAACCGCCGTGCGAAGTCGAGCGCCTCGGCCGCCGGGATCGTATAGCCGTGCATCACATGCAGCGGGTAGCCACTCTGGATGATGTGGATGCGCGCCAGCGCGCGCCAGGTGCCGCCGACCGCATAGAAGGTGCGCCCCTTGCCGGCCTTGAGCTGCGGCAGGTCGAGCAACGCCGCCCTGACGAGGCGTTCTGCCTTTTTCAGCGACTTCTGCGAAATGTCCTGTAGTGCGAGCCCGCCGAGCGGCAGCGTAATGCCCGTACGTGTCCGGTGACCACGCACATCGACCAGTTCGAGCGATCCGCCGCCGAGGTCGCCGACGATGCCGTCGGGCTGATAGACTCCCGAGACCACTCCGAGCGCAGACAGCTTCGCCTCGCGCGCGCCCGAGATGATCTCGATCGGCACTCCGCAGATGCGTTCGGCCTTGGCAATGAACGCGGCACCATTGGTGGCGTCGCGGCAGGCGGCGGTGGCGATGGCATGAATGGTGCCGACCTTCATCACCCGGCACAGCGCACGAAAGCGCTTGAGGGCCGCCAGCGCCTTCTCCACGGCGTCAGGTGCGAGCAGCCCGGTGCTCTGCACTTCGCGTCCGAGACCGCACAGCGTCTTCTCGTTGAAGATCGGCGACAGGTTGCGGGTCAGCGCCTCGTACACCACGAGACGCACCGAGTTCGATCCGATGTCGATCACCGCGATCGTGGAGGGAACGCTCCGTGGCCGGCGCGTACTCGTCCGCCGCAGGCGCAACGGCACCGTAGCCGCGGGCTTAACGTTCCGAACGGCGCGTGAGACGGCGCGGCGAAGATTCCTTAAGCGACTTTCCACGGCCTGACAGACTCGGATTGGTCATGAAGTAGTTATGAAGGTTGAACGGCTCCTCGCCCTTCGCTGCCTTCATACGTGTTGATGACCCATCCGGCAATAATTGCCAGCTCTGTTCGTTGTCCTTCAGGTTCGCGACCATGATCTGTTCGAGAACCTGCTGATGCACCGTCGGATTTTGCAATGGACACAGGACCTCGACACGACGATCGAGGTTCCGTGGCATCATGTCGGCCGACGAAATATACACAGCAGCTTTCGGTCCCGGCAGTCCGTGACCCATGCCGAAGCAATAAATGCGGCCGTGTTCGAGGAATCGGCCGATCACGGATTTGACACGAATGTTTTCGGAGAGGCCGGGAACTCCGGGCCGCAGGCAGCAGATTCCGCGCACCACCAGTTCGACCGACACGCCTGCCTGCGACGCATCGTACAGCGCATCGATGATGTCGGGATCGACCAGTGCATTCATCTTCATCCAGATCGCGCCGGGCTTGCCATGGCGAGCATAATTCTGCTCGGCGCGGATGTGCTCAAGGATGCGTTTGCGCAGCGTCAGCGGCGACACGCCCATCACCTCGATATCGATCGGCTCGGCATAGCCGGTGATGAAATTGAACACCCGCGCGACGTCGCGTGCGATCACCGGATCGGCGGTGAAGTACGACAGGTCGGTGTAGATGCGCGCTGTCACCGGATGATAGTTGCCGGTGCCGGTATGGACATAGGTGGCAAGACCATTGCCCTCGCGGCGCACCACGTATGACAGCTTGGCGTGGGTCTTGAGTTCGAGGAAGCCATAGACCACCTGCACGCCGGCGCGTTCCAGGTCGCGCGCCCAGCGGATATTGGCCTCCTCATCGAACCGCGCCTTCAACTCGACCAACGCGGTCACCGACTTACCCGCCTCGGCCGCTTCGGCGAGCGCGCGCACGATCGGCGAATTCGACGAGGTGCGATAGAGCGTCTGCTTGATCGCGACCACATCCGGATCGCGCGCCGCCTGCTGCAGAAACTGCACGACAACGTCGAACGACTCGTAGGGATGATGGACAATGAGGTCCTTCTGCCGGATTGCCGCGAAGATGTCGCCGCCGTGATCGCGCACGCGCTCTGGATGACGCGGCACGTAAGGCGTGAATTCAAGATCGGGACGATCGAGCCGCGTCAGGTGCGACAACTCGTTCATCGCCAGCACACCATCGACAAGGAAAACATCATCGTCCGGCGTCGACAACGCACGCTGCACGAATGAACGCAATTCCACCGGCATCGCCGCCTCGACTTCGAGACGGATCACCGATCCGCGGCGCCGTCGCTTGAGCGCAGTCTCGAACAGGCGAACGAGATCTTCGGCCTCTTCCTCGATTTCAAGTTCTGAGTCGCGGATGATGCGGAATGCGCCCTGCCCCTTCACGGTGTAGCCCGGGAACAGCTTGCCGATGAACAGGCCGGTCGCTTGCTCCATGGTGATCAGGCGCACCGTGCCGTCCTTGCCGGCCGGCAAGCGGATGAAACGGTCGGTGCGCGGCGGCAAGCGGATCAGCGCATTCATCGCCTTGCCGTCGGACCCGCGCGCGAGATGCAGCGCGATGGTGAAGCCGAGGCTCGGGATGAACGGGAACGGATGCGCCGGATCGATCGCCAGCGGCGTCAGCAGCGGGAAAATGTGGTGCAGGAAATAGTCCTCGATCCACGAGGTCTCCGCCTTGGTGATGTCGCGGCCATCGACCAGCACGATGCCGGCCTCGCCAAGCACCTTGCGCAGATCGCGCCAGATCGCCTGCTGATCGGCCGCAAGCTCCGAGACCGCCTGGTTGATCAGGGTCAGTTGTTCGGCGGGCGTCAGGCCATCGGGGCTGCGTTCCACCACGCTTTCGCGAACCTGCGCCTTGAGGCCCGCCACGCGCACCATGAAGAATTCATCAAGGTTATTGGCGGAAATCGACAGGAAGCGGACGCGTTCGAGCAGCGGGTGATTGTGATTGACCGATTCCTCGAGAACACGCCGATTGAAATGGAGCCATGACAGCTCACGATTGATGAATCGCTCCGGCGACGTTGCGATCGGATTCGACTCCGCCACCGTCGCACTTTCTTCTTTTCCGACAACTACTTGCGCGGAATCCATCGCAGATTGATCCATCCTGAACTCCCGAGACCTGCCCGCCTGCCGTTTTCGGCCGAACCATGTGCCAGTCTCATGACAGTTCAATGACATGATGAGCCGGGGCCATGCGTCGTCAAGGCGCAGGCGCTGGGTCCCAAGACAAGTCGTGTGCGGTGCAAAAGGTTGCGCGGCGGGCCCCCGGGGACCTATTCGCCCTCGCGCAAAATCTCGGAAGCCAATGCCCGGGTCACCGGCCGCCGGAGTCGTAGGGATTCTGTATCGAGCAATTCGACCGCGCGGCGCGCCGCCACGAATGACCGCTCGATCCGGGCTGCCAGAAAACCCACCAGGCTTTCGTCGACGGCCATCTGCCGGTCGGCGCAGAATTTCACGATCAGCGCACGGAGCATCTGGTCGTCCGGCGGCGCGAGCGTGACCACCGGCAGGGCGCGGAGGCGCGATCCAGCATCGCGCAGTTCGACCGTGTAGGCCGATGGGACGATCCGCCCGGTCATCAGGACAAACGCCCCTTCCTCGCGTGCGAGGTTCAGGAGATGAAACACGGCCCGTTCGTCGAACCCGCCGGGTTCGAGATGCTCGACCACCAGCGCGCCGGTGGCGAGAGCTCCGGGCACGGTGGCAGGCGTCAGCGCGTGGGCCGCGATGGTGCGCGCCCCGGACTCGGCGGCCCAGATCGCCGCGAGATGGCTTTTACCCGAACCTTCCGGGCCGACCATCATCATCACGCGGTTGGGCCAGTCCGGCCAGTTCTCGACCAGCGCCAGCGCCTGCGCGTTGCTCGGCCCTTCGAGAAAGTCGTCACGCGACAGGCTTTCCGCGTGCGGCAACGCAAACGCAAGCTGACGGGGATGAACGCTGCCGGCCACGCAAATACTCCTGCCGGCCATACCGGCGACGCCCGGGCAATCGCCCTGTTTTTACAGTGGCTTCGGCGTGCTGATGTGCCGCGCCCACTCGACGAGATAGAGGCAGACCGAAAGCAGCGTCAAGATCGCCACGAGTCCCATCATGATCACATCATATGGATAGGACCGGAACCCGAATCCAAGTGAGGCAAGGATCAGGGCGGCGAAGGCGACCTGCGCCACGGTGTTGAGCTTGGACACCATCAGCGGCTTCATCGGCACCGGATTGTCGAGCAGCCACGACACGATCACCCCGCCGACAATCATGAAATCCCGCGACACCACCAGAATGACCAGCCACGCCGGCATCGCATTCCAGATCGCCAGCGCCACGTAGATCGTCACCAGCAGCGCCTTGTCGGCCAGCGGATCGAGCAGCGCGCCGATCTCGGTGGTCATGTTGAACCGCTTGGCGAGGAAGCCATCGATGGCGTCGCTGACCCCGGCGACCACGAAAATCACAAACGCCACAGCCATCTGGTTGGAGGCGATCGCCCAGACGATCAGCGGCACCAGCAGGATCCGGCCAAGGGTGATGATATTCGGAATATTCACGCGTCGTTCGTCCCCGATCTAGGCCGGACGGCCTGCGCCCCGCACAGGGATTTCACCGGGTTCCGGGGACGAATCTCCCCGTCCGTATCCCCGGCCGCCCGGTTATCTACATAGTCGATGCGCGCCCGCCATGCGAGCCATTGCACCCGGCCGCAATCCGACGTAACCACCTCATAAATCTCTCGGAAAGCGGCATGAACGACAAGACCTCCGGCCTCACCTATTCATCCTCGGGCGTGGATATCGACGCTGGCAACCGGCTTGTCGATCTGATCAAGCCAATGGTCCGCGCCACCGCGCGTCCCGGCGCCGACGCCGAAATTGGCGGCTTCGGCGGCCTGTTCGATCTCAAGGCCGCCGGCTTCAAGGATCCGATCCTGGTTGCGGCGACCGACGGAGTCGGCACCAAGGTCAAGATCGCCATCGAGACCGGCATCCATGGTGGCATCGGCATCGATCTCGTCGCCATGTCGGTCAACGATCTGGTGGTCCAGGGCGCCGAGCCACTGTTCTTTCTCGACTACTTTGCCTGCGGCAAGCTCGATCCCGAGGCGACGGCCGCGATCGTCGCCGGCGTCGCCGAGGGCTGTCGGGAATCCGGCTGTGCGCTGATCGGCGGCGAGACCGCCGAAATGCCTGGCCTCTACAAGGACGGCGACTACGACCTCGCAGGCTTCGCCGTTGGGGCGGCGGAACGCGGCACCCTGCTGCCACACAAGGATATCGCGCCGGGCGACGCGGTGATTGGCCTCGCCTCATCCGGCGTCCACTCCAACGGCTTTTCGCTGGTCCGCAAGATCGTGGAGAAATCCGGCCTCGGCTTTGACGCGCCGGCGCCGTTCGCGCCGGTGATGACGCTTGGCGGCGCACTGCTGGCGCCGACCAAGCTCTACGTCAAATCCTGCCTGCGCGCGATTCGTGAGACCGGCGCGGTCAAGGGCCTCGCCCACATCACCGGCGGCGGCTTCACCGACAACATTCCGCGCGTCCTGCCGAAGCACCTCGGCGTGAAGATCGATCTGCCGCGCGTGCCTGTGCTGCCGGTGTTCAAGTGGCTCGCTGCCGAAGGCGGCGTCGCCGAACTCGAATTGCTGCGCACCTTCAACTGCGGCATCGGCATGATTGCGATCGTGCGCCCCGATGCTGTCGCAGCGGTAACCGATATCTTCGCCGATGCCGGCGAAACCGTCGTGCAGCTCGGCGAAGTCGTCGCCGCCTCCGGCGACGAACGCGTGGTCTATGACGGCCACCTCGATCTGGCGCTGTGACGATGGGCAAACGCCGCGTCGCAATCCTGATTTCCGGGCGCGGCTCGAACATGGCGTCCCTGATCGAAGCTGCGCGGGCACCGGATTTTCCCGCCGAGATCGTTCTTGTCGCCTCCAACATCGCCGGCGCAGGCGGGCTTGAGAAAGCACGCAACGCCGGCATCGAAACCCTGACCGTCGAGAGCAAGCCGTTCGGCAAGGACCGCGAAGCGTTCGAACGCACGCTCAACGACAAGCTCGTTGCGCATAACGTCGAACTGGTTTGCCTCGCCGGTTTCCTCCGCCTGCTGACGCCGTGGTTCGTCAAGCAATGGGACGGACGGATGCTCAACATCCATCCGGCTCTGCTGCCGTCCTATCGCGGCCTGCATACCCACGAGCGTGCGCTCGCAGACGGCGTGAAGATTCACGGCGCCACCGTTCATTTCGTGGTGCCCGAAGTGGACGCGGGGCCGATCATCATTCAGGGCGCGGTCGCGGTGCGCGACGACGACACGCCCGACACGCTCGCCGCACGCGTGCTCACCGTCGAACATCAGATCTATCCGGATGCGCTGCGGCTTGTCGCCAGCGGCCAGGTTCAGATCAAGGATGGTGTCTGTCGTACCACTGCAAACGGCAGCCCCGACGACCAGCTGATCGCCCCCGCGATCATCTAAACGCCCTCATTGCGCCGCCGAACGCTGTGATGGTGTGACGCGCCAGATCGTATTCCCGACATCGTCAGCCACCAGCAATGCCCCCTGCTTGTCGATCCGCACTCCGACTGGCCGGCCACGCGCCTCGCCATTTTCGTTGACGAAGCCGGGGAGCACGTCGCGCGGTCGCCCGGCCGGCTTGCCGTCCTTGAACGGCACGAAGATCACCTTGTAGCCGCTGCGCGGATTGCGATTCCATGAGCCATGCTGGCCGACGAATGCACCGCCTTCCATGTCGGCGGGAAACAGCTTGCCTATATTGAAAGTCAGACCCAGCGACGCGGTGTGCGCACCGAGCGCGTAATCCGGCACGATCGCCTTCGCCACAAGATCGGGCCGCTGCGGCTCGACCCGGACGTCGACATGCCGGCCATAGTAGCTGTAGGGCCAGCCGTAGAAACCGCCGTCCTTCACCGAAGTCATGTAGTCGGGCACGAGGTCGCTGCCGATTTCGTCGCGCTCGTTGACTGCAACCCACAACGCGCCGCTTTGGGGCTCAAACGATGGGCCGTTTGGATTTCTCAGGCCCGACGCGAACAGCCGCACGGCGCCGCTGGCGCGATCGACTTCAAGCACCGCCGCGCGGTTGGTCTCAGCGTCCATTCCGTTCTCACCGACATTGCTGTTCGAACCGACAGTCGCATACAGCTTCGCGCCATCAGGGCTTGCCGCTAAATCCTTCGTCCAGTGATGATTGCGCGTCCCTGCCGGAAGGTCTGCGACCTTGACGCCGGGTTTGTCGATCCGAGTCATCCCCTCCTCATACGGAAATTTCAGGATCGCATCGGTGGCGGCGACATAGAAATCATTACCGACCAGCACCATGCCGAACGGCGAATTCAGCCCCTGCAAAAAGACGCTTCGTACCTCCGCCTTGCCGTCGCCATCAGCGTCGCGCAGCAACGCGATGCGATTGGCGCTCGGCTTTCCCGCACCAGCGCGACCCATCACCTTCTTCGTGATCCAGCCGCGAATGCCCGATGAATCGTCGGGCTTCGGCGGCGCGTTTGTTTCAGCGACCAGAACGTCGCCATTGGGAAGCACGTAGACCGTGCGCGGATGATCAAGACCACGCGCAAATGCACTGACCGCAAAGCCGGTCGCGGCGGCAGGTTTGTCATCGCCCTGCCAGCCGACTGCGGTGGCGATGTTGACCGTCGGAATCCACGATGATTTCGGCGCTGGCAATGTCGGATTGGGACCGTATCCCTGCTCGACCGGCACGTCTGCCTGCTCGTTGCAGCCGACAAGCGTCAGCATCGTTGTCCCGACAAGGACGGCGGCAAACCATTTCTCGATCATGTGCTGGCTCCGGCTTGGTCTTCGACAATGCGCGATGCGCCGAAGCGTTCAACGGCGGAATGTTTTGCTCGCCCTGAAAACAAAAACCCCCGGCGTCCTGCCGGGGGAGACAACTCTTGAACGGACCTCACGGTCGCCTGACTTACGAGACCTTCAGGTTCTCGGCGGAGGTCTTTCCGCGATTTTCGACGAGCTCGTATTCTACGGTCTGGTTTTCGTTCAGGGTGGTGAGCCCGGCACGCTCGACCGCCGAGATATGGACGAACACGTCCTTATCGCCGACAGCGGGCTTGATGAACCCATAACCCTTGGTCGGGTTGAACCACTTGACGGTGCCTTTTGCCACGTCTGTCTCCTGATCTAGATACAAAAACGACGCGGCACGCCGCACGAGCGCGCCACGCCACAAGCGGGCTTTAAGATGGTGTCTGCGAGAGTTCGCGAATTCCGAAACACACAGTCGAACGGCCTAAATCCCATTGTGGGCTAATCCCAACATGAAAAATCGGGCTTAGCAAGAAAAGATGCCCGCGCCGTCATGTGGCTCTGCGACCACAGAACGCACCAATGACTGTGTCTTGCATTGCGAAATCGTTGACGATGCGCCGCTCTTCGACACTAATCGTCGTTGAATTGTTTGATCTTTTGACACTTAGCCAGTGATCGCGACGATGATGCTTTCGGGGGCAGCGCGCAGGCTGCGGATCAACGCAGGTCAGGCCAGCATGATTGCTGTGGCCGTCGTCGTCCTTGCTCCCTCGCTCGCGCATGCGCAAACGCCGCCGCCACCACCTACCCCGGTCTTTCCGGCTCTCACCGACAATTCCGCGCAGCTCTCCGCCAACAACGCGCAGCTCGATATCGGCACGAACTTCCTTCAGCGCCTTGGCCGACATGCCACATGGGGTTACGCCCAGCGCGACAATTCGGCTGGCGGCGGCGCACCGGAAAGCACGGCGACGCAGCCATATCGCACATGGGTCGAGGGATATGGCAGCACGTCGCGCACGTCCGCTCAGGGCACGCTCGTCGGCGATAACCGACGCACCTGGGGCGGTGTCGCCGGCCTCGGCATGACGCTCGCACCTGGCTTCACCGCCGGCGTGTCGGTTGATCAGAGCCACACCAGGATCGAAGTGCCGCTGGCATTGCAGGCTGCCGGTTTCGATCTGACGCAGATCGGAATCAACGCCGCCTACACCACTGGTCCCTGGACGCTGGCGTTCGCCGCGGTCCACGGCTTCGCCTCGATTGATTCACGCCGCGCGACGGCTGCCGGTCCGGCGCAGGCGGCCTATGACGGCCGCATCTCCGGCGTGCTCGGCGAGATCAGCTACTATCACGCTATTGGGCAAGGCCGGATCGTGCCCAAACTCGGGCTTGAATATGTGGTCGCGCACACCGACGGCTTTCAGGAATACGGCGGGCTCAATCCGGTCGCGGTTGCTGATGCGCACGCCGAGCGCAGCCGGATGATGGCTGGCGCCGAGATCGGGCATTACTGGATCGTCGACCAGCAGATCGTCGACGTGTCGGCCTACGGCAAGTTCGTCGACAATTTCGCGCAGAGCGTCAACGCAGTGCAGGTCAGCCTCGGTGCCAACAGCATTGCGGTTCAGGGCATCCGCGAGAGCATGTACGGCGCGGACGCCGGCGCCGGCGTGTCATGGATCATGAGCCGCACCGCGCGGCTCTATGCCAACTACGACGGCAAATTCCGCGACGGTTTCACGTCGCATCAGGGCACGCTCGGCCTCGAAGTGAAATGGTGACCGTGCCAGACGCGGAAGCGCTTCAGGCCTCGGCCTTGACCGGCGCCAGAGCCTGTTCGCGCAGCGCATTCCTGCGCCACATCGAACCCAGCACCAGCACCACGACCACGCCTAGAAGCCCGAGCACGAACTCGCCGAGATTGCTGCCGAACTGCAGATGCTTGGCGAAACCGAAGACGGTCGAACTCGGATCGATGTTGAGCGCGATCTGACCGTCGAGCACTCGCTGCAGGAACGGATGCACGCCGGGATCGGTGGCGATCACCTCGCCTGCGACCCAGCCGAGCAGCGCGGCGCCGAGCCATACCAGAGCCGGTATGCGGTCGAGCAGCGCCATGATCAGCGCGGCGCCCGCGACGATCATCGGAATGCTGATGGCCAGGCCGAGGATGAGAAGCACGATGCTGCCGTTCGCCGCCGCCGCGACCGCGATCACATTGTCGAGGCTCATGATGATATCGGCGACCGCGACGATGCGGATGGCCGCCCACAGATGCTGGGCAGCCTGCACGTTATCTTCGTCGTGGTTCTCGGGGACCAGCAGCTTGGCGGCGATGACAATAAGCGCGAGACCGCCAACCAGCTTGAGGTATGGCAGCTCCATCAGCGTCGCGACGATGCCAGTGAAGATGATGCGAAGCAGAACGGCGACGCCAGCGCCGAGGATCATGCCCCAGATGCGCTGGCGGGCTTCCAGGCTGCGGCACGCCAACGCGATCACCAGCGCGTTGTCGCCAGACAGCAGGATGTTGATCCAGATGATCTTGGTCAGTGCGACCCAGAACTGCGGACCTTGGATTTCAAGCTGAAGCTGCGTGAAGAGTCCGCCGATGGCGGCTGGACTCAGAAATTGCATTAACCAGTCCAAGATCGTCTCCCCCATGCGTCCGGGCAGCGTCACCCGTTCACGCGGGTGATCGCCCCATGGTTCCGGTACCAAGGCCTTGTATACCGTATACCTAGCCCATCACGGGTGAAAGCGACTTCTTTCCGCTTTCCACGGAGCCAATTACGGCCCCGACGCCGTCCTAGCCGACGATTTCGTTGCCCGAGAAGAACTGGGCAATCTCAACCACAGCGGTCTCCGGCGCATCCGAGCCATGAACCGAGTTCTCGCCGATCGACTTCGCATGGACCTTGCGGATGGTGCCCTCGGCCGCCTTCGACGGATCGGTTGCGCCCATCACGTCACGGTACTTGGCGATGGCGTTCTCGCCTTCCAGAACCTGCACGACGACCGGGGCGGAAATCATGAAATCCACCAGTTCGCCGAAGAACGGGCGGGCCTTGTGCACGGCGTAGAAGGTTTCAGCCTGACCGCGGGTCATCTGGATGCGCTTCTGGGCAACGATCCGCAGGCCAGCCTTCTCGATGATGGCGTTGACGGCACCGGTCAGGTTACGCGCGGTCGCGTCCGGCTTGATGATCGAAAAGGTGCGCTCAATCGCCATTGATTTGTCCTTGAATAGCGGTGTTGGGAAGATTTCGGCGCTTATAACGGCGTCATTGCCCAACAGCAAGCGGCCGAAACCGGGCCAAAAGGCCAATTTCCCACCCAAGGCTTGATGTTTGACCGCCGTCGCGGAGCGCTTCGCCGCGATGCGTTCCGGTTCCGAACGAATAAATATTTACGGAAAACACACCATCAAATTCGAACGGAGGAAACGTTTCTTTCGACCATCGCTTGAATCTGTATGATTGTTTTTAAGCGAATTGAATTGAAACGGATGGTGCCCCATGCCGAATCGAATCAATGCTGATGCCCTGCCCATGGATCATCGGACCAGCGCAGCCGTGTGCGACGGCATCGGCGAACGCCTGCGCGATGTTCTCAAGCCATCCATGACAGAACTGCCACCGCGATTGCAGGAACTGATGGAACGCCTGCATCAGCTCGATGCCGCGGATGCCCCCTCAATTGCCCCCACGTTCGAAGCGACGATTGGCGCCCACTGACCTGGCCGGAATGATTTTGACGCATTGACGGGGTTGCGTTCGCCGGTGGCTCCGGTGAAAACCCCACCATGCTGACCATCAATGACATTTCGGTCCGGATCGCCGGGCGGCTACTGATCGACCACAGCACAGTGCAGATTGTACCGGGCTCACGCGTCGGCTTTGTCGGCCGCAACGGCGTCGGCAAATCGACGCTGTTTCACGCGATCCGCGGCGAACTGCCGACCGAAACCGGCGCGATCGCGATTCCTCCACGCTGGCGGATCGGCAGCCTTGCCCAGGAAGCGCCTGACGGTCCCGAAAGCCTGATCGAGGTGGTGCTGAAGGCCGATCTGGAGCGCCACGCCTTGCTCGCGGAAGCCGAAACCGCGCATGACCCGCACCGGATCGCCGAAATCCAGACCCGCCTCGTCGACATCGACGCCCATTCCGCGCCGGCGCGCGCCGCTGCGATCCTGAGCGGCCTGGGTTTCTCGACCGCCGATCAGGCTCGCGCCTGTCAGGAATTCTCCGGCGGCTGGCGGATGCGCGTCGCGCTCGCGGCAACGCTGTTCGCTGCTCCCGATCTGCTGCTGCTCGACGAGCCGACCAACTACCTCGACCTCGAAGGCACGCTCTGGCTCGAGAACCATCTCGCGAATTATCCGCGTACGGTCATCGTCATCAGCCACGACCGCGATCTGCTCGATACCTCCGTCGATCAGATCCTGCACCTCAGTCACGGCAAGCTGACCCTCTACAAGGGCAACTACTCTTCGTTCGAGGAACAGCGCGCCACGCGCGAAATGCTCGACGCCAAGCACGCCAAGCGGCAGGCCGAGGAGCGCAAGCGACTTCAGGACTTCGTCGATCGCTTCAAGGCCAAGGCGTCCAAGGCGCGTCAGGCACAGTCGCGCGTGAAAATGCTCGAGCGGATGAAGCCGGTCACGGCGCTGGTAACGCAGGACGTGCGCGAGATCACCTTCCCCGAACCCGAGAAATCGCTGTCGCCGCCGATCATCGCGCTCGACAATGTCTCGGTCGGCTATGATCCGGCGATACCCGTCCTCAACCGCGTCACGCTGCGCATCGACAATGATGATCGCATCGCCCTGTTAGGGGCCAATGGCAATGGCAAATCGACGCTCGTGAAACTGCTGGCCGGAAAGCTCGCGCCGTTCTCCGGCAAGATCGTGCGCGCCGACAAGCTGTCGGTCGGCTACTTCGCCCAGCACCAGACCGATGAACTTGATCTCGACGGCTCGTCCTACACTCATTTGCGACGGCTAATGCCCGATGCACCGGAGAGCAAGGTCCGCGCCCGGGTCGGCGCCATCGGCTTCTCCGGCAAGGCCGGCGATACCACCGTGCGCAGCCTGTCGGGCGGCGAGAAAGCACGGCTGCTGCTCGGGCTCGCGACGTTCCACGCGCCCAACATGATCATTCTCGATGAGCCGACCAACCATCTCGACATCGACAGCCGCGCCGCACTGGCGGAAGCGATCAACGATTATCCCGGCGCGATCATCATGGTGTCGCACGACCGCTACCTGATCGATGCCTGCGCCGATCGCCTCTGGGTGGTCGCCGATCGCGCGGTCACCCCCTATGACGGCGATCTCGACGACTATCGCCGGTCGATTTTGACTGCGCGTCCTGATGAGCGCGACCGCACCGAGCCTCGCGACAAACCGCAACGCCCGCGGACGGAGAAACGCGCGCCACTCAGGCAGAAGATTGCAGCGGCTGAAGCCGAGATCACGCGGATCACGGAGATCATCGGCAAGATCGATGCGGCGCTGGCCCTGCCCGATCTGTTCACGCGCGACCCGAAGCAGGCCGCACAGCTCAGCAAGGCACGCGCGGCGGCGGCAACCGCATTGGAAAAGGCGGAAGAAGATTGGCTGGAAGCGAGCGCATCTTACGATCAGGCCACGGGCTGATCGCGCCGCGGCCCTGTCACGCAATCCCCGTCAGCGATGCTTTCTGGATCGCGTCGGTTTCACCGGCTCGGGCGTGGGCGCGCGTTCAATCGACGATAGCCGGCCTGAGGTGAAGGTGTAGATGCCTGGCCGCGAGCCGCGCAGATAGGTCAGCACCGCGACACGATCGCCGCGCGGATTGCTCGACAGATCGACCCGGTCCGGTGTGCCGATCGCACGCGCCACATCGCATTCCGTATGGCCAAGCGCGACCGATCCGGTGGGCGCGGCCTGCGCATCGGCACGGTTGCTATCCTGCAAGGCATTGGCATCCGAAGGAGCCACCATGCCCGGGCATGCGCCCTCAGCCGAAATCAGATCGTTCGGCGATACGGGTTTATCGACGCTGAGCGGCGGCGTTTCGATCGACAGCGAGCGCGGGCTGAACAGCCGGCCCGGCCGCTGGAACCATTCCTGATCCTTGATCGTGAAGTCGCTCAGACTCGCGCCGCAACCGGTCACCACCGGAGCCAGCAACAAAACGACCAGAAGCCCCTTCGGGCTGAACTGTTTGCGGTCACGGTTCAAATCGCGCAATCCCACACCAAACTCGACGCTCTCCGCATGACGCTCACCGTCACACGCGGATAGTTACGTTCACCCAATGGCTTAGGGCAATTACCTCAATCAGCTTCCGCTCAATTGCGAAGCGGCGATTGCGGCATGGAAGTCCCCACTCCCAGACAAGCTGCCCTCTCAGCCTTCCCACCATCTATTTGCGGCACCACGGTGGCCCGGGGCAACCCCGACAACCTAAATTCGCGGTTATCATTAATCCAAACGGATGCTCAATCGCGCCGCTGCCAGCGCCCACGCTCGTCGGTCTGCCAGTATGTCAGATCGAAGCCGCGTGCCTTGCCATCGCTCCAAGCGGTGCGCGCGCCCTGCAAGGCTTCATCATCGTCGCCGTTGAAAATCAGCACCACGCGCTCATAGGCGTCGCAGTTCGTCGGCAGCGTTGCACCATCGACCAGAAAGCGCACAGACGCATTGTTGGGATTGTCGTCGTTCACCATCAGCAGCACCGGCTGATCGGCCGCATCGCCCTCGCGCCATGTTCCATGCGGCAGGAAGGAGTCGTCGCGATACGTCCACAGATGATTGTCCAGCGCATCGGCCCGTTCTTCCGAGCCGGCCTGCACCACGACGCGCCAGCCGCGCTCTAGCGATTTCTCGAGCAGAGGCGGCAACACATTCTCAAGCGACATGTTTTGCAGATGATAGAACAGGACTTCCGTCATCGTGCGTCCATTCAGCCCAAGCGGCCGGCGCTGGATGCGCCGGCCAGGAGTATTGCCACCAGCGTCGCTATCGCTTCGCCTCGTAGTGATCGGCGACAAGCTGATCGAGCAGCCGCACGCCGTAACCCGAGCCCCAGCTGGTGTTGATGTCGGTTGACGGCGCGCCCATCGCGGTGCCCGCAATGTCGAGATGCGCCCACGGGGTGTCGTCGACGAAGCGCTGCAGGAACTGCGCAGCGGTGATCGAACCGCCATAGCGCGAGCCGGCGTTCTTCACGTCAGCGAACTTCGAGTCCATCAGCTTGTCGTACTCCGGCCCCATCGGCAGGCGCCAGACCTTCTCGCCGGTCTTCTGTCCCGCAGCGAACAGACGTTCCGAAAGCTGATCGTTGTTGGAGAACAGGCCGGCATGCTCGGTGCCGAGCGCCACCATGATCGCGCCGGTCAGAGTCGCGAGATCGACCATGAACTTCGGCTTGAATTTCTGGGCGACGTACCACAGCACGTCGGCCAGTACGAGGCGGCCTTCGGCATCGGTGTTGATGATCTCGATGGTCTGACCCGACATCGAGGTGACGATGTCGCCCGGGCGCTGCGCGTTGCCATCCGGCATGTTCTCGACGAGGCCGATGGCGCCGACGACGTTGACCTTCGCCTTGCGCGCGGCAAGCGCATGCATCAACCCGACCACGCAGGCCGCGCCACCCATATCGCCTTTCATGTCTTCCATGCTGGCGGACGGCTTGATCGAAATACCGCCGGTGTCGAAGCACACGCCCTTGCCGATGAAGGCCACCGGCTTGTCGCCGCGGCTACCGCCGTTCCAGCGCATCACCACCATGCGGCCGTCATGAGCCGAGCCCTGCGAGACGCCGAGCAGTGCGCCCATCTTGAGCTTGGTCATCGCCTTGACGTCGAGAATCTCGACCTGAACGCCAAGCTTGCGCAGTTGCGCCGCGCGCCGCGCGAATTCGGCCGGGTACAGTACATTCGGCGGCTCATTAACGAGTTCACGCGCGATCAACACGCCATCGACAACGTTGCTCTCAGGCGAGAATGCCTTGCGGGCGGCAGCGACATCGGCGACGGCGATCGAGATCTGCGCCGTCAGCTTCTTGTCGTCGTCCTTCTTCTTGGTCTTGTAGCGATCAAACTTGTAGGCCCGCAGCCGGATACCCGCCGCAACTGCGGCAATCTGCACCGGTTTCAACGCGCCGCCCGGCAATTCCGCCACAACCGTGACCGCGTCGGTTCCGGCCTTGAGCCGTCCAACGGTGGCGCCACCGATCTTGATGTAGTCTTCTTCCTTGAGCGATCCGCTCTTGCCGGTGCCCGCGACGATCAGCCGCCCGACCTTGAGGCCCGCCGGCGCAAGAATATCGAGCGCCGATCCGCTCTTGCCCTTGAACTGGGCGGCAGCGGCCGCACGCTTCACGGTTTCCTCGGCCGCACCCAGCAGCTTGCGCGTCGCCGGGCCGAATTTCATCGATTCATCGGAAAAAACGACGAGGACACCGCGCGGCGTCGCTGAAAACGGAACGAAGCCGACCTTGACGGCGTCGGGCATGAGCAAATCCTCCAAACATCGCGGCGTGCGCGGCAAAGGGAACAGAATCCCGGGCGGGACGGCCACTATGAACGCTTCGCGCCACGGCTGCAAAGCACAGCCGCCGACAGCCAACGCAAACGTGACGAACCGGGCCGGAATCGTGGCGACAAAGCCACGGCAAGTGATTTATTAACCACGCCCTGTGGGCAGATTCCAGACGGCCATTTTGTTGACCGATCAAAGGGATGGTATGAAACACAAACTTTGCCGGGCAACACCGGTCGTGTCCCTGGGGGCTCCCCTGCCGGAGTGGGATAGACCGTCGTTTTCAGGCGCTCTGGCGTTGGGATTTCGCTGACCGATGGGGTCAATCGACACCTATATTCTCCGCACGACGCTGACGTCGTTCGTGGTGGTGCTTATCAGCCTGACCGGCGTGATCTGGATCACGCAGGCGCTGCGCGGTATCGACCTGATGACGAGCCAGGGTCAGACTATCCTGGTTTTCCTCGGCGTCACCGGTCTCGCGATTCCCCTGCTCATCCTGATCATCGCGCCGATCGCACTGGTGATCGCGGTCGCCCATACCCTCAACAAACTGGCCACTGATTCCGAGATCATCGTCATGAACGCCGCCGGGATGCGGCCATGGCAAATGTTCCGGCCGTTCCTCTATGCCACTGTCGTGGTGTCGCTGATCGTCGCCGTCATTGCGGTCTACATCGCACCGGACGGCCTGCGGCGGCTCAAGCGCTGGGACACCGAGATCACCGCGGACATTCTGGCCAATATCCTTCAGCCCGGCCGCTTTACCCAACTCGATGCCAATCTCACCGTGCGCGTGCGCGAGCGGCAGCCGGGCGGCCTCCTGGTCGGCATTTTCGTCGATGACCGCCGCGATCCCAAGGAGCGCGTCAGCATCATCGCCGAGCGCGGGTCGGTCCTGAAAAATGAAAAAGGCTCGTTCCTGGTTCTTGAGGACGGCAACCTGCAGCGCTTCGAGGCCGGCAAACGGGATCCGGCGATGGTGGCATTCGGCCGTTACGCGTTCGACATGTCGCGATACGCCTCCTCGCCGCAGAACATCAGCTATAATGTGCGCGAGCGGTTCTTCTGGGAACTGCTGTTCCCGCCAAAGAACGACCCGCTCTACCAGCAGCACCCGGGGCAATTCCGCGCCGAGCTGCATGACCGCATCCTCGCGCCGATTTATCCGTTCGTCTTTGTCGCCCTAACCTTCGCCTTCCTCGGCGCGCCGCGCACCACGCGCCAAAGCCGCACGTTTGCCATGAGCAGCGCCGTCCTGACCGTCACGGGAGTGCGCATCGCCGGGTTTGCCTGCTCGGTGGTCGCGGCATCGTCGGGGGCGGCGGTCGTCCTGCAGTATCTGATGCTTGCCTTCACCGCAGCGGTGAGCGTCTGGATGATCACCGCCGGCAAGGTGATCGATGCGCCGCCGGCGCTCACCGAACTGATCGAGGCATGGACGGCCCGCTTCAGCAAGCGGCTGGCGACATCATGACACGGTGGCGCCCATGATCACGACCACGCTTGCGCGCTATTTCGCGGGACGATTCATTCTGGCGTCGCTGGCCGCCTTCCTCGGCATCTTCGTGCTGATCGTGCTGGTCGACTACATCGAACTGATGCGGCGCACGGCGAGCATCGCCAATGCCTCGGCACTGTTCGTCGCCCAGACCTCGTTTTTCCGCGTCCCGCAATTGCTCGAACGCGTGATGCCGTTCTGTATCCTGATCGGCGCCATGTCCTGCTATCTCGCGCTGTCGCGCAGCCTCGAGCTGGTGGTGGCGCGGGCTGCGGGAATCTCCGCCTGGCAATTCGTAACCCCGGCGCTTGTCAGTTCGCTGGTGCTCGGCGTGCTGGCGACGACGATCTACAATCCCCTGTCCGCCGTGATGCAGGAGCGCGCCAAGGAGATGGAGGCCGAGCTGTTCTCGGGCCGCGCTGCCGGTTTGCAGGACGCCTCCGGGTTCTGGATCAACCAATCCACGTCGGAGGGACAGGCGATCATCAACGCCGCCTCGAGTCAGGGTCAGGGTGTCCGCCTCACCGGCCTCACCGTCTTCCGATTCGCGCCGGACGGAGCCTTCAAGGAGCGAATCGAAGCCCGGGAAGCCGCCCTCGAACCCGGCCGCTGGCACTTCAAGGACGTCCGCCGCTACACAATGACGGATCCGCCGGTGATTCAGCGGGACTTTTCGCTGGCCACCACCCTGACCCCGGCCCAGGTTCGAAACAGCTTTGCCACACCGGAAACTGTGTCATTTTGGCAACTACCGGACTACATCAAGTCGTCCGCTGGGTCGGGTCTGGCCACTGCAGGCTACCGTTTGCAGTACCAAAAGCTCATCGCACGCCCATTTCTATTGGCTGCGATGGTGATGCTGGCCGCCGCTGTGAGTTTACGTTTCTTCAGGTTCGGCGGCGTACAGAAGATGGTTTTAAGTGGCGTGGGTGCAGGCTTTCTGCTCTATGTCCTACAGAAAGTGACTGAGGATTTGAGCAAGGCCGAGTTGATGCACCCTCTCGCCGCCGCGTGGCTGCCCGTATGCGTGGGCGGCCTCACCGGCTTCTTGGCCTTGCTGTACCAGGAGGACGGGTAGTGGCCGTTGTCGCCGCCCTCCAAGGACGGACGCCTGTGTTCAGGCGGCGCGATCGCTTGCGCCGCTATCGCGTTGTCACGTCCGCGATTCTGACGCTCGGCATGGTTGCTGCGCTTGTGGCCATCCCGGCTACGTCGACGCACGCCCAGACCTCGGTCGGGGTTGGATACAACTACAATCCGCTTCCCGTTCCGAAAAAGCCGCCGCGCAACCCGAACGCGGCCGACGGCCAGATGCTCGTGCAGGCGCTCGAGCTCAATTACGACTACAACAACTCGCGCATCGCAGCGGTCGGGAACGTCCAGATCTATTACAACGGCTCGACGCTCGAGGCCGACAAGGTCATCTACGACCAGAAGACCAAGCGGCTGCATGCTGAAGGCAACGTTCGCCTGACCGATGCTGACGGCAAGATCACCTACGCGAAAATGCTCGACCTGAGCGACGACTACCGCGACGGTTTCGTCGACTCGCTGCGGCTCGATACCCCCGACCAGACCCGGATGGCCGCGGCGCGCGCCGACCGCACCCAGGGTGAGACCACCGTCTTCCAGAGCGGCGTCTATACGGCCTGCGCCGCCTGTAAGGAGAACCCGAAGAAACCGCCGCTGTGGCAGGTCAAGGGCGCGCGCATCATCCATAACCAGACCGAGCGGATGCTGTATTTCGAGGACGCGACCCTTGAGTTCTTCGGCATGCCGATCGCGTACATGCCCTACTTCTCGACGCCCGACCCGACGGTGAAGCGCAAAACCGGCTTCCTGATGCCGTGGGTCAGTTCGAGCTCGGCGACCGGTGTCGGCGTCGAGACGCCGTTCTACTGGGCGCTCGCCCCCAATTATGACCTGACCATCACGCCCCGCTACACCACCAAGCAGGGTCTGCTGATGCAGGGCGACTTCCGCCATCGCCTGATCAACGGCGCTTACGAAATCCGTGCTTACGGCATCAGCCAGCAGGATCCGGGAGCGTTTGCCGGTCAGGCCGGCGACCGCAACTTCCGCGGCGGCATCGATTCGAGCGGCCAGTTCGCACTCAATGATAAATGGGTCTGGGGTTGGGATGCGGTGGCCGCCACCGACAACACCTTCTTCCGCGATTATAATCTGGCGGCCTATCGCAATCCGCTGGGCTCATTTTTGCTGACCCCGACTGAAGGCGTCTCGCAGCTCTATCTGACCGGCGTCGGCAATCGCAGCTATTTCGACGCCCGCACGATCTATTATCTCGGCTACTCGGCCGCTGACATTCAGAGCCAGATTCCGATCGTCCACCCGGTGATCGACTACAACAACGTGCTGAACCGTAACCTGCTCCGCGGCGAATTCAGCTACAAGGCGAACTTCACCAGCCTGAGCCGCGAGACGGCGGCGTTCGATGCGATCAACCCGACAGCCGCCGCCAATGGCTGGTGTCTGCCGACCAGCGCCGATCCACGGGCCCGCACCCCCGCCAACTGTCTGTTGCGCGGCGTCGCCGGCACCTACACCCGCCTATCGGGCGAAGCGCAGTGGCGCCGTTCCTTCACCGATCCGTTTGGCCAGATTTTCACGCCGTTCGCCTCGGTGCGCGCCGACCTGATCGACGCCAACATCCTCGATCAGCCCGGCGTCTCCAACTACACCCACACCGGCGCCACCCAGGTCGGCCGCGTCATGCCGGCGGTCGGCCTTGAATATCGCTACCCGTTCATCAACGTGCAGCCGTGGGGCACCACGACCGTCGAGCCGATCGCGCAGGTCATCATTCGTCCGAATGAACAGCACGCCGGATCGCTGCCGAATGAAGACGCGCAGAGCCTGACGTTCGACGACACCAATCTGTTTAGCGTGAACAAGTTCTCAGGATGGGATCGCGTGGAAGGCGGCGGCCGCGCCAATGTCGGCATCCAGGCGACGACCCAGTTCGATCAGGGCGGCTCGATCAATGCCCTGTTCGGTCAGTCGTACCAGCTGTTCGGCCTGAACTCCTACGCGGTGCAGGATCTTACCAATACCGGCCTCAGCAGCGGCCTCGAAACGCCGCGCTCCGACTACGTCGCGCGCATTGCCTACCTGCCTAACAAGATCCTCAGCTTCACCACGCGCGCGCGCCTCGATGAGGACACCGCCGAGGTCAAGCGCTTCGAGGCTGAGGCCCGCGCCAACTTCGACCGCTGGTCGGTCAGTATGCTGTACGGCAACTACGCTCCGCAGCCGGAGCTTGGCTTCCTGACCCGCCGTGAAGGCATTCTCGGCACCGGCTCGCTCAAGGTCGCGGCGAACTGGGTGGTTTCGGGTGGTCTGCGCTACGACCTCAGCGCGCAGAAGGTCAACCAGTACCTGATCGGTGCCGGTTATGTGGACGACTGCTTCATTCTGGCGGTCAACTACATCACCGACTACGACTATACGACGATCGGCAATCTGCAGCCGGTCACCGATCATCGCGTGATGTTCCAGATCGGCTTGCGGACGATCGGCGGAACGTCAGTTTCCTCAACCGTTGGAACGGTGCAGTAAGTTCAGGCGTCGGCGCTGTGTGGCAGCGACGAATGCCTGTTCCGTTGCAACACCACAGATGGGGCGTCAAACTTCACGGGATGACACCATGACGAGATTTCTTTCCACCCTGACCACCAGCACTTCGCTGCTGATCGCCGCGCTGATGCTCGCGACGCCTGCTCGCGCGCAGGTTGCCGTGATGGTCAATGGCGAGCCGATCACCGACCTCGACATCCAGCAGCGCACCAAACTGATCGCGCTGACAACCCATAAGTCAGCGTCGCGCAAGGAAGTGCTCCAGGAGCTGATCGACGACAAGCTGAAGATCAAGGAAGCGAAAAAGTACACCATTGATCTTAGCCAGTCGGACGTTGACAACGCCTATGCCAGCATGGGCGCGCGGATGCGGCTCAGCCCCGACCAGCTCGACAAAGTGCTCGAGTCCAGGGGCATCCGCCCCGGGACGCTAAAGGCCCGCCTCAAGGCGGAGACCGCATGGAGCTCGCTGGTGCGTGGGCGCTTCCAGCAAAGCCTGATGGTCGGCGAGCAGGACATCCGTTCCGCGATCAAACTCGACGATGGGCAGAAGGGCGACAGTTTCGAATATCGGATGCGACCGATCGTGCTGGTGGTGGCGCGCGGCTCGTCGGCCACGCTTGAATCGCGGCGCCGCGAAGCCGAAGCGCTACGCAACCGGATTCAAAGCTGTGACGAGGCAGTGAGCATTTTCCGTTCGCTTCGCGATGCAGCCATTCGCGACATGGTCGTCAAGACCTCAGCTGATCTGCCGCCCTCCCTCCGTGAGGTTCTGGACAAAACTCAGGTCGGGCACCTGACGGCGCCCGAAGTCACCAAGCAGGGCATCGAAATGGTCGCGCTGTGCGATCGCAAGCCCACGTCGGCCGACGCGCCGGCGCGCAAGGAAGCGCGTGACAAACTCTACGTCCAGAGGTTCGAAGCGAAGTCCAAGGAATATCTCGAGGACCTCCGCAAGGGCGCGATGATCGAGTATCGTCGATGAGGCGACATCCGTTGCGCGCCACGACGCGCAGCGGACATGAGACCTGAAAGACGAACATGACCAAGCCCCTTGCTCTGACCATCGGCGAACCGGCGGGGATCGGCCCCGATATCGCGATTGCCGCCTGGCAGAAACGTCATGAGTTGGGGCTTCCTCCGTTCTACCTGATCGGCGACAGGGTTTTCCTCGCCGCGCGCGCACGAGCCCTCGGTACCGAATTGGCGCTTGCTGATGCGACGCCCAACGACGCCGTGCGGCTATTCGCCGACGCCCTGCCCGTAGTTGATGTCGGCCACCGGATCACGGCACAGCCTGGCAAGCCGGACGATAGCAGCGCGCCCGCCGCGATCGCCGCGATCCGCAACGCCGTCGCTGACGTCGTATCCGGTCGCGCCAGCGCGGTCGTCACCAATCCCATCGCCAAGAGCGTGCTCTATCGTGCGGGGTTCGGACATCCCGGCCATACCGAGTTTCTTGCCGAACTCGCCGGCAACGGTGGACCTGCACCCTTGCCTGTCATGATGCTGTGGTCGCCGGACCTTGCCGTGGTCCCGGTCACGATCCATCTGCCGCTGCGCGACGCGATTACTGAACTATCGTCCGATCTGATTGTTCGCACCGCGCGGATCGTCGCGAGCGACCTGAAAGCACGATTTGGCATCGCCAAGCCACGTCTCGCGATCTCAGGCCTCAATCCGCATGCCGGCGAAGACGGTTCGCTGGGTGCAGAAGACCAGACCGTCATCGCACCTGCGATCGCGACGCTGCGCAGCGAAGGCACCGATGTGCGCGGGCCGCTACCGGCCGACACCATGTTTCACGCCGCCGCACGCAAAACCTATGACTGCGCGATCTGCATGTATCACGATCAGGCGCTGATCCCGATCAAGACCATCGCGTTCGACGATGGTGTCAACGTCACGCTGGGCCTGCCCTTCATCCGTACCTCGCCGGATCACGGCACGGCGTTCGACATCGCAGGTACCGGCAAGGCCAATCCCGCCAGCCTGATCGCGGCGCTGCGCCTCGCCGCCCGCATGGCGGAAGCGAAGCCATCCTGATGGCCCAGATTGACGATCTGCCGCCGCTACGCGACGTCATCCGGCGTCATGAACTGTCGGCGCGCAAATCACTCGGACAGAATTTCCTGCTCGACCTCAATCTCACGGCTCGCATTGCGCGCGCCGCTGGCCCGCTTGAGGATACCACCGTCATCGAGATCGGCCCGGGGCCCGGCGGCCTGACGCGCGCACTGCTGGCGCTCGGCGCGAGGCGCGTGATCGCAGTCGAGCGCGACGAGCGTGCCATTCCAGTGCTGGAGGAAATCGCAGCGCGCTATCCGGGACGCCTTCACATCGCGAATGCTGACGCCATGACCTTCGATCCGCGCCCGCTGCTCGATGGCGAGCGTGCGCGGATCGTCGCCAACCTGCCCTACAACATCGCAACGCCGCTTTTGATTGGCTGGCTGTGCGCCGAGCCGTGGCCGCCATGGTACGACATGATGGTGCTGATGTTTCAGCGCGAGGTCGCCGAGCGCATCGTCGCACGAGAGAATGAAGAGGCGTACGGTCGCCTCGGCGTATTGTCGAACTGGCGCACCGAAACCAAAATCCTGTTCGACATCGCACCGAGTGCCTTCGTGCCGCCGCCGAAAGTGACGTCATCGGTTGTGCGGCTGATCCCTCGCGCTGCTCCAGAACCATGCGATCGCCGCGTGCTCGAACAGGTCGCCGCTGCCGCATTCAACCAACGCCGGAAAATGCTGCGCCAGAGCCTCAAATCGCTCGGCGTCGATCCGTCCGCACTAGCCGCCGGCGCCGGCATCGATCCTGCGCGACGCGCGGAAACCGTGCCGATTTCAGGCTTTGTTGCCATGGCTCGGGAATTGGCGGATATAAGATCGACAAAACCACAGACGTCTTGAGGGAGAGAAGCCGAATGGCAAGAATGGTGCGCCAATCGCTGGTGAAGTTTGATGCTCCGCTGTGCGAAACGATCGTCGACACCCCGAAACCGCAGGGCAAGGAAGTGCTGGTGCGCATCGAGCGCTGCGGCCTGTGCCATTCCGACCTTCACATTCAAGACGGCTATGCCGATCTCGGCAATGGCAAGCGGCTCGACACCACGCGCGGCATGAACCTGCCTTTCACGCTGGGCCACGAGATCGCCGGCATCGTCGATGAGGTCGGCCCCGAAGCGTCAAAGAATCTGGTCGGCAAGAAGAAAGCCGTCTTCCCGTGGATCGGCTGCGGCCAATGCCGCGAATGCCTTAACGGCGATGAGAACCTGTGCGTCCGCAATCGCTTCCTCGGCGTTTCGATCGACGGCGGCTTCGCAACCCATGTGCTGGTGCCCGACGAAAAATATCTGCTCGATTACGATCCGCTGCCAATCGACATGGCGGCGACGCTGATGTGCTCGGGCATCACCGCCTACGGCGCGCTGAAGCGTCTTACCAACCGGCCGCGTCAGCGCAACCTTCTGCTGATCGGGCTTGGCGGCGTCGGCATGGCGGGGCTCGCACTTGCGCCGGCGATGTTCGAACAGAAAATCAGCGTTGCCGATCTCAGCGCGTCGGCGCGCGAGACCGCGCTCAAGAACGGCGCGTCGGTGGCTTACGATCCGTCCGAGCCCGATATTGCCAAGCGCATTATCAAGGAAACCGAAGGTGGCTTCGACGAGATTGTCGATTTCGCCGGCAACGAGAAGTCGATGGCCTTCGCGGTGTCGGTGCTGGCGCGCGGCGGCAAGATCGTTGTGTCCGGCCTGATGGGCGGCAACTTCAACCTGCCGATGGTGCAGTGGATCTACAAGCGCATGACGATCGAAGGTTTCATGACCGGCACGCTGGCCGAAGCGCAGGAGATGATGGCGCTGGCGCGCGCGGGCAAGGTCAAGCCGACGCCGATGCGCGAGGAACCGATGGCCGACGTGCAGAAATGGATCGACGAACTGCGCGCGGGTCATGTTGTCGGCCGCATCATGCTGCGGAACTGATCGACGGTTTCATTCACAAGTGCGATCCGCAGGAACCGAGGCTGAATCCTCGGTTCCTGCGGATTTTTTCATGCCTCCTCAACCGCAGATAGCCGCGCTCGCGCGTCTCGCCTCTGCGCGAAGGCCGCGCCCGAAATAAGCCTTATGCTGTCCGGATTTGGGCGCATTACGACCCAACTTGTCACCGAAAACCTAACGCAAACAGACGTCTGCGTTGAGTGACAAAAGGGGCTGGCAGCATGCCGCAAAAACCAATCACGACATTCGCCACGGCCATCGCGTTCGGTGTTTTCGCCAGCGCCGCCATCGCCGCTCCCGAACAGCAGCAACAGGCCGCAACTGCCGGCAGCGAATGTCACGCCGCGCCCAAGGGCGTCGCTCCGGAAGGCGCGCACTGGTACTACAAGACAGACCGCGCCACGAACAAGAAGTGCTGGTATCTCGCCGACAAGGTCGCAAAGACGAAGAAGGCGACGAGCACAGCCTCAACCCGGTCGAGCGAATCCGACGACGCCACACCGCAGGCCGCGTCGAAGGTCGACAACAAACCCGACAAGTCCGTCGCCGATGCGCGAGCCGAGATTCCGGCCGACAGGAAGCCAACGGCATCCAAGCCGGCTCCATCCGAGCCAGCCGCAGATCAAGGCCTTGCCGACTCGGTCTGGCCTGCTCTCCCCGACAAACCAGAGACCGACACAGCGGCGGCTACACCTCCCTCTACTCCCGCATCGGATGATAACGGAGCATTCGCGTCGCGCTGGCCCGATCAAGTCAGCACAGCCGCTGCAACCGACGCGCAGGTCATGCTGGCGCGCAAGCAGGCCGAACAACAGCAGGCAGCGGCGCAACCCCAACCTCAACAGCCGCAGCCAGCCGTCGCGTCGACCGTCGGCAGCGCCAATGCCGCGATGACAGATGAGCCGGCGGCATCCTCGATCAGCACCACCGGGTTGTTGCTGAGCGTGCTTGCAGGCCTGCTGGCGCTCGCGGCGATCATCGGTCCCGCGGTGTTCAAGCGCGTTTATCGGCGGAAACCCAAGGCGGCGCGCCGCGACATCTGGGATAGCGTCGATCACGACAACCCGCCGCTGGCGTGGGACGCGAAGCAGGACGTCCAGAACGACAACAAGCCGCACGAAATCCGCGATCTCGACGCGGTGAACGACAAACTGCAGCAGATCCTTGAGCGCGCATCGAAGCGGTCCGCGGCCTGAGCGGCCGCTCGCTCAGGCTCGGTTGAGCAGTTTCTCCGCCTGCTCGGCAATCCGCTGCACGATCTTTTCCGCCGGCTGAACAGCGTGAATGAGGCCGGCGGCCTCGCCGACGATGACAGCGGAAATCTCCGTATCCCCCGCGTCGCGCGCCTTGGCATAGCGCGCGGCCTGATTGGCGACATCGCGCCGCAGACCATTGAAATCCTCACCCCACTGGTCGGAGAAGGCATTGCGCAGCGTGCGCATCGTCCACGGCTTCGGCCAGTCGATGCTGCGTGCGACGTCAAACACCGAGCTGCGCAAGGTATCGTCACCTGACGCCGCGACCGCCGCGCTCTTGACATTGGGATGCACCAGCGACTCTTCCGAGGTCACGAATGCAGTCCCGCACAGCACGCCGGCTGCGCCCAGCATCAAAGCTGCGGCAAGCCCGCGTCCGTCGGCGATGCCGCCAGCGGCGACCACCGGAAGGTTCGGACATGCATCGACCACCTCCGGCACCAGCGTGAAGGTGCCGCGCGTCGAGCCGTGGCCCCCCGCTTCGGTGCCCTGCGCCACGATGACGTCGGCGCCTTCGTCGCGCGCGACCTTCGCGTCGGCAAGCGTCTGGACCTGCGCGATCAACCGAACACCGGCCTGCTTCACCGCCGGCGCGAACGGGCGAAGGTCGCCGAACGAGAGGAATATCGCCTTCGGTGCATGATCGAGCGCGAGCCGCAACAGATCGGGCTGTTTCGCCAGCGACCAGGTGATGAAGCCAACGCCGACCTGCGTGTTGCCGATGGCTGCAAGCTGCGTTTTCAGCCAGTCGCGATCGCCATAACCGCCGCCAACGACACCGAGGCCGCCCGCGCGCGTCACTGCCGCTGCGAGCGCGCCGCCGGCAACGCCGGCCATCGGCGCCGACAGGATCGGAACGCGCAAGTCGAACAGTTCGGTCAGGGCCGTGGAAATCATGGCAGCAACTCCAGTCGCACGGAGCCGGCGGAATAGTCGGATCCGGAACCCAACCGCGCTTCACGTGGATGCGCACCACTCGCGTGAAGAAACGCGTCAAAACACAAACCTGGAGCGTCGCGTCTGACTAGAAGCGAAAGTCCTAGCTGCCGAGTTGCCTCTGCAATTCGCGCACGAAGGCCGACAGACCGGTCTGGCGCTCGCGCTTGAGGCGTTCGGCCTTGAGGATCGAGCGCACGCCTTCGAAAGCAACGCCGACATTCTCGTTGATGACGATGTAGTCGTACTCGCCCCAGCGACTCATCTCGTCGCCCGCCTTTTTCATGCGGTGACGAATGACATCGTCGGAATCCTGCGCCCGCGTATGCAGACGATGTTCGAGATCGCGCACCGATGGCGGCAGGATGAACACCGTGACGAGATCGGATGGCGCCTTTTCCTTGAGCTGCTGCGTTCCCTGCCAGTCGATATCGAACAGCACGTCCTCGCCCGCCGCCAGCGCGCTTTCGACCAGCGCGCGCGGCGTGCCGTAGGAATTGCCGAACACGGTGGCGAATTCCAGCAGTTCGTTTTTGCGGACCATCTCATCGAACTTCGCCTGATCGATGAAATGATAGTGCTCGCCGTCGGCTTCGCCGGGCCGCTGCGGCCGCGTGGTCACCGAGATCGACATGCGCAGCCCCGGCACCTGCTCGTTGAGCATGCCGGCCAACGTCGATTTGCCGGCGCCCGAAGGCGACGACAGCACGAACATCAGGCCGCGCCGCGCAACGTTGGTCTTGGCTTTCTCGTCCCCCGCCGCCATGCCCTACTCCAGATTCTGAACCTGCTCGCGAAACTGCTCGACCACGTTCTTCATCTCGAGGCCGGTATTGGTCAGTTCGAGATCGTTGGACTTGGAGCAGCAGGTGTTGACCTCGCGGTTGAACTCCTGCGCGAGAAAATCGAGGCGACGACCGATCGCGCCGCCCTTGCCGAGCAGTTCGCGCGCCTGCGCCACATGGGAGGCGATACGGTCGAGCTCCTCGCGGATGTCGGCCTTGGTCGCCATCATCAGCGCTTCCTGATTGAGGCGTTCGGAGTCGAAACGATCAGAGGCTTCGAGCAGGGTCGCGATCTGTTCGGCAAGCCGCGCGCGGATCGCTTCCGGCTTGCGGCCGGGAGCCGCTTCCGCCTTGCCCGCCAGCCGCTCGATCTCGTCGATGCGCTGGCTCAGGATGTCTTTCAGCGATGCACCCTCGCGGCGGCGCATATCGACGAGGCTTTTCAGAGCCTGCTCGAAACCCGCGGCGATCGCAGCCTTCGCCGTGGTCAGTTCGACCTCGTCGCTCTCCGGCTCGGCGATCTCGATCACGCCCTTGACCGCCAGCAGACCATCGACGCTCGGCGGCGCTGCGCCGGTCTTCTTCGACAGATCGCTCGCGACGCTCAGGATCGACGCCAGCACGTCCTCGTTGATCCGCACAGAAGATGCCGCGCCGGTGCGCTTGACCGAGAGATTGGCGTAAACCGTGCCGCGCGACAGCACCTCGGTGGCGCGCTTGCGGGCGACGGGCTCGACCTCATCCCAGCCGGGCGGCAGCCGCATGCGGAAATCGAGACCCTTGGCGTTGACGGACTTCAATTCCCATTCGAACGAATACGGCCCGCTGGTGCCATGGCTACGCGCGAATCCGGTCATGCTCGACAGCGCCATCGCAACTCCATCTCCGGCTGATTGACAAGGAAGATTCGCAGGACGCGAACCCGCCGGACAATAACGCGGTTTCGAGGGCAATGGATACGGTATTTCCAGTCAAAAACGCTTCCGGCGGCAGCTGTGGGCGCCCGCCGGACCGCGAGCGCTACTGACGCGCAGGCTGGGGCGTGATCGCCACTGGAGCAGCAGTCCGGGAATGAGCTGGCTTGCGCTTGTGGGCAGTACCGGTCGCCGGCGGCGCCTCATCGGGCTTGGCCTCGGCATGGGCCGACGATGCAGCCGACGATTTCGGCGATCCGCTGCGCTGCCCCTTCTTCGATCCAGCCGGCGCGTTTGGTGTCGTGGTGGGAGCAGCCGGGACAGCCTGCGGCACTTCCTCTGGCTCGGCGGTGTCGTTCTGCTGCTGACGCTCCATGGCGCGCAGCTTCACCACCGCCTTCTGATGCTGGTCGTAGCTCTCGGTGAAGGTATGCCCGCCGGTGCCATCGGCAACGAAGAACAGATCGCGGGTGCGCGCCGGATTGGCGGTGGCTTCGAGCGAAGCGCGGCCCGGGTTGGCGATCGGGCCCGGCGGCAGGCCTTCGATCACGTAGGTGTTGTAGGGCGACGGCTGAGTAATCTCGCTGCGCTTGATCGGGCGGCCGAGCGTACCCTTGCCCCCGACAAGACCGTAGATGATCGTCGGGTCGGACTGCAGCTTGATCTTCTGGCGCAGGCGATTGACGAACACGGCCGCAACGCGGCTGCGCTCATCAGGCTTGCCGGTTTCCTTCTCGACGATCGAGGCCAGCGTCACCAGTTGTTCAGGTGTGCGCAGCGGGATGTCGGGACTGCGGCGCTCCCAGATTTCCGCAAGCACGCGCTTCTGCGCCTGCTGCATGCGGTGGATCACCTGATCGCGCGTGGTGCCGCGCGGAAACTTGTAGGTATCGGGCAGCAGCGTGCCTTCACGGGGAATTTCACGCGGCGTGCCGGCGAAGATGTCGTTCTCCTGAAGACGTGCAACGATCTGTTCGGAGGTCAGCCCTTCAGGCACCGTGAACGAATGCTGCACCACCTTGCCTTCGACGATGGTACCGATCACGTCGGCAAGGCTCGCCCGTTTCGGAAACAGGAATTCTCCGGACTTCAGTTCGGTGCGCGCGCGCATCGCCATTACGCTGCCGATGAAGGTCCACTTGTCGGCCTTGATGACTCCTTCGCGCTGCAGGATGTCACCGATATCGGCCATGCCGGCGCGTGGCGGAATGTTGACGACCTTGTCGGCTTCCAGCGGCCCCTTCGCGCTCAGCATCTGCTTGCCGTAAACGTACAGGCCACCGGCGGCGATGATGAGAAGCAGCAGACCGGTGAGGATGGCATTGCCGGCAATCACGAACGGATTGCGCACCCGGTCCGACCGCCGCGGCGGCTGCGGAACCTGCTCAGGCTCCAGCGCAGCGCGCGGGCTTCTTGGAGAAATCGGCGGTCTCTGACTCATGATGCAACCTGAATTCGCGCCAGCTGCCTTGTCCCCTTGGCGGCCGACTCCGTTCAATGTGTGGCATGGATCGCGGTTAGCAATATGACCGAATCCGGCAATTCGGTGAAGTCGTTCCTAATCTTTGTTAACTATGCGACGCGCTTGACGACCAGAGAGGCGTTGGTGCCTCCGAAGCCAAATGAATTCGACAATGCCACGTTGATCTCCCGCGACCGCGCCTTATGCGGCACGAGATCGATCGCGGTTTCCACCGAAGGATTATCCAAATTGATTGTGGGCGGCGCGACATTGTCGCGAATCGCGAGGATCGAGAAAATCGCCTCGATCGCGCCGGCCGCACCGAGCAAATGTCCGGTTGACGACTTTGTCGACGACATCGCCGCCTTGGATGCTGCGTTGCCGAGCAACCGCTCCGCGGCACCGAGTTCGATCTCGTCGCCGAGCGGCGTCGAGGTACCGTGCGCGTTGATGTAGTCGATATCGGACGGCGTCAGCCCCGCGCGCTTGATCGCCGCGGTCATGCAACGGAACGCGCCGTTGCCGTCTTCCGCGGGTGCGGTGATGTGATAGGCGTCGCCGGATAGGCCATAGCCGATCACTTCGGCGTAGATCTTCGCGCCGCGCTTCCTGGCATGCTCGTACTCTTCCAGCACGACAACGCCGGCGCCCTCGCCCATCACGAAGCCGTCGCGATCCTTGTCGTAGGGACGCGAGGCGATGGTCGGACGATCGTTGTAAGAAGTGGACATCGCGCGCAGGGCGCAGAAGCCGCCCATGGCGAGACGGTTTACAGCGGACTCGGCGCCGCCCGCCACCATCACGTCGGCATCACCGAACGCGATCAGGCGGCTCGCATCGCCAATCGCATGCGCGCCGGTCGAGCATGCGGTGACCACCGCATGGTTGGGGCCCTTGAGGCCGTGCTTGATCGAGACGTAACCGGACGCGAGATTGATCAGGCGGCCAGGAATGAAGAACGGCGACAGCTTGCGCGGGCCGCGCTCTTTCAGCGTGATCGCAGCATCGCCGATGCCCTCGATGCCGCCTATGCCCGAACCGATCATGGTGCCGGTAGCGCAGCGCTGTTCTTCGGTCGAAGGATGCCAGTTGGCGTCTTCGAGCGCCTCGCCCGCCGCCGCCATCGCATAGACGATGAAGTCGTCGACCTTGCGCTGCTCCTTCGGCTCCATCCACTGATCGGGATTGAAGGTGCCGTTCGTGCCGTCGCCACGCGGAATCACACAGGCGATTTGGCAACTCAGATCGGAGACATCGAAATGCTCGATGCGCCGTGCGCCGCTCTCACCTTTGAGGATTCTCGCCCAAGTCGTGTCGACGCCGCTTCCCAGCGGGGTCACCATGCCAAGGCCCGTGACGACAACCCGTCTCATCGAATGCACTCCGGATAGGATTCGCACCGCTAAAACAGCAAGACGGCGGGCCGCTGCTCGTCAGCCCGCCGATCTGCGTCAGTGCGAAGCGAGAGCGTTAGCTCTTCGCGTTCTTTTCGAGAAACTTGGTGGCGTCGCCGACGGTGAGAATGGTCTCAGCCGCGTCATCCGGAATCTCGCAGCCGAACTCTTCCTCGAACGCCATGACGAGTTCGACGGTATCGAGGCTGTCAGCACCGAGGTCGTCAATGAAGCTTGCCGAGTCGACAACCTTCTCGGGCTCGACACCGAGGTGCTCCACCACGATCTTCTTAACCCGCTCGCCAATCTCACTCATCGTATCAACCTCGTGCTTGTTCCATTCAACTCGACCGTAGAACGATGCGAGTCATCGCGTGAGTTAGTTCGTCAAATTCTGTTCGTCCACACGGCGGCGAACGATGCAAGGGCAATATACAGGGTTTTGGAATCCTGCAATGGCGTTCTTCCCTTGCGCCTGGTCCACAACGGCGAGGACCGGCCTTTCGGGGCCGGAACGCGCACGATTCACCGGATTTGGAGCATTTATCCCATGGGCTGCCGGGTTTCCACCCTGCCCGAAAAATACCCCCTGCCAACTGCCGTCGAGTTACCATACTTCCCCGACCTTGGCCATAAGACGGCCATCCGGGGCGGCTCCGGTTGCCCGGAACCCACAGGCTTCAGATCATAGCCATACCGCCGTTGACGTGAAGCGTCTGGCCGGTGACGTAGGCCGCCTCGTTGGACGCGAGATAGACCGCCGCCGCCGCGATATCGTCCGGCGTACCAAGCCGCCCGGCCGGGACCTTGCCCAGCACCGCCTCGCGCTGCTTCTCGTTCAGCACATCGGTCATCGGGGTAGCGATGAAGCCCGGCGCAATGCAGTTCGCGGTGACGTTGCGGCGTGCATATTCCTGGGCGACCGACTTCATCATGCCGATCAGGCCGGCCTTGGACGACGCGTAATTGACCTGTCCGGCATTGCCGGTGACGCCGACCACCGAGGTGATGGCAATGATCCGGCCGAAGCGTTTGCGCATCATCAACTTCGTGGCGGCGCGGGTCAGACGGAATGTCGCAGTCAGGTTGACGTTGATCACGTCGCTCCAGTCCTCGTCGCGCAATTGCACGAACAGGTTGTCGCGGGTGATGCCGGCGTTGGCGACAAGGATGTCGACTTGGCCCATCGCCTTCTCGGCGTCCGGCACCAGCGCCTCGACTTCCTCTGCGTTGGAAAGATTACAGGGCAGCACGTGCACCCGCTCCTTCAGCTCGCCGGCGAGCGTGTCCAGCGCCTCGCGGCGCGTCCCCGAAATCGCGACGGTTGCGCCCTGGGCATGAAACGCCCGCGCGATCGCGCCGCCGATACCACCAGTCGCGCCGGTTACCAGCGCCGTCCTGCCAGTCAGATCGAACATGTTGTGTACTCCGTAGTCGTTATTTCGACGCGGCCAATGCATCCTTGACGGCGGCAATGTCGTTCGGGCCGCCGACCGACACACCGACAGCGCCGTCGGCAATGCGCTTGACGAGGCCGGACAGCACCTTGCCGGCGCCGATCTCGATGAAATGGGTGACGCCCTGCGCGGCCATCCACGCCACACTCTCGCGCCAGCGCACCGTGCCGGTGACCTGCTCGACCAGCCGCTTGCGGATCTCGTCCGGATCGGTGATCGCTGAGGCGAGCACGTTGGCGACCAATGGCACGACGGGCTTGTTGATGGTGACGCTGGCAAGCGCTTCGGCCATGGCATCGGCGGCGGGTTGCATCAGACGGCAATGGAAAGGCGCGGACACCTGCAACAGCATGGCCCGCTTGGCGCCCTTGGCCTTGGCGATCTCCACGGCGCGATCGACCGCCGCCTTGTCGCCCGAGACCACCACCTGCCCGCCGCCATTGTCGTTGGCGGCCTGGCAGACGTCTCCTTGCGCGGCTTCCTCGGCCACTGCGACCGCGGTGTCGTAATCAAGACCGAGCAGCGCGGCCATCGCGCCGGCGCCCACCGGCACTGCCTTCTGCATGGCAAGACCACGGGTGCGCAGCAGGCGCGCGGTGTCGGTGATGGAGAAGCTGCCGGCTGCGGCAAGCGCCGAGTATTCCCCGAGCGAATGGCCGGCGACGAACGCCGCGTCCTTCGCCACCGAAATGCCCTCGCCCTCCAGCACCCGCAAAGTCGCCATTGACATCGCCATCAGTGCCGGCTGGGCGTTCTGGGTCAGTTGCAACGTTTCGGCCGGCCCCTCCCAGATGATCGTCGAAAGCTTCTCGCCGAGCGCGGCGTCAACCTCGTCGAACACCGCGCGGGCAGCCGGAAAGGCATCGGCCAGCGCCTTGCCCATGCCAACGGTCTGCGATCCCTGTCCTGGAAAGGTAAATGCTGCTGTCATGAAGGTCCCCAAAAGATAGGGTCGTATGACACCGCCCGAGCGGCCGGTGTCAAGCAGCAACCGGGAACCGGCGGGGTTGTCCCAAATCCGGGCCCGGGAATCGCCAGCCGGCGCGCCCTCCCGAACAGGGAGCGGGCCCCAAGCGGAGGATCCAGAGCCCAAAGGCCGAAAATCCCCCGGTTTGGCTTGCCATCCAGCCGAAAACCCTTATAACGCGCGCATCCGTGGATCCCGGCCGGGAGCTGAACGGACGGTCTCAGCAATCTCGCTTTTCATGAAGTCTGATTGATGCGGCAGGGCCAATCGGTCCGTCGTCCCGTGTTTCCGCCTTCTGAGCAAATCGAGTCCTTTCCGAAGGTCTCGAAGGGCTTGCCGCCGGGAGCCGCGCTAACACTGGAAAGGACACCCATGCCTCTTTACGAGCATGTTTTTCTCGCGCGTCAGGATGCGAGCGCCCAGCAGGTCGAAGAGTTCACCACCCAGATCACCGGTGTGATCGAGGGACTCGGCGGCAAGGTCACCAAGACCGAGAACTGGGGCGTGCGTTCGCTCACCTACCGCATGCACAAGAATCGCAAGGCGCATTTCATGATGCTCAACATCGACGGCCCCGCAGCGGTGGTCGCCGAGATCGAGCGTCAGGAGCGCATCCACGAAGACATCATCCGCTACCTCACCGTCCGCGTCGAGGAACTCGAGGAAGGCCCGTCCGCGATGATGCGCAAGGCTGACCGGGATCGCGAACGCGATGACCGTGGCGGCGGCTTCCGCGGCGACCGCGAAGGCGGTTTCCGTGGTGATCGTGGCCCGCGTCGTCCGCGCGACGAAGACGCAGCCCCGTCTGCATCGGTTGAGGAGTAAGACACATGGCTGACGCAGGTGCACGCCGCCCATTCTTCCGCCGTCGCAAGACCTGCCCGTTCACGGGCCCGAATGCGCCGAAGATCGACTACAAGGATTCGAAGCTGCTGATGCGGTACGTGTCGGAGCGCGGCAAGATCGTGCCGAGCCGCATCACCGCCGTCTCGGCAAAGAAGCAGCGTGAGCTCGCCCGCGCCATCAAGCGCGCGCGCTTCCTCGGACTGCTGCCTTACGTGATCCGCTAAACAAACAACGGCGGGGGCGCGGCTGCCGCGCCCCCGCCTCTTTCACAGATCAAATTCTCATAACACCGCGGCGACCATCGCGGTGGATGGTTGGGGTCCCAAGACCTCTAACCGCTCGAAGGGGGCGGGACAGCTGATGATGATGACGACCATCCTCATTGCCATTGCCGCCGGCATTGCGTCGGCCACCATGTTCGCCTCGATCGTTTCGGGCGCGCTGGTGTCGCTTATCCTGTTCTATCTCGCGCCGCTACCGCTGATGGTCACGGCGCTGGGCTGGGGCTCGGCCACTGCGCTGGTCGGCGGTGTCGTTGCCGCCCTCGGCGTTGGCGTGATTTTCGGCCTGCCCTACATGACCGCGTTCGCCCTCACCATCGCGCTGCCGGCGTGGTGGCTCGGGCATCTCGCGCTGCTCGCGCGTCCGGTCTCCAACGATCCGCAACTCGCCAATATGGCGCCGGCGCTGGACTGGTATCCGCTTGGCCGCCTTCTGGTGTGGATCGCGGTGTTCGCCTCCCTCACCACCATGAGCGCGCTGCTCACGCTCGGCTCCGATGCCGACACCATCGGCAGTGCGCTGCGGCGCGGCCTGATGCGCATTGTGAGCGGCGGCGCCACCGAAAGCCGTGACCCGAGCACCGAGCGTGCCGTGGACATGCTGGCGCGGATCGCACCGGGCGCCGCCACCATGATCGCGATGCTGGCCCTGTCGCTGAACCTGTGGCTGGCGGCCAAGATCACCCAGACCTCGCAGCGGCTGCGCCGCCCGTGGCCGCACTTCGCCATGACCAAGATGCCGCCCTGGGTGATGGGCGTGGTCGTGGTGGCGATCCTGCTGTCGTTCGTCGGCGGACTCGCCGCAATCTTCTCGCAGATCATCAGCGCCTCGCTGATGATGGCCTACGCCTTCACCGGCTTCGCCACCCTGCACATCGTCACCCAGGCGCTGTCCGGGCGCCCGTTCATTCTCGGCGGCATCTATGCCGCGACCATTTTCGTCGGCTGGCCTGTGATCGGAATGATCGGGCTCGGTCTTGCCGATGCGGCCTTCGGGCTGCGCGAGCGCTATCTCGCGAAAAACGCACACCGGCTGCCGCCGGACTGAAGTTCAAATTTCACTTCAACCAATCCAGACAAACCGAAGACATCGAAGGAGATCAAAATGGAAGTCATTCTTTTGGAACGTGTCGCCAAGCTCGGCCAGATGGGCGAGGTCGTGAAGGTGAAGGACGGCTACGCCCGTAACTTCCTGCTCAAGCGCAACAAGGCGCTGCGCGCCACCAAGGAAAACCGCGAGAAGTATGAAGGCATGCGCGCTGACCTCGAGGCCCGCAACCTCGAAGCCAAGTCCGAAGCCAACAAGGTGGCGGAGAAGGTCAACGGCCGTGACGTCGTGATCATCCGCCAGGCCGCCGAAAGCGGCCAGCTGTTCGGCTCGGTGTCGGTCCGCGACATCGTCGCCGCGCTGGCGGCCGACGGCGTCAACGTCAGCCGCCCGCAGGTCTGGCTCGACGCGCCGATCAAGGTCATCGGCCAGCAGAAGGTGACCATCGCCGTCCATCCGGAAGTCGAAGCCGTGATCGCCGTGACGGTCGCGCGCAGCGCCGATGAAGCCGAGCGCATCAAGCGCGGCGAGGACATCAGCACCCGCCGGGAAGATCGCGACGCGGCTGCCGAGGCGATTGCCGCTGCCGGCGAGTTCTTCGATCCGGAAGCGCAGCACGACGACGAGGAAGCTGCTCCGGCTCAGGAAGAAGCCACCGAGAAGTAAGCTTCGACACTTCAACGTCGATCACAAAAGCCCGGCCTATCCCAAGGCCGGGCTTATTGTTTTTTGGGCGGCGCAGGATTGACCATGGCGATCGACGCCAGCGCGGTCGCGGTATGCTTCTCAACTCCGTCCAGCACACTGAATACGTCCGCGGTGACTACTGAAATGGTTTTCCCGGCTTTGACGACCTGCGCCCGGCAGATCAATCGTTCTCCGACCGCGGGCGCGAGAAAGTTGAGCTTGAACTCCGCTGTCAATGCTCCGGTCCCGGTGGTCGTCCCGGCCGCAATGGTGGTCGCGTTGTCCACCAGAAAGGCGCTGACGCCACCATGGAAGAAACCGTGCTGCTGGAGGAGCTCCGGCTTGCGCTCCACCGACAGCACGCAGACACCCCGCGCCAGTTCGGCAATTTCCGCGCCGACCAGTTGCATGAAGCCCTGCTTGCCGACCTGATCCCGAATGAGGTCGGCGACGGGCGCAAAATCATGATCGACAGTTGTCATGCCTTTTCTCCCTGTTCGTCCGGACTGATCGCGACCAGTGCCCGGGTCGCACAGGCGATCAGCGCATCGGCCTGCGACCGCGGATCGGCGCCATCGCGCCCCGACAGCCAGCGGCGGCAGAAGATCTGCGCCGGCCCGATGATCTGGCTGACAAAGACATCGACCGGCATGGCCAGCAGTTCACCGCGCTCGACCAACGGCGCGCGCCATGCCTCGATGTTCTCAATGAGCGCCGTGTTAGTGGCCTGCCGCGCGCCGCGCACGCTGTCCGCCCATTCGCTCCGTGAGATTTCGAACAGGAAACGTGCCTCAGGCCGGTTGGCGACAACCCAGTCGAGGTGCGCCCGGATCAGCGCCGCAATTCCCGGCCTCGCATGATCAATCCCGTCGAGCGCGCGGAGCATCGCGGCGTGGTAGCGGCGCAGGATGTCGAGGAACAGCGTCCCCGCCAGTTCCTGTTTCGATTCGAAAAGATGAAAGAAGCTGCCGTTGGATACGCGGGCCCTCGTCCGGATCGCAGCGACCGTCGCGCCCTCGAATCCGTCGCGTTCGAACACCGCAAGTCCAGCCGACAGCAACTGGTCACGAACACCGGCCACGACCTTCTCCACTCATAGAGCATTACTCTAGAGCAACACTCCACCTACGGCAAGCAGAGTGTCCGGCGGACTGCCGGTGCCTGGTCAGATCAGAACAGGAGCAATCAGCGCGAAATCGGCGGGATCGGGTCGCCGGCCGGCGGGCCCTGCGGCGTCGGAGGCGGCGGCGGAACAGCCTGTTTCTCCGACTCCGGCTTCGCCCCAGCCGGCGCGTCTGCCGATTTCTGTGCAGGCGCGGCCGAGGTGTCGCTCGCGGCCGGTTTCGCTGCCTCGTCGTCCTTCGGCGCCGGCGTCACCGCAGGGACCGGGTCACGCTGCGTCGCGGACTCGCCCGGCTTGTCGGCCGCGCCATTCGGTTGAGAACCGGCCTTCGGAGCCTCGCTCTTTGGCGTCTCGGTTTTCGACGCATCAGTCTTGGGTGCGTCTGCTGGAACATCAGCCTTGGGAGCGTCACTCTTCGACGTGTCAGTCTTCGGCGCATCCGCCTTGGGGGCGTCGGCCTTCGATTCACCTGCCTTCGAGGACTCGGATGCAGCATCGGGCTTGGCCGCTTCCGTTCCAGCCGACTCCGGCTTGGCCTTTTCCGCATCATCGGCAGGCTTGCCATCGGATTTCGGCGCGGTGTCCTTAGGCTCGCTCTTGGCGGTGTCGGGCTTGGTGTCGGACTTCGCGGAATCAGGCGTCGCGGAATCAGGCTTGGCCGTTTCGGGCTTGGCCTCATCGGTGTTTTCGTGCCGCGCATCGGACTTCGGCTTGTGCTCATCCTTTGCGGTAGCAGCCTTGCCCTTCTCCTTGTCACGCCTGCTCTTTGCAGCCTTCGGCTTGGCATCTTCGCGCGGCGCACGCTCGTGTGCCGGCTCCGGCTTGCGCTCGGGCTCCCTGGCCTCGGGCTGCGCTGCCTCGCGTTCCCGGCTGCGCCGGCCCTGCCGCGGCTCGCGCTCCTGAGCCGGGGCGGCACCGCCGCCATTGCCGAGCACATAGGCGCTCATGATGCCCGCCATTTCGGCGCTGGTGGTGTAGTGCTGCCGCAGAAAACCGGGCAGCGAGCGCGGCGGAACGCTTTTAAGCAGGCCGCGCGGGCTTTTGTGGCAAAGAGAACACGTGCTGGAGAACAATTGCGCGGGAGACTTTCCGGCTTCGAGGTTTTGGGCTTCGGCACTGCCGGCTACAAGAAAACCAATCAGAAGCGCCACCGCCGCCAGACCGAGCGTTCGGCTCAACATCCTTATTCTCCAGAGACTTAAGCTGAATCTGATTCACATCACCGCCGGGAAGCGGTTTGCCGTGGGCCACCTTTAGCGGATTATCGGCTAATTGAAAGCAGGGAGATTTCGCAACCGCGTTACTCAAAAAGTCGGAACTGCCCCGCACGCGACGCATTGGCCGAAACGGAAACCCAGATTAAATTGATGTAACGAGCATTGGAATATTCTTTCAATTGCTCGCTGCGGCTTTCCGACAGACCGGCCGCCGCACCGGATGGATCATTGATACGGATACGTTCGATGGACCGTTTGTTGAAGTTTGTCTTGAGCCGTTTCATCCGGAAAGGCTCCCTGACCGTCACCACCACCTCCGGCCGCTCCTTTAGTGTCGGCGATGGTACAGGCGAACCGGCGGCCGTCCGGTTCCTGACCCCCGCCGCCGAAAGACGGTTGCTCCTCGATCCCGAACTGGCACTTGGCGAAATCTATATGGACGGCGAGCTCGCCGTCGAACGCGGAACCATCGCCGACGTTCTGGCAATCGGCCTCGACCAGCCCGACCAGTTGCCGCGCTGGGCCAAGCTGCGCTGGTGGCAGCGCTACCTCACCCGGCACTTCCAGCAGTTCAACAACCACCGCCGCTCCAAGCGCAACATCGAACGGCATTACGATCTCGACGGCCGGCTCTATTCGCTCTTCCTCGACGCCGACAAGCAATACAGCTGCGCCTATTTCGAAACTCCGGATACGACGCTGGACGACGCCCAGCTCGCCAAGAAGCGACACGTCGCAGCCAAGCTGCTGATCAAGCCCGGCCAGCGCGTGCTCGACATCGGTTCCGGCTGGGGCGGCCTCGGGCTCTATCTTGCCGAAGTGGCAGGCGCCAACGTCACCGGCGTGACACTCTCGCAGGAACAGCTTCAGGTCTCGAACGCCCGTGCGGCCGAAAAGAACCTCAGCAAGTCGGCGCGCTTCCTGCTGCAGGACTATCGCGACATCCCCGGCCCGTTCGACCGCATCGTATCGGTCGGCATGTTCGAGCATGTCGGCGTCGACTACTACGACCGCTTCTTCCAGCGCTGCGCCGAACTCCTAGCCGACGACGGTGTGATGCTGCTCCATGCCATCGGCCGCTCCGAAGGACCTGGCATCACGAATCCCTGGGTGGCGAAATACATCTTTCCCGGCGGTTACATCCCTGCCCTGTCCGAAGTGCTGCCAGCGATCGAACGCTCGGGCCTTCTGGTCGATGACATCGAGATCCTGCGCCTGCACTACGCCGAAACACTGAAGGCGTGGCGCGAACGTTTCCTCGCAAGACGCGAGGAAGCCGCGCGCCTTTATGACGAGCGCTTTGTGCGGATGTGGGAATTCTATCTGGCCGCGTCGGAAATGAGTTTCCGCAAGCAGGGCATGATGGTGTTCCACATCCAGATCAGCAAACGTCAGGGCGTGGTGCCGATTACCCGCGACTACATCGCTGCCGAGGAACGGCGGCTGCGCGGCCTCGAAAACTCGCGCGGACCGCGACTGCAGATCGCCGGCGAGTAAAAAGAGACGGTCAAGCAGCAAAGACGGCGCACGCGGTTTCATCCACACCGCGTGTGGGAATCGTGCATAAAGCGACATGGCGCTTTCGCCCCGGTGTGCCGGGGTGCTTGATGAGTGCCCCGCATCCGCCGAAATGAAAGCGCTTCCTGACCAGATGGCCCCCGTCGATTCGAACATTGTGAAGCTCGCGCCCGAAGCCGGGACACCGGCCTACCGGACAGCGCCCCACAACATCGAGGCGGAGCAAAGCGTTCTCGGCGCCATTTTAGTCAATAACGAAGCATTTTACCGCGTCTCGGATTTCCTTGAGGCGAAACACTTCTTCGAGCCGATCCATCAGCTCATCTACGAGACCGCCGCCAACATCATCCGCGCCGGCAAGGTCGCAACCCCGGTGACGCTGAAGACGTTCCTGCCCGCCGACACCGATCTCGGCGGCATGACGGTGGCGCAATATCTCGCACGCCTCGCTGCCGAAGCCACCACCATCATCAACGCGAAGGATTACGGCCAGACCATCTATGAGTTGTCGCTGCGCCGTGACCTGATCGGCATCGGCGTCGACATGGTCAACGTCGCCTACGACGCGCCGGTCGACTTCGCGCCGCGCGCGCAGATCGAGGACGCCGAGCGGCGGCTGTTCGAACTGGCGGAAACCGGCCGCTACGATGGCGGCTTCCAGCGTTTCGGACAGGCGCTGACGACGGCGGTCGATCTTGCCGCGAAAGCGTTCCAGCGCGACGGCAAACTGTCGGGTATCGCCACCGGCCTGCGCGATCTCGACACCAAGATGGGCGGCCTGCAGGCGTCCGACCTGATCATCGTCGCCGGCCGTCCGGGCATGGGTAAAACGTCGCTCGCCACCAACATCGCCTACAACATCGCCAGGGCGCATCGCAGCGAGTTGCAACCTGACGGAACCCAGAAAACGTCGAACGGCGGCATCGTCGGGTTCTTTTCGTGCGAAATGTCGGCCGACCAGCTCGCCACCCGTATCATAGCCGAACGCACCGGCATCCCGTCGAGCAACATCCGTCGCGGCGGCATCACCGAGGCCGACTTCGAGAAGATTCGCGACTACTCGATTGAGTTGCAGTCGCTCCCCTTCTACGTCGACGAGACCGGCGGCCTGTCGATCTCGCAGCTCACCGCCCGCGCGCGGCGCCTGAAGCGCCAGAAGGGCCTCGACCTGATCGTGATCGACTACATCCAGCTTCTGTCGGGCTCGGGCAAGCGATCCGACAACCGCGTGCAGGAAATCACCGAGATCACCACCAGCCTCAAGGCGCTGGCCAAGGAACTGAACGTCCCGATCGTCGCGCTGTCGCAGCTCTCGCGTCAGGTCGAAAGCCGCGACGACAAGCGCCCGCAACTGTCGGACCTGCGTGAATCCGGCTCGATCGAGCAGGACGCCGACGTCGTGCTGTTCGTGTTCCGCGAGGAATATTATCTCCAGAACAAGATGCCGAAGGAAGGAACCGACGAGTTCTTTAAGTGGCAGATGGAAATGGAGTCGCTGCAAGGACAAGCCGAAGTCATTATCGGCAAGCAGCGCCATGGTCCCACCGGCACCGTCAAACTGCATTTCGACGCCAGCGTGACCCGTTTCGGCGATCTCGCTCAGGACGGTCACCTACCTGACCATCATTGATCCTTCCGCAGGTAACTGTGTTAAGACAGCGCGAAGGACATCATCGACCATGAATCGCGCTTCCGATCCGAAATCCATGACCGCCGACGGCGCGCCGATCCCCGCGCATCTCGACGTGCGGGCGCTGGAGGCCACCACCGGCGTCCTCACCATCGATCTCGACGCCATCGCCGAGAACTGGAGCCGGCTGGAGAGTCGCGCGGTGCCGGCGGAATGCGCCGCCGTGGTGAAAGCCGACGCCTATGGCTGCGGCCTGCCGCAGGTTACCCGCAAACTCGCCGCCGCCGGCTGCAAGACATTCTTCGTCGCCACGCTCGACGAAGCGAAGCAGGCGCGCGAAGTCGCGCCGTCGGCCGCAGTCTACGTGCTCGATGGTTTCTTCGCCAATTGCGGCGACGTGTTCGCCAAGCACGATCTTCGCCCGGTGATCGGCGATCTCTCCGAACTCGCCGAATGGGATGCCTATCGTCGCACCAGCGGCTGGAAAGGCTCCGCCGCGATCCATATCGACACCGGCATGAACCGCCTCGGCCTCAGCGTGAACGATGCGCGCGGTCTCGTCCCGCGAATCCAGAAAGGCGATCACGGCATCACGCTGGTCATGAGCCATCTGGCCAGCGCCGAGGACATGCACGCGTCGAGCAACGGACGCCAGGTTGCAGCCTTCCGCGAAGTGGCATCGCTGTTTTCCGGCGTCCCCGCTTCGCTCGCCAACTCGTCGGGTATCTTCCTCGGCTCGCAATTCCACTTCGACATGGTGCGGCCCGGTGCGGCGCTCTACGGCGTCAATCCGACGCCCGAAGCCGACACGCCGGTGCGCCCGGTCGTCAACCTCAAGGTCCGCATCGCGCAGGTCCGCAAGGTGGAGAAAGGCGACACCGTCGGCTATGGCGGCATCTGGACCGCGCGGCGCCCGACGCGTCTCGCAGTAGTCACCGCCGGTTATGCCGACGGCTATTTCCGCGCGGCGAGCGGCATCGACGGTACCCGCAGCGCCGAAGCGATCGTCGCCGGACGGCGCTGCCCGATCGCCGGACGCATCTCGATGGATCTTGCCGCCATCGACATCACCGATCTTCCGCCGGGCGCGGTGCGGCGCGGCCATTTCGCCACCTTGATCGGCGACGGTGTCGGCGTCGACGAACTGGCACATCACTTCGGCACCATCGGCTACGAGGTGCTCACCAGTCTCGGCCGCCGCTTCATCCGCACCTATCGCGGCGAGGCGTAATCATCCATAGCGTTTTCGAGCGAAGTGGGCACCGGTTCGCGTGAAGAAAACGCCTCAAAAGCAAAAGCTCTAGTCCGGCAGGTTTAACTGCCACGACACGCCGAACCGGTCGTTGACCCAGGCGAATTTGCGGCTGAACGGATAGGCGTTGAGCGGCATCAGCGTCTGGCCGCCTTCGGCGAGTTTCACATACAGCGACTCGACCTCCGCAGGCGTCTCGCAATCGACGAACATCGAGATTGACGGCGTGAAGCTGAACCCATGCTTCACCGGACTGTCGATGCAGCGCACGCGCTGGCCACACAGCACGAAATTCGCCAGCATCACTGTGCCTTCCGCGCCCGGCCCCTCGGGGCCATAGCGCGTGATCGACGTCACTTCAGAATCCTTGAACAGCGACACGTAGAACGTCATCGCCTCCTCGGCCTGCCCCTCGAACATCAGGAACGGCGTGATCTGTGTCATGAAAGATCCTTCTGCAAACCGGACAGGCCTTGCGTTTACGCAAAGCCCGCCCGTTGGAGGAGAGCGCGATTTGCCGCGCGTTACTTCGTCAGCACGAATTTCTGCGCGCGCTTTCCAGTATCGACTTCCGTGGTGAAGATGTTGCCCTTGGAATCGACCGCAAGGTTGTGCACCCAGTGAAAATCGCCCGCCATGCGGCCGTTGCGCCCGAAGCGGCCGACAATCTCGCCGCTGTCACGCACCAGGGTCCGCACTTCGTTGTTGGCGCCGTCGGCATTCATCAGGAACGTCTGGTTGGCATCGGGAAAGAATTCGAGATCCCACACCGATCCGTTGGCAAGCGTGTTCTTCTCGACGAACATCTCCTTCACGAAGGTGCCGTCCTTCCTGAACACCTGGATGCGATCGTTCTGGCGGTCGCAGACATAGACCAGCCCGTCCTTGGCGATGCGCACGCAGTGCACGGGATTGCCGAACTGCTGTGACGGCGGCGCGTCGGGCTTGTAGGCGGCAAGCTTCTCGTCGGTCGGCGGCTTGCCGTAGGCACCCCACATCCGCTTGAACGCACCGGTCTCGGAATCGAACACGATGATGCGGTGATTGTAGTAGCCGTCGGCGACGTACAGTTCTTTCGCCGCCGCATCGACGGTCATGTTGGCGGGTCTACCGAGACGCGTGGTGTCCTTGCTGTCGGTCTGCTGACCGGACTTGCCGATCTGCATCACGAACTTTCCGTCGCGGGTGAATTTCAGGATCATGCCGTCGGTCTCGCCATTGCCAGCAAGCCAGACGAAACCGTTGGCGTCGATATAGATGCCGTGCTCGTTGAGCGGCCAGTCGTAGCCGTTGCCCGGCCCGCCCCATGCCTTGATCAGTTTTCCGTCCTGATCGAACTCCATCACCGGCGGCGCGGCGACACAGCACTTGCTGGTCGGCGGATTGAGACTCGCAGCCTTCTCGTCATCGGTCAGCGTGCGCGGACGCTGCACGACCCAGATGTGATCCTCGCCATCGACCGCGACCCCGGCGGCCTGCCCCATGATCCAGTTGTTCGGCAGCGGTTTGGGCCAGAACGGGTCCACCTTGAATTTTGGCGGCTCGGCCGCATGGACCGCGGTGGCAACGACAAGACCCGCAAGTGCGGACATCCACTTCATAGCGTCACTCCCATTTTATTGCCGCGTCGCGCCCGAAGGCCGCGCGGTTATTGTTTGAGTTGTTGAGACGGCTATTGGATCGATCGGCTGAAGGGGGCCATGGCTCCTTTCGTTGGCGGGATCGGGATGGTCAGGATACCGCTGCGGCGCGTTTTGACCATCCGGGTCGGGGCGGACCTGATGCGCGGGCCGACGTATCGCCCCTGGGACGTCTTGTGGATCGCGGGCTGGTCTTCCCCGATTTCGGTTGACTTTTGTCCCGATTTACGGAACAAAAGTAGAACATTATTGGGGTCCTGCCGATGGCGCGCGCCGCCGCTCTTTCATTCGTCTGCCAGAATTGCGGCGCCGCCTACAACAAATGGCAGGGCAAATGTGAGTCCTGCAGCGAGTGGAACTCGATCTCCGAGGAGGACCTGACCGGCGCGACGTCGATGCCGGCCAATCTGCGGCCCAAGCGCAAAGGCCGGCTGTTCGCCCTCGAAAGCCTGACCGGGGTGACGCAGGACGCTCCCCGCCTGCCCTCCGGGATGGCCGAACTCGATCGCGTCACTGGTGGCGGCTTCGTGCGTGGCTCTGTTCTCCTGGTCGGTGGTGATCCCGGCATCGGTAAATCGACGCTCCTGACCCAGACCACGGCCATGCTGGCGCGCGCAGGACACCGCGCGGTCTACATCTCCGGCGAGGAAGCCATCGCGCAGGTACGGCTGCGCGCCGAACGCCTCGGCCTTGCCGATGCGCCGGTGCAGCTCGCCGCTGAGACTTCGGTTGAAGACATCATCGCAACCCTGTCTGAGGGCAAACCGCCTCGGCTGGTGGTGATCGACTCGATCCAGACCATGTGGACCGACACCGTGGAATCCGCGCCCGGCACGGTGACCCAGGTCCGCGCCTCGGCGCAGGCGCTCATTCGTTTCGCCAAGAAATCCGGCGCGGCGCTCATTCTGGTGGGCCATGTCACCAAGGACGGCCAGATTGCCGGCCCCCGCGTGGTCGAGCATATGGTCGATGCGGTGATGTCGTTCGAGGGTGAAGGCTCGCAGCAGTTCCGCATCCTGCGCTCGGTGAAGAACCGCTTCGGCCCCACCGACGAGATCGGCGTGTTCGAGATGACCGGCCTTGGCCTGCGCGAGGTCACCAACCCGTCGGAACTGTTCTTGTCCGAGCGAGACCTCGGCAGCCCCGGCACCGCGGTGTTCGCGGGTATCGAGGGAACCCGGCCGGTGCTGGTGGAATTGCAGGCGCTGGTCGCGCCGACCTCGCTCGGCACCCCGCGCCGCGCCGTGGTCGGCTGGGACCCTAGTCGCCTCTCGATGGTGCTGGCGGTGCTCGAGGCCCATTGCGGCGTGAAACTGTCGGGCCACGACGTCTATCTCAATGTCGCCGGCGGCCTGCGCATTCAGGAGCCCGCCGCCGATCTCGCCGCCGCCGCTGCGCTGGTGTCGTCGCTGACCAACGCGCAATTACCGGTCGATGCCGTGTATTTCGGCGAAATATCGTTGTCGGGTGCGATACGCCCGGTCGCGCAGTCGCCCGCCCGCCTCAAGGAAGCCGCCAAACTCGGCTTCGCACGCGCCGTTTTGCCGGAGAATCCGCGCGGCGACACCGGCGGCGATGCGGGTCTGAGCCTCAATACGGTGGGATCGCTGACGTCGCTGGTCGCGGACATCGCCGCACGGGGACGCGCAAAAGCCACAGCACCGGGAAAAACGGCAAACGGAACGCGATTCAGCCCTGAAGACGAGTGAACGGCGATGACGCTTGCGGCCGCAGCGGCTATACAGCCCGCGCGTAGGCGGAAATGCCTGAGTGCCAACGGAAAAAGGGAGCAAAACGACACCCTCCATTAACGCAGAGGATGGATGTGTTGTTGCGGTTCCAGAACCGTTGGTTATCGGTTTTCTTGCCTTGCGGGACGTGCCATATCGCCGTCACCTGAACTGACTGACTACGATCCGATTCGCGAACCGGCGGACCTGACCAGACGATGCCAATAACGCTTCTCGATATTATTGTGCTCGCCGTAATGCTGCTGTCGGGACTGCTCGCGATGATCCGCGGCTTCATGCGCGAGATCCTCTCGATCGCCGCCTGGGGCGCCGCCGCGCTGGCGACGGTTTATGGCTACCAGAAGCTGCTGCCGACCGCGAAGACCTATTTCAACAACGACACTGTCGCCGCCATCGCCGTGGTCGCCGGCACGTTCATCGTGACGCTGATCATCGTGTCGATCGTCACCGTGCGCATTTCCGACATGATCCTGGATTCGCGGATCGGCGCGCTCGATCGCACCCTCGGGTTCCTGTTCGGCCTCGCCCGCGGCCTGCTCATCATGGTGGTGGCGTTCCTGTTCTTCAGCTGGCTGGTGCAGGAAAAGCAGCAGCCCGACTGGGTCCGCACCGCGAAGTCGAAAACAGTGCTGCAGGGCACCGGCGATTGGCTGATGACACTCTTGCCGGATGACCCCGAGAACACCATCTTGAAGAGGTTCAAGAAGAACAAGCCCGAGGACGAGCCGCAGCAGCAGACCGATGCAGCTCCAGACCCGCGCGCGACCGGTTCGACCGACGGCGGGTATGCGAAATCGACCCGGGATGGCTTGAAGCAATTGATCGACGGTAAGGCGACGGGACGTTAACTCCACGAGCATCACGCTCGGGAAATCCGGGCGTTTTTTGGTAATGTCAGGCTCCAGGATCAGGCGGAGACAGGCGCGATGGACGTAAATAAAGGTCAATCCGGCGACGCTGGGACATCCGCACCCGACGACCTTGATCTCGACCTCTATGGAGACGGCGACACCCTGCGCGAAGAGTGCGGGGTGTTTGGCATTTTTGGCCACCCCGATGCCGCGGCCATCACCGCGCTCGGCCTTCACGCCCTCCAGCATCGCGGCCAGGAAGCCGCCGGCATCGTCACCTTCGACGGCCAGCGCTTCCACTCCGAACGCCGTCTCGGCCTCGTCGGCGATACCTTCTCACGCGGCGATGTGATCGACCGCCTGCCCGGCTCCAACGCCGTCGGCCACGTTCGTTATTCCACCACCGGCGGCACCATCCTGCGCAACGTCCAGCCGCTGTTCGCCGAACTCAATGCCGGCGGCTTCGCCGTCGCCCACAACGGCAACCTCACCAACGGCCTGACGCTCCGTCAGGAACTGGTGCGCTACGGCGCGATGATGCAGTCGACCACCGATACCGAGGTGATCCTGCATCTGGTCGCGCAGTCCAAGCGCAGCCGCTTCATCGAGCGCTACATCGAGGCGCTGCGCACCATCGAAGGCGCTTATGCACTGGTGTCGTTGACCAACAAGAAGCTGATTGGCGCCCGCGATCCGCGCGGCATCCGCCCGCTGGTGCTCGGCGAACTCGACGGCTGCCCGATCCTCGCCTCGGAAACCTGCGCGCTCGACATCATCGGCGCGAAGTATGTTCGCGACATCGAGCCCGGTGAGATCATCGTGTTCGACGAGAAAGGCCAGGAAATCCACAAGCCGTTTCCGCCGGTGCCGCCACGCCCCTGCATCTTCGAGTACATCTATTTCGCACGGCCGGATTCCATCGTCGGCGGCCGCTCGGTCTACGAGGTTCGCAAGGCCTTCGGCGCGCAACTCGCGCGTGAAAGCCACGCCGACATCGACGTTGTCGTTCCGGTGCCGGACTCCGGCGTGCCCGCCGCGGTCGGCTACAGCCAGGAAAGCGGTATCCCGTTCGAGCTCGGCATCATCCGCAATCACTATGTCGGCCGCACCTTCATCCAGCCGACCCAGAGCGTGCGCGAACTCGGCGTGCGCATGAAGCACGCGCCGAACCGCGCTGCGATTGAAGGCAAGCGCATCATCCTGATCGACGACTCGCTGGTGCGCGGCACCACATCGAAGAAGATCGTGCGCATGATGCGCGACGCCGGCGCCCGCGAAGTGCATTTCCGCCTCGCTTCGCCGCCGATCATTCATCCCGACTATTACGGCATCGACCTGCCCGATCGCGGCGGCCTGCTCGCCGCGACCCACAGCATCGAGCAGATGCGCGAAATCATCGGCGCGGACTCGCTGGCGTTCCTGTCGATCGACGGCATGTATCGCGCGATGGGCGAGCCTGGCCGCGATCCAGCCAATCCGAAGTTCTCGGATCACTGCTTCACCGGCGCCTACCCGACGCCGCTCACCGACCAGTCCTACACCGAGGCGCAGCCGCGCCAGTTGTCACTGCTGGCGGAAGCGAGCTGAAGCAATACGGCTACATCAAGAGACATCGCAATGGCCGGGCTCGTCCCGGCCATTGTCGTTTGGGTGGCCGCGTCAGGCTTGCAGCGCGCGCACCATGAACCGCGCGTCATTGCTGTAGCTGCGCAACTTCGCTTCCAGCTCAGGCACGGCGACCGACGCAAAACCCTGTCGCTGCCAGAACCGTTCCGAACCGTTGACCGCGACCAGCGACATGGTCGGCAACGCCTCGCTCCGTGCGAGCGCCGCAAACTGCGTGACGATCTCTCCCCCCGCGCCGCCGCCCCGTGCCGCAGGCGCCAGTGCAAGGTCGTGGATGTAATAGGTCGACGGCTTATCGGGCAGCGCGCCGAGCAGATCGTTCAGCGCCGGCGGCTGACGCGCAATCCACGGATGGCTGACCACATAAGCAGCGAGCGCATCCTCCCGCGCCAGCACATGGCAGCCCGCGGGATAGAGCCACAGCCGCTCGACGAAAACGGCGTCGTCCTCGGGAAAATCGGGATGGATCGCGGCGGCCAGCTCGCTGACGGCCCGCAGATCGGCCGCAGTCATCTGGCGCCACAAAGCAGGTTTTGCGGTCATCGCGGCCATGTAGCATGGAATGGTGGCTATCACACCTTGACGGGGCCATCCCCTCATGGTGAGGAGCGCATAGCGCGTCTCGAACCATGAGGCCTCATCCTGCGAGACGCGCCGCTTCGCAGCGCTCCTCAGGATGAGGTGACAGGCCGTTTCGTATGACCAAACCGCTCGCCTCCCGTATCGCTCTCGTCACCGGCGCATCGCGCGGCATCGGCCATGCGACCGCGCGGGCGCTGGCGCGGGCCGGCGCCCACATCATCGCGGTGGCGCGGACACAAGGCGGCCTCGAGGAACTGGATGACGACATCCGCAAGGATGGCGGCACCGCGACGCTGGTGCCGCTCGACATGACCGATCTCGACGGCATCGCGCGGCTCGGCGCGGCATTGAACGAACGCCACGGCAAGCTCGACGTGCTGATCGGCAATGCCGGCATGGCGGGCACGTCATCGCCGCTGGGCCACACCGATCCGAAATTCTGGGACAACGTGATGGCGATCAACACCACCGCGAACTTCCAGTTGATCCGTTGCATGGAGCCGCTGCTGAAAGAATCCGATGCGGGCCGCGCGGTGTTCCTCACCTCAGGCATCGCGCACAAAGCCAACGCTTACATGGGCCCCTATGCCGCCTCGAAAGCAGCGCTCGATGCGCTGGTGCGGGTATGGGCCAACGAGACCGCGACCACCAACATTCGCGTCAACCTGTTCAGCCCGGGACCGATCCGCACCAAAATGCGCGCCACCGTCATGCCGGGCGAAGATCCGATGACGCTCGACACGCCCGAGCAGGTCGCCGAATACATCGTGCCGATGTGCCTGCCGTCATGGACCGAGAGCGGCAAGATGTACGATTACAAGTCGAAGGCGCTGATGGCCTTCCGCTCTCCGGTCGCCTGACGCCCGGCGCAGAAATCAGGCTCGCCCCGGCCGGACACTGCGTCAATCCGCCACATATCTAGATACCGCTCTACCCGTGGTTGTTGTCGCCTGGTGACAGCCAACCGCGCGATTCGTGGCTATGGATGACAGCATAATTCGCTGTTTTCAGAATCGATCGCAGACATGGGGCATCTCCAATGAAGAAGATTTTGCTCGCGACCACCATCCTGGCCATGGGCGCAGTGTCCGCGTCGGCCGCCGATCTGGGCGCCCGTCCATACACCAAGGCACCCGTTCTCGCTCCGGTGTTCAGCTGGACCGGCTTCTATATCGGTGCGGATGTCGGCTATGGCTTCGGCACATCGAAGGGCCAGTCCAGCAACGCCTTCGGCGCCTTCCCGCTCCCCTACAGCTATGACCCGACCGGCGCGATGGGCGGCGGCTTCATCGGCGCCAACTATCAGTTCAACCAGTTCGTGATCGGTATCGAAGCCGACTGGCAGGCAGCCGACCTCAACGGCGACAGCGGCTCGATCGGCGGAGGACCCTTCACCCTGTCGACCACCGCCAAGGACTATGGATCGGTGCGCGGCCGTCTCGGCATCGCCTTCGATCGCGTGCTGCTGTTCGGCACCGCCGGCTGGGCCTGGGGCAGCTTCTCGACCTCTTACGCCTTCACTGGTTTCCCGCCCTACCTCGTCAATCGCGTCGACTCGAGTAACGGCTGGGCGGCGGGCGGCGGCCTCGAATATGCGTTCACCAACAACGTGCTGGCGCGCATCGAATATCGCTACACCGATCTCGGCTCAACGAGTTTCGTGAGCTTCCCGACCAACACGGCGGAAGCCGGCAACCGGGTGACGATCAACGACGTTCGCGTCGGCATCGCCTACAAATTCTGATCGTCGTCAGTTTCCTCCTGCGACTCGAAGCCCGGCGTCACGCCGGGCTTTTTGTTTGCACTGGCAGGATTTTCCGACGTCAGCGGGCGAACGAGATCATGCGCCGGATCATGTGCTCGATGCTGGCGTGAGAACGTCCGCGACTGTGGTGGCGTTCGCTACGCCGCCGATCGGGCGTCGTGCCCGCACGCTGCGGGCCAATGGCGTCGAAGCCTGCCTTCTGCTCGTCGTTCAGCGAGCCATAGAAGCCGTCCAGCGCGGCGCGGACGGTCTTCACCGCCTGCAGCATGGTGTCGAGCCGCTTGCCGACCGCCGCGAGCCGCGCCGGCGGCGTCAGCGCCTCCTCCGGCGCACATGCTTCCTTGAGCATGTCGGCTGCCGACGTCGCGGCATTCTGAAGCGCATCGAGACCCTTGCGCTGTTCGTCATTGGGCTGGACCGCCTTATCGATCGCCTCGCTCGGCCAATCCGTCAGCCCCGGCTGCGATGCGCCGCACACCGGCGCGGCTGAACGCACTGTTCTCTCGGCGCGCTTTGGACGCTGGCGCACCGCCAGCGCGTTGAAGCGCGCCTTCTGCTCATCGCTCAGCGAGCCATAGAACTTCTCCAGCGGAGGCTGCACGAGATTTACTCCCGCGACCATCGCTTCGATGCGCTGCTGCATCAGAGCAATCCGCCGGGGCGCGGTCAGCGCGACATCAGCCGGGCACGCGGCTCTGATGTCCTGCGCGGCCTTCATCGACGCATTGGCGAGATCGTCGAGCGCGGCGCGCTGCGCGTCGTCAGGCTGCAGTTCTTTCTGGATCGCGTCGATCGGCAGACCCGCGATCTCGCGGCTGTCGTCGCCGCACATTTGCGCGAGACTGACGCGATCACGCGTATCGGTCGACGCGTATGATCCGCGTCCACTCTTGCCGCTGCCGCGAGGCAGATAGCCGCCATAGGCGACGAGGTCGTCATAGCCGTAAGGAGCGAAGATGCCGGCATAGATGTCGGGATATCCGTAATCCCAGAATGTCGGGCCATAGCCATAGCCCCACAGCGAGTAATCGTAGACGTCATAGAACGCGAACGGCCAGAACACCGGACCGACCCAGCCAAATCCGCCATGGCGGTGACGCCACCAGCGATTCTGGCCACGATGATCCTGCCAGCCCGCCGTCGCGAGCCGCGTGGTTACGAGGGCGCGCGTCGCCGGGCTACGCAGCGCGGTCGTGTTGTTCAAGGCATGCCGAACCGGACGGGCATTCAGTGCGCTGCGTACCGCTCGCGCATTCCGGGTCGCATTCACGGTTCGCACGCCGGCCGCGCCGGTTGTCATGACGTTGCGCGGCGTGGCGCGCGGTGACGCGATGTTCGCATTGCGGCCCGCGCGAACTCTGCTCGTGGCCGATCGGCCACTATGAAAGCGCGGCTGCGCAACTGAACGCGAGATGTGTGGACGGGAGACGTGCGGACGCGCGAAATGCGGGCGCGCGCCGAAATGGCGACCTCCGCCTCCGCCAAAATGGCGCGCACCGCTGAACCGCGGTCCGCCATGAAACCCGCCGCCGCGGAATCCACCGCCGCCCCGGGCATGGAATCCGCCACCGCCGTGACCGCCGCTGAAATGAACGCCGCCGCCATGGCCACCACCATGACCGCCGCCGGGCCTCGCCGTGGCCGCAGTGAATGCCGCCGCAGACAACAATGCCGCGAACAGAAAAGCGATGGCCCCCGATCTGAATGACGACATGGCGCCCTCCAATCGCTCGGAGCGTTGCACGTGCTGGTGTCGGAACCAGACGGTTGTTCAATCAGCTATTTTAAATCAACCAACCGGAAAATTGTTCCGGGCTCGCGGGCTGGCGAGGCTCACGACTTCCGTTTGGCCTTGTGCGCAAACGGATTGGCCTTCTCGCGAAGCGTGATGCGGATCGGTGTGCCGGGCAGCTTGAACGTCTCACGCATGCTGTTGGTCAGATAGCGCAGATAAGATGTCGGCACCGCATCGGCCCGCGTGCAGAAGATGACGAAGCTCGGCGGTCGCGACTTGGTCTGGGTGATGTAGTTGAGCTTCAGCCGCCGCCCCGAGACGGCCGGGGGTGGATTGGCGGCGACCGCCTGCTCGAACCAGCGGTTGAGCTGGCTGGTCGAAACGCGGCGATTCCACGTCGCATAGGCATCCTCGATCCCCTTCATCAGGCGATCGATGCCCTCGCCCATCATACCCGACACCGCCACCACCGGCGCGCCCTTGAGCTGCGGCAACAGATGGTCGGCAGTCTCGCGCAGCTTGGCGATCTGGCTCGGCGCGCGCTCCATCAGGTCCCACTTGTTGACCGCGATCACCACCGCGCGGCCCTCGCGCTCGATCAGATCGGCAAGACGCAGGTCCTGCTCCTCGAACCTGTTCTGCGAGTCCATCATCAGCACGACGACTTCGGCGAAACGCACCGCTCGCAATGCATCCGACACCGACAGCTTCTCGAGCTTGTCCTCGATGCGCGAGCGGCGGCGCAGACCTGCGGTATCGAACACGCGGAAGTCGCGACCCTGCCAGTTGAGGTCGACGGCGATGGAATCGCGCGTCGTTCCCGCTTCGGGACTGGTGAGCAACCGCTCTTCGCCGAGCAGATGGTTGATCAATGTGGACTTGCCGGCATTGGGACGGCCGAGCACTGCGACGCGGATCGGCCGCGTGCCGGATTCATCCTCTTCATGCTCCGGAAGGATGTCCTCGTCCTCGTCGGCCGGCGGCTCCGGCATCAGCGCGCGCAGCGCGTCGTAGAGGTCGCTCATGCCCTCGCCGTGCTCGGCCGAAACCGGCACCGGATCGCCAAGGCCGAGCGCATAGGATTCCATCGCGCCGGCTTCGCCGTGTCTGCCCTCGCTTTTGTTGGCGATCAGCACCACCGGTTTGTTGGCGCGGCGCGCGAAATCGGCGAACGAGCGATCGGTCGGCGTCAGACCCATGCGCGCATCGAATACGAACATCAGCGCGTCGGCGGCGGCGATCGCCGCTTCGGTCTGTTCCTGCATCCGTGCGGTGAGCGAGCCGCGCGCGCCCTGATCGAGACCAGCGGTGTCGATGATGGTGAAATGAAGGTCGCCGAGCTTGCCAAGACCTTCGCGGCGGTCGCGCGTCACACCCGGCTGGTCATCGACCAGCGCCAGTTTCTGCCCGACCAGACGGTTGAACAGGGTCGATTTGCCGACATTCGGCCGGCCGATGATTGCAATGGTGAAAGACATGATCGATCCGTGTGCCCCTTACGGACAATCCGTCGAAACGAGGTGATGATGCGGGCCTCGCAGCCCGCTTTCAAACTCAGCGCTGGAAACTTCCGCTCGGCAGCGGTGCCGGGAACGGCCTCAAATCCTGCTGTTGCTGCTGCGGCGCTGACTGTTGCGGCTGCGGCTGCTGCTGGGTCTGCTGCTGCGGTGCCGGCTGCTCCTGTTCGGGCGCCGTTATCCGCGTGCGCTTGCGCTTCGGCGCAGGTGTCGGCTTGGTCGCGACCTGAGCGCCCTCCTCGGCGTCCTGCTGGGCAGGTGCGGCCGGCGCGGCGCGGTGCGTGGATGAATGCCGTGTCGCGCGCGAGCGCTGCGGCGGCGGCTCGGGCGCTGCTTCGGCCACCGGCGGCGCCTGCTGCAACTGCTGTTCCTGCGCGCCTTTGTAGAGATCCTTCGGCACGCCCTGGTCAACGCCCGGAACGCCCTCGGGGAAGACGGCCCTGCGCTCGCCCGGCAACTTCTTCTTGGTGTCGAGGAAGTTGAACATATCGGTCGGGTCGAAATCGTTCAGCGCGCTGCCGCCGCCGCAACCGGCGAGCGCGCCGGAGAGCGCAAGAAGAACAGTAGCGGCGATCAGGCGTTGCGATACGCGCATTGGGGTCTCGCTTGTCAGCTCTTCGCCGCGGGCGGCAGCAGGGCCTGCAGCGCTTCGGCGCGGCTGCGCATGCTGGATGGAGTTGCGGCGTCGCCCGCGATCATGTCGAGCCATTGCCGTGCGGCGGTGGCATCGTTGGCGCGCCAGGCCGACAGCGCGAGCAACTCGCGCGCCGAATGACGGAAGGTGCGTCCGGTTGCCGTCAACGGTTCGAGACGCTTGCGCACCTCGTCGTAAGGCGCGGTGTCGATCAGCAATTGAGCAGCGCGCAACTGGGCGAGATCCTTCTCCGCAGCACCGGCGCGGCTATCCGCGGCGATGGCGTCATAGAGCTTCACCGCCGCCGGAGCGTCGGTCTTGGCAGTCTCGGCCGCCGAACGGAATTGAGCCAGGGTGCGATAGCCGCCGGTGCCTTCGGTCGCGATCTTCGCGAACGCGGCCTGGGCCTCGGCCGGCTTGTTGGCCTCGACCAGCGCGACGGCGGCCTCGAAGGCCGCACCGTTCTTGGCAGCCTGCTCGGCCTGCCAATACTGGTAGCCACGCCAGCCGCCGACAGCGACTACGATCAGCACGGCGACGCCAAGGATCAGACCGGAATAGCGATCCCAGATTCTCTTGAGTTGCTCGCGACGGAGCTCCTCATTAACTTCATCAAATATTTCAGACACTTAATCGGTCCACCCTTGAACAGGACGAGGCCGTGCGGCGCGCAGACGCGCGCAAATCCCCGTTGCCACGGCGGCGATACCTTAATGGTATGGCGGGGGCAAGGCAAAGTGAGCCGGATCAAAGTGTTAACAGGCGATCGGCCGTCCGCGCATGGGTGCCGGTACACTCAGTCGTTTGCCTGACACCCAAAGATGCGATTGAGTCTGGAACCGGACTGACAGATGTTCCTGGCATTCCCTAGTATCTTGTTCCGTAGCTTGTGGTTTGGGGCCCATGGCAAAAGAACACAAAATTCCGGCACTCGCGACCTGCCCGTCGTGCAAACGAGTCATGGAAATCAGGAGCGTGACGCCGAAACTGCGCGGCACCATCGAAACCATCGAATATGCCTGCCCGCACTGTGGTACCACCCAGCGACTCGATGCGCCGCGGACCGACAATGAAGAAAACCATCCCGCGTAGCTGCGCCGTGCGGATCGTCTTCTATGAGTCGATGACGCAATGGGTCACGAGCGGATGAAGCACATATGGACGATCATCGGCGTCGCTGACGTGCCTCAAAGTTTCAAGTGGTATCAATCGCTGCTTGGCTTGCCAGAAACACCCCCCGCACACGATTACTTCGGGCAGATCGTCGACGCTGACGGAACGGTCCTGCTCTGTCTCCACGCATGGGGAGCGCACGAGCATCCGTCGCTGACCAGTCCCGATCATGCCGCGCCCGGCAACGGTTTGCTGCTGTTCTTCCGGGTCGACGATTTTGAGGCCGCTCTGCAAAGAGCGCGTACGCTCGCGCACCAACTCGACGAAGAGCCGCATCTTAATCACAACACGGGAACGATGGAGTTTTCGCTTCGCGACTGCGACGGATACTACGTCACCATCAGCGCGCTTGAGGATGCGTGAGCATTAAACCGCGTGCTGCTCGCGCAAGGTCTCGAAGCACTCGCACGACAGGCGCTGCAACGCCGGCAGATCGATGATCCTGATCACGCCGCGCGAATAGCTGATGATGCCGGCGGCCTGCAGACGCGAAGCGACATCGGTGATCGACGTGCGGCGCACGCCGAGCATCTCCGACAGGAACTCCTGCGTCAGGTTGATGGTATCGCTGCCGGTGATTTCGCGGGTCTGCAACAGCCAGCGGCAGAAGCGCTCCTCCACCTTGTGTAGCGCGTTGCAGGCGGCGGTGACGCGCGCCTGGATCAGCAGCAATTCGTTGTGGCCGATGCACAACGTCTGCAACTCCCTGCTCTTCTGCACCGCCTTGCCGAACTGCGCCGCCGGAATCCGTAGCGCCGTAATCGGGGTCTGGACGATCGCGCGAAACTTGGTGACATACCGCCCAAATCCGGCCATGCCGCCGAACATGCCTTCACGGCCCAGCGTCGCGGTTTCGATGGCCTTGCCATCCTTCATCACCACGACCACCGAGATCATGCCGCTTAGTGGGAAGTAGACGTACTCGATCGCGTCGCCGGCTTCGGCCAGCACCGCGCCCTGCGCGAACGCACCCGGAGCAAGATGCGGCGCAAGCGCGTCGCGCGCATCGCCCGAGAGCGCAGCCAACAATGTGTTGCCACGGAAATCCATGTCGACCATTCGGTTTGAGCCTGCGCCGCGGCAACGGCCGGTATCGGGCAGGAATGGGAATGACGCTCCAGCGGCAACGCCTCGGGAACAATTGCTCCCTACCGAGCGGCGACCAGATTGTCCGCCCGGATTCCGACATAGCCGTATCGGTCACTCATATTCGCCACCGGCAAGCGCATCAGCGCGTTACCCGTGGCCGCGCCGTCTGGTTCTTGCGGCGCGCACAGGTCAACGTTGCCAGTACGCCCGGAGTTGCAGGCGAAAGGCAGCTATGTTCGGGAGCGGACATTGCGGTCGTGAGGGAACTTTTTCCGCTCTCGCGAGGGTTGTGCAAATAACGTCAACCGCCGTCGCCACAAATATGGCGACGGTTACAGCGTCCGAAAAATCATCAAAGCCCTGATCAGGCTTTGGGCTTCTTCAGTCCGTAGACGTGCTCGGGCCCGGGAAATGCGCGCGAGCGCACCTCGTTGGCGTAATCCTGGATCGCGGCCTCGATGCCGGGGCCGAGATTGCCGTAACGCTTGACGAACTTCGGCACCCATGGGGACAGGCCGAGCATGTCCTCCAGGACCAGCACCTGACCGTCGCACGCGGCGCTGGCGCCGATGCCGATGGTCGGGATCGAGATGATCTCGGTGATGCGCTTGGCCAGCGGCTCGGCCACCGCCTCGACCACCACGGAGAACGCGCCGGCTTCCGCCACCGCTTTGGCATCCTCCTGAATCGGACCAGTGACATTCTCGCCGGCGGCGATGCGCGTCGCTTCCTCGCGGCCCTGCGACTTGAAGCTGCCGAGGGTGTTGATCGACTGCGGCGTGAGGCCGATATGCGCCATCACCGGAATGCCGCGCCGGGTGAGAAACTCGATGGTCTCGGCCATCAGCGCGCCGCCTTCCATCTTGATGGCGCCGCACTGCGTTTCCTTCATGATGCGCACGGCGGACTGGAACGCCTGCTCCTTCGACGCCTCATAGGAGCCGAACGGCATGTCGACCACCACCAGCGCCTGCTTCGAACCGCGCATCACCGCGCGCCCTTGCAGGATCATCATCTCCAGCGTCACCGGCACCGTGGTCTCGAAGCCATGCATCACGTTGCCGAGCGAGTCGCCGACCAGAATGGCATCGCAATAGCGATCCATCAGCGCCGCGGTATGCGCGTGATACGACGTCAGCATCACGATCGGCTCGCCGCCCTTGCGCGCGAGAATGTCAGGCGCGGTCTTGCGCTTGATGGCAGCTTGTACGGACATAGTCAGACTCCAACGACAGGAACGCCGATCACCAGCGGATGGAATGCGAAGGCGAGCGCGAGATAGGCGACGATGCCCACCACGACCGCAATCACGTCGTTGCCGGGACCGCCGACAGGAAACGGCGGTGCGCCGGCATCGGCGCGATGTTTCAGGGAAATGCGGTCATAGACCGCCCATGCGAGGAACGAGCCGAACAGCACGATCGAGCCGAGGTCGCCGTTGGCGAGCAGATGGGCGGCCGCCCACAGCTTGATGCCGGCCAGCATCGGATGCTTCAGCGTGGTGTAGATGCGGCCGCGAATGTAGGAGGCGGCGACGAGGATCACAGCCGGCAGCATCAAGAGCAGCGTGATGTGCCGAAATGCGACAGGCGGATACCACACGTCGATCCAGCCGGTCGCGCGATAGCGCGCGTAGCCCCAGACGATCAGCGCAAGGCCGGCGAACGACACCAGCGAATAAAGGCCCTTGTAACCGCTCTCGCCGAGACGGCCGATCAGCGCCGCGCGCGTGTCGCGCAGCGTCGTCAGCGTGTGAACGCCGAGAAACACCAAGAGCCCGAGGATCAGAAGTCCCAAACCCGTCATGCCACCCGCCTGTCATCGGCGAGGCCGTTCACGGGCCTCGCTGCGCGACGTTTCCACCCTGCGCGGAGGGTGTTAGTCTCCGCGAGCGCCGTGCCCCGGTATCATTTTTATGGTGCTGTGTGCAATGCCGCAAAAACATTCCCGCCCTGCGGCATGCCCGCTCGTCGCCTTCAAGTCCGGACACATCCATGAAATCGATGCTTCTCAGCGCAGCCCTCGTTTTGGGGCTCCTCTCGCCATCGACAGCGCAGACGCCCGCGCCGGCGTGGCCCACGGCGAAAACCGTCCGGATCGTGGTGCCGTTCGGGCCCGGCTCGACGCCGGACATGGTGGGACGGATTCTCGCCGACGATCTGCAGACGCGCCATCCCGGCACCGCCTTCGTGGTGGAGAACAAGCCCGGCGCCGGCGGCAACATCGGCACCGACACGGTCGCCAAGGCGACGCCGGATGGCTCGACCATCGGCATCAGCCTCGGCGGACCGCTTGCGATCAACACACTGCTGTTCTCCAAACTGCCCTACGATCCGGCCAGGGACATCGCAACGATCACGATGCTGACCTCGATGCCGAGCGTGCTGGTGGTGCCGACCAGCCTCAACGTCAATTCGGTGGCCGAGTTCGTCGCCGCCGTGAAGCGCGATCCGGATAAGATCGCGTTCGGCTCGATCGGCGCGGGCTCGCTGTCGCATCTGACGATGGAGGCGGTCGCGCAGCGCGCAGGCGCGAAGCTCACCCACATCCCCTACCCTGGCTCACCGCAGGCGGTGATGGCGGTGATCCGCGGCGACGTGCAGGCGGCGTGCCTTCCCGCCATCGCGGTGACGCCGCAGCTCGCGGGTGGCAAGATCAAGATCCTCGCGGTCTCGACCGCACAGCGCTCGCGCTTTTTGCCCGAGACGCCGACGCTGAAAGAAAGCGGCATCGATGTAGAGTCGGATGCCTGGAACGCGCTGATCGCACCCGGCGGCACGCCGCCGGCAGTGATCGCGGAAATCAACAAGGAGGTGCGCATCACGCTGGGCAAACCGGAGGTGCGCGCCAAGCTCGAAACCCAACTGATCGAACCGACACCGTCCTCGCCGGATGAACTGCGCGCTCGCGTCAACGCCGAGATCAAGCTGTGGGCCGACATCGTCAAGGCGGGGAACATCAGGGTCAATTGAGGCGATTGGACTCAAGCCACGTGTCCCGGGCGCGATGCAGCGTGCAACGCTGCTTCGCAGAACCGGGACCGTTCCACGCTCGGAGTCTGGAACGACCCCGGATCTGCAGCGCACCGCTTCGCGCTGCGCAGCGTCCGGGGCACCTTGCTTCCAACATCCCCCGCCCAGACTTGACCCGCGCATCTATCTCGCGAAACTGCTGTCATGATGGATCGCCGGCTCAACCGACGGTGACAAAACAGAACAACATCATAAGGACACGCCATGACCGCCACCGTCGCATTCGAGCGCAGCCATGACATCATGATCGCAGCCCCGGCGAAAGCCGTGTTCGACTACGTCACCAATCCGCAATCATGGCCGGAATGGATCAAGGCGTCGCACAAGATCGACAGCGAGAACCGTCCGCTCACCAAAGGCGAGACGTTTCACGAAAAATGGCACATCCGCTCCGGCGAAGTGCCGATGAACTGGGTGGTCAAGGAATGCGACAGCCCGCGGCTGTGGGTCGTGCAGGCCGACACGCCCTTCATCGGCCCGATCGTCATTCAATACACCTGCGAGGATGTGGACGGCGGCACCAGGTTCACGCGCACCGCACGCAATCCCGCGCGGCCGAAGCCGCCGACCGACGAGATGATCCAGCGCATCGACGAGGAAGCCGCGACTGCGCTGGCGAATATCAAGGCGAATGTGGAGAAGCGGGTGCGCTAGAGGCGCACCTCAACCCTCGCAAAATCACGCGGACTGCTGAACCGGGTTTTGCTCGCGCGCAAAATTGGGAAAGCTTGCGAGCAGCGTCTCTCTCAACGACTGAAATTTGGCAATGCTCGAGGTCAGTGCCTCGATGCGCTGTTCGCCATTCTTGATTTCCGCATCGAGCATCCCGAGGTGCTGGCTGTCCACCGCATCCCGGCTCAGATACTCGTCGTCACCGTTGCCGACAGCCATCGCTGCCCGTGACAGGACGTTATCCAGCCGCGCCTGCAGGCCGGCTTTCTCCGCCTCCGCATCCGATATCGATTTGTCGATGGCTTCGTAGATCGACATGAGGCGCGAGAAATCGGTTGCCGCGTCGCGCGTCGTCGAGCGCGTTGCAAAGTTCTTATTTTTTCGAAGATTCGCGAAGAGATTTACCATTTTGCCTCGTCGGTGTGGCCATGAAACATTCCACCCGAGCATCGTGGCATTACCTCGGCAATGAAGTGGCGATTTGCGGCACAAGGATTCGCGGACTGCGACGAGTCCCCACGCAGAATCAGCTTATCTGGCGAACATACGGGCCGGGTTGAAGGCCGAATATTCGGAAATGTCCTTACGTTCCGACTGCTAAGCAGTTGCGTCACATCGTCATGGGCCGCCGATCGCGTCGGCAATGGCATCGACCTTCGTGACGATGGTCCCGCCGCTGGCGCGGATGAAATACTCCACCTGCAGATTGACGGTACAGCCTTCGTTCTCGGCCGCAGGCCGGAAATCGCCGCGATAGCCGACGATGCGCTTCCCCTTCGCGAAGGCATAGCCGATCTCGGACGCGGTGCCGCTATCGACGTCGACGCCGTCGAGGATCGCAAGCACGGCGTCGCAACGGTCGATCGCCGCGACATTGCCCTCGCCGATCTCCATGTTGAGCGCGCGCCACGCTTCGATACGCGCGTCACCGGCCGCCATGGCCTGCAACGCGCTGAACTTCGACGGATCGACCAGATCGAACGGATTGACGACCTCAACCCCGCGCGATGCGAGTTGCGGCGCCAGCACGTCGCGGATGAAGCGCGCGCCCGCTTCCGAGAAACCCAGCGGATTGGCGAGATAGATCGTTCGCGATGTCACGGATGGCCTCGTTTGCGTCGTGCCCTGCCTAGCACGGTGCTCCGTGCGCACAGCAAAAAAGCCCGCCTGACTTGACTTTTTGCATATTAGGAATATATTCCGATTGTCTCGTTCATGAGGGGCGCTTCTCGAGGGCGCTCATGAAGCGGAACGGGATGCGGCGCCCGCGCGCGTGGCTCGCACCCACGACGTCCGGGAGGCTGGGGTCATCGTCCGGGCCAACTACGTGGCTCTGCCGCTTTGACGGCTGGACGCGGACAGGACGAAGGCCGGCGAAAGCCGGCCGGATCAGGGACGCTCCGGCGCCCATCCTGTCCCGGAAGCACGATCCCCTCGCCCAAAATCGCCGGCAAAATAACAGTCAAGCTTGCGCAGACTGCGCAAGCTTGATTGTGGAGCGCCGCAAGGCGACGCGCTTCCTGATCGCACGGGAAGCGAAACACGATATTTGCGCCTCGCGGCGCTCCATGCCCCTCACCTTGCAGGGGCGCGACGACAGCTTCCCTCGCGCGAAATGCGCGAGAGCGATGGCGCGTGGCTATTTGACAATTGAATCTGAGGGAGCGTCCACAAGCTGTGACGCCACGCTGCTTTCCCCTCTCCCGCCTCGCGGCTTTCGCCGCTCAGCACCCTCTCCCACAAGGGGAGAGGGGAAAGAGCATAAGGAAATCTCCGCGTCTCAATCCGCCTCGATCATCGTCAGCATCGCCTTAAAGGTGACACCGGGCATGTGGAGCGCCGAGCCTGCGAGATCGACGGCATCGTCCTGAACCTTGCCCTTGAGAACGATCGTCACCTCGCCACCGTTGAACAGGGACTTGAAATTGGGATCTGCGGTGTGCAGACGGGTCGAAACCTTCACCGACACCACCTCATCGGCTTCCGTGTAGCTGCCGATGAAAGCGCAGACAGAGTTCCCGCCTCGCATTTTTCCACCGCGCACATACATCACGCCGTTGCCCGCGCCGTGCACGTTGTGAAACGCGACACGGTAAAGTCCCTCACGCATTTTTCGCCCTAACCCAGAACCGACCATGAAACGGTAGGCCAACGGAGATGAAGCGGCGATGAACGCGCGGGTGACCATTACCGGAAGGCCTCAGCACGTTGTGCTGCTCAGCCCTTCTTCCTCACATCCTTGATGCTGGAGAAGCTGATGCCCGGCGAACGCTCGCCAGTGTAGTCGAGATAGAACTGGTTCCGCGCCAGGAAAACGAGATCGCCATCGACGTCTTCGGCGATGCCCGAGCCGTTGGCGTTGACGAAAGTATCGAACGCCTTGCGATCGGTGGCGGTGAACCAGCGTGCGAGCTGAAATTCGCTGACCTCGAAATCAACCGGCAGCGAATACTCCGCATCAAGCCGCGCTTTCAGCACGTCGAGCTGAAGCTGACCGACCACGCCGACCAGCGCGGGCGAGCCGTCGCGCGGACGGAACACCTGCACGACGCCCTCTTCCGACATCTGCTGCAGGGCTTCCTTGAGCTTCTTCGCCTTCATTGCATCGGTGAGCCGCACGCGGCGCAGGATTTCCGGCGCAAAGCTCGGCACGCCGACGAAGTTGATGTCCTCGCCTTCGGTCAGAGTATCGCCGATGCGCAGCGTGCCGTGGTTCGGGATGCCGACCACGTCGCCGGCGAAGGCTTCGTCGGCAATGGCGCGGTCCTGCGCGAAGAAGAACTGCGGCGACGACAGGCTCATGTTCTTGCCGGTACGCACCAGCTTGGCCTTCATGCCGCGCGTCAGCTTGCCCGAGCACAGCCGCGCGAAGGCGATACGGTCGCGATGGTTCGGATCCATGTTGGCCTGGATCTTGAACACGAAGGCGCTCATCTTGGGATCGTCAGCCTCGACCTTGCGCTTGTCGGCCTCCTGCGCGCGCGGCGGCGGCGCAAAACGGCCAAGCCCTTCGAGCAGATCGCCGACGCCGAAATTGCGCAGCGCCGAGCCGAAGAACACCGGCGTCAGGTGGCCTTCGCGGAACGACTCAAGGTCGAACGGCTTGCAGGCTTCCGACACCAGCGCCAGTTCCTCCTCGACCGCGGCCGCATCGAGGCTGGCGTTGCGCGCGGCAAGATCGGCGATCGCGATCTGCTCGGCCTGCCCGGTCTTGGCGCCGCCGCCCTCCAGCAGACGGATGCCGCCGGTGGCGATGTCATAGGTGCCGAGGAAATCGCGCCCCCGCCCCACCGGCCAGGTCATCGGCGTGGTATCGAGCGCCAGCGTCTTCTCGATCTCATCCATCAAATCGAACGGGTCGCGGCTCTCGCGGTCCATCTTGTTGATGAAGGTGATGATCGGGATGTCGCGCAGCCGGCAGACCTCGAACAGCTTGCGGGTCCGCGCCTCGATGCCCTTGGCGGCGTCGATCACCATGACGGCGGAGTCGACGGCGGTCAGCGTGCGGTAGGTATCCTCGGAGAAGTCCTCGTGGCCCGGCGTATCGAGCAGGTTGAAGACGTGATCCTGGAACTCGAAGGTCATGACCGAGGTCACGACCGAGATGCCGCGCTCGCGCTCGATCTTCATCCAGTCCGACCGGGTGTTGCGGCGCTCGCCCTTGGCCTTGACCTGCCCGGCCAAATTGATGGCGCCCCCGAACAGCAGCAGCTTTTCGGTCAGCGTGGTCTTGCCAGCGTCAGGGTGGGAGATGATGGCGAAGGTCCGCCGCCGTGCCACTTCATGGGCCAGCGGGGAACGCGCGCCGGAATCGGCGGAAATAGCGGTGTCGGACATGATGGCGAGCGTGTGGCAGGGAAACGCGGCAGGATCAAGGGAGTTTGAATATCCATGCACTTGCATCCTTATCCGGGATGTTCCATATAGGCGGAGCGTGGACGACCTCGCATTCTCCCCTCATCCGCAGGGACGGCCCTGCCATTCATGGAGTCCATCATGGCTTGGACGATGCTGTTCGTTGCGGGTCTGCTTGAAATCGGCTGGGCGATCGGCCTGAAATACACCGACGGGTTCACACGGTTGACGCCGTCCGTGCTGACCATTGTCAGCATGATCGGCAGCGTGATCCTCTTGGGATTGTCGCTGAAATCGCTGCAGGTCGGCACCGCGTATGCGGTGTGGACCGGGATCGGCACCGTAGGCACTGCCCTGCTCGGCATCGCACTGCTCGGCGAGCCCGCCACAGCCATCCGCCTCGCCTGCATCGGCCTGATCGTCGCCGGCATCGCCGGCCTCAAGATCATGGCGTAAAAATACGAAAGCCGTCCCGGCACAACCGGGACGGCTTTCCGTCTCTAACGCAGACGCTTAGAGCGAGCGCTTGAAGTAGTGAGCGATCTCGCCGACGATCCCCCGGCGGAAGGTCAGCACGCAGATCACGAAAATCGCGCCCTGGATCACGGTGACCCACTGGCCGAAGCCGGCGAGATACTGCTGCATGGCGACGATGATGAACGCGCCGACCACCGGCCCGAACGAAGTGCCAAGACCGCCGACCAGCGTCATCAGCACGACTTCGCCCGACATCGTCCAGTGCACGTCGGTCAGCGATGCGTTCTGCGCTACGAACACCTTCACCGCGCCGGCAAGGCCCGCGAGCGTACCCGACAGGATGTAAGCCAGCAGTTTGTATTGGTCGGTCTTGTAGCCCAGCGAGATGGCGCGCGGCTCGTTCTCGCGGATCGACTTCAACACCTCGCCGAACGGCGAGTTGACGATGCGGTAGATCAGGAGGAACGCGAGCAGGAAGATCGCCAGCACGACGAAATAGAGGTGCATCGAGTCCGACATGTCCAGGATGCCGAACATCTTGCCCTGCGGCACGCCCTGAATGCCGTCTTCGCCGTGGGTGAACGGCGTCTGCACGTAGATAAAGTACAGGAGCTGCGACAGCGCCAGCGTGATCATCGCGAAGTAGATGCCCTGCCTTCGGATGGCGATCAGACCGGTGATGACGCTGAGGCCCGCAGCAGCAACCACGCCGGCCAGAATGCCGAGCTCAGGCGAGAAGCCCCACACCTTCAGCGCGTGCGCCGACACGTAACCGGCGGTGCCGAGGAACATCGCATGACCGAACGACAACAGGCCGCTGTAGCCGATCAGCAGGTTGAAGGCGCAGGCAAACAGCGCGAAGCACAGCGCCTGCATGATGAAGTACGGATAGACCCCGGAGAACGGCAAGGCGACGAGCACGACCGCCATCACGACGAACGCGATCATCTCGTCGCTGGTCGAATTCGAGCCTACAGGGATGGTGTTTTCGGTGATCGTCGCCATGTCAGGTTGCCCGTCCCGTCAGTCCAGTCGGTTTCACCAGGAGCACCAGCACCATCAGCACGAACACGACGGTGTTGGACGCCTCGGGATAGAAATATTTGGTCAAGCCCTCGATCACGCCAAGCGCGAAGCCGGTGATGATGGAACCCATGATCGAGCCCATGCCGCCGATAACGACCACCGCGAACACCACAATGATCAGATCGGCGCCCATCAGCGGCCGGACCTGATTGATCGGCGCCGAGAGCACGCCAGCCAGCGCCGCCAGACCAACGCCGAGGCCATAGGTCAGCGTGATCATGCGCGGCACGTTGATACCAAACGCGCGAACCAGCGTCGGGTTCTCGGTCGCAGCGCGCAGATAAGCGCCGAGCCGCGTCCGCTCGATCAGATACCAGGTGAGCAGACAGATCACGAGCGAGAAGATGACGACCCAGCCGCGATAGATCGGCAGGTACATGAAGCCGAGGTTCACGCCGCCCTGCAGCGCGTCGGGAATGGCATACGGCAGTCCGGACGAGCCGAAATAATTCTGAAAGACGCCCTGAATGACCAGCGCGAGACCGAAGGTGAGCAGCAAGCCATAGAGATGGTCGAGCCCCGTTAGCCATTGCAGCATGGTGCGCTCGAGCAGGATGCCGAATGCGCCGACGATGATCGGCGCGAAGATCAGCGCCCACCAATAGTTGAGGCCGGCAAACTGCAGCATGAAATAGGCCACGAACGCGCCCATCATATAGAGCGCGCCATGGGCGAAATTGATGATGTTCAACATTCCGAAGATCACGGCGAGCCCGAGGCTGAGCAACGCGTAGAACGAGCCGTTGATCAACCCGACCAGAAGTTGTGCGTAGAGGGCCTGCATCGTGGAATGTCTCTTGTTCGCGAGTCCGGATCGTAGCGAAAGGCGAAGGCCCGGCGGCGGTCAGCCGCCGGGCTGCCCTATCCTTCTTACTTCTTCAGCAGCGGGCACGTGCTCTTGTCGAGCGGCGTGAACGCCTCGGCGGCCGGGATAGTGGCCACCAGCTTATAGTAGTCCCACGGTCCTTTCGATTCAGCCGGGGTCTTCACTTCGAAGAGATAAGCGTCGTGAATATTGCGGCCGTTCGGCTCGATCTTGCCCTTGCCGAACAGATCGTCCGAGACCGGCATCGCCTTCATGGCTTCAACGATCTTCACGCCATCGTGCGGATTGCCGCCCATCTTATCCAGCACCTTGAAGTAGTGGATCAGCGATGAGTAGACGCCCGCGTGGACCATGGTCGGCATCGCATGGTTCTTCATCCGCTCCGAGAAGCGCTTGGAGAACGCGCGGGTGCCGTCATTGAGATCCCAGTAGAAGGTCTCGGTCATGTTCAGGCCGTGTGCGACCTTCAGGCCGAGCGAGTGGACGTCGGTCACGAACATCAGCAGACCGGCGAGCTTCTGGCCACCGGCAACGATACCGAATTCCGACGCCTGCTTGATGGCGTTGATGGTGTCGCCGCCGGCGTTCGCAAGGCCGATGACCTTCGCCTTGGAGGACTGGGCCTGCAGCAGGAACGACGAGAAGTCAGCCGTGTTGAGCGGATGGCGGACGCCGCCAACCACCTTGCCGCCAAGCGCCTCAACGGCTGCGGTCGTGTCACGCTCGAGCGCAGCACCGAAAGCGTAGTCCGCGGTCAGAAAGAACCAGGTGTTGCCGCCGCTCTTGGTGAGCGCAGAGCCCGTTCCATGGGCCAACATGTAAGTATCGTAGGTCCAATGGATGGTATTCGGCGAACACGCCTTGTTGGACAAGTCCGACGTGCCGGCACCCGAGTTCAGGAAAACGATGTTCTTTTCCTTGACGAGGTTGTTGACGGCGAGCGCCACCGACGAGGTCGGCACGTCCGAAATCACGTCGACCTTGTCAACATCGATCCACTGGCGGGCGACGTTCACGCCGATGTCAGGCTTGTTCTGATGATCGCCGGCAAGGACCTCGATCTTCCAGCCCTTCTTGGTCAGGCCGGAGTCCTCAACCGCCATCTGCGCGGCGAGCACCGAACCCGGACCACCGATGTCCGCATACAAGCCGGACTGATCGCTGAGAACGCCGATCTTGACGTTCTTGTCCATCGCGAACGCGCCTGCGCTCATACCGAGCGCCAGCGCGGTGCCCATCATCAGGGCGGACAATTTCATTTTCTTCATATGGTCTCCTCCTGGATATTTTTTCCCGGCCTTAAACGCCGAGATAGTTATGAAGCTTTTCCATGTTGGCCTGGATTTCGGAGCTCGCAAACGCATCAATGATCTTGCCGTGTTCGACGATGTAGAACCGGTCAGCGACAGTCGATGCAAAACGGAAATTCTGTTCAACCAAAAGAATAGTGAAGCCTTCGGCCTTGAGCCGCTTAATCATGTGTCCGATCTGCTGGATGATGACCGGCGCAAGTCCTTCGGTCGGCTCGTCCAGCATCAGGAAGCGAGCGCCGGTGCGCAGGATGCGCGCGATCGCCAGCATCTGCTGCTCGCCGCCGGAGAGCTTCGTGCCCTGGCTGCCAAGACGCTCCTTGAGGTTCGGAAACAGATCAAAAATCTGTTCGAGCGACATGCCGCCTGCCCGAATGGTCGGCGGCAGCATCAGGTTTTCCTTCACGTCGAGGCTCGCGAAGATCCCGCGTTCCTCCGGACAGAACGCAACGCCGAGACGTGCGATCTTGTCGGACGGCAGGCGGATGGTTTCCTTGCCTTCGAAATTGATCGAGCCGGCGCGCTTTGCGATCACGCCCATCACCGATTTCAGCGTGGACGTCTTGCCGGCGCCGTTGCGTCCGAGCAGCGTCACCACTTCGCCAGGACGCACGTCGAAATTGATGCCGTGGAGCACGTGGGATTCGCCGTACCACGCCTGGAGATTTTCGACCGTAAGAACCGGGCTGTTCGCAGCGTTAGTCATGGCCCGCTCCCATGTAGGCTTCCTTCACGCGCGGGTCCTTCGACACGGTCTCGTAATTACCCTCGGCCAGCACCTGACCGCGCGTCAGAACAGTAATGATATCCGAAAGGTTCGCGACGACGCTGAGGTTATGTTCGACCATCAGGATCGTGTACTTCGCCGAGATACGCTTGATCAGCGCGGCGATCTTGTCGATGTCCTCATGGCCCATACCGGCCATCGGCTCGTCCAGCAGCATCATCTCGGGATCGAGCGCCAGCGTGGTGGCAATCTCCAGCGCGCGCTTGCGGCCGTAAGGCATTTCGCCGGCGGGAGTCTTGGCAAACTCGCTCAGACCGACGTCATTCAGTAATTCCAGCGCGCGGTCGTTGAAGCGATTGAGCACCGATTTGGAGCGCCAGAAATCGAACGAGCTGCCGTGTTGGCGCTGGAGCGCCACGCGAACATTCTCAAGCGCAGTGAGGTGCGGAAACACCGCAGAGATCTGGAACGACCGCACCAGACCAAGCCGCGCAACGTCCGCGGGCTTCATGTCGGTGATGTCCTGTCCGTTGTAGCGAATCTGACCACGGGACGGGCTGAGAAACTTGGTCAGCAGATTGAAACATGTCGTCTTGCCGGCGCCGTTGGGACCGATCAAGGCATGGATACTGCCGCGGCGGACTTTCAGACTGACGTCACTGACAGCCACAAAGCCTGCAAATTCCTTGGTCAACCCAGTGGTTTCAAGGATGAACTCGTTAGCCAACTCAACTCCCCCCAGCCAGGCTTCGCGCATTCCCCAGGGCCGCACGAGACTGACTTTAGTAGTAGTCTTATGGATAGGCGGCCGTTGGAATTGCCTCGACCGTCCGTTTGGCAGGACTATGTAGCGAACTCAGAGCTTTGTGCAAGCTGCAATGCTGTCCAGTTCCAAACGCATGAACTGGCGTTTATTAGCCAAAAGACCAATGCGCCGGCCAGCCCCCAAATCCGAAAAAACTGACCGCCTGGAAAGCACCCGTTAAGGGTAAAACCATTCCGAAAACGCCGGTTATCGAAAATTCCGGCCTCAGTGGGATCATCGCGATATTCAGGACCGATGGATTTTAACCCACAGGATTTCAGCGATGGCGCCCGTTCAGCAGACGCCGGTCCAGTATCCCGACTCGGTCAATTTCAACGATGAGGGCCCCGGAATCATCAGGTCCATCCGACAGCGCGACCTGCTGAACACCTGGTTGCGTCTTTATGACAAAGCCCAGCGCCCTCCCCGGTTTGAAGACTATCAACCCGAGCGGCTGTCGGATGAACTTGCCGACATCGTCTACTACACCATCGATGGCACCGGCGAGACGCCGCGGATCATCATCGACAGCGACGGCACGCGGATGTCGAACGCCTATGGCGCGATCGGCAAAGGCCGTGACCTCGACGAATATCTCGGCAAGAAACTCGCCCCCATCATTATTCCGATCTATCGCGAATGCATCCGGCGACGGCTTCCGGTCTATACCGTGTCGAAAGTTCAGGACATGTATGGATGCAGCGTGGACTACGAACGTCTGTTGATGCCGTTCTCGGACGGGGTCCGCGTCACCCGCCTCGTCGCATCGCTCAAGACGATCAGCGAGCATGGCGGCTTCGAAATCCGCAACCTGATGCGCGCCAACGATGTGCTGCCGATTTACGAACTGCGCGCCGTGATTGCTCGCGACCTGTTTCACCGCCCGCCCGGCCGGATCGCAAGCAACGACGTCATCGAGTTTGAATGACGCGCCGGCCGCTTACCCGCGGCGCTTAGCCGCGCCGAACTCCTTGGCATAGATGTCCGGCTTGAAACCCACCAGCAGCCGACCGCCCACGTCGAGCACCGGCCGTTTGATCATCGAAGGCTGCGCGATCATCAACGCGATCGCCTTCTTCTCGGTGAGACCATCCTTCTCGGCATCGGAGAGTTTGCGGAACGTGGTCCCGGCACGGTTGAGCAGCGTCTCCCAGCCGACTTCCCTGGCCCAGTCTTCGAGCCGCCTCCGCTCGATGCCGGCGGCCTTGTAGTCATGGAAATCGTAGGCGACCTTGCGGTCGTCGAGCCAGGATCGCGCCTTCTTGATCGTGTCGCAGTTCTTGATACCGTAGATGGTGATTGATGCGGCCACGAAATGCTCCGGCGCGACGATGGTTGTTCGCCATTCACGTTGAAGCTTATTTCGCAGTCATTCAAGGTATGCGCCGCCGAAACATGTGCGCATCTAGCTCGCGGCAGCCGATGGCACGATGCCGAGGCGCTGGGCGACGCGGCGCGCGGTCTGCTCGCGTTGCGCGGTCATCTTGCGCACCGATTCCTGCGCGCCCTTCCACACCGCGGGCGGTGCAGTTTCCGGCGTTCCGCTGTTGAACGGCGGCTCCGGGGCATATTGCATATAAAGCTGAATCGATTGCGCGACCTCATCGCCGCGCAGGTTTGCCGCAACACGCAATGCACCATCGATGCCTGACGTCACGCCAGCGGCAAACACCATGTTGCCATCGATCACCACGCGCTCGTTGACCGGGATCGCGCCGAAGATCGGCAACAACGCAAACGCCGACCAGTGCGTGGTGGCGCGACGTCCCTTCAGCAAGCCCGCAGCACCACAGATAAACGCCCCGGTGCAGACCGAAAACACACAAGTCGCCCCCTGCGCCTGATGGCGGACCCAAGACAAAATTTCCTCGTCGTCCATCATCGCTTCCTGCCCGTAGCCGCCCGGAACGTGCACCACATCGAGCTTCGGCGCCTCCGCGAGCGTGGCATCCGGCGTCAGGCGGAGACCGCGAATGTCGCGAACGCTATCGCCTGTCTTGCCGTAGATCCGATAGGTCGAGTTTGGGATTCGAGACAGAACCTCGAATGGCCCGGTCAGATCGACCTGATCGAGCCCCTCGAACAGCAGCGAGCCGATCTGAAGGTGGGTGTCGGATGAAATCATGTTGGGCTCCGCTTCAAGGGTTCTGGACAGGACAACCATAGGCTGGCAGTCTTTGGCGGACATGCCAAAGAACCCTCGAATTTCGCCAAAGGCGCGTAGCGTCGAAATCCTCGCTTTCCCGGATGTGCAGTTGCTGGACATCGCGGGGCCGCTGCAGGTATTCGCCACCGCCAACGTCATCAGCACACGGACTGGCCAACCCGTACCCTATGTCACGCAGGTCATCGCCGGGAACGGCGCGCTGGTCACGACATCCGCCGGGTTGCCACTGATGACCTCGCCGCTGCCGTCCGCGCGATCCAAAGTGGACACACTCATCGTTGCTGGCGGCCCGGGGGTGAGAAGCGCGGCGCAGGACGCAACGCGGGTGCGCTGGGTACGAACACACGCAGGAAGCGCACGCCGCGTCGCGTCGGTATGCACCGGCGCGTTCCTGCTCGGTGCGGCAGGGTTATTCGACGGGCGACGCGCTGTCACACACTGGACAGAATGCAGCGAACTCGCCCGCCGCTGCCCCGAAGCCAAGGTTGAATCAGATCCGATCTTCGTGCGCGACGGCGCGGTGTGGAGTTCGGCAGGCATCACCGCGGGGATCGATCTTGCGCTGGCGCTGGTCGAGGAAGACCTCGGCCGCGACCTCGCCCTCGCTGTCGCGCGCCATCTGGTCATGTTCCTCAAACGCCCCGGCGGACAATCGCAGTTCAGCACAGCATTGTCGCTGCAGATGGCCGACGACCGGTTCGGCGCATTACACGAATGGATCACGGACAACGTCGCGCGCGACCTATCGCTGCCAGCGCTGGCCGAGCGGGCCGGCATGAGCGAGCGCACCTTCAGCCGCCGCTATGTCGAGGCAACCGGTCATACGCCAGCGCGCGCCATTGAGCGCCTGCGCGTGGAAGCCGCACGACGCCTACTGTCAGATACGCGCCTACCGGTGAAACGTGTTGCCGAGCGCTGCGGCTTCGGTTCTGAGGAAACCATGCGCCGCAGTTTCATCCGGATACTGTCCGCAACACCGCAGGATTATCGTGCGCGCTTCAGTGCGTGAGTTGCAGGAGGTCTCTTCCCTGCGCTATCGCACCGCTATTCTTCCAGCTTCCAGCGCGCCAGATGATTGTACCGACTGTGTCCGACAAGACTATGAATCAGGACGAAACCGTCGACGTGCCAGCACACCGCTTCGACGGGCTGTTCGGCAACCATCCGCCGGTCGTAAAGCAGCGTCATGTGCGGCGAGAAATGTGGCGTCACCCATCGCGCGAGACCTGCGCCCTTCATGCTCTCGCCGAGCGCGCGATGTAGCTCCGATAGCGCTGCAATGCTTCTACCCGGCCGCAAGACCAGCGCACGCTTCCTGTCCCCGCGATAGAAACTCATCACGCGATCGAACGTGACCTCAAAAGGCGGCAGTCTGACTGCATCACCGGCCTGACGCACAACATCAACCAATCGCCGGGGCACACCTGCATAGTCGCCGAGCGCATACAGCGACACATGCAACCGCTCCGGCGCGAACGGTCGTCCGGTCAGATTGAGTTCATCGCACCACTTGTCAGCGAGTTGAGATATCCGTTTTCCATCGGCCTGCGCCGGCACCACACCGAAAAACAGGCGGTCGTTGCATGGCGGTTGGAACCCGAAAAGATCGAGTAGCTCGGACATGATACGCACTCCGATGAGTTAGAGAACAAATCATGAACATACATTAAAGTAAAGCCCGCGCAGCCGGTGATGACCACGCGGGCTAATATCAGATGGACGCCACCGCTTCGGACCGATCGGCCTAAGGCAGAACCTTGCTGTTACTTCTCGACCTGCGAGACGTCGCGCACCGCGCCACGCGCGGCATTCGACGTCAGCGCCGCATAGGCGCGCAACGCCGCCGACACCTTGCGCTGGCGCGTCGCCGGCTTCCACGCCGCCTTGCCCTTGGCTTCCATCGCCGCGCGACGCTCGGCGATCACCTTGTCGCTGAGGTCGAGACGCATGATGCGATTGGGAATGTCGATCACGATCGGATCGCCGGTCTGAACCAGACCGATCAGTCCGCCCTCCGCCGCTTCCGGCGAGACGTGGCCGATCGAGAGACCTGAGCTGCCGCCCGAGAACCGGCCATCGGTGACCAGCGCGCACACCTTCCCGAGTCCCTTCGACTTCAGGTAGCTGGTCGGATAGAGCATCTCCTGCATGCCCGGACCGCCCTTCGGTCCTTCGTAGACGATGACGACCACTTCACCCGGCTTCACCTTGTTGCCGAGAATGGCGGACACAGCATCTTCCTGGCTCTCGAACACACGCGCGGGGCCGTGGAAGGTCAGGATCGACTCATCCACGCCCGCGGTCTTCACGATGCAGCCTTCCGGCGCGAGATTACCGAACAGCACCGCAAGACCACCGTCCTTCGAGAACGGATGCTCCATCGAGCGGATCACGCCCTTCTGGCGATCGGTGTCGAGGTCGTCCCAACGCTCCGACTGGCTGAACGCCGTCTGGGTCGGCACGCCGCCGGGCGCCGCCTTATAGAAGGTGCGCACCGCTTCGCTGTTGGTACGGCTGATGTCCCAGCGCGCCAGCGCATCGCCGATGGTCGGCGCATGCACGGTCGGCAGGCTGGTGTCGATCAGACCGCCGCGCTCCAATTCGCCGAGGATTGACATGATGCCGCCGGCGCGGTGCACGTCCTCGACATGAACGTCGCTCTTGGCCGGCGCCACCTTGCAAAGGCACGGCACGCGACGCGAGAGGCGATCGATGTCGGCCATGGTGAAATCGACGCCACCTTCCTGTGCCGCCGCCAGAAGATGCAGCACGGTGTTGGTCGAGCCGCCCATGGCGATGTCGAGACTCATCGCGTTCTCGAATGCCTTGAAGGTGGCGATATTGCGCGGCAGCGCGTTTGCATCGTCCTGCTCGTAATAACGACGCGCGAGATCGACGATCAGATGACCGGCCTCGCGGAACAGTCTTTCGCGATCGGAATGGGTCGCCAGCACAGAACCATTGCCCGGCAGTGCGAGGCCGAGCGCCTCGGTGAGACAGTTCATCGAGTTCGCGGTGAACATGCCCGAGCACGAACCGCAGGTCGGACAGGCCGAGCGCTCGAACCGCTTCACTTCCTCGTCGCTGTAGCTATCGTCGGCGGCAACCACCATGGCGTCGATCAGGTCGACGGCACGGGTCGCGCCCTTCACCACGACCTTGCCCGCTTCCATCGGGCCGCCCGAGACGAACACCGTCGGAATGTTGAGGCGCATCGCCGCCATCAACATGCCGGGCGTGATCTTGTCGCAGTTGGAGATGCACACCAGCGCATCGGCACAATGCGCGTTGACCATGTATTCGACAGCGTCGGCGATCAGTTCGCGGCTCGGCAGCGAATAGAGCATGCCGTCGTGACCCATGGCGATGCCATCATCGACCGCGATAGTGTTGAACTCCTTCGCAACGCCACCGGCCGCCTCGATCTCGCGGGCAACGAGCTGGCCGAGATCCTTCAGGTGCACGTGGCCGGGCACGAACTGCGTGAAGCTGTTGGCGATGGCGATGATCGGCTTGCCGAAATCCTCGTCCTTCATGCCGGTGGCGCGCCACAGGCCGCGGGCGCCAGCCATGTTGCGGCCATGGGTGGTGGTTCTGGAGCGATATGTCGGCATGGTTCGGCGTTCCCTCGGACGTGAATTTTGAACTGTTCCAATATGCCGGTTCCGAACCTTAGTAAAATATATTATTCAGAGCCAACTAAGTTGCGTTGAGTATCAGATGGACATCCGGCAACTCAGACATTTCATGGCGGTCGCCGACACCCTTCATTTCGGGCATGCGGCCAGCCGGCTTGGCATGACCCAGCCGCCGCTGAGCCAGTCGATCATGGCGCTGGAGCGTGAGATCGGCACGCCGCTGTTCGTGCGCACCAAGCGCAGCGTCGCGCTCACGCCGTTCGGCGAGCAGTGGCTAGTTCACGTCCGCGCCGCACTGCAGGAGGTTGGCGCCCTGCCCGAGATTGCCCGGCAACTGCGCGACGGCACCGCTGGCCGTCTCGTCATCTCGTTCGTCAGCACCGCCGACTACAGCATTCTGCCCGCGCTGGTGCGGCGTTTCGCGGCGCTGTTTCCGAATGTCGAGATGTCGCTGACCGAGGCGACCAGCGATGTGCAGATCGCCAACCTCACCGAGGGCAAAGGCCATGTCGGCCTCGTCATCCCGCCGCCGAACGGCGCGTTTCCCCGGCCCCTGTCCTATCTGCGGCTGGTGACCGAGCCACTGGTCGCGGCGGTGCCCGATAGCTGGATCGCCGATGGGCAATTGCGGATCGAAGGCGACCGTCTGTCGCCCGAAGCAGTAACGAGCGCGCCGCTCATCCTGTTTCCACGCCAGAGTGCGCCGGCGTTTCATGACATCGTCACCGGCTACTACGCCGCGCACGGCGGTCAGGCGCGGATCGTTCAGGAGGCGATCCAGATGCAGACCATCATCAGTCTCGTGTCGGCGGGCATGGGAATCGCGCTGGTGCCGGCGTCGCTGCGCAACCTCGCGCGCACCGGGGTCAGCTATCTCGATCTTGGCGGCACCGTGCCGGTCCTCGAAACCGGCATCACCTGGCGCGACGACGACACGACGCCGACCATCGAGCGCTTCGTGACCATCGCGCGCGAGATGATCGCAGGCGAGCGCTGATCCTGCCCGCCCGCGATCATGGCTGCAGCACAACAGGCTGGGTAAAGAGCGCCCGAAAGAACAGGATCAGGCCTTGGCCTGCGAGCGAATCCATTGGTCGAAACCAACGCGGCCAAGGCGCGCTTCGCCGAGCGGCACAAGCGAGCGGTCATCGACCCGGCCGCCGAAGTACAGCGCCTCCGGGTCGCTCACGACCTCGCGTGGATCGCCGATCGCCTTCAGATAGCGGGCGATGATCTCATTGAACGGCCCCCGTTCGGGACCGGCGATCTCGACGATGCCGTTTCGCGGCGCTTCGAGCGCAATGGCAGCAACCATGGCAGCCACATCGTCTGCCGCGATGGGCTGGAATGCGCCGGGCGAAAGCCTGACGGTGTTTCCTTGTGCGCTTGAAGCTGCGATGCCGCCAAGAAATTCCATGAACTGGGTCGCACGAACGATGGTGTACGGGATGCCGGAAGCCTCGATGAGCTTCTCTTGTGCGACCTTGGCTCGGAAATAACCGTTTTCGGGTGTCCGGTCGGTCCCGACGATGGAGAGAGCGACATGGTGCCCGACATGTGCTGCAGCCTCCGCCGCGGCGAGGTTGCGGCCGGACGTCTCGAAGAATTCCAGCACTGCCTTGTTTTCGAAGGACGGCGAGTTGGCGAGATCGATCACCACCTGTGTGCCGGCCATGGCCTCTTTCAACCCTTCGCCGGTGATGGTGTTGATGCCGCTTCGCGGAGAAGCCGGGATAACGTCGTGGCCAGCCTGACGCAAAATAGCGACGACCTTCGAGCCGATCAGGCCAGTGCCGCCTATAACGACGATCTTCATTGTTTTCCTCCCTTGTTTATTGATGACCGGAACCCTTCAGCGGCTCCCGATGCAAGCGAGGATCACGCAAATATTGCAATCCGCGTGGACTAACTCCCCTCACTCCCACTCGATGGTGCCCGGCGGCTTCGACGTCACATCGTAGACCACCCGGTTGACGCCCTTCACCTCGTTGATGATCCGCGTCGCGGTCTGGCCGAGGAATTTCATGTCGAAGGGATAGAAGTCGGCGGTCATGCCATCGGTCGAGGTCACCGCGCGCAGGCCGACGACGAATTCGTAAGTCCGGCCGTCGCCCATCACGCCAACGGTCTTCACCGGCAGCAGCACCGCAAACGCCTGCCAGATGGTGTCGTAGAGCCCAGCGCGGCGGATTTCCTCGATATAGATCGCATCGGCCTGTCGCAGGATGTCGAGCTTCTCGCGGGTGATCTCGCCGGGGCAACGGATCGCAAGACCCGGTCCGGGGAACGGGTGGCGACCGACGAATACGTCGGGCAAGCCAAGCTCGCGTCCGAGCGCACGCACCTCGTCCTTGAACAATTCGCGCAGCGGTTCGACCAGCTTCATGTTCATACGCGCGGGCAAACCACCGACGTTGTGATGCGACTTGATCGTCACTGACGGTCCGCCGGTGAACGACACGCTTTCGATCACGTCCGGATAGAGCGTGCCCTGCGCCAGGAAATCCGCGCCACCGATCTTTTTCGCTTCGGCCTCGAACACATCGATGAACAGCTTGCCGATGATCTTGCGCTTCTGCTCGGGGTCGGTGACGCCATCGAGCTCGCCGAGAAATTGCCTCGAGGCATCAACATGAACGAGCGGAATATTGTAGTGGTGACGGAACAGGTCGACGACCGTTTCGGCTTCGGCGAGCCGCAGCAGACCGTGATCGACGAACACGCAGGTCAGCTGATCCCCGATCGCCTCGTGGATCAGCACCGCTGCGACCGCTGAATCGACGCCGCCCGACAGGCCGCAAATCACCCTGCCCTTGCCGACCTGCGCGCGGATCTTCTCGATCGCTTCCTCGCGGAAGGCGCGCATGGTCCAGTCACCGGTCAGGCCCGCGACCTTGCGCACGAAATTGCGGATCAGCTTCGCGCCATCCGGCGTATGCACCACCTCGGGGTGAAACTGCATCGCATAAAACTTGCGCTTGTCGTCGGCGATCACCGAGATTGGCGAGCCGGGCGCCTTGGCAACGCCGCGAAAACCTTCCGGCAGCTTGGTGACACGATCGCCATGGCTCATCCAGACGTCGTATTTGCCGCCCTTGTGCCAGACCCCGTCGAACAGCGCGCAGTCGTCGGTGATCTCGATTTCAGCACGGCCGTATTCGCGGTGATGACCGGCCTCGACCACACCTCCAAGCTGCTGCGCCATGGTCTGTTCGCCGTAGCAAATGCCGAGTACCGGAATGCCCGCGGTGAGCATCGATATCGGCGCCACCGGCGCGTTGTCGTCGAGCACCGAGGCAGGCCCGCCGGACAGGATCACGGCTTTGGGCTTCATCTCCCGGAACGCCGCTTCGGCCTTCTGGAACGGGACGATCTCGGAATAGACGCCCTCCTCGCGGACCCGGCGGGCGATCAGCTGGGTCACCTGACTGCCGAAATCGACAATCAGAATCTTGTCATGCTCGGGCGCCGTGAGTGGCGCCGGTTTGCTGCTGGCTTGGGATGTGGTCATGGACAGGGAATTACGCGACCCGCCGCGACCGGGCAATGGGTTTCGATGGCACTCAGCCGCCGTTCCACCATTCCGGCGGCTTTTGGTCGGCTAGACAGGAATTCCTCACGCCGCCGTTGCTCCCCGCCAAAACTTCATCCTCCTGATGAAGCTGAAAGCCTGTTACCTGCGCCGCAGAATCGAGACGAAAAAGCCGTCGGTTCCAGTGCGCGCCGGGGTCATCAGCAGGCCCTCTGCGGTCTGGCGGGTCGCAACCTGGAAATCGGTGGCGCGCTCACCTAGAGCCGCCATAACCTCGGCTGGTGGCACAACAGAAAACCCGGAATGGCGACCAAGGAAACCGGCGACCTGATCGCTGTTTTCCTCAGGAATGACCGAACATGTGATGTAGGCGATCCGGCCACCCGACTTCACCAATGAGGCAGCCCGGTCAAGCACTTCCACCTGGTCCCTGATCCGGATTTCGAGCGCGCCGGGACGCATCCGCCACTTGGCGTCCGGGTTACGGCGCCACGTTCCAGTGCCGGTGCACGGAGCGTCGATCACCACCAGATCGGCTGATTCCCGGATATCGCCCAGGGTGTCGTCTGCCCCGCGTGGTGTCCTGACCTCGGCATTGTGCACCCCGGCCCGCGACAGCCGCTCGTGGATCGGCGCGAGCTGCCGCTTGTCGCGATCGGTCGCGATCAGGCGGCCCTTGCCCTGCATCATCGCGGCAAGCGCCAGCGTCTTGCCGCCCGCCCCGGCACACATGTCGATGATCTGCTCGCCCGGCTTCGCCCCGGTCAGCAGCGCCGCAAGTTGAGAGCCCTCGTCCTGGACCTCCACGCCACCCTTGATGAAAATCTCCTCGGCATGGACGCCGGGATTGCGAGCATCGGCGCCAAGCTCGATCCGCACGCCGAGTGGCGACCAAGGGGCTGCCCGCGCCCCGAGATGCGCCAGCGACGCCAGCGCTTTCTCGGGCTTGGCCTTGAGCGTGTTGACGCGGAGATCGAGCGGCGCGCGGCTGGCCATCGCCGCGGCCTCCTCCGCGCGCGCCTCGCCAAACGCCCGCGCCAGATGCGGATCGAGCCACTCGGGATAGTCGCCAGCGATGTGCAGAGGGGCATCGGCGACGTTTCGCGAGGTCAGCGCGGCGCGCTCGGCATCGGTCAGAGGCTCAGGCGCAAAGCGCGCGCCGTCGCACAGCGCTGCGATCTTATCTGCATCGAAGCCCCGCTCGAGCTTCAGCATCCCGAGCAACCGCGCACGTGGCGTGTCGGCATCGAGCAGCCATGCGCTGGAGGCGCGACGGCGCAGCACATCAAACACCAGTCCGGCAATCGCCGCACGATCACCGGAGCCGGCGAAGCGGTGCGACGTGCCCCACTCCTTGAGCGCGGTCTGCGCGGGAACGCGTTGCGCATCGATGGCGCCGAGAACTTCGATGGCTGCGGACAGCCGTGCGGCGGGAGTCATATCAGTCTTTCAGGTTGTCGGCGTCAGATCGCGAGCAGGAGCTTGAGGGCGAAATAAACCCACATGATCAGCACCACAAGGACGCCAGCGAACCACGCCAGCGATCGCTGCCGTACATCGTTCGAGGTCACGAAAATGCCGGCATGGATGAAGCGGGTCACAACAAACACCCATGACAGCAGCACGATGACAAGATCGGCGCGTCGCAACGGCAATGCAATGGCGATCAGGGCATAGAACAGAACCGGCAACTGGAACTGGTTGTTGAAGCTGTTGGCGATCTGGGTCGCGCGCGCAGGCCAGTTCTGGCCAAGGGCAATGTCCTTGAAGGTAATTTCGCGCGCGGACAAAGCCTTGGTGCGAACCCCGGCCATCAGGAACAGCAAGGCGAAAGTTAGCCCCACCTGCACGAAGACCGGCAGCAAAACCATCTGGACAGACATGGGGATTCCTCATCTCGGGCGAATGACCCGCTATAGCGGCGCGTTCGCATCGTGACAATCGAGACGGATCATCCGCATTGAACCGAAGTCGGTTCCTCCACGACCAATCCCAGCACGAGCAAATGGCGGTTTTTGAATGACCAAACCATTTGTCACGGCCAGTATTTAAGCACGAAAACATTTGCGGCTCCCGTCATCCCATATTGCGGGATAACGGGAGCCGCGCCTGCTACAGCGATGTCTTACGCCTTGTCCGGTCCGACGCGAACAAGCTGCTTGCCGAAGTTCGCCCCCTTGAGCAGGCCCATGAACGCCTGCGGCGCACTTTCGAGTCCCTCGGTGACGAACTCCTTGTGTTTCACCTTGCCCTCGCGCACCCATTGCGACATGTCGCGGATGAAATCCGGATAGAGCGCATCGAAATCGCGAACAATGAAGCCGCGGAACTTCAAGCGCTTCACCAGGATCGCACGCATGATCGAATTGGCCCATGGCGGCGTCGGCGTATCCTTGCCGTAGATCGTGTTGTAATCGGCGATCAGACCACACACCGGAATGCGCGAGAACGCGTTGAGCAGCGGGAACACGGCATCGAACACCTTGCCGCCGACGTTCTCGAAATAAACGTCGATGCCGTTCGGGCATGCCGCTTTCAGCTTGGCCGCAAGATCAGGATCGCGATGATCGATGCACTCATCGAAACCGAGTTCGTTCTTGACGTAGTCGCACTTCTCCTTGCCACCGGCGATACCGACTGCGCGCGCACCCTTGATCTTGGCGATCTGCCCGACCGCCGACCCCACCGCGCCGGACGCCGCCGCAACCACCACCGTCTCACCGGCCTTCGGCTTGCCGATTTCGAGCAGGCCGGTATAGGCGGTCATGCCCGGCATGCCGAGCACGCCGACAGCGGTCGAGATCGGAGCATTCTTCGGATCGATCTTGCGCAGGCCCTTGCCGTCGGACAGCGCGTATTGCTGCCAGCCGGTGTGGGCCAGCACGATGTCACCCTTCGTGAAGCCCGGATTGTTCGACGCAGCAACCTCGCATACGGCGCCGCCTTCCATCACGCCATCGACGGGTACCGGCGCAGAATAGGACGGGCCATCGCTCATGCGACCGCGCATATAGGGATCGAGCGACAACCAGACCGTGCGCAGCAGGACCTGCCCAGGACTCGGCGTTGGAATCGGATAATCCTCGATGCGAAAATTCGCGGCGGTCGGTTCACCTACCGGGCGCGACGCGAGAACAATGCGTTTGGCTGATGTAGACATATGGTTTCCTCGGCTGATTATGAACTGGCGTCATATCTAGCCGAGGCCGAGCGGTATTGCCACGCCGGGCAAGCTGTCACGCGTCACCGATACGTCATCGGTGCATGAAGTTGTTTCAAACGCCGCCGGGATAATTCGGGCTTTCGCGCGTGATCGTCACGTCGTGGACATGGCTTTCGCGCAGACCCGCGCCGGTGATGCGCACGAATTCCGCCTTATCGTGGAAATCCTGCAGCGTCTTCGCGCCGACATAGCCCATCGCGGCACGCAAACCACCGGCGAGCTGATGCAGCACGTTGGCGACCGGTCCCTTGTAGGCCACCTGCCCCTCGATGCCTTCCGGCACCAGCTTGAGCGTATCCTTGATATCCTGCTGGAAGTAGCGATCGGCCGAGCCACGAGCCATCGCACCCACCGAACCCATGCCGCGATAGGCCTTGTAGGAGCGGCCCTGCCACAGGAACACTTCGCCGGGAGTCTCGTCGGTGCCCGCAAGCAGCGAGCCAACCATCGCGATGTCCGCACCGGCAGCAAGCGCCTTGGCCAGATCGCCAGAATACTTAATGCCGCCATCGGCGATGACCGGAATGTTCGCCTTCTTTGCAGCCTCGACCGCATCCATAATCGCAGTGAGCTGCGGCACGCCGACACCCGCAACGATGCGGGTGGTGCAGATCGAGCCCGGGCCGATACCGACCTTGATCGCGTCCGCGCCGGAATCGATCAGCGCCTGTGCGCCTTCGGTGGTCGCGATATTGCCAGCCACAACCTGCACCGCGTTGGACAGCTTCTTGATGCGATTGACCGCTTCCAGCACACGCTGCGAATGACCATGCGCAGTATCGACGACCACCACGTCGACGCCGGCATCGATCAACTTTTCGGTGCGCTCGAAACCGCCCTCGCCGACCGTGGTCGCAGCGGCGACGCGCAGACGGCCCTGCTCGTCCTTGGAGGCCAGCGGATAGGTCACCGCCTTCTCCATGTCCTTGACCGTGATCAGGCCAACGCAGCGGTACTGGTCGTCGACCACCAGCAGCTTCTCGATGCGGTTCTGGTGCAAGAGCTTCTTGGCTTCGGCCTGACTGACGCCTTCGCGAACCGTGATGAGGTTCTGATGGGTCATCAGTTCGGAGACCTTCTGCTCCGGATCGGTTGCAAAGCGCACGTCGCGGTTGGTGAGAATACCCACCAGCTTGCCCGGGACACCACGGCCGCCCCCGGTCACCACGGGGATGCCTGAGAAGCCGTGATCCTTCATGAGCGTCAGCGCATCGACGAGCTTGGCTTCCGGCGAAATGGTCAGCGGATTGACCACCATGCCGGACTCGAATTTCTTGACCTGCCGCACCTGGGCGGCCTGCCCATCGATGTCGAAATTGCGGTGAATGACGCCGATGCCGCCGGACTGGGCCATGGCGATAGCCATGCGGGCCTCGGTGACGGTGTCCATGGCCGAGGCCATGATTGGAATATTGAGAGGAACGGCGCGGGTGAGATGGGTCCGGACGTCGGCTTCCGAAGGCAGGATTTCCGAAAGGCCGGGCTTCAGAAGCACATCATCGAATGTGAACGCTTCACGAATGCCTTGACCAAACTGCCTGATTGCCATTGCCAACTCCGTTCGGCAGCCCCTGCTGCACATCATGATGTCCGGATAAGCGATCTCCAGCGATGCGAAACCGCACCGCCTCCGAATCGACGCCCATCGGGATGGTTGGCGCTGGTCGATAGCACGCCGAACCGCGATTTCAAAGGGTTTCCAACAGGTTTCGAGACGTTTTGCGCATGGGACATCTGCAACAACCCCTCTGGCAAAAAGCCCTTTGAAAGCAGATGCCTCTGCCAGCGAATTTTACCGCTGGACACGGATCGGCCCCGTCTAATCGCTATACTGATAAGCGCCACAATCTCGAATCCGTGAGGGATCAAGCTACGTCCATATGCAGAAGGAACGTCTGATACCGCTGATCGTCGCCTGCGCGCTGTTCATGGAGAACATGGACTCGACGGTGATTGCGACCTCTCTCCCCGCCATCGCCGCGGACATCGGTACCAGCCCGCTGACGCTCAAACTCGCGATCACGTCCTACCTGCTGTCGCTGGCGGTATTCATCCCGGCCAGCGGCTGGACCGCCGACCGCTTCGGACCACGCAACGTCTTCAGCGTCGCCATCGCCGTCTTCATGGTCGGTTCAATCGGATGCGCGATTTCGACATCCATCACGGATTTTGTGCTCGCCCGTATTCTGCAGGGCATCGGTGGCGCGATGATGACACCTGTCGGCAGACTGGTGCTGCTGCGCTCAATCGACAAGAGCGCGCTGGTCAACGCCATGACCTGGGTGACGGTGCCGGCTCTAATCGGCCCGGTCGTCGGCCCGCCTTTGGGCGGCTTCATCACCACCTACTTCTCGTGGCACTGGATTTTCCTCATCAATATCCCGATCGGCCTTCTCGGGATATTCATGGCGATGCGCTACATCGACCCGATCAAAAGCGACAATCACGAACGGTTCGATCTCTATGGATTGCTGCTCGCCGGTCTCGGCGTCGCGGGTCTTGCGTTTGGGTTATCAGTAGCCGGGCTGAACCTGCTGCCCTGGCCGGTGGTGCTCGGCTTGATCGCTGGTGGCGCGGTCGCGATGACCCTGTATCTGCGTCACGCAAAACATACGTCCTCACCTGTGCTCGACTTCACCCTGCTGCGCCATCCCACATTGCGGGCCAGCGTGACCGGCGGTTTCCTGTTCCGCATGGGTGTGGGCGCCATCCCCTTCCTGCTGCCCTTGCTGATGCAGATTGGCTTCGGGCTGTCACCGTTCAAATCCGGTCTGGTGACCTTCGCTTCGGCGATCGGCGCCATGGGAATGAAGACTTTGGCTGCGCGCATCATCCGCACCTTCGGCTTCCGTAACGTTATGGTCATCAACGCGCTCGCAAGCTCATTCTTCATCGGCGCCTGCGCCCTGTTCACGCCATCGACGCCGCTACTTCTGATCATGATCATCCTGGTCGTGGGCGGGTTTTTCCGTTCGCTGCAATTCACGGCGATCAACACCATCGCTTACGCCGAGGTCGAGCCTGCGGAAATGAGCCGGGCCACCACACTCGTCGCGGTCAATCAGCAACTGGCGATCTCGGCCGGTGTCGCGGCGGGCGCTTTCACTGTTGAAGCCGCACTCGCCTTCCGCGGATCCACCGATCTGAGCGCGGCTGATTTCTGGCCTGGATTCGTCATGGTCGGAATTGTTTCCGCTGTCTCGTCCTATGCCTTCTGGAAACTGCCGCCCGACGCCGGCCATGAGGTTTCCGGCAGGAAGATCGCTCCGCTCGAAGGACCAAAGGCGCCGGAAACCGCAGCCAGCGAAGGCACAGCGGAAGCGCGGGACGAAAAGCTGTTCTGACGGTCAGTTTTTGCGCCGGTCAGTCGGACGCTGCGCCCCGGAATCCAATTGCCAGTACATAACGCTCCGACGAATCTTGGCGACTCGCAGCCGGCTTGACATGCTTCACGGTTGCAAAGTCACGCTTGAGTTGCGCGACCAGTTCGGCGTCGGCGCCACTCTGGAACACCTTGGCGAGAAACGTGCCGCCGGGATTGAGCACTTCGGAAGCAAACGCAGCTGCACTCTCCACTAATCCTACAATCCGCAGTTGATCGGTCTTGCGATGACCCGTGGTATTGGCCGCCATGTCGGACATCACAACATCTGCGCCGCCACCGAGCATGGCGCGCAATTTGTCCGGCGCATCGTCGGCAAGAAAATCCAGCTGCGCAAATTCGACGCCCGGAATTTCTCCCATTTCCAGCAGGTCGATCGCGACCACTTTGCCCTTGCCGTTCACCGAGCCGACGCGCTTGGCCGCGATCTGGCTCCAGCCACCCGGCGCGGCCCCAAGGTCGACGACGGACTGCCCCGGTTTGAGAAAGCGATGCTTGTCGTCAATCTCCTGAAGTTTGTAAGCTGCCCGCGAGCGGAAGCCGTCGCGCTTGGCTTGCGCGACATAAGGGTCGTTGAGCTGACGTTCGAGCCATAGTTTCGATGATAGCTTGCGCTTGCCGCCTGTCTTGACGGTGACGTGCAGCCGCCCGGTCTTATCCTTGGCCATCAAGTCTGCCTGTTCGTCCATAACCCATTGCGCGCGAAAGTACGCGCTGCGCCATTCTCTACAGGATTATAGGACGGCGTAAACTTAAGACGCTTTGATGAAGCCGTCTTGACGCATCATTTCAACCAGCATGCCCTCGCGCAGGCCGCGATCAGCGACCCGCAGCCGGGGCATGGGGAATGCATTGCGGATGGCATCGAGAATGGCGCAACCCGCGAGCACGAGGTCGGCCCGCTCGGTTCCAATGCAGCCGTTGCCGACGCGCTCCTGATAGCTCATCGCCTGCAGTCGGGCGATGGCCCGCGAAACATCTTCGCAATTCATCCAGATGCCGTCGACCCGACGCCGATCATAGCGCGACAGACAGAGATGGACGCCTGCGACAGTCGTGACCGTGCCGGACGTGCCGAGCAGATGCATGTCGTCAAGATCGCGACCATGCTCGGCGGCGAACGGCGCAAGATGTTTGGCCACCTCGTCGACCATCGCGGCATAGGATGTCTTTGTCACCTCGATGCCACCGAAGTGCTCAGCCAGCGTCACCACGCCCAGCGGCAGCGATATCCACGGCCCCTTCACCGGCGCGGCATGCGGCTCGCCTTGCGGGCGCTGGATCCGCACCACCTCCGTCGAGCCGCCACCGATATCGAACAGGATAGCGCCCTTCGCCTTGGGGTCGAGCAGCGGCGAGCATCCAATCGCCGCGAGGGTCGACTCGGTTCCGCGATCAACAATTTCGAGTTCGATACCGGTTTCCGTCGCCACGCGTTCCAGAAAGGCATCCGCGTTCGCGGCGGCGCGGCAGGCTTCGGTAGCGATGGTTCGCGAGCGCAACGCGCCCTTGGTCTGGATCTTTTCACTGCAGATGCTGAGCGCGCCGATCGCACGATCGATAGCAGCCTGTCCAATGCGTCCCGTGCTCGCGATGCCCTCGCCCAACCGGATGATCCGCGAGAACGAATCGATCACGCGGAAACTGTCATCCGCCGGGCGAGCGATGAGCAGCCGGCAGTTGTTGGTGCCGAGATCAATCGCGGCATAAGCCGGCGAGGCGCCGGTCGCACGGCCAGAAACGCGCGCGACTTCCGGCTCCAGCAGACCAACGCGCGGCCCCTCGTCCGCACGCGATCGCAATTCTTCCGCCATCAGAACCCATATCCGCGCCGGCAACCGGCAGGCGCCGCATCGTGACCATTATTCGGTCAAAGTTTAACAGCGCACGGAGACCTGGCGCAACCCGACGATGGTTCACAAAAACCGTTGCTGCGAACGACTCGCTGAAGCGCAGGTGCAACATGTGCAATCGCGCATTGTCGTTCTGAAATGCCTGCACTATGTCTGCTGCAGGAATATGATGCTGTTTCCACGGGTTTCGCGTTCACGGCCAACCTGATTTCATCGGACTTTCACAATGCAAGATCATCCGGTCCGGCGCTCGCAAGAGAACGATATCGCACTGCAAAAATTTGGCGTCGGACAACCGGTCCGGCGCAAGGAAGACGACACGCTTGTCCGCGGCAAAGGCCGCTACACCGACGATATCAGCGCGCCGGGGCAGGTTTACGCGGTGATGGTCCGCAGCACGCACGCACATGGCCGGATTCGCTCCATCAATATCGAGAGTGCCCGCGGCATGCCGGGCGTGCTCGGTGTCTGGACCGGCACCGATCTGTCTGCCGCCAATTACAATCCCTTCACGACAGGCGTTCCGCTTAAAAGCCGGGACGGCTCCCCTGTTCTGCAAACCAACCGGCTTCCACTGGCAACCGACAAGGTCCGTTTCGTCGGCGATCCGGTGGCATTCGTCGTGGCGACCACACTGGCTCAAGCGCGCGATGCTGCCGAAGCCGTGGGGGTCGACATCGATCCCCTGCCCTCAGTCACCAGCGCTGCCGACGCCACCAAACCGGATGCGCCGCAGCTCTACGATCACATCCCGCACAACATCGCGCTGGATTTCCACTCCGGCGATACCGCCGCAATGAATGCTGCCTTCGCCAAGGCAGCGCACGTCGTCCGTCTCGATATTGCCAACACCCGCCTCGCCGTGGTGCCGATGGAACCGCGCGCCGCGCTCGCGTCATTCGACAAGAAGACAGAACGCTACGTCATTGATGTGCCGACGCAGGGCGTGGCCGGCAATCGCCTGTCGCTCGCCAAAACTCTCAATGTGCCCAAAGAAAAGGTCCACCTGCGCACCCACAACGTGGGTGGCTCGTTCGGAATGAAGAACGCGAACTATCCCGAGTACATCTGCATTCTGCATGCGGCGAAGGAGCTTGGACGTCCGGTCAAATGGACCGACGAGCGGTCCAGCAGCTTTCTGTCCGATAATCACGGCCGTGCGCAAACCGTTCATGCGGAACTGGCGCTGGCAGCGGATGGCGCGTTTCTCGGTGTGCGCGTTCAGGGCTACGGCAATCTCGGCGCTTACATCACAGGCGTCGCGCCGGTGCCGTTATCGCTCAATATCGCCAAGAATATCGCGAGCGTCTATCGCACACCGCTGATCGAGGTCGAGATCAAATGCGTGGTCACCAACACCACGCTCATGGGCGCCTATCGCGGCGCCGGGCGGCCGGAAGCCAATTATTTCATGGAACGGCTGATCGATCGCGCCGCGGACGAGATGGGCATCGATCGCCTGACTCTGCGCAAGCGCAACTTCGTCAAGCCGGCGCAAATTCCGTACGCCGCCGCCAACGGCCTGACCTACGATAGCGGCGACTTCCAGGGTGTTTTCGCCAAGGCGCTGCAGCTTTCTGATCACGCCAATTTCCCGAAACGCAAAAAGGAAAGCCGCAAGCGCGGCAAGCTGCGCGGCATCGCTGTCGGCTCCTATCTCGAGATCACCGCGCCTCCGAGCGTCGAACTGGGCAAAATTCAGTTTGAAGCCGATGGCACGGTCAAGCTGATCACGGGTACGCTCGATTACGGCCAGGGCCACGCGACGCCATTCGCGCAGGTTCTGGCCTCACGTCTCGGCGTTCCGTTCGAAGCAATCAGGCTGGAGCAAGGTGACAGCGATACGGTTCATACCGGCAACGGCACCGGCGGCTCACGCTCGATCACTGCCAGCGGCACCGCGATTGTCGAGGCCTCGGAGCTAGTCATTGCAAAGGGAAAGAAGGCCGCAGGCTTTGTCCTTGAGGCGTCGGAAGCAGATATCGATTTCGGCAACGGCCGATTTTCGATCGCAGGCACCGACCGCGACATCGGCATCATGGAGCTCGCTGCAAAATTACGCGACACGAAGCGGCCCGACGACGTGCCGGATTCGCTCGATGTCGATCACACCTCCAGCACGATTGCCTCGACGTTCCCGAACGGTTGCCATGTCACGGAAGTCGAGGTCGATCCCGACACCGGCGTGGTGCGGATCGTGCGCTATACCGGCGTCAATGACTTCGGAACCGTCATCAATCCGATGATCGTTGCGGGGCAGCTTCATGGCGGCGTGGCCCAGGGCATCGGCCAGGCGTTGATGGAAGAAGTGACCTATGACGATAACGGCCAGCCGATCACCGGCTCGTTCATGGACTACGCGATGCCGCGTGCGGAAGACATTCCGTCAATGACGCTCGGGGACTACCCTTCACCGGCAGCCTCCAATCCTCTAGGCACCAAAGGTTGCGGCGAAGCCGGCTGCGCCGGCAGCCTCGCCACGGTGGTCAATGCAGTCGTCGACGCGTTGTCTGAATTCGGTGTGACCCATATCGACATGCCGCTGACGCCCGAGAAGATCTGGCGTGCGATCGAAGATGGGCGGAAAGCCAAGACGGCATAATCATCTTTTAAACCGCCAAAAACAAAAATGGCCGGACTGATCCGGCCATTTCATTCGGAGGATTCGAGCGTTAAGCTGCCACGGATTCGCGCGGCTGATAGATCGCGGTGTGCTGGCAATGCGCGACCGCCGTCTTGCCGTTGGCGACAATCAATCCATCGAGCTCGACAAACAAGTGACCCTTGCGCTCGTAGTTGCCGGTCACCTTTGCCCGCGCCGTCAGCGTGTCGCCGACCTTGGCAGCGGCGAGATGCTGAATGGTGCTGCCGACGTGAATCCACGGCCCCAGGATCGCGTTTTCCATCAGCGCCCAGTTCATGGTCCGCAGCAGCATCCCGGGATGCATGAGGCTGTCGCGAGAATAGACGCCGTCGGTTTCACGGACATCTTCGAGATACTGGGCCGCAGCTTCGGCCGTCTGCGCATAAGCCGGGATGCCGAGCCATTTACCGGATTCATATGAGCGGCTATCGACCGGCTCACGCTTCGCGACCGGCGCGACGTCGGAGAAGTCACCGAGGCTCACTCGCGGTGCGGCTGCTTTCAGGGACGCGCGTCCGCTGGCGCACAGCTCACCCCGGCTGGTGACCTTGATCAGAATCCCGTCGCCATCGTCTTCGGCCGTCACCTCGGCCATTTCGCCGTCGTAGACCGGCTTGACGAACCGGCCGTCCATCAGGCCACGCTCCAGGAACGCCCGCCCCCATTTGGCCACCGGCATATGGCTCATATAGGCGAACACATCGACGCCCGGCACGAGGCCACCCGTAAACCCGAAACGCCGCGCCACAGTGTCATCATGCATCTTGTTTTCGGACTGTTTGGCGAGATTGTAGGCCGAGAGCCGGTGCGGCGCGTATGAAACCATGTCATTTCCCTTGGTTTTTAATCTGGTCTACCAGAAAGGTACGCAAATGCGCTGATCTGGCAAGGCGTTCAAAGCACAGGTGCTCTCGCTATTTTGCACGTACTGGGGTACGAGCTGCAGCGCCCGCGAGTTATAGGCCCGAGTTGACGAAAGTTTCGACTATCCGATGCGAATTTATGTCGATGCCGATGCGTGCCCGGTCAAGGATGAAATCTACCGGGTCGCCGCGCGCCATCAATGGCCGGTCAGCGTGGTCGCCGGAAACTTCATCCGTGTGCCGAGCGATCCGTTGATCGAACGGATTGCGGCCGGTTCCGGCATGGACGCAGCCGATGACTGGATCGCCGAGCGCGCCAGCCAAGGCGACATCGTGGTCACCGCTGACGTTCCGTTGGCGAGCCGGTGCGTGAAAGCAGGCGCCGCGGTGATCGCGCCAAATGGAAAACCTTTCAGCGAAGATTCCATCGGCATGGCGCTGGCGGTCCGCAACCTCATGACCGACCTGCGGTCGAGCGGCGAGATGACCGGAGGTCCGCGCGGGTTCTCGCCACGCGATCGGTCGGCCTTCGTTTCGGCACTCGATCAGACCATTCGCCGCATCCAGCGCGCACAGACATCATAGGCTCATGGCACCTCCCCTTATCCAGCTCAAGGACATCGCACTGACTTTCGGCGGCACGCCGCTGCTGACAGGTGTCGAGCTGTCCGTCTCGGCAGGCGAGCGCGTCTGCCTAATCGGACGCAATGGCTCGGGCAAATCGACTCTGCTGAAGATCGTTGCCGGACTTGTCGAGGCTGACTCCGGTAGCCGCTTCGTGCAACCGGGCGCAACCATCCGTTATCTGCCGCAAGAACCCGATTTCGACGGCTTCAAAACCACACTTGCCTATGTTCAGGGCGGCCTCAGCCCCGGTGACGATTCCTATCAGGCGAGCTATCTGCTCGAACAGCTCGGCCTGACGGGTGAGGAAGACCCGGTGCATCTCTCCGGCGGCGAAGCCCGACGCGCCGCGCTTGCCCGCGTGCTCGCCCCCTCGCCTGATATCCTGTTGCTCGACGAGCCGACCAACCACCTCGATCTCACCACCATCGAATGGCTGGAGAGCGAACTGGCGAGCCGCCGAAGCGCACTGGTCACCATCAGCCATGACCGCCGCTTCCTCTCCAATCTCTCGCGCGCGACCGTGTGGCTCGATCGCGGCGAAACGCGCCGGATTGAAAAAGGGTTCGGTGCATTCGAGGAGTGGCGTGACGATGTACTGGCCGAAGAGGAGCGCGAACAGCACAAGCTTGATCGCAAGATCGTCGCCGAAGAACACTGGCTGCGGTATGGCGTCTCCGGCCGGCGCAAACGCAACGTCAAACGGCTCGGCAACCTATTCGCCTTGCGTCAGCAGCGTCGCGATTATCGTGGGGCCACCGGCAAGGCTAACCTCGCCGCGGCCGAGGCCGAAACTTCCGGAAAACTGGTGATCGAAGCCCGGCACATCGCCAAATCATTCGAAGATCGCAAGATCATCGACGACTTCTCGACACGCATCGCGCGTGGTGACCGGGTCGGTATCGTCGGCCCTAATGGCGTCGGCAAGACCACGCTCATCAACATCCTGACCGGAGCAAACGAGCCGGACAGCGGCATGGTTCGGCTCGGCGCCAACATCGAGATGGCGACGCTCGATCAGCATCGCGAAAGCCTCGACCCGAAGTCAACGCTCGCAGATGCTCTCACCGGCGGGCGCGGCGATACCGTGATGGTCGGGGACAAGCCGAAACACGTCATCAGCTACATGAAGGACTTCCTGTTCATTCAGGAGCAGGCGCGCACGCCACTCGAGGCGTTGTCCGGCGGCGAACGTGGGCGGTTGATGCTGGCGCGCGCGCTGGCGAAGCCGTCCAATCTTCTTGTACTGGATGAGCCAACCAACGATCTCGACCTTGAAACACTCGACGTGCTCGAAGAGCTGCTGGGCGACTATGACGGCACGGTCATCCTGATCAGTCACGATCGTGATTTTCTCGATCGCGTCGTGACCTCGGTGATCGTGCCGGAAAGTGACGGCCGTTGGGTGGAGTATGCCGGTGGCTACAGCGATATGCTGGCTCAGCGCGGCGCCGATCTTCAGCAGAAGATGGTTAAAACCATCACAGCCGATACAAAGCCCGTGAAGCAACCCGCTCCTTCATCCACGTCGAAGCGGCGGCTTAGCTTTAACGAAAAGCACGCACTCGAAACGCTACCCAAAACCATGACAAAGCTGCAGCAGAACATTGCGATTCTGCAGAAGCAACTCGACGACCCGACACTGTACGCGCGGGATCGCAAAGCCTTCGACGCTGCGTCAGCGGCAATCGCGAAAGCACACTCAGAACTCGAGGCCGCCGAGGAAAAATGGCTCGCGCTTGAGATTCTGCGCGAGGAAATCGAGAGTGGCGCGTAATCGATACGCGTCACTTGCCGGAAAATTCCTGTAATTCGCGGACCAGCGCCTCGCGGAATGTCTTGATCGGCCGAGCAAGCCGACCCGCCGGCGGCCGATGGACAACCCAAGCCCGCACAGCCGGATTGAAGTTTTCGGTTTTGACCACCTTGAGCTTGGCGCGCTGCGCGCTGCGCTTCAGCGCAACCGGAGTCACCAAACCAATGCCGATGCCGCGCGCCACCAGTGACAGGCGAAGATCGGAATCCAGCGCCTCCACCGCGACCTGAAACGGCAGGTGCGCCGCCTCGAACTGACGTTTAAGCGCGCTCCGAAAACCGCAACCGTCCTGATTCATCACCCACGACAACCGCGACAGGTCTTCGAGCGAGGCAGATCGCGGCATCTTCATGTCACGCGCCACCACGAACAGAACCGGCTGCGAGCCGAGATCATCGCACACCAGATCATCCGGCGGCGCCACGCCATCGGGCAGACAGACGGCCGCCGCGTCGAGTTGATTGCGGCTGACCCGTTCGCCCTGTTCCGGAGACCAGCCAGAAATCACCCGCACGGCAAGTTGCGGAAACTCCGCGCGCAACGTATCGAGCGGCCCGCTCAGACCTGTCTCCGACAGGTAAGGCGTGATGCCCAGCCGAAACTCACCGCGCACCGCGCCGTCCGCAGCGACGCCCGACTTCAGGTCATCCAATGTCCTCAGCACGCGACGGCCATGTTCGTAGGCTTCCCGGCCTGCCGCAGTCGGCTTCAATGGTTTGGACTGCCGATCAAGCAACTCAGTGCCGAGCAGTTCTTCGAGATTCTGAATTCGCCGTGTCACGCCGGGCTGTGTCAGATTGAGTCGCGCCGACGCCGCGACGATGGACCCGGTTTCCACGACGGCAACGAAGGCGACGAGATCATTCGTATTCATAACAAAATCGCATATTCTGTATCATGATAATTGAATTGTAGCATATTTACGCCGTTGCTTAAAGAGGCCTCTCCAACCGAGAGGCTTCCCATGGCTCTACTGCAGACCACCACACTTCCGGACCGCAATCGGACCGCGCCCCGTGCGATCGTCCGGCTCGGTGCTCTCGCCACCGGCGTCATCGTCGTCAACCTGTTCGCGTCACAAGTCCTTGCCGGCTTGATGGCGCAGACGCTCCGCATGGGAACGATCGAAGCAGGAATGGTCTCTACGCTGACATTGCTTGGGTATGCTCTCGGATTATTCATGCTGGTGCCGCTTGCTGACGTGCTCGAAAACAAGCGGCTTATCGTCGGCACGTTGTTTTGCAACACAGTGGCAGCAATCTGTATGGCGCTTGCGCCGACAGCCGAACTGCTACTTGCTGCATCGTTTTTTCTGGGAGCGTCGTGTTCCGCGATCCAGATGCTGGTGCCGCTGATTGCTTCAATGACTCATCCCGGCGACCGCGGCCGCGTCATCGGCGATGTGATGGGCGGGCTGATGGTTGGCATTCTGCTTTCACGTCCGGTTGCGAGCGTGACCGCCGACATCTGGGGCTGGCGCGGCTTTTATGTTTCATCTGCCGCAGCCATCATCATTCTGGCTGGCGCTCTCGTCCGCCAACTGCCGTCGCTGCGACCGCCAATCCGGATGTCCTACGCACAACTCCTCGGATCGTTTGGAACGCTGTGGCGAGAAGAACATGTGCTTCGCGTCCGCTCGTGGACCGCAGCGCTTGTCATGGCGTCGTTTTCCGCGTTCTGGGCCGCGGTTGCGCTCCGCCTTTCAATACCGCCATTCAACCTCACACCAAGCGGCATCGCGATCTTTGCCTTGGTCGGTGCGGCTGGTGCGGCGGCGACACCGCTGGCGGGGCGACTAGGCGACCGAGGTCATGTGCGCATCACGCTGTTCGCTTCACACGTTGCCATTATCTGGTCTGCAATCGTGTCCGCATGGGCCGGCCATATCGGATCACAATACTGGGCGCTTGGCGGGCTTGGCGTTGGCGCTATCCTGCTCGACCTTGGCGTGACCGGAGATCAAACGCTGGGGCGCCGCGCGGTGAATCTGCTGCAGCCAGAGGCAAGAGGCCGGATCAACGGGCTGTTCGTCTGTCTCTTCTTCATCGGCGGTGCGATCGGCGCGGCAGCCGCCACCCTTGCCTGGACTCACGGTGGCTGGACGTGGGTTTGCGCCGTCGTCGGGTCGTTCGCCTTACTCGCGTTGATCACCGACATGGTGACCACAACTGGAACCGCATAACCCCAAAGCGCCTGATACAAAACAAATCGTCCGCATCACCGGGGTGACGCGGACGATCTTTTCAAAGAACAAGCTGGACCTAAATCTCGCTTACTTGGTCAGCGGGCAACCGCTCTCGGCCGCGGTCGGGAAAGCCTTATCCCCTGGGACCACAGCGATCTGCTTGTAGTAGTCCCACGGCTTCGTGCTCTCTGACGGCTTCTTGACCTCGAACAGATAAAGGTCGTGCACCATGCGGCCATTGGCGAGCACCTTGCCCTTGGCAAAAGCATCGTCCACCGGAAGCTCCTTCAGCTTCTTGGCAACCGCGTCAGCGTCCTTGGTGCCGGCGGCCTTCACAGCCTTCAGGTAGGACAGCGTTGCCGAATAGGTGCCGGCCTGGATCATGTTCGGCATACGGCCGGTGCGCTTGAAAAAGCGCTCGGAGAATGCGCGAGACCTGTCGTCGTGATCCCAATAGAAGCCCTCGGTGAGCACCAGACCCTGCGCTGCCTTCAGGCCAAGGCCGTGGACCTCGGCGAGTGTGAGCAGCAGACCAGCCATCTTCTGGCCACCAGCAACGATGCCAAACTCAGACGCCTGCTTAATGGCGTTGATGGTGTCGAGGCCAGCGTTGGCGAGACCAACGACCTTGGCCTTCGAGCTCTGAGCCTGCAGCAGGAACGACGAGAAGTCCGAGGTGTTCAGCGGATGACGGACTGCGCCGAGCACCTTGCCGCCCTTGGCCTTGACGATTTCGCCGGTGTCCTTTTCGAGCGAATAGCCGAAGGCATAGTCCGCGGTCAGGAAGAACCAGGTGTCCCCGCCATTCTCCGTCAACGCGCCGCCTGTGCCGACACCGAGCGCATGGGTATCGAATGCCCAGTGGAAGCCGTACGGCGTGCAGGCATCGCCGGTGATACGCGACGACGCGGCACCGACCACGATGTCAATCTTCTTTTCCTGTTTGGCGAGGTCCTGCACCGCGAGCGCGACCGACGATGTCGTCAGTTCGGTGATCATGTCGACACCTTCGACATCGAACCAGCGACGTGCGATGCTCACCGCAAGGTCGGGTTTGTTCTGATGATCCGCGTTCACCAGTTCGATCTTGTGGCCGAGTACTTCGCCGCCGAAATCCTCGATCGCCATCTTCGCGGCTTCAACTGAGCTCTTGCCACCGTAGTCAGCGTACACGCCGGACTGATCGTTCAGAATGCCGATCTTGACACCATCCGCAGCTGATGCCGGAGCAGCAAAGCTCAGGCCGCACAGAACAGCCGCCGCAGCGGTGGATAGAAATTGATATCTCATTCATCGTCTCCCAGGGTTTATTTGCAGCGCAAAATTAAATTTGCGGATTGGCTATCGAATTGAAGGACTTCGATTTTGGCCCAGCCTCCCCGCATTTGATATTGTCCAATGTGCTAACCATCGAGAAATTCGAGTATTCCTCGCCCCGCGGCCGCGCCTGTGGCGAACGAAGCCTGCAGCAGATAGCCGCCGGTCGGCGCCTCCCAATCGAGCATTTCACCGGCAACGAAAACGCCTGGCCGCTTGCGCAGCATGAAACGGTGATCGAGCTCTTCCCAGGCGACGCCGCCTGCGGTCGAAATCGCCCGTTCGAGCGGCGCCACGCCGGTCAGGCTAATTGGGAGAGCCTTGAGCAATCGCGCCAGCCTATCAGGCGGCAATGACGCGGGATTGACGTCGGTCTCGACTGTCGCCTCGTACAGCAGGCCGATCGCAACAGGCGGCAATCCAACTGCTTTACGCATGAAAGTGGAGAAGGACTGCTTTCCGCGCGTGACCGACAGGCGAGCGGATAATTCCGGCTCCGCCAGATCCGGCCGCACATCGATATCCAATACCGCTTGCCCTGCGCGAGTGATCTCATCGCGCAATGGTGCCGATAACGCGTAGATGCCTCCACCCTCGAGCCCGTCGCGCGTCACCATCGCTTCGCCGCGGACGGTCCGCGAATTGAAGGTTAGTGACACGCCCTTGAGAGGAGCACCTTCGAAGCGATCACGAAAGATATTGGACCAGGCGACAGTGAAGCCGCTGTTGGCGGGCCGCAATGGCGAAACGGCAACGCCCGCCCCAGTCATGATATCGACCCAACTGCCGTCCGATCCAAGGCGGGGCCAGCTTGCACCGCCGAGCGCAAGGACCACAGCATCGGCACGCACATTGCTCAGACCTGCCGGCGTCTCGAATGACAGATCGCCGCTATCCGTCCACCCCGTCCAGCGGTGTCGCAACGTCAGCGTCACGCCAGCCTCATCGAGTCGCCGCAACCATGCCCGCAGCAGAGGCGAAGCCTTGAACGCTTCCGGGAAGACACGCCCACTTGAGCCAACAAATGTCGGCTGTCCCAGTGCCTCACTCCACGCGCGCAGGGCATCGGGAGAAAGCTCTTCGACCGCGGGACGGAGATGTGACGCCGCATTTCCGTAACGCGACAGGAATGCAGCGAGCGGCTCGCTGTGGGTCAGGTTGAGTCCACCGCGCCCTGCCATCAAGAACTTGCGGCCCGCCGACGGCATCCGGTCGTACACCGTCACCGGCACGCCGCCTCGCGCGATCACCTCCGCGGCCATCAGGCCAGCAGGCCCGGCGCCGATCACCGCTACGGTCCTCTGCGATCGTTTCTGCACCGGCATCGGCCCGAGGGCTGAACGCGCTACGCGTCAGCCGCCCATCGGCGGCAGCTTGATTCCCTTCGCCTTGGCCGCCTGCTCGACATACTTGTAGGTCTGGAAAAACGCACCGCCGAGATCACGCGCCGTCGACATGTCGCCGATCTGCTTGAAATGCGCGGCAATCGCGTCCGGCGTCCACTCGGATTCAGGAAGATTCATGCCCTCTGTTTCGACGATCTTCAGTACGGCGAACGAACCCGCGCCCGCCCCCATGATCGTGCGAGTCGGCGCATCCTCGCTGAGCAGATAAAGCACCGCCGGTGTGATCGCTTCAGGCTTCATCAGGGCGAGCACGTCCGGCGGGATCAACCCCTCGGTCATACGCGTCGCTGCCGTCGGCGAGATCGTGTTGACGCGGATGTTGCTCTTGCGCCCCTCCTCAGCCAGCACGTTCATCAGGCCGACGATGCCCGCCTTAGCTGCCCCGTAGTTGGCTTGACCGAAATTGCCGAACATACCGGATGATGACGTGGTCACGACGATGCGGCCGTAATTGCGCTCCTTCATGCCGTCCCACACAGCGCGGCAGCAATTGAATGTGCCGGTGAGATGCACGGCGATCACCTTGGCGAAATCCGCCGGCTCCATCTTGCCGAACGATTTGTCGCGCAGGATACCGGCATTGGCGACCATGAGATCGACGCTGCCCCACTTGGACTGCGCCTTCGCAACCATTTCGCTGACCTGTTCGAAATCAGACACGTCAGCGCCATCGACGATCGCCTCGCCGCCTGCCTTGCGAATCTCTTCAGCAACCACTTCGGCAGGATGAACAGAGCCACCGCTGCCATCACGTGCCGCACCCATGTCGTTGACGACGACGCGCGCGCCATACTTTGCGAGCCCAAGCGCGTGAGCGCGGCCAAGTCCGGCGCCGGCTCCGGTGACGATGGCGACACGGCCGTCGAACCTGATGGTCATGGTGATTGCTCCTTCAGACCTAAGCGAAGAAATGCAGGCCGAGCCAATCGGCAACCAGCGCCGGCTTAGTCTCGCCTTCGATTTCGAGGGTGGTGTTGGTGCGCGAGAGTAGTTCGTTGGCGGCGCGCTGTGTCGCCTCGGCGAGCACGAAACGCGCGCGCACGCGCTTACCCGCGCGAACCGGCGTGAGAAAACGGACCTTGTCGAATCCGTAGTTGATCGACATCACCGCCCCCTCCAGCGCGGGCATTGCCTCGTAGGCCATGCCTGACAACACTGAGAGCGACAGGAACCCGTGGGCGATAGTGCCGCCAAACGGCGTTTCGCGCTTGGCCCGCTCTGGGTCCACGTGGATGAACTGGTGGTCGTTCGTCGCTTCCGCGAAAATGTCGATCTGCTTCTGATCGATCGTGTGCCAGGACGACACGCCCAGCTCCTGACCAACCAGTTTCGCGTAGTCTTCCCGGCTTACGGTTCTTGCCATCACATCTCCCGCCGCGCCGAGGCTTGGCCCTTAGCGCTCGCTTTTCAATTCCGGCAAGTCTTCTTCACGAAATTCAAGCCCGCGTAAAGAGTTGTTGCGATCGTCATCCAGTTCGAGACGGCGCAGCTGAACCCGACGGATTTTCCCCGAAATCGTCTTCGGCAACTCGGTAACGAGTTCGATACGGCGAATGCGTTTGAAGGGTGCAAGCTGCGCATGGACGTAGCGCAGGATCGACAGCGCCGTATCACGTGACGGCTCAACACCTGACACCAGCGACACATAGGCTTTGGGTATAGCCAGCTTGATGGGATCCGGCGTCGGGACAACGGCGGCTTCCGCGACCGCGTCGTGCTCAAGCAGTACGCTTTCCAGCTCAAAGGGACTGATACGATAGTCCGACGATTTGAACACGTCGTCGGATCGGCCGACAAAAGTCAGATAATCGTCATCGTCGAGAAACGCGACATCGCCTGTTTTATACAGATCACCATCGGCGCCCTTCGGCTTGCCATCCTCACCCTGATAGCCAAGCATCAAACCGGCCGGACGATCGTCACCAAGGACGAGGCAGATTTCGCCCTCCTTCGCCGGATTGCCATCCGCGTCGACGACTTTGACCTTATAGCCAGGCATCGGCCGCCCCATCGAACCGGACTTGACCGGCTGACCGGGTGAGTTGCCCGCCAGCGCTGTGGTTTCGGTCTGGCCATAGCCATCGCGGATCGTCATTCCCCACGCCGCCTGAACCTGATCGATCACCTCAGGGTTAAGCGGTTCGCCGGCGCCGCAGACCTCACGCAATGAGATCTTATAATCAGCCAGCTTTTCCTGAATGAGCAGCCGCCATACGGTTGGCGGCGCGCAAAGGGTCGTCACCTTGCAGCGAACCAGGGTCTCCAGCAGTCCCTTGGCTTCAAAGCGGGGCTGATTGGCGATGAAGATCGTCGCGCCCGCATTCCATGGTGCGAAGAAACAGCTCCACGCGTGCTTGGCCCAACCCGGCGATGAGATATTGAGATGGACGCCGCCAGGCTGCAGCCCGAGCCAAAACATGGTCGAGAGCGCGCCGACGGGATAGCTGCGATGACTATGCAGCACCAATTTCGGCTTCGCAGTCGTGCCCGATGTGAAATACAGCAGCATCGGATCGGTTGCGTTGGTGACGCCATCGGGCGTGAACGTGTCGGGAAATTCTTCAGAGTCATTGAACGATCGCCAGCCTTTGTGATCCTGCGACGCGCCCACAACCACACGCGTAAACCCGTCCCCGCCCAGGCCGTCGAACTTCGCCACTTGATCCGGAGCTGCCACCACAACTTTCGCCTTGCCGCGGTCGAGGCGATCGCGCAATTCCTCGGACGTCAGGAGCGTCGTGGCGGGAATGACGATCACGCCGAGCTTCATGCAAGCCAGCATCGTTTCCCAGAGCGGCACCACGTTGCCGAGCAGCAGCAGCAGATGATCTCCGCGCTTAAGGCCCAGATCCCGCAGGAAATTCGCGGTCTGGTTCGAGCGCTTCGACATCTGCGCGAACGTGACCTTTGTATCGGTGCCGCCCGCGACATCGACGATCCAAAGCGCGGTGCGATCGCAACTTTCAGGATCACTCGCCAGGCCCGCGTCGAACCAGTCGAGCGCCCAGTTGAACTGGGCCTGATCGGGCCAGCGGAATTCAGCGACCGCCTTGTCGTAGTCGGTGCGATTGGCGAGCAGGAACTTTCGGGCGTCCTGGAAAGTCGTCATCGCGCTCCTCCGCTACGATTTATTTGAACGAAGCGCGTTGATGATGCCTGAGAAATCCACACCACCATGTCCGGCCTTGTCGAATGCATCGTAGATGCTTTCGGCATGCGCGCCCAGCGGGGTCGCTGCGCCGGCAGCCTTGGCTGCCTCCTGCGACAGTCGGAGATCCTTCAGCATCAGCGCGGCGGCAAAGCCCGGCTTGTAATCGTTATTGGCTGGCGATGTCGGCACCGGCCCCGGTACCGGGCAGTAAGTTGTGATCGACCAGCATTGTCCCGACGACGTCGAAGCGACGTCGAACAACGCCTGATGCGACAGTCCGAGCTTCTCGGCGAGCGCGAAGGCTTCGCAGACGCCGATCATCGAAATGCCGAGGATCATGTTATTGCAGATTTTTGCCGCCTGCCCGGCGCCACCGTCGCCGCAATGAACGATCTTCTTGCCCATCGCTTCGAGGATCGGCTTGGCGCTGGCGAACGCCTTGGCATCGCCACCGCACATGAAGGTCAACGTCGCACCTTTTGCGCCGCCGGTGCCGCCGGAAACCGGCGCATCGACCGAAGGCAATTGCAGCTTGGCCGCAGCAGCATGCGCCTGCCGCGCGCTTTCGACGTCGATGGTCGAACAATCGATCACCAGTGCGCCCTTGGCGGCTGCCGGAAGAATATCGTTCCAGACCGAAAGCACATGCTTGCCCGCAGGCAGCATGGTGATGATCACATCGGAGCCCTTCACGGCGTCCTTGGCCGTGGGGGCGATCGTCACGCCGTCCGCTTTTGCGGACTCACACGACGCCGGGACGAGATCGAACCCCTGAACCTTGTGGCCCGCCTTGACGAGATTGGCGGCCATCGGGCCACCCATGTTGCCAAGACCAATGAATGCAATATTCGCCATGGGAGCTTCCCTCGTGCGTTTCTAGTTGATGTTCGGAAACTTCAAGTCACCCTCAGGATGCGGCGCAAGATAGCGCGCGACGATCTCCGACGTGACGTCCTCGATCCGTGCAGGCGACCACTTCGGATTGCGGTCCTTGTCGATGATCACGGCGCGAACACCCTCGACAAAATCCGCGCTCGCAAAAACTTCCAGTGCGGCGCGATATTCCCGCACCAGACATTCTTCAAGCGAAGCGGACGATCGCGCAAGGCGCAACAGCTTCAGCGTCACCTTCAGGCCGCGCGGAGATTTCTCGTGCAACGACGCGAGCGTGGCCTTGGCGAAGTCGGATCCGTCCTGTTCCAGCGCCGCCATGATCTCTTCAACGGAGTCATAAGCGAAAGTCTTGTCGATCAACGCCCGCTGCTTTGTAATCGGCCCCGGCTCACTCGTCGCAGCGAACCGCTTGATCAGCGCGACCGTCGCAGCTCCATCCGCGCCCGGCGGCAACTCCGTGAGCGCATGACGCAACGCTGGCCAATCGCCGGATGAGATCTGCACATCGGCAAGACCGGCATAGACCGAGTCGGAACCGTTCGCGACCTGACCGGTCAAGCCGAGATAGGTGCCAACCTCGCCAGGCGAGCGCGACAACAGCCAAGTGCCGCCAACATCAGGAAAGAAGCCAAGACTGACTTCCGGCATCGCGACCTTGCTTCTCTCGGTCACCACGCGGTGGCTGCTGTGAGCGGCCAGACCGATGCCGCCGCCCATCACCAGTCCATCCATGTAAGCGACGTAAGGCTTCAGAAACCTCCCGATCCGCGCATTGACCGCGTATTCCTCGCGCCAGAATACAGCCCCGAGGTCACCGCCGATCTTCGCGCTGTCGTGAAGTCCGCGGATATCGCCACCGGCGCAAAGTCCACGATCGCCAGCGCCTTCAAGCACGATCACCGATACTTCAGGATCGATCTCGAACACATCGAGTGCGCGATCGATCATCCGTGTCATATTGAGGTTCAGCGCATTGATCGCCTTCGGCCGGTTGAGGCGCAGAATGCCGGCATGACCCTCGCGCCGGGCGATCAACTCATCTGCATCATTGTCGGTCGCAGGAGTCTGCGCCGTCATCGCGCGCCCTCGATCAGCTTGCGCGCGACAATCACGCGCATGATCTCGTTGGTGCCTTCCAGAATCTGATGAACACGCAAGTCGCGGACGATCTTCTCGATGCCGTACTCCGACAGATAGCCATAACCGCCGTGCAACTGCAGCGCCTGATTGGCAACCTCGAAGCCGGCATCTGTGCCGAACCGCTTGGCCATCGCGCACAGCATGGTTGCATCGGGATCCTTGCGGTCGAGCGCCGCGGCGGCACGCCACAGGAACGTGCGCGCGGCTTCCAGTTCGATCGCCATGTCGGCGAGCCGGAACTGCAGCGCCTGGAATTCATCGAGCCGCTTGCCGAACGCCTTGCGCTCTTTCATGTAGGCCAGCGCCCTGTCGAGCGCCGCCTGCGCGCCACCGAGCGAACAGGCTGTGATATTCAGGCGCCCTCCATCGAGGCCGGCCATCGCGATCTTGAAGCCGACGCCTTCGTCGCCGAGACGATTGGCAACCGGCACCCGGGCGTTCTCGAAAATCACTGCACGCGTCGGCTGGGCGTTCCAGCCCATCTTGCGTTCGTTGGCACCGAACGACACACCCGGCGTGTCACCCTCGATCACCAGCGTCGAAATCCCAGACGGGCCGTCACCGCCGGTGCGGACCATGGCGACGTAAAGATCACCCTTCCCCGCCCCGGAAATAAACTGCTTCTGGCCGTTGAGAATATAGTGATCACCATCGCGTACCGCGCGCGTCGAGAGCGCGGCGGCGTCCGATCCCGAGCCCGGTTCAGTCAGGCAATAGCTTGCCAGCAATTCCATGGTGCACAGGCGCGGCAGCCACTTATGCCGCTGCTCATCCGAACCATAAGTGTCGATCATCCACGCAGCCATATTATGGATGGAGATGAAGGCCGACACGGTGGGACAGCCAAGCGCCAACGCCTCGAAGATCAGCGCGGCATCGAACCGCGTCAGCGCCGAACCGCCGACATCGTCGCGAATATAGACGCCGCCAATACCGAGCGCTGCGGCATCGCGCATCACATCGACGGGGAAATGTTTCTCCTCATCCCACTTGAGGGCGTGAGGAGCAATGCGATCAGCCGCAAATTCGCGAGCCATGTCGCGAATTGCGATCTGATCTTCATTGAGAGCGAACAGCATCCAGCGCCCTCGCCGTGTTGCCGTCAGCTCGTCGGCATCGCGAAGTCGGCGCCTTCCTTGACGCCTGACGGCCAGCGCGCGGTCACCGTCTTGGTCTTGGTGTAGAAGCGCACCGAATCCGTTCCGTACTGGTTGAGATCACCGAAGCCCGAACGCTTCCAGCCACCGAATGAAAAGTAAGCCACCGGCACCGGGATCGGGACGTTGATGCCGACCATGCCGACATTCACCTTGGCAGCGAATTCGCGGGCGGAATCGCCATCGCGGGTGAAGATCGCAACGCCGTTGCCGTACTCATGCTCGGATGGCAACCGCAGCGCTTCGTCGAAATCGTGCGCCCGCACCACCGACAGCACCGGCCCAAAGATTTCTTCCTTGTAGATCCGCATGTCCTTGGTGACGTTGTCGAACAAACAGCCGCCCATATAGAAGCCGTTCTCGTAGCCCTGCATCTTGAAACCGCGGCCATCGACGGCGAGCTTCGCGCCTTCCTTGATGCCGATCTCGACGTAATTCCTGACGCGATCGAGCGCCGCCTTGGTGACGAGCGGACCATAATCAGCGTTGGGATCGGTGGACGGGCCGATCTTGAGGTTCTCGACACGCGGAATCAGCTTTTCCATCAGACGATCGGCGGTCGTCTTGCCAACCGGCACGGCGACAGAAACCGCCATGCAGCGCTCACCCGCCGCGCCGTAGCTCGCGCCGACCAGCGCATCGACCGCCTGATCCATATCGGCGTCAGGCATGACGATCATGTGGTTCTTGGCGCCGCCGAAGCACTGGCAGCGCTTGCCGGTCGCCGCGGCGCGCTCATAGATGTACTGCGCGATCGAGGACGAACCGACGAAGCCGACGGCCGAGATATCCGGATCGTCGAGGATCGCGTCGACAGCTTCCTTGTCGCCATTGACGACGTTGAGGATACCCGGCGGCAGGCCAGCCTCGAGCATGAGCTGGGCGAGCTTCATCGGCACGCCCGGATCGCGCTCCGACGGCTTGAGGATGAAGGCATTGCCGCAGGCGATCGCCGGCGCAAATTTCCACATCGGAATCATCGCCGGGAAGTTGAACGGGGTGATGCCGGCGACGACGCCGAGCGGCTGGCGGATCGAATAGAGATCGATGCTCGGGCCAGCACCCTCGGTGTATTCGCCCTTCATCAGGTGCGGAATGCCAAGCGCAAACTCGACGACCTCGACGCCGCGCAGGATGTCGCCTCTGGCGTCAGGAATGGTCTTGCCATGCTCGCGGGCGAGCAATTCGGCCAGCTCTTCATTGTCGCGCGCAACCAGTTCGAGGAATTTCATCAACACGCGAACGCGGCGCTGCGGATTGGTCGCGGCCCAGGCGGGCTGCGCGGCCTTGGCGTTTTCGACAGCGGCGCGGACTTCGGCCTTGGTTGCCAGCGCCACCTTGGCCTGGACCTCACCGGTCATCGGCTCGAAAACGTCGGCGGTCCGGCCCGACGTACCCTTGACCTCACGGCCACCGACGAAATGCCCAATCGAACGCATGTTCTCTCCTCCAAGATGCAGAAAGTCTTTGGATGACCTTTTGACCTGCGTTTTATAAGATTCAACTGCGAGAAATCACAGGATAGATGTGCGAAAATGTCAGATCAAGGTGGCAGCCCCGACTGGGACGATTTCCGCTTCGTGCTAGCGATCGTCCGGGGCGGGACAGTTTCAGCAGCCGCCAAACGGCTTGGGGTCGATCATACCACTGTCATCCGCCGCGTTGATCGCCTCGAGAGACAGCTATCCGCCAAACTGTTCGACCGGCGCAAGACCGGATACGTGCTGACCGAGTCAGGCCATCGTGTCGCCGCGAGTGCCGAAGAGATCGAATCGACCATCGTCTCCAGCCAGGACATCATCGGCGGCTCGAAATCCCACCTGACGGGCACCGTGCGCGTGGGTGCGCCAGACGGCTTTGGAAGCCACTATCTGGCGGCGCGTCTTGGCAAACTGGCTGATCTCTATCCGGATCTTGACGTTGAACTGGTCGCAACCGCGCGCCTCTTCAGCCTGTCGAAACGCGAGGCCGATATCGCCATCAGCCTGTCGATGCCGAAGGAAGGCCGCACCGTCGGCCGCAAGCTGCTCGACTACAGCCTCGGGCTTTACGCGGTCTCCGCCTATCTCGACCAGTTTCCGCCGATCAAAAGCCGCGACGATCTCCTGACCCATCGTTTTGTCGGCTACATCGAGGAACTCCTGTTCACGCCCGAGCTGGACTATTTGCCGCAGGTGTCGCCGAAGGTCTCGGCCAAATTCCGCAGCGCCAACCTGATCGCCCAGCTCAACGCGACACTCTCGGGGTTTGGTATCGCCGTACTGCCCCGCTTCATGGCGCAGGCGCATCCCGAGTTGCGCGCGATTCTGCCCGAAACGGTATCGATCCTGCGCAGCTTCTGGTTGCTGATGCACGCGGACAGCCGCGACCTCGTTCGCATCCGCGCCGTTGCCGAATACATTTACGGAATGGTGGAGCACGACCGGGCGCTGTTCGATCCGAAATAGCGAGCGGTCTCATCAACCCTGAGCGGGCTTCGCTCCCGCTTTCGCCCGTCGCGCTGACTTTCTGGCGCCGTCAGCCTGCTTTCCGAGTGCAAGCGCCGACTGACGACCGGCCTCCAGCAATTCCGACGACAATTCGCTGTTTCCAGTGGCGCGGGACAACAGCAGACTTCCCATCATCACTGCGACGATGGCCATCGCGCGCTGTCGTGCGGGTTTGGGCGTCAAATCCGACATCTCACTGGTCACGACAGCGATCATGTCTTCGAGACAAGCGGTGAACGCTTTGCGGGTCTTTGAATCGGCGCGCGCGATCTCCGCGCCCAGCGCGGGAAGCAAACAGCCGTTGCCGACATCGTCGCGGTGCTGCACCGTCAGATAAGAATTGACGATCGCGTCCAATTCCTTGCCGTCCGGCGCGTTGTCGGCCCGCCGGCGCCAGCGGCGCGCTATACCTTCCATCGCATGCGCGAAGGCTTCATCGATCAGCGCATCGCGCGAGTCGAAATGCGCATAGAACCCACCGTGCGTCAGGCCTGACTCTTTCATCAGGTCGGCGACGGCAATGCCAGCCGATCCCTTCTCGCGGAGCCGGACCGACGCGGTTTTCACGATCCGCGCATGGGTCTCGGCTTTGTGGTCCTTGGAATAACGCATCAACCACTCATAAGATGTTTAATGTCATATAACACGCGAAATTATTGCCGCCAACCCAAGGACCTGCAAACATGCGCCGCACCGCATCATCCGGAGCGGCTGCAAGCCGTTCTCCAGCCATCCCCGGGGCGCTTTCCATGGACATGATCAACGATTACTGCGGCGTTGCGCGCGACTCACGCGGCATCGCCACACTCACCATCTGCAACGCGGGATCGCTCAATATCCTCAACTCCAAAGCCATTGCCGGGTTGCGCAGCGGCATCCAGGCGCTGGCCGCCGACACCTCAATCCGTGTCCTGATCATTCGCGGCAGCGGTGAGAAAAGCATGATCGGCGGCGCCGACATCAAGGAAATGGTGACGCTCAACCAGACGACGGCCGAAACCTTCATTTCCGGCCTGCGTGATCTTTGCGAAGCCGCACGGCAATTTCCAACCCCGGTCATCGCCCGGATACCGGGCTGGTGCCTCGGCGGCGGGCTTGAATTTGCCGCCGCCTGCGACCTGCGGATTGCAACAGAAACCGCAAAATTCGGCATGCCTGAAGTGAAAGTTGGTATTCCCTCCGTGATCCACGCCGCACTGCTGCCCCGACTGATCGGATTGGGCCGCGCCCGCTGGCTGATCCTGACCGCCGAAAATATCGACGCGCAGACCGCGCTGACTTGGGGGCTGGTTGACAAGATCGTCCCCGATAGCGAACTCGACGCCGCCGTCGAACAAGCAGCGTCCGCAATCGCGGAATGTGGGCCGGAGGTCATGCGCAGCCAGAAACTGCTACTGCGGCAGTGGGAAGATATCCCGCTGGAAGAAGCCATCGACATCAGCGTCGGTGTATTCGGGCGCGCGTTCCTGACTGGTGAACCGCAACGCCACATGCAGGCGTTCGTCGATCGCAAACGCTAGTCGCCACATTTCGCCTCGATCAGCCGACAAAATCGCACAAGGCTTGTGGAATTTTTCGGGTGAGTTTCGGCTCACCCTACTCAAACAGCGTTTGCATTTTTGCACCGCGATAATATGATATAGATAATTCTATAAACGGCGATGGCCGTGCACCCGATTTTGGAGAACCGCCGATGTCATCCGATCCAGTGGTTATCGTATCCGCGGCCCGCACCCCGCTCGGTCGCTTTCAGGGCGATCTGTCTTCGTTCAGCGCTCACAATCTCGGCTCGCACGTGATTTCTGCCGCACTCGAGCGCGGCAAGGTCGCGGCGGACCGTATCGACGAAGTGTTCATGGGCTGCGTACTTTCGGCAGGACAAGGACAGGCCCCTGCCCGGCAGGCGGCGCGCGGCGCCAAGCTTCCGGACGCCACCGGCGCCACCACCATCAACAAGGTGTGCGGCTCGGGCATGAAGGCGACCATGCTCGCGCACGACATCATCAATGCCGGGTCCGCCGAGATCGTGGTGTCCGGCGGCATGGAGAGCATGTCGAACGCACCCTACCTGCTCGCCAAGGCGCGCGCCGGTTATCGCGTCGGCCATGACAGGATTATCGATCACATGCTGATGGATGGCCTTGAGGACGCTTATGAGACCGGCCGTTCGATGGGCGATTTCGGCGAAGCTACCGCGGAGGCCTATCAGTTCACCCGCAAGGATCAGGACGACTACGCGATGGAAACGCTGACACGCGCCCGTAGGGCGGTCGAAAGCGGTGCCTTCAAGAGCGAGATCGCGCCGATTTCAGTCAAGGACAAAACCGGCGTGCGCGTGATCGAGAACGACGAACATCCGTTGAAAGTTGATCCCGCGAAAATTCCAAACCTGAAGCCGGCGTTCCGTGCCAACGGCACCATCACGCCGGCCGCCTCCTCCGCCAACGCCGACGGCGCGGCTGCGCTCATTCTCACCAAGCGTTCACTTGCGGAGCGCGAAGGGTTGCCCATCCTCGCCGAAATCAAGGGTCATTCGACCCACAGTCAGGAACCGGCATGGTTCACCACCGCACCGATCCCTGCGATCGAGAAACTGCTCGACAAGGTTGGCTGGAAAGTTGGTGACGTTGATCTGTTCGAGATCAACGAAGCCTTCGCGGTGGTGCCGATGGCGGCGGCCCGCGATCTCGGCATTCCGCGCGACAAGCTCAACATCAATGGCGGCGCCTGCGCGCTTGGGCATCCGATCGGTGCCACCGGCGCGCGGCTGATCGTGACGCTGCTGCATGCGATGGAGAAAAACAACCTGCGTCGCGGCATCGCTTCGCTGTGCATCGGCGGCGGCGAAGCCACGGCCATCGCCGTCGAGCGCAGCATTCACTGATTTCATACAGGCCATTCAACAGACGCGGCGCTGAACCCACCGCGCTGCAGCTTTCACTGAAAGACAAATCAATGATATCGAATTGGCTCTCCGCGGCGATGGCCCGCAAAAGCCTGCACTATGGCTGGGCCATGGTCGCAGTCACGTTTCTCACTGCATTGGTCAGCGCGGGCGCGGTCGGTGCGCCGGGCGTATTCATCCTCCCGCTGCAACATGAGTTCGGCTGGAGCACGGCCGAGATTTCGGCGGCGCTGTCGATCCGGCTGCTGCTGTTCGGGCTGATGGCTCCATTCGCCGCCGCGTTGATGAATCGGTACGGCCTTCGCACAGTTACGGCGCTCGCGCTGTCACTGGTGACGACCGGTCTGGTGCTGTCGCTGTTCATGACCGAAATCTGGCAACTGATCCTGTTGTGGGGCTTTGTCGTCGGTTTCGGCACCGGCATGACTGCACTCGTGCTGGGCGCGACGGTCGCCGCGCGCTGGTTCAACGCTAACCGCGGCTTGGTCGTTGGCATTCTCACCGCAAGCGCCGCCACCGGACAACTCGTCTTTCTGCCCGCTCTCGCCAGCCTCACCGAGCGTTACGGCTGGCGCATCGCGATGGGCCTGATGTGCGTCATGTTGGTGGTGGCCGCGCTCGCGGTGCTGCTGATCATGCGTGACCGTCCATCCGATGTTGGCCTGCGGCCGTTCGGCGACAACAGCACCGACCCGATCGCATCGCCTCCTCCGAACAACGCTCCGATCATGGCAGCCGCGCTCGGCGCCTTGAAAGACGCCGCAAAGACCAAAGTATTCTGGATCCTGTTCGGCACCTTCTTCATTTGCGGGGCCAGCACCAACGGCCTGATCCAGACCCACTTCATTCCGTTCTGTTCCGACTTCGGCTTGCCTGCCACCGGCGCAGCGACCTTGCTGGCGGCAATGGGCATTTTCGACTTCATCGGGACCATCGGTTCCGGCTATCTGTCTGATCGTTATGACAACCGCTGGTTGCTGTTCTGGTACTACGGCCTGCGTGGCCTGTCGCTGTTGTTCCTGCCCTTTACCAGCTTCACGTTTTACGGCCTGTCACTGTTCGCGATGTTCTACGGGTTGGACTGGATCGCGACGGTTCCTCCCACCGTCCGGCTGACCGCATCGAGATTCGGGCCTGAACGTGCGAACCTCGTATTCGGGTGGATTTTCGCCGGGCACCAGCTTGGCGCGGCCACCATCGCCTTCGCGGCCGGGGCGTCACGGACCTATCTTTTGAGCTATTTACCGGCATTTTTCGCCGCGGGCGCCTTGTGCCTGATCGCCGCTCTTGCAGTCCTGGCGATCACCCGGGATAAGAAGGTGGCGACGGCGTAAATTTCGATGCCGTCGCGGGGACACTCTCACCTCCACGAACGGGATCTGAAGATGCGACGCATTGTAGTCACGGGTATGGGCGCGGTTTCGCCGCTGGGTTGCGGCGTCGAACCGAACTGGACGCGGCTCATTGCGGGCAAGTCCGGCCTTCGCGCCCTCTCTGACAATGTGGTCGGTGACCTTGCCAACAAGGTCGCTGGTGTTGTTCCCGATCTTGCCGAGGACCCGGAAGCAGGTTTTGACGCCGATCGCGCCGCCCCGCGCAAGGACCAGAAGAAAATGGACCGCTTCATCCTGTTCGCCCTGCTGGCGGCGGAAGAAGCGATCAGCCAGGCCAAGTGGACGCCCGAGGACGATGCCTCGCGTGAGCGCACCGCCACGGTGATCGGTTCCGGCATCGGCGGATTCCCGGCGATTGCTGAATCGGTGCGCATCGCGGATTCGCGCGGCGTCCGCCGTCTGTCGCCGTTCACTGTGCCCTCGTTCCTCGTCAACCTCGCGGCCGGACAGGTTTCGATCAAATACGGCTACAAGGGTCCGCTTGGCGCGCCGGTGACGGCGTGCGCGGCCGGCGTTCAGGCGATCGGCGATGCAGCGCGGTTGATCCGCAGCGGCGAAGCGGACGTGGCGCTCGCCGGCGGCGCGGAAGCCTGCATCGAACGCGTCAGCCTCGGCGGCTTCGCTGCGGCGCGCGCGCTGTCGAGCAATTTCAATGACACCCCCGAGCGCGCCTCACGCCCCTTCGACAAGGATCGCGACGGTTTCGTGATGGGCGAAGGCGCCGGCCTCATGGTGCTTGAAGACCTCGACCATGCGCTGGCGCGTGGCGCGACACCGATTGCCGAACTGATCGGCTACGGCACCAGCGCAGATGCCTATCACATGACCGCGGGGCCTGAAGATGGCGATGGTGCACGGCGCGCAATCGAGGCCGCACTCAAGCAGGCCGGCGTTGCGCCGAACGAGGTTCAGCATCTCAATGCGCACGCGACCTCGACTCCGGTCGGCGATCAGGGCGAACTCGCCGCGATCAAGGCCGTGTTCGGCACCAACAACAGCGTTGCCGTGAGTTCGACCAAGTCGGCCACCGGACATCTGCTTGGTGCGGCGGGTGGTCTCGAAGCGATTTACTCGGTGCTCGCGCTGCGCGATCAGATTGCGCCCGCGACCCTCAACCTCGACAATCCGGACGACGCAGCCGCAGGCGTCGATCTCATTCGCGGCGCGGCGCGGCCGATGAAGATCGAGCATGTAATGTCGAACGGCTTCGGCTTCGGCGGCGTCAATGCGAGCGTGCTGTTCAAGGCATGGCACGCCTGATCGCGCACGCGACCATCCCTCATCGATAAGAGTGTGCGCCGTCACACGACGGCGCTCGCACGACGTGCGTTCCGCAGAATGGAATTGTTGTCGCGTACTGCTGCATGGAAGCGTTGAATTTTTCCGCTTCTCGCCGGTCGGCAACGATGGAATAATCCTTGGACGACCGACCGGTCGCAAAAAATCGGCAAACGTCGAAGCCCAAGGAAAGACCAGCATATGGCAGAACCTGCGCGCGCCCGTCCCAAACCCACTCCGGAAACACAACATTTTTGGGACGGCACGCAAGCCGGCGAACTGCGCCTCCAGCGTTGCGACGCCTGCTCGCACGTGTATTTTCCGCCGCGCCCGTTCTGTCCGTCGTGCGCCTCGCGCAAGGTCAGCGTGTTTCCCGCGAGCGGCAAGGCGACGCTTTACAGCTATGTCATCAACCATCGCCCGGCCGCGCCAGGATTCACGCCGCCCTACGCCATCGCCGTGGTCGAGCTCGCGGAAGGTCCGCGAATGATGACCAACATCGTCGATTGTCCGCAGACACCGGAGGCGCTTGAGCTCGACATGAAACTTGAAGTCGCGTTCGAGAAGGTCGACGACAAGCTCACCCTTCCCAAATTCCGTCCGGCGAAGGGGTAAGCGTCATGCGCAGAAATCAGGTTGCAGTCGTCGGCGCTGCCGAAACAACCAAGCTCGGCGTCATTCCCGACATGTCGCAGATCCAGCTTCACGCGGATGCCGCGCTCAACGCTATTGCCGATGCCGGGCTGAAGCTGTCGGACATCGACGGTATCGCCACCGCCGTCGAAACGCCGCAGCAGATCGCCCACTATCTCGGCATCACGCCGACCTGGGTGGACGGCACCTCGGTCGGCGGCTGCTCGTTCATGCTGCATGTCCGCCACGCTGCGGCGGCGATCGAGGCTGGGTTGTGCAAAACCGTACTGATCACCCATGCCGAAAGTGGCAAGTCGATGATCGGCAAGCTGCCCCGCTCGATTCCTGCCGACAGTCTGCAGGGCCAGTTCGAAGCGCCGTACGGCGTATATGGACCGCCGAGCATGTTCCCTATCCCGGTGCTCCGCTTCATGAAGACCCATGGCATCACCCATGAGCAACTCGCCATGGTCGCCGTGGTCCAGCGCGAATGGGCCGCAAAGAATCCACGCGCTACCATGAAGGACCCAATCACCGTCGCGGACGTGCTGAACTCGCGGATGATCGCCTACCCGTTCCGACTGCTGCAGTGCTGTCTTGTCACCGATGGCGGCGGCGCGCTGATCCTGACCAGCGCCGATCGCGCCAAGGACTTCCCGCAGAAGCCGGTCTACATCCTCGGCACAGGCGAGAGCGTCGAGACGCCGATGGTGAGCCAGATGGAGACCTTCAACTCGTCACGCGCGTTCAAGGTCGCGGGACCGACGGCTTTCAAGGAGGCTGGCATCACCCACAAGGACGTCGATCATTTGATGATCTACGACGCTTTTGCTCACCTGCCGCTCTACGGCCTCGGCGATCTCGGCTTCATGCCTTACGAGGAAACCGGCAAGTTCATCGCCGACGGCAACACTCGCGCCGGCGGCAAGCTGCCGATGAACACCAATGGCGGCGGCCTCAGCTACATGCACTCGGGCATGTACGGCATGTACGCGCTGCAGGAGAGCGTACGGCAGATGCGCGGCATCGCCCCGGCCCAGGTGCCAGGCGCCAGAATCTCGGTGTGTCACGGCGTCGGCGGCATGTTCGCAGCGTCCGGCACGATCATTTTTACCAACGAACGCTAAGCGCGGCGAACGACAAGCGGAGACAAGACATGAGTGACAGCAAGATGCTCGCCGACAAGGTGATCGTGGTGACCGGCGCGGGCCGCGGCATCGGCCGCGCGATCGCGCTGCTGGCGGCCAGCGAAGGCGCCAAGGTCGTGGTCAACGATCCGGGCGTTGCGGCCGACGGCTCCGGCACCGATGCGGCCCCCGCCGAACAGGTGGTCGAGGAAATCCGCAAGGCCGGCGGCACCGCGGTGGCCAACTTCGACAGCGTGGCCGAAGCGCTGGCCGCCGCCAACATCGTCAAGACCGCGACCGACACCTACGGCCGGCTCGACGGCGTGGTCAACAACGCCGGCATCCTGCGCGATGCGATCTTCCATCGCATGAGCGTCGACGCCTTCGAGCAGGTCATCAAGGTGCACCTGATGGGCTCGTTCTACGTCTCCCACGCCGCGGCGCGGCTGTTCAAGGAACAGGAGAGCGGCTCGTTCGTGCACTTCACCTCGACCTCGGGGCTGATCGGCAACTTTGGCCAGGCCAATTATGCGGCCGCCAAGCTCGGCATCGTCGGGCTGTCGAAGTCGATCGCGCTCGACATGAGCCGCTTCCACGTCCGCTCGAACTGCATCTCGCCGTTCGCCTGGAGCCGCCTGATCGGCACCATCCCGACCGAGACCCCGGAAGAGAAAGCCCGTGTCGAGCGGATGCAGCAGATGGGTCCGGAAAAGATCGCCGCGCTCGCGGTCTACCTGCTCGGCGACGCCGCCAGAGACGTCACCGGCCAGATCTTCGCGGTGCGCATGAACGAGATCTTCCTGATGGGCCAGTCGCGTCCGCTGCGCTCGATCCACCGCGGCGAGGGCTGGACCCCGCAGACCATCGCCGAGCACGGCATGCCGGCGCTGAAGTCGTCGTTCTACAAGCTCGACCGCTCCGCCGACATCTTCTCCTGGGATGCCGTCTGACGGGTCACGCCTTGTTTCCTCGCATAACGCACAATCCGCTTTGACGGATCGCGCCGTCATGCGAGGGAAAGACATCGCAGGGAGATTCGACCATGGTGGTGCGCGCGGGACGTGAATTTCTGGCCATTCCCGGCCCGACCACCATGCCCGACGAGGTGCTGCGGGCCATGCACCGTCCCGCCGCCGACATCTACGGGCCAGAACTGATCGCCCTCACCGACAGCCTGCTCTCCGATCTCAGCCGGCTGTTTCGCACCAAGGGACGCTCCTACATCTACATCGCCAATGGTCACGGCGCGTGGGAAGCCGCGCTGACCAACGTGCTGTCGCGCGGCGACAAGATACTGGTGCTGGAGAGCGGACGTTTCGCCATCGGCTGGGGTGATGCCGCCACCGAACTCGGCGTTGAAGTCGAGGTCCTCAAGGGCGACTGGAGTCGCGCTGTTCGCCCTGCCGAGGTCGAAGCGCGGTTGCGCGCCGACACCGAACGCCGGATCAAGGCCGTGCTGACGGTGCAAGTCGATACGGCTGCAGGTGTTGCCAATGACATCGAGGCTATCGGCAAGGCAATCAAGGCTGCGAACCACAGCGCACTCTATCTCGTCGATACTGTTGCTTCGCTGGCGTGTGTTCCGTTCGAGATGGACAAATGGGGTGTCGATATCGCGATGTCGGCCTCGCAGAAGGGTCTGATGACCCCGCCCGGCCTCGGCTTCGTCGCGGTAGGTGCGCGTGCACGCAAAGCGCACGAAACCGCTAATCTGCGCACGCCTTATTGGGACTGGACGGCGCGCGAAGGCGAAGAGCACTACCGCAAATATGCCGGTACGCCGCCGGTTCACCTCATGTACGCGCTCCGCGCCGCGCTCGACATGATCTTCGAGGAGGGATTGGAGAACGCGCACGAGCGACACCGCCTGCTAGCCGAATCCGTTCGACATGCGGTTTCGGTTTGGGCCGAAAAAGGCGCCCTCGCCTTCAATGTCGTCGCCCCGGACGAGCGCTCCAACACCGTCACCACCGTTCGCGTCGAGGGCGAAGGCGTCGCCGCGCAGCTACAGGAGTATTGCAAGGCCAAATGCGGCGTCGTGCTCGGCACCGGTATCGGTGCGCTATCGGGTAAGGCCTTCCGCATCGCGCATATGGGCCACATCAACGCGCCGATGGTGCTCGGCACGCTCGGCGTCATCGAAATCGGCCTCAACGCCCTGAAGATTCCCCATGGCGCCGGCGGCGTTCAGGCGGCGACGAGGTATCTCGGCGATAACGTTCCGGCGTAAACGGCTTATATCCGCCGCCCCGCAGCCTCCCAGAATGGATCGCGCAGGCGGCGCTTGAAGATCTTGCCGGAATCCTCGCGCGGTAGATCGGCCTGGATTTCAATCCGCTTCGGCACCTTGTAGTCGGCGAGCGCGGCCTTGAGTTCGTTGCGGATCGTCGCGGTATCGAGATTGATGCCCTGTTGCGGCTCGACCACTGCCATCAGGGATTCACCAAATTCATCGTCCGGAATGCCGAACACTGCGCAATCGTGCACACCGGGCACACCATGCAAGACAGCCTCGATTTCCGCTGGATAAATGTTGACTCCGCCGGAGATCACCATGTCACGCTTGCGATCGCAGATGAAGACGTAGCCCTCTTTGTCGATATAGCCCACGTCACCGCTAGTGATGAATCCGTCGTGGTCGATTTCGGAGCGCTTCTCCGGTTTGTTGTGATAGGTGAAGTCGGGATTGCTGGCGATTCGGGTGTAGATCTCACCGATCTCACCCTGCGGAAGGATCGCTCCGTCGTCGTCAAGAAAACGAATCTCCGCACCCGGCGCAATCTTGCCAACGGTGCCCGGCTTGCTCAACGCATCCTCGGATGTCGCAAAGGTCACCGCTCCGGATTCGGTGCTGCCGTAGAATTCATAAATCACCGGCCCCCACCAGTCGATCATCGCCCGCTTCACGTCGGCCGGACACGGCGCGGCCGCGTGAATGACGTGCTTCAGCGACGAGACATCGTATTTGCGGCGCACCTCCGCCGGCAGCTTGAGCAGCCGCGTGAACATGGTCGGCACCATGAACGCGTTCTCGATCTTTTCGTCGTGCACGATCCGCAGAAATTCCTCGGCGTCGAACCGGGGCATCAGCACCAGGACGTCCCCTGCCCGGCCCGCGCGAATTCCGAAGGAGTTCGGCGCCGAGTGATAGAGCGGTCCCGGCAGCAGAGCTCGCACGCCCGGCTTGATGCCGTAGATCCGCGCGCGCATGGTTTCGGCATGCGCGGTCTGCTCCGGCGTCGGCGCAAAACGTTTGACGCCCTTTGGGCTGCCGGTCGTCCCCGATGTGTAGATCATGTTCTGCGGCTGCGGTCTCGCCGGCCCGCTATACGGTGACTGGCGCGACAGCCAGGTTTCGAAATCAACGGCACCTTCCGGCGTTCGGCACAGCGCGCGATCGACCCTGTAGGCTGCGATCACTTCCGACGGCGGTGACGCGCTCAGGACTGTAACGCCGGATGGAATGGCGCCGCGCAACTGGTTCAGCATGTCGTCATGTCCGATAACGACGGCGGCGCCGGAGTCACGGATCACATAATTGATCTCGTCGGGCTTGAAGTGCCAGTTCACCGGCACGGCATACGCGCCCAATGTCATCACCGCGTAGGCGGCTTCGAGAAACGAGATATCGTTGCGCATCACGATGCAGACACTGTCGCCCTGCCGCACGCCAAGCTGATAAAGGCCACCGGCAATCAGGCGCGCCCGCTCGGATACCTCATCCTGTTCCCTGCGACGCTGACCGCTGACGATCCCCGTGGAAAGCGCTTTCTCCGCACGTGTCATGGACCTATTCCCTTGGCGTGCCTCCATTTTTAAGTTTCTGAGAGTTGCGGAGGCTCCCTTGCCATGAGCCTATACAATCCAGAGATTCGTCGCGCCACCTGCAAAAACTCGGGCCTGCCCCGCATGATGACCGATCCGCTGTTCTATGCTGTTGCTGTTCCAGCGGTTATCAGTCTCGGGCTGTCCAAGGGCGGATTCACCGGCCTCGGCGCGGTCTCCACGCCTCTGGTTGCGCTTTATCTGCCTCCATTGGAGGCAGCGGCGCTGCTGCTTCCAATCCTGATGTGTCAGGATGCGATTGCGGCTTATGTCTATCGCCGGGACTGGGATGCATGGAACCTCAAGGTGCTGCTACCCGGTGCCGTGGTCGGAATCGCCGTCGCAGCGCTGATGGCGTCGCATGTGTCAGATGACGCGGTTCGCATCATTGCGGGCGGCATCGGGCTGGCGTTTGTGGGCCACGCCTGGCTGCGCCGCGGCAGCGTCGAGCCACACAAGGGCACCGCTTTGGGCGGGTTCATCTGGGGCAGCGTTTCGGGTTTCACTTCTTTCGTTATTCAGGGCGGCGGGCCTGCTTTTCAGGCCCATACCTTGCCGCAGCGAATGCCGAAGATGACATTCGTCGGCACCTCAACCCTGTTCTTTTGCGCAGTAAACGCAATGAAGGTGCCGCCCTACTTCATGCTCAAGCAATTTTCCGCGCCGAACTTCACCACGTCGCTGGTCCTGCTTCCGCTCGCGGTGGCAGCGAACTTTGCGGGCTTCTGGCTGGTTCGCCGCACGCCGACCGACTGGTTCTATCGGATCGCCTACATTCTGCTGCTGCTGATCTCGCTCGGCCTGCTGTGGCAGGGTCTGACCTGACGCCGTATCTCAGACCGGCAATGCAATCGAGTATTTGACCTGCGACAGGGCGAAGCTCGACTCGATGGACGCGATGCCATCGAGCCGTGTCAGCTTGGTCTTCAGGAAGGCTTCATAGGACGGCAGATCGGCCGCCACCACCCGCAGCAGATAATCGCGATTGCCGGTCATGAGATAGCATTCCAGCACCTCGGGCCATTTGGCGATCGCCCGCGCAAAGCGATCGAGGTCTTCCTGCTTCTGCCGCGCCAGCTTGATCGAAATGAAAACGCTGACAGGCAACCCGACGGCTTTCTGATCGACCATCGCGATGTAGCGCGCAATCACGCCGCGTTCTTCCAACAACTTCACTCGGCGATGGCACGGCGACACCGACAGTCCAACCCGGTCCGCGAGTTCCTGCATGGTCAGGCGGCTGTCGCCCTGTAGCAGGGCGAGGATCTTGCGATCAATGGCATCGAGTTCAGACATTGATAAAAAATCCCACAGAATGGCGAATGATTAGGACATCATACCAATAAGACTGCTGTCGTCGACAAAAATTGGGAACTTTAAACGCGGCGCGGTTGTTACGATTCCGGCGACTCTCAGCCGGTGCAGCGCCATGTCTTTCGAACCAAGCCGCCTCGAAATCCTGTCAGCCCTCGCCCGGAAGGCGCTGTGGCTGTCGTCATGGACCATTCACAACGCCAACAACATCCGACCAACCAGCGATGGCCTCAAGGTTGGTGGGCATCAGGCCTCATCCGCCTCCCTCGCCACCATCATGTCGGCGCTCTACTTCAGCGTGCTGAAACCGGAGGATCGGGTCGCGGTGAAGCCGCACGCCAGCCCAGTGTTCCACGCGATCCAGTATCTGCTCGGCCACCAGGCCCGCGAGAAACTCGAGAACTTCCGCGGCTTCAAAGGCGCGCAGTCGTATCCTTCGCGCACCAAGGACACCGACGATGTTGACTTCTCGACCGGCTCCGTTGGCCTCGGCGTCGCGCAAACTGCCTTCGCCTCGCTGGTGCAGGACTACGTCAAGGCCCACGGCTGGATGAGGGATCGCCCCGAGGGGCGCATGATCGCGCTGGTCGGCGACGCCGAACTCGATGAAGGCAACATCTTCGAAGCGCTACTCGACGGCTGGAAGCAAGGCCTGCGCAACACCTGGTGGGTGATCGACTACAACCGCCAGAGTCTCGACGCCGTGGTTCGCGAAGGACTGTGGGAAAAGCTCGAGACAATGTTCCGCAATTTCGGCTGGGACGTAGTGATCGTGAAATACGGCAAGTTGATGCTTGACGCCTTCGCCAAGCCCGGCGGCGACGCGCTGCGGCGCTGGATCGACACCTGCCCCAACCAGATGTACGCCGCGTTGTGTTTTCAGGGCGGCGCGGCCTTCCGCAAACATCTGCTCGACGACATCGGTGATCAGGGTGCCGTCACGCGCCTGATCGAAAGCTACAGCGACGAGGGACTGCTCGCATTGATGTCCAACCTCGGCGGCCATGACATGGCGAGCATGCTCGAAGCCTTTGAGGCAGTCGATCATGACCGCCCGGTGTGTTTCATCGCCTATACGATCAAGGGCGTCGGCCTGCCCTTCCAGGGCCACAAGGACAACCACGCTGGATTGATGACGGTCGCGCAGATGGAAACGTTCCGTGCGGCGCAGAACATCCGCCCCGGCAACGAATGGGACAAGCTTGAGGGATTGTCCGATACTGCGGCGATCGAGCAATTTCTCGCCGACGTTCCGTTCGCGCGTGAAGGCACGCGGCGCCTCGATGCGCCGACATTCGGCGTACCCGAGCGGCTTGCCGTTTCGCTGTCGCCACGCATGTCAACACAGCAAGGTTTCGGCCTGATCCTCAACGAACTCGCACGCAGCAATTTGCCGATCGCCGACCGCATCGTCACCACGTCACCCGACGTCACGGTGTCGACAAATCTTGGCCCGTGGGTCAACCGACGCGGCCTGTTCGCGATGGCGGAGAATACCGACCTGTTCCGCAAGGAGAAAATTCCCTCCACCTTCACGTGGGATTTTTCTCCGAAAGGCCAGCACATCGAACTCGGCATTGCAGAGATGAATCTCTTCATCATGCTGTCGGCACTCGGTCTGTCGCATTCGATCAATGGCGAGCGGCTGCTGCCGATCGGCACGCTCTACGATCCCTTCATCCAGCGCGGTCTCGATGCCTTGAACTATGCCTGCTATCAGGATGCCCGCTTCATGGTGGCAGCAACGCCGTCCGGCATCACGTTGGCGCCCGAGGGCGGCGCGCATCAGTCGATCGCAACGCCACTTATCGGCATGGCGCAAGATGGCCTCGCCTCGTTCGAACCCGCCTTTGTTGATGAACTCGCGGTGATCATGCGCTGGGGCTTTGAGCACATGCAGCGCGACGATGGAGGCGCGGTTTACTTACGGCTGTCGACGCGGACGATCGAACAGGCGCAGCGGCAGATCACGCCGGAACTCGAACGCGATATCGCCAGCGGTGCCTACTGGCTGCGCGCGCCCGGCCCCAATGCCGAACTGGTGATCGCCTACACAGGCGCTGTCGCGCCGGAGGCGATCGAAGCCACGGGCCTGCTCGGCGAAAGCCGTCGCGACATCGGCCTGCTTGCGGTGACGTCGGCCGATCGGCTTCACGCCGGCTGGACCAGCGCGCGCAAACAGCGACGCAATGGCGGCCCGCGCGAGCCGAGCCATATTGAAAGGTTGCTCGAACCGTTGCCACGCGATTGCGGCATCGTCACCGTGATCGACGGCCATCCGGCAACGCTCGGCTGGCTTGGCAGCGTGCACGGCCATCGCGTCGAGGCGCTCGGCGTCCAGCACTTCGGCCAGACTGGAACCATCGACGACCTCTATGCGCACTATGGTCTCGACACCAACTCGATCATCGATGCCGCCGGCAGCCTGACTTTCGGCGCGCCGATCCGCCATCGTAAGATCGCGATCTGATCATTGGCCAACAAGCAGCCTATCGATCATTCAAAATAGAACGCTACGATCGCCCTCGCGCGGATTTCACATCCGTGAAAAGGCCCCTGCGAAAGACAAACTGCCCTCGTCTCCACCTGCCTGAATTGTTCGCCTTCGGCACGGATGTTACGTTTTGTCGCACTGTGACGCGGCACACGCGCCATCATGCCTCAGAACAAGAACAAAAAAGGAGACCACCCGCTTGTCATTCCGCAAAATTAAACCTGGAACGATCCTGACGATCGCCGGTCTGTCGCTCGTCGCAACCTCTTCCGCTTTCGCATTCGATGGCCCGATCAAGCTCGGCAACACCGCGCCCTATAGCGGTCCGGCCTCGGCCTATGGCACCATCGGTGCTGCCGAAAGCGCCTATTTCCAGATGCTCAACGACAAGGGCGGCATCAACGGTCACAAGGTCGAGTTCATCACGCTCGACGATGCCTATTCGTCACCGAAGACCGTCGAACAGACACGGCGTCTCGTCGAGCAGGACGAAGTGCTGGCGATGTTCAGTTCGGTCGGTACGGCGCCGAACATCGCGGTGCAGAAATATCTCAACGCCAAGAAGGTGCCGCAGATTTTCGTCTCGTCCGGTGCGAGCCGCTGGAACGACCAGAAGCACTTTCCATGGACCGTCGGCCTCAACCCGACCTACGAACTCGAAGGCCGCGTGTACGCCAAGTACATCCTGAAAACAAAGCCGGATGCGAAGATCGCGCTGATCATTCCGAACGAGGACGCCGGCAAGGATTATCTGCGTGGGTTCAAGGAAGGTCTCGGCGACCACGTCAAGCAGTTGGTCTCAACCACAACGTATCTGACGACCGATCCGACCATCGACTCGCAGATCGTCTCGATGCAGCAGTCAGGCGCGGATGTGTTCTTCGTCGAAGCGACGCCGAAATTCGCTGCGATGGCGATCAAGAAAGTCGCGAGCCTCGGCTGGAAGCCGCTGATGATCCTGCCGGCGGTGTCGAATTCGGTCGCAGCGGTGCTGAAGCCGGCCGGCCTTGAGAACTCTGTCGGCGTCGTCACCGGGCTCTATCTCAAGGACCCCGCAGACAAGGCGCTCGCCGATGATCCGGCCGTGAAGGACTATCTCGCCTGGATGAAGAAATATCGGCCGAGCGCCGATCCCGGCGACCTGCTCAACGTGCAGGGCTACACGGCGGCGCAGTTGATGGCGCGGGTGCTGAGCAACTGCAAGGACGACCTCAGCCGCGCCAACATCATCAAACAAGCCACCCATCTCACGGATGTCGAACTGCCGATGCTGCTGCCCGGCATCAAGATCAACACCTCGCCGGAGAATTCGACGCCAATTCAGCAGATGAAGATGGCGCGTTTCGACGGCAAGGCATGGGTGCTGTTCGGCGATGTGATCGGCGAGTAAAAAAACTCCCGTTGAATGCACACAGCCCGGTCCCATATGGAAATGGCCGCCTCGAAAGGGCGGCCATTTTGATTTGTGGGCCGTTAGCGCCGATTTTCGCAGGACATGTTGACTTCCCGCGAAGGTCTGGCAAAAGAACGCCATCGGAGCGCCTATTTGCGGCTCTGGCCCTCGCCTCCGATATCCAAGGATCTCTCTAAGAGATTGAGATCATTGGGGAATAGTTCAATGGTAGAACTGCGGACTCTGACTCCGTCAATCTAGGTTCGAATCCTAGTTCCCCAGCCACCCTCGGAATGTCCCCGCCGTATCCGACCACCGTTCTGTCATCTCGACATCAGGGCCGAATAGTGACGGCTGTCCGGCCGCTGCCGCCCGGACCCTATCCGCTTTGCCAACGCCGCTTGCCTAGAGCACCAGCGAGGGCAACCAGGTCGCGAGCGCCGGGAACAGCATGATGATGATCAGTCCGAGGATCAGCACCAGCGTATACGGCGTCGCCGACTGATAGATGTCGCCCATGGTGATGCCGGGCGGCACGATGCCCTTGAGGTAGAACAGATTGAAGCCGAACGGCGGCGTCTGATAGCCGATCTCCATATTGATGATGAAGAGAATGCCGAACCAGATCGGGTCAAATCCGAATCCGGTGACGATCGGCAGAAACACCGGCAGCGTGATCAGCATGATGCCGACCGGATCGAGCACCATGCCGAGCAGCAGCAGCACGATCTGGATGAAGATGATCGTGCCCCATGGTCCGCCGGGGATGTGACCCGCGAGATTCTGAATCAGCGATTGCGCGCCCATGCCCTGATAGGCCGCGCTGAAGGAATGCGCCGCGAACAGGATCCACATGATCATGCCGGTGAGCGTGAAGGTGCGGATCGCGGAATCGCGCAGCAGCGCCCAGGTCATCTTGCCGTGGACCGCGGCGGAGATCATCGCGCCGAGCACGCCGCAGGCGGCGGCCTCGGTCGGCGTCGCGATGCCGAACATGATCGAACCCAGAACCATGGTGACGATCAGCATCGGCAACAGCACCGCGCGCAGGGCCGCAAACTTCTCGCCCCAATCGCCGCGCTGTTCCTTGGACAGCGCCGGCCCCAGCTCCGGCTGCAGCCAGCAGCGGATGAAGATGTAGGCGCAGATCATCAGCGCGATCATGACGCCGGGGATGACGCCGGCAGCGAACATCTTGCCGACCGAGGCGCCGGTGATGAGCGAATAGAGGATCATCAAGACGCTCGGCGGAATCAGGATGCCGAGCCCGCCGCCCGCGCTGATGCAGCCGATCGCCATCCGCTTGTCGTAGCCGCGCTCAAGCATTGCCGGCAGCGCGATGGTACCCATCGTCACCACGGCGGCGCCGCTGATACCAACCATCGCCGCGAAGATGGTGCAGATCGCCACCGTACCCATGGCAAGGCCGCCGCGCACACCGCCCCACCACAGATGCATCATCCGGTACAGCGACTGTGCGACACCGCTTCCTTCCAGGATCATCGCCATGTAGACGAACAGCGGAATCGCCACCAGCGTGAAGCTGTTCATGCTGCCCCACATCTGCGAGGCAACGAGATAGAAGGAATCGATTCCCCAGGTGAAGTAGAGGAATATGATCGACACGCCGCCAAGCACGAACGCCAGCGGCAGCCCGAGCATGAGGAAAAGCAGCAGTGCGCCGAAGAACAGAAGCGTGAGGACCCCGATGCTCAATGCTGCTCTCCGATGCGCTCAAGCTGTAAACCGTCTGGCGGCGAATGATCGAGCGCGATCAGGATGTCGCGAGCGAGCTTGACGATACCCTGCAGCAGGATCAGGAACGCGCCGACCGGGATCATCAGCTTCACCGGCCAGATCGGCGGATTCCACGCCGATTGCGAATGCTCCCAGAACTCCATCGATTCATAGGCGAGCGAGCTGCCGAAATAGAGCAGCGCGCCGATGAACAGGAAGAACAGCGCCGACGTCAGCACGTCGATGATCGCCTTTGTCCGCGGCGAAAACCGCGTATAGATCAGATCGACGTTAACGTGACCGCCATGGGCCAGGATGTAACCGCCTGACAGCACCGCATAAACGCCAAATACCATCTGGGTAAGTTCGCCGGTCCACACCATCGGCGCGCCGAGCACATAGCGGAATGCGATCTCGGCAATCAGCAACGCGAAGATCACCAAGATCAGCAGCGCCACCCAGCGCCCGATGAATTCATTGAGGCGCGTGACGCCGCGCAACACTGCGATGATCGCCTGCATGGGAAATGACTCCGGGGGAAGCAAGACATATCCGCGATCCGGGGCAGTCCCGGATCGCGGACGAGCGTCAGCTCATGTAGCCGAGGTCGGTCAGGAACTTTTTCAGGGTCTCGAGCGCCTTGGCGGCATTCGGTCCCTTCTTGCCTTCCTCTTCCCACTGCTTGGCCGCGACCTTGGTCAAATGGTCCAGCACCTCGGGCGGAAGCTCATTGATTTTCACGCCCTTGGTCTTGGTCACCTTGGCGAGGGTCAACTGCTCGAGATAGAGATATTCGTTGGTGCGCGCCCAGAACTGCTGCTCGAGGGTATCGAGAACGCATTTCTTGACGTCGGGCGACAGCTTGTCGAGCGCCTTCTGGTTGATGACGAAGGCGTCGGTGCCGGCGATGTTGAGTGCGGGGCGGATGTGATTCTTCGCGACCTCATAGAGGCCCATGCTGTCGGCGCCCTGCACCGCGCCCCAATGCACCGCACTGATCACGCCGGTGGAAAGCGCCGGATAGATTTCGGGGCCCGGCAGATAGGACGCAGAAGCGCCCGCCTCGGTGAGGAAGCGTTGCAACACGCCGGACGAGCGGATCTTGAGCTTCTTGAAATCATCAAGCGACTTGACCGGCTCCTTGGCGACCATCTCGGTCGGGTAAACCTTGTCGGTCGAATAGAACACGCCGTGCGCCGCGACTTCGTCGCGGATCATTTTTTCGAAGCCAAGACGCTGGTGGAAATACGCGGTTTCCCACACGTTGCGGAACGCGAACGGCAGGCCCGAGGCGATGCCCGCAGTCTGAACCGTTTCCGGCAGATACGCCGGCGAGATGGTTCCCATCTGGATGATGCCGCGCTTGACCGCCGGGAAGATTTCCTTGGCCGGGAACAACGCGCCGGCCTCGTGCAGTTCCAGAACAAGTTGCCCCTTGGTGCAGGCCTCGATCTTGGTCTTGAGAACGCCGAGACTGTCCTTGAACGAACTGCTCGCGTTGGGCCAATGCGATTGCACGCGCCAGGTAACCTTCTCCTGCGCAACCGCAATGTTCTGGAACAGCAGCAACGCCGATGCCGCTGAAACCGCGAACGTTGTGATGGATTTGATCGGATGGCGATGCATCGACGTGTCTCCTTTTAGTCGTTGTTATTTTTGATTGTTGATTGATCGAAGTTGCACGACGCGCGCAAGGCGAGTCAAACTCGCGCACGCACCTGCGACGAATTGACATATCGCGCAGTTCGCAGAGCGAAACTGTTTTCGGAACGGTTGCGGTTTGATTGCGAAATCGCGCGAGCGATGACGCGTGAATTACCGCTGACGCGCTCCGATCAGATCGACATTCGCAATTCCGCGATCAAACGCTTCGCAGTTTGCGGCTCAGCAATCTTTTGAGTCGAACACGCGCGGTATATCGTGAACTCATCGCTCCCATCATGAGGAGAGAAAATAAACTCGTCATGGTTCGAGGCAGTCCCTGAGACAAGCGCGACACATTCGATGTCGTCCCGCGAACGCGGGGACCCATAACCACCGAACATTGTTGTGACGCATCCACTCTGCCTGTGTTACGACCCGCCAAGTCCGGGAGTATGGCTCCCGACTTTCGCCGGGACGACTTGCGGAAACATCACGTCATTTCCAAACCCCGCGGGAAAAACGTGAATGGCCGGGACAAGCCCGGCCATGACACCTCTGTAATATCAATCGGATTCCAACGACCGCAGCATCCCGGAAACGGCGTGCATCACGCCACCTTTTCAGCCGCTTTCACTGGCGCCACCTTGCCGTCGAGGAAGCCGGTCAGCCGGCCGCGAATGATCTGTTCGGCATCGGCCATGATACGATCGATCAACTCCTTCACGCTCGGAATGTCGTGGATCAGGCCGACCATCATGCCGCAACTCCACGCGCCGGCATCCATGTCGCCGTCGATCATCACCTTCGGATAGACGCCGGCGACCTGATCCATGATGTCCTGGATCTTGAGGTCCTTGCCCTTTTCGCGCTCGATCTCGAGAAGCCGCTCGACCTTGGCGTTGGTGAGCACGCGCTCGGTGTTGCGCAGCGCGCGCATGATCAGGCGGGTGTCGAGTTCGGTCGCCTTGACCAGCGCTTGTTTGACGTTGTCATGCACCGGCGCTTCCTTGGTGGCGATGAAGCGCGTGCCCATGTTCATGCCCTGCGCACCCATCGCCAGCACGGCGACGAGGCTGCGCGCATCGGCCATGCCGCCGGAGGCGACGAACGGAATTGTCAATTCCTCGGCGGCGCGCGGCAACAGGATCATGTTCGGCATATCATCTTCGCCGGGATGACCGCCGCACTCGAAACCATCAACGCTCACCGCATCGCAGCCGATCGCCTCGGCCTTGAGCGAATGGCGCACTGAGGTGCATTTGTGGATCACCTTGATGCCGGCGGCTTTCAGCGCGGGCATGTACTGCTCGGGGCTGCGGCCGGCAGTCTCGACGATCTTGACGCCGCCCTCGCGGATCGCAGCGATGTATTCGGGATAAGGCGGCGCGGCGAAGGTTGGCAGGAACGTAAGGTTCACGCCGAACGGCTTGTCGGTCATGTCGCGGCAACGCGCGATTTCCTTCGCCAGCAGCTCGGGCGTCTTCTGGGTGAGACCGGTGATGATGCCGAGGCCGCCAGCATTGGAGACCGCCGAGGCCAGTTCGGCGAACCCGACATAATGCATACCGCCCTGGATGATCGGATGCTGGATGCCGAACATTTCGGTGATGGCTGTCTTCACGTGAAATCCTCCCGTTGATCGTCGAAGTTATCCCAAGAATGTCAGGCCCGCGCGCCGACGGCAATTCCGCAAGGCGGAACTATCTCACGCACCGCGCAACGATTCCGCCAGCTTGTGCTTGAGGATCTTGCCCGTTGACGTCGCAGGCAGTGCATCGAGCACGATGATCTCGGACGGCCGCTTGTAGGAGGTAAGTTGCGGATGGACGAAGGCCATCAAATCTGTCGCGGTGATCGCCGTGCCCTGCAGCAGTTGCACGAACGCCACCACCTCCTCGTTGCCGCCGACGCTGCGCCCGACCACCGCCGACTGCACCACGGCGTCGTGCGCGTTGAGCACGGCCTCGACCTCCGCCGGATAGACGTTGAAGCCGGAGCGGATGATCATTTCCTTGGTGCGGCCGGCGATGAATAGCCCGCCATTCTCCATCCGCGCGAGATCGCCGGTGTTGAACCAGCCATCCGTGTCGATGGCGTTGGCAGTGAGATCGGGCGCGCGATAATAGCCGCGCATCACGTTGCGTCCGCGCACATGCAGTTCGCCGACCTCGCCGTCTTTCACCGGTTGCCGTTCGAGGTCGACGATCCGCGCTTCGACGCCCGGCAGCAGCGCGCCGACGCTGGTATCGCCGCGCGGCGTATCGAACCGCACGCCGGAAATGCCCGGCGCACATTCGGTGATGCCGTAGCCGTTGAGCAGCGGCAGGCCAAGCTCCGCCTCGACCCGCGCCTTGAGATCGGGATCGAGCGGTGCGCCGGCGACGCTCATCAGGCGCAACGTGCCGCGCTGGAGTTTTGGCAATCCGGCGACGGCCTTGTATTCGAGCAGGCGTTGATAGGTCGCGGGCACGCCGTTGATGACGGTGACGCCCTCCTCCGCGATTGCCTTCGCCAGCGCCGCCGGATCGTATTTGCTGACAAGACGCGCGGTGCTGCCGGTCAGCAGCGTCATGATCAACAGCGAAATGCCGACGATGTGCGAGATCGGCAGCACGATATAAAGAACGTCGTTGTGATCGAGCCTGCGGAAACGCCCGGTGGTCGCGGCGCTGAACAGCAGGTTCTCGTGGGTCAGCATCACGCCTTTGGGCGTGCCGGTGGTGCCGGACGTATAGATCAGCACCGCGACCTGTCTGGCGGCGCTGTCTTCCGGCGGCTCCGGCGTCGCGTCGTCGTTGAGCGTACTGACGCCGATGCCGGTCAGCGGGCCTATGGCCTGCGATGCCGCCCCGCAATTCGCGGCATGGTTCGCCGCTTCCTTCGACACACCCGCGGTGAAGAACATGCGCCGCGCACCGCTGTGCTCGCGAATCTGGTCGAGTTCGCGCGGCGACAGGCGCGGATTGACCACGATGGCCCACGCGCCGATCCGGCTGGCGCCGAACAAAAGCGCCGCGAGCGCGATACAGTTTTCGCTGACGATCATCATGCGGTCGCCGGGACGGATGCCGAGGGCTTGCAGCGCGGCGGCGGTGTCGCCCACCGCCTGCCAGAGGTGGCGATAGGTCCAGATGGTGTCGCCTTCGATCAGCGCGGGATGGTCGGGAGTGTCCGCGACGGCGCGATCCATCGCCTGATGAATCCGTTGCGGAAGATTGGCCAGAATCTCCGCCACCTCGACGACCTCCATCGCACTCGCCACGATTGTCTCCTTGCTGTTTCCCTCCCGAATAAACGTTCCTTTTTGGAACTAGTCAATCGGAAAACCGGGACCTGATCGGGATGGCCGGGACAAGCCCGGCCATGACAGAGACATCACGACCTCATGGTTCGAGACGGCGCTAACGCGCCTCCTCACCATGAGGAACAAATCTCCTGCCCGGTGTCGTTCCAGCAATCAGCCCCCGACAATCCCCGATTTACAACCCTTCCTTCGCCCGCTATCTTCAAGTATCAAATAAGAACTTATAGGGAGCGCGCGATGGCGGAGAGCAAGGGCGTGGCGGTGCTGGTCGGGGCCGGCGACGCGATCGGCGCGGCCGTGGCGCGGCGCTTCGCCAAGGGCGGCTACACCGTATGCATCGCGCGGCGCGATACCGCGAAATCACAGGCGCTCGTCGATGAGATGAAGGCCGAGGGCTTCGACGTCCGCGCCTTCAGCGTCGATGCACGGCAGGAAGCGGCGGTGCAGGATTTCTTCGCGCAGGTGGAGAAGGACGTCGGCCCGATCGAGGTCTGCCTCTACAACGCCGGGTCGAACGTCAACAAGCCGCTGCTGGAAACCACCGAAAAGCTGTTCTTCAAGGCGTGGGAATTGGCCTGCTACGGCGGCTTTCTGGTCGGCCGCGAGGCCGCGCGCTATATGACGCAGCGCGGACGCGGCACCATCCTGTTCACCGGGGCCACCGCCAGCGTGCGCGGCGGTGTTGGCTTCGCCGCATTCTCCTCCGCCAAGTTCGGCCTGCGCGCCGTGGCGCAGGCGATGGCGCGCGAACTCGGGCCGAAGAACATCCACGTCGTGCATCTTCTGATCGATGCCGCCGTCGATAGCGACGCGATCCATCAGCGCATGGCCGCGCGCGGCGTCGATGCCAAGACGATGCCCGCCGACAGCCTGACCAAGACCTCGTCGATTGCGGAAGCTTACTGGTTCGCCCACAACCAGCATCGCGACGGCTGGACTCACGAACTCGATCTGCGGCCCTCGGTGGAGAAGTGGTGATGGCGGCCGCGCCGAACCTCGTGCTGTGGGGTGTCGGCACCAGCCGCACGGTGCGCGCGCATTGGGCCCTCGCCGAACTCGGCCTGCCCTACGAGACCCGCGCCATCGGCCCACGCACCGGCGAGACCAAGACCGTCGAATACACCAGCCTCAATCCGCGCCAGAAAATTCCGCTGTTGCAGGACGGCGATTTCTCGATCGGCGAAAGCGCCGCCATCGTCGCCTATCTGTCGCGGACCTATTCGACGCCCGAGCGCGCGCTGATCCCCGAGACGCAGCGCGACTATGCGGCGTGGCTCGAATGGTGCTTTTTCATCGTCACCGAACTGGATTCGACCAGCCTTTATGTCATGCGCCGTCACGGCGCCAATGCGCTGGGGCCGATCTACGGCATCGCGCCGGAGGTCGTCGCCAAGGCCGGCGAGTATTTCCGCGAGCAACTGCGCCATGTCGAAGTGGCCCTGGCCGACGGTCGCGAATTTTTGATGGGCGAGCGCTTCACCAGCGCCGACATCCTGCTCACCACCTGTCTCGACTGGGCCATCGCCTATGGCGTCGGCATCTGCGACAACGCGCAGCCTTATCTTGAGCGGATGCAGGCCCGCCCTGCCTATCAACAAGGCAAGATCGCCAACCAGCCACCTGCGCCGGGTGAGCCGGTCGTGCGGCCACCGGCTCGATGCCCATGAAATCGTCAGGCACATGAAACAAGTGAGGTGTCATGGCCGGATTTATTCCGGCGATCGTGCGCACCGGCGACGTCCTCTTGCTCAGTGTCGTCCCGGCGAAAGCCGGGACCCATAACCACCGAACATTATTGTGACTTATACACTCTGACTGTGCCGCGACCCGCCAAGCCCAAGAGTATGGGTCCCGGCTTTCGCCGGGACGACCCGTAGAAACATCACGCGTCCACGAGGAGTTCAGACGACCGGCGCCGCGTCACCGAACCACCACGAACGATGCCTATCTTGAGCCGTGCGAATGATACGGAGGCGCACGGGAACCAGTCCCCGTGTGCCGCGTTGTCGCCGGTTCATCTTCGATATGCGGAGAACGCCCATGGCAAGGTCAAGCGCTGCGAGCGCGGCACCCCAGCCTTCCGGCCTGATGGCCGTCGAATTCACCATCAACGGCACCAAGACCAAACTCGATATCGCGCCCTGGACCACCCTGCTCGACGCCTTGCGCGACCGTCTCGATCTCACCGGCACCAAGAAAGGATGCGATCACGGCCAGTGCGGCGCCTGCACGGTGCTGGTGGATGGAAGGCGAGTCAATTCATGCCTCACCCTCGCGGTGATGAAGGAAGGCTCCGAGGTCGTCACCGTCGAAGGGCTCGCCACCGATGGCGCGCTGCATCCGGTGCAGCAGGCGTTCATCGATCACGACGCCTTCCAGTGCGGCTATTGCACGCCGGGCCAGATCTGCTCGGCGGTCGGCCTGATCGCCGAGGGCAAGGCCAAGACGCCAGACGAGATCCGCGAATTGATGAGCGGCAACATCTGCCGCTGCGCTGCCTATCCGAACATCCTCGCCGCCATTCAGCAGGCCATGGGGGCATCATGAACAATTTCCAGTATTCGCGCGCGACCGACGTCGCCGATGCGCTGAAACAGATCGCGGCCGACACCTCGGCGAAATTCATCGCCGGTGGCACCAACCTCGTCGATCTCATGAAATACGAGGTCGAACATCCCACCCGGCTGATCGACATTTCCCGCCTGCCGCTGACCAAGGTCGAGGAGACCTCCGACGGCGGCTTGCGGATCGGCGCGCTGGTGCCGAATTCCGATCTCGCTTGGCATCCGCTGGTGGCCCAGCGCTACCCGATGCTGTCGAGCGCGATCCTCGCCGGCGCGTCGGCGCAACTGCGCAACATGGCGTCAACTGGCGGAAATCTGGTGCAGCGGACGCGCTGCTTCTATTTCTATGATGTCACAACGCCGTGCAACAAACGCGAACCCGGCACCGGCTGTTCGGCGAAGGACGGCATCAACCGGATCAACGCCATTCTCGGCACCAGCGATGCCTGCATCGCCACCCATCCGTCCGACATGTGCGTGGCGCTGGTCGCGCTCGACGCCAAGGTCCATGTCGCCGGCCCCAATGGCGAGCGCACGATCGCGATGGCCGACTTCCACCGCCTGCCCGGCGACACGCCGCAGCGCGACACCAATCTCGACCCGAAGGAAATCATCACCGCTGTCGAACTTCCCGCGAAGGGTTTCAACACCAACTACACCTACCTGAAGATCCGCGATCGCCTATCCTATGCCTTCGCGCTGGTTTCGGTCGCGGCGGCGCTCGAGATGGATGGCGGCACCATCCGCGAGGCACGGCTGGCGCTGGGCGGCGTCGCGCATAAACCGTGGCGCAATCCGGACGCCGAGGCAGCGCTCAAGGGCCAGCCCGCCAACGCCGACACCTTCGCCCGCGCCGCCGGCATCGTGCTCCGCGGGGCCAAGGGCTTCGGCCACAACACCTTCAAAATCGATCTCGCGCGACGCACCATCATTCGCGGACTGACACAAGCCGCGAACGGCACGCCGCAATCGCAATCCAACAAGAAAATCGCATGAAGCGGCCAAATTTGCATGAGGAAGATATGGCATGCTCTACACGATCCGATCCTCACGACACGGGCGGCATCAGCCGCCGCGATGTGCTGCAAGGCGCCGTCGCCATCGGCGCTTTGGGATATGGAGCGCACGAAAGCACAGCAGCACCTCTGGCGCCCGCAACCGGTCAGGCGAGCAAACCCATGACATCCTACATCGGCACTGCGACATCCCGCGTCGATGGACGCGACAAGGTCACCGGCGCGGCGCGTTATGCCGGCGAGCACAGTGCACCCGATCTTGCCTATGGCAGCGTGGTGATGTCGACCATCGCCAAAGGCAAGGTCAAGCGGATCGACACCAGCGAAGCGGAAAAAATCGACGGCGTTCTCGCGGTTCTCACCCACGAGAACCGACCGAAGATGGCCGACAACGACAAGGCCTACAAGGACGATGTCGCGCCCGAGGAAGGCTCGCCCTATCGCCCGCTTTATGACGGCGAGATCAGGTTCAACGGCCAGCCGGTGGCGCTGGTGCTGGCGGAGGACTTCGAGACCGCGACCTATGCCGCGTCGCTGGTGAAGGTCGACTACGACGAGCAGCCGCAGGTCACCGATTTTGAAAAGCAGCTCGGCAAGGCCGTTGCGCTTCCCGCGCCCGCCAAGGCGCGCGGCGATGCCGCCAAGGCATTCGCGGCGTCGGAGATCAAGCATCAGGCCGACTATGTCGTGCCGATCGAGCATCACAATCCGATGGAGCTGTTCGCTTCGACCGCGGTATGGCAAGACGGCAAGCTCACGGTCTATGACAAGACTCAGGGCGTGCAGAACGTGCAGCGCTATCTGTGCGGCGTGTTCGAGGTCGAGCCCGACGACATCCGCGTGATGTCGCCCTATATGGGCGGCGGCTTTGGCTCCGGCCTGCGTCCGCAATTTCAGGTGGTGCTCGCCGTGCTCGGCGCCCGCGCGCTCAAGCGCTCGGTCCGCCTCGTGCTGACGCGGCAGCAGATGTATCTCGTCGGCTATCGCCCGGCGATGGTCCAGCGCATCCAGCTTGGCGCGAAGATGGACGGCACGCTCAATGCCATCACCCACGACGCCACCACCATCACCTCGCAATATGAGGAATTCCACCGCAACGAGACCACATGGTCCGGCTTGCTCTACAAGAGCGAGACCGCGAGCTACGCGCACAAGATCGCACGGCTCGATCTGCCGACATCGTGCGATATGCGCGCACCGAGCGCGGCGACCGGCGTCTACGCGCTGGAAGCGGCGATGGACGAGCTCGCCGTCGCGCTGAAGATGGATCCGATCGAACTGCGCCTGAAATGCTATTCGGACACCGACCAGATCACCGGCATGCCCTTCAGCAGCAAGAATTTGCGCGAGTGCTATGAACAGGGCGCGACCGTGTTCGGCTGGAGCAAGCGCAATCCCGCGCCGCGCTCGATGCGCGACGGCAACGACCTGATCGGCTGGGGCATGGCGACCGGCATCTGGGAAGCGCTGCAGGTGCCGATCACGGTGCGCATCACCCTGACGGGGAACGGCCACGCCGAAGTGGCGTGCGCGACCTCCGACATCGGCACCGGCACTTACACCATCATGGCGCAGGTCGCCGCCGACATGCTCGGCCTGCCGATCGATAACGTGACGATCAAGCTTGGCGACTCGACGCTGCCGCAATCGCCGGTGGAAGGCGGCTCATGGATCGCCGCCTCGGTGTCGAACGGCATCGTCACCACCAGCAACGCCATCCGCGACGAACTGCTGAAGATGGCGCAGGCCATGCCGGACTCGCCGCTCAAAGGCGCGCGGGCCGACGACGTGGCGCTGACCAACGGCTCGATCACGTCCAAGAAGAATCCGCGCAGCACCGTCACGATCGCGGACGCCATGCGTCACGCCAATGTCGAGCGCATCGCGCAGGAAAAGGCGACGCAGTTCGAGAACGACGGCAAGCATGCCCACAACACCCATTCGGCGATCTTCGCCGAGGTGAAGGTGGATGAACAGTTGGGCGTGATCCGCGTCACCCGCCTGGTCGGCGCGGTGGCGGCGGGGCGCATCATCAACCTCAAGACCGCGCGCAGCCAGGTGATGGGCGGCATGATCTGGGGCATGGGCATGGCGCTGCACGAGGAAACCCTGATCGATCCCCGCTTCGGCCGCGTCATGAACGCCAACATCGCCGAATATCATGTGCCGGTGAACGCCGACGTTCACGATGTCGAGGTGATCTTCGTCGACGAGCAGGACAGCATCGTCAACCCGATGGGCATCAAGGGCCTCGGCGAGATCGGCATCGTCGGCGTGCCGGCGGCCATCGCCAACGCGGTCTACCACGCCACCGGCAAGCGGGTGCGCGACCTGCCGATCACACTGGACAAGGTGGTGCGCGGGGCGTGAGCCCGAGTACGTTGCACGGTCGGCTGAGTATTTTCGTCATGGCCGGAATCAATCCGGCCATGACGCGTCGATGGATCGGCGACTTAGTTCACTGACCGCATTGTCGCGATCTCTGTATGTTAGGGTCGCGACGCCTAACCCGCCGCCCTGACCGCCTTGCCGGCGATCATCGCCTCAACGGCACTATCGTCGTAACCCAGCTCATGCAGCACGTCGCGCGAGTGCTGACCGACGCGCGGCGCAGGGCCGCCGATCACCGCTTCATGAACCGCAAACCGCGCCGCCGGCTTGGGCTGGCGCACGCGGCCGACCTGCGGCTGGTCGAATTCCTCGATCAGGCCGCGCGCCACCACCTGCTCGTTGTGCATCACCTCGCCACGGCGCAGGATCGGCGCGCACGGCACGTCGGCGGCATCGAGCCGTTCCAGCCACTCGGCGGTGGTGCGCTGTGAAATATATTCCTGCATCTTGTTGATGCGCGCGGTGGCGTTGACGAACCGCCCGCCCGGCGTGTTGAAACGCTCGTCCTTCGCCAGTTCCGGATCGCCGGTCGCGCGGCAGAAGCCCTGCCACTCGGAATCCGAAATGGTGCCGGCGGTGATGTAACCGTCGCTGGTCTGGAACACGAGGTCGGGCCGATCCTTGGGGTCCTGCGCGCTCTCCTCGGCGCCGACCACCGTGTACTGCATCATGCCTTCCGGCCACAGATACGAGATCATGGTGTCGAGCATCGCGACCTGGATGTGGTCGCCCTGCCCGGTCTTCTCGCGGGCATAGAGCGCGGACGAGACCGCCTGCGCGGTGAACACCGCCGTGGTCTTGTCGCAGACGATGGTGCGGATCATCTGCGGACGGTTGGTCACCGGCTGGGCCTGGATGTCGCAAAAGCCCGACAGGCCCTGGATGATCGGATCGTAGACCCGCTTCTTCACGTATGGCCCGGTCTCGCCGACGCCGCTGATCGACACGTAGATCAGGCGCGGATGTTTTGTGCGCAACTCTTCCGGGCCGAGGCCAAGGCGCTCCATGGTGCCGGGGCGGAAGTTCTGCACCAGCACGTCGGCCTGCGCCACCAGACGGCCGAGCACCTCGCGCCCCGCTTCGCTCTTGATGTCGAGCGACAGCGAGCGCTTGCCGCGATTGGAGGAAATGAACAGCGCCGAGAACTCGCCGGCCTTGTCGATGGCGGCGCGGCTGCGCCGCGTGATGTCGCCGCTGATCGGCTCGATCTTGATGACGTCCGCACCCTGATCGGCGAGGAACATGGTGGCATAAGGCCCGGACACCACGCCGGTGAGATCGAGAACACGAACGCCCGTCAACGGACCCGGCATGGCATTTCCCTCGCTTGAATTCGGGATCGCCCACGCGATCCGGATGACCGCTTCGGTGTTACATGTCTTTGGAGCGCGTAGTCACGCAGCGCCGGCCCTGGCGGCGCCAAGCTGTTCGACGATGGATTCCTCGACGTCGCGCAACTGGTCCTTGCCGAAGAACATCTCCTTGCCGACGAAGAAGGTCGGCGAGCCGAACGTGCCGCGCTCCACCGCATCGCTGGTGTTGTCTATCAGCTTCTTCTTCACGTCGTCCTGCTGGGCGCGCGCCATCAGCTTGTCGACGTCGAGCCCCGACGCCTTGAAGGCGGCGCGGAACACCTCGACATCATCCATTTTCTTCGGGTCTTCCCACATGTGATGATAGGCAGCGGCGAAATACGGCTCGAACACGCCTTCGAACTGGGCCGCGATGGCGCCGCGCATCAGCATCAGGGTGTTGACCGGGAAGAACGGGTTCATCCTGAACGTCGTGATGTTGTGACGGCGGATGAAGCGCTCTGTTTCAACCGTTTGATATTCCCGCTTGTTTTTGATGCCGCGCAGCGTCTCCGCCGGCGAGGCATTGCCGGTCGCCTTGAACACGCCGCCGAGCAGGATCGGCACATACTCGAACTTGACGCCGGTGCGTTGTTCGATGCCTGGCAGCACGCGCCAGGCCAGATAGGCGTTCGGGCTGCCGAAATCGAACAGGAATTCGACCTTCAAGGGATGGGCCACCTTGGAATCTCCTCGCATTTGTTGGTTGGATTCATAAAGTTCTAAAAATGAACTGTCAAACCCAAAGCCGTTCTACGGTCATTCTAAGCCTGAAATCCGGGCAATGGGGTGATTGTATTGGTTTAAGTGCCTATTTAGAATGTGGAACATTGAATCGTCCCGGTGCGGCCGGCAAGGCCCGCCGCACCGACAGGAAAGCACGCGGAGACTGCCATGAAATGGGACGCGCTCGAGGAAGAGCCCTGCTCGCTGGCCCGCACCGTCGCCGTGATCGGCGACCGCTGGAGCCTGTTGATCCTGCGCGAATGTTTTCTGCGCGTGCGCCGGTTCGAGGCGTTCCAGTCCTCGCTCGGCATCACCCGACATCTCCTGGCGGAGCGGCTGAAGAAACTGGTGCGGCTCGGCGTGCTGCGCCGCGTGCCCTATCAGGACTCGCCGAAGCGCTACGAATACATCCTGACCCAGAAGGGTCTCGACCTTTATCCGGTGATCATGGCCATCGTGCACTGGGGCGACACCCACATGCTCGACGAACGCGGTCGGCCCCTGCTCCACGAGCACCACGGCTGCGGCAAGATGTTCGACCCGGTGATGGTGTGCTCCGAATGCGGCGAGCCGCTGAAGGCCAAGGAAGTCCACGTTCATCCCGGCCCCGGCGCGCGACCGAGCGCATCGTCCGAAGCGCGCGAGCGCGCCGCGAAATTGCGCGCAGCACGAACCGACGCGGCGTGATTTGCACGGCATCGGATCTTCATCCCTCCCCCCTGTGGGGAGGGTGGCATGTTGAGAGCGCAGCGAACAACATGTCGGGTGGGGGTTATGTCGCCGAGAGCAAGAGCAGAAGAAAAGTGCAATCCTATCACCCCACCCGGCCGGCTACGCCGGCCACCCTCCCCATCAAGGGGAGGGAAAAGAAAGCGCGCTCCTCATGGTGAGGAGCGGAGCGTCTCGAACCAAGAGGTCACGCGGCCGGGTAAGGGACATTTCGCTATCGGGCTTTGCCCCTCACCCAACCCTCTCCCCGCCGGGGAGAGGGAGTGTATCCTGTCCTCGCCGCTACTTGCTGCGCCTGCCATCTGTTGGGGACACCATGGCCGAACTCAAAACAATCGCCCTGAAGGACGTCGCGCTGCGCGTCGCCATCGAAGGCTCCGGCCCGCTGGTGGTCATGGTCCACGGCTTTCCGGAATCCTGGTACTCGTGGCGGCACCAGATGGCGCCGATTGCCGCGGCGGGATTCACCGCCTGCGCCATCGACGTGCGCGGCTACGGCGGCTCCGACAAACCCCACGCGGTCGAGGCCTACACGCTCGAGAATATCTCGAACGATATCGCGCAACTCATTGATGTGCTGAGCCCCGGCACGCCGGCCGTCGTCATCGGCCACGACTGGGGCGCGCCGATTTCGTGGACCACCGCCCTCGTCCATCCAAATCGCGTGCGCGCGGTGGCCGGATTGTCGGTGCCTTATACCGGCATCCCGAAACGCTCGCTCAACGACCTCATCGACTACGTCTACACCCGGCACGGAAAGTTCTTCTATCAGCACTACTTCGCGCAGGAAGGTGCAGCGGAATCCGAGATGGAGCGCGATGTGCGCAGCGCGCTGCGGCGGTTCTATTACGCCTGGAGCGGCGACGCGCCCGACGGCACCTGGCCGACCGACAAGAAACTCGGCGACACCGTGCTGTCCGGTTTGCCCGATCCAGATCCGTTTCCGGCGTGGCTCACCGCCGCCGACATCGACACCTACGTCCGCGAGTTCGAGCAATCCGGTTTTCGCGGCGGGCTCAACCGCTATCGCAACAACGATCGCGATTTCGCGTTCCTGTCGAACTTCAAGGGCCGCAGGATCGAACAGCCCTCGCTGTACATCGCGGGCGACCGCGATCTGGTGCTGACCATGTTCGGCGATCCGCTGCCGGTGGTGAAAGCCGAACTGCCCGGCCTGCGCGGCGCGCACATCCTGCCGGGCTGCGGGCACTGGACGCAGCAGGAACGCCCGGCCGAGGTCAATGCGCTTCTGTTGCCGTGGCTGCGCGGGCTTTAGCGATGAAAAGACTCCTCAGGATGAGGAGCTAGCTTGTTGTCATGGCCGGATTTATTCCGGCCATCCCGCTTGGACAGGCACGATGCGTCCCTTATCGAGGTCACCGGGACAAGCCCGGTGACGACACCGAGAGACAGGCTGCATCGCGTCCGGACGATATGCAGGCGTGAAAGACAAACCTTCGCAAGTCGCCTTGGTAAACAGAGGGTTAAGATACGAACTTCCGCGCCCTCGCGCGCATGATGCACAACATCGCGCAAGCCCTTTGGAATCGCGGTGAAATACGTATGCCAGCCAACGCACGCCGGCGCCGCCTCACCCGCATGGGTGACAACAACAAAACAGCACAACCGATTGTCGCTTAACGCTTTCTGCAACATGACGGCGGCATAGTCGGCATCGCTTTACGCTGCAGACGGACGACGACTTTCATGCTGACGACTTCCCAGACGGCTCCTTTCGGGCGCGTGGTTTCGGTACGCGGCTCGCAGGCGCGGATCGGGCTGCTGCCGTCATCGGGCGTCACGCCGTTCACCGCGCGCGCCACTGTCGGCCAGTTCTTCGGTATCCGCACCGCCACCACGACGCTGATCGCCATCATCACCGAGGTGTCGTGCGAAGGCATCGCCGCGGGCGAGAAATACATCGCGGTCGCTTCGGTCGATCTGCTCGGCGAGATTTCGCACGGCCCCTCCGGGCGCTTCCAGCGCGGCGTCACCAGCTATCCGACCATCGGCGACAGCGTGGACATCCTGACCAATCAGGAACTACGCACGGTCTATGCGCCGCTGAAACCGGACCAGATCAACGTCGGCAACCTGCAGCAGGATCCGTCCGTCATCGCCTATGTCGATGTCGAGGACATGCTGAGCAAGCATTTCGCCGTGCTCGGTTCGACCGGCGTCGGCAAATCGAGCGGCGTGTCGCTGCTGCTCAACGAAATCCTGAAAGTGCGCCCTAACCTGCGCATCTTCCTGCTCGACGTTCACAACGAATACGGCCGCTGCTTCGGCGAGCGCGCGGTGGTGATGAATCCGCGCAACATCAAGCTGCCGTTCTGGCTGTTCAACTTCGAGGAAATCGTCGACGTCCTGTTCGGCGGCCGTCCGGGCGTGCCGGAAGAACTCGAGGTGCTGGTCGAGGTCATTCCGATGGCCAAGTCGATGTACACCCAGTACCAGAACTCCGACCGCGTCGGGATCAAGCGCGCCGATCCCAAGATGACCGGTTTCACGCCGGACACGCCGGTGCCCTATCGCCTCGTCGATCTGATCTCGCTGATCGACGAACGCATGGGCAAGCTCGAGAACCGCTCGTCACGCATCGTCTATCACAAGCTGATCTCGCGCATCGAGGCGGTGCGCAACGATCCGCGCTACGCCTTCATGTTCGAAAACGCCAATGTCGGCGGCGACACCATGGCGGAGGTGATCTCGTCACTGTTCCGCCTGCCCGCCAACGGCCGGCCGATGACCATCATGCAACTCGCCGGCTTCCCGGCGGAAGTCGTCGACTCGGTGGTGTCGGTGCTGTGCCGCATGGCGTTCGATTTCGGCCTGTGGAGCGACGGCGTGTCGCCGCTGCTGTTCGTGTGCGAGGAAGCACATCGCTACGCCTCGGCCGATCGCAGCATCGGCTTCGGCCCGACTCGCAAGGCGGTGTCGCGCATCGCCAAGGAAGGCCGCAAATACGGCGTCTATCTCGGCCTCGTCACCCAGCGCCCGGCCGAGCTCGACGCCACCATCATTTCCCAGTGCAACACGCTGTTCGCGATGCGCCTTGCCAACGACCGCGACCAGTCGCTGCTGCGCTCCGCGGTGTCGGATGCCGCCGCCAACCTGCTGTCGTTCGTGCCGTCTCTGGGCACCCGCGAAGTGCTGGCGTTCGGCGAAGGCGTCGCGCTGCCGACGCGCCTGCGCTTCAAGGAAGTGCCTGCGTTTCAGCTGCCGCGCAGCGAGGCGACGATCGCGACCACGCCGACCTCCTATACCGGCCACGACATCAACTTCGTGAGCTCGGTGGTGGACCGCTGGCGCGGCGCAACCTCAAGCCGCGAAATGCACCAGACCGAAACGTCGTACGGCGACCGCTTCGCCGATCGCCCGCTGCCGCGCAGCGGCGACGCACCGCTGCTGCAGCCTTCGCTCGGCCTCGATCCCGATCGCTTCTCGCTGCTCAAGAAGCCACTGCGCTAATATCCATATTCGATGTCGTCCCGGCGAAAGCCGGGATCCATAACCACCGAATGTTGTTGTGGTGCATGAACGCCGCTTGCGTTGCGACCCGCGAAGCCGGGGAATATGGGTCCCGGCTTTCGCCGGGACGACTCGTGGAAATATCACGCACCATGAGGGGCAAAGTGTCGGATCGGCGATCGCGTTTTTGTCACGAGAACGGATATCCACTTCGCATGAAACCGCGCTAAGCTTCCCGCAATCGTCACGCTCGTTGCAGGAACCGCTCTCTCATGTCTCAGCCTTCGATCAGTCGCTTTCCCGTCCCCTCGCTCGCCTCGCTGCCGGAGGATATCCGCACCCGCATTCTCGCCGTGCAGGAAAAATCCGGCTTCGTGCCCAACGTGTTTCTGGCGCTGGCGCATCGGCCGGACGAATTCCGCGCCTTCTTCGCTTACAACGACGCGGTGATGGAACGTGACAGCGGGCTGACCAAGGCCGAGCGCGAGATGATCGTGGTCGCCACCAGCGCCGCCAACCAGTGTCTTTACTGCGTGGTGTCGCATGGCGCGATCCTGCGCATCCGCGCCAAGAACCCGCTGGTCGCCGATCAGGTCGCCACCAACTACCGCAAGGCCGACATCACGCCGCGCCAGAAGGCGATGCTCGATTTCGCGATGAAGGTCTGCAACGCGGCCCAGACCACTTCCGAGGCGGATTTCGCCGAACTGCGCAAGCACGGCTTCACCGACGACGACATCTGGGACATCGCCGCGATCACCGCGTTCTTCGGGCTGTCGAACCGCATGGCGAGCGTCACCGAAATGCGCCCGAACGACGAGTTCTACATGATGGGCCGGGTGCCGAAGGCCTGAACTTCAAGCATCGCGGGAGCGTTGCAGCCGGATCAGTCCCTTCTCTCCCGAATTCGCTGTGCTAGACTTGCGCCATGATACGGCGATCCTCTTCCCGGCGGTCACTCCGATGACGGTTCATCATCCGGTCGCATCCAGCGACGAGCATCGCGTCCTCCGGTTCCGGCCGCGCACGCTCGAGCGCGCGCCCCGGCGGGGAGCGGCCGGTTTCGGCCACATCCAGAGCGGCCCCGATGGCCTCGCCCGTTACGCCCGGGGCACGGAATCCGCCGAGGAATACCGCCACCGGATGCTCACCAACCTCGCCGCCGCGGCGTTCGCGGTCGTGCTGGCGCTGATCGGCATCTGGCTGGCGATGCGGCTGGCCGACCTGCGCGAGACCCAGGACTGCGTGCTGATGGGCCGGCGCGACTGCGCCCACATCAACGCGCGAACCACCCATCTCAACATCTCGTCGTCGGTGTTTCGGGAATAAGCCATATCCGCGGGTCGGAGACCCCGGCGGCCATCCCCAGGCCGGCTTGCCGGCATTGAACTCGGGGCAGCCGTCCGTTATACGAGCCTTTAATCCGCAACGGGAACGGCGCGGCTTTCGCGCCGACCGGTCGTCGCATGCCAGTTACTGGCAAAGTATCTGACAAATCAAAGGTTTGACCATGACGTCCACATTCGACCAAGTCGCCCAGATCATTGCGGAAACTTGCGACATTCCCCGCGACACCATTACCCCCGAAAGCCATGCGATCGACGATCTGGGCATCGACAGCCTCGACTTCCTCGATATCGCGTTTGCCATCGACAAGGCGTTCGGCATCAAGCTGCCGCTCGAGAAGTGGACCCAGGAGGTCAACGACGGCAAGGCAACCACTGAGCAGTATTTCGTCCTGAAGAACCTTAGCGCGCGCATCGACGAACTGGTCGCCGCCAAGGGGGCGTGAACCCCCGCCATGCACCTCGAATACTTTCAGCTCATCGATCGCATCGCGAGCCTCGATCTCAGCGAGCGCACCATCACGGTTGAGGCGCAGGTTCCTGCGCAGAGCACGATTTTCGAGGGGCATTTTCCCGGCCATCCCCTGATGCCGGGCGTACTGCTCATCGAGGCGATGGCGCAGACTTCGGGCTGGCTCCTGATCGGCCTGCTCAAGTTCGAGCGCATGCCGTTTCTTGCTTCCGTAAAGGAAGCCAAGATGCGCGACTTCGTGCTGCCGGGCGAAAAGCTGACGGTGGAGGCGCAGATCGCCCATGACGGCTCGGGCTTCGCGGTCACCAGCGCGCGGATCAGCTCCGGCGGCAAACTGAAATGCAACGCAACGCTGACGCTGCGCCACACGCCGTTCCCCAACGCCGAACTGCGTGGCCACATGGAAAGCGTCGCGAAACGAATCGGCTTCCCGCAACAGGCTCTTGCGCATGACTGATGCATCGAAAGCTGCCGGATCCCGCGAAGCGTGGATCACCGGCATCGGCCTTGCCTCTTCCCTTGGTGAAGGCATCGATCAGCACTGGGACGCACTTCAAGGCCGCAAGGTCGTTGCGGACGAAACCACGTTCGCGCCCTACGTCGTGCACCCGATGGCCAAGGTGTCGTTCGACGCGCAAATTCCGAAAAAGGGCGACCAGCGCCAAATGGAGGCGTGGCAGCGCATCGGCACCTATGCGGCCGGGCTCGCGCTCGATTCCGCAGGCATCAAAGGCAACGCTGAAATCCTGTCGCGCACCGACATGATCGTGGCCGCCGGCGGCGGCGAGCGTGATCTCAGCGTGGATGCTGCGATCCTCAATGCGCAGGTGCAGGGCAATTCCGCGCCGGGCTATCTCAACGAGCGCCTGATGAGCGACCTGCGGCCGACGCTGTTCCTGGCGCAGCTGTCGAACCTGCTCGCGGGCAACATCGCCATCGTCCATGGCGTCACCGGCTCGTCGCGCACCTTCATGGGCGAAGAAGCGGCCGGCTTCGACGCCGTGCGCATCGCGCTTGCGCGCATCGCCGACGGCAAGAGCGATATCGCCCTTGTCGGCGCCGCACAGAACGGCGAGCGCAAGGACCTCTTGATGCTCTACGAGTTCGGCGGCTTCCCGCTGAAGAACAAGCATGTGCCGGTGTGGGCGCGCAACGAGGAGACCGGCGGATTCGCGCTTGCCTCGGGCGGCGTGTTCCTCGTGATCGAATCCAAGGAACATGCGCAGGCACGCGGCGCCAAGCCGTTCGCGCGGCTAAAGAACGTCGTCTCCGATCGCGCCCGCCGCAACGGCGACGGCACTGTCGCCGCGGCGCTCGAGGGCTTGTGGACCAAACTCGGCGTCAGCGATCCGCATGCGCCGATCATCACCGGCGCGACCGGCGCAGCAGGCGTCACGAAAGAAGAACGCGACTTCCTCGCCCACCATCCCGACCATGCGGTGCGCGCCACCGGCACGTCGTTCGGCCACATCATGGAAGCGCAGTTTCCGCTCGGGCTGGCGCTCGCAGCCCTGTCGATCTCCAAGGGCGTGCTGTTCGCTGCCAACGATCCGGCCGGCGTGGAACTTGAAATGACAACGCCGCCGACCCAGATCGTGGTGGTCGGCGCGGGTCATTGGCGCGGCGAAGGCATGGGGCTGGTGGAAGCCATTTCGGCGTGAAAGCGGGGACGACATGACTGCAACGCGCGACAAATTCGGCAGGCCCATCGTGGTCGTCACCGGCATGGGCGTGGTGACCTCGCTCGGCGCCGGCAAGACCGACAACTGGGCCAAGCTCACCGCAGGCGAATCCGGCATCCGCACCATCAGCCGCTTTCCGCTCGACGGCCTCAAGACCACGATGGCCGGCACTGTCGATTTCATTCCGGTCGAGCCGTTCTCCTCTACCCTGCTCTCCGAGAAACTCGCGGACCTCGCCGCGGAGGAAGCGGTGGCCGAGGCCAATATCGGCAGCAAGGGCGACTTCCCCGGACCGCTGTATCTTGCGGTCGCGCCGGTCGAGGTCGAATGGTATGTCCGCGAGAGCATGGCGCGCGAAACCGGCGCCCGGGCCGGCATCGACTACGACAACATGCTGAGCGTCAGCGGCGGCGGCAAGTTCGCTGACTATCATCATCGTTTCATTTTCGGCTCGGTGGCCGACAATCTTGCCGACAAGTTCGGCACCAAGGGCTCGCCGATCTCGCTGTCCACCGCCTGTGCGTCGGGCGCGACCGCGATCCAGCTCGGCGTCGAGGCGATCCGCCGCGGCGAGACCGATGCGGCGCTGTGCGTCGGCACCGACGGCTCGGTCAATCAGGAAGCGCTGATCCGCTTCTCGCTGCTGTCCGCGCTCTCGACCCAGAACGATCCGCCGCACGCGGCGGTGCGTCCGTTCTCGAAGAACCGCGACGGCTTCGTGATGGCCGAAGGCGCCGGCGCGCTGGTGCTCGAAAGCCTCGAATCCGCCACCGCGCGCGGCGCGAAAATCCTCGGCGTGCTTGCCGGCTGCGGCGAGCTGGCCGACTCATTCCACCGCACCCGCTCGAGCCCGGACGGCAAGCCGATCATCGGCTGCGTGCGCAACGCGCTCGACGATGCCGGCATGACCGTCGAGCAGATCGACTACATCAACGCCCACGGCACCGGCACGCCGGAAAACGACAAGATGGAATATCTCGGCATCTCGACCGTGTTCGGCGAGCGCACCCAGACGGTTCCGGTGTCGTCGAACAAGTCGATGGTCGGGCATACGCTGTCCGCCGCCGGCGCGGTCGAGGCGGTATTCTCGGTGCTCACCCTCGAGCATCAGCGCATCCCGCCGACCATCAACTACGACGTCCCCGACCCGACGATCCCGTTCGACGTCGTCCCCAACAAGGCCCGCGACGCCCGCGTGACCGCGGTGATGTCGAACTCGTTCGGCTTCGGCGGCCAGAACGCCACGCTGATCCTCACCGGCGAGCCGGTGTGATCCCTGCCGGACGCCGGATCCGCAGCTTGATCATTTTACGTGCTATCCACGAGTCCTCTTCATCCCTCCCCCTTGTGGGGAGGGTGGCACGTGACGAGCCTCGCGAGGAACGTGTCGGGTGGGGGTTGCCGCCCCCACCCTGGCCTCCGCTTCGCTCGGCCGACCCTCCCCACGAGGGGGAGGGAAACAACGCCCTTCCTTCTCTTTCATGTAAATAACCCCGGTTGACGCCGCCGCGCTGAGCGGCGATACGCACCCCATCATGACTACGCAGGACCCTTCCCCATGCGCGCGCTGACCCTCGTTGCCGACCGCGAACTGGTGATCGCGGACGTTCCCTCGCCGCCGCCCCCGGCCGCGGGCGAAGTGCAGATCCGCGTCAAGGCGGTGGCGCTGAACCATATCGACGTCTGGGGCTACCGCGGCATGGCGTTCGCCAAGCGCAAGCTGCCGCTGGTGGTGGGCGCGGAAGCCTCGGGCGAGATCGCCTCGGTCGGCGAAGGCGTCACCCGCTTCAAGCCCGGCCAAAAGGTCGTGATGTACGGCGCACTCACCTGCGGCGAATGCAAGGCCTGCCGCGAAGGCCGCGACAACCTGTGCGAAAACGTCTCCGGCGTGCTCGGCTTCCATGTCGACGGGTTTGCGCGCGAACTGATGAACCTCAACGAGCGCCTGGTGATCCCGGTGCCGGACGGCGTGTCCGATCGCGACGCCGCCTGCGCGCCGATCGCGTTCTCGACCGTCCAGCACATGCTGTTCGACAACGCGCAGCTTCAGCCCGGCGAGACCGTGCTGGTCCATGCCGGCGGCTCGGGCATTGGCACCGCCGCGATCATGATGGCGAAGGCGATCGGCTGCACCGTCATCACCACGGTCGGCAGCGATTCCAAGATCGAGGGCGTCAAGAAGCTCGGCGCCGATCACGTCATCAACTATCGCGAGGACCGCTTCGAGGGCGTGACGCGCAAGATCACCAAGAAGAAGGGCGTCGATGTCGTGTTCGAGCACGTCGGCGCTGACACCTTCAACGGCTCGCTGTTGTGCCTCAAGCGCGGTGGCCGCCTCGTCACCTGCGGCTCCACCTCCGGCCCGACCACGACGCTGAACCTGATGCAGCTGTTCCAGCAGCAGTACCGCATCCTCGGTTCGTTCGGCGCCTCGATCCGCAACATCGCCGAAAGCCTCGACAAGATGGCCGCCGGGATGAAGCCGGTGATCGACACCGAAGTGCCGATCGAGAACGTCGCCGATGCACTGAAGCGCATGGAAAGCCGGCAGGTGTTCGGCAAGATCATCGTCACGCTCTGATGCGCCGCTATCTCCTCCGTGCCCGGGCGCTCGCGCGCGACGCCATCAAGCCCGTGGGCGGAGCGATCCTCGGCGGCGTTGCCGTCGGGCTGTTGCGCATCACGCGCTATTTCGATCCCGACAAGACCGCGAACTTCTTCGCCGCGATCACGCGCCGCATCGGACCGTGGCTGCCGGAAAACAAAATCGGCCGCGCCAATCTCACCGCCGCCTTCCCCGAGAAATCGCCGGCCGAGATCGAGACCATTCTGAATGGCGTGTGGGACAATCTCGGCCGCGTCGGCGCGGAATTCGCTCATCTCGATCACATCTGGAATCTCGATGTCGAGCATCCCGAACGCGGCCGCATCGAGCTTGGCGCGGACACGTCGGAGAAATTCGAGCAGTTGCGCAACGACGGCAAGGGCGCGCTGATTTTCGCAAGCCATCTCGCCAACTGGGAATTGCCCGCGCTCGCTGCCCCCGCCTATGGACTCGAGTCCGCAATTCTCTTTCGCCGCCCCAACATCGCCGCCGCCGACCGCGCCATCCAGGACATGCGCGCCGTCAACATGGGCACGATGATCGCGACCACGCACGACGCGCCGCTGCGCCTCGCGCAGGCGCTGCAGAAGGGCGTGCATGTCGGCATGCTGGTCGATCAGTATTTCGGCCGCGGCGTCGAGGTGACGTTCTTCGGCCGCAAGACGAAGGCCAACCCCCTGCTCGCGCGCCTCGCGCGGCAGATCGAATGCCCGATCCACGGCGTGCGCGTCGTGCGCCTGCCGGGCCATCGCTTCCGCGCGGAGCTGTCGGACGAAATCGTGCCGGTGCGCGACGCAACGGGACAGATCGACGTGCAAGGCACCATGCAGGCGATCACCACCGTGATCGAGGGCTGGGTGCGCGAGCATCCCGAACAGTGGCTGTGGCTGCACCGCAGGTGGCGGTGACACTTCCCTTCCCCTTGTGGGTGGGGACGGCGCACAAAACTATCCTCCGTCATGGCCGGATTTATTCCGGCCATCCACGTCTTCAGTGACCACCGATAGAAAGACGTGGATGCCCGGGACAAGCCCGGGCATGACAACTGAGAGGAGAATATGCCCGGCTTCTTCATCCCTCCCCCTTGTGGGGAGGGTGGCATGTTGAGAGCCCAGCGAACAACATGCCGGGTGGGGGTAAGGCCGAGCACGATATGCGTGCGGTCATCACACTGATACGCTCACCCCACCCGGCCGGCCACGCCGGCCACCCTCCCCATCGAGGGGAGGGAAAGAAAAAGATCACCGCCCGGTTTTCACCCGCGTCCACAGGCGGTTGATGACGCGCTGGATCGCCGGCGTGCGGGCGGTGATGACGAACAGCTTCTGCATCGTCGCCTCGTCCGGATAGATCGTCCTGTTGTCGATGACCTTGGGATCGAGCAGCTTCTGGCTGGCGAGGTTGCCGTTGGCGTAGGTCAGATAGTTCGAATTCTTCGCCGCCACTTCGGGCCGGTAGAGATAGTTGATCAGCGCATAGGCTTCATCGACGTTCTTGGCATCCGCCGGAATAGCGAAGTTGTCGAAGAACATCTGCGCGCCCTCCTTCGGGATCGCGTAGCCAATCTCGACGCCGTTGTTGGCTTCCGCCGCGCGCTTCTGCGCCTGCATGATGTCGCCGGACCAGCCGACCACGAAACAGATTTCGCCGGTGGCGAGGCCGTTGAGATATTCAGACGAATGGAATTTGCGCACGAACGGCCTCACCTTGCCGAGTGCCTCCGCCGCCTTCTCCAGATCTTCGCGACGGATCGAGTTCGGATCGATGTGCAACCACGTCAGCGCCGCCGGCAGGATGTCGTCCGGCGAGTCGAGCATGTGCACGCCGCAATCCTTGAACTTCGCAAGGTTCTCCGGCTTGAAGACGATATCCCATGAATCGATCTTCGCGTCAGGCCCAAGGATCTCGCGCACCTTCTTCACGTTGTAGCCGATGCCGGTGGTGCCCCACATGTAGTTGACGGCGTAGAGATTGCCGGGATCGTAGATCGCCAGCTTCTCGGTGATCAGCGGCCACGCATTGGCGAGGTTCGGCAGCTTCGACTTGTCGAGCTTCTGGAATACGCCGGCCGCGATCTGGCGCTGCAGGAAATACGCTGTCGGCACCACCAGATCGTAGCCGGACTTGCCGGCAAGCAGCCGCGTTTCCAGCGTCTCGTTGGCGTCGAAGGTGTCGTAGACCACCTTGATTCCAGTCTCCCTGGTGAACTCCTCCAGCACCCCGGGCGCCATGTAGTTCGACCAGCTGTAGAAGTTCACGACGCGGTCCGCCGCCTGAGCAGACACCGACATCATCATTCCCGCGATGGCGAGTGACCACGCGACAAGACGCATCGCAAATTCTCCTTAAGCTCCGCCGCGCACCGCGCGGGTCAATCGCTCCAATGCTTCATCGATCACGTCATCCCGCTTGCAGAAGCAGAAACGGATCACGGATGTCACCGCGTCGGTCTCGTAGAATGCCGACACCGGCACCGAGGCCACCTTGTAGTCGGCAACGAGACGGCGCGCGAACTGCTCGTCGGTTTCATTCAGCCCGAGCGGTTTGAGATCGACGGTGAGGAAATACGTTCCCTGCGATTTGATCACCGGGAAACCCAGACTGATGAGTCCGTTGCTCAGCCGGTCGCGGCTGCGCGCCAGCGCGACGCGCGCCTTGTAGAAATCCTCGTCCGGTTTGCCGAGGCCGTAGGCGACCGCAACCTGAAGGTTCGGCGCCGTGGTGAAGGTGAGGAACTGGTGCGACTTCGCCAGCACGCGCAGAAGCTGCGGCGCGGCGCAGACGAAGCCGACCTTCCATCCGGTGAGGCCGAAAATCTTGCCAGCCGAGCCGATCTTCACGGTGCGGTCGCGCATCCCGGGAATGGCGATCAGCGGAGTGTGCTCGAGCCCGTCGAAGGTGACGTGCTCCCACACCTCGTCGCAGATCGCGATGATGTCGTGCTCCTGACAGATCCGCGCCAGCAGCTCGAGGTCTTCGCGCGGATAGACCACCGCCGCCGGATTGAGCGGATTGTTGAACATCAGATATTTGGTCTTCGGCGTGATCGCCGCGCGCAGCGCCTCCTCCGGAATCCGCCAGTGCGGCGGCTCGAGCCGCACGAACTTCGGCACGCCGCCGGCAGCGCGGATCAGCGGATTGTAGGCGTCGTAGGCGGGCGGAAACACGATCACTTCATCGCCGGGCTGCACGAGGCCGAGCACAGCGCTGGCGATCGCCTCGGTGCCGCCCGAGGTGACGAGCACTTCGCTCATCGGATCGAGATCGAGACCGTGCCAATGCTTGTAGTGCGTGGCGATGGCCTGCCGCAGTTCCGGAATGCCCATCATCGACGGATACTGGTTGTAGCCGTTGAGCACCGCGTCGGCGGCCTTGCGCCGGACGTCTTCCGGCCCCGGATCGTCCGGGAAGCCCTGCCCGAGATTGATGGCGTTATGGTCACGGGCGAGTTGCGACATCGCCTCGAAGATCGTGACCGGCAGGTCCGCGAAAACAGGATTCATGATCGAGGTCAGCCGCCCGTCTTCGACGGAAGACCCGCAGCCTTCCATGCCAGCATGCCGCCGGCGAGATGGGAGTTGTACGGCTTGCCGCCGGCCTGCGCGGCGAGCGAGGCAGTCACCGAGCGCTTGCCGGAGCGGCAGGCGAACACCACGGTCCTGCCGTCGGGGTCGGGAATCTGCTCGGCGTCGAACGTCGACAGCGGCACCACCACCGCATCGGGATACGCCTCGTTGGCCACCTCGTTGGGCTCGCGCACATCGACGAGCAGATAGCGCCCTTCGGTGAGGCCGCGCGCCACTTCCTCGGGCGTCAGGTCGTGAACTTGATCGGCTTTGTCGGACAATGAGGCCTCCCGGCGTGTTCCGCTTTTTCGGGCGCCAAACTCCCTTTTTGCGCGGACAAAATCAAGCGCCGCCGCCCGGCGATAGGCTCATGATCGCCTTTGCAAAACCCGGCTCGCAGAATGCGATCGTCCCGTCCGGCAGCCCCAGGATGCGGTCGATGGCAATGCCCTGCTGGCGCAGGCGTTCATCCAGCGCGGCGATCGCCTCGTCCGCACGCGGTGTCCCCGCAGCTTCAATGGCGGAAGCGACCGCGTCGTGGGTTGAGGTCCCCAGACAGATGATGATTTCGGCGGTCGTGACCGGATCGTCGATACGGAACAGCTCTTCGTCTTTTCCCTGCCGCAGGATGCGCGCAAACAGCGGCACCATGACCTTTCCGGTCGCGCGGTTGAGGCGATGGTAAAGGACGATATTCTCGGGCCTGAAGGCCACATCGAAGGCAGCGCGGATCGCGGCGGCATCCTGCACCTTGAGCCGGCGGGCGTCGGCAAGAACAGCGTTCATGCGCGCGACGGCGTCGAGCCCCTCCTCCTCCTCGACCGTAGGACGCAGACGCTCGACGGCCTCGGTTGCCAGGCTTTCAGCGAGGGCCTCGAGCAGATCGTCCTTGGCGGTGAAGTGATGGTAGAAACCGCCTTTTGAGACGCCGGCACGCTCCATGATGTCCGCCACCGTGGTCGCCTCGTAGCCCTTGGTGAAAAAGAGCGCCTGGGCCGCGGCGAGCAGTTCGCCGCGCCGGACATCCGCGCTCTTCTTGACCCATCCCGCCATGCTTCGCCCTTGGCCATTGAAACCGACCGTCGGTTTGTATTATAATCCCTCCTCGCCGGCAGATGCAAGCCTTGGTGCAAGTCTTGGGGCGGCTGCCGCGCCCCTGAAAACGAGGTGATCCCGCGATGGATCGTCAGCCAGAAAAACCCGCGCTGCCGCACCCGGAGGAGAAGGCATCGATCGCCATTGCGGTCGATGCCCTCAGCTTCCGCTATCCCGGCCAGAGCGCCCCGGCCGTCGATGGCGTGAGCTTCGTGGTCCCCCGCGGCGAAATCTTCGGGCTGCTTGGCCCCTCCGGCGCGGGCAAAAGCTCGTTGCAGAAAGTGCTGACGCGACAGCAGCGGCGGTTCGACGGCACGGCCAGCGTGCTCGGAAAACCGCTTGCGGCGTGGGGACAGGATTACTTCGAGGCAATCGGGGTCGGGTTCGAACTGCCCAACCACTACGTGAAATTCACCGCGGTCGAGAACCTCGCCTTCTTCGCCTCGCTCTACCGGCGCAAGAGCCGTGACCCGATGGAGCTGCTGGCGCTGGTCGGGCTCGAAAAGGCGGCGCACAAGAAGGTCGAGACTTATTCCAAGGGCATGCGGATGCGGCTCAACTTCGTGCGCGCCATCCAGCACGATCCCGAGATCCTGTTCCTGGACGAACCCACCGCCGGCCTCGATCCCGTGAATGCGCATAACATCAAGCGCCTGATCGCCGGGCAGCGCCAGCAGGGCAAGACAGTGGTGCTGACCACGCACAACATGAACGACGTCGACGAACTGTGCGACAGGATATCGTTCATGGTCGCCGGTCGCTTCGCCGCGCTCGACGCGCCGCAGGCGCTGAAGGCAAAATACGGACGCCGCATGATCCGCGTGACGCATGGGCGCGGTACGGTCGAAGCGGATGAATTCCCGCTCGATGGACTGGCCGACAATGCGCGTTTCCAGACCATTCTGAGGGCCGGCGCGGTGCGCACCCTGCACAGCCAGGAAGCCAGTCTCGATCAGGTCTTCAGCGACGTGACCGGCACCTCGCTCGACGCAGCGGAGCAAGCGACATGAACACGTCGCTCCTCCTGCGGCTGATGATCTGGGACGTGCGTGTGCAGTCGCGCGAGCGCATCTATCTCTTCACCGCCATCACCACAGCGACATTCGCACTCGTCACCGCGCTTCTGCCCGCCGATGCGCCGCCTACCGTGGCCACGGCCATCCTGTTGCTCGATCCCGCGGTGATCGGCATGGGATTCGTCGGCGGGCTCGTGCTCCTCGAACGGTCGCAACATCTGCCGCCAGCCCTCGCCGTCACTCCCGCCGCGACGGTGGATTACATCCTCGCCAAACTGATCAGCTTCGCTGCCCTCACCATTGCCGGCGGCCTTGCGATCGCCATCGTGGCGTGGTGGCCCCCATCCCCCGTGCTGCTGTTGCGCATGGCCGTCGCACTGACTTTCACCGCGGTGCTCGCCGTGCTCGGCGGCCTCGTGATGGTGATGACAGCGAATTCCATCAATCACCTTATTTCGCGCGCGTTCCCGGTTTCGATCGTGATCGATCTGCCTCTGCTTGCGCATTTTGGCGTGGTCGAGGGATGGCTGGCCTGGCTTCTGTTCGGGCTGAGCCCGGGCCACGCCATGCTGAAAGCACTGCTGTGGGCGGCCGATCCATCGGCCGTGTCGTTGCCCGAACTGATCTACGCGTTCGGCTATATGGGATTGGCCAGCGTCCTCCTGTTCCGCTGGGCGATCAGGCTGCATGCGCACACCATCGGCCGCACCGACAATTAGGAGGACGACGATGCCGCCGCTGATGACTCTCGCCGCGCACGATGTCGCCACCATCCGGCGCGACCAGGTGTTGCTCAACATCATCGGCCTGATGCTGGTCATCGTGGCGGCCGCAGCCGCGTTGCGCGCTTTCGGTTATTTTCCCGCCTGGTGGCAGACCATCCAGATCGTGCTGCTGCTCGGCTACATGCCGGGCATGGGCTACCTGTCGGCGATGCTGATCGTCGATGAACTCGATAGCGGCGTCGACAAGGCGCTGCGCGTGACGCCGCTGCCCGAGACCCACGTGCTCGCGCTGCGCATCGGCATGTGCATTCTGTTCGTCCTGCCGTACGGGCTGGCGATGGTGCTGGTGACGCGGCTGATCGAATTGCCGGCGATCCAGTGGCTTCCCCCGCTTTTCGCCCTGTCGCTGGCCAGCGTCTGGACGGCGATCACCGTTCCGGCGCTTTCGCACGACAAGGTTCAGGCGCTCGGGTTGTTCAAGGGGCTGAACCTGTATGTGCAGGTGGCCGTGCTCTACCTGTTTGTCCCGCAGGACGCCTGGTACGCGCAGGTTCTGTTGCTGTCGCCGGCGACCTGGTCGGTGAAATCGATCCTGGCCTTTATCGATGGCGCCACGGCGGCGGGTTATCTCTGGGCTCTGGGCGGCACGGTCTTCTGGATCGTGCTGATCGCCGTATCGATCGTCGCATACCGGCGAAGACGCGCGGATTGGTGAACGGTGCCGGAGGCGCCGATGTGCTTCGCAGCGCCCTAGATCGACACCTGCGTGCCGACCTCGACCACCCGCCCGGTCGGGATCTGGTAGTAATCGGTGGCGTCGTTGGCGGCGCGGCTCAGCGCGATGAACAGGCGGTCCTGCCAGCCAGGCATCTCCGAGTTCGCCGCCGGCTTCAACGCGCGGCGCGACAGGAAGAATGACGTCGACATGATGTCGAACTGCCAGCCGAGCTTGCGGGCGACCGCCAGCGCCTTCGGCACGTTGGGCGATTCCATGAAGCCGAAGCGCAGCGCGACGCGCGAGAAATTCTCGCTGATCTCCTCAAGCCGGACACGTTCGCCAAGCTTGACCCGCGGCGTCGGCGCGGTCTCGATGGTGAGAATGACGTTCTTCTGATGCAGCACCTTGTAGTGCTTCAGGCTGTGCATCAGCGCAGTCGGCGCGAAATCCGGATTGCTGGTCAGGAACACGGCGGTGCCAGCGACACGCTGCGGCGGCTTCTTCTCCAGCATCGCGATCAGATCGGCGAGCGGGATCTCCTGCTTGTAGGATTTCTGCTGCAACAGGCGACTGCCGCGCCGCCACGTGATCATCAGCAGCATCACCACGCCGCCGAGCACCAGCGGCACCCAGCCGCCTTCGAATACCTTGAGCAGGTTGGCCGACAGGAACGTCAGATCGAGCACAAGGAACGGCGCTATCAGCGCGGCCGCCGCGAACGGATGCCACTTCCACACCTTCCAGATCACGATGAAGCCCATGATCGCCGTCACCACCATGGTGCCGGTGACCGCGATGCCGTAGGCCGAAGCGAGCGCGCTCGATGACTGGAACAGCATCACCAGCAGCAGCACGAAGACCAGCAACAGCAGGTTGACCCGCGGAATGTAGATCTGGCCGGCGTGGGCCTCCGAGGTATGGCGGATTTCAAAGCGCGGCATCAGGCCGAGCTGGATCGCCTGACGGGTCAGCGAGTAAGCGCCGGTGATGACGGCCTGACTGGCGATCACGGTGGCGATCGTCGCCAGCACCACCATCGGCACCAGCGCCCATTTCGGAAACATCAGGAAGAACGGATTTTCGATGGCGTGCGGATTGCCGAGCACCAGCGCACCCTGCCCGAGATAGTTCAGCGCCAGCGACGGCAGCACGATGACGAGCCACGCGGTCTGGATCGGCTTCTTGCCGAAATGGCCGAGGTCCGCATAGAGCGCTTCGGCGCCGGTCACGGCGAGAAATACCGCGCCAAGGGTGATCAGCCCGATCACGCCATGGTCGAGCACGAACGACACGGCGTGAAGCGGGTTGAACGCAAACAGCACTTCGGGATGCTGGGCGATATGCGGGAGCGCCGCGACCGCGATCACCACGAACCACAAACCCATCAGCGGTCCGAAGAACGCGGCGACCCGCGCGGTGCCATGGGATTGCACGGCGAACAGCGCGAGCAGGATCACCACCGTCAGCGGCACCACGTAAGGCTCGAACGCCACGGTGGCGAGCTTCATGCCTTCGATGGCTGACAGCACGGACAATGCCGGCGTAATCACCGCGTCGCCGTAGAACAGCGCGCCGCTGACAATGCCGAGAAAAATAATGGCGGCGCTTTTCGTCCCGAGCGCGCGCTGGGCCAGCGCCATCAGCGCCAGCGTCCCGCCCTCGCCGTTGTTGTCGGCGCGCAGCAGGATGACGACGTATTTCAGCGTCACCACCACGATCAGCGCCCACAACACCAGCGACAGCACCCCAAGCACCGCGCCGGATGTCCCCGCCGCGCTGCCGCTTGCCGCCGTCACCGCCTCGCGAAAGGCGTAGAGCGGCGAGGTGCCGATATCGCCATAGACCACGCCAATGCTGCCCAGCAGCAGCGTGGGAAACGCCGCCGTCGAATGGGCTCCGCAAGAAGCGTTGGCCACCGGCTGGTCAGCCGCGGCGATCGCGATAGTGTCGCTCATAAAGTGAGGCGCCTCGATTTTGCACTGCACCATGGCAGAGCCGAGGCATATACGCTCTCGCCCGGCGGCGTGTGAGCACGGTTTTGCCGCCCCAGATATGCTGTTATCGCATACTGGGATTCCGTATACTTATAAAAAAATACGATATTTCAGATAGATACCTGGGTTCCCACTTCGACCACGCGGCCGGTGGGAATCTGGAAATAGTCGGTGGCGTCGTTGGCCGACCGGCTCAGGGCGATGAACAGGTGATCCTGCCATTTCGGCATGCCCGATTGCGCCGCCGGCTTGAGCGAGCGCCGCGACACGAAGAACGATGTCGACATGATGTCGAACTGCCAGCCGAGCTTGCGGGCGATCGCCAGCGCCTTCGGCACGTTGGGCATTTCCATGAAGCCGAAGTTGAGCTTCACGGCGGAGAACTTGTCGCTGATGCCCTCGATGGTGACGCGGTCGAGGATGTCGACGCGCGGCGTCTGCGCGGTGGTGATGGTGAGAATGACGTTGTGCTCGTGAAGCACCTTGTTGTGCTTGAGATTGTGCAAGAGCGCGGTCGGCACGTATTCCGGATCGCTGGTCAGGAACACCGCGGTGCCCTTGACGATATGCGGCGGCCGCTTCTCGAGACTCTTGATCAGGTCGCGCAGCGGCACTTCGGTGCGCCGGGTCTTGATGGTGAGGATCGAGGCGCCGCGCCGCCAGGTCCAGATCAGCACCACCACCGCGAGACCGAACAGCAGCGGCACCCACGCGCCGTCGAGCAGCTTGAGGAAGTTGGCTGCGAAGAACGTCGTATCGATAAACACCAGCGGCACGATCAGCGCGGCAGCGGCGCCGGCGCGCCAACCCCACAGCTTCCATACCACCACGAAGCCCATGATGCCGTCGGCCACCATGGTGGTGGACACCGCAATGCCGTAGGCCGAGGCCAGACCGCTCGAGGTGCGGAACATCAGCACCAGCAGCAGCACGCCGATCAGCAGCAGCGTATTGACGCGCGGCAGATAGATCTGCCCGGCGTGGGTTTCGGAGGTGAAGCGAACCTCGAAGCGCGGCAGCAAGCCAAGCTGTACCGCCTGCCGCACCAATGAGAAGGCACCGGTGATCACCGCCTGGCTGGCGATGATGGTCGCGACCGTCGCCAGCACGATCATCGGTACCAGGAAGCCCTGCGGCACCATGCGGTAGAAAGTGTTCTCGATGGCGCTGGGATGGGATAGGATCAGCGCGCCCTGCCCGAAATAATTGATGATCAGCGCCGGCAGCACGAAAAACAGCCACGCCGACTGGATCGGCTTGCGGCCGAAATGGCCAAGATCAGCGTAAAGCGCCTCGCCGCCGGTCACCGCGAGGAACACCGCGCCAAGCGCGACGAGACCGATCTCGCCATGGTTCAGCATGAAGTGGACCGCGTACCAGGGATTGATCGCGAACAGCACCGTGGGATCGTCGGCGATGTGCATCGCGCCCAACAAGGCCAGCACGCCGAACCAGATGATCATCACCGGACCGAAGGCGGATGCGATCCGGTGGGTGCCGTGGCTCTGGACGCTGAACAGCAGCACAAGGATGAACACCGTGAGCGGCACCACGTAGTGCTCGAGCGCAGGCGCCGCGATCTTGAGGCCTTCAACCGCGGACAGCACGGAGATCGCCGGTGTGATCATCGAATCGCCGAGGAACATCGCCGCGCCGATGATGCCGAGCCCGAGCAGGATGCCGGAGCGGCGGCCGAGCGCGCGCTGACCGAGCGCCATCAGCGACAGAGTTCCACCCTCGCCGTTGTTGTCGGCCCGCAGCAGTAGCAGCACATACTTCGTGGTGACGACGATGAAGAGCGCCCACAGGATCAGCGACAGCACGCCCAGCACGACAGCGCGGGAGACTTCACCGCCCGCGGTGGCGCCATGCACGGCTTCACGAAATGCGTACAGCGGCGAGGTGCCGATGTCGCCGAATACCACGCCAATACTGCCGACGGTCAGCTTCCAAAAGCCGGAATGCGGCTCTGCTTCATCCCGGGGTTCGGTCGACGTCTCGCTGGCAGTCATGGTGATGAACGAACGCTTGACGGGTGACTTTTGATCCAGACGCCTGACGGCGGCCGCTCGAACGGACGGGCCTTATAGCACCGCCCTTATGGCAAGCCCATAAAACTACCCGTCTCTGTCCACCGTCAGACGAATTGGTATTATAGTATTGTTTCGCCGGTCAAGGCTTGAGATTCGGCGGCAGCGGTGGGCTTTCGCGCATCAGGGTGATGGTCACCCGGCGGTTGGCAGCGAGCGTCGGATCGTCCGGAAACAGCGGCTGGGTGTCGGCCTTGCCCGAGACCGCGAAGATGTGGGACGGCGGCAGCCCTTCCCGCTCCAGAATCTGGCGCACGGCATTGGCGCGATCGGAGGACAGGTCAAAGGCGTCATAGTCCGGCCGGTTCTGGATGAAGGTCGAGGACGTGTGGCCGGCGATCGCGACCCGCAGCGGCGTCTGCCGCAGCGGCCCGGCCAGACGCTGGATCAGCCGGCGCGTGCGTTCGTAGGGCAGCTTGGAGCCATCGGCGAACATCGAGCGTCCGTCCTGATCGACGATCTCGAGATTGAGGCCGTCCTTGGTCTCTTCAAACATGATGTGCTTGGACAGCTCGGTCATTTCCGGCATGTCCTGCAGCGCCTGACGGAGCGAGGCGGAAGCCAGCGCGAATTCGCGGTCGGTCTTGAGCCGCGCACCGACCTCACGTTTGTGGTCGTTCTGGTCCGGCGACGGCGTATTCGACGCTTCCTCCGGGGGAATGTGTTCGGCGTTTTTCAGCTTGGGCCGGGTCGGCAAACCGTCAGTTTCGATCACGCCGGAATACCGCGCGGCCTGCACACCGAAGGCCTCGCGCATCGAGCCGGCCACGATCTTGAGTTTGTTGTTGTCCTGGCTGGAGAACGCGACGAGCATCACGAAGAAGCTCATCATCAGACCCATCAGGTCGGCGAAGGTCACGAACCAGCCGTGCCCTCCCCCATGCGCGTCGCCTCGTTTCTTCTTGGCCATCGCCTGTTCCCCGAACCGCTGTCAGGCCGCCGTTCAGGCGGGCACCGGTTCGCCCTGCTCGTGACGATGCTTCTCCGGCAGATAAGCCAGCAGCATTTCCCGCACCAAAGTCGGGCTCTTGGCGTCGCGGATCATCAGGATGCCGTCGATGATGATGGTGCGGTTGGTTTCCTCGTCGATCAGCTTGCCGTGCAGCTTGTCGGCGATCGGCAGGCAAAACAGGTTCGCGATGACCGCGCCGTAGAGCGTCGCGAGCAGCGCCGTCGCCATGTACGGGCCGAGCTTCGAGGGGTCGGTCATGTTGGCGAACATCTGCACCATGCCGATCAGGGTGCCGACCATACCGAACGCCGGAGCGCAGTCGCCGACGGCGCGGTAGATCTTGCTGCCTTCGTCGAGGTGCATCAGGAAGTTGTCGCGGTCGCGTTCGAGATTGTCGCGAATGAAATCCATGTCGTAGCCGTCGGCGACGTAACGAATGCCCTTGGCGAGGAAGGGATCGTCGGTCTCGACCTTTTCGAGGCCGACCGGTCCCTGCTTGCGGGCGATCTCGGCGATCGAGGCCAGTTCATCGACCAGGCCGCGGGGGGTCGAACGACTGAGGGTGAACGCGAATTTCATGCCCAGCGGCAGACCGTGCAGCATCGAGCTCAATGGAAACCGGATCAGCGTCGCGGCGAACGCGCCGCCGAAAATAATGATCATCGCATGTTCGCTGATGAACATGTGGAGATCGCCACCGGTCAGGATCAGCGCAACGATGACGATCGAGCCGAGGACCAGGCCGATGCCTGTGGTGATATCCATGAAACACTCCAACGCGCACGCACGGCCCATTCTGAGCCGCGTGGCGGGAGCCTAGCGTTGCCGCGATTAAAACGACGTAAAGCCTAACCGGAAATCTTACCGAGGCCTTAACAGACGCATGTCCCCCGGGCGCACGCGAACAGCGCTGCCATCAGGCATCATGCGATAGTCGGGTATCCAAAGACCGCGGCGCGATCAGTTCAGGCGCGACGGACGATCATCGGTCTCTTCGCTCGCGACCGGCGGATAGGTCGGAGTGCTGTCCGGCGTCGGGCCAGCCGCCGGCGCGACGCCGTGCTGCTCGTTCATCCGCTGCTCGTGACGACGGTACGACATCCAGCCGAGCGGCAGGCAAAACAGGTAGATCAGCGAGCCGACGCTGAGCAGGTGCCACGGGTACGCTATCAGCACCGCGATGAACAGCACCACCAGCACCACGACCGGCAGCACCATTTCCGGCGCGACCCGGCCGCCGAGTTTCTTGCCCGAATAGACCGGCAGCCGCGACACCATCAGAAACGCGATCGCCAGCGTGTAGATCGCAACCAGCGGCGCCGGCAACGGATCGAGGCCGATGAACACCAGATAGATCGGCAACAACACGCAGATCGCGCCGGCCGGCGCCGGTACGCCGGTGAAATAGTTGGCGGCGAAGGCCGGCTTGTTGGGATCGTCCATGGTGGCGTTGAAGCGCGCGAGCCGCAGCCCGCCGGAGATCGCGAAGATCATCGCGGCGATCCAGCCGACATTCTTCAGGTCATGGAGCTGCCAGAAATAAAGGATGAGACCCGGCGCGACACCGAAATTGACGAAGTCGGCGAGACTGTCGAGCTCGGCACCGAAGCGCGACTGGCCCTTGATCATGCGGGCGATGCGCCCGTCGATACCGTCGAGGACGGCCGCGAACACGATGGCCGCGAGCGCCAGTTCGTTGCGACCTTCGAACGACAGGCGGATCGCCGTCAGACCGGCGCAGATCGCCAGCAGCGTGATGACGTTGGGCACTAGCATCCGCACCGGGATCGGGCGAAACCGGCGGCGGCGAAAATCAGGCGAACGTTCATCAGGGAGCATGTGCAAGGCCCTTATATGTCGGCCTTTATATAACAACGGCCACCCTGCTCCGCCATTGCGGCGGAAAGACTTTCGGCTAAGCCGCCCGGATAGTTAATCCCGGTTGTAGGTCCGTCCGCCGTCGCCGATGCGGAAATCGGCCAGCACGGTCTCGCCGGCGATTGCCGTCTGGCCCTCGGACACCAGCGCCTTGCCGCCTTCCGGCAGATAGACGTCGAGGCGCGAGCCGAACCGGATCAGGCCGAAGCGCTCGCCGGCGCCGACGGTTTGGCCCTCGCGCACGAACGACACGATGCGCCGCGCCACGAGGCCCGCGATCTGCACCACGCCGATGCGACCCGCCGGCGTTACGATCACCAGAGCGTTGCGCTCGTTATCCTCGCTCGCCTTGTCGAGTTCGGCATTGATGAACTTGCCGGGACGATAGGCGATGCGTTCGATCTTGCCGGCGACCGGACTGCGGTTCACGTGGCAGTTGAACACGCTCATGAAGATCGAGATGCGCATCAACGGCTCGTTGCCGAGACCCATCTCGGCCGGCGGCACGGCTGGCGCGATCATCGACACGCGACCATCGGCCGGCGACACCACGATGCCCTCGCGGACCGGCGTGACGCGCACGGGATCGCGGAAGAACAGCGCGCACCATACCGTGAGCAGGCAGCCGATCCAGCCGAGCGGCGTCCAGATCCAGAACAGGATCAGGCTCGCCAGCGCGAACGCTCCGATAAAGGGATAGCCCTCCTGATGGATCGGCGGGATCTGGGCGCGGATCGAATTAGCGATGGACATTAATCTGGAGACCTTTTGAAGTCGGCAAAGTGTCGAAGGCTTCAAGGCTTCCCCTTCCGTGAGGGAAAGGGTGGCAAGCCGCGGAATGCGTGTTCTTTTACTCCGCCGCGGCGGCCGGTGTCACCAGCGGATCGTCCACAGGCGGCGGCTCGCGGTTGGGCGCGCTGTCGTCGTCGCCGATCATGGCGAGCTTCTCGCGCGCCTCCTCGGCCTCGCGCTGGCGGTTCCACATGCTGGCATAAAGACCGTTCGCGCTCAGCAACTGCGCGTGGGTGCCGCGCTCGGCGATGCGGCCCTGCTCCAGCACGATAATCTCGTCGGCGCCGACAATAGTGGACAGCCGATGCGCGATCACTAGCGAGGTGCGGTTGCGCGAGACCTTTTCCAGCTCGTCCTGGATTTCCTGCTCGGTGTGGCTGTCGAGCGCCGAGGTCGCTTCATCCAGCACCAGGATCGGCGGCGCCTTGAGGATGGTGCGCGCGATGGCAACGCGCTGCTTCTCGCCGCCTGACAGCTTGAGACCGCGCTCGCCAACTTCGGTCTCGTAGCCCCTGGGCGACATGCGGATGAAGCCGTCGATCTGCGCCATCTGCGCCGCCTGCTCGACCTCCAGATCGGAGGCGTCCCAGCGGCCGTAGCGGATGTTGTAGCGGATGGTGTCGTTGAACAGCACGGTGTCCTGCGGCACCATGCCGATAGCTGCGCGCAGCGAAGTCTGCGTCACGTCGCGGATATCCTGCCCGTCGATGGTGATGCGGCCACCGCTGATGTCATAGAGCCGGAACAGCAGACGCGAGATGGTCGACTTGCCCGCGCCCGACGGGCCGACGATCGCCACCGTGTTGCCGGCCGGCACCTCGAAGCTCAGGCCCTTCAGGATCGGGCGATCCGGATCGTAGGAGAAGCGCACGTCCTCGAACCGCACTACGCCGGATGACACCTGAAGCGGCTTCGCCCCTGGCTTGTCCTTGACCTCCGGATTACGCTCCAGGACGCCGAACATCTTCTCGATGTCGATGATCGCCTGCTTGATCTCGCGATAGACGAAGCCCATGAAATTCAGCGGCTGGTAGAGCTGAATCATCATGGCGTTGATCATGACGAAATCGCCCACCGTGTTGGTGCCGTTGCGGATGCCGATGGCGCACAGCGCCATGGTCGCGGTGATGCCGAGAGAGAAGATGATCGCCTGCCCGGTGTTGAGCCAGGCGAGCGAGGTATAGCTGTGGGTACTGGCGCGCTCGTAGCGCTCCATCGATTTGTCGTAACGCTGCGCCTCGCGCATCTCGGCGCCGAAATACTTCACCGTCTCGTAGTTGAGCAGCGAGTCGATCGCCTTGGTGTTCGCCTCGGTGTCGGAGTCGTTCATTTTGCGGCGGATGTCGATCCGCCACTCGGTCGCGGTGTAGGTGAAATACATGTAGGCGAACACCGTCACCGCGGTGATCGCGACGTAGCGCCAGTCGAACTGATAGAGCAGCACGGCGACCATCAGCGCCAGCTCGACCACGGTGGGCGCGAGTTGCTGGACCGCGAGACGCACCATGGTCTCGATGCCTGTGCGGCCACGCTCGAGCACGCGCGTCAATCCGCCGGTCTTGCGCTCGAGATGGAAGCGCAGCGACAGCTCGTGCATGTGCACGAACGTCATGTAGGCGAGCTTGCGCACCGCGTGCATCGCCACCTTGGCGAAGATGCCGTCGCGCCATTGCGTCAGCACCGCCATCAAAATGCGCATGCCGCCATAGCCCAGCGTCAGCAGCACCGGCGAGGCGAACACCCACAGCATCCAGTTCGAAGACTGCACCGGCGCGCTGCCGACGCCATTGAGCGCATCGATCGCCCATTTGAAGGTGAACGGCACCGCCAGCGTCGCGAGCTTGGCGAACAGCAACAGCACCATCGACCACACGACGCGCATCTTGAGATCGAAGCGGTCGTGCGGCCACAGATACGGCCACAGATGGATCAACGTTCCGGTCAGCGAGTCGCGCTCCACCCTCGGGGGGCTGGCCGCGGCAGGCTGGGAAGATGTGGCGGGCGGGGAAGACGGGGTCTCGGCCATTATTATCCTGAGCGACCGGCACGGCTATACACGGCCGCAAACGTCAATCTCGGTCGGGGTCCTTTGTCGCTGTCATATAGAACTTTTGTGCCCCTCCCGCACCCTCCGGCGAAATTCTTTTTCTCCCGCAGGCGGTTGGCAACACAACCTATGATGCCAAAAGGAGTAGTCGTCTTGACGATGTCGCAATGCGATGCCACATCGCAGATATGAGCAAAATCAATACTGTCTGTGTTTACTGTGGTTCCGGCCCCGGTAGTGATCCACGATTCATCGACGGCGCGACAGCTTTCGGCAAGGAATTGGCCGAAAACGGCGTCGGCCTGGTCTATGGCGGCGGCTCCATCGGCCTGATGGGCGCGGTCGCAAAATCGACCCTCGACAATGGCGGCACCGTCACCGGCATCATCCCCGAATTCCTGACCGCACGCGAGAACGCGCTGAAGCGTGCGCAGGAGCTGATCGTCACCAAGAACATGCACGAGCGAAAGCAGCTCATGTTCGATCGCTCCGACGCTTTCGTCGCCCTGCCCGGCGGCATCGGCACACTGGAAGAACTGGTCGAGCAGCTGACCTGGGCGCAGCTCGGCCGTCACACCAAGCCGATCCTGCTCGCCAACTTCGCGGGCTTCTGGGATCCGCTGCTGGTGCTGCTCAATCACATGCGCGACAAGGCATTCATCCGGCAGAATCTCTCGGTGAACGTGCTGACCGCCGATCGGGTCGAGGACATCCTGCCGACGCTGGAAGCGGCCGCCGCGCCGGAGCCGGAAACAACCAAGCTGATGGAAGCCGGCGTCGCGAACCGGTTGTAACCAACAGCTTCCGAGCTTAGCCAAACTTTACCCTGTTAGCCCGACCTCATCCTGAGGAGCGCGCCTTTTGGCGCGCGTCTCGAAGGATGAGGCCGCAAGCATTTTGGCCTCATGGTTCGAGACGCGAGGCGACGCCTCGCTCCTCACCATGAGGGGCGAATGCTTCGTTTTTGAGCGACGTCTATACTTGATGTCATCACCGGGCTTGTCCCGGTGATCCCGCTTAGAGACGCACTGTGCCTCGTGAATCGGGATGGCCGGAATAAATCCGGCCATGACAGATTCCCATACGAAGCGAACCGCTAAGCCCCCTCCTTCAGAAACGTCACCGCCTCGATGCGGTTGCCGTCGGGATCGCGGACGAACGCGGCATAGTATGCGACGCGATCATGCGGCCGACGTCCCGGCGCGCCATCCGATGAACCGCCTGCGCTGAGCGCCGCATCATGAAACGCATCGACATCGGCGATCGCCCGCGCCCGCAGACAGATGTGCGTGCCGCTGTCCGCGGGCACGGCCGCCATGCCGGGGCGCAGGTTGATCCAGAATTCGGGATAGGTTTTTCCGAAACCGATGGTGGCGGGTCGCACCACCAGCTTCATCAGGCCGAGCGGCGCGAGCGCCGCTTCATAGAAACGCGACGCCCTCTCCAGATCGCTCACGCCCACCGAAACATGATCAAGCATTCCGTCTCCCTCCCCGCGCAGCGGTCTTGTCGTCGGTGCGCCGGGTCGAAAGACTATGCGGGCGCGCCGGACTTCACCAGCTTGTAGATGACGGAATCCATCAGCGCCTGAAACGAAGCGTCGATGATGTTCGACGACACGCCGACCGTGGTCCAGCGGTTGCCTTCTTCATCTTCGCTTTCGATCAGCACGCGCGTGACCGCCTCGGTGCCGCCATTGAGGATACGGACGCGGTAATCGACCAGCTTCAGGCCCTCGATGTATTTCTGGTATTTGCCGAGGTCCTTGCGCATGGCGACGTCGAGCGCGTTGACCGGGCCGTTGCCTTCCGCCGCCGAGATCAGCGTTTCGCCCGCGACATCGACCTTGACCACGGCCATCGCAACCGTGACGCGCTTGCCGCTGGAATTGTAGCGCTGCTCGACATTCACATCGAACTGCACGACGCGGAAATATTCCGGCACCTTGCCGAGCGTGCGGCGCGCCAGCAGATCGAACGAGGCGTTGGCGGATTCGTAAGCATAGCCGCCAGCCTCGCGCTCCTTCATCTCCTCGATCAGGCGACCGAGTTTCGGATCGTCCTTTTGATAGGGAATGCCGGCGCGATCGAGTTCGGCCAGCACGTTCGAGCGGCCGGCCTGATCGGACACCAGCACCTTGCGGTGATTGCCGACCGCCTCCGGCGCGATGTGCTCGTAGGTCTGCGGATCCTTCATCACCGCCGAGGCGTGAATGCCGGTCTTGGTGACGAAGGCGCTGTCGCCGACATACGGCGCGTGACGATCCGACGGACGGTTGAGGATATTGTCGAGGGCGCGTGACGCCTGCACCAGCGTCGCCAGCTTGTCCTGCGACACGCCGATGTCGAACCTGTCGGCGAACTCCTTCTTGAGCTTCAGCGTCGGGATCAGCGAACACAGGTTGGCGTTGCCGCAACGCTCGCCGAGGCCGTTGAGCGTGCCCTGAATCTGGCGCGCACCGGCCCGCACCGCGGCGAGCGAATTCGCCACCGCCTGCTCGGTGTCGTTATGGGCATGGATGCCGACGTGACTGCCCGGGATGTGCTTGACCACCTCGCCGACGATCGCCTCGATCTCGTTGGGCATGGTGCCGCCATTGGTGTCACACAGCACCACCCAGCGCGCGCCGGACTCGTAAGCCGCCTTGGCGCAGGCCAGCGCGAACTCGGGATTTTCCTTGTAGCCATCGAAGAAGTGTTCGCAGTCGAGCATGACCTCGCGGCCCGCCTGCTTGGCGGCGCTCACGCTGTCGCGGATCGAGGCGAGGTTTTCCTCGTTGGTGCTCTCCAGCGCCACCCGCACCTGATAGGCGGAGGACTTGGCGACGAAGCAGATCGCATCCGCCTTCGCCTCGATCAGCGCCGCAACGCCGGGATCGTTCGACACCGAGCGCCCGGCGCGACGGGTCATACCGAAGGCGGTGAACTTGGCGCTGCCAAACTTCGGCTTGGCGGAAAAGAATTCGGTGTCGGTCGGATTGGCTCCGGGATAGCCGCCCTCGACATAGTCGATGCCGAGATCGTCGATCATCTGGGCGATGATGCGCTTGTCATGGAGCGAGAAATCGACGCCATTGGTCTGCGCGCCATCGCGCAGCGTCGTATCGAACAGGTACAGTCGTTCGCGGCTCATGACAGTTGTTCCGGCCTATCGTCATTCGCCGGGTTCGCCAGCGATTTCTTCATGGTGGTGTTGGCGAGCCATTCGTCGCCGACAGTGACAGTGTTGCGGCGCTCGCCGACATAACCGCGCTTGGAGAAGAACTGCTGCGCGGTGTCGCTGGCGTCGACGGTGAGACTCGTGGCGCCGCGCGCGGCAGCGAGTTTCTCGATGGCGTCGCACAGCGCGGAGGCGACGCCCTGCCGCGCCGCGCCGGGATGCACGTAAAGCAGATCGAGATGATCGGCGCCCTTCAGCGAAATGAATCCGACCGGCGAGCCTTGCAGCGTCGCCACCAGCGTGAGCTGCGACGCCAACCGCTGACCGAACGCCGCCTCGTCTTCGGCGGCGGAGGCCCACGCCTCGCGCTGCGCCTCGGTGTAGTCGTCCTCGGTCAGCTCCTCGATGCTGGCAATGAAGATCGCAGCTAGCACGGGCACGTCCGCCGGCAACATCGGCCGCAAACCGACCTGGGGAAGCGCCTGACCCATCACCACACTCCGAACAGCTTGAGCGCGATCGCCACCGCGAGCACGATCACGGTCCATTTGAGGACGATGTAATAGCGCCAGTGTCTCGGGAAAGGCGTGTCGGGGCGTTTCATCGCGCGATCTCCCATGTGGTCACCGGCTTGCCGTCGGCGCCCTTGCCGTCCTTGATCGCAACGCCCATCGCGGTGAGCTCGTCGCGGATACGATCGGATTCCTTGAAATCTTTTCGCGCACGGGCGGCGGTGCGATCGGCAATCAGGCTTTCAATATGCCTGATCTCATCTTCGACTTGCTCGGCAGTAACGACTTTAGCCTCGGCTTCCATGCGCATTTGTATTCGCGCATGCAGTGACAGCTGAATTATCAATCCAACACCGAGAAAGGAGAGTGACGCTCGCAAGGCATCTGCATTACCGATCTTTCTCAGAGCGTGAAGTTCTGCCATCGCTTGCGCTGTATTTAGATCGTCCGACAAAGCGTTGATAACAGCCGGATGCACTGTTCCAGTTGTAGAGGCGCCTTTGCAGAAATCGGACCAATTTTGATGAGTTTTTTCCGCCTCTTCTAAAGCCTCTACAGTCCAGTTAATAGGTTGACGATAGTTACAACCAAGCATCGCTAGCCTAACAACTTGGCCAGGCCACTTCCGCCCGCCGAACTTATCCGTCGCCAGCAACTCGTTGATCGTCACGAAGTTGCCGAGACTCTTCGACATCTTCTCGCCTTCGACCTGCAGGAAGCCGTTGTGCAGCCAGTAGTTCGCCATCGCGTGGGTGCCGTGGGCGCAGCGCGATTGCGCGATCTCGTTCTCATGATGCGGGAAAATCAGGTCGAGGCCGCCGCCGTGGATGTCGAACACGTCGCCGAGATAGGCGGCGCTCATCGCCGAGCATTCGATGTGCCAGCCGGGCCGTCCCCGCCCCCACGGGCTGTCCCAGCCCGGCTCGTCGACGGACGACTGCTTCCACAGCACGAAGTCCGCGGGATTCTTCTTGTGGACATCGACGGCGATGCGCGCGCCGGCCTGCTGGTCCTCCAGCTTGCGGCCAGACAGCAATCCGTAGTCCGGCATCGACGACGTATCGAACAGCACCTCGCCGCCGGCCTCATAGGCATGGCCGCGCGCGATCAGTTGCGCAATCAACGACACCATGTCAGCCTTGCCGTCTTCACGCGGCAGCACGAAATCGGTGGCGCGCGGCTCCTCATTCGGCGGCAGGCAGCCGAGCGCCTTCACGTCGGCATGAAACTGCGTCGCGGTTTTCTCGGTGACCTTGCGGATCGCCTCGTTCAGCGGCAGGCCGGGATAGTCGCGCAGCGCCCGCGCGTTGATCTTGTCATCGACGTCGGTGATGTTGCGCACGTAGGTGACATGCTTATCGCCATAGATGTGCCGCAGCAGGCGGAACAGCACGTCGAACACGATGACCGGGCGTGCGTTGCCGATGTGGGCGAAGTCATAGACCGTCGGCCCGCACACATACATGCGCACGTTGGCTGGATCGAGCGGCACAAATGCCCGCTTCTCCTTGGTCAGCGTATCGTAAAGTTTCAATTCCATAGACAAACCGTCCGGTTGGGCCGGGGGCGTCCAGTGCTCTCGATGTGAGAAAAGACGGCTCCAGCCAGCGAATCGCTAGCGAATAATCTCGCGGCAAATGCCGAAAATGGAGAGAGAACCGTTCATGGGCCGGCACAATGGTCCAGCGAAGGGATCGCCGTCAAGCGGAACACGTGCACGGCTGCAACACCCGGCCACGATTTCGTCTCCAAGTCTTCGATATCATTAATCATTCTTAATCTTTCCGGCCTAACCGTGTAGAGGCTCCAGCGTCTTCCCGGTGCTCCATGCGATCGATTCTTCCCGCCCTTTCCGTCTGCCTTTTCCTCGGCCTTGCCTCCACCGCCAATGCGGACAGCAAGGTGTTCCTGGTCGCCAATCAGCCTGACGGCTATGGCGTCGATCAATGCCTCGCCAAGGGCGAAAACTGCGGCGCGCCGGCCGCCCGCGCCTATTGCCACGCGCATCAATACGCGGATGCCGTGTCCTTTCGCCGGGTCGAGCCTAATGAAGTGACCAGCGCTGTGCCCCAGGGCAGTGCCTGCCACGGCAGCGGCTGCGGCGAGTACGTGGCGATCATCTGCCAGCGCTGAATCACGCGCGGTTGTTCCTTCGCCTTATCTGCGCCCCGGAATCGACGTGACCTCGCCCTCGGAAACGAGTATGTGAGGGACGCCTTCGCCGCACCCAGCGGCGACCGAATCCGGGTTCTGTTTTGCTGAAATTCCCCCGACCTTGCAGGATGTTGACGCTGGCCGCTGGTTTCAGCGCCGCAATCGCGTCCGCCGCATTGGCGCAGGGTTATCCGCCCGGCCAGCAACCGCCGCCCAATCCGATCTGCCAGCGGCTCGAAGCCCAGCTGGCGAGCATCGACCAGTCCAACGGTGGCGGCGCGCGTGCCGAGCAGATTCGCCGCTATGAAGACGCCGCTTCGCGCCAGCAAAGCGAACTCGACCGGCTGCGCGCGCAGGCGCGGCGCCAGGGTTGCGACAACTCCGGTTTCTTCTCGCTGTTCAGCGGCCAGTCGGCCCAGTGCGGCCCGATCAACAACCAGATCCAGCAGATGCGCGGCAATCTGGATCAGATCACGTCCAATCTCGAGCGGCTGCGCTCCGGCGGTGGCGGCAACCCCGAACATGAAGGCCAGCGGCGTTCGGTGCTGGTGGCGCTGGCGCAGAACAACTGCGGCCCGCAATACGCCAACGCGGTGCGCGGCTCGGGCGGCTTCTTCGAAAACCTGTTTGGCGGCGCGGGTGGTGAAGGCAACGGCACCATCATGCCCCCCGAGAACAATGGCGGCGCCAGCGGAACCTTCCGCACCGTGTGCGCGCGAACCTGCGACGGCTACTACTTCCCGATTTCGTTCGCGACCGTGCCGGGCCGCTTCGCCGACGACGAACGCACGTGCAAGTCGCTGTGCCCGAATGCCGAAGCGACGCTCTACACCTATCGCAATCCCGGCGAGGACATTAATTCCGCGGTGTCGCTGAGCGGCCAGCCCTACCCGCAATCGCCGAACGCGTTCAAGTATCGTCAGACCTACGACAAGTCGTGCAGCTGCAAGGCGCCCGGACAGACGTGGTCGGATGCGCTGAAGAACATCGACGATCGCGCGGCCGCGGCGCAGCAGGGCGACATCATCGTCACCGACGAACGCTCGAAGAAAATGGCGCAGCCGAAGTCGGGCAAGGCTCCGCCCGCGAAGAACGCGCCTGCGCAGGCCCAGACGCCAGCCAATGGCCAGGCCCCGGCCGATGCCAACGGCGACAAGCCGATCCGTTCGGTCGGCCCGAAGTTTTTGCAGAACGGGCAGTAGAGATTTTTGTTATTCCCGATGTTGTCATGCCCGGCCTTGTGCCGGGCATCTCGCTTAGGGATGCCCCATGAATCGGGATGGCCGGGACAAGCCCGGCCATGACACTCGTTTCTGGATGTCTGCTGTGGCGGGCGTTCTCTACACATCCATCGCTTCGGTCGATCCCCGCCCTGCGCGCGTGACCAGCGAATGGTCCGGCTCCGGTTGCGCCTGCGCGGTGTCACGGAAGCGATTGATGATCGGATAGCGGCGGTCGCGGCCGAAATTCTTGCGCGTCACCTTCACGCCGGGCGCGGCCTGCCGCCGCTTGTATTCGGCGATGTTCAGCAGCCGATCAACGCGGATCACGGTATCGCGGTCGAAGCCCTCGGCGATGATCGAGGCCAGCGGTTCCTCGCGCTCGACCAGACGCTCAAGAATGGCATCGAGAATGTCGTAAGGCGGCAGCGAGTCCTGGTCGGTCTGGTTCTCGCGCAACTCCGCGGTCGGTGGCCGGGTGATGATATTAGTCGGAATGACCTTGCCCGACGGCCCGAGCGCGCCCTCGGGCTTCCATGAATTGCGCAAGGCTGACAGACGAAACACCTCAGTCTTGTAGATGTCCTTGATCGGGTTGAAACCGCCGTTCATGTCGCCATAGAGCGTGGCATAACCCACCGACATCTCCGACTTGTTGCCGGTCGTCACCAGCATCGCGCCGGACTTGTTGGAGATCGCCATCAACAGCACGCCACGGGTGCGCGCCTGAAGGTTCTCTTCGGTGACGTCGCGCTCTAACCCCTTGAACGGCACCGCAAGGATTTCCTCGAAGCCGTTGACGGCGGCGGCGATGGGCAGCACTTCATATTGAATGCCGAGCGCCTTGGTGAGCTTCGCCGCGTCGTCGAGGGATTCCTGCGCGGTGAACCGGAATGGCAGCATCACGCCACGCACCCTGTCGGCGCCGAGCGCATCCACCGCGATCGCGGCGCAGAGCGCGGAGTCGATGCCGCCGGAAATGCCGAGCAGCACGCCGGGAAATCCGCTCTTGCCGACATAATCGCGCACGCCGAGCACGCAGGCCGCGTAATCGCCCCTGTCGCCGGCGAGCACCGGCGCGACCGGGCCCTTGCAGGTCCAGCCATGGGCGCCCTTGGTCCACGTCACGGTGACGACGCTTTCGACGAAGCCCGGCAGTTGCAGCGCCAGCGACTTGTCGCCATTGAGCGCGAAGGACGAGCCGTCGAACACCAGTTCGTCCTGCCCCCCGACCTGATTGACATAGATCAGCGGCAGCCCGCTCTCGGCGACGCGCGCGACCGACACCGACAGCCGCATGTCGTTCTTCTCGCGGGTATAGGGCGAGCCGTTGGGGACGATCAGGATTTCGGCGCCGGTCTCGTGAAGGCACTCCACCACGTTCTCGTAGTCGGAGGATTCCTCCATCCAGGTGTCTTCGCAGATCGGGATGCCGACACGCACGCCGCGCACCGTCACCGGCCCGCCGACCGGCCCGCGCGCGAACACGCGCTTTTCGTCGAACACGCCGTAGTTCGGCAGATTGACCTTGTAGCGCAGCGCGGCGATCCGTCCGCCATCGAGCAACGCACAGGCATTGTAAAGCTTGCCGTCATCCACCCACGGCGCGCCGACCAGCATCGCCGGGCCGCCATCAGCGGTCTCGCGCGCCAGCTCCTCGACCACCGCGCGGCACGCGGCCTGAAACGCCGGCTTGAGCACCAGATCTTCCGGCGGATAGCCGGCGATGAACAATTCAGGAAACACGACGAGATCGGCGCCGTCGGCTTTCGCCTGCACGCGCGCGGCACGCGCTTTCGCAGCATTGCCGGCGACGTCGCCAACGGTCGGGTTGAGCTGCGCGAGGGTGACGGTGAACTGTGAGTTTGCCATACCCAGCTTTTAGCCCGCCTGCCGAGACATCCGCAATCGCACCCTCAAATGAGGCCTATGCGCTCGGCGATGGCGAACAGCCAGAACAGACCGGCCACCGCCAGCGCGACACCGACCGCGGCCGAGCCCATGTCCTTGACCTGCCCGATCCTCAGATCGCGATCCGTGGTCAGACGGTCGGCGAGTTTTTCGATGGCGGTGTTGAGGAGTTCGACCATCAGCACCATCGCAACCGCGGCGACAAGCTGGAAGCTGCGCATGGTGGTGACGCCGATCAGCCATGCGAGCGGCACGGACAGCACCAGTGCGACAAGTTCTTCGCGAATGGCCTGCTCGGAACGGGCTGCGAAAACCAGCCCGTTCCAGCTATTGATGGTGGCGCGCCAGAAGCGCCACACCTTAGAAGCCTGCGACCGCCGGAATCGGTTTGACCTTGCCCGCCCGCTCCTGCTTGAGCAGTTCGGCGATCAGGAAAGCCATGTCGATCGACTGCTCCGCATTGAGGCGGGGATCGCAGACCGTGTGGTAGCGATCGTTGAGGTCTTCATCGGTGATGGCGCGCGCGCCGCCGATGCATTCGGTGACGTTCTGGCCGGTCATCTCCAGATGCACGCCGCCCGGATGGGTGCCCTCGGACGCGTGAACCTCGAAGAACGACTTCACCTCCGACACGACGCGATCGAACGGCCGGGTCTTGTAGCCCGACGTCGAGGTGATGGTGTTGCCGTGCATCGGATCGCACGACCACACCACCGCGCGCCCTTCCCGCTTCACCGCGCGGATCAGTTGCGGCAGGTGATCGCCGACCTTGTCGGCACCGAAGCGGTTGATCAGCGTCAGCCGTCCCGGTTCGTTCTGCGGATTGAGCAGATCAATCAGTTGCAGCAGTTCATCGGGCTTCAGCGACGGCCCGCACTTGAGGCCGATCGGATTCTTGATGCCGCGGAAGTACTCGACATGGCCGTGATCGAGCTGCCGGGTGCGGTCGCCGATCCAGATCATGTGGCCCGAGGTCGCATACCAGTCGCCGGTCGTGGAATCGACGCGGGTCAGCGCCTGCTCGTAGCCGAGCAGCAGCGCCTCGTGGCTGGTGTAGAGATCGGTCGCACGCAATTCCGGATGGCTCTCGAGATCGAGGCCACAGGCGCGCATGAAGTCGAGCGCCTCGGAGATGCGGTCGGCCAGTTCCTTGTAACGGCGCGACTGCGGCGAGTCCTTGAGGAAGCCCAGCATCCACTGATGCACGCTGCCGAGATTGGCGAAGCCGCCGGTCGCGAACGCGCGCAACAGGTTGAGCGTCGCCGCCGACTGCCGGTAGGCCATCAACTGGCGCTGCGGGTCGGGCGTGCGGGCTTCGGCCGTGAACGCGATATCGTTGACGATGTCGCCGCGATAGCTCGGCAGCTCGATGCCGTCGGCTTTCTCGACCGGCGACGAACGCGGCTTGGCGAACTGGCCGGCGATGCGGCCGACCTTCACCACCGGCAGCGCGCCGGCATAGGTCAGCACCACCGCCATCTGCAACAGCACGCGGAAGAAATCGCGGATGTTGTTGGCGCCATGCTCGGCGAAGCTCTCGGCGCAGTCGCCGCCCTGAAGCAGGAAGGCTTCGCCATTGGCGACGCGCGCCAGCGCCTTCTTCAGGTTGCGGGCTTCACCTGCAAAAACCAGCGGCGGAAACGTAGCAAGCTGGGCCTCGACATCAGCGAGAGCCTTCGGATTCGGATATTCCGGCACCTGCAGCACCGGTTTCTTGCGCCAGCTATCGGGTGTCCACCGCTCGGACATGACTCATAACTCCGGTTTTAATCGCTTAGAGCATGATGAATCCGAAAACCGCTTCACACTTTTCGGCATCATGCTCTAGATCGCCGCCGCCATGGCGGCGCGCCGGGGTTATACACAGCCGGGCTGCCACATTCCAGTTGCAATTCATCCCGGAATTTCAAGGCGTTGGAACAGCCTAAAAGCCGGCAGGCCCGCCGGCGTTACTCCGCGGCCTGGCGGACGTGGCGTTCGGTGGGGGTGCGCATGGTGACCAGCTCCTCGGCGGAGGTCGGGTGCAGCGCCATGGTGGCGTCGAAGTCGGCCTTGGTCGCCTTCATCCGGACCGCGATGGCCACCGCCTGAATGATCTCGGCGGCCTCTGGCCCGACGATGTGGCAGCCCAGCACCCGGTCGCTCTCGCCATCGACGATCAGCTTCATCAGGATGCGGCTATCGCTGCCCGACAGCGTCGCCTTCAGCGGCCGGAAGTCGGTCTTGTAGATGTCGATGTGGGTGTACTGCGCCCGCGCCTCGGCCTCGGTCAGGCCCACGGTGCCGACCTGCGGCTGCGTGAACACCGCGGTCGGGATGTCGGCATGATCGACCCGCACTGTGCGCTTGCCGAACACGGTGTCGGCGAAGGCGTGGCCCTCGCGGATCGCTACCGGGGTCAGGTTGACGCGATGGGTGACGTCGCCGACCGCATAGATGTTCGGCACGTTGGTCTGCGACAGGCCGTCCACCGCAATGCCGCCATTGATCGGCGACAGCGCGACGCCGGCGTTCTCGAGCCCGAGGCCCCTGACATTGGGGTGGCGGCCGATCGCGAACATCACCTGGTCGGCGGCGATGCTCTCGCCGCCCGACAGGTGCGCGGCGAAGCTCTCGCCGTGCTTTTCGACCTTATCGATAGTGCAGCCGGTCACAATCCTGATCCCGGCCTTCTCCATCTCGCGGCGAACGTGGGCGCGCACGTCGTCGTCGAACCCGCGCAGGATGTTGTCGCCGCGATAGACCACCGTCACCTCCGAGCCCAACCCTGCAAAGATGCAGGCGAACTCGAGCGCGATATAGCCGCCGCCCTGGATCACGATGCGCTTCGGCAGCGCCTTGAGGTGGAAGGCCTCGTTCGACGAGATGACGTGTTCGATGCCGGGAATGGCGGGGCCGTGGTTCGGCGCGCCGCCGGTGGCGATCAGGATAGTTTTCGCGCGCACCGTTTCGCCGGTGGACAGCTTCAGGGTATGCGCATCCGCGAACACCGCGCGAGCCTTGACGATCCTGACCCCGGCCTTCTCGGCGTTGGCCGTATAGGCCGCCTCGAGCCGCGCGATCTCCTTGTCCTTGTTGGCGATCAGCGTTGCCCAGTCGAACGTCGCGGGCGGGATGGTCCAGCCGAAGCCCGCGGCGTCCCGGATCTCCTCGTGGACATGCGAGGCGTAGACGAACAGCTTTTTCGGGACGCAGCCACGGATCACGCAGGTGCCGCCCATGCGGTACTCTTCGGCCAGCATGACCCTGGCGCCGTAACCGGCCGCGATCCGCGCGGCGCGCACGCCGCCCGAACCACCACCAATCACGAACAGGTCGACGTCAAAGTCAGACATGGCTGTTTAAGTCCCGGTCCCGAAAGCGCTGCGTCAGATCTGCTTGCCGCGCGCGCGCATCTCGGCGCGGAATTTGCCGTTCATTTCACCGGCGATCTTCTGCGCCCACTGATCCATGAACTGACGGCTGGCGGCGAAGGCCTTCGGCTCCTGCTCAATCGACTTCTTGCCGACCGGCGAGCGATAGAACGCGGCCAGTTCCTTCAGCTCGGCTTCGGTGAATTCCGAAGCATAGATCTTCGCCATTTCCTCACCGATTTCGTTCTCGCGACCGGCGAAAGCCTTGGCGACGACAACGGCAACCTCGTTCAGGTCCTTCTGATAATTCAGGTTGCTCTGCACCAGCGAGTTCTTGACTCGCTGGACCAGACCCGAAATGGCCTCGTCATAGATCGACGACACATGCTTGGCCGCGAGGATTTCCTTGGCGAGCGTGATCGCAGCCGCAGACGGCGGCTTGGCGGTCTGGGCCTGAACCGGCGCAACTGCCAGCATCGCTGCAAAAGCCACGGCGACGAACGCCCGATCGACGAATCTCTTCATTCCAATTCTCCAAATTGCGGCTTAAGGCCGTTGAACGATACGAATTCCCTGAGCCCCTGCGAGGATGGCCGTGCTCGCCAATCCGATGAACAGGCCGTGCTCCACCACCCCGGGGATCGCGGCCAGCAAGGCAGCCAGACGCGGGGCATCTGAAATGCGCCCCAGATGGGCGTCGACAATCCAGTGGCCGCCATCGGTGACGAAAGCATGGCCGTCCTTGCCCTCGCGGACGGTAAGTTCCCCCGCCACCCCGGCGGTTGTGAAGGCTGTCTTGATCGCGTGGCGCGTCGCGCCGAGCCCGAACGGCACAACCTCGATCGGCAGCGGAAACCGCCCCAGCGGGTCGACCCATTTGCTGTCGTCTGCAATCACGATCATGCGATCCGACGCCGCGGCCACGATCTTCTCGCGCAGCAAGGCGCCGCCGCCGCCCTTGATCAGGTTGAGTGCGTGGTCGACCTCGTCGGCGCCATCGACGGTCAGGTCGAGCCGGTCGATCTCGTCGAGCGTCGCCAGCGGCACGGCGCAGCGCTCGGCGTCGGCGCGGGTCGCCTCCGACGTCGGCACGCCGATCACCTTGAGGCCGGCGCGGACTTTCTCGCCCAGGAGTTCGACGAAATGCTTAGCCGTCGAGCCGGTCCCGAGACCGAGCTTCATGCCGTCGCGGACCTCTTCGAGGGCTCGGGCAGCGGCCTGCCGTTTCAACTCATCCATCGACATCGTGGCGCTTTCAATTCCGCCGCGAGAGGCCGCGACCGGGCGGGTGCATATCTAGCGTCGATTGACGGCGAGGAACAGGGTTGGGGACCGGCTTTCCGCAATTTCACGGCCCGCCCTTGCACCCTGCCGGCACCCGCGCTAGCCAGCCTGTATGGCAAAATCCCCCCTGATCGTGTTCGATCTCGATGGCACCCTGATCGACACCGCCCCCGACCTCGTCGCAGCCGTCAATTACGTTCTCCACCGCGAAGGACTGCAGCCGCTTCCGATGGAATCGGCCCGCAAGATGATCGGCTCCGGCGCACGCGCGCTGATCGAGCGCGGCCTCGAACAGGAAGGCGCCATCAAGACCCCCGCCGAAGTGTCGCGGATGACCGACGACTTCATCGAATATTACCGTCAGCACATCGCCGATGAATCGCGCCCGTTCGAGGGGCTCGACGACGCGCTCGATGCGCTCGCCGCTGACGGCTTCCGCTTCGCGGTGTGCACCAACAAGCTCGAAGGCCTGTCCAAGCTGCTGCTCGACAAGCTGGAGATGTCGTCGCGCTTTGCCGCGATCTGCGGCGCCGACACCTTCGGAGTGTCAAAGCCCGATCCGACTCCCTTGCGGGAAACCGTGGCGCGTGCCGGCGGCGAGCTTGCGACCGCGATCATGGTCGGGGATTCGGGGACCGATATCGGCGCTGCCCGGCGGGCCGGAATCCCGGTGATCGGGGTCACATTCGGCTACACGCTGGTGCCGATCGAGGACCTGAAACCGGACCGGTTGATCGCGCATATGAGGGATCTTCCGGCTGCCGTGACCGGTCTCTCGGTCGCGCGAAATCCAGACAAGCAATTGATCTGACTGGAAATTCAGGATCGCTGTTCAAATTAACCGTGTGGCTGGGCCTCGCCGCTCGCCCGTTGCGCCTGCCGCAGGACGCTCCTATGGTCCCGCCGGGGACTGTGGCGGCTCGCCATTAGAAGACGGATTTATCATGCGCATCATCGCAATCGTTGCAGCAGGGCTGAGCCTTGCAAGCTGTTCCTCGATGTCCTCGATGGACCTGTTCAAGTCCACTCCGCCGGAAGTCGAGCTTCAGCTCGATTCGGTGCCGCAGGGCGCAGACGCGGTGACATCGGCCGGACCGGGCTGCAAGACGCCGTGCTCGGTGAAGGTCGTTGCCGGAGACAATCTGTCGATCACCTACACGCTGGCGAAGTACGAGCCGGAAACGGTGCCGGTCCAGGTCGTCAAGCAGACAGGCGCTCCGCCGGTCCTCGATCCGAATCCGGTGGTCGCCGAACTGCGGCCGGCGACTCCGCCGAAGAAGACCCGCAAGCGCGCTCCCGCCAAGCGGGCTGCTCCGAAGGCAGCACCCGCCGCTCCGGCCGCCGCGCCCGCGCAGAACAACTCCCCGTTCCCGCCGCCTCCGCAAAGCCGCTGAGCCCGCGACTAAATTCGCGTTGTGCCGGCTCGGCCGGGTGCCTACATTATAAACAGGCAAACGGTTCCGCCTTGATGCGGGACCGTCGCAACAGCGGGTTTCCATGGACGATATGACCACTCAGACCGCAACGGCGGATCACGGCGCCTCGGATATGATCGATCCGTTCGGCCGCCGGATCACCTATCTGCGTGTGTCGGTGACCGACCGCTGCGACCTGCGCTGCTTCTACTGCATGTCGGAAGACATGACGTTCCTGCCCAAGGCCGACCTGCTCACCCTCGAAGAGCTCGACCGCCTGTGCACGGTGTTCATTTCAAAGGGCGTCCGCAAACTCCGGCTGACAGGCGGCGAACCGCTGGTGCGGCGGAACATGATGTCGCTGGTGCGTTCGCTGTCGCGCCATCTCGACAGCGGCGCGCTGGATGAACTCACCCTCACCACCAACGGCTCGCAACTGGCGCGCTTCGCGGCCGAGCTGCGTGATTGCGGCGTGCGACGCATCAACGTCTCGCTCGACACCCTCGACCCCGACAAGTTCCGCGCCATCACGCGCTGGGGCGACCTCGACAAGGTGCTCGCCGGCATCGAGGCTGCGCGCGCGGCGGGACTGAAGGTCAAGATCAACGCAGTGGCGCTGAAGAACATGAACGAGGAGGAAATCCCCTCGCTGATGGACTGGGCGCACGGCAAGGGCATGGACCTCACCCTGATCGAGGTGATGCCGATGGGCGACATCGCCGGCGGCCGCATTGACCAGTACGTGCCGTTATCGCTGGTTCGCGCCCGGCTCGCCGCGCAATACACCCTCACCGACACCGACGACACGACCGGCGGTCCGGCCCGTTACGTGCGGGTTAGCGAAACCGGCGGCCGGCTGGGCTTCATCACGCCGATGACCCACAACTTCTGTGAGGCCTGCAACCGGGTCCGCATCACCTGCACCGGCACGATCCACACCTGCCTCGGCCACGAGGACGCCTCCGACCTGCGCAAGCCGCTGCGCGCCTCGGCCGACAATGCCCTGCTCAGCGCCACGATCGACCGCGCCATCGGCCTCAAGCCGAAGGGCCACGACTTCATTATTGACCGCCGCCACAATCGCCCAAGTGTCAGCCGCCATATGAGCGTGACCGGCGGCTGAGGCGTTGCCGATTATTGCGCGGCCTGCCCCGCCCCTTTGACAGAAATTGCCCGGTGGGAACACCGGGCTTTTTTCCGCCGTGGAATCAACAAACTTCCAATTGACGGCGGCTTGGAGCGCTGATTTGGTGACGTGGCTTCGCACGTAATCAGGCTGCAAAAGCCACCATGCCCGGGACGCATGGAATAAATATCGAAGCGATCGTTGGGGAGGAACTGGCTTGCAAGCGCTCTTGAAATTGAGCCGCGGCATCGACGCGTTCATGACGTGGATCGGCCGCTGGATTTCGTGGCTTATCCTGATCGCGGTGATCATTTCCTCGGTCAACGCCACGGTACGGAAAATCTTCGACGTCTCGTCCAACGCCTATCTGGAACTGCAGTGGGTGCTGTTCTCGGTCGTGTTCCTGATGTGCTCGCCGTGGACGCTGCTGAGCAACGAACACATCAAGATCGACATCATCAACCATCTCTTTCCGCTCAAGGTCCGCAGCTGGATCGACATGATCGGGCACGTCTTCTTCCTGGTGCCGTTCTGCGTGATCCTGATCTGGACCTCGATCCCGTTCTTCCTCGTCTCCTATCAGCAGAACGAACAGTCGTTCAACGCCAATGGCCTGCCGCAGTGGCCGGCCAAGTCGCTGATCATGATCGGCATGGCGCTGCTTCTGGTGCAGGCGATCTCCGAAATCATCAAGCGTGCCGCGATCATGCGCGGGATGCTGCCCGACCCCAACGCGAGTGCGCTCACGTCGCACGAAATCGCCGCCATGGAAGGCGAGCGCCTGGTCGAAGCCATTTCGACCGAAAAACAATGACACCGACGGTCATTCATACCGGGAAAGACATTCAATGACCGCTCTGTTCATCCACTACATGGCGCCGATCATGTTCGCGTCGCTGGTGTTCTTCCTGTTGCTGGGATACCCGGTCGCGTTCTCGCTTGCCGCCAACGGCCTGCTGTTCGCCTTCATCGGCATCGAGCTCGGCCTGTTTCGGCCGGACTTCCTGCAGGCGTTGCCGGAACGCGTCTACGGCGTCATGAGCAACGAGACGCTGCTCGCGATCCCGTTCTTCACCTTCATGGGGCTGATACTCGAACGATCAGGCATGGCCGAGGACCTGCTCGAAACCATCGGGCAGCTCTTCGGCAGCATCCGCGGCGGCATCGCCTATGCCGTGGTGTTCGTCGGCGCACTGCTCGCCGCAACCACCGGCGTGGTCGCGGCATCGGTGATTTCGATGGGCCTGATCTCGCTGCCGATCATGCTGCGCTACGGCTACGATCGGCGCGTCGCCACCGGCATCATCGCCGCATCGGGCACCCTCGCCCAGATCATTCCGCCGTCGCTGGTGCTGATCGTGATGGCCGACCAGCTCGGCCGTTCGGTCGGCGACATGTACGAAGGCGCGTTCATTCCCGGCATCGTGCTGTCGCTGCTCTACGCCAGCTACATCTTCATTCTCACGGTGTTCGCGCCGAAAGCCGTTCCCGGCCTGCCGCTGGAAGCGCAGACCTTGCGCGAACCGGAAACCGCCCAGCACCCGCTGATCCTGCCGCTCGCCGCGCTGTCGGCGGCGGGAACGGCCTATCTCTTCGCGGTGAAGCTCGGCCTGTTCGACTGGACCGCGCCGGTGTTCGACAAGATTTCGACCGACGCCACCATCCGTCACGGATTCTGGTTCGTGATCCTGCTCGGCATCCTGACCAAGCCCTTCATCGGCATCATCCGCACCATGACGATGTCGCTGTTCCTGACGCTGGTCATCACCACGGGCATCGCGCTCGAGATCATGCACAACACCAACGTCAAGGGCGGCGCGGACTTCGTCGTTCTAACCATGACGATTGTGGTCGCGCTGGCGTTCGCGGTGGCGGTGCTCAACAAGATCCTGCCGTTCAACTTCCTGTCGAAGCTTGCCGAACAGGTCGTGTTCGTCATGGTGCCGCCGCTCGGCCTGATCTTCCTCGTGCTCGGCACGATCTTCATCGGCGTCGCGACGCCGACCGAAGGCGGCGCGATGGGCGCGGCCGGCGCGCTGCTGCTCGCCATCGGCAAACGGCGACTGTCGTGGAATCTCACGCGTCAGGCGGCGGAATCCACCGCCAAGCTGTCGGCGTTCGTGATCTTCATCCTGCTCGGCGCCCGCGTGTTCTCGCTCACCTTCTACGGTGTCGACGGCCATCGCTGGGTCGAAGAGCTTCTGGTGTCGCTGCCCGGCGGCCAGACCGGCTTCCTGATCTTCGTCAACGCGTTCGTGTTCGTCCTCGCCTTCTTCCTGGACTTCTTCGAACTCGCATTCATCGTGATCCCGCTGCTCGGACCCGCTGCGGAAAAACTCGGCATCGACCTGATCTGGTTCGGTGTCATCCTCGGCGTCAACATGCAGACCTCGTTCATGCATCCGCCGTTTGGCTTCGCCCTGTTCTACCTGCGATCGGTGGCGCCGAAGGAAGCCTATATCGATCGTGTGAGCGGCAAGCGCATGGATCCGGTGACGACAGCCCAGATCTACTGGGGTTCGGTGCCGTTCGTAATCATCCAGGTGATCATGGTCCTTCTGGTGATCCTGTTCCCTTCAATGGTCATGCACTACAAAGGCGGACTCTCGAACGTCGATCCCAACAAGGTGAAGATCGAAATCCCGCAGATCGAAATCCCGCAACTGGATCTCGGACCACCAGGCGGCTTCAAATAACGCCCGTCCAACCGGACAGCAAAAAACCCGGCCTTCTTGCGAAGGCCGGGTTTCCTGTTTCCGCGATCCGGATCAGCCGCGGGTGCGGTTGCGGATCTGGTAGGAGTCGAAGGCGTATTCAGCGACCTGCCACCACAGATACTGGTCGTTGCGGAACGCGACCATGTGATCGTAGATCTTCTTGAAGTCGGGATTGGTCTTCGACGTTTCGGCATAGATCTCGTTCGATGCCTTCGACGCAGCATCGAGGATCGCTGTCGAGAACGGCTGCAGCTTGGTGCCGCCCGCCACCAGCCGTTTCAGCGCTGCCGGATTGTAGGCGTCGTAACGCGCCTGCATGGTCTCGTTGGCGAGAGACGACGCCGTCTTGAGGATCGACTTGTAGCCGGCCGGCAGCGACTCCCACTTCTCGATATTGACGATGTTGTGGAGCGCCGGACCGCCTTCCCAGAAGCCGGGATAGTAGTAATACGGCGCGACCTTGTTGAAGCCGAGCTTCTCGTCGTCATAGGGACCGACCCACTCCGCCGCGTCGATGGTGCCTTTCTCCAGCGACGGATAGATGTCACCGCCTGCGACCTGCTGCGGGACTACGCCGAGCTTGGCCATGATCTTTCCGGCGAAACCGCCGATGCGCATCTTGAGGCCGTTGAGGTCGGCCGGCGTCTTGATTTCCTTGCGGAACCAGCCGCCCATCTGGCAGCCGGTGTTGCCGGCAAGAAGGCCGACGACATGGTGCTTCTTCAGGAATTCGTTGAACAGCTCGCCACCGCCGCCAACCTGCAACCACGCCGTCATCATGCGGCTGTTGAGACCGAACGGCACCGCGCACCCGAGCGCAAAGGTCGGATCCTTGCCGATGTAGTAGTAGGAAGCGGTATGGGCCATTTCGACGGTGCCGTTCGAGGCCGCGTCGAGCGCCTGCAGGCCCGGCACGATTTCGCCTGCCGCGAACACCTGGATCTGGAATTTGTTGTCGGTGCCTTCGGCAACAGCCTTCGAGAAAACTTCCGCTGCGCCGTAAATGGTGTCGAGCGATTTGGGGAAGCTCGACGTCATGCGCCATTTGATCGAGGGCGATGACTGGGCAATGGCCGGAGCAGCAATCACAGCACCGGCAGTACCAAGGCCGGCGGCCTTGATAAACTCACGTCGTTTCATGTTGTTTCTCTCCCTATGGGGTCATTGTGTCCGTCCTTCTTTTTGCTGACGTCCGCAGAGGCTTGACCGAAGCATGGATCAAACCCCGACCGGAATCCATCGGGATTCGATAGGTCAAACGGAAAAAGCCCGGCCTTCTTGCGAAGGCCGGGCTTCTATCGTGGTCCGGAAGGCCGGATCAGCCGCGGGTGCGCGACCGGATCTGGAAGCTGTCGAAGGTGTATTCCGCCACCTGCCACCACAGATACTGATCCGAGCGGTAGGCCTGCATGGCTTCGATCGACTTCTTGAAGTCGGCGTTCTTGGCCGAGATCTCAGCCCAGAGCTCGTTGGTCGCCTTGAGGCAGGCGTCCAGGATTTCGTTGTTGAACGGGCGAAGCTGGGTACCGCTGGCGACCAGACGCTTCAGCGCGCCCGGGTTCTGCATGTCGTAGCGCGCGGCCATCCACGAGTTGGTGTTGGCTGCGGCATTGGCGAGAATCGCCTGGTAGTTCTTCGGCAGCGCGTTGTACTTCTCGAGGTTCACGAACGAGTGGACCGTCGGACCGCCTTCCCAGAAGCCCGGGTAGTAGTAGAACGGCGCGACCTTATTGAAGCCGAGCTTCTCGTCGTCATAGGGGCCGACCCATTCCGCGGCGTCGATGGTGCCCTTCTCCAGCGACGGATAGATGTCGCCGCCGGCGAGCTGCTGCGGCACGACGCCGAGCTTCGCCAGCACCTGACCGGCGATGCCGCCGATGCGCATCTTGAGGCCCTGCAAATCGGCGACGGTCTTGATCTCCTTGCGGAACCAGCCACCCATCTGGGTGCCGGTGTTGCCCGCCGGGAACGCGATCACGCCATACTTCTTGAAGAACTCGTTGCCGAGCTTGTCGCCGCCGCCCTGATACCACCACGAGTTCTGCATGCGGGCGTTCAGGCCGAACGGGACCGACGCATAGATCGCGAAGGTCGGGTCCTTGCCGACGTAGTAGTAAGCCACCGTGTGGCTCATTTCGACAGTGCCGTTGGACGTCGCGTCGAGCGCCTGCAGACCAGGAACGACTTCGCCGGCGGCGAACACCTGAATCTGAAACTTGTTGTCGGTCATCTCGGCGACCTGCTTCGCCAGATACTCACCGCCGCCATAAATCGTATCGAGCGACTTCGGGAAGCTCGAGGTCAAACGCCATTTGATTTCGGGCGAGGATTGGGCGATGGCCGGCGAGGCAACTGCGGCTGCCGCCGCGCCTGCAGCCGAAACTTTCAAAAACTCACGACGCTTCATAGGGGCATCTCCATATTGGGGACTTTTCTTGTTCTGTCCCAAGAGCGCGCTCTCTAACACGGAACATCGGCGCGGAAAACGCGGCAACGTGCGCACCACTCAAGATTCAACGAAAGTCGAATATTCCGGGCCGTCCGGCGTTGGATGCCAGCCTGCGACGGAAGGGTCAGCCGGCGGCTCTGGATACACGCTGGAGCTGATCCCTGATCTTTTCTCCGATGGCCCGGTAGACCGCCGCGTGGGGCCCGTCCGGCTCGCTCTCCACCACCGGCTGACCGGAGTCGGAGGCGGTGCGGATCGCCATGTGCAGAGGCACCTCGCCAAGGAACGGCACCGCCAGCCGCTCGGCTTCATGGCGTGCGCCGCCGTGGCCGAAAATGTCCGAACGGGTGCCGCATTCGGGGCACTGGAAATAGCTCATGTTCTCGACGATCCCCAGCGTCGGCACGTTGACCTTGGCAAACATCGCAATGCCACGGCGCGCATCGATCAGCGCGAGGTCCTGCGGCGTCGAAACGATCACCGCGCCCTTGAGCGGCACCTGCTGGGCCAGCGTGAGCTGCGCGTCGCCGGTGCCCGGCGGCATGTCGACCACCAGCACATCGAGCGTGCCCCACGCCACGTCCCACAGCATCTGCCGGATCGCCGACATGACCATCGGGCCGCGCCACACCATCGGCGTTTCCTCGGCGACAAGGAAGCCGATCGACATCAGGGGCAAGCCGAACCGCTGGAGCGGGATCATCTTCTTGTCGTCGGACAGCCTCGGCTTCTCGTGCACGCCGGTCAGGCGCGGCACCGACGGGCCGTAGATGTCCGCGTCGAGCAAACCAACCTTCAGGCCAAGGTCGCGCAGCGCGAGTGCGATGTTAAGCGCGGTGGTCGATTTGCCGACGCCGCCCTTGCCGGACGCGACCGCGATGATCGAGGTGATGCCGGGAATCGCGGCCTGCTTGCCCATCGGCGAATCCGCCGGCCCGCCATGAGGCCGGTGGCTCGCGACCGGCTTCACGCCCGGCGCTGGCGGCCGTTGCGCCGGTGCACTGCCCGGCTTGCGTTCGGCGGTAAGCGCGATCAACGCGGACGACACGCCGGGAATGGCGCGCACGACGGCTTCCGCCTGGCCCCGCACGTCCTCCCAGGCCCGCGCCTCGGCGGCATCGACATTGATGGAGAAGAAGACCTTGCCGTCATTGGCAACGATCTCCGACAGGACGTTTGCCGCCGTCAGCGGCACGCCGCGCGGCGTCATGACTTTCGCGAGACTGTCGAGGACCTGCTGTTGGGTGACGCTCAATTTACCTTCTCCTTCCGCCTGCAACCGCAGGCACGCCTGCGCCGGGGCTCGCGCGCAATCCGTCGGTCCGCTCGCCGTGTCTCAAGAAACAAGGCCTGAGATCGATGGGCTGGTTCGCTGTCCGTCACCGGATGCGCGCGGTTTCGACAGACCTCTCGCCCGTCGCAGCATTCTATCATTTGCGCACCCGCACGGTCATCCTCCAAAAGGCGTGTCAACGCCGCAGCGGAAGGCGTTGCCCTTCAGGTTCATGACGTTATGGTGCGCGCACCCGCGGGCATCGCGCACCGCAGGACATCCTCGGTTCAAAAAACAAGGTTCAGCACATGGCCAAAGTTGCATTTCTCGGTCTCGGCGTCATGGGTTACCCGATGGCCGGCCATCTCGCCACCAAAGGCGGCCACGACGTCACCGTCTATAACCGCACCGCGGCAAAGGCGAAAAGCTGGACCGACAAATTCGGCGGACGTTCTGCGCCGACCCCAGCGGCCGCCGCCGAAGGCCAGGATTTCGTCATGGCCTGCGTCGGCAACGACGACGATCTGCGCGCGGTGACGATCGGCCCCGACGGCGCCTTTGGCAATATGAAGTCAGGCGCCGTTTTCGTCGATCATACGACCGCCTCCGCCGAAGTCGCGCGCCAGCTTGACGCCGAAGCCGGCAAGCGCGGTTTCCATTTCATCGACGCGCCGGTATCCGGTGGTCAGGCCGGCGCCGAGAACGGCGTGCTGACGGTGATGTGCGGCGGCAGCGACGCCGACTACAAGCGCGCCGAGCCGGTGATCGCGGCCTACGCCCGGATGTGCAAACTGCTCGGCCCGGCCGGTTCAGGCCAGCTCACCAAGATGGTCAACCAGATCTGCATCGCCGGCCTCGTCCAGGGCCTGTCCGAGGGCATCCATTTCGCCAAGAAGGCCGGCCTCGACATCCAGGGCGTGATCGACACCATTTCCAAGGGCGCCGCCCAGTCCTGGCAGATGGAGAACCGCCACAAGACCATGGACGCGGGCAAGTACGACCATGGCTTCGCGGTCGAATGGATGCGCAAGGACCTCTCGATCTGCATCGCCGAGGCCCGCCGCAACGGCGCGAGCCTGCCGGTGACCGCACTGGTCGATAATTTCTACGCCGAAGTAGAGAAAATGGGCGGAAAGCGCTGGGATACCTCCAGCCTGCTGGCCCGGCTGGAGCGCTAACCGCGCCCCGGCCTCGGCCGACCCCGGCTAAAATGGTGGATGACGGCCCTCAGGGAACAAAAAAATCCGTCATCTGCCCATCAAAATGCTCTAACAACAGGGCGATTCCGGGGTTCGGTGGGAGCAGCAAAGATGCGATGGTTCAAGGCCTTGTTGCCGAAAGAGGACCAGTTTTTCGACCTCTTTGCCCGCCACTCCCAGACCCTCGTCAATGGTGCCGCTGCCCTCGAAGGGATGCTTCGCGGCGGCAACGAAATCGACGCCTATTGCGAGAAGATCAACAAGCATGAGAGCGAAGCGGACGCCATCACCCGCGAGGTGATACTAGCGGTCCGCCGTTCGTTCATCACCCCCTTCGATCGCGGCGACATCAAGAATCTCATCACCTCGATGGATGACGCCATCGACCAGATGCAGCAGACCGCCAAGGCGGTGACGCTGTTCGAGGTCCGGGAATTCGAACTGCCGATGCGCGAGATGGGCGGCATCATCGCCCACTGTGCGGCCCTGGTGGTGCGCGCAATCCCGCTGCTGCAATCGATCGGCACCAATGTCGCCACCCTTTCCTCCATCACCGAGGAGCTGACCCGGCTCGAAGGCAAGGTCGACGACCTGCACGATCTCGGACTGAAAGAACTCTACCTGCGCTACCGCAATGCCAACACGATGGACTTCATCGTCGGCGCTGAGATTTACGATCACCTTGAGAAAGTTGCCGACCGTTTCGACGACGTCGCCAACGAGATCAACAGTATCGTGATCGAACAGGTGTAGAGGCTGCCTGCCTTGGACGCTTCTCTCGCCTTTCCCCTGCTGATCGTTCTGATCGGGATCGCGCTGATCTTCGATTTCCTCAACGGTCTGCACGACGCCGCGAACTCGATCGCCACCATCGTGTCGACGCGCGTGCTGAAACCGCACTACGCCGTGTTCTGGGCAGCGTTCTTCAATTTCATCGCCTTCCTGTTCTTCGGCCTTCATGTCGCCGAGACGCTCGGCACGGGCATCATCGATCCGGGCATCGTCGATCCGCAGGTGATTTTCGCCGCACTGATGGGCGCGATCGTCTGGAATCTGGTGACCTGGTATTTCGGCATCCCCTCCTCGAGCTCGCACGCGCTGATCGGTGGCCTCGTCGGCGGCGGCTTCGCGAAAGCCGGAATCGCCGCCTTGGAATGGAGCGGACTGACCAAGACCATTCTCGCCATCTTCCTGTCACCGCTGGTCGGCTTCGTGCTGGCCCTGGTCCTGATCGCAATCGTGTCGTGGTCGTCGGCGCGTTCGACACCGTTCATGGTGGATCGCGCCTTCCGCATCCTGCAGTTCGGCTCGGCCTCGCTCTATTCGCTCGGCCATGGCGGCAATGACGCCCAGAAAACCATGGGCATCATCGCCGTTCTGCTGTTCTCGCAGGGCTATAGTGGCGCCACTTTCCACGTCCCGTTCTGGGTGGTGATCTCCTGCCAGTCGGCCATGGCGCTCGGCACCCTGATGGGCGGCTGGCGCATCGTCCGCACCATGGGCAGCCGCATCACCCACCTCACCCCGATGCAGGGCTTTTGCGCCGAAACCGGCGGCGCGCTGACGCTGTTCGCCGCTACCGGCTTCGGGATTCCGGTCTCGACCACCCACACCATCGCGGGCGCCATCGTCGGCGTCGGCGCGGCGCGGCGCCTGTCCGCGGTGCGCTGGAACGTCGCCAGTTCGATCGTGGTGGCGTGGATCATCACCATCCCCGCATCCGCCGTGGTGGCAATTCTCGCTTACGAGCTTCTCCCGATCTTCGGCTGATCGGTTTCAGGCCACTCGTCGCAGCCCGGCAGCGCTCATTAGCCGCCACTTATACGAGTGCGAACGGCCGAAAATTTACCTGCCGTTAACCCAACTGGATTGCTCTTTAAGCTGCCGCTTAATCATTTGTCGTAAGAACAGGCGGCGTAGCCGTGCGTTGCGTAAGCGTGAAGATTTGTAGTGGTCGATGAGTGAGTCCGTCGAAAATCCCGATGTCGCTTCGATGCCGGGCGGAATGAGCGTTGCCGCGTCGGCGCGAAACCGTCGGGCTGCGTCGCAGCGCGTGCGAGAGGCACGCGACCGGCTGACTTCGACCAGCGGTACGCGCCCCGCCTTCGACCATGAGTTGTTGCGCCAATATGCGCAGACCCGCATCTCCGCCTCGCTGGTGGTGATGCTGCTGGTGGTCGCAACCGGCCTGCTGTCGAGCTTCTGGGTGCCTGCGGTCAGCGCTCTGATGTGGACCTGCGGCATCCTCGTCATCCACGCCCTGATCATCCGCTATTGCACCAAATTCCTTGCGGTGCCCGCATCGCCCGCCAACACCAAGAAGTGGCGGCGGCGTTTCGTCTTACTCGACCTGCTCTATGGCCTGTCGTGGACGCTGGTGCTGATTCATCCGTCGGGCGTCGACGTGGTGTCGAACACGCTGATGCTGTTCGTCATGCTGCTGGTGATCGCGGTCTCCACCATGATGGCGTCGAGCCTGCCGATCGCGGCCTTCGCCGCAACCGTGCCGGTGACCACTGCCATTGCAGTCAACTTCGTGCTGCGCGGGACGTTCGACGACTACATCCTCGCCGCGCTGGCGGTGACCGCCGAATGCTATTTCGCCCTCCTCACCCATCGCCTGCATTCGACGACGCTCGCCACACTGGAAGCGCGCGCCGAAAAGGACGCCCTGATCGGCGAACTCGAGCAGGCCAAGGCGATTTCCGACGAAGCGCGCCACCGCGCCGAAGCCGCCAACGTCTCCAAATCGCGCTTCCTTGCGCAGATGAGCCACGAGCTGCGCACGCCGCTGAACGCCATCCTCGGCTTCTCCGAAGTGATGAAGAGCGAGATTTTCGGCTCCCACGCGGTCGAGGTCTACAAGGACTATTCCGCCGATATCCATAATTCCGGCGTGCATCTGCTCAACCTCATCAATGAGATCCTCGATCTGTCGCGCATCGAGGCTGGCCGCTACGAACTCAATGAAGAGCCGGTGTCGCTGGTGCATGTGGTCGCGGATTGCCACCACCTGCTCAAGCTGCGCGCGTCGAGCCGCGGCATCACCATCCATGAAGTGTTCGAACAGGATATGCCGAAGCTATGGGGCGACGAGCGCGCCATGCGCCAGGTCGTGCTCAACCTTTTGTCGAACTCGATCAAGTTCACGCCGCAGGGCGGCGAGATCTGGCTCAAGGCCGGATGGACGGCCTCGGGCGGCCAGTATCTCAGCGTCAAGGACACCGGCTCAGGCATCGCGGAAGACGAAATTCCGGTCGTGCTCGCCTCGTTCGGCCAGGGCTCCAACTCGATCAAATCCGCCGAACAGGGCGCGGGCCTCGGCCTGCCGATCGCCAAAAGCCTGATCGACATGCACGGCGGCACTTTCACCCTGAAGTCGAAGCTTCGCATCGGCACCGAAGTCATCATCACTTTCCCGCCGGAACGGGTGATGACCGCGCTGGCGCCGATGGCTGACGTCGCGCCGCCGCTGCAGCCGGAACCGCTCGACATCACCAACGAGAAAAGCCGGGCGCGCCACAAGCCGATCATGAGCGCGGGCACAGGGCTGTGATGATGGCTTGCGCAATCGTCCCGATCCCTCTTTATGTCGCCGATGGCCAACGAGACGCCCTGCATCGCAGTCTGCATGATCGACCCGCGCACCGACCTGTGCATGGGGTGCGGCCGCACCCTGCCCGAAATCGCCAAATGGCATTCGATGGAATCGCCGCAGCGCCTCGCCGTCATGGCGACGCTGCCACAGCGGATGACCGAAGCCGGCATGGATATTCTTCCGGCGCTCACCGCGCGGCTGGACAAGCAAACCCGATCGTAATGTCGTTCATGGCAGGTGCGCTGTGACCCGTTTCCTTCTCGTTCTGATCGTGCTGGTGGCGACAGGGAGTTCGCTGTTTGCGATTCAGGACCCGAAGGGCTTTCAGAACGCCAAGCATTCGCTGCTGACCGCGGTGTACCAGCACAAGCACCGCACCATGCGCGCGGTGGAGATTTCACGCTCTCACAACGGTGACTTCGCGCTGCGTGCGCGGATCAACGGCGTTTCCGCGCCGATGGTGATCGATACCGGCGCGACCTCGGTGGTGCTGACTTATGAAACCGCGAAGGCGGCGGGTCTGCCGGTCGAACTCGCCAACTACAACGTCGATGTCGAGACCGCCGGTGGCCGCGTCCGCGCCGCGCGGCTGACGCTCGATCGCCTGTCGATCGGCAGACTGGTCGAACTCTCGGTGCCGGCGCTGGTGGTGCCGCGCGGCCAGATGAAAACCAACCTGCTCGGCATGAGCTTCCTCGACCGGCTGGAGAGCTGGGAGGTTCGCCCCGAGAAACTGGTGCTGCAGGGTTATCCGTAAGACTACGCCGCGACCGGCGCCATCTCACGCCGGCCGACCAGAGCGACCGCTTCACGCAATTGCGCGACGCCGGCGTCCGGCTTGACGCACTTTTCCGCCAGCGCACGACGAAATGCACGCGCACCGGGCACGCCATGGAATGCCCCAACCATGTGGCGCGTGATGGCATGCAGCCGCGTGCCGCGCGCCAGTTGATCCTCGATATAGGGAATGAACGCCTCGATCGCGTCCTGCATCGTCGCGTGCGGCGCAGGCGCGCCGAAAATCTCGGCATCGACATCGAGCAGCCGCCACGGCTCCTGATAGGCGGCGCGGCCGAGCATCGCGCCATCGACGTGCGTCAGATGATCCCTGGCTTCGGCAACGCCGGGAATGCCGCCGTTGATCACCACCGGCGTATCAGGCAGCGTGGCCTTGAGCCGATAGACGCGGTCGTAATCGAGCGGCGGGATGTCCCTATTCTCTTTCGGAGACAATCCCTTGAGCCACGCCTTGCGAGCGTGGACGATGATCACATCGGCTCCAGCGTCCACCACCGCGCGCGCCAGCATATCAAGCGCCGCTTCCGGATCCTGATCGTCGATGCCGATGCGGCACTTCACTGTCACAGGTACGCGGACGACCTTCTTCATCGCGGCGACGCAGTCCGCGACCAGTTGCGGCTCGGCCATCAGGCAGGCGCCGAACCGGCCATCCTGCACACGGTCCGACGGACAGCCGACATTGAGATTGATTTCGTCGTAGCCGAAATCCTCGCCGATCCGCGCACTTGCGGCGAGATCTTGCGGATTCGATCCACCCAGTTGAAGCGCCACCGGATGCTCTACGGCGTCAAAGCCGAGCAGCCGCGCCCGGTCACCGTGGATCACCGCGCCGGTGGTCAGCATCTCGGTATAGAGCAGCGCAAGGCGCGTCAGCTGGCGATGGAACGCCCGGCAATGCCGATCGGTCCAGTCCATCATGGGCGCAACGGAAAAACGCCAAGTATTACAAGTACTTACGGCATCCATCAAGAGATTTCCGACAGTGGAACCGTCCGCTAAGGCATTGAAATTACTTGGTGTCAGCGGCGGAGAAATCTAGCGGTACAACATGAAGTGCAACATGCGCAAATGTTGTACCGGGAACCTAAGCGATTGGCCGCGTTTTGCTTTCTTTTTTTCAGTCGGCAGTTCCAGTCCGTCCAGTCAGCCGCAAGTACCGTGATTCTCTCTGCGCGATACAACGAAGTTGTACCACCTCGGCGTGCAAGTATTCGCGGGGGCGCTAATACTTTCCACGGAAAGAATAGATGACTCTCGACAGGCTGCTGCACGAAATCATCCCATACCGCATGCATGCGGTGAGCACGCTCAACCTGGCGGCTCGCATGCGGATGGATGCGGATAAGCGGCAAGCGATGGAAATCTACGTCGATGGCAAACTGCGCATCGAAGGCAATATATTTGCCTTCACCAATCCCGCGCTGGAAGCTGGATTGGTTCATTGCCGCGCGTTGCTGGAGTTTCTTGGGCTACGCGAAAAGAACGGGAAGCTCGACAACCGCGCCGGCCGCCGCCCCACAGATGTCGGCATCGAGCACTTCAACACGCCCGACGGCACGCCGCTCAAGATGGTCACGCCTGACGACGCTGCGAACCGTTACCCAGGCCCAAGCGAAGAAGCGAAGAACGCACTACTCGCCGTCTTCCAGGTCGCGAACAAAGAGCTAGCTCACGTCACCGAGGATTTGAGAAACAGCCCGGAGCACGCCAGGCTGATCGAAATCGCAAGCATGGGCATCCCTGTGCTGATGGTCGGCTGTTTTTATAAACCGCTGGGCCTGGCTTCACCGGAATACAAGCTCACCACCGACCGCGCGACGAATGACGGGATCGTTGTCGTTCCACGGCTCGAACACCACGACCGCGCTAGGGAACGGCGCGCTGTTTTTCGATCCTCCGAACTTTAGGCGACCGCGAATGAACTCAATTTTCCCTTTTTGACAGTAGTCGTGCCACCACGCAGTGTCCGTCCTGGCTGGCAGGAGGCACACAACAGTGGCGCCGCTCTTCGATGCCTCGTATGCCTTCCGCACCCAGCGGCCTATAGTTCGGCCATACGGCGGGTTCATCCAGCACACGCCACCCCAGTCCTGCTGCAGGCCGTCTTGCTCAGGAGTGAAATAGCGCTCGCACTTGGCATTCTCTGACAGGGCGCATACGTCAAGCGTGAAGCCGTAAGACGCGTTGTACTTGTCGAAAAATTCCTGCGGCGTCGCCCACAAATCGGTCTTGCTGCTGAAATGAATGTTGTCGTTTGCATGCGTCTTCATAAAACGGATTGATTCAGAAATTTCGTGCCGGTCAATTCGGAAACGGTTGCCGGGGCCTTGTGTGCCTGAGCACGCCGCGAAGTTTACCGCGTAAACGATTCCAGACGGAAACGAAGGGCTTTCGCCGGTACAACACCGCAGTACAACATCAGGACGGAAACTGCCCCGCACCCCTATTTTTATAGGGTCTACGCCGTCCTGCCTGTCCCATCCATCATAGGTGCCACGGAGAAACGGTAGCTCTGATATTTCAAATGTTTATCCAGCGATCTTCCGAGAATGAATTGGGTATTTCCACCCCAAATCAGACGATATTGCGCTGGTTGTAGCTGTTTTGGCTGAACAGGAATACCTGCCTCAGGCGAGCCGTGGCGAGGTCAGCGCCCGGCCGTAGCCGAGGCAGAACAGCAGAAACGCCGCCGACCACAACGCGGCAGCGATAGCCAGGCAATGGACGCCCAACCCCGGCGCGAACGCCGCGACACCCCGCACCACCGCCGCCAGAATGATGGCGGCGTAGATGATGCAGGTGAGCCGATCGGCCTTCAGCGCGCGGCCGGTGTGGCCGAGGGTCGCGCGGGTCATCACCGCGAGCGTCATGCCGCCGATCGCGCCGACCGTCCACACGTGCAGTCCCGCGGTCGGCGGCGCGAGACCAAAGGCGGCCGCGGCCAGCACGATGAAGCCGACCGGAATGAAGGCGTAGGCGACGTGCAGGATCAGCACCAGCGGATCGCGCGTGGTCCGATAGCCCTGCCACCGGACGAGCCGCGCCAGATGCAGCACACCGGCGATCAGCAGAAGGCTGCCTGTGATGCGGCTATCCTCCGCGATCACCCATCCAACCAGCGACAACAGCCCCGCCGCCAGCGCGATCATGTCGAACTTGCCGAATGGCGCCGGCAGGGTCTTCGACTGATTGCGGGCCAGCCAGTTGCGCGTGAAACTCGGCACAATCCGCCCGCCGATCAGCGAGATCAGCATAACCGCCGCGGCGACGCCGATCTTGCGCCCGTAAAGGGCTGTACCCTGAAGATGAAGTTCAAGATGAAATGCAATGTTGCCGGCGATGAAGATGCCGACAAGGATCAGCACCTTGAGGTTCGACCAGTTCTTCCCGGCAACGATCTCGCGCAGCACAGACGCCGCGACCACGACAAGAAACGCACAATCAATCACCGCCGTCGCAGCCCAGCCAAGCTTCGCCGACATTGCCAGAGCGACGCGTCCGGCGAGCCACACCACCAGCAGCATGACCAAAGGCCATCCATTGAGCGGCAACCTCCCTGTCCAGTTCGGAACGGCGGTGAGCAGGAAGCCGGTGATGATCGCGGCGAGATAGCCGTAGATCATTTCATGGGCGTGCCATTCCATCGCCGGGAACAGCACCGGCAGATCGAGATGACCGAGATAGGTCAGGATCCACAGCGGCACTGCGATGGCGCCGTAAAATGCGCCGAACAGAAAGAAGGGCCGAAACCCGTAGCTGAACAGCGCTGGCCCATCGTAGGCGCGCGTGCGTGGAATCGCCATGAGCCGTCCTTTTCCATCACCGGAGCGCAGCGTATCGGCTGCGCGTCACGAACATTCACTGATGGTTAGCCGGAACAACGCGATCCGTTCGTTGACACAGAGCAACGTTGGAGCAATTCCACGCGCGTCAGCGTGCGGTGCCGGCTGCCACGTTGCCCAGATGATCGGGATTGAGAAGCGTCACCCGCCGACGCCCGCACTTGACCATGCCGGCGCGCTCCCACGCCTGGAGAATACGGCTGACGGTGAACAGCGTCGTGCCGCACAGATCGGCAAGATCACGGCGCGACATGTTGACGTTGCGCCCGTCCGCGCCGGGACCAATCGTCGCCTGCTTTTCAACTATTCGTAAAATGTTACGCGCCAGACGGCGATCGACCGGCTCCTGCGCCATTTCGCGCATCCGCGACATGAACTCGTCAGCACGATCGCTGACGATGGCGAGAGCGTTGGTAGACAGTTGCGGAAGTCCGGAAATCGCATCGAAGATATAGCTGGCCGGCCACGACAGGATGACCGCGTCGCTCGCCGCCACGGCTGTTGCCGGATACGGCCGCTTGCGGAAGACGGCCGCGCAGCCGACGAGGTCGCCCGGCAACTGCAGACCCAGCACGACCTGCCCGCCTTCCGGTGTCAGATAGACCAGCTTGACGTTGCCCTCCAGAACCATGAACAGCGTCGTGGCCGGATCATCCTGCCGGAAAAGCTCCGCATCGCGCGCAAGCACCTTGCGCGTCGCGTCGCCTGCCAGTTGCCGCAGGAGAGCAGCATCGATCCCCTGGAAAAACCGGGTGCGGCCAAGCATCGCACTGCAGTCCTGCTGCGCAAGCCCGTTATCGCGAAAGCGCCGAAACTGCGCCTGGTCATTACTGCCACGGAAATCGTGCACCATTCTCTGCATGTGGCCGCCCTCGTCTTTCCGCGCCGCAGAACATCTGCCCACCTCTGCATCAGCATCATGGACGGCACTCTTTCCGGTTACATTGATCCGGATCAAAGACGGGCTTATATCTTAGGTGTCTCTCGGGATTGTCCCGGCACTGGGGGTTTTGCGAGATGTCCGACACGTTGATCAGGCCCGTCGAGGTCTGTGCGCACCACCGACCGAACGGCTGCGCCCGCTGCAAGGTTCGCCTGATCAGCGTCTGCTCGGTCCTCGATCCATCCGACCTTTCAGAACTTGAAGGAATGAATCGGCCGCGGACGTTCAACGTGCGCGATACAATCGTCTCCGAAAACGAGCCTGCCGAAAATGTCTTCAGCATTACCGAAGGTATGGTTCGGATTTATCGGATGCTTCCGGACGGCCGCCGCCACATTCTCGGATTCGGACTGCCCGGCGATTTCCTCGGATTGTCGCTTCTGAGCACGTTCGATTTCACGGCCGATGCGGTCACCGACGTGTCGGTTTGCCAGTTCCCGCGAAAGACCTTCGCCGAGTTTGTCGACCGCAAGCCCTACTTCCTCAAGCGCCTCCACGAATTCGCGACCAACGAGTTGCGTCTCGCACAGCATCAACTCGTCGTTCTCGGCCGCAAGTCCGCGGACGAGCGGGTCAGCGCTTTCATGGTGATGTTGCGCGACCGGATGCGTGGCGCGGGATTCTCCTCCGCCACATTGCCGCTGCCGATGAACCGGCAGGACATCGCCGACTATCTCGGCCTGACCATCGAAACCGTCAGCCGCTCGATCACCCGACTCGCGAAAGACAAGGTTATCCTTGTGGTTCCGGGCGGCGTGCGGCTGCTGCGCACGGATCGTCTGGAGCAACTGGCGGCTGCATAGACTGCGGCGAACTCTTCTTTCCCAAGCAGGAATCATGGCAGCCTCGCGCTGCGATTGATGCTCCGTTTATTTGATCCGGATCAATGTCCGAATCCGGCGTTTTGCTACTGCTCCCCTGACTCCGGCCGGTGATCGACCGGCCGCGACTGACACGTGGCTGCACGACGAGGATCACCCATGATCGCCCAACTCACCCGCAATGAGCGGCAGTTCGCAATCCTGATTTCGCTCGCCGTAGCGGTTTGCGGATTGACCTTCGCCATCCTTGGCAGGAACGACCCGCTCGGCATTCACGGCGCGCTGGTGATGATCGCCGGCATTCTCGCAATTTTCTGGGTCGGCACCGGCTATTACGATCCCGAACCGCCGGAGAGCCGTCTCGCGCTCTACTACGATGATCCGACTCGCGTCGGCATCATCCTCGCCATGATCTGGGCGGTGTTCGGTCTCGCCGTCGGCGACTGGGTGGCGTGGCAGTTGGTCAATCCCGACCTCGCCTTCGATGCCGGATGGTCGAGCTTCGGCCGCATCCGGCCGGTGCACACCACTGCCGTGATCTTCGGCTTTGGCGGCAACGGGCTGATCGCGACATCGTTCTACGTCATGCAGCGCACTTGCCGCGCGCGCCTGCCCGATCAGCTCAGCCCGTGGTTTGTGCTGCTCGGATATAACCTGTTCTGCGTGCTTGCCGTGACCGGCTACCTGATGGGCATCACCCAGTCGAAGGAATATGCCGAGCCGGAATGGTACGCCGACATCTGGTTGGTGATCGTGTGGGTCGCCTATTTCGTGCTCTACCTGCGCACGCTCGCGCGCCGCAAGGAGCCGCATATCTACGTCGCCAACTGGTACTATCTCGCCTTCATCCTGGTCGTCGCGATGCTGCACATCGTCAACAACCTTGCGGTGCCGGTGTCGATCGGCAGCGCCAAGAGCTACTCGCTGTTTGCCGGCGTTCAGGACGCGATGACGGAGTGGTGGTACGGCCACAACGCGGTGGCGTTCTTCCTCACATCCGGCTTCCTCGGCATGATGTACTATTATCTGCCCATCCGTGCCGGACGGCCGATCTTCTCGTACCGGCTGTCGATCATCAGCTTCTGGGGCATCACCTTCTTCTACATGTGGGCGGGCTCGCACCACCTGCACTACACAGCGCTGCCGCAGTGGGTGCAGACGTTGGGCATGACCTTCTCGGTGATGCTGCTGGTGCCGTCGTGGGCCTCGGCGAGCAATGCGCTGCTCACCCTCAACGGCGCATGGCACAAGGTGCGCGACGACGCCACGCTGCGCTTCATGATGGTCGCCGCGGTGTTCTACGGTCTCTCGACATTCGAGGGCTCGTTCATGGCGATCCGCTCGGTCAACTCGCTGTCGCACTACACCGACTGGACCGTGGGCCACGTCCACGCCGGCGCGCTCGGCTGGGTGGCGATGATCACCTTCGGCTCGATCTATGCCTCGGTGCCGTGGCTGTGGAAGCGCAAGGCGATGTACTCGGCGGCTCTGGTCGAGGCGCACTTCTGGCTCGCGCTCGCCGGCACCGTCATCTACGTGTTCGCGATGTGGAACTCCGGCATCATCCAGGGTCTGATGTGGCGGACCTACAACGAGAGCGGCACGCTCGCCTACTCGTTCACCGACTCACTGGTCGCGATGCACCCCTACTACATCGCACGCGCTGTCGGCGGCCTGCTGTTCCTGATCGGCGCAGTGGTCGGCTGCTACAACATCTGGATGACGATCAAAGACCCGCGCACGGCTGACAACAAGATCGAGGGTAGCGCCGATCCTGTTATTGCGGGCGCAACGTTGCAGCTGGGAGAGTGATCGATGAATATTTTCGGATTTCACTATCGGCTGGAACGCAAGTCGATCGGACTGACGCTCGGCATCATTCTCGTCGCGAGCATCGGTGGCATCGTCGAGATCGCACCGCTGTTCACCATCCATCAGACCGTCGAGGCTGCGCCGAACATGCGGCTCTACACGCCGCTCGAGCTGGCGGGGCGCAACATCTACATCCGCGAAGGCTGCTACGCCTGCCATTCGCAGATGATCCGCACCCTGCGCGACGAGGTCGACCGCTACGGCCCCTACTCGCTCGCGGTGGAGTCCAAATACGATCATCCAATGCTGTGGGGCTCCAAGCGCACCGGGCCTGATCTTGCCCGCGTCGGCGGCAAATACACCGACGAGTGGCAGACGGTTCACCTCAACAATCCGCGCGACGTGGTGCCGGAATCCGTCATGCCGGCCTATTCGTGGCTGAAGCGGACCGAACTGCGGACCGACGATCTCAGCAATCATCTCAAGGCGCAGCGTGCCGTCGGCGTGCCCTACACTGACGACATGATCGCCAACGCACGGGCCGATGCTTACGGACAGGCCGCGCCTGACTCGCCCGAAGCCGAAGGCGTGACCAAACGCTACGGCGCCGCGACCAACGTGCGTCCCTTCGATGGCAACCCGGGTAGCGTCACCGAAATGGACGCGCTCGTCGCCTACCTGCAGATTCTCGGGCGGCTGACCGACGCCGCCACCAAGCCAGTCGCTGATGCCGGAGGAACGAAATGACCGTCGAGCATGACTTTCTCGTTGGCTTCTCGAAGTCCTTCGGGTTGTTCTATCTGATCGCGCTGTCGATCGGCGTGTTGATCTACGCCTACTGGCCTTCGAACCGGAAGCGCTTCGATCATGCGGCTCAATCGATCCTCACCAAGGAGGACAAGCCATGGGTGTGATCGAGCGCGATGAATATACCGGAAAGACCACCACCGGGCACGAATGGAACGGCATCAAGGAATTGAATTCGCCGGTGCCGCGAGCGGTCTATTTCTTCTTGATCGTCACGTTCCTGTTCTCGCTCGGTTACTGGGTGCTGATGCCGGCATGGCCGCTCGGCGTCACCTACACCAAGGGGCTGCTCGGCAACGACCAGCGCGAGATTCTGGCCGACAGCCTGAAAGAAGCGACCCTTGATCGCGCAACATGGACGCAGCGCATCGAGAAGGAAAGCTACAAGGACATTCTCGCCGACAAGACGCTGATGCGTTCGGTGCGCGAGACCGGCCACACCCTGTTCGGCGACAATTGCGCGGCCTGTCATGGCGCCAAGGCGCTCGGCAACAAGGGCTTTCCCAACCTCACCACCACGTCGTGGCTGTGGGGCGGAGATCCCGAAGCGATCGCCGAAACAATTCGCGTCGGGATCAATTCGAGCGATCCCAAGACCCGTACGTCGCAAATGGTCGCCTTCGGTCGCGACGGCGTGCTGAAACCGAACGAGGTGGATGAGGTCGTGGCCTATGTGCGATCGCTGTCCGATCCGGCATCGGCAAGGGGCACCGACGAAAAGAAGCTAGCCGCGGGCAAGACGCTGTTCGCCACCAATTGCGCCTCGTGCCACGGTGACAACGCCACCGGAAACACCGAGCTCGGTGCGCCCAACCTCACCGACAAGTTCTGGATCTATGGCGGCGACCTGCAGTCGGTCACCGACACGGTCTGGGGCGGACGGCAGGGACATATGCCTGCGTGGGACGGCCGGCTGTCGCCGCTCGATCGCAAAATCCTCACCCTCTATCTCGTCGATTTGAGGAATCCGAACCAATGAACGGCGCAGCGCCAGCACGGTCGCGAAAATCCAGAACCATGATCTGGACGCTGGTCGGCGCCGGCCTGCTGCTTTTCATCGTCGCCAATTCGCATCTCGTCTACGTGGCGACAACCTCACAACCCGATTGCGTCACGCATGTCAGACGCGGCGAAACCGCCACGAGCGGCCAGTACAGCGCCGCATCATCGTCATGCTCACCGGCACGATCCGGAGGATAAGGCAACGACAATGGCCAAAGAAGACATCGTTATCCCTCCTTACGTTCCACCGCTGCCGCGCGAGAATATCTGGCGCCGCGACCTGCCACGCAACGCAGCGTTCGACTGGCTCGCTGCCGGCTGGCGCGACCTCACGATCAACCCGGCACCGAGCCTGATCTACGGGCTGCTCGTCTGCGCGATCTCGATCATCATTGTCGGCGGCCTGTTCTGGTACGGCCTGGACTACATCCTGTTTCCGGCGTTCGCCGGCTTCATGGTTGTCGGCCCGATCGGCGCGGTCGGTCTCTACGAGAAGAGCCGGCGGATCGAAGCCGGCAAACCCGTGACGCTGGCCAATATGGTGTTCGTGAAGGCGAAGTCCGGCGGACAAATCCTGTTCACCGGCGTCCTGCTGTGCGGCCTGATGTTGCTGTGGATGCGCGCCGCCGTCATCATCTATGCGCTGTTCTTCGGCCTGCGGCCCTTCCCGGGCCTCGATCACATCGCGCAGATGCTGTTCGCGACGCCGGTCGGCTGGGCGATGCTGATCGTCGGCAGTGCGGTCGGCGGACTGTTCGCCGCGTTCTCCTTCGCCATCAGCGCGTTCTCGATCCCGATGCTGCTGAACGAGCGGCTCGACGCGCTGACCGCCATGGGCAGCAGCATGGCGCTGGTCTGGAACAATCTTCCGGTGATGCTGACCTGGGCCGCGATCGTGCTCGCACTGTTCCTCGCCAGTCTCGCCACCGGTCTGCTCGGCCTGATCATCGTGTTTCCGCTGCTCGGCCATGGCACGTGGCACGCCTATCGCGCCATCAGGGCGGCGACACCGACGACGCCGACATGACGTCGACAACCGGGGGAGAACGGAGTTGATCGATGAGTTGCTGCGCTCCCGGAGCTGAACTCGACCACCTTCAGGCCGGCTCTGACGAAGAGCTTCGGCTCGCCAGCCGCACGATCGGCGACGGCGTGCGCCAGACCGATCTGTCGGTGCCGGAGATTCACTGCGGCGGCTGCCTGCGCACCATCGAGACCGCGCTCGGCAAACTCGACGGCGTCACCTTCGCGCGCGCCAATCTTTCTGCACGCCGGGTCACCGTGCACTGGCGCGGCGAGACTCCCCCGCCGTTGATCACCACCCTGCGCGGTGTCGGTTATGATGCCCACATCCACGACATCAGCGCCGACGACCAGGACCCCGTGCTGGCGCGCCTCTTGCGTGCGCTGGCGGTGGCCGGTTTCGCCGCCAGCAACATCATGCTGCTGTCGGTGTCGATCTGGTCGGGTGCCGGTGCCGAGACCCGCGACTTGTTTCACTGGATCTCGGCGCTGATCGCCCTGCCCGCGCTGCTCTATTCGGGACAGATATTCTTCCGCTCGGCCTGGCGCGCCCTGCGCCACGGACGCACCAATATGGACGTGCCGATCTCGATCGGCGTGCTGCTCGCCTTCGGCATGAGCCTTTATGAGACGATCCATCGCGGCCCGCATGCCTATTTTGATGCGTCGGTGTCGCTGCTGTTCTTCCTGCTGATCGGCCGCACTCTTGATCACATGATGCGCGCGCGGGCGCGGCGCGCCGTGCAAGGCCTCGAACGACTGGCCGCGCGCGGCGCGCTGGTCCAGCAATCCGACGGCAGCCGGATTTATCTTCCGGTTAACGAGATCGAACCGGGCATGACCATCCTGCTCGCCGCAGGTGAACGTATTCCGGTGAACGCCAAGATCCTCAGCGGACAATCCGAACTTGACCGCTCGCTGGTCTCCGGCGAGAGCCTGCCGCAACCCGCCGCTGCCGGAATGGACGTGCAGGCCGGCACGCTTAATCTCACCGGCCCGTTGACCGTCGTCGCGACGGCCGCCGCGAAGGATTCCTTCCTCGCCGACATGATGCGAATGATGGCAGCTGCCGAAGCCGGCCGCTCGGCCTATCGTCGCATCGCCGACCGCGCCTCACAACTTTATGCGCCCGTGGTTCACACCGCGGCGCTATTGACCATGATCGGCTGGGTGATCGCGACCGGCGACTGGCATCGCGCCATCACCGTCGCCATTGCCGTGCTGATCATCACTTGCCCGTGCGCGCTCGGCCTTGCGGTGCCGATGGTGCATGTGGTCGCTGCGCGGCGGCTGTTCGCAAACGGCATCATGATGAAGGACGGCAGCGCGCTGGAGCGGCTGGCCAACATCGATGCCGTGGTGTTCGACAAGACCGGCACGCTGACGCTGGGCCGTCCGCGCCTGATCGACGATGCAAAGATTGATCCCGCGATGCTCTCGCTCGCCGGCGCCCTTGCCGCCCATTCGCGGCATCCCTATTCGCTGGCGCTGGCGGCGGCCGCCGACACCACGCGATCAATGGTGTTCGACACGGTCTCCGAACATCCCGGTCTTGGCCTGGAGGCAACCTCCGGCACGAATACCTACCGGCTCGGCAAAGCCGCATGGGCGCTGAACGTGGCGTCAAACAGCGCCAATGAGCAGGCCACCGTCGTGCTATCGATCAATGGCAAGCGCGCAGCGGACTTCCGTTTTGATGACCGGCTGCGGGCGGGCGCGCATGACGCCATCGCGACCCTCGCCGCAGATGGCCTGTCGGTCGAAATCCTGTCGGGCGACGCTGAACAGCGCGTGCATGATCTCGCCGCCTCGCTCGGCGTCACCTACGTCGCAGGCCTGCAGCCGGGCGACAAGGTGCGCCATGTCGCCGATATGAAGAAGGCCGGCCACAAGGTGCTGATGGTCGGCGACGGATTGAACGATGCCCCCGCTCTCGCCGCCGCCGACATTTCGATGGCGCCAGGCTCGGCCGCCGACGTCAGCCGCAATGCGGCCGATCTGGTGTTCCTGCGCGAGAACCTGAATGCGGTGCCGCAGGCGATCAAGGTTTCACGCCGCGCCGGCGCGCTCGTCCGCCAAAACCTTGGGCTCGCGGTGATCTACAATCTGATCGCGGTGCCGATTGCCGTGCTCGGACACGTCACGCCGCTGGTCGCGGCCATCGCGATGTCGCTGTCGTCGATCCTTGTCGTTGCCAATGCCATGCGCCTCGGTGGCTGGCGCAAGCGCGACGATGCCCGCGAAAAGACACATCGTTCTGAGAAACTCAACGGATCGCTCGCCGCGGGAGCCGCCGAATGATGGATTTCTTCTATCTGATCCCGATCGCGCTGTTTCTGGGCGCCTGCGCGCTCGGCGCCTTCATGTGGTCAATGGCCAGCGGGCAATATGACGATCTCGACGGCGCAGCCGAACGCATCCTGTTCGAGGATCGAGACGGCCCACCGCCGGACCATCCCCACACAGGACATCCGGCATCATAGGAGGCCGGGCGCGAACCCGACCTCCTGCATGTTGCTCACGCCATCGCTCGCGCCTGCTTCGCCGCCTCGACCATGTTGGCGAGCGCCAGCTTCACCTCCGGCCAGCCGCGCGTCTTGAGACCGCAATCCGGATTGATCCACAACTGCTCCGCCGCGAGGTTGCGGCGCGCCTTGCCGATCAGCTCCATCATCTCCCCGACATCCGGCACGCGCGGCGAATGGATATCGTAGACGCCCGGGCCGATCTCGTTCGGATACTTGTAGGTCACGAACGCGTCCAACAACTCCATCTTCGAGCGTGAGGTTTCGATCGAGATGACGTCGGCGTCCATCGCGCCGATGGCATCAATGATGTCGTTGAACTCGGCGTAGCACATGTGGGTGTGGATTTGCGTCTGATCCCTGACGCCGGCCGCCGAGATCCGGAAGCATTCCACCGCCCAGTCGAGGTAGGCCGCCCACTCGCCCTTGCGCAGTGGCAGGCCTTCGCGCAACGCCGGCTCGTCGATCTGGATCACGCCGATGCCGGCCTTCTCGAGATCGGTCACCTCGTCACGCAGCGCCAGTGCGATCTGGCGGCAGACCTGATCGCGAGAGAGATCATCGCGCACGAACGACCATTGCAGCATGGTCACTGGCCCGGTCAGCATGCCTTTCATCGGCCGCTTGGTGAGCGACTGCGCATAGGATGACCAGGCGATGGTCATCGGCTTCGGCCGCGACACGTCGCCGAAGATGATCGGCGGGCGGACGTAGCGCGAGCCGTAGCTCTGCACCCAGCCATGTTTGGTGAATGCGTAACCCGACAACTGCTCGCCGAAATACTGCACCATGTCGTTGCGCTCGAACTCGCCATGGACCAGCACATCGATGCCGATGTCCTCCTGCCAGCGCACCGCCAGCTCGGTTTCCTTGCGTAGGAATTCTTCGTAGCTGCTGTCGCTGAGTTCGCCCTTGGCATGCGCCGATCGCGCCTTGCGCACATCCGCGGTCTGCGGAAACGATCCGATCGTGGTGGTGGGAAATGCCGGCAGGCCGAGGGCCTTGCTCTGCACTTCGCGCCGAACCTCAAACGAGCTCGCTCTGCGCGCTGCTTCTGGCGAGGCGCTGCGCACCCGCGCCTGAACCGCAGGGTTGTGGATCTTCGGCGACGACTTGCGCCGCGCCGCGGCCTTGTCGGATAGCGCCAGCATACCCGCGACCGAATCGCGACCATGCGACAGCGCCTGACTGAGAATCGCCAGTTCTCCGATCTTCTGGATCGAAAACGACAGCCAGTCTTTCAGATCGGGATCGAGATCGGTCTCCTGCTCCAGATCGATCGGGACATGCAGCATCGAACATGACGGAGCGAGTTCGAGATTGCCGGCCCCGCGTCTCGCGACAACGTCCTGGAGAGAATCCAGAATGCGCGACAGATCGGCGCGCCAGATGTTGCGGCCATCGATCACGCCGAGCGACAGCACCAGATCGTCCGGTGCACGGGTTGCTACGGCTTCAAGCTGGCTCTGCCCTCGCACGAGATCGAGATGCAGACCTGCGACCGGAAGGCTGAGCACCAGATCGGTGTGACCTCCGAGCGAGCCGAAATAGCTCGCGAGCATCACCTTGATGCCCGGCACCTTGCGCGCAAATTCGGCATAGGCCGCCACAAGCGCCGCGCGGGATGCTTCGTCGAGATCGAGCGACAGGCACGGCTCGTCGATCTGCACCCATTCCGCCCCTTCGGCCGCAAGCCGCGACAGCACTTCGACATAGACCGGCAGCAGCTGGGGCAACAGTGACAACGTATCGAACGCTGGATCGCTGCACTTGCCGAGCTTCAGGAACGTCACCGGACCAACCAGCACCGGCCGCGTCCGATACCCGAGCGCCTTCGCCTCGCGGTACTCGTCGATCACCTTGGTGCCGGCCAGCGTGAACGTCTGATCGTGCGCGAATTCCGGCACCATGTAGTGATAGTTGGTGTCGAACCACTTGGTCATTTCCTGCGCCGGCACGCCATGTCCATGCCCGGCGTGACCACAGCCATTGTGCTCCGCAACGCCAGTCTGGCTGCCGCGCGCCATTGCGAAATAGGTTTGCAGCGAAACAGGTCCGCCGGCCCAGCCGTAGATTGCCGGGATCGCGCCGACCATTACGCTTGTATCCAGCACATGGTCGTAGAGCGAGAAATCGTTGGACGGAATGTTGGTCACGCCGAGCGCGCGCTGCCTCGCCCAGTTCGCCACCCGCAGAGCGGCAGCGGTTTCGAGCAGCGCGGCCTCGGTGATTTTCCCGGACCAGAATTTTTCGAGCGCGACCTTCAGTTCGCGTCGCGGGCCGATACGCGGCACCCCGAGCGTGCTGACAGGAATGGATGTTTTCGAAGATGAAGCAGAGCGTGACATCGGTAACCCCGTGATGTTGGGGCAAGGGCCGATCGGACGCGCGCGAACAATCGCGATGGCAGGCCATCACTTGCAGCGACACACCGGGGCACCCCGCCCGTGGACGTTTGATGTCGCGGCAGGTCTCCTGGCTCACGGGTCATCGCCTGCGTCCGCCTTCCCGAGGCTGTCGCCTCAGTGGCTGTGGTGGACAAGGCTCGCCGCTTACAGTTGCGGGGGCAGCTCCGGCTTTACGAGAGTCAATTCCTCGCGCACCGGATTCCCTCTTAGCTTCGGATCAACGATCCGAAGAACCACGACACACCGACTATGGGCTATCGCGTTGCCGAGTCAACGCACCGCGTTTGTGGGCAGGAATGGGCGAAACAGCTGCGCGCGAATGAGCTTTATCGGCTTGGGCTAAGGCCCATTTCCGACAGCGGGATACCGCCTCGCATCGACCAGCCGCGAAAAACACCGCTGCATAAGGGGTTTTACCGCCACGCAGGGTAACGTTTACGGCGTTTTATGGATTGTCCCATACATTGAATCACCGCCTTTCGGGGCCCCTTGGGCCTCCGGAGACGATCATTCGTGGGGGATGGAGGCCGCAAGTGGGTTGGTTGAAAGCAGTCCGGCAGAAGCCGATTTCCGTGAGAATCCCGACACTGAAATTCCGTGGAAAGGTGATGTTCGGCTTTGCCGTCGTCCTGGGGATTTCAGCCGTCAGCATGGGCATCGCCTATGTCGGGTTCGAGCGCGTATCCAATGGCATGGAATCTTATCGCCGCAGTGTTGGCGAGGCCGATCTTGCGCGTAACATCGACCAGGAACTGATCTCCTATCAGTCTCTCGTCCGCTACTATGTCGTCACCGGCAAGGAAGACGATGCCAAGGCCGCGCAGATTGCCGAGGGCAGCCTGAGCCACGCCATCACCGAGTCGATGCGGATGACCATCGATCCGGGACGCCTCGACAAGGTCACTCGCCTGTCGCGCGATTTCCGGGTGTTCACCAATATCTTCGCGGATGTTCTCGAGGTGAAGAAGGAAATCGCCAGGCTCTCCGAAAACGAGATCGTGCTCGGCGGCACCAAGCTGCAGTACAAATTCGACGATCTCATCAACACGGCGACCGAAGACGATATCGCCACGGTCGAGCTTGCCGCCAAGCAGGCCAAAACCCAGTTCGTGGCCACAACCGCCATGGCCAACACCTTCATCATCAACTTCGACGAGACCACCGCAAAGAATGTCACGGCGCGCCTGAAGTTTGTCGAGTATTCGATCAAGGGAATTTCAGCCGACAACGAGAAGATCAAGTCGCGCCTCAACGAAATCAACGCTCAGTTCGCAGCCTACCGGACCGGCTTCGAGAAGCTGGCGGAGAAGTCGGTTGCCGTCACCAAGCTGATGACGGAGATGAACGAGTCGGCCGAACAGATCACCCGGGGATCGCAGGTGATGAAGGCCGACATGGTGGCGGAGCAGCAGCGGCTCGAGAAGCAGTCGAACGACACCATTCATGACATCGAGCGCCTCGTTGCCATCCTGGCAATCGGCGGCTTTGTACTCGGCGGCCTGTGGGCGTTCCTGCTCGGCAAGGGAATCTCGCGCCCGATCCAGCGGATGTGCGCCGCGATGCGTGAACTGGCCGGCGGCAACTTCGACGTCGTGCTGCCGGGTCTCGGCCGCAAGGACGAGCTCGGCGAGATGGCCGCCGCGGTGGAAGAGTTCAAGGTTCAGGCGATTGCCAAGGCCGAGCGCGATGCCGCCCAGCATGAAGAACAGAACCGGGCAGCGAGCGCCGAGCGCCGCAGGGAGCTGATCGGCTTTGCCGACAACTTCGAGACGGCAGTTGGCGCCATCGTGACCAACGTCTCCTCCTCGGCTGCGCAACTCGAGGCGGCTGCCGGCACGCTGACACGAACCGCGGAAACGACCGAAACCCTTTCGGGTGAAGTCGCAGGCGCTTCGGAGGAAGCATCGGCCAGCATGCAGTCGGTCGTCGCTGCCACCGAGGAACTGTCAGCATCGGTCGATGAAATCCGCCGTCAGGTGCGTGAGTCCAACCGCATCGCCGAAGGCGCCGTCGAACAGGCCGAGCACACCGACAACCGGATTGGCAAGCTGTCGCGCGCTGCGGGGCAGATCGGCGATGTGGTCAAGCTGATCACCGCGATTGCCGAACAGACCAACCTGCTCGCGCTGAACGCGACCATCGAGGCCGCCCGCGCCGGTGAGGCCGGGCGCGGCTTTGCGGTCGTCGCATCCGAGGTGAAATCGCTCGCCACCCAGACCGCGAAGGCGACCGATGAGATTTCGTCGCATATCGCCGGGATGCAGGAAGCGACGCGGGAGTCGGTCGCCGCGATCAAGGAAATCGGCAACACGATTGGTCAGATTTCCGATATTGCGTCGACCATCACCACCGCGATCGAGCAGCAAAGCGCCGCGACCCAGGAGATTGCCCAGAGCATCCAGAACGTCGCGGCCGGCACGCAGCAGGTCGCCGGCAATATCACCGAAGTGAACCGCGGTGCGACCGAAACCGGCGAAGCTTCGGGCGAGGTGCTGAATTCCGCGCGCAACCTTTCGACCGAAAGCACCCGGTTGCGTGGGGAGCTCGATCGCTTCATGGCAACCATCCGCGCGGCCTGATCTTCAGGCATCTTCCAAACACAAAAGGCGGCCCGCCGATACGGAGCCGCCTTTTTTCTTTTCTCAGACATCCCCGTTGCGGGGAAAAAAAGCGCCGGGGCTACTGCCCCGGCCCAGTCGTCCTCGGGGGAAACCCGTTACCTCACTCGGCTGCCTCGCGCGGAGCGCCGCCAATCGCGCCCGACTGACGAATCTCGTCGATCTGGCCGGGATTGAACTTCAGCACATCGCGCAGGATCTCCTCGGTGTGCTCGCCGAGCAGCGGCGAACGCTTCACCTCGGAGGCCGAGTCGGACAGCTTGATCGGATTGCCGACGGACAGGTACTTGCCGCGGGTCGGATGATCGACCTCGACGACAGTGCCGGTCTCGCGCAGCGACGCATCTTCCGCGAGCTCCTTCATCGACAGGATCGGGCCGCAAGGAATGTCGTACTGGTTGAGGATGTCCATGGCCTCGAACTTGCTCTTGGTCATGGTCCACTGCTCGATGCGCTCGAAGATCGCGTTGAGCTTCGGCAGGCGCGCCTTCGGCGTGGCGTATTCCGGATCGGTCTTCCAGGTTGGCTCGCCGATGACGTCGCAAATCTTCTCCCAGACCGGAGCCTGGGTGATGAAGTAGATGTAGGCGTTCGGATCCTGCGGCGCGCCCTTGCACTTGAGGATGCGGCCGGGCTGGCCACCGCCGGAGTCGTTGCCGGCGCGCGGGGTCGCATCGCCGAACGGAATGCCTTCGCCGAACTGGCTGTACTCGGTGAGCGGGCCCGCCTTGAGTCGCTGCTGATCGCGCAGCTTGACGCGGCAAAGGTTGAGCACGCTGTCCTGCATCGCGACGCTGACGCGCTGGCCCTTGCCCGAGTGCGTACGATGATAAAGCGCGGTCACGATACCGAGCGCGAGATGAAGGCCGGTACCCGAGTCGCCGATCTGCGCACCGGTGACGAGCGGCGGACCATCACGGAAACCCGTGGTCGAGGCCGAACCGCCGGTGCACTGCGCGACGTTCTCGTAGACCTTGCAATCCTCATAGGGGCCGGGACCAAAGCCTTTGATCGACGCGACGATGATCCGCGGATTGAGGCTGTTGATGTGCTCCCAGGTGAAGCCCATGCGATCGAGCGCGCCGGGGGCGAAGTTCTCGACCATCACGTCGCAGGTCTTGATCAGTTCTTCGATGACGCGCTTGCCCTGGGGGTTCTTGCTGTCAACGGTGATCGACCGCTTGTTGTGGTTGAGCATCGTGAAATAGAGCGAGTCGGCGCCCTTCACGTCCACGAGCTGACCGCGCGTGATGTCACCACCACCCGGACGCTCGACCTTAATGACGTCCGCGCCGAACCATGCCAGCAACTGCGTGCAGGTCGGGCCGGACTGAACGTGGGTGAAATCCAGGATACGAACGCCCTCAAGCGCTTTCGTCATAACAGCCTCCAGTTTTGCTTCTTGTTTCCCTCGGTCCGCCCCCCCTCCGCGACGCGGAGGGAGCGTCGGAGTTATCCCTACTTCTTCTTGCCGACCACGCTCTGCGGGTTGAGGTTGCCGATACGGCCACTCTCGGTCCCCGCTGCCGGGTCGATCACTGCGTTGATCAGCGTCGGTTTGCCCGAATCCATCGCAGCATCGACAGCACGCTTGAGTTCGTCCGGCGTGGTTGCATTCACACCAACGCCGCCGAAAGCCTCCATCATCTTGTCGTAGCGCGAATCCTTCACGAACACCGTAGTCGCCGGGTCTGAGCTACCCGAATTGACGTCGGTGCCGCGGTAGATGCCGTTGTTGTTGAAGATCACGATGCAGACCGGCAGGTTGTAGCGGCAGATCGTTTCGACCTCCATGCCGGAGAACCCAAAGGCGCTGTCACCTTCGACCGCGAGCACCGGCTTGCCGGTCTCGATCGCGGCAGCAATGGCAAAGCCCATGCCGATGCCCATCACGCCCCAGGTACCGACGTCGAGACGCTTGCGCGGCTTGTACATATCGATGACGCCGCGTGCGAGATCGAGGGTGTTGGCGCCTTCGTTGACCAGGATGGCGTCGGGCCGCTCCTTGATCACCGTGCGCAGCGCGCCGAGCGCACCGTGGAAATCCATCGGCGCGGAATTCTTCATGAGCTTCGGCGCCATCTTGGCGACGTTCTCGTCACGCTTGGTCTTGATCGCGTTGATCCAGTCCGCCGGCGCGGCAGGCCACTTGTCGCCCATGCCGGCGACAAGCGCGGATACGCAGGAGCCGATATCGCCGACGAGAGGAGCCGCGATCTCGATGTTCGAGTCCATTTCCTTGGGCTCGATGTCGATCTGGATGAACTTCTTGGGTGCATCGCCCCAGGTCTTGCCCTTGCCGTGCGACAGCAGCCAGTTGAGGCGTGCGCCGACGAGCATGACAACGTCCGCATCTTTCAGTGCGGTCGAACGCGCCGCGCCCGCGCACTGCGGATGCGTGTCGGGCAAAAGACCCTTGGCCATGCTCATCGGCAGGAACGGCACGCCGCTCTTCTCGACGAGGGTGCGAATTGCATCATCGGCCTGCGCGTAGGCTGCGCCCTTGCCGAGAATGATCAGGGGACGCTTGGCTCCCTTGAGCAAATCCAGCGCACGCTTGACCGCGTTCGGTCCGGGAATCTGCTCCGGAGCCGCGTCGATGACCTTGACCAGCGATTTCTCGCCCTTCGCCGCGTCCATCGTCTGGCCGAACAGCTTGGCCGGCAGGTCGAGATAGACACCGCCCGGGCGTCCCGACACCGCGGCGCGAATGGCGCGGGCGACACCGATGCCGATGTCGGCGGCGTGCAGCACGCGGAACGCCGCCTTGCACAGCGGCTTAGCGATCGCGAGCTGATCCATTTCCTCGTAGTCGCCCTGCTGCAGGTCGACGATCTCGCGTTCGGACGAACCGGAGATCAGGATCATCGGGAAACAGTTGGTGGTGGCGTTGGCGAGCGCGGTCAGACCATTGAGGAAGCCTGGCGCCGAAACGGTCAGGCAGATGCCTGGCTTCTTGGTGAGAAAGCCGGCAATCGCGGCTGCATTGCCAGCGTTCTGTTCATGCCGGAACGAGATCATGCGGATGCCCGCAGCTTGCGCCATGCGGCCGAGATCCGTGATCGGAATTCCGGGAACGTTGTAGATTGTCTCAATGCCATTAAGCTTGAGGGCATCAATGACGAGATGAAAACCGTCGGTCAGGTCCTGTGCATCGGCCGATTTTGCATCAACGTTCTGTGCCACTGCTGCGACTGACATTCTATTCCTCCCAAGGCTGCCGGTTGGTCACGGCTTGCTATTGAACGAGTGGTTCGCGAATCCGACCGTCAACCATTGACGGTTACTTCCTGAGGCCTTCGATCATTCCAGTGGCTCGGCTCCGCAGACAGCGAGTCCATACTCCCGCCCCACGGCCGGCATCCGCCGACCCGCGTGAGATGTGAAAGCTGATGCCGCCGGACTGTCATCGCCGATCCTGGCAATGCATTCGATCCTGCGTGCACACTCGCTCAGCAGACCGTAACCACCACAACGAAAAATTGGCATACCAAATACCAACTGTCAACGACCTCGGCTGTGGATGACTGGAATCCGTTGTCGTTGCTATGCAAAAGGGTCATGCCGCATTGCAATAAAAGACCTACCGTTCGCATCTGGTATACCGTATACAAGACACATCAACGAGCTTGAAAGGTCACGCAATGTCCAGCACCTCCTACGCCCTGCGTCAGAACAGCGGTCTGTTCGCCACTCTCTTCGCCGCATTCGTCGCTTTCTTCGACGAGGTCGCTGTAGTTACCGCCCGCAACGGCAATATCGAGCCGTTCGGTTTCTGATTTTCGACAGCCTCCTCCTCCCAAATCTCTCGACTGAACAACCGGATGCCAGCCGGGCATCCGGTTTTTTGTATTTCATATTTTTTACCTCTTGCGCATTGGCATATCATATACCAAACTCCCGCTCTACGTGCTCCGGCAGAGAGTGCGATTGGGAGGACCAAGATGGCGGTATCAAGCGACGCTACACGTGTATCCGACGGTTATCGATGGACCCAGCTGGCCATCGGCGTTGGCTGCATGGTTATGATTGCAAACCTTCAGTATGGCTGGACGTTCTTCGTCCCAGATATCCAGAAACAATTCGGTTGGGATCGCGCGGCGATCCAATGGGCCTTCACCCTGTTCGTGCTGTTCGAGACCTGGCTGGTCCCGATCGAGGGCTGGGTGGTCGACAAATACGGGCCGCGGCTCGTGATTCTGTTCGGTGGTGCGTTCTGCGCCATCGGCTGGGTGATCAATTCCTACGCCACGAGCCTTGGCGCCTTTTATCTCGGCCAGATCATCGCTGGCGTCGGCGCCGGTGCGGTCTACGGCACCTGCGTGGGCAACGCGCTGAAGTGGTTTCCTGACAAGCGCGGTCTTGCTGCTGGAATCACCGCCGCCGGCTTCGGCGCAGGCTCTGCGCTGACGGTCGCCCCTATCCAGCACATGATCAAAAATGACGGCTTCCAGGCCGCATTCTTCAACTTCGGCATCGGCCAGGGCATCATCTGCATGATCCTGGCGATCTTCATTCTTGCGCCGAAGCCCGGTCAGACCCCGCCGCCGGTGGTCAACGCCGCGATTCAGCAAACCCGTCGTGATTTCAAGCCGAGCGAGACGCTGAAGCATCCGATCTTCTGGCTGATGTACTTCATGTTCGTCATCGTCGGTGCCGGCGGCCTGCTGGTGACGGCGAATCTCAAGCCGATCGCGGCCGACTGGAAACTCACCGACATCCCGGTGACCCTGATGGGTATCACCATGATGACCGTGACGTTCGCTGCCACCATCGACCGCGTGCTCAACGGCCTGACCCGGCCGTTCTTCGGTTGGATCTCCGACAGGATCGGACGCGAGAACACAATGTTCCTCGCCTTCGGATTCGAGGGCATCGGCATCGTGATGCTCTACATGTGGGGTCATCACCCGGTGGGCTTCGTGATCCTGACGGGTCTGGTGTTCTTCGCCTGGGGTGAAATCTACAGCCTGTTCCCCGCGGTCTGCACCGACACGTTCGGCTCCAAGTTCGCAACCACCAACGCCGGCCTGCTCTACACCGCCAAGGGCACCGCCGCACTTCTGGTCCCGTTCGGCAACTACATGCAGCAGGCAACCGGCAGCTGGGATGGCGTGTTCCTGCTCGCTGCGGGCGCTAACATCCTCGCGTCCCTGCTCGCTGTCTTTGTCCTCAAGCCATGGCGGAAGTCGGTGGTCGGGAAAAGCCAGATTGCTACTCCTGCAGGTCAATACGCGACCTGATCACAACAACGGACCTGCCGGTATTTCCGGCAGGTTCTCTTTCCCAACGCAAGAAAAACAACTGGCAACAACACATTGATCTCATGAAGCCAGCCATCTCCTCGGACGTACCACCTGAACCGGCAACGATGTCGCGTTCAACAACGCAGTAACGCTGGTAATATCCGGCAATCGCAATCTCTCGCTGTAACAACGGAGCTAAATCCATGTCAGTCGACAAAGCATCGGTCCGCAAGATCCTCGACAAGGTCAAGGCCGACGGCCGCACAAGCCTTACTGCGCCGGAAGGCAAGCTGGTCTGCGATGCTTATGGCATCGCCGTCCCCGGTGAAGGTGTCGCGACGTCGTCCGCCGAAGCCGCGAAACTCGCGTCCGGCATGGGTTATCCGGTCGTCATGAAGATCGTTTCGCCGGACATCTTGCACAAGACCGAAGCTGGCGGCGTGATCGTCGGCGTCAAGGATGATGCTGCTGCGAAGGCGGCCTACGACACCATTCTCGCCAACGCCAAGAAATACAAGGCCGATGCCAAGATCGAAGGCATCCAGGTGCAACAGATGCTCGCGGGCGGCACCGAAGTCATCGTCGGCTCGATCACCGACGGCTCGTTCGGCAAGCTGGTCGCATTCGGCCTCGGCGGCGTACTGGTCGAAGTGCTGAAGGACGTGACCTTCCGCCTCGCCCCGACCACCAAGAACGAAGCGCTGTCGATGCTCGATGGCATCCAGGCGCATGAAATGCTCCAGGGCGTGCGGGGCGGCGATCCGGTCAACCGCGAAGCGCTCGCCACCATCATCACCAACGTCTCGCAGCTCGTCAGCGATTTCCCCGAGATCGTCGAGCTCGACCTCAACCCGGTGTTCGCCACCAAGAAGGATGCGATCGCCGCCGACGTGCGCATCGTGGTCGATTTCGACTACAAGCCGCGCCCTGCTCCGCGCTCCAACGAGGAAATCGTGACTGCGATGAACCGCATCATGATGCCGAAGGCTGTGGCGGTGATCGGCGCATCGGCCGAGAACGGCAAGATCGGCAACTCGGTGATGAAGAACCTCGTCAACGGCGGCTACAAGGGACAGATCTATCCGATCCATCCGAAGGCCGACGAGATCCTCGGCTACAAGGCCTACAAGAGCGTCAAGGACGTCCCGGGTGAAATCGACACCGCGGTGTTCGCAATTCCTGCGAAGTTCGTCGCGGCTGCACTCACCGAGTGCGGCGAGAAGAAAATTCCCGGCGCGGTTCTGATTCCGTCGGGCTTTGCCGAAGCGAATGAACCGGCGTTGCAGGAAGAGATCGTCAAGATCGGCAACAAGTACAATGTGCGCCTGATGGGGCCGAACATTTACGGCTTCTACTACACCCCGGCCAATCTCTGCGCGACGTTCTGTACTGCTTACGACGTCAAGGGCTCGACTGCGCTGTCGTCGCAGTCCGGCGGCATCGGCATGGCGATCATTGGTTTCTCGCGTTCGGCGAAGATGGGCGTGTCGGCGATCGTCGGCCTCGGCAACAAGTCGGACATCGACGAGGACGATCTGCTCGCGTTCTTCGAGCAGGACAAGAACACCAACATCATCGCGATGCACTGCGAAGACCTCAAGGACGGCCGTGCCTTTGCAGACGCCGCCAAGCGCGTGTCGAAGAACAAACCGGTCGTGGTGCTCAAGGGTGGCCGCACCTCGGCGGGCGCCAAGGCGGCGGCCTCGCACACCGGCGCGCTCGCCGGCAACGACAAGATCTACGAAGACGTGCTGAAGCAGTCGGGCGTCATCCGCGCCCGCTCGCTGCGCCAGCTTCTCGAGTTTGCACGCGGCATTCCCGTGCTGCCGACTCCGAAGGGCGAGAACGTGCTCATCATCACCGGCGCCGGCGGCTCGGGCGTGCTGCTGTCGGACTCGGTGGTCGATAACGGCATGTCGCTGATGAAGATGCCGGATGATCTCGACGCGGCATTCCGCAAGTTCATCCCGCCGTTCGGCGCTGCCGGCAACCCGGTGGACATCACCGGTGGCGAACCGCCGATCACCTACGTCAACACCGTGAAGCTCGGTCTCACCGACGACCGCATCCACTCGCTCATCCTCGGCTACTGGCACACGATCGTCACGCCGCCGATGGTGTTCGCGAAGAACATGGTCGAGGTGAAGAACGAGATGAAGGCCAAGGGCTACGACAAGCCGATGGTTGCTTCGCTCGCCGGTGACGTCGAAGTCGAGGAAGCCGCCGAATATCTCTTCCAGAACGGCATTCCGGCTTACGCCTACTCCACCGAGCTTCCTGTCGAACTGCTCGGCGCGAAGTATAAGTGGGCGCGCGGCGCCGGCCTGATCAAGTGAGGACCCACGCGTCATGAACATACACGAGTATCAGGCGAAGGCGGTGCTGAAGGAGTTCGGCGTGC
>JBIQLC010000001.1:0-574276 GCA_044464625.1 Afipia sp. | reverse complement strand
TCGTGCGCACCTCGCGCCAGATGCTCAACGAGATCGGCCGCGAGCCGACGCCGGAAGAACTGGCCGAGAAGCTCGGCATGCCGCTCGAGAAGGTGCGCAAGGTTCTCAAGATCGCCAAGGAGCCGCTGTCGCTCGAGACGCCGGTGGGCGACGAGGAAGATTCGCACCTCGGCGATTTCATCGAGGACAAGAACGCGATCCTCCCGATCGATGCGGCGATCCAGTCGAACCTGCGCGAGACCACGACCCGCGTGCTGGCCTCGCTCACGCCGCGCGAGGAGCGCGTGCTGCGCATGCGCTTCGGCATCGGCATGAACACCGACCACACGCTGGAAGAAGTCGGTCAGCAGTTCTCGGTGACGCGCGAACGTATCCGCCAGATCGAGGCGAAGGCGCTGCGCAAGCTCAAGCATCCGTCACGGAGCCGGAAGCTGCGGAGCTTCCTCGATAACTAAATTCGTCAGTCAGGACTGACTTACTCAATTTGTCATTGTCGGGCTTGACCCGGCAATCCATCTCAAAACGAAAACGGCGGGTCGAAAGGCCCGCCGTTTTACTATACGCTTTGATATTTTCGTGAGTTTAAGTGCATTGCCGCTCTGGAACCATTGAGACGACAAAAAAATTGCGGCGGATGAAACTCGCTAACCATCTCTCGAATACGCCAGAGCGGAAGTTGTTCTTCCATTCTCATTACATTTGTAAGAACGAGTGCGTGAGCGATGTCGCAGCCGGAAAAATATGCATCAAATTCTTTTTTTGAGACGGCTGCTTTTTTTCCCAGAGATTGCCAGATTGCGCTTGGTGAGCCGCTTTTTATTCGTGCCAAATCAGCGTATCCGCAAATCGCTGCTTTCGGTGCTGTTGCGTAAATCCATATACGCGTGCCGGAGGCCACGCTAGGTTTGCGTTTGCGTAGTTCGACTGTTTTGGTGCCGTTGAATATCTCTGTCGCGTATTTTGGCTTAAGCGAAATGAGGATGTCATCATGCTCGCTCATTTGGAAAGCCTACTTTAACGATCTCTGCTAGATGTAACCAAGATATGGGTTTCGCCGAGACAAAATTTGCACCATCCACACACCCAATCTTCCGCAATTCACCGAATGGCACGGGCCTCCTTAGAGGGATAAGACTGTCGAATGTGGTTGCAAGCACTCTTGGCTGTTTTGTCAGGCCTCTAAGATCATCAACAACCCCTTGACGCTGAAGTTGCTCTGCTGCGGCGTCTGTAGGTGTCGACGTCACATCCACGATCCGTGCTATTGCGATAATGGCGCCTCTGCCAGCTCCTCTACCCGAAGATTCATAGAAGGCCAGCGCGGCTCCACGAATCATAGCACGCGCAGCTCGAGGAGTGTTGAAATAAGTGCGCCTCGTTAGGAACTGAGCTTCAGGAATATCTAAGAATGAAAATTGGTTGTCTGTACCAAGCAAATCAGCGGCATAAGCTCTTGTGATTGGCACAACTACTGCTGCTCTGTGCGGCAATATAAACAATGCTGGAGAGACCAATGTTTCCAAATCGAATAAGCTGACCCCGTGTTCTAGGCTATTCGTTTTTATCTTCACCTTTTTTCCATCGAAGTTCGGACAGGTAGATTGAATCTTTAGGCCCCCAATTCGCTCAATTGCTAATCGGGCTTTGGCCCAAGTTTCCCGCAGAACCGGCTGTCCGAGTGCAAGTTTGGAGAGTGCTAAGGGCATCGATTTGGACGGTTGGAAGCCTTGGGAAATGGCCACTCGACGCGTTATTGGATGTACCGGCGCATCGAATAGCAATAAGTGACAAGGGTTGTCGGATGTGCAACTGCGGACTTGATGAGAAATTAGGTAGTCTGCAACGGTAGACGAAAAGGGATGTTGCTGCTGCACGCAGACGATGCCGCGCGTAGGCTCCTCAAGAGCTGCGGATGTTTTTAGTGCGCTAACACCAATTATTCCATCGCTGTCGCTTACGGAAAGTAACTGGCAGCGTGCGAGATCTGAGGCGGGTAAGAAGGATTCGGTGTTGATCCCTTCGCGCTCTAGTACTGCAGTTACAACTCCGGTGGTTGAAGATTCGATCCGATAATGTCTCGATTGTTTTTGGGTGGGCCCATCATATTCTGCGGGCTGATCATCAAGAAGTGCTACAAATTCAGCCAAACCGATAACGTCTAAGCCGAATTCGCTCATTAGGTCTTCGCGCGCGCTCAGAATTTTTTCGTCACTTGTTATGTAACCGGCAACACCACCGGCGATGGCGCTGCTTAGATGCATCACATCTGATTTATCGGTTTTGCTTAGGCTGCCGTTCTTTGCTCGTTCCGGAAATACGATAGTCGCAATCGAAGAGGCAAGCGCATCTAGGATTCCCTTTTCCTGCTTTGGTAGCGTTGGTATCCGCTGCGCCAAGCTAAGAATAGGATCATCTTTTGGGTCGTAGGAGGTGCGTCTTAGCTCAGTTTCGAACTCTTGGCTTTTCGCAATTCTTATTTGATGACGAAAAGCTGCTTCGATAAGCGATCCAGCTAGCTCCGATCGTGAACGGCTTGTCTTAATGGCGTCGAAAAGAACGTTGAGGTCGATTGCGTAGATTGGGGTTTCGGACGATCGTTTTCGAGGTTGAATATCTATCTTTGTGGCAGGGGGCGCAGCCATCAAGGAAAGTAAACTGGGCGTTGCCAGTTGATGTGCCCGAACATTGATTATTCGATTACGTGATTGTCCTCCTCGCTTCAGATGTGAAGTGGCAAAGCCATTACATTCGTAGAAAGAGTTGGCAGCCGTTAAATCTGACGCAACCTTGGCGACGATACTATAGTAGTTCTCCTTCTCGCCGTGAGCGATCAAAGCTCGTAGTAGCATTGTCGCAAGTCCGCGGCGTCTGTGCTCGCTACTTATTACCATCTGAACGACTCGCAGCGTCGGAAGCATTCCGCCGAACAGAAGGTGACCCGCATAGGAAAGCCTGCCTTCTTCGCTTGCGAGAAGGAGGAAGATTTTGCGTTGCTGTGCTGCTTCCGCATACGCGGGAAGTGGGAGGAAGCCTAACGCGGTCCGCTCACTGTCAGCTTGGGTTCTAATAGCTTCGAGAAAGGGGAACACGTCCTTGGTGCCCCGACGTATCAAATAGCTTATCGACATAATGCTACCCAGAGTTGCGTTGTAATCTATCTGGTTTTTGTTTGCGATTGGCAATGGCCAGCAAAAAAGTAGTTGCTACAGGCAGGATATGTGACTATATTCCTATTCATCCCGCCTCACTGAGAGGGGCGGCTCGCGATCGTCACGGTCTGCGAGGCGGGATGCGGTGGCGACGCCGCGGTGTTCGATGTCCTTCGATCGCGCCGGGGTAACCCTGCGTGGTGACAAGGGCTGACGGCCACGCCGCGGCGATGACGGCCCAAACCGCGAGGTCCCGGCGCAGTCGCCTTTGCGCCCGGAGGCAGAACCATCGCACGCCTTGCGCGTCGGTGGCTCGTCAGTCCTCCACATCGGTGGCCCAACACACACGGGTCGGCCGCCGGGGGCCCTGTTTGCGGAGCAAGCCGGCAAAAGCGCCGCGCACGGAACGCCGGGCGTGTCCGGTGTCTTCGTGGCGACTACCTCTCGTGTGCTTTTTTATTTTCGCACACGAGGCTGCGGACGCATCGCGCGTCCGGCGTTCCGTGCGCCCTCTCGATGAAGAGGGCAGGAATGGAAAGCTTCGGCGCCCCCGCGCCGTCAACAACAGGGGTGATGTCGCATGTCTTATAGAGCAATCGTCGCGCGGCGCGCCTCACGCGTCTTCCGCCGCGGTCTCTTCCTGCTCTTCATGCTTCACAAACCCGTCCGGCACCGCGACCGATGGATCATCGGGGTCGAGCGTCTCGGACATCACGACGCCGGCGACCGGCGCGGTGGTGGCGAGGTCGAAGCTGGTCTTGTCGACTTCGGTCATCGCCGCCTGCACGCGCGTGCGATAGAGCACGTAGGCCGCGAGCACGGCCTCGACCAATGCGGTGAACAGGAACAGGCCGCGCGGCCGCTCGGGCGTGATGAACGCGGTCGCGATCAGCGGGCCGATCACCGAGCCGACGCCGTTGGCGAGCAGCACCGTCGCCGCCGTCGCCACCATGTTGCTCGCGGGCGTCTTGTCGTAGGCGTGGGCGGCGGCGAGCGAATAGCCCGGCAGCGCCAGCGCGCCGAACGCGAAGCCGAACACCAGCATCAACGTGCCGGTGGCGGCGAACAGCCACAGCGCGACGCCGGTGATCGCCGCGCCGATCAGCAAGGCCAGCAGCACGATGCGGCGGTCGATGCGGTCGGACAGGCGGCCGACCGGCCATTGCACCAGCGCGCCTGCGAACACCGCGACGCTCATGAACACCGCGACCTGATTGTTGTCGAGGCCGCTGCCCGCCGCCGACACCGGGCCGAGCGCCCAGAACGCGCCGTTGGCGAGGCCGATCGCGAAGCTCGCGATCAATGCGACAGGCGCGGCATCGTAAAGCGCGCGCGGCTGGAAGGAGAACAGCGTGATCGGCGCGGGCTGCGCCGAGCGCGTCATCGCCACCGGCACGATGGCGAGCGCGGCCAGCATCGCCGCCATCATGAACGTGCCGTCCTGCTCGACCGGATGGAGCGTGACCATCATCTGTCCGATCACCACGGCGACATAGTTGATGGTGACATAGGCCGACATCACGAGGCCGCGGGTGTCGTTGGTCGCGCCGTCGTTGAGCCAGCTTTCGATCACCAGGAAGAAGCCCGCCAGCGCGAATCCAGTGACGAGGCGCAGCCCGCTCCAGGCAAGCGGCGTCGGCCACAGCGCATAGGCGAGGGTGGTGGCGGCTGCGATGGCGACCAGCGCCGCGAAGGCTCGGATGTGGCCGGCGCGCAGGATAATGTAAGGGCCGGTGAGGCAGCCGGCGACGAAGCCGACATAATACGCCGAGCCGATCGCGCCGAGCGCGAGGGTCGAAAAGCCCTCGGCCTGTCCGCGCAGCGGCAGCAGCGTGAACTGCGCCCCGTTGCCGGCGAGCAGCAGCGCGGCCGCCAGCAGCAGCGATGCGATCGGGCGCAGGTTCTTGACCATCACGTGCGAATTTCGGCGGGCTTTATAGCGAAACGATGACACCTCGTGCGACGCATTGCAGCGCGCGCAGGCATGGATTGAGAAACAGTAACAGCGGATCGCGGAACACGGTGCAACGTCATTCCATCAGCTCGCCGGGCGGATGGCGTGGATCGTAGGTGCGCGGCCGGTTGTTCTCGATGATGCGCCAGAATGGCCACATGAACGCCGCGCCGGTGCAAAGCACGCCGATCACGCGCCAGTCGCGCACGATGAACAGCAATACCAGCGGCGTTGCAACAAAGAACAGCGCGCCGATCATCAGGATCACCAGCATCGCCGTGTGGCGGCCTTCGGACATGCCGGCGCTGAAACGGATAGCGCCTTCAGGGGCGTGCGCAAGCCGCGCATGCAGCGCGCGCACGAAGTCGCGATAGATCGGGGTGCGCCCGGCGTCGAGCTGCCCGTTACTGCCGGTGTCGGTCGCGGTGATGCTGCGGCCGCCACGAAACTGGATCATGCAGGAGTTGACCTCGTTCTTCCCGTCGGTGCCGGATGTCATGGTCACCGAGACGATGTCGGTCCACCGCCGGCTGTCTTCGCCGTTCTCGGTCCGCCAGGTGAGGCGGGACTGAAGCCCGGCATCGATCAGGGTCAGGCCACAGTTCGGGTTGCGCCAGAAGAAGCGCTTGCCGTTGAGCAGGAAATAGAGGTCGTAGGATGTCGATGCGATGGCGGGGGCGTCTGCAGGCGAAACGGTCGTCATTCCATCAACTCCGCAGGCGGCAGGTTGGATCAGTATCGTCAGCGTAACGATTACGCCCGCCCTGGCAATGTCCCGTTGCGTCCGCCATCGCGCGGCCGCCGGTCTCGTGGCGAAAGGGGGCCTCGTTGTGAAAGGCGGTGCGCCGTGCCATCATTGGTCGTCGGGGCTATTGCAAAGGTTCACACATGATCGTGCGCGCGTTCGCTGCCGTCTTCGCCTCCCTCCTGTTCGCTACCCCCACGTTCGCCGCCCAGTGCGGCGGTGATTTTCAGACCTTCATCGCCAGCTTCTCGCGGGAGGCGGCTGCCTCGGGTATCTCCCAGGGCGTGATTTCGCAGGCGCTCGGCGGCGTGTCGCAGGACCAGGCGGTACTCGCCTTCGACCGCCGCCAGCGCGGCACCTTCAAGAAGAGCTTCGAGCAGTATGTCTCGACCCGCGTCGGCCCCGGCCGCATCAAGACCGGCAAGGCGATGCTGCAGCGGCACGGCTCGCTGCTGTCGCGGATCGAGCGCCAGTTCGGCGTGCCGGCTGAAATCATCGTGGCGATCTGGGGGCTCGAGACCGATTACGGCAAGGGCGACATGGGCAAGCTGCCGGTGTTCCGGGTGCTTGCCACCATGGCGCATGATTGTCGTCGCACCGAGCTGTTTCAGGGTGAGTTGATGGCAGCGCTCAAGATCGTCCAGCGCGGCGATCTGCGGCTGAACGACATGGTCGGCGCTTATGCTGGTGAGATCGGGCAGACCCAGTTTCTGCCGTCATCCTACATCAAGTACGGCGTCGATTACGACGGCAACGGCCATGTCGATCTGCGCCACAGCGTGCCGGATGTGCTGGCGTCTACCGCCAATCTGCTGAAGACCGCGGGCTTCAAGGCCGGCGGCGACTATCACGAAGGCTCGGCGAATTTCGAGGCGATGCGCGAGTGGAACAGGGCGACGATCTATCGCAAGACCATCGCTTATTTCGCCGACAAGCTGCGCGGGCCATAGTCAATGACGCTGGCTTTTCTTCTCACCTCGCTGATCGTGGTCGCTTCGCCCGGCACCGGCGTGCTCTATACGCTGGCGGCCACGCTGTCGGGCAGCGCACGCGCCAGCGTGTTTGCCGCGTTCGGCTGCACGCTGGGCATCCTGCCGCATATCGCGGCGGCACTGCTTGGTCTCGCCGCGGTACTGCACACCAGCGCGCTGGCGTTCCAGACCCTGAAATGGCTGGGCGTTCTCTATCTCGGTTATATGGCGTGGCAGACGGTACGCGAGCACGGCGCATTGCAGGTCGATGCCAAAGTGGATGGCCGCTCGTCGTTACGGGTGGTGATCACCGGCTTCCTTGTCAACATTCTCAATCCGAAACTGTCGATCTTCTTTCTCGCCTTCCTGCCGCAGTTTATTGCGGCGGATGACACTGCGCCATTGCTAAGCATGCTGGAATTGAGCGCCGCATTCATGGCGATGACGTTCGCGGTGTTCGTGGTCTACGGGCTGTTCGCGGCGAGAGTCCGCGACCGTATCGTAACCCGGCCGCGGGTGATGACGTGGCTGCGGCGCGTTTTCGCCGGCGGGTTCGCCGCATTGGGCGTCAAACTCGCGCTGGCCGATCGCTGAGCGGAAATGGAATTGTTTGAAGGAGAAGTCATGTCTACCGCTCTGACGAAAGAGTTCAAGCCGATCCCGCTGCCGGATTATGCCGAACTGACGCTGGAGGACATGCGCAGCCGGGCGACGGCGTTCTACGAGTTGATCCGGCGGCGCCACACCGTGCGCGAGTTCTCGTCGCGGCCGGTCCCGCGCGATGTGATCGAAACCTGCCTTGCCGCCGCTGGCACGGCGCCGAGCGGGGCCAACCATCAGCCATGGCATTTCTCTGTTATCGGCAACGCCGCGATCAAGGCGCGTATCCGCGCCGCCGCCGAAGAGGAAGAGCGCGCCTTTTATGCCGGGCGGGCTGGGGAAGAGTGGCTCGATGCGCTGAAACCACTCGGCACCGACCCGGACAAACCGTTCCTCGAGATCGCCCCCTGGCTGATCTGCGTGTTTGGCGCGCGCAAGAGCGCCAGCGCCGACGGCGTCGTCCGCAAGAATTACTACGTGCCGGAGTCGGTCTCGATCGCCACCGGCTTCCTCATCGCCGCGTTGCATCAGGCAGGGCTCGCCACGCTCACCCACACGCCATCGCCGATGAACTTCCTCAACGAGATCTGCGGCCGGCCGGCATCCGACAAGCCCTATATCCTATTGGTGACCGGCTATCCGGCGGATGACGCCCATATTCCGCGGCATGCTACGGAAAAGAAGGCCCTGAGCGAGATCGCGACATTCTTCGAATAGCAGCAGACACGGAGACGGTGGTCTGCCGTCTCCGTGCATTGGCTTAGCTGCCCGCGGATGGCGCGACAATCAGTGCCACGATCCGCCGGACCAGCGGCAGGATCACGAGCAAGGTGGGGAATGCCACCAGCCATGACAGCGCCCACGCGGCCGGCCATGTGGCAATGAAGTCCGGCGTCGGGCCAAGACTCTTGAGGGTCGAGATGGCCGAGACCACGAAGGTCATCAGCACCGACAAGACCAGCGGCATGATGAGAGACGCGTAGCGCGCGGGCAGCTTTTTGTCGCGCACCTGCGGTTTTGAACGTGAAAGCATAGGCTCACTTCTTGAAAGACGGCCTGTCGATGATGGAGTTCAGGCGGTAACGGCTCGATGCGAGCTTCGCGTGTCACGGCATTCCTCCAGGTCAGCAGACCGGATTGAATGCGTTGCCTGACGTGAGACGCTTACGGCGCTGATGGCGCAAGCGAAGATCTAGCCGGAGCCTGCGGGATTTTCAAGCGGAACAAGATCGCCGCCACCCCGGTCGATCGCTCCCCTCAATGCAAATGGCCCGGACGAGTTGCCGTCCGGGCCATTGTCAGTCAATTCTGTCGGCTACTTCTTCTTCGCGGCCTTCTTCGCCTTTTTGGCTTTCTTGGCCTTCTTCACTGTCTTCTTGGCTGTCTTCTTCGCCGCCTTCTTCGCCTTCTTGGCTTTCTTCGCCATAACGGCCTCTCAGGGTTCGAGTTGAAGGGAACGCCACACGAGGCTCACTCGGCCGAGGGCCAGCCACAGCAGCCTCAGCATGAATTCGAGCAGATTCGCGAACCGCTGTCGCGGCCTCCTTGAAAGTTATGCAACGTCTCGATGACCGAGCGTGGCCGACGAGCTGGGAACGCATCGAAGCGCGAGACGTTCTTCCTCCCGCAACCACCACGCATCATGCTCGGAAGCACGAGGAGAGACCATGAAGATCACTGTTTCAGTTCTGGCCGCTGCGGCCGCCATGTTTGGCGCAACCTTATTGAGCGCGCCGGAAGCTCAGGCCCTTCCGGCCCATCCCGGATTGAGCGTGCCGGCGATGACCGAGACGGTGGCCTGCCGAACTGTCCGCACCAGGGTCGTTCGTCCGAATGGCACCGTGACCTACAAGAGAGTGCGGCGTTGCCGGCCGTCGTTCGGTCGCTACCATCCCCGCTGCAAGCATGTCCGTGCCCGCGTGGTGCGTCCGAATGGCGCCGTTGTTTATCGCAACGTCCGTCGTTGCCGGTAGTATTTTCTGGTTCATCCGGGTTACGAACGCCGCCGGGCTTCAGAAGCCCGGCGGTTTTGCGAGACAATGGCGTCTTTGATCTTTGCTAACCATGATGACAGGGTGGTGATTGGCAGCGGCTTTCGGTGATGTCCCGTTTGCCGCTTTCGAGGCGGTGAGAATGAAAGTATGGTCGAAAGGGCTTGATTGGTTGCGGGCTTTATTCACGGATTTACAACCACGGTAGTGATTATCCGGGGGCAGTCAGCTTCCGTTAAGTGCACAGCGTGCAAGGTCAGCGTGGCTTGGGGACGCGTTTTTCAGAACGTTGAGGGTTGGAAACGGAGCCATGTGCTCGAACAAGAATAATAACGACACGTCAGGAGGCGGTCTGACGCACGCACGGTGCGCGTACCGTAGACCGCGTGCTTAGCGTTCCAACCCTCTGGATCGTTTTCGTCGTCAATTTCGTGGCGCTGGGCGTGGTGTGGATCTACGTTTCCCGGAGCTACCCGAATTTCGAGGCTGCGCGGTTCTGGACCGTGGCGGCATTCGTGGCATCCAGCGGCGCCGGAATCTCGATGCTGCGCACGGTCACGGACCCGATTCTTCCGCTGGTGATCGGCGGTTCGTTCCTGATCGCTGCCTGCAGCTTCTGTGCCTTCGGCATCGAACGCTTTTACGGGCGGCCGCTATCATGGCGCCGCCATGCCATCCTGGTCGCGATCGGCGTTGTCAGCCTGACCTATTTCTCGATCATCCATCCGAGCACGAATATGCGCATCGTGTTCTATTCCTGCGTTCAGGCGCTGGTGATCGCTCAGACGCTGCCATTGACGCTGATGAAGCATAATGACCGTGCGCAGCCGGGCGCATGGCTCGCCGGCTGCATCGCGGCAATGATCATCTGCGTGAACATTGCCCGCTCGGTGATGGCGACATTCCATATTGGCGGCTTCGTCTCGATGGTCGATTTCAACCCGGTACAAGCCGTCATGGTGCTTGTGCTGGTGTTTCTGTCGATGATGTGGAATTTCGGTTTTCTGCTGATGGCCATCGACCGTCTGCGTGCCGAAGTTGCCGATCTCGCATTGTTTGACGATCTCACCGGTGTCGCTAATCGCCGCCAGCTTGTGAACCGCCTCGCCGAGGAATGTGCACGTTCTGACCGTTCCATGCAGCCATTTGCGGTGCTCGCCATTGACCTTGATGGCTTCAAGGATATCAACGACGGCCATGGTCACGGTGCCGGCGATGAATGCCTGCGGGTGTTCGCCGCGACGGTCCAGACGCGGCTGCGGGCCAGCGATCTTCTGGCGCGCATGGGCGGCGATGAGTTTTGCGTGGTGTTGCCGGGCGCGACCTCGCGCGATGCTGCTGCGGTCGCGCGGCAGCTGCTCGATGTGTGCGCCGACCATCCCGCCTCATGGGAAGGTGCGGCCTTGAACATTGGTGTCAGCATCGGCATTGCGCAGTGGTCGCATGCCGCCTGCAATACGCCGGAGCAATTGATGGCCGCTGCCGATCAGGCGCTGTATATGGCCAAGAAGCAGGGCAAGGCGCGTTTCGAGCTGGCAGACGATACGCTTGTCGAAGAGCCCGATACGGCGGCATCTCCGCCCACTGCGCCATTGCTCAAGAGCGCCTGAACCTCGCATCGCTCGTACCCCGATGTCGCGGAACCACGGTATTCATGCCGTGCGTGGCCGGGTGCGATCATCCGCCGCGTTCATGAACGAATCGCAACTTGTGGCCGCCTCGCGCGTTGCATATCTCAGCTTGGTCCAGCCAGGCGTTTCATGGCAGGGGCAAAACCATGACCACCACCGCAGGGATTCTGATGTCCGATCAAACCATCCGTTCGCGTCCGCGGCAGCGCCGGCGCCCACCGGTCATCGACCAGGATGGCAACGAGGTGCGCGTTGACGGGCCATTCGGCGGCGCCAACTTCAGCTTCCAGGACATCAACGGCAATTTTGCCGCGAGCGGCGGATTTGGCGGCGGTGGACCGCAGTTCGGCGGGATGCCGTTCGGCGGCAACCTGACCCGGGAGCAGCGTTTCGCCCGGCTGGAAGCGCTGGCGAAGCTGCTGGATGTCGCCTTTGTCGTGCCGGGCACCAAGGTGCGCTACGGCATCGACGGCCTGATCGGCCTCATTCCCGTGGTGGGCGATATCGTCACCACCGCGATCTCCCTATGGATCGTGCGTGAGGCGCGTTCGCTCGGTGCGCCGAGATATCTGGTGGCGCGGATGCTCGGCAACGTTGCGATCGATGGCGTTGTGGGAATTGTACCGTTCGCCGGCGATGCGTTCGACGTCATGTTCCGCGCCAACATGCGCAACATGCGTCTGCTCAAACGCTGGATGGACAAACAGCCGCGCTTCGATTGAGCGCGGCTGCGAACTGCACCAAACTCAAGATAAGTCAGGAAGCTTCGGAATCCGCTTTGGCGGGTTCGGGGAGATTGCGCTCGAGCGGGAAGTCGCTGCTCTCATAAAGCGAGCGGATGCCATTCTGGTCGAAACGAGCTTCGTCGACCTGCAGATAGGCGCCGTTGAGCGAATCCGCCGGCAATTGCTCGATCGCGAACTGGACGGCCTCGGCCGCGGTGCCGAAGCGGCGATACGTGAACCCGGCGCGCTTCTTTTTGCGGATCGCAGCGGGGAACAGTTCGGCTTCGGTATTGTAATTGAACGCAGCCATCGTCTTTGGCCTCTACACTGTTGGAACGGATGAAGGAAGCGATCAACAGGGCGCAGGACATTGCCGATTGGGCGTCACCGGGGCCGCATCGCTTCTTGACGGTTTCTAATATAGGCCTTTTTGCCGGAAATGCGACCCATCAGGCCAAAGAACGTGGGTTGCAGGGCCAAGCAATGAATCTGCATGACCTGGATAAATGCTTGAATCTCAAGATGCTGCGGGTCTTGATCGCGGACCCCCAAGTTGCATGCCTTGGTGAATCGCCCGCAAGCAGCACGAATCGACGCGTAAATAGCTTGCTCGGATTTAGCGAAGCTGGACGTCGGAAGCCGGCACGATGCGGAGCGGTGTGTCGTAAGGCTCGACGCGAAGCGCCGCCGCAGACAACAGTTCGATCTGTTTCACCGGGGCCTGTTCGAGATCGCCGGTGGCACTACGCCGGACCGCGTATTGCCAGACGTTCACGGTCCCGGCGCTGCTGATCGCCTTGGCTACGGTGGTGGCGTCACGGGCATGCAGGTTTTCGAGATCGTCGCGTGTCAACCCGATCACGATGGTATCGCGTGGCGTCACCACCTTGAACAAAGCGACCTTGCCGGTGGCGAAGAACGGCTCCTGTACCACGGTCTGCAGGAGCAGGGCGGCGAAGCCGATACCCAGAACAGTTTGTCGAGATCTGGCGGACATTTGAAAATCCAGAAGGTGATGTTCGCAGAGCGCCGACAGCGCTCTCGCGCAGCACATGCCGCGAGAGTGTCTGTCATTCATGATGAAGATACGGGCTACTTCGGCAGGTGCTTCAGCGCCGCCGAGTTGATGCAGTAGCGCAAACCGGTAGGCCCCGGCCCGTCGGGAAAGACATGGCCGAGATGGCCGTTGCACTTCGAGCACAGGACTTCGGTGCGCACCATGCCGTGGCTGAAATCTCGCTCCTCGTCGATGCGGTCTCCAGCTGCCGGCGCGGTGAACGCCGGCCAGCCGCAGCCTGAATCATATTTCGCGTCCGACTCGAACAGCGTCTGCCCGCAGCCGGCACAGACGTAGGCCCCCGGCTCGTTGGTGTGATCATACTCGCCAGAAAACGGGCGCTCGGTCGCCTTTTCGCGCAGCACCGCATACTGCATCGGCGTCAGTTCGGTGCGCCACTCGGCTTCGGATTTCTCGACCTTTTCACGGCTCGCGGCCTGTTTGGTGGTCCCGGACATCGATATTCCCCATATCGCTCGATCGGTCGCTCAGTTGGTTTTTGCCCCGGCATCGCGGACCAGCACCGGCTTGTCGCGATAACTCTCCGCGAACACCTTCTTCAGGTTCTCGATCTTGGGCAAATCGTTGAAGACGATATAGGGCTGGCGCGGGTGCAATGTCAGGTAGTCCTGATGATAATTTTCGGCAGGATAGAATGCTTGCAGCGGCTCGACGGTGGTGACGATCGGCTTGCTATAGACCTTTGTGCCATTGAGCTGGGCGATATAGTCCTGTGCGATCTTCCGCTCCTCGGGCGAGGACGTGAAGATGGTCGAGCGATACTGCGTGCCGTGATCGGGCCCCTGGCGGTTGAGTTGGGTCGGATCGTGCACCACGGAGAAATAGATCTGCAGAATCTTGCCATAACTGATTTTCTGCGGGTCGTAGGTGATCTTCACTGACTCGGCATGTCCGGTGGTGCCGGTGCTCACCGCGTCATAATCAGCCGTGTTTTCCTTCCCGCCAGCGTAACCGGACACGGCCTGTACGACGCCATTGGTGTGTTGATAGACGCCCTGGACGCCCCAGAAACAGCCGCCGGCGATCACCGCTGTTTTCAATCCGCTCGAAGACGGCATGTCGGCTTTCGGCGGTGGAATGATAAAGGGCTCTTCGGCGGCGCGCGATGGCCCCACCGCGAACCATGTCAGCGCAATGGCAGTGGCTGCGGAGACGGCGAAAGCGGTTCGGCTCAGTGTGGTGCGTCCCATGGGAGGTCCTTTGTGCCGCAGGTGCGGCATCGAATCGGGTTGCGGATGCGACAGATACGCGATCGGACCGGGGTTGTTACACTCACTTGCGCACACAAGGTCGTGAACCAAAAGTTATGGAATAACAAGCGCTTCCTGGATTTGGAACGTGCCGATGCGGAACGGGTTAGCTCATAAGTCCCGCTGCGCAGCCAGGATCGAGATGATGGCCGATGCCGATATTCGCAAGGAGATGCCGTCGGTCAAACTGACCAAGGCTGAATTTGAAACCAGGTTCCGCAACCGCTTCGCCGATCCCGCCTTCGATCATCTGCAAGGGGAAATCGCCGCCATCCTGGAAGCCGCATGGGATGGTTACAGCCATTCCCGCAAAGCGCCACGCACCCGTAAGGCCGGACCTGAATTCGCTGATCCCGATTATCATCTCGCCATCGACTGGATCGCTGCACGCGATGCAATCGCCGCCGCGCAGAAACAGCACGATGATCCAAAGAAACCGCCACGCATTCTGTTGATCAACGGCGCCACCCGCAGCGAGCACACCTGTCCCGGCGAGACATCGAAGACCTGGCGGCTGGTGAAGATTGCGGAGTCGATTTTCACAGAGCAGGGCTTTGCCGTCGATATTCTCGATCTGTCGCGGCTCGCTTCGGAGTTCGGCAAGCAGATTTATCCCTGCAAGACGTGCGTCTCGACCGCAATGCCGCTATGTCATTGGCCGTGCAGTTGTTATCCGAACTATTCGTTGGGTCAGACCGATGACTGGATGAACGACATATATCCGTTATGGGTCGCTGCGCACGGCATCATGATCGTGACACCGGTGAACTGGTATCAAGCCCCCACTGGGTTGAAGGCGATGATAGATCGGCTGGTCTGCGCCGATGGCGGCAATCCTGATCCGACCACGACCCATGGCAAGAAAGCGGCCGAAGCCAAGGAGATCGAACTCAGGGGCTGGCACTATCCGAAGCATCTCGAAGACCGGCTGTTTGCCCTGGTGGTTCATGGTGATGTGGTCGGCGCGGAAACGTTGCGGCGTTCATTGTCCGATTGGCTTTCCGACATGTCTTTGGTCTCCGCCGGTCGGACGGGAGAGGTCGATGGCTATATCGGCTACATGGAGCCTTATGCCACGTCACATCAGGCCCTCGACAGTGATTCGGATTTTCAGGACGAGACACGCAACGTCGCACGGACGTTGGCAACGGCAGTTAGGTTGCAACGCGACGGAAAACATCAGCGCGCTGATGACGATCTGCGCGATCCAAATCCGAAATAGTCTGCCGCCGCCGCGCGCAAAAAAAAATCGCGGGCCGAAGCCCGCGATCAATGTGATTGTCCGAGGGCTTACGGGCAGGGATAACGGTTGCCATCGCGGTTGAGATAGGTGCCGCTGCGCGGGTCATAGGAGCGATAACGCTGCGCGCAATAAGCCGCGTTTTGCTGGGCCTGCGCCTGTCCGGACGCAATCGCGCCACCGATGATCGCGCCGGCCGCGAGACCAAGGCCGATACCAGCTGCGGTGCTGCCACCATGGTGATGATGGCGATGGCCATAGTAGCCTCTGTGATAACCATGGCGATGATAGTACTGCACGTTCTCGGTCGCGGTGGGCACGGTGCTGTTCAGCGCGGCAGTGCCTGCAGTCAGCGGAGCTGCATTGGCCTGTGAAGTCAAGCTCAGGGACGTTGCGCCCAGCAACAACGCAGCGGCGAGAATTTTTGCATTCATCATATGTAACTCCATGGTGGGTTCAGGGCTGAAGATCGGCCGGAATGGCCAGCGTCAGGGAACACGCAAAAGCACTAAATTCGGTAGACCGCGCAGATGCGACCACTCCACCTAATGTAGGTTCATCCCGCTATTTCATCAACTCCTTGGCCACTGCGGCAAAAGCCGGCAGGGTTACCGGATCGTTGAAGGCATTGGCCGCGCGCGGGTGCGATGCATAGCGCACGATCACCATTTCTGCCTTGGGATCGATATAGATGCTCTGGCCGTAGATGCCACGCGCCATGTACGCGCCGTGATCGTTGTTCGAAATCCACCACATGTCGCGATACGACCAGCCAGGCAGCGTCTGATATCCGGCCTTGGCGAACTTCGCCTTGTCTCCACCCATGGTGATGTCGGCGACAGCTTCCTCGGGAATAATCTGCTGGCCGTTGAAACGGCCTTTGTTGCGCATCATCTCGCCGAAGCGCGCGAGATCACGCAGCGTGGTGTTCAGGCCGCCGCCGCCCGATGCCGTGCCGATGCTGTCGACCATGAAGTAGGCATCATGCTCGGCGCCGAGCTTCGACCAGATGGTCGCCGACAGAAGATCGGCCATCGATTGGTTGCTGACGCGCTTGATGATCCACGCCAGCACTTCGGCGTTCACGGTTTTGTAGGAAAACGCCTGGCCGTGCTCGCCTTCCTTGGTCAGTTTGACCAGGAACTCGTAGAACGTCTTTGGCCCCTGATAGCCTGGTGGCTGCGGGATCATGCCGCCGGCGCGGGCGTAATCGAAGATTTCGGCCTTGGGGTCTGAATAGTTCTCGGAGTATTTAACACCGATCAGCATATCCATGACCTCGCGCACTGTGGCGTCGCCATACGCACTGTCCTTGAGTTCAGGCACATACTTCGTCACCGGTGCTGCCGGATCGAGCTTGCCTTGCGCGACCAGAATGGAAGCAAGGGTGCCGACGAACGATTTGGTCGCCGAGAATCCGATGTGCGGGCGATTGGCGTCGCCTTCACCGAAATATTTCTCGTAGATGATCTTTCCCTTGTGCAGCACCAAAAGCCCGTCGGCATAGGTCAGCGCGGGAACGTCGCCGAAGGCGATGTGTTTGCCGTCCAGTGTGGTGATCGCGATGCCATCGAGATTGCGCTCGGCGCGCGGCAGCGTGGCCACGGAGCCCTCGCCACGCGAGACGTTGGCTGTCGGCACCAGTTCGCGGATGTGGCTGAAAGCCCAGCGTGTCTGGGGAAAGCGTGAACTCGATCCGTCGCCGAAGCGGACGATCTTGTCGGGCGGCGGCGGAAAGCCCTCCATGATGTGGTTGGCTTTGGGGTCTGTCTGTGCGGCGGTCGGCAGTTGAGGCATTTCGGCATGAGCCGAATTCACCGCAAGCAATGCCGCAAACGCAGCACTGGTCAGAACATGCGACGCCGCCTTGCCAATCGATCGTGTCATGAGAGCCTCCCCAAGAATTTCTGAATGCCGCCTTCAATGGCGACGCTTGAGGGCAACCCTAATCGAGCGTGATGGCGGAAGCCACCCTATTCGCATGAAGGCGATATGTCAGAGAGTCAGACGACGATGCAGAGCCGCTTCGCGGCGCGCGTGATGCCGGTATAGAGCCAGCGGGCGCGGCTGTCCTGAAAGGCGAAGCTTTCGTCGAACAGCACCACGTCGTCCCACTGGGAGCCCTGCGATTTGTGCACGGTGAGGACATAGCCGTAGTCGAATTCGTCGTAGGGCTTGCGCTGCTCCCACGGAATGTCCTCGATGCCGCCAGCGAAGCAATCGGCACGCACCGATACCTTTGTCACCTTGGCGCCGAACTCCTCGTCCGGAGACAGCCTCATCGTGATGATCCGCGATTTCGACTGGGCCCGCGCCTTGACGCGCCACAGGCCGCCGTTGAACAGCGCCTTTTTGCGGTTGTTGCGCAGGCAGACGAGCTTGTCGCCCGCCACCGGTAGTTCATCCTCGATGCCGTTCTTCTGGCGTACGCGCATGTTGTAGGCGCGGCGCGTATTGTTGCGACCGACCAGGATCTGGTCCGCCTGCATGACGCGGTCGGGATCGAGTTCGTTGCGGTTCACCACTTCGCTGTCGCCGAACTGGCCCTTTTCGAGTGTGCGGCCTTCGCGGATCGCCATCGACATTCGCACGATGGGATCATCCTGCGCCTGACGATGCACCTCGGTCAGCATCGCGTCGGGTTCAGCATTGGTGAAGAAGCCACCCCCCTGAATCGGCGGCAACTGCGCCGGATCTCCCAGCACCAGCAACGGACAATCGAACGACATCAGGTCGCGGCCAAGTTCGGCATCGACCATCGAACATTCGTCGATCACGATCAGCTTGGCCTTGGAGGCGGGTGCGTCGTCCCACAATTCGAAGCTCGGCTGTTCCTCGCCGGATTCACGGGTGCGATAGATCAGCGAATGGATGGTCGAGGCGTTATCGCAGCCCTTGTTGCGCATCACCAGCGCGGCCTTGCCAGTGAAGGCGGCGAACTTCACTTCGCCCTTGACGCCATCGGCGATGTGCCGTGCCAGCGTGGTCTTGCCGGTGCCGGCATAGCCGAACAGCCGGAACACCTGCGGCGTGTTGCCGGTTCCGGGCTTGGCCTTGAGCCAGTCGGCCACAGCGTCGAGCGCCTGGTCTTGATGGGGAGTGAACGTCGTCATGTTGGATGAGTCTTGCGGTACAAGTGTCGATCGGGGCAGGGGACGTCAATAGCCGACTCGCGGCGGCAAAAGTGAGAAATCTGCCTTGCGTCTCCGCGTGGAGACATGGCGAAAAACGACGGTCGCCAGCATGAGGGCGCTGGATTATATCTGGCCGATGGAACAGCATAGCCGTATCGCGATCGTGGCCAAACGCGCACTCATTCTGGCTGTGCTTGCGTTCATTCTGTTCGTGTTCGGCACCTTCGCTGTCAATTTCTACCGAAATTACCAATCGGGGGATCCTGTCAGCCCGGGGATTATCTTCGAGCGCTCCGACAGGCCGCCCCGCGTGTAACGCGGACAGGCGTTGCGCTCCTGCTGTTTGCGCCTCTATAAAATCAATAACCAACAACAAAGGGAGACGCCGTTCATGACTTCATTTGATTTCGCGCCGCTGCTGGCGCAAGGCCTGCCGCCCGCCGCCGCGAAATGGAACGGCTTTCCCAAATACAATTTCGTTGGCGGCAACAACGATGCCGATCAGGTCCCGGTCGACAAGCTGATCGCGGCGTCCACGGCGGTGCTGGAGCGCGAAGGTGCGACGCTTGCTACCTACGGCCTCAATAGCGGGCCGCAGGGCTATCGTCCGCTGCGCGAATTCCTGGTCGGCAAACTCAAGCGTGACGCCGGTATCGCCTGTAGTGCCGACGACATTCTCATTACTTCAGGCTCGCTGCAGGGGCTCGATCTGGTCAACAACATCCTGACCGAGCGCGGCGACACGGTCCTGATCGAGGAGGATTGTTATCAGGGCTCGATCAACCGGCTGGTCAAGCGCGGCGTCAACATCGTCGGCATCCCGCTCGACAAGGACGGCATCCGCGTCGATGCAGTTGCCAATGCGCTGGCTGATCTCAAGGCGAAAGACATCCGGCCGAAATATATCTACACCATTCCCACGGTTCAGAACCCGACCGGAACTATTCTCAGCGAAGAGCGCCGGCGCGAATTGTTGAAGCTGTCATCCGAATATGGTGTGCCGATTTTTGAGGACGATTGCTACGCTGACTTGATCTGGAGTGGAGAGCGACCGCCAGCGCTCTATGCGATGAATAACGGTGCCGGTGTCATTCATATCGGCTCGTTCTCTAAGTCGGTCGCCCCCGCGTTGCGCGTCGGTTACATCGTCGCAGGCTGGGATGTGCTGTCACGGATTTTGGCGATCAAAACCGACGCAGGCTCGGGCGCTTTGGAACAGATGGTGCTGGCAGAGTTTTGCGCTGCGCACTTCGCCGATCACGTGCCAAAGCTGCGCAAGGGACTTCGCGTCAAGCTCGAGGCGTTGATGGAGGCGCTGGCCGAGCAATTCGGCACGGCGGCGGAGTTCGACGATCCGCCCGGCGGCATCTTTCTCTGGGTCAAGCTGCCGGACAGTGTCGATACGATAAAGCTGTTTCAGCATGCGCAGGCGGCGGGGATTGCGATCAATCCGGGGCCGGAATGGTCAGTCAACACGCCTCACAGCAAGAGTCGGCTGCGGCTGTGTTTCGCCAGTCCTTCGGTGCAGCAGATTCGCGAGGGCGTTGCCGCGCTGGCTGACGTCTGCCGCAAGGAGTTCGGTGTGCCGACGCGCAGCGCCAATGTGGAGCGGAAGGCGAGGGGATAAGCGTCACTTCTCCACGTCGCCCCGGCGAAGGCCGGGACCCATAACCACCGGATGGGGTTATGGGGTGTGACAGTTCGGCGGCATTGCCGAAGACTCAGGGGGTATGGGTCCCCGCTTTCGCGGGGACGACAACTGTGACGTTGCGGGCTATCGGCAGGACTAAGCCGCCACAACGCCCCGCGCTTCGCCCGAACCCGGCGGCGGGATCGGCTGGCCGGCATCGGCATATTCGTTGAGCTTGTTGCGCAGCGTCCGGATCGAAATGCCGAGTATGTTGGCCGCGTGGGTGCGGTTGCCGAGGCAGTGCTTCAGCGTTTCGAGGATCAGATCACGTTCGACGTCGGCGACGGTGCGGCCGACCAGCGCGCGGGTGACCTGCTCGGCGGCGAGTGTGGCGTGCGCCACCGCCGGCGAGGTTTTCGCGAGATCAAGGCGATCGCCATCCGGCGAAATGATCGCCTCGGGACCGATCTCGTTGCCCTGTGCCATCAGCACCGAGCGATGGATGGTATTTTCCAGTTCGCGGACATTGCCCTGCCAGCGGTTGGAGGTCAGCACACGGCGCGCATCCGCTGAAATCGGGCGAACCGGCACGCCGTTGGCTTCGGCGTATTTTTTCGCGAAGTGCTGCGCCAGTTCCAGGATGTCGGCGGGGCGGTCGCGCAGCGCCGGAATCTTGAGGTTGACGACGTTGAGGCGGAACAGCAAATCCTCGCGGAAGGTCCCTTCGCGCACGGCATCCGCGAGATTGCGGTTCGAGGTCGCGAGAATGCGAATATCGACTGGCACCGGGCGGGTGCCGCCGACGCGGTCGATGACACGCTCCTGAATGGCGCGCAGGAGCTTCGACTGCAACCGCACATCCATCTCGGAGATTTCGTCCAGCAGCAGTGTGCCGCCGTTGGCTTCCTCGAACTTGCCGATACGCCGGGCGATGGCACCGGTGAACGCGCCCTTCTCATGGCCGAACAATTCGGATTCCAGAAGATGTTCCGGGATCGCTGCGCAGTTGACCGAGATGAACGGACGCTTAGCTCTGGCCGAGCGGGAATGGACGTAACGCGCCAGCACTTCCTTGCCGGTGCCGGATTCGCCGGTGATCATCACCGATGCATCGGAGCCTGCAATCTGCTGTGCCAGTTTGATTACCTTGGCCATCGACTCGTCGCGATAGATCAGATCACGGGAATCGTTGGCGACTGCAGCGAGCACGGCCGCGATCAGTTCCGGATCCGGCGGCAGCGGGATGTATTCCTTCGCTCCGGCGTGGATTGCAGCCACAGCCGCGCGAGCATCGCTGGTGATGCCGCAGGCCACGATCGGCACGTGAATGTGCTCGGCTTCGAGCCGCATCACCAGGTCGCGGATATCGATGGCGACATCGACCATCAGGAGGTCGGCGCCCTTGCCGCTGCGCAGAACGCGCATCGCGAGTTCGCTGTCCTCGGCATGGGTGACGGTCGCGCCATTGTCCATGGCGATCTTGGTGGCGGTGGTGAGCTGGCCCTTCAGCGTGCCAACGATGAGAAGCCGCATGGTCGTCTCCTGTTATCCAGTCTCAGGCGCGTTCCGCCTTGATGATTTCAGTCATGGTCACGCCGAGTTTGTCCTCGACGAGGACAACCTCGCCGCGCGCGACCAGCCGGTTGTTGACGTAAATATCGATCGCCTCGCCGACGCGGCGGTCCAGTTCAAGCACTGTGCCTGGCCCAAGCTTGAGCAGATCGGCGACATCCATCTTGGAGCGGCCAAGCACCGCGGAAACCTGGACCGGAACGTCGAACACCGCCTCGAGATCGGCTGCGATGCGCGATCCGGTTTCGTCCTCCGGTGAGGTCGCGAGATCGTCGAGCGTCGGCGCGTCGGCCGCGTTCAGGTCGGGAAGCGGGACAGGCGTATCATTGTCGCTCATGGCTCAGTCCTCAAAGCCGACGGGTCGGCCTGGTTGCGGGACGCGATGTAGCGCCCCACGAGTTCGGCAATCTTTGCTTCGATCGAGGCGCGGTCCAGCGTTACGCCGCCATCGGCCCATTCGATTTTGCAGTCGCCAGTTGCGATATCCGGCTCCGCGAGGATGACTAGGCGGCCTTCAAAGCCGTTCCGCTTGGCAAGTTCTTCGATCCTCGCGCGTGCACTGTCGTAGAGCGCGTCGTTAATCCGCACCACGATGTGTGGGGTCGAGGTCAGATGGCGGAAGCAGTCGCTAACCAGCGCCGTGATTTCGGTCAACGGCTCGGCCGCCATCAGTTCGTTGCATAGTTTGCGGGCGACGGCGATAGCGACATCGATCGCCTCGGTCTCCATGCGATTTTCGACGGATCCGAAGTTCGACGCGATCGCGCGGATGGCGATCGAGATTTCCTCGAAGGCGAGCGCTGTACGCCGGTCACTTTCTGCCTTGGCTTCACGCTGAGCGGCGGCAAAGCCGTCGCGGTAGGCGCGCGCCTCGGCTTCGGCAACCTGCTTGGCGATCTCGGCGCTGGACACCGCGCGCTCCCGCGAGGCAGCGGGGGCCGCGAAATCGGTGTCGAACAGGAATTTTGCGGGCGCCGCCATCAGTACACCAACTCGTCGTCAGCGCGGTTTTTCTGCAGCATGATTTCGCCCTTGGCCGCGAGATCCTTGGCGAGGTTGACCAGCAGGGCCTGGGCCTCGTCGACATCACGCAGGCGCACAGGGCCGGCAGCGGCCATGTCGTCGAGCAGCATCTTGCCGGCGCGGCTCGACATGTTGCTGAGGAAGAATTCGCGCACGGCATCGTTGGCGCCCTTGAGCGCGACACCAAGCTTGTCCTTGTCGATATGGCGCATCAGGGTCTGCGCCGAGCCGGAATCGAGCTTCACCAGATCGTCGAACGTGAACATCAACGCCTTGATACGTTCGGCGGACTCGCGGTTTTCCTCTTCCAATGAGGTGAGGAAGCGGGTTTCGGTCTGGCGGTCGAAATTGTTGAAGATCTCCGCCATCACCTCATGGGCGTCGCGGCGGCGGGTCTGCGACAGGTTCGACATGAATTCGGTGCGCAGTGTCTGCTCGACGCGCTCAATGACTTCCTTCTGCACCGCTTCCATCCGCAGCATGCGGCCGACCACGTCGAGCGCCATTTCCTCGGGCAGAATCGCCAGCACGCGTGCGGCGTGTTCGGGCTTCAGCTTCGAGAGCACCACGGCGATGGTCTGCGGATATTCGTTCTTCAGGTAGTTGGCGAGAACCTCTTCCGGCACATTGGAGAGCTTCTCCCACATGTTGCGCCCGGCGGGGCCGCGGATCTCGTCCATGATGCCGGCGACGCGGTCGGTCGGAAGATACTGTTGCAGCAGCCGCTCGGTAGCGTCGAAGTTGCCCATCAGGGCGCCCGAGGCCGACATGCGCGACACAAATTCGAGCATAAGGTCTTCGACCACGTCAGCCTCGACGGTTCCAAGGGACGACATCACTGCGGAAAGTTCGCGGACCTCGTCGTCGTCGAGCATGCTCCACACCTTCCCGCCATACTGCTCGCCCAGCGCCAGCATCATGATCGCGGCGCGCTTCGGTCCGCTCAGGGGCTCAGTGCGCTCGCGCTTGCTCTGGCGGCTTGCGAGCGTCGCGACGACGGTCTGAATGTCGCTGGAGTTCGCGGTGTTATTAGGAAGGGCGGGTGCGTTGGCCATGATGGGTTACGCCGGTTCTGCAAGCCACTGACGGATGATGGAGGCGGTTTCGGTCGGGTTGCGCTCGGCCAGTTCGCCGACGCGGTGCACGGCCTGGGCATGAACCTGCCCCTGCACCTGCGCCACGTCGATCATGTGACCCGCAGCATTGTTCGTGATCTGCGGGGGCGCCGGCGGCGCTTCCGGCAATGCCGGCAGCGGTTCTGCGACCGGCTTCGGATCGGCAGCCAGGATCCGCTTGAGCAGGGGCCGGATCACCATGAACAACACCACCAGGCTCAGCAGCATCATCACGCCGAGCTGGATGAAGTACATGATGTCGTCCTTGGTGAATTGGAACATGCCCAGCCACCCGGTCGGCTCAGCGGTCGGAAGCGAGGTCGGGCCTTCGGCAAAGCGCAGGTTGATGACCTGCACCTGATCGCCACGCTTCTCGTCGAAGCCAATGGCCGATTTCACGAGGGTGGTGATGCGGTCGAGGTCTTCCTTGGAGCGCGGGGTGTAGACGGTTTCGCCTTTGTCGTTCTTGGCGTAGCTGCCATCGACCAGCACCGCGACCGACATGCGTTTGACCCGGCCGCCCTCGACGACTTCGGTCTTGGTGACGCGCGAAATCTCGTAGTTGTTGATTTCCTCGCTCTTCTTACTCTCGTCCTTCGCCGCCGGCGCGCTGCCCTGCTGCTGGGCACCCGGCAGTTCGTTGTTCACGGTGACCTGACCGTCCTTGTCGGCGGTGGTAGAGGACTCTTCGCGTGATTGGCTGGAGCGCAGCACCCGGCCTTCGGGATCGAATTTGTCGGAGGTCTGGGTGATCTTGTTGTAGTCGAAATCAGCGGAAAGCTGGACGCGGGCGCGGCCCGCGCCGACCACGGAGGAAACGATGCTTTCGACCTCCCGGCGCATCCGGCTTTCGTAAGATGCGCGGCGCTCGTCGCCCGTCAGGCCATCGGCGCCGGCCTCGCCGGGGTCGCCATTCGCTAGCAGTTGCCCGCTTTCATCGACGATCGAGACCCGCTGCGGCTTCAGGCCGTTGACGGCCGAGGCGACGACATGGCGGATGGCACGGACCTGTTGCGGCTCGAGCTGGCCGCGGACGCGCAGCACGATCGAGGCGGACGGCTGCGGAGTCTCGCGGGAGAACAGCGGCCGCTCCGGCAGCACAAGATGGACACGCGCGGCCTGAATCCGATCGATGCCTTTGATAGTGCGGGCAAGTTCGCCTTCAAGAGCGCGTAAATGATTGATATTCTGAACGAAACTGGTCGAACCGAGTGCGTCCGCCTTGTCGAAGATCTCGTAGCCGACGCCGCCGCCCTTGGGCAGACCGCCTTCGGCGAGCTTCATCCGGAGCTTGGTCACGCGGTCTTTCGGTACCAGGATAATGGCACCATCGTTCTTCAGCTCATACGGGATGGCCTGACGGTCCAGTTCCTTGATGATGCCGGATGAGTCCTCGTAGCTGAGATCGGTGAAAAGGGTCGTCATCTGCGGCGTGGTCACGCGCATGATGACGAATGCGAAAAATCCGATGAGGGCGAGGGTGACGGCACCCATGGCCGCTAGCCGCGCCGCACCCAGACCGCGAAGAAATGCAACCAGACCTTGCACTGCCCAACCCCAAGAATCGGCACCGCGCGCCGACTGGGCAGAATTTGCCTAGGTATGGTTTCGATATGGTTAACGCGGGTTAACGTCCGGGGACAAATCGTGGAAACGGCAAACGCCGGCCTCCCGAAAGAGGCCGGTTTTTGTCAAAAGCGTCGAATTTTAATGGAAAGTCTTACTGGCGGTACTGCTGGATGCGCGTGGTGCGCAGGCCGGCGAGACCATGCTGGTCGATCGAGAACTGCCAGGACAGGAATTCGTCCACCGTCAGCGTGTAGCGGCTGCAGGCTTCCTCAAGGGAAAGAAGGCCACCACGTACGGCGGCAACGACTTCGGCCTTACGGCGGATCACCCACCGTTTGGTCCCGGGCGCCGGCAAATCCGCAATGGTAAGCGGGCTGCCATCTGGCCCGATGACGTACTTCACCCTCGGGCGGTGGGGTTCTGTCATTGGTGTACTCACAAACTCGACTACTGAACTCGTGGGAACACCCTACGCCCGGGCGCTTAAAATTTGCCTAAGCCCAAGGCTTCAATACGATTCTCCTTGCATGCGTCTGAAACCCGGCCGCCGGTGCCATGGGCAGCCGGGTTATCTCCGGTTAACGGGAGAGTGCGGTGTCAGCTCGCCGCCGGGCGCACAATGCGCTTGATCTGGTCGGTGGTGTAGTTCTTGCCGCCGATCGAGAGCAGGGCCGGGCTCGCGGTCAGGTCCACGGAATCCACCACACCCTGGACTTCGGTGGAGATCGCGATGTTGTTGCCGGCGCTGTCTTTCGCCGTCACGGTCATTTTGTAGTCGCCCGCGGGCCACGAAGTGCCGTCGTTGCCCTTGCCGTCCCAGACGAAGCTGGCGTTCCCGGAACTGACCGCGAAGTTGCCGCTGTAGGCGGTCTGCCCCGCCGAGTTGGTGATGGTGATCGTCGCGTTGGTATCTTTCGGCGCGTTCAAATTCCATGTCGCATGGCCATCGAAATGCGCCGTGCTGCCGTCGACTGCGACGGTCTGGCCGACGAAGACCAGCGCCTGGGTCGATTGCGCAGCCTGCTCGATCTTCACCAGCGACGCCAACTGATCGTTCGACTTCAATTGCTGTTCGACCTGCGCGAACTGCACGAGCTGCTGAGTGAACTGGTTGGTGTCCAGCGGATCGAGTGGGTTCTGGTTCTGCAGCTGCGTGGTTAGCAGCGTCAGAAAGGTCTGGAAATTATCCGCGATGCTTGCGGTATTGGTCGAACTCGTCGTGTTGGTCGAGTTCGCCCCTGTATTGGTCGCTACGCCGGAAGTCGGAATGATGGGCATCGAGACGTCGGTGGCCATGTCGGTACCCTTTAAACCCTGATGTCGACGCCGCTGCTCGCCCCGAGCATGCGACTGTAAGTCTTTCCTGCGATCGGCGCGGAGATCGCGTCATCCTCGCTGATGATCAGGCGATGAGCGTTGCGGTTCGCGCCGCTGTCGTTCTGTTGGCCTGACTGCGACTGGTCGCGCAGGCTGAACTGCAATCCGCTATCGCCGGTTTTGAGACCTGCGTCTTCCAATGCGCGCTGCAATTGCGGCGCATCCTTGCGCAGCATGTCGAGCGTGGACGGTTTCTCGACGGTCAGATGCGATGTCACGTTGCCATGCTTGTCGACGTCGAGGCGGACATCGATGCGGCCGAGTTCCGCGGGATCGAGGCGAATGTCGAACCGGCTTTTGCCGCTCGCAGCTTTCAGCGCGATGTCGACCGCGAGACCATTCAGCGGGACCGGCATGTTGGCGGCCAGTGCGACGCCGAGTTGGGCCGCCGGAATCGGCGCGTTGGTAACCGGTTGAACCTGAGGCTGCTGCGGCAAGGGCGCGTTGCTGGCAGCTTGCAGGCTTGGATCGGGTTGAAGTGTCGGCGCAGGAGCCGTGCGTTCGTGCGAGGTCGGCGCCGACCGCACATCCCGCGCCTCAGTGGGCTTGCGAGTAGTTGCGTCATCGGCAGGCGCGTCGGTTTTGGCCTCGACAGCATCCTGCTTTGAAGTTTGCTTGGTCGCATCGCCATCGGGCGCGATCGGTTCGGGTGAAGCATCAGCTTGCGGCACGGGCTTGGCGGCGGCTGGCGTGATGACGGGTGCATTAGCTTCGGCCTTCGTGCCGTCCGCCATATCGATTGCGGCAGGCGTGGTCGTTGATTTTGTCGTGGTGGCGACGGCTGCCGGCGCTGCGGCGGCAAGGGTGACGGCCGCGTCGGCATTGACCGGCGAACCGGCAGTGAGATCGGGCTTCATCGCTGGTGCAGCGGCAGCCTCCGTGGAGGGGTCGATAACGGTGGTCGCCGCGGTTGCTGCGATATTCGCATCGGTCGTGGGCGTCGCTGTCCCGGCTGGTGTAGCGGCCGCCGTGGCCGCTCCGTTCGCGATTGCAGCGGCGGCGAGCGAATCCTCAGGAATGATCACGGTCGGTCCAGCGGCCGAGCCCTGAACGCCGGGTGTGACAGCATCATCGCCTGTCGGTCCGCCCGATGTATCGGATGGAGCGGTCGTCGGAATGACCACGGCAACCGGCGTCGGAACAAGAGCGTTCGCACCGGGGTCCGCGAGTACGGTCTGGCTATCGGGGGCGGTTTGATCGTCGCTGCTCTGATCGGTGCCGGAATTCGACTGGCCGGGCGTGATGACGACATGCTTTCCGGCCGGCAGGATTCCGGTCGTGACCTGCGTTGGTTGAGCTGGATCCTGCGTCGTCGGAGCCTGATCGGTGGGTGCCGTGTTCTGATTGGAAGTGGCGGTAGGCGCGGTGCTGGATTTGGCGGGAACGTCGTTCCGGGATTTCGTGCCGGCCACCATGCCGGTGCGTGGCTGCCGGTCGTCGGTATTGCCGCGAGAGGTATCCGAACTGGTGCGCTCGTGTTCCGCTGCAGCGGCTGCGTTGTCATCGACCAGCGCCGCAAAACCGTCGCCGGCCGACGATGGCTGAGCGGTCGGCGTCTGCCTGGATCGGGCGGCCTGCGATGGGGCGGCAACGGTGGTTTCTGGTGTGACACTGAACACGGGTGATCCTCGCACTAATGGCTTGAGTGGAGGAGCAAGGAGCGGGCCAATACAGCGCGATGTAGAAATTATATATTATTCAAATACTTAGATGTTGTTCCGCGTGATTTTGATGCGTCGCGGAACCCGCCTGTTTCTGCCCGGCGGCAAGATTTGCCTCTTTGAACGGATCAAAGGGCGCGCGATTGCTTCGCGGGGTCGCGGACTATAGATAAAGAGCATACCCCCAGACCGCTTGCAGCCGGTTTGCACCGCCTGCAAACGAAGATTGGTCCGCGCATGCTCAACAGTCTCGACCTTGAAGGACGCCCGGAAGATACGCGGGTTGTCGTCGCCATGTCCGGCGGCGTGGACTCGTCGGCGACGGCTGCCTTGCTGAAGGCCGAGGGCTACGATGTCGTCGGCATCACGCTGCAGCTTTACGATCATGGCGCGGCGACCCACCGCAAGGGCGCATGTTGTGCGGGACAGGACATTCATGACGCTCGCGATGTTGCGGAGCGCATCGGTATTCCGCACTACGTGCTCGATTACGAAAGCCGCTTCCGCGAATCCGTTATCGACCGTTTTGCCGAAAGCTATGTTCACGGCGAGACGCCGGTGCCGTGCATCGAGTGCAACCGTTCGATCAAGTTTCGCGATCTTCTGGGGACAGCCCGCGAACTCGGCGCCAAGGCGCTCGCCACCGGACATTATGTCGCTTCGCGCCGTCTCGCGGATGGGTCGCGTGCGCTGGTTTGTGCGGCCGATGCCGATCGCGACCAGAGCTATTTCCTGTTTGCGACCACGCCGGACCAGTTGGTGGATCTTCGCTTCCCGCTCGGCGACATGACCAAGGCACAGACCCGCGAACTCGCGCGACGTTTTGGATTGTCCGTCGCCGACAAGCACGACAGCCAGGACATCTGCTTTGTGCCGACCGGCCGTTATACCGACGTGATCGAGCGGCTGAAGCCGAATGCTGTCGAGCCTGGTGATATCGTCGACCTCAATGGCCGCGTCATCGGTCACCATCAGGGCATCGTGAATTTCACCGTCGGCCAGCGCCGGGGGCTTGGCATCGCCGCGCACGCGCCACTCTATGTGGTCGCGCTCGATGCGACGTCGCGCCGTGTCATCGTCGGTCCGCGCGACGCCTTGCGCATGAGCCGCATCGCCCTGCGCGACATCAACTGGATTGGAGATGGCTCGCTCGATCGTGCTGTTGAAGGCGGACTCGAACTGTTTGTCAGGGTCCGATCGACCCGTCCGCCGCAGCCGGCGTGGTTGCGCCGGGTCGACGGGGAATACGAAGTTGAGTTGGCCGGCGGCGAGGAGGGCGTGTCGCCGGGACAAGCTTGCGTGTTCTATGATGCGCCGAGCGGTCAGGCCCGTGTGCTGGGTGGTGGCTTCATCAAGAGCGCGTCGCGTGGAGACCGTGCCAGGGATATGCGCGATGCTGTCGTGGCGCAGTCGGTCGCGGCAGGATAGCGGCCAGGCGGGCGGGGCAACTATGGGCAACGACATCGATCGCGCCGGCGTGGCGAAGGCGTATGCCGCGTGGGCTCCGATCTACGATCTGGTGTTCGGCGCGGTCTTCGATCAAGGACGCAAATCGACCATCGCGGTTGCCGACGCGATCGGCGGACGCGTGCTTGATGTCGGCGTTGGCACTGGATTGTCGCTGTCAGACTACTCGCGGACCACGAAGCTTTGCGGTGTCGATATCTCCGAGCCGATGCTGCGCAAGGCGCAGGAACGCGTGCGGACGCTTAACCTCACCAATGTCGAATCACTGTCGGTGATGGATGCGAAGAATCTCGCGTTTCCAGATGCTGTGTTCGATGCGGTGGTGGCGCAATATGTCATCACCGCGGTTCCCGATCCCGAAGCGACGCTCGACGATTTCATTCGCGTGCTCAGGCCTGGTGGCGAACTGATCCTAGTCAATCACATCGGCGCCGAAACCGGGCCGCGCAAGCTGTTCGAAATGGCGTTCGCGCCATTGGCACGCAGGCTTGGTTGGCGGCCGGAATTCCCGTGGCAGCGTCTGGTGAATTGGGCCGCACACCACGGTGGCGTCACACTGATCGAACGCCGCCCAATGCCGCCGATGGGCCATTTTTCACTGATTCGCTATCGCAAGGACGTGATTTAGCGCGCCGGTTATCCGGAACCTGTGCGCCATGGCGTCGTTTTCATCGCATGCAGATGAAAACCTTGCTTCTCACGACATGTTTCATCGTGGCCTGTTCGGCGCCCGGATTGGCGCAGGCCCCGCCATCGCCGGCGACTCCGCCCCAGCAGACCGCACCGCCGAATCCGGTTCGGCAACCGCAGAACTGTGCACCGACGCAGGCCCGGCCCAATGACGGCACCATTGCGCCACATGGTTCGACAACCGGGCAGGGCAATGAACCGCTTGGCGACCGGCTGGCGAAATCGGACGGCGTGCTTTGTCCACCCGCAGGGGTCGACCCCGATATGCACACGCCGGCGCCGAACACCGGCAAGATGCCGGTGATTCCGCCGCCTGGCAGCCCTGGCGGCAATCAGGATGTGCGGCCGAAATAATTGGCGGGATGCGGCCCCCACCTTTGCTTGACAGGCATTTGGCTGACTTCTTATATGCGCCCGCTCGCAGGCCGTGGCCGTCTGGCCCGCGGCGAGCCGTGGCGAGGTAGCTCAGCTGGTTAGAGCACGGGAATCATAATCCTGGGGTCGGGGGTTCGAGTCCCTCCCTCGCTACCAACACTCCCCAGTCGTAGAACGATCGACGAACGCGGGTTCACCCAGCAGGCTTCCAATAAGCAGGCTTCCAAGGTGGCCGTTCGGCCGTATCATGGCCGGCCCCCGAGGAGTGGGGATGGCGACGATCGTTTCGATCATATCGCGGATTGCCTGCGCTAGCCCTCTTGGCTGGCCTGAAGGTCTTCGCCGCCCGGGGCAGGCCTGCAGTCTGACGGACCGCACAATGAGCGGGGCCAATGCTAGATCACAACGACCTTTGAACCTTTCGGTACGCGTCGGTAAAGATCGATGACATCCTGGTTCATCATTCGAATGCACCCTGACGATACCGCGTGACCGATTGTCTGGGGTTCGTTTGTGCCGTGGATTCGGAACAATGTGTCTTTGCCATTCTTGAACAGATAGAGCGCCCGTGCACCCAGCGGATTATTTGGACCGCCGTCCATGCCTCCGGCCCAGCGCTGATACCTCTCAGGCTCACGCGCGATCATATTAGGGGTCGGTGTCCATCGCGGCCATTCCCGCTTGTATCCAATATGGGCACTACCCGTGAATTCGAGGCCTTCGCGTCCGACTCCGACGCCGTAGCGCAGAGCCTTGCCATCCTCTTGCACGAGATAGATGAAGCGATTTTTCGTATCGACGATAAGCGTGCCCGGGGGCTCATTCGTTGCATAGTCAACTTGCTGGCGAAGATTGTTAGGATCGATTGCGGAAGTATCGAGCGCCGGGACCGAGAATTTCTCGCCGGTCTCAACCATATAGTTTGCGAGCGCACCAGTTGAGCTTGCCGATGAGGTTGTTTTCAGAGAATGCTCAGTTGTGGTTGTGCAGCCCGCTATCGTCAGGCTAACCAGAAGCGCAGATACTGTTTGTTTGCTTGTCATCGGAAATCCCGGCATTGGCGGCAGATGAGAGGTGATCTGCACCGCGTGGCAGTGTTTTTATTTCGAAAAGGCCTTCATCACGTCGGCGGGCTGTCAGGATGGGCCCGCGATCCGGTCAATCTTGGCGTTCAGCGCCTCTCTGGAAATCTCGCCTACATGTATTGATGCGAGCGTGCCGTCAGATCGGAGGAACAGCGTGATGGGTAGGCCGGGCGTATTGTAGTGGCGCGGGACCAGCATCGATTGATCGAGCAGAATGTTGCCGATCGAGAGCTTCTCGCGGTCGAAATAGCTGCGGATCGTATGCGGAGCCTCGCCCTGGTTGACGAACAGGAAGACGACGTCGCTTCTTGTCGCGGCAACGTCGGCGAGCAGCGGCATTTCTCTGCGGCAGGGCGGGCACCAGCTTGCCCAGAGGTTGATGACGACAGGTTTCCCGGCAAAATCGCTGACGGTCGCCTGTGAGCCATCGATCTTCGGAAGGGCAAAGGTCGGGGCTGGCTGTCCGAGCGTGGCTTGTGTCAGTTGCGCGACGCCAATCCAAACGATGGCGCTGAGACCGAGTGCGGCGGCAGCCGCGAGGCCGACCTTGAGCGAGCGGATATAAAACAGGCTGACGACCAGAATCCCCGCCAGACCGGTGGCTGGCTCAAACCCGCCTTGCCAGAACGCAAAAGCACGCAGTGGTTCGGTGCGAAAACTCTGCCAATACAGACCAACATGTCCAAGACGGGCCGCTGCAAATCCTGCAACCATTGCCCCTGTTGACCAAGGCACGATGGAGCGATCAACACGGCGCGCGAGAATCGAAGTCAACAGGATGAACACGAAAATCCCGAGGATTGCGGCAAGTTCGCCCGAGCCGAAGACAAAGGGGCCGATCCCAATGACTTTCATCGGCCAGCTCCCAACTTCGTCACTGCAGCCTCCAGCGTTGCTTTGGTGACATCCCCCACCAGGCGTGTCCCAGCGCGCTCGCGACCTTCGGCATCAACAAAGACCATTGTCGGTGGTCCGACGACCTGAAGGCTTTGCATGACCTCACGCTGGATCGGTGAGTTGTCACTGACGTCGAGCTTAATAAGGTTGAGTTGAGCGAGGTGAGCCTGAACCTCCGGATCTTGTAAAATGCTTCGATCGATGACGGCGCACGTGATGCACCAGTTCGCAGTGACATAGAGGAGGCTTGGCTTGCCATTGGCAGCGGCCACTCGGGTTTGAAGTTCGCGGCTGTCGGTAACATTGTGAAAGGCGATGTCAGTTTGATTGACGGATCCCTTGTCTTTGGCCACCAACTTCTCGAGTGGACGAAGCGGATCGCCAGCGCCGCTTGCGGCGCCAATGGCAAGGACAACGCCATACAGCGCGGCTGCAAAGCCCGCAGCTTTGGCAATACGTCGCCTGCTGCCCGCGTCAACGCTCAGCGCATCGAACGCCCCGAGCCAGACAGCCAAACCGATTGCGAACAGCGACCACAGCGCAAGCCCAACCTCGGCTGGAACCAGACGCGAGAGCATCCAGATTGCTGTCGCAATGAAAATGAAGCCGAAGGCTTGGCGAATTGCTGTCATCCAGGCGCCGGCTTTGGGCAGGGCCTTGGGGCCGATCGTGCCGAAGACAATGAGTGGAATGCCCTTGCCGAGACCGAGGGCAAACAGGGACGCGGCACCGACCACAACATCGCCCGTCTGCCCGATGTAGATCAATGCGCCGGCAAGGGGAGCGGTCACGCAAGGACCGACAATCAGCGCAGATGTGAAGCCAAGCAAAGCCGCCGATGCCAGCGATCCGCGCTGGCCTTGCCCCATCCCGCCGATCGCATTGACCCAGGTCTGGGGCAGTTGCAGTTCGAAGAGTCCAAACATGGACAATGCGAGGACAACGAAAAGTGCGGAAACCGCGCCAATCGCGAGTGGCGATTGCAGCGCCATCTGCAGGTTCTGACCGGACCATGCCGCTGCCACGCCGAGCAACCCGAACGCGGTTGCCATTGCGACAACGTAAGCCATGGAAAGCGTGAATCCCCGCAGCGGCGTCACCGCCTCTCCTTGCCGGGCAATGGCTCCAGCCAGGATCGGATACATCGGGAAAACACAAGGTGTGAAAGCCAACAGGACGCCGAACAGCATGAAGCTCCCCAGCACCATCAGGACTCCGCCTTCGGTAAGGAGCGAACCAACCATGCCGCCATTGTTGTCCGCGATCGTGATCGGGCGACTTGGCGTCGAGGTGATCGGTTCAGACCACCGATTGGCTACAGTTGCTCGAGCGCGCTCGCCGGGGCTCGTGATTGCGAGCGTTCTGACGTCGATGCGGCGAGCGAGCGGCGGATAACAGACGCCCTTGTCCTGGCAGCCCTGATACCAAACGTCGAGTGGCTCGGAGCTTGAGCTCGAGAGAGCAACAGTAATCGCAGCGCGGTCGCGATAAGTTGTGGTGACGCCGAATGTTGGATCGTCCTTGGTCTCGGAGTTGCCCTCGACTGGGGGAATTGTAATTTCGGTCTGGCCTCGTTTAAGCGCCAGCTTCTCCTGATAGAGATAGTATCCGTGGGCGATGCTCCATTCGAGCTTGATCAATCCTTCACCGGCTCGCGTCGCCGTCATTTGAAAGGCTTGATCGGGGGGCAGTGGAGATGTGCCGCTTGAGGAAACCTGCGCGGAGGCCGGAACAGCAAATAGCCAGAGGAAGGCCAGTACACCGGTGATAAAGACAGATCGAACGGTTTTCTCGGGCAAGGGAGGCTCCGGACAACTGAGGAGATTGTCCGAAGCGGTCGGGTTCGCAGCTTAAGGCAGGCTTAAGTAATGGTTCATGGGCAGAACTTCTGACCAAAATGTTATCTCGCTGTGATCTGATCGAAGGCGCGAGGGCGTGCACCACGCTGCCGGCTCGATGTGGAGGCGTGGCGGGAGCGGCATCGGCTTCACCTTCGTGGCGCGTGCCGCAGAAGCATGTGGTGCCTTAAAACAAGTTTGTCCGTTGGCTATATCGGCCTCACATGCTCTGAGGCAGAGGCTTCGATCTCAAGGATGGAGATCGGGCGTGTCATATCGCGGGCTCAGCGCGTCCCAGCCTGCTTGGCTCGGGCATCGGCAATGACTTGCTTGAAACCCTTATAGTCAAGCGTGGACGTTCGGAATGGACCTACAAGGAAAGCCGGCGTGCCATTGAGACCGATCGCATCGGCCTGCGCCATGTTTCGCTTGATGATGGCGTCGATCTCCACGGATTTTGTCTTCATATCTTCGTCAAGACGCCGCATGTCGATGCCAGCGGCGCGCAAACCTTCCCGCATTTTTTCCTTCGCGACGCCGGCGCCGGGAATGCCCATCAGGGCGTGATGTGCGACATCGTACTTGCCTTGATATTTGGCGGCGAGGGCCATCATCGCGCCATCGATCGATGTCGGCCGAATGACTGGCCAGTCCTTGTAGACAAGCCTGATCTTGCCGTCCTCCTTGACGACACGATCAAGGTCGGGCGCAGTCTGTTTACAATACGGGCAGTTGTAGTCGAGGAAGGCGACGATTGTGAGGTCGCCCTTCGGATTGCCGCTGACGGGCGCGGCGGGGTCATTCAGGATCATTTCCTTGGACACATCGGCAAATTGCGCCAAGGCGTCGCGACCGAAGATAGATGCGACGAAAACCCCTCCACCGACGGCGAGTATTGCACTCCGGCGCGAAAAATCAGACATTGGAACCTTCCTTTTGGACTTGATGATCACCTGCGCAACGGCAGCCAAGCTGCGATCCTCCCCGTTCACCTTAAGGCTGGCTTAAGGTCGGCATTTCTTCATTGCTGCGTGATAGATGGGCGTCGCCGATGAGAGTTCTGGTGGTCGAAGATGACGCCGTATTGATGGACGGCCTACAAGCTGGACTTCAGATGGCGGGCTTCACTGTTGAAGTCGTATCAAGCTGCGCCGATGCGTCCGCTGCGCTGCATGGTTCGATTTTTGATGCTGTAGTCCTCGATCTGATGCTTCCGGATGGATCGGGACTTGACGTGCTTTGCCAATTGCGGGGTCGGCGCTCGACCATTCCGGTTTTGCTTCTGACTGCCCGTGATAGTGTGCCGGATCGCATCGCTGGACTGGACGCTGGAGCTGACGACTATCTCGGCAAGCCGTTCGATCTGGACGAGGTAGCAGCGCGACTTCGGGCTCTGACGCGCCGCGCCGGCGGGCATGCAGCCGCGACATTGCACTGGCGCGACATTGTTCTCGATCCTGCGAGCATGAGCGTTTCGCGCGGTGACGAACCTGTTCGTCTTTCACGACGCGAGTTCTCAATCCTTCGCGCGCTCATGGATCGTCCGGGGCAAATATTGTCCAAGGCACAGTTGGAAGAGCGCTTGTACGGGTGGCAAGAGGAGATCGAGAGCAACACGATCGAGGTGCATGTCCATCATTTGCGGAACAAGCTTGGACCTGGCGTCGTCGAGACCGTCCGCGGAGTCGGTTACCGTTTAGCGGAGGCCGGCTCGTGAACTCCATCCGCGCACGATTGTTTATGATTTTGATGATCACAACGGGCATTGTGTGGATGTCCGCGATCGCATGGATTTATCTGAGCACGAGGGCTGAAGTCGAGCGCGTGCTCGACGCGCGGCTCACAGAAGCCGCGCGAATGGTCAGTTCGCTGATTACGAGCCAGGACATCGACCCGAAGAAGGCTGCGGCCATCTCCACGCAAATTGCAACTCCGCATGCGTCGTATGATCGTCAGCTCTCATGCCAGATATGGGCGCTGGATGGCACCTTGATCGGACGCTCGGAGAGCGCGCCAGGTGCGGCGCTCACTGAAGGGCGATCGGGATTCTCGGAAACATCTATCGACGGCGAAGTCTGGCGGGTTTATGCCGTCGAGAATCCAACCCTCGGCATCCGCGTTCTGGTCGGCGATAATCTCCGCGTTCGAGATCGTCTCGTAACTGACGTGATCCGTGGTCTTGCGTTGCCGGCGTTGTTGATCTTGCCCATCTTGGCAGCGCTGATCTGGCTGAGCGTCAAGAAAGGCCTCGCGCCTTTCAACGCGATGGCCGACGCGCTCGAAACGCGCGCTGCGTTCGATCTCAGTCCGCTGCCGGAGAATGATAGCGCCTCTGAAATAAAGCCGGTGATCCGCTCATTGAATGGACTGTTCGCGCGGGTCAGCGCGGCACGAGAACACGAGCGGGATTTCACCGCTTTTGCCGCACATGAACTGCGCACGCCAATTGCAGGCCTCAAAACACAGGCCCAGGTCGCGCTCTGCAGCACAGACCAAGGTGTTCGCGAGAACGCGCTTCGCCAAATGGTCGTCGGCGTCGACCGTACGGCACGGCTGGTGCGGCAACTCACAGATCTGACCAACGCCGAAAGTGGTGCGATCGAGCAGACCGAGCGTGGAGTAAACCTTGGCTCGGCCCTGCAGTCCTTGGCAGACGATATCAAACGGCACTATCCGGCTGCCGCATCAATCATGATTTCCGCCGAGCTTTCGAACGCGACACTGGGCGTTGATCCGTCGTTATTCATGCTAAGTGCGCGTAATTTGCTAGAGAATGCGGTCTTGCATTCTCCCCAGGATCGGCCGGTTCAATGTAGCCTGCGGCGCGATGGCCGGATTCTCGCGGTCGTGATCGATGATTGTGGTCCCGGCATTCCGGAAGATGAGCTGCCGAAAGTTTGTGATCGGTTCTTTCGCGGCCGCTACAAGACCTCGATGGGCAGTGGATTGGGATTGGCGATTGCTGCTCTGGGATTGGAAAGGCTTGGAGCGGCGTTGCATCTCAAGAACCGCGCCGAGGGCGGTTTACGGGCAGAATTGCAATTTGGCGAAAGCGTCACCAGCGACACTGGCAACCTTACCTAATCTGCTGTTTTCGACCAGCGTAATCATGTCATGGCAACCGAGGCGAGGCAGTCTCCTCCTCGGGGAAAGCAACTTATTTAAGCAGCAGAAGCCGCGTCAGCGCGGAGGTAGATCGCGCGCGATCGAGCGCAGCAACGATATCTTGATGCTCTCGACGTGATCCCTCATCAGCAACTCGGCACGACCGGCGTCGCGGCAGAGGATTGCTTCATAGATGCGATGATGGTCGTCGTGCCGGCGCCGTACATCCGGCTGTTCGAAGGCGATGACGTTGCGGTGAGACGATGGCGCGATTTGTTGGGATTGCCGAAGCATGTCGCGCAACATGCGCGATTGCCCCGCGAGATGGATGGCGCTGTGAATTGCGGTGTTGATGACACCGTATAGATTGCGGTCGTTTGGCGAGAGGCGACCTTTGTTGAGGAGGTTATCTCCGTCGCGCAGCGCGGCCTCGACGATCGCGCGCTCTTCCGGGGACATGCCGATCTGCGCCGCGCGCTTTGCCGCGAGCCCCTCCAGCACCGCGCGAATCTCATAGGCCTGAACGATATCGTCGACCGAATATTCGCGAACGTGATAGCCGCGGTTCGGCGTGTAATCCAGAAGACCTTCGCCAGCCAGAACCTTCAGGGCCTCGCGAATGGGCGTGCGCGAAACGTTCAGTCTTTCCGACAGATTGACCTCAAACATCCGCTCGCCCGGACGGAATTCTCCGGCCAGAATCGATGTCCGCAAATTCTCCGTAATGGATACACTTCGCGTGACGGACTCGTCTTCGGAGGGTGTGGTGGATTGTCGCGAGCGGGGTGCCATGGGCTGATTCTCATTGAGCCGAGAGACGAATTTAATCGCATATATAGGCAAAAAATGGAATTGCCGAGTTGTTGCTGCAATGCACACTCGGGCGGAGGTGATTGGAAAACAAAAAAAATCGGTTCTGGCATAATGCATACATTATTCGTTGACAGTGGTTAGATTGTATAATTGGATGCCTTCAACAAAATGAGACTGCGAACTCCGCTCAAGCGGTTCGCGGTGAGATATGATGGCGGTTGGCAGGTGCCGATGTTTGTTTTCAGTCCTCAGATTACGGCCCTTCCAATTGTTGGACGTGATGCTCGCTTCCCGGTTCGGCGCGTCTACTGCGTCGGCCGTAACTATGTCGCGCACATCCGTGAGATGAAGGAGGGCGATGAACGCGATCCACCGTTCTTTTTTCAAAAGCCCACCGATGCCGTGGTTGCCGGTGGCGCTGATGTGCCGTATCCGCCGCAGACCGACGATTTTCAGTTCGAGGTCGAACTCGTCGTCGCCATTGGCGCGGCGGCGTCGAATATTTCCGTCGAGCGTGCGCTGGACGTTGTCTTTGGCTATGGCGTCGGCGTCGATCTGACGCGGCGCGACCGCCAAAGGGAATCCTTTAAGAACGGGTTGCCGTGGGAGATCGGAAAGGCATTTGACCAGTCCGCACCGTGCGGCGCGATCCATCCGGTGGAAACCGTCGGCCATCGGCTGACGGGCGCGATCTCACTGAGCGTGAACGGCGTAGAGCGGCAGCGCGGCGATCTCAGCCAGATGATCTGGAATACGCCCGAGATCATTTCCAATCTGTCGAAATCCTATCGGCTCGAATCCGGCGACCTGATCATGACTGGAACTCCGGCGGGCGTCGGCGCCATTGTGCCGGGAGACGCGCTGGTGGTGGCCGTTGAAGGGCTGACACCGTTGACGTTTTCGATTGCCGGAAAGGGGGCTTGATCATGTTGCCGCACGAGCGAATTGCGTATTCCGCAATCGTCGATCGCAAGCCTCTGAAGTTGCCCGGCAAGGCCCGTATGGCGGTGTGGATCATCGTCAACATCGAAGAATGGAATCCGCAGGAGACGATGCCGCGGACGGTGTTGACGCCGCCGGCTGGTGGTGCGCCGATGCCCGATATTCCGAACTGGGCGTGGCATGAGTACGGCAACCGGGTCGGTTTCTGGCGTCTGCTGGACGCGCTGGATGATCACGGCGTCAAGGCCGTCCTTGCCATCAATGGAACGGCGGTCGAAACCTACGGCGCGATTTCACGCGCAGCGCTCGATCGTGGTTGGGAATTCATGGGGCATGGCTTCACCCAGAAGAACATGCAGAAGGTCGCCAACGAGCGCGAGGATATTCGCAAGACGGTGCAGGTGATCGAGAAGTTCACCGGCAAACGTCCGCGGGGATGGCTTGGTCCTGGCCTCACCGAGACCTGGGAAACGCCTGATCTGCTCGTCGAAGAAGGCTTCGATTACGTGTGCGATTGGGTACTGGACGATCAGCCGGTGGTGCTGAAAACGCGTACCAAGCCGATCGTCAACATTCCTTACACGCAGGAATGCAACGATGTTGCGATGATGCTGATCCAGCATCACAAGGCCAGCGAATATCATGACCGAGCGATGGATCAGTTTGAGCAGATCTATCACGATAGCGCCGACTCCGCGCGCGTGATGGCGCTCGTTGTTCATCCCTACATCATGGGAGTCCCGCATCGCGCCCGGCACTTCCGCCGCATTCTCGAAAAGATCAGCCGGCTGCCCGACGTCGTGTTCTGGACCGGCGAGCAGATCTATGACTGGTATCTGGGCGAGCGCCCCGATGCGCTCAAAAGCGGGGGCTAGTTCGTGGCGAGCCTGAATCTCGTCCAGATTCTGAACGGGTTGACGCTGGCTGCGCTGCTGTTCATCGTTGCGTCAGGCTTCACGCTGATTTTCGGCCTGTTGCGCATCGTCAATCTGGCTCACGGCGCACTTTATTTATTCGGCGGCTATATCGGCTACACGGTCACGCTTGGCACCGGCAATTTCGTGCTTGGGGTGCTCGCATCGATGCTATTTGTAGCGTTGCTTGGCCTTCTCATCGATCAGGGTTTGCTGCGTTTTGTACGCGGCTTCGTGCTGCGTGAGGTGCTGCTCACACTTGGCGTGGCTTTCGTGCTCAACGATATCGCGCTGGTGATCTGGGGCGGCGACACGTTCTCGGTTCAGGTGCCGTCCGCCTTGCGTGGTGCAGTGCGGTTCGCCGGCATCTTCTATCCGACCTATCGGCTGTTTGTGTTGGGGCTGGGAATCGTGGTGTTCATCGCGCTGTGGTTGCTCCTCAACCGCACGCGTTTGGGCGCGCTGATCCGCGCTGGTGTCGATGATGCCGAGATGGTCGAGGCGATGGGCATCAACATTCGCCGCGTGTTTCTCGCAACCTCCATGCTCGGTGCCGCCCTTGCCGGCCTTGGCGGCACTGTCGGGGGTGCATTCCTGACACTATACCCGACGGCGGATTCGGAGATTTTGGTGTTCTCGCTTGCGATCGTCATCATCGGCGGCAGCGGCAGTCTGGTGGGCGCAGCAATCGGCGCGCTTCTGGTCGGCATGCTGAATACCATTGGTCAGGTCATGTTTCCTGAGCTGGCTTACTTCGTCATCTTTGGGCCGATGGCTGCCATTCTCGCATTTCGCCCACTTGGGTTGTTCGGGAGGGCGTAATGACCAGCAAGCTTGCGGAAATTCGCCGTTCGGCGCTCGGCTTCGTTCTGGTTCTCGTCATTTTCGGCGCGCTGCCGCTCGTCGTCTCGTCGTATCAGATGAGCATCGCAAACGAGATCCTGATCTTCGCGTTGCTTGCGATGTCGATCGACGTGCTCGCCGGATACGCCGGTCGTACCTCGCTGGGGCACGGCGCGTTATTTGGCATCTCGACTTACGTCGTGATCTACTGGACGTCGGTGCACGGCGGATCGGCATGGGTCGGCTGCGCGCTCGGCATCGTCGTTGCGACGCTGTTCAGCTCCGTGTTTGCGGCTTTCGCGGTTCGAGTCAGTGGCGTCTACTTCCTGTTGCTGACCCTGGCGCTGGGCATGATCGTCTGGGGCGTGTGTTTGCGCTGGACCAGCGTGACCGGCGGCGAGAACGGCATTCGCGGCGTCGGCCGTCCTGATCTGATCGCCAGCCCGGTTGCGTTCTACTACGCGACGCTTGTGGTGGTTCTGCTGATGACGGTGTTGATCTGGCGGTTCGTGCGCTCGCCGTTCGGCCTGACATTGCGCGGCATCCGCGACAGCGAGAGCCGTATGCGCAGCCTCGGCTATGGGACCTCGGTCCATATGTTCGTTGCCTTCACGGTCACTGGCTTTTTCGCCGGCGTGGCGGGCGCGCTGTATGCACTGTTCAACAATTTCGTCAGCCCGTCGACCGTACAGCTATCGCAGTCGGTGGAAGGCCTGCTGATGGCGATTATCGGCGGCATCGGCACCTTGTTCGGCTCATTTATTGGCGCGGCCGCGATCATTCTGCTGGAGAACTTCGTCAGCGAATACACCGCGCGCTGGCAGATGGTGCTGGGCTTCATGTTCATCGGCACCATGATCTTCGCGCCGGAGGGAATTCTGGGGGCCTTGCGCTGGCTTTCCGGAAAGAAGCGCTAGCCGCCGGAGCGCGCCCGGCCAATGACCAGACACAATCGATAAATAACCACAGGGAGTAACAAAATGGATCGTCGACAGTTTCTGAAGACCACGGGTCTCACCGTTGCAGCATCTGCTGCGGGTTCGTTCGCCGCGCCACGGATCGCGAGTGCAGCCGATCCAATCCGCATTGGCCTGATGGCGCCGCTGAGCGGGGTGGTGGCCGCTGGCGGTCGCGAGATCGTCGAGGGCTTCAACATGTATTGGGAGGAGCACGGCAAGAAGACCGGCGGCCGTCCCGTCGAGGTGATTGTCGAAGACGATGCTGGCAATCCGGATACTGCGCTACAGAAGGCGCGCCGACTAGTCGAACAGGCCAAGGTTGATTTCCTGTTCGGAAACCTGCTGGCCAACACTGGTCTCGCCGTTGCGAGTTACGTCAAGGACAATGGCGTGCCGTATTTCATCCCGGTCATCGCCGCGGACGACCTCACTCAGCGCAGCCGCATCAAAAACGTTATTCGTGTCGCAGGCTACACTGCCAGCCAGATGCCGCGTCCACTGGCGGACTGGGCGCTCAAGCAGGGTTACAAGAAGATCGCCACCATTTCGCAGGATTACACCTTCGGACATGAGCAATGCGCGGGATTTGCACAGGTGTTCACCGAAGGTGGCGGTCAGATTGTTGCTCAGCTCTGGAATCCGCTGAACACGGCGGATTTCAGCCCGTATATCGGCCAGATCGGTAATCTTAAGGTCGACGCGGTGTTTGCCATGGAGCTCGGCGCCGACGCATCTCGCTTCATGAAGCAATATTCGGACTTCGGCCTTAAGGGTCAGATTCCGTTGCTGGGCGCGCAGAATTTCACCGACCAGTCTGTGATCCGCACATTGGGCGAAGAATGCGATGGCGTCGTTTCGTCGGCGCACTTCGCGGAAGGCTCGGACAATCCTGAAACTCAGAAGTTCGTCAAGGCGTATACCGCGAAGTACGGCAAGATGCCGTCGCTGTATGGTTTCTCGCATTATTCGGGAGCGATGTGGGTCGATCAGGTGATCGAGAAGCTCAAGGGCGATATCTCGAACCGTGATGCGTTCATCGATGCCGTGCTGAAGAGTGAATTGACCAATTCGCCCCTCGGCCGCCCGGTACGTTTCGACAACTACGGCAACCCGATTTACGACGTCTATATCCGCAAGGTGGTCAAGAACAAGGACGGCAAGTACTGGAACGTTCCGATCCAGACTTATCCGGCCGTGTCGCAGTTCTGGACCTACAATCCCGAAGAATATCTCAAGAAGCCACCGTTCTCGCGGGATAACCAGGGCATCAAGAAGTAAGCCTGCCATCGAATGGCGCAGTCGTCACACGCGTGGCGGCTGCGCATTCAGCCTTCAGGGAAATGAGCTGTTTCGTGTCTGAATCCGCCCCTGCGCTCGTCCTCGAGAATATTGTCGTTGCCTTCGGCGCGCTGAAGGCGGTCGATGACATATCGATCACCGTCAACCGCGGTGAGCGTCACGCTATCATCGGCCCCAACGGCGCGGGCAAGACGACGCTGTTTAACGCGATTACCGGTGTGACGCTGCCGACAGCGGGCCGGGTTGTCTTCGAAAGCAAAGACATCACGCGTAAGCCAGCACAGCAGCGCGCTCGGATGGGCGTCAGCCGCACTTTCCAGATCACCAACCTGTTTCCGAGTCTCACCGTCGCGGAGAATATGCAGCTCGCGGTGCGCGGAACAGGTGAGGGCAAGTTCTCCATGCTCGGCGCTCCAAAGCTGACGCCCGAGCAGACCGAGCGAGCGAACTCCGCACTGTCGATCTCGAGACTCGATAAGCGTGGCTCGGTCGTCGTCCGGGAGTTGTCATATGGCGAACAGCGCCAGCTTGAAATGGCTATGGCTCTGGTTGCGCGTCCCCGACTATTGCTGCTCGATGAACCTGCTGCGGGGCTTTCGCCGGCCGAGCGCGTGATCGTTGCCGAGATCATCCGTTCGCTCCCGAAAGATCTGACGATGGTTCTGATCGAACACGATATGGAGCTGGTTCTCAATCTCGTCGAGCGTGTGACCTGTCTGAACAACGGCCAGATGCTTGCTGAAGGGACGCCGAACGAGATTCGCAACAATCAGCGCGTTCAGGACGTCTACCTCGGAAAGGCGCGCTGATGCTTGAGGTTCGCGATCTTCATAGTTTCTACGGCGATGCCCATGTGCTGCACGGCGCGTCGCTGACGGTTTCGCCGGGTGAGGTGGTGGCGCTGCTCGGCCGGAACGGCATGGGTAAATCGACGTTGATCCGTTCAATCATGCGGTTGGCGCAACCGCAGGTGCGGCAAGGCTCGCTGTTGTGGAAGGGCGAGGAACTGCTGCCGCTTACACCGCACGAGGTCGCGTCGCGGCGCATCGCATTGGTGCCGCAGGGGCGACGGCTGTTTCCGTCACTGACTGTGCTGGAGCATTTGACGATGCTCAAGCCGGCTAGTGCAAAGGAAGGCTGGACCGTCAGCCGTGTTCTGGAGATGTTTCCGCGGCTTGCCGAGCGTAAGGGCCACAACGGCAACCAGTTGTCGGGAGGCGAGCGTCAGATGCTGGCGGTCGGCCGGGCGCTGATGATCGATCCTGAATTAATCTTGATGGATGAGCCGTCGGAAGGGCTCGCGCCGGTCATGGTCCAGCATCTGGAGACGATCATCGCTGACCTCGGCAAAAGCGGGCTCGGGATTCTGCTCGTCGAGCAGAATCTCTACAGCGCGCTTGCGGTGGCGGATCGCCTTTATGTGCTGGAGACCGGCAAGGTGGTTCACGAGGCGAGCGCGGAAGATATTCGTCAGGATCACTCGCCATTGATGCGGTATCTCGGCGTTCACTAGCGTTATGGAAGTGTTGGTAGAGTTGTGATGGCGATAAAGTCCTGGGGTTTGTTTATCGACGGGAGCTATCGCCCAGCTTCCTCTGGCCGCACTTTCTCGGTGGAAAATCCTGCGGATAGGTCGACCGTCGCAGAGGTCGCGGAGGGCGACGCGACCGACATTGAAAATGCTGTCGCCGCGGCCGAGCGTGCATTTCCAGCGTGGTCTTCGCTGACCGGCGCCGAACGCGGCGACATCATGCAGCGTGCCGCCGATATCATGAAGCGCCGTCTTCCTGATGTTGTGTCGATTGAGATCGAGCAGATCGGCCGCCCTCGTCGTGAAATGGCGGCGCAGCTTGCGCGATTGCCGGAATGGTTCAGCTACTTCGGCGCGGTTGCACGAACCCATGAGGATACTGTGCCGCCGTTTGCCGGCAGCTATCTCAACTATACGCGTCGTGTGCCACTTGGTGTCGTCGGTCATGTCACGCCGTGGAATCATCCACTATTGATCCTGACTAAAAAGGTGGCGCCGTCGCTCGCGGCCGGCAACACCATGGTTGTCAAACCATCCGAATTGGCGCCGATCACGCCGATGCTGCTCGGTGAAATTCTGAAAGAGGCCGGCGTTCCGGATGGCGTCTATAACGTGGTGCCGGGCTTCGGTGCTAGTGCCGGTCTGGCGCTGTCGTCGCATCCGCGTATTCGCAAACTCGATCTCACCGGCGGAACGGAAACCGGCAAGGCTGTCGCGGCGATCGCCGGCCGCAATCTGGTGAAGGTTGCGGCGGAGCTGGGCGGCAAAGCTGCGGTCATCGTGTTTCCCGATACCGCGGTTTCCAGCGCCGTGGCGGCGACGTTGTTCGCGTCGTTCATCGCCAGCGGACAGACCTGCGTGCAGGGCTCACGCTTGCTGGTTCACCGGTTGATCCATGACGAGGTGGTGGCGGAACTGGTTCGCCGCGCTGCCGACATTCGTATCGGCGATCCGCAGCTTGCCGACACTCAAATGGGGCCCATGGTCTCCGCCAAGCAGCGCGATCTGGTCGAACGCTATGTTCGCATTGGGGTCGAGGAAGGGGCGTATCTTGCGTATGGCGGCAAGCGTCCGGATGGTGAGATTTTTGCCAAGGGCTATTATCTGCAGCCGACCATCTTCACCAACGTCAAGCCGCAGATGCGCATCGCGCAGGAAGAAATCTTCGGGCCTGTCGTTGCCGTGATCCCGTTCGACACGGAAGAGGAGGCGGTTGCGATCGCCAACGGCACGCCGTTCGGTCTTGCCACTAGCATATGGACCCGCGACATCGCGCGCGCACACCGCGTCGCTCATTCGCTTCAGTGCGGCATCACCTGGATCAACGATCATCATCGCATTGACCCGGCGTCGCCCTGGGGCGGCTTCAAGATGAGCGGGATCGGCCGGGAAAACGGGCTCATCGCCTACGAAGAGTACACCCAGATCCAGAACGTCATCGTCAATCTCTCGGACAAGGTGTTCGACTGGTATGCCGATGACGGTGAACCCAAGCGTTACAGTTGAGGCCCATGAAGATCGATTTTCATAGTCACGTCATCCCGCAGAATTTCGTTTCCGCCATTGAGAAGGCACCGAGCCGCATTGCGGCGCGTATCGAAGGGCAGGGAGACGCGCGCAGGGTCGTTCACGATCAGGGCTATGTGTATCCGCTGTTCGCAGAGTTCATTGACATCAAGGCGAAGCTTGCGGCGATGGATCGCAAGGGTCTCGATATCTCGGTGTTGTCGCCGGCGCCGCCGACCTTCAGTTATTGGGCTGATCGCGATGTCGCTATCGAGATCAATCGTCTGGTCAATGACGGTGTGGCCGAGATGGTGGCGGCGCGTCCTGACCGATTCCGTGGCATGGGTATCATTCCCATGCAGCATCCCGACGCCGCGATCGACGAACTCGAACGGATTGTGAAGGTGCATGGCTTTCACGCAATCGAAATCGGCACCGGCATCGAAGGTGCAAAACTATCCGAGTCGCGTTTCCGGCCGATCTTGCGACGGGCCGAAGAACTTGGCGTCTTTGTGTTTGCTCATCCCTACTATGTCGGCAACAAAAGCGGGCTCGAGGATTATTACCTGACCAATCTGATCGGAAATCCGCTCGAGACCGCATTGATGGTGGCGGATCTGATGTTCAGCGGAACGATGGACGATCTTCCCGATCTGAACATCGGCCTCGCGCATGGCGGCGGCTTTGTCCCGTATCAGATCGGCCGTCTGGTGCATGGCCACAAGGTACGTAGTGAGACGCGCGCCAAGTCGGCGTCATCACCCCTTGAACTTCTACGTCGATTTTATTTCGACAGCGTCGTGTTCGAACCGCAGGCGCTTGGCTTTCTGGTTGATCTGGTCGGCGCCGAGCGAGTGTTTCTAGGGACCGACGCGCCCTTCGATATGGGCGATGAGGCGCCGCTCAAGACCATTGCAGACGCGCCCGGGCTTTCGTTGGCGCAACAGGCTCAGGTGACCGGCGGAACGGCGCAGGCACTTTTGCGCGAATAAGAACAGCAGCAGGATCAATCATGACAGACAGCAGCATCGGCGTATCCCTGCGCAGGCGGCTCGACTATCAGCCTATCCATCAGCGGCCGCCGCTCAAGTTGCCGGGAGGAGCCAGAGTCGCGGTCTGGACCATCGTCAACATCGAGAACTGGCGGCCGACCGGGCCGATGCCGCGCACCGTGTTGCCGCCGCCGATGGGACAGCCGATGTTGCCGGATTTGCCGAACTGAGCTTGGCATGAATACGGGATGCGTGTCGGCTTCTGGCGCTTTGTCGAGACCTTATCCTCACGCGGTCTGAAGGCGACGTTCGCACTCAATGGCAGCTGTTGTGAGGTTTATCCGCAAGCCTGTCAGGCCGCGCTTGATGCGGGTTGGGATTTCATGGGGCATGGTTTGGTGCAGCAGCCGATGCACAAGACCAGTGATCAGAAGGCTGCGATTGCCGACACGATTGCAGCGATCACGAAATTCACCGGCCGCCCGCCGCGCGGCTGGGAGAGTCCGGGCCTGACCGAGACCGACGAGACGCTCGATTTGCTGGCGGAAGCCGGAATCGAGTATGTCGCCGACTGGGTTCTTGACGATCAACCGGTGAAGCTGCGCACCCGCGCCGGGGATATCGTCTCCGTCCCCTATACGGTCGAAGTCAACGATGTGGTCATGACGGCGATCCAGCAGGCTCCCGCCGAAGAAATCTTTCGCCGTGGGCGCGATCAGTTCGACCGGTTATACAAGGAAGGCGCGAAGATTCCGCGCGTGATGGCGATTTCGATCCACCCTTACCTGACCGGCGTGCCGCACCGGATCAAGTATCTGGAAGAGCTTTATGACTATATCCTTGGCCACGACGACGTGGTGATGTGGACCGGCGCTGAAATTCTCGATTGGTACAAATCGCAAATCAAGGACACTTGAAGATGGTTGAAACGGCAGGCGCGCGTCCGAAGGTTCTGCTGGTGTCGCTGGGTGGCACCATCACCATGACCTCAGGGGCAGGTCCTGGCATTGTGCCGACATTGACCGGCGCCGATCTCGTGCGCGCCGTGCCGGCGCTGGCCGACGTCGCCGACATCGAAGCGGTTTCGCCATTCAGGCTGCCGGGGCCGTCGCTGACGCTCGCCAATCTTCGCGAGGTCGCGCGTCTCTTGAACGAGAGGCTAGCCGGGGATATCGCCGGCGCCATCGTTGTACAAGGCACCGACACTATCGAGGAAACGGCTTTCGTGCTTGATCTCCTGGTTGGAGGCGACAAGCCGGTTATTGTCACGGGGGCGATGCGCGGAGCTGAGGCGCCGGGAGCCGATGGTCCAGCCAATCTGCTCGCCAGCGTCATCGTAGCCGGATCAAAGGCGGCGCGAGAGCTCGGTACACTGGTGGTGCTGAACGACACGATTCACGCGGCCCGTTTCGTCCAGAAAGCCAGCACCTTCCTGCCATCGACCTTTACGTCGTTTTCGGGTGGTCCGCTTGGTTGCGTGATCGAGGGAAAGGTTCGTATCGATGTGCGGGTGGAACGCCGGGCCGTTATCAAGAATGGCTGCGACGGCAATGATCCGCCGGTGGCGTTGGTCACCGCGGCATTGGGCGACGATGGACGTCTGCTTCCAGGCCTTACTGAACTCGGCTATCGCGGGCTTGTCGTCGAGGCGATGGGCGTGGGGCACGTGCCAGCGGCCATGGTTCCGGGCCTAGCCAGCCTTGCGAAGACCTTTCCGGTCATTCTCAGTTCACGCGTCGCATCGGGCTCAGTGTTCGCCGGCACCTACGGATTTTCAGGTTCGGAGACCGATCTTCTGCAACGTGGTTTGATCGGTGCTGGTTCGCTGGGGGGATTGAAGGCGCGCCTTCTGTTGTCGCTGCTTTTGGGGATCGGTCTCGAGGGACAAGAGTTGCGCAGCGAATTTGCGAGATTCGCGATTCCGTAGAATTTGCGGAGATATAGCGCTCCGGCGCGTCTTTCCGATGCGACGCTACGAGAGCCCGTCGTTGTGTTCAGCGACTTGATGTGGAGTGGTCAACCGCGAAAATCAATCCGCAACAGACTCAGCCCCCTTGATTGATCCGCCCGACTCGCGGATTTTCCTGCCAAAGGCAGGGATGCTGATGATCAAAACTTTTGCACCTCTCATCCTCACCATATTGGCGGGGGTCAGTATTGTCATTCAGCAGGTCTTGAATGCTAATTTGCGCACAGCGCTCAACTCGGCTGCGTGGTCTGGATTCACGAGCTATTTTGTCGGCGTCTTGTGCATGGTCTTGCTCGCTGTGGCGATGCGCGATCCGATCCCGTCGAGTGTGGTAGCCGCGCGCATTCCATGGTGGGCGTGGACTGGTGGAATATTCGGAGCGATTTTCATCGCTCTTGCCATTTTCCTTGTGCCGCAAATCGGCGCTGCCACATTTATCGCGCTGCTCGTCACGGGGCAGATGCTCGCTTCTGTGGCTTTCGATCACTTCGGATGGATGGGGCTTGCCGAGCGCCCGATCGATATGCCGCGCCTGATCGGCGTAGCTCTTCTCATTGCGGGCGTCGTGCTTATCCGCCGTTAGATCCACCTGCCATCCTGATCTTGGGCACGTATGCCTATCCGGCGAAATGCTGCCGTTTTCAGCAGATTCCTCAGACGTACGGCTTCACCGGGATCTAATGAACGAGTTTATCGCAGAGACGGCAGATCCATCCTGCATGAAGAAGCCATGAGCGCCTCGCGGGCCACACGGATTGGGAGCGGGCGTTCCTTGATTGTTGATCCAATGCATGGATGCGCGACCGCCTGACCATGCCACGAAGCTCGAAGCCGCTGAGGGTGGGGTTGACTGGCATCCATCGTTGCGGTGGTGAATGACGAGGGTTGCGGGGAGCCGCGATGAAGAGCCGAGGCTGGCCTGCACCTTGTTATATGCGCCAGAAACCAGAACGATGCCGTTGGCCTGAGCCCCGGTAGCCAGCGCATTGGCGACATCGATCGACCCGCGGCTCATTCCCACAAGAATGACTTTGCGTCCCTTGGCAGCGGCTGCTTTCGAGAGCGACGCGGCCTGGCCGGATGATGTCGTGACCACGGTGGACACGCCGCTTCCTCCGATCCGTCCCTTATTGCGAACGAGAAAGTCCGAAGCCACCGCACCACCGGCTCCAGGCATCAGGATGACCAATTTGGCCGCACCCGTATCGACTGCCGCGTCCGCCTCGACATGGCGAGGCGCCCGCTCGTGGATTCCCGCTGCCATGCATCGTTTAACGGCGGGCGTTGCCTTTGATCGGCACCTTTCGAGGTCACCGCCGCCCCGCTGCATGCAAGCCATGACGATTGGGCGTCCAACTGTTTGGCGGCAGTTTTCAAGTCGTGGATTGCCGGTCTGTGCGGCGGCAGGGCCGATTGGGAAACTCAGTGCAAGTCCAACAAAGCCAACTGAAAGAGATGAAAGGATCGCTCTCATTGGACGGATCCTGTTTAACTTGACGTGAAATCGTTTTGGTCAGTGACGAAATAAATACAACCCATGAACACGAGTATGTTAGCTGATGGCCGGACGACATGGAAGCGCGGCCGACGGGTCGGGTTTGCCGTCGGATGGTCTTCCGCAGGTTTCCACCACACTTCGTGACAGGCCAAATGGTGCCCATTCCACAGCAGCGCGAGAGTACACTGCTAGAGGCTTTGGATTGCATCGGCTCTGCAATCACGCACCAAATAGTGCGTGGCGTAAGTGACGATCGTGCTCGAGGAATTGCAAAAGATATCCAGCCGGACGGGCAGGCGAGATTGATGTGACCTTGCTATTGCGGTTGAGCGTCCAGTTCCTGCTTGAGGACATCGATCAACTTTGGATCGCTGGTCTCAATGCGGAGATATCCATTCCAGGTGACGGGACCTACCTTCGCCTGTGCGGTTGAAAGATTGTTCCTGAGCACAGTGAATTGCTCCCTGTGACGGGGCGGAATGAGTAGTTCCATTTTTGTCATCTCCAGACCTTGGCGGTCGGACGAGAAAGAACGTTCGGTTGGGCGCACTAAAATTGTCGCGCCGCGCTTCTGCGCGGCAGCCGAACGCAATCTTCACCGAATCACCCTTATCCATACAAAGGCTGATTTCTGACCAGAGTATGTTCATTCGCCCGATGGCGCGAAGGAATTGACAGGGTGACCGGCCCAAAGTTTCTGGATGCTGCGAGTCTCGAGAGACAGCGTAATCCGGTCGGCAGCGAATCGAGTCAGTGAGTATTGAACGGGGATACCATTTGTATCGACGTTTACCGCCCGCGCGACAAGCACAATCGCTCCCGGTGACAGGCGCAATCCTTGCGTATCGATCTCATCGGCGTGACGAGCTTCGATCGCAGTGGAGGCTCGGCTGTAATCCGCAATGCCTGCACGCGCCAACGCTTTCGTGATGGACTTAGTCCGAACGAAATGTTCGGCGATCTTTGGAAACCGCGCGGCGCTAAACCATGATGTCGCGCGCGATACCGGCGTGCCGTCAGCACTGCCCAGCACGTCGAGACGGATTACGTCCTCTCCCGGCTGCAAGCCGAGTGCTTCGGCAATTTCCGGAGAAGCTGCCTCGCGCCGATGGTCCAGCAACTCGCTCTTGCGCTCGCGACTCTGACCTTCAAGGCCGGCAGAAAACCGTGTCTTCTCGCCGATCGGATAAACTAGCCGCTTCTGTTTGCGCACATATGTGCCGCGTCCTTGCGCGGCATGCAGCACGCCTTCGTGTGCCAGTGCCGAGATTGCGGCGCGCACGGTATGGCGATTGACGTCGAAACGTTCGGCAAGCTCCGTTTCTGACGGGAGGCGTCCGTTTTCGTCGGCGAGACCTTGAGAGATGTCGAAGCGTATGCGGTCGGCGATCTGCCGCCATAGCGATACGCCCGCGCCGCGTTGCAAACGGCCAGCTGTAGCCATCTTCCACCTTTTTCAGAACGTCACGTGCACGTCATCGAGCTTCGTTAAAAGGAAGTATCTTATCTATTTGTCTAGATCAATAGACGAATTCGAGGTGATGATGTTTGGTGACGAAACGATCGTCGCACGCAAGGGGCGCATGGCCGTTCTGGCGCGCAGCAACACTGTGCGGTTGCAGGAATTGTGGCTGTCGGTTGGGCTTAATCCGGCTTACAGCATGCTTCGCGGGCCGGAATTCGGATTGCTGATGTTGCGTGGGCGCGTCGGCGGGACCGGCCAGGCGTTCAATCTTGGAGAGGCGACTGTCACGCGCGCCAGCGTGAAGCTGGAAGATGGCTCCGTCGGTCACGCCATGGCGCTCGGACGCGATCCAGCGAAGGCGAAACTCTCCGCTGTGATCGATGCATTGTGCCGGGATGCGGAAGCTGCGGCTTGCATCGACGCCAAGCTGATCGAACCCATCAAGGCTGAGCTGGATGAAGCAGATCAGACGTCGCGCCGCCAAACGGCTGCGACGCGCGTTGATTTCTTCACCATGGTTCGTGGAGAGGATTGATGATCGCTGCAGCAGATGCGCTTGAAGGCGGCTTCTCCGATCCGGTGTTCGATTCACAATCGGTCTTCCGCGCTTTGATGAATGGGATGACACGGCCGGCATCTGTCGCCCGCGTTCAAACATCAATAGTTCCGCCGGCGCCGCTGAGACTCGCGGCGGGCGCTATCGCCTGCGCATTGATCGATGACGACACGCCTTTTTGGCTGGATGCTGCGTTCGACAACGGTGCGCTGAAGTCATGGCTTGCATTCCATACTGGCGGGCAGCCGGCGGTTCTGATGGCTGAGGCGGTTTTTGCTCTCGTCGGTGCGCCGCTTTCCATGCCGGCGTTCAATCATTTTGCGCAAGGTACGCAAGAGTATCCAGACCGTTCAGCGACGTTGATCCTCCAGATCGACAGTCTTGAGGGCGGTGATCTGCTCACCTTTAAAGGGCCAGGCATCAAGGATTTCGCGACGATCTCACCGCGCGGGCTGCCCCGCGATTTCGCCGCGCAGTGGAGGGCCAATCGCAAACGCTTTCCACGCGGTGTCGATCTTGTTCTCACGGTCGGCGATGCTTTCGCTTGCCTGCCGCGTTCCGCGGTCCTGATTTCGGCGGAGGAATAAGCCTTGTACGTCGCAGTCAAGGGCGGTGAAGCCGCTATCAATAACGCGCATCGGCTGCTTGCCGATCGTCGTCGTGGCGCCCGCGCCGTTCCCGCGCTGACACTCGATCAGATTGCCGAGCAACTGGCGCTTGGTGCGGATCGTGTCATGAGCGAAGGCTCCCTCTATGATCGCAGGTTGGCCGCGCTCGCCATCAAGCAGGCGAGGGGCGATCTGATCGAGGCGATATTTCTCGTTCGCGCCTATCGTACGACTCTGCCGCGCTTCGGTTACAGCGAGCCGCTGGATACCGGAACGATGCTTGTGCAGCGGCGGATTTCCGCATGTTACAAGGATCTCCCCGGCGGGCAGCTACTTGGCCCAACCTTCGACTACACCCATCGTCTTCTGGATGACGAACTCGATGGCGATCCGCAGATCGAGCAGGGCGCGTTGCGCGAGGACGTGCAGGAGCACATCGCGCGCGTCACCGATGTTCTGGATCGCGAAGGGTTGATTGAAGACGCCACCGACACCGATGAAGCGGTCGCCCCCGGCGACATCAACCAGACATCGATGACATTCCCGCTCGATCGCACCATGCGCCTGCAGGCGCTGGCGCGTGGTGACGAAGGCTTTTTGCTGGCGCTGGGTTATTCCACACAGCGGGGCTACGCACGCTCGCATCCCTTCGCCGGAGAAATCCGTATCGGTGAGGTCGATGTGGAAGTGTTCGTGCCCGAAATCGGCTTTGCTGTTCCGGTGGGTCGCGTGCAGGTCACCGAATGCCAGATGGTCAACCAGTTCAAGGGATCGGCCACGGCGCCGCCGCAGTTCACGCGGGGCTATGGACTCGTCTTCGGTCAATCCGAGCGCAAGGCGATGGCGATGTCACTGTGTGATCGCGCGCTGCGCGCCGAGGAATTGGGCGAGGATGTCGTCGCGCCTGCGCAGGACCAGGAATTCGTTATTTCTCATTGTGACAACGTGCAGGCGACAGGCTTCGTAGAGCATCTGAAGTTGCCCCACTACGTCGACTTCCAGGCTGAGCTCGGCCTCGTACGCACGATGCGAGTCGAATATGAGAGCCGTGCCAATGAGGCCTCCTGCGAAATAAAGGAGGCTGCGGAATGAACGCGCATCATCAGGCATCCGGCTACAATTTTGCGTATCTGGATGAACAGACCAAGCGCATGATCCGCCGCGCCATTCTCAAGGCAATCGCCGTACCGGGCTATCAGGTGTCGTTTGCCAGTCGCGAGATGCCGATGCCTTATGGCTGGGGCACCGGTGGTGTGCAGGTGACCGCTTCGATCCTTGGGCCGGATGATGTGCTCAAGGTCATCGACCAGGGGGCGGACGACACCACCAACGCGGTTTCGATCCGCAAATTCTTCGAACGTGTCGCCGGCGTCGAGACCACGACCAAAACGCCGGCCGCCACCGTCATCCAGACCCGCCATCGCATTCCTGAGACGCCGCTCAGGGAAGGGCAGGTGCTTGTCTATCAGGTTCCGATTCCGGAGCCGCTGCGTTTCCTCGAACCGCGCGAAACCGAAACGCGCAAGATGCATGCCCTGGAAGAATACGGACTGATGCATGTGAAGCTCTATGAGGATATTGCCAGAAATGGCCATATCGCCACGACCTATGCCTACCCGGTGAAGGTCGAGGGGCGCTACGTGATGGATCCGTCGCCAACGCCGAAATTCGACAATCCGAAGATGCATATGTCCGAAGCGTTGCAGCTGTTCGGCGCTGGACGAGAAAAGCGTATCTACGCACTGCCGCCCTATACCCATGTAGCGAGCCTCGATTTCGAGGATCATCCCTTCGAGGTTCAGCATTTCGACAAGCCTTGCGCGCTGTGCGGTGCTGCTGGTGTCTACCTCGACGAAGTGGTGCTCGATGATCAGGGCAAGCGCATGTTCGTCTGCTCGGACAGCGACCACTGCGAAACGCGCCAGGCTGAAGGCCATCGTGGCGAGCTTTCCCCGGAGGCTGTGTGATGAACACTGCTTCTCGCGATACTCATTTCGAAACCGCGACTGAACTTCCGCTGCTGTCGGTCAAATCCGTTACCAAGAGCTATGGTGCACGGATCGGCTGTGCCGACATCTGTTTCGACATCTGGCCGGGCGAAGTGCTGGCCATCGTCGGCGAATCCGGCTCTGGAAAGACGACGTTGCTCAACTGTATCTCGACGCGGCTCGCGCCGAGCTCAGGCACCGTATCCTACCGGATGCGCGACGGAGAGATGCGTGAGCTCTACAGCTTGAGCGAGGCCGAGCGCCGTTTTCTTGTGCGGACCGACTGGGGGTTCGTTCATCAGAATCCGGCAGATGGTTTGCGTATGACGGTATCGGCCGGCGCAAATGTCGGCGAGCGTCTGATGGCAGTCGGCGAGCGTCACTATGGACGCATCCGCGAGACCGCGGCCGATTGGCTCGGACGCGTGGAGATCAGCTCCGATCGTATCGACGACCAGCCGCGCGCGTTCTCAGGCGGTATGCGTCAGCGCTTGCAGATTGCGCGTAATCTGGTGACGTCGCCTCGTCTCGTTTTTATGGATGAGCCGACTGGTGGATTAGATGTGTCCGTTCAGGCGCGGCTGCTGGACCTCCTGCGCGGTCTTGTCAGTGATCTCGGTTTGGCGGTTGTCATTGTCACACATGATCTCGCGGTGGCGCGACTGCTGTCCCACCGCATGCTCGTGATGAAGGACGGTCGCGTCGTGGAACACGGCCTGACCGATCGCCTGCTGGATGATCCTCAAATGCCATACACCCAGCTCCTCGTTTCCTCGATCCTGCAGGTCTGAGGTTCAGATATGTCCTCCGTTCTTACTGTTTCCGGTCTTGGCAAGATTTTCACCATGCATTTGCGCGGGGGCATCGCGTTGCCGGTGATCAGCGATGCCTCGTTTACCCTCGAAGCCGGAGAATGCGCCGTGCTGCATGGCCCGTCGGGCGTGGGCAAGAGCTCGATCCTCAAGATGCTGTACGGCAACTATGCCGCGACGGCAGGGCAGATTGTTGTTCGGCATCGTTGTCGAATGATCGATCTCGCGGCTGCTAGCCCGCGCACCGTGCTTGAAATCCGCCAGGAGACGATCGGCTACGTCAGCCAGTTCCTGCGTGTCGTGCCGCGCGTCAGCGCACTCGATATCGTGGCCGAGCCACTGGCGGAACGCGGCGTCGACAGGAAACAGTCTATCGCGCGTGCCGGTCAACTCCTGAGTCGACTCAATCTGCCAGAACGCTTGTGGGACTTGCCTCCGGCGACCTTCTCCGGTGGTGAGCAGCAGCGCGTCAATATCGCGCGCAGCTTCATTACCGACCATCCGATCCTTTTGCTGGATGAACCGACTGCCTCGCTCGACGCCGCGAATCGCGCGGTCGTTGCCGAGATGATCGACGAGAAAAAGCGTGAAGGTACGGCCTTGCTGGGAATTTTCCACGACGCCGCTCTGCGCAACGAGATAGCGGACGTTGTCATCGATGTCGCCCGCTTCGCGCCGGACAAGGAGGCTGCATAACCATGCCCCGCCTTTCCGAAAGCCCGTTGATTGATCCAAGTGCACGTGTCGATAACTGTACCCTCGGTCGCTATACCGAAGTCGCTGAAGGTTGCCGCCTCGTGGACACCGAACTCGGTGACTATTCGTACATCATGCCGAACGGTCAGACGTGGTGTGTGACCATTGGAAAGTTCTCCAACATCGCGGCTTCGGTGCGCATCAATGCCACCAATCATCCTATGTCGCGCGCGACGCAGCATCACATCACTTACCGCGCAGGCGACTATTTCGATGATGCAGAAAATGAGCGCGATCTCTTCGCCGCGCGTCGCGCACAACGGGTGCATGTCGGGCATGACACGTGGATCGGTCACGGTGTGACTGTCCTTCCCGGTATCACGATTGGTGATGGAGCGGTTGTCGGCTCAGGCGCTGTCGTGACCAGGGATGTCGCGCCCTATGCTGTCGTCGGCGGTGTGCCAGCCAGGATCATCCGTGAGCGTTTTTCTCCTGCAATAGCCGAACGCCTTCAGACGCTAACCTGGTGGGACTGGGATCACGCGCAGTTGCGTGAAGCGCTTGACGATTTTCGCAATCTTTCCGTCGAGGAGTTCCTCGAGCGCTACGCGACGGTCACGGCGGCAGGAACTGTGAACGGTCATGGATCTGACATGAGCCCTACACCGGAACGTCATTCAGTGAATGTACCCGGGTAGTGATTTGGCTGCTGGCTGGGCGTACCGCATGAGCCCCACGCGGCTCGGTTTACGCACCTGCTGAACAGCTGTTTGACGTTCAACGCAGGAGCGATCTTATGAACGCCATTTCGGTTCGCAATCTGACCAAGACTTTCGGCAAGAAGTGCGCGCTCGACAATATCAGCCTGGATATTGCCAAGGGCGAGATGGTCGCGCTGATCGGCGCGTCCGGTTCCGGCAAGAGCACGCTGATGCGTCATATCTGCGGATTGGAAACCGCGCAGACCGCATCGAGCCGTATCGAAATCATGGGGCAGCCAATTCAGAGCGGCGGCAGGCTGGCCCGTGATGCGCGCGGGTTACGTCGCAACATCGGCGTGGTGTTCCAGCAGTTCAATCTGGTCACCCGGTTGACGACCTTGTCGAATGTTCTGCTTGGAAATCTGGGCCGTATTCCTCTCTGGCGCGGCACGCTCGGCCTTTTCAATGCCGAGGAGAAGCGCCAGGCGCGGGAAGCGCTGGCCCGCGTCGGCATTCCCGAAGTGGTATGGCAGCGCGCCTCCACTCTTTCCGGCGGACAGCAACAGCGTGCTGCCATTGCCCGCACGCTGGTCCAGCGCTCCGAGATTTTGTTGGCGGACGAGCCGATCGCTTCGCTTGATCCGTCGTCGGCGCGCCGGGTGATGGAGGTGCTGGCGTCGGTAAATCGCGACGGGATCACCTGCGTCGTCTCGCTGCATCAGGTCGAATATGCGCGCCGCTATTGCCCGCGCACCGTTGCACTTCGCGACGGCCGCGTTGTCTTCGATGGTCCGTCGATCGAACTGACGAACGACATGCTGGTCGAGTTGTATGGAGCCAATTCGGAAGAACTCATTCTGCCGGATGCTCCTGTACAGACGACAAAGCCGGGAAGGGTCGCGGCACCCCGCCTGTCTCCTGCCTTCGCTTGAAAAACAAACCCAACAGGGAAGACTTGTCATGAACGCTTTTTTCAAAGTTGCGACTTCAGCCGCCATGGTCCTCGCGCTGACCAGCGCCGCTTATGCCGAGGAAATCAACTTCGGCATCATCTCCACCGAATCCCAGCAGAACCTGAAACCGAAATGGGAGCCCTTCCTGGCTGACTTCGCCAAGAATACCGGCCTGGAAGTGAAGCCGTTTTTCGCCTCGGACTATTCAGGTGTGATCGAGGGTATGCGCTTTGGAAAGGTGCAGATTGCCTGGTACGGCAATAAATCGGCCATGGAAGCGGTTGATCGCGCGAGCGGCGAAATCTTCGCCCAATCGGTGAGCGTTGAAGGGGAGCCGGGGTACTGGTCCGTTATCCTGGCGCCGAAGAACAGCAAGCTGACCTCGCTGGACGATCTGTTAAAGTGCGATCGCTCGTTGAATTTCGGTCTGGGTGATCCGAACTCGACCTCCGGCTTCCTGGTGCCGACGACGTTCATCTTCGCAGCGCATAACGTCGATCCTAAAACCTGTTTCAAGAATGTGACTAACTCGAACCATGAGACGAACGCGATGGCCGTCGCCAATGGTCAGCTCGATGCGGCGACGAACAACACCGAAAATCTCGCGATGATGGAAAAGAACAACCCTGCGGCTTTCGCCAAGGTGAAGGTGATCTGGAAGTCGCCGCTGATTCCGTCAGATCCGATCGTCTGGCGTAAGGATCTCTCCGACGCCACCAAGCAGAAGATCAAGAACTTCTTTCTGACCTACGGCACTGAAAAGTCGAAGGGTGACATCGCGCAGGAGAAGAAGGTTCTGGCCGGGCTTGCCTGGGCGCCATTCAAGGACTCCAACAACGATCAGCTTCTGCCGATCCGCATCATGGAACTGGCCAAGAAGATCGCCAAGATCAAGTCGGACAAGCAGCTCTCGGACGCTGACAAGAAGTCTCAGGTCGAAAAGCTTGAGACGGAGAAGGCCGCTATCGAGAAGAAGCTCAAGTCAACGCAGAGCTGAGGCGGTAGCAACCGTTGAAGCTGGCCGCATCTCACAAGGATGCGGCTAGCTTGCCCCTTTAACGAGATCGAATCATGACCGGAACGGCACAGCTAAGTACCGTGGGAGAGGCGCGCTCGGAAGTCGAGCGGGATCGCGTTCGCGGTTTTTGGACTTCGACGACCTGGATCGGGCTGGCCATCCTGCTGGTCTGGAGTTGGCACGGCGCGGAGATGCAGCGCTGGCCTCATCTGTTTAGCGACGCTGGCAATATGGCGTCCTACGCGGCCGGCTTCTTGACCCCCGACTTTAAGGAATGGCGCTACTACCTGCAGGAGATGCTGAACACAATCCAGATCGCGCTCTGGGGCACTTTCCTCGCTGCGGCCCTGGCCGTTCCATTTGGCATCCTGTCAGCCCGTAACATCGCGCCTTGGTACATCGTTCAGCCGGTGCGGCGGTTGATGGATGCCTGCCGGGCGATCCACGAACTGGTGTTCGCGGTTCTATTTGTGGTGGCGGTCGGGTTAGGGCCGTTCGCCGGGGTTATGGCGCTGTTCGTGCACACCACGGGCATTCTGGCCAAGCTGTTTTCTGAGGCGGTCGAGGCGACCGATCCGCGCCCGGTCGAGGCGATACGTGCAACCGGCGCTTCACGCGTTCAGGAAGTGGTTTTCGGCGTCATTCCTCAGGTCATGCCGCTTTGGATGTCCTACGCGCTTTATCGTTTCGAATCCAACGTGCGGGCCGCGACCGTGCTTGGGGTAATCGGTGCGGGAGGTATCGGACAGGTACTGTTCGAAGCTATTCGCGGCTTTTATTATCCGCAGGCTTCCGCCATGCTCATCGTCATGCTGATAACGGTCTCGTTACTCGATCTCCTGTCACAGCAAGTGCGCAAATTGTTCCTGTGATGCGATACGCATTGTACTTCACGCCCCATCGCGATCATCCGCTCACCGTAGCGGCGGCCAATTGGCTTGGCCGCGACGCGTTCTCGGGTGCGGACTTTCCTGTCGCCGACGTTCATGGCTGCGATGCTGACGATCTGACGAAGTGGACGGCCGAACCAAGACGCTATGGTTTTCATGGAACCCTTGTCGCGCCAGTTCGCCTCAAGCCCGGCCTCGGCGAGGCGGACGCGGTGCGGACCGCAGAATATCTTGTGGCGCAATCTCCTCCGATCATCATCCCGCGCCTGAGGATCGCGCGGCTGGAGAATTTTTTGGCGCTCGTGCCGGCCGTGCCCAATGCCGAGCTCGAAGCGTTGGCTAGCGCTGCCGTGGATCATTTCTGCGCCTTGCGCGCGCCGTTGACCGAGCACGAGATCGCACGCCGTAATCCAGATCGCTTGACGGACCGGCAGCGTGCTTATCTCGATCGATATGGCTATCCCTACGTCAAGGATGAGTATCGCTTTCACATGACCTTGACTGGGCCGGTCACGGAAGCTGAGGCTGCACGTCTGGAGCCGATTTTGCATGATCGGTTTGTGCAGTTGCTCGCGTCGCCCGTCGATGTCGATGCCGTCGCGCTGTTCGTCGAACCAGAGCCCGGCGCGCCCTTTACAGTTCATAGCACCTATCGCCTCTGCCCGAATGAAATCAGAAAGACCGTCCGTCATGTCTAACGAAATGACCCTGAAGAACGCGCGGATCGTGCTCGAAAATGAGATCGTGTCGGGCTCCGTCACAGTGTGCGACGGGCTTATCACTGGCATCGACGTTGGCTCCTCCGATGTCGGTGAAGACATGGAGGGCGACTATCTGATCCCCGGTCTTGTCGAACTCCATACCGATCATCTGGAATCCCATTACGCGCCACGTCCTGGCGTTCTGTGGGACAGTATCGCTGCTTTGCAGGCTCACGACGCGCAGGTCGCCGGGTCCGGCATTACCACGGTGTTTGATTGCCTGCGTCTCGGATCAGACGAGTGCGGTGGGTTCAAGAAAGGTGAAATGCGGGTCATTGCAGATGCGCTGGAGACGGCCGCGAGCGAAGATAGATTGCGCGCCAGCCATCTGATCCATCTGCGATGCGAGGTGTCCTCCAGCGACGTGCTCGAGCATTTCGACGATTTTCGCGCGGACCCGCAGGTGAAACTTGCGTCGCTGATGGATCATGCACCCGGTCAGCGCCAATTCCAGACGTTGGAGCAATACACGCTCTACTATCGCAAAAAGCGAAATCTCAGTGATGCCGAGTTCGAGCGTTTTATCGCCCGGCGGCTGGAGGAATCCAGTCTGTACTCTGCACAGCATCGCAGGGCGATCGTGCAAGCATGCACCGAGCTTGATATCGCGCTTGCCAGCCATGATGATGCAACGATCGCTCACGTTGAGGAGTCAAAGGGCTTTGGTGTAAAGCTCGCTGAATTCCCGACCAGCCTGGAAGCTGCCAAAGCCTCACACGAGGCGGGCATGGCTGTGTTGATGGGCGCGCCCAATGTCGTGCGCGGCAAATCTCACTCCGGTAATATCTCGGCACGAGAACTCGCTGACGCGGGCGTACTGGACGTGCTCTCCTCAGACTATGTTCCATTCAGTCTCATTCACGCGCCCTTTGTTCTTGCTGACGATGAAAGCGGTATCACACTCCCTCAGGCGGTTCAGATGGTCAGCTCTACGCCTGCGCGCGCCGTTGGCCTTGATGATCGCGGGCGCATTGCCGGTGGCCTGCGTGCCGATCTTGTCAGGGTGCGGGTGCGTAATGACAGGGGCGTGCCGATCGTGAAGGCAGTGTGGCGCGAGGGGCGGCGTGTTGCCTGATCTCGGCCAAGGTACAAATTCCGTGCGGTCTGACGGCAAGCTGTTGGTGGTGGTCGGGCCGAGCGGGGCGGGGAAAGACAGCCTCATCGCACGTGCGAGGCAGGATCTGTCCGGCGATACTTCGGTGTTGTTCGTGCGCCGGGTGATTACCCGCATGGCAGTAACGTCTACCGAAGATCACGATTGCCTTTCGCCGGATGAGTTCGCCATAGCGCGCGCATCAGGACAATTCGCCGTGCATTGGGATGCCCATGGGTTGAATTATGGTATTCCGGCGACGGTGCGTGATCACCTCGGCGGAGGCGGTGTTGCCGTGGTCAATGGATCACGTGCGGCCCTGCCTGATATCCGCGCGGCTTTTGGAACGGTTTTGGTCATTCACGTCACGGCACGTCCGGAAATTCTTGCCGAGCGCCTTGCAGAACGCGGGCGCGAGTCCAGGGCCGATATACTGCGCCGCCTGCAGCGTGAGACCATCGATTCACCCGGTTGCGGGGATTGGACAGACATCGACAACAGCGGAGCCTTGGAAACTGCCGCGGCGATCTTTATGGATACAATAAGACGCGTGACAGGCGAGGTCGTGCCGGTCGCAACGTCGTCTCAAAGCTTCTAGGGACATGATGCCGGCAGGATTGACGTTCGAAACGAAGGCGCTGAACGCTATATGTCCAAATGTCTAAAGATCAGAGCAGCGACATCCGAGGACGAGCCTGCGGTTGTCGAGTTGTGGCGTCTCTGCGGATTGGTGACCAGCTACAATGATCCGGCGGCGGATTTCGGTTTCGCAAGGGCAGGAGCGTGCTCGGACGTTTTAGTAGGTGAAAGCGGTGGCATCATTCGGGCCAGTGTGATGGTCGGCCACGATGGCCACAGAGGTTGGCTTTACTATGTTGCTTCGGACCCCCTGGCTCGCGGCAAAGGTTACGGCCGGCAGATCGTTGAGGCAGGAGAGGGCTGGCTGCGTCAGCAGGGCGTCGCGAAGGTTCAGTTGCTTGTACGGGAGACCAACACCCAGGTCGTTGGCTTCTACGAGCATTTGGGGTTTGAAGTTACACCCAGGGTCGTCCTCGCAAAGTGGCTGGGAGATACTCCCTAAACCTCTTTCAGCTCAACGGGTCTCCTAACGGCACGGTCCTTTTGTCGCGCCGAACTGCGTGCCGCAATGGCCGCTCCCTCGTCGGGTTGGGGGAGGGAGCGACTGGGCGACGAATTGGCGCAGGCGCGCCGTTGTCGTATAATGATAATCCAGATGCAATGGAGCCTTGCAATGCCCAAGGCATTGCCTGATGGCCCCTGCAGGCGTTCTGCGCGGGAGAGCGACGTGGCTCTCCTCCTTCAGAACGCAGCGAATGAACTTCGAGCGGCGAAGACCGAAGCGGAGGCATTTGTGATGTGGGCATTGGATAAAAAGCCTCTTGGAGGCGAAACGGACAGCGATGCGGCGTCGCCCGTTCTCATTGTCGTGGCGCTGCTGCTATTCTTCATTTTTATGGTTACGACGGTCTCCCTTCACCACGAAACGTTCGTCGTGGCTATGAGCAGTCATGGAATTGGGCCGGGTTTTACAGGTCCATAGCTCGTGGGATCGGCTCTAAGAGAATGGCCGTTAGCGCAAAAGTTCGTGATGATACGAGCCGCGTGCACAGCTGTCGTTGCGGCATTGTTGATAGCCATGCCAGGCGCGGTAAAGGCGCAGATGCGTGGCCACGGCGGGCCGGTGCGAGCGGTCGCGATATCACCCGATGGAAAAAGCATTCTGTCGGGCAGCTTTGATACTTCTGTCATCCGCTGGTCGGTTGCGACCGGATTCGCCGAGCAGGTCCTGCGATTTCACGCAAGCGCGGTGAACGCGGTCGTCTTTCTGAGCGATAGCCGTATTGCGACTGCGGGCGCGGACGCGCGGATTGCGATCTGGACTGCGGGGCGGCCGCAACCGGACACAGTGCTTACAGGCCATGGCGCGCCGATCGTCGCGCTCGCCGTCTCGCCGGACGGAACAAAGCTTGCCTCTGCCTCATGGGATAGCAGCGTCCGGCTATGGTCGCTGGATGATGGTGGCAAGCCTCGCGTGCTCGAAGGCTATTCGCAGAATGTGAATGGCGTCACCTTCATGCCCGATGGACGATCGGTGGTTAGTGTCGGTTATGATTTGACGTTGCGAATCTGGCCGGTGTCTGGTGGTGCACCTGATGTCGTCACCCTCCCGTCGCCACTGAACGCCGTCGTGGTCGCCCCTGACGGCGGAATCGCGGTCGGTGCGGCGGACGGAAAGGTCTATTTTTTGACGGAAGACGGCAAGACTGCAGGCGAAACCAAGGCCGGCCGGACGCCGGTCATCTCGCTTGCAGTATCGCACGATGGCGCTCTGCTTGCTGCGGCGAGCATCGGCGGTTCGGTGGCGGTCATCGATCGCAAGACGCAGGCTGTTGCGCGCACGCTGGTCGGGCCCGGATTGCCGGTGTGGTCCGTCGCGTTCTTTGCTGACAGCCGGACGTTGTTGACCGGCGGCGCAGATCACGCGATCCGGCGCTGGAACGCGCTAACCGGTGATTTGATTGGCTCGCCTGTCGCAGGAACACCGAGCGATCCGCTGGCGGCGTTTCCCGGCGATCACGGCGCTGAGATGTACCGATCTTGCATCGCCTGCCACACTTTGTCGGAGAAGGATGGAGTTCGCGCCGGTCCGACGCTGGCCGGTATCTTTGGCCGCAAGATCGCGTCGCTGCCCGGTTACAATTTTTCCGAAGCGCTGAAGAACATGAATATCGTCTGGACGCCGGAAACCGTGGCCAAACTGTTCGAAGTTGGACCGGCAGCGTATACTCCCGGCACCAAAATGCCTGAGCAGCGTATCGAGTCTCCGGAAGATCGTAAGGCGCTTATCGAGTTTCTTGCTCGCACGACCTCGAAATAATCAGGTTTTTGGATTCTGTTCGCGCGCACGCAGATAGTCTTCTGTTGTGCGTGGTGCCGGTCGCTCGGGGACGCCGACAAACGGATCGAAGCCTTCTTCACTCATCGCGACGACACGACAATCGGCGCACATCCGGATGGCTTCGACACGTTTATTGGCATTGGGATACATCCAGTGCCGACCTTCCAGCTTGGCTGCAACCTTGTCGATCGTGCTTTTGACACCGAACGGTTTATGGCAGCGGATGCAGAGCGCGGGCTCTTCTTCCTTGATCGTGCGGGCGCGAGCGGTAGCAGCGCGGAAATCAATTTGCGGCACGAGTTCGATGACTTTTTCCGGGCAGGTCGCCTGACACAAGCCGCATTGCACGCAAGCATCTTCCGCGAACCGCAGGATCGGCCGTTCGGGATCATCGGACAGGGCGCCGGTGGGGCAGGCCGACACGCAGGACAGGCACAGCGTGCATCCGTCGATTTTGACGTTGAGGGTGCCGAACGGGGCGCCTTCAGGTAGCGCAATCACATCGACCGGCGCGGGTGCGACACGATGCAACTCCCGCAAGGCGAAACGCAGCACGTCGCGTTTACGGCCGACCGTCTTGAAAGTTGCCGGCTGCTGCACGGCGGGGGAGATCGCTATTTCGCGCAGGGTTGCGCCAAGCGTATCCGGATCATCGGTCTCGATCGTGGCAATTCGGCTACCGCCAAACCCAAGGCCGCCAAGAATCGTTTCGGAGAGCATGACTGTTTTGCCGAGTCCGCCGGTTTCGTGGCGAGGATGTTTCCGCAGCAGAAGCCGCATGTTGGAAGCGCCATAGGCGAACGCCGCCGCGACTGTTTCCAGTCCGATCTGCGTGACTTCGTTCACTGCGAGCGGAATGACGTTGGCGGGCAGGCCGTCGCCGTGGCGCGCGAGCGCTTCGATCAGCGGCGTGCCGTGCTCACCATGCAACAGCAATATCGCGTTGGTGCCGCCGGCCTGGTGATAAGCCATGAGCATTGTTCGCAGCTTGTGAATCAATGCGTCGGCGGGAGGCAGGGCGTAAGCCGCTGCGCCTGTCGGACAGGCTGCGGCGCACTGGCCGCATCCAGCGCATACTTCCGGATTTATGAGAACATGGTCTCCGTCAGGTGTGATCGCACCAGTTGGGCAGAGATCGAGACAGCGGTGGCACCCGACGATGTTCGATCGCGAATGCGCGCACAGGTCGGCAGTGAAGTTGATGTAGCGTGGCTTGTCGAAACTGCCGACAAGGTCGCGTGCCTTGAGAACTGCACGCAGCACCGCGGCCGGATCTTTTGGATCCGCCCGCAAGTAACCGTCACGCAAATCATGAGCCGGAAACAGCGGAACACCGCCCGAAATATCAAGTACGAGATCGCACCGCGATACCGCGCCGTCCCGCGCCGTTTCAAAAACGAGTGTATCGCGCGAGGATGGCCGGGGCTGGGCATAGTCGTCGACGGTCAGCTCAAATGCGCCGAGATGACCTGCCGCGTTGCGAATGGTCCCTTTGACGATGGGAAAGACCGTGACGCTCGGCGGCGTCAGAGCTTCTGGCTTGCTGAGCAGAACCGTGACGTCGAGTTGATCTGCCAGCAGCTTGGCGGCCTCGACCGCGCTTTCATCCCGGCCGTAGACGAGAATGACTCCCTCACTCGACAGGTTGACAAGCGGAAAATCAGGTGCCGGTTCGGCGGCTGCGGCGAATAGCGCAGCCATTTTCGGGCCGGCCTGTGCGCCTTCGGCCGACCAGCCAGCAGTTTCGCGCACATTGACATAGGCGAGCGGCACGCCGCGTTCACCGGTGAGTTCTGAAAAAAGCGGCGCTTCCTGGGTGCAACCGACGGTTATTGCCCCACCGTCCTGCAGGGCTGCGCGAAATTTATCGGTCTCGGTGCGGCACAGATGGCGGAATGTGGAGATCTCTGCGCCGTGACACGCTTTGCGCACAGCGGTTGCGTCGAGGTTCATGGTGTCCTCGCACGAGCACATCAGGATCTTCCGTGGTCGATCCGCCATTGCCGCCGCCTGTGTTTCTCGTTACGGGACTCGTATCGAGAACTTGAACCCTATAACTATACAGGATTGATTGGAATAGTAGCCGGAGGTCGTGTTTGCCGCATGCGAGTCCGCGCGCCGTTCGAGCAGGTTCTTAATCTCCCGCCGCCGTTCACGCTGGTGACGTTGCGCGAGCGGGCGAACGCATTTAGCCATGCGGTCGAGATCGCGCCGCAGTGCGGGGCTGGTACTCTAGTCTATGTCGGTCGCTTCGATCTCGCCGAGTTCGCTGTGGTTTTGGAGCCAGAGGAGCCGTTAACCTCGGCGCGACGGGCGTTTTATGCTGGTATGGTTGCGCTGAGCGATGCGCTACTCGCTTACGCTCCGCCGCAGAAACTGGTGACGATCGACTGGCCGGACGCCATCCGTATCGACGGTGGTCTGTTAGGTGGTGGGCAACTGGCTTGGCCGGCTGATGCGCCGGAGGATGAGCCGCCGCCTTGGCTGGTGTTCGGAGCCATGATCCGCACCGTGTCGATGACCGACGAGGAGCCCGGCGTGCATCCGCTGGCGACCGCTCTCGAGCAGGAAGGTTTCGACGATGTCGGCGCGGCGAATGTGACCGAAACGTTCGCGCGGCATCTGATGGCTGCGATTCATGGCTGGCAATCCGATGGCTTCGACAGTGTCGCACGTGAGTTTATCGACCGGCTGCCGCACTTGACCGGCACCGGTTACCAGATCGTCGGCAATGGTGATCTGATCGTGCGTAAGGTCGGAGAAACCGACGTCGAGCGCCGCGCGTTGTTACCGGCGTTACACAGACCATCGTGGCTCGATCCGAAGACAGGAGGACCACGGCTGTGAAGCTGCTTCGGACAGTGGCTCTCGATCCATCGGACACCTTCGTGTTCGACCCGCCTGCGGAGCCCGGGGAGTGGGCGGTTTCGGGCGCCTTTCGTTTCTGGGGCAACGATCCTGATACGTTGCAAGGTAAAGCTCGATCGGCATTTCGTAGCGGATTTCTCGGGCTGAAATCATGGGGATGGTCGACGCTGGTGGAGATCGTCGAGGTGACCGACCGCGATCGCGCAGCTGTCGTCGACTTGCTCGCGCAACAGCTGGTCGATCGGCTGGGTGCTCCTGACCTCGCCACCGCGCGACTGGCGGCCGAGGAGGAGATCGGCTTTGCCGAATCCCTTTGTAACGAGGCGACGGGTGTCCTGATTGCTGTTCACCGTACCGTGAAGGATGGGGAAATCCACGAACGCTTCCGTGCGTTGCGATCGCGTGTCGGATCGGGGCATCAGCGCGCGTTTGCATTTCTCGAGGTCGGGGACGACGAGCAGCCGGCCGACGAGGTCGATCTTGCGAACATTGGGGCGGAGCGCGAGCGCAAATGACGGACTTTTGGATTTCCTGCGGTCATCATCTGCTGGATCGCGAACCAGGTGGTGGGCTTGTCGCGACCAACGAGTTCTTTAAGGCATATTTTATCCGGCCTGAGCTGATGCCACCGGCAGATGCCTGCCAAGCCGAGCGGCAACTGCATGCGGCATTGCTGGCGGAGCCACGCCGTCCGGTTCATGTTGATGAGATCGCTGCAATTGCCGATCCTGATGCGCGGGAGAATTGGCAGTTTGTATTGGCTTTTCGCGAATTATTGCTAAGCCATCCGACTCTTGAGGCTGCCTATCTGGCGTTGATGCGTGGCGGTGCCGTTACCCTGCCGCCGCTGTTCGTCAATCAGTTGACGCACGTTATCTTGCGCAACGCGCTCGACGGTTGTGACGATCCGTTTGTTCTGCGGGCCGGTGAATTGTTCTTCCGGCCTCAGCGCATCACGGTTAATCAGGAATCGTTGCTGGCGGTCGACGAAGAATGGATTGGAAGCGACAACCCGGTACCGACAACACCGCTGTTGGCGTTGCTGGAAATCCCTGAAGAAGCGCAGATCGACATCATCAACGAAGAGAATGCCGATAGCTATTGGCATCGCAGCGACATGTTCGACATGGGCCTCGATCTTGCGGCAGGGGCGCGGGGTCTCGCTGCCATCGCTGATGTTATGACACGCTGGATCGCACACTTGCTCGATGTCAACGCGGCGATTGAGCCGCTGACCGAACTCCGTGACGCCAGACTGAGTTGGTATGTTGGTCTCGATTCCGAAGCGACCATGATCGGCGATCGGCTCTGGAACGGAGAAGAACTGGATGATGAGACTGCGGGCCGGTTGGCGGGACTGTTCCGGCTGACTTTTTCGGACGAGACTGCTGTTCGCCATGGTCTGGAGAATGAGCCGGTTTATTTGATTATGGCGACAACGCCGGAGAAGATATTGCGGATAAAGCCACAAAACCTGATTACCGGACTGCCCATCAAGCATCTGGAGATTGCCAGTTGAGTCCCGCTGCCGCCCCGCTGCTGAGTATTCCTGTCGGTGTGGTTGTCGAGCGCCGCAAGGCGGAATCCGAATGGACCGATTTTATCTGGCGGGCGATCGGGGTGCTGCCGGGGGAACCGGAGATGGCAGCCTGGACGGTGCTGCGCGAACAGGATGATGCCACGTTGTTCTACGTCGGGTCTGCTTCGATCGATCTCTATCGCTCGGAAACCCCGCGTTATCGCGAAAATCTTGCTTCCGGAGCGGCCAGTATCTGGGTGGTGATGAGCCCGTCCGAAGGGGAATGGCCTTACACGGTGACGACCGCCACAGCCGACCCAGCTGAAGGGGAGAGTTTTACCGAAGCGGCAACCAATCTCGTGGAACCGGTGCCAATGCCGGAAATCATTCGCGATGCGGTTGACCGGTTCATCGCCGGACACCACGTCGAAAGGGAAGAGTTCGTCAAGCGCACGCGTCGCCCCGCCGATCCTGAGGCGCTCGCGCGACGTCTGGAGAGAGGCCGGGACGAATGAACGACGAAGATTTCCTTGCGCGATGGTCGCGTCGCAAGCGCGAAGCGGAAATAGTCCCCGAGCCCTCGCCTCCAGCGCCGCCGGAGAAAGAGGTTGGAAAGTCCGCTGCGGATTCTGAAACCAAACCCGACGAGGAATTCGACCTTTCGGCGCTGCCTTCGATCGACTCGATTTCAGCGACTACCGACGTCACCGCGTTTTTGCGCAAGGGCGTCCCGCTGACATTGACTCGAGAAGCGCTCCGCCGCGCCTGGCTCGCCGATCCCGTGATTCGTGACTTCGTCGGACTCGCCGAGAACGCCTGGGACTTCAACGACCCGAACGCGATGCCCGGATTTGGGCCGCTGGATTACACTGCAGAAGAGGTGCGTGATTTAGTCGCAAGGATTGTCGGCGACGGAAAGCGTGTGGCCGAAGATGGTGCGAATTCTGCTGCGCCGCAGCTACAACAAGACGTTACTAATCCGCCTGACGCATCACCGGATGGTTCTCCCGATCAAGGAGCGGTAGCGGATAGAGCTGAGTCAGCCGTAGTTCAGGTGGAAAACGATCGAGAGCAGGTAGAAGCCGGTATCACAACGCCTCTTAAATCTTCTGCCGCGGCTGGTGACGACCAACCAGATCGTTTTTCCGTTGTGCATCGCACGCACGGAAGCGCACTTCCGCGATAGCCATCGTCCGCATCACTCCGACGAAGGATATAGCCCCGCGCTATAGCCGACCATTGACGACCACTATCACGCGGGCCTAGCTTTGAATCGTTCCAAAGTGAAGAAGCGCAGTTGCGCTCACTCAGGAAAGCGAAATGCGCGATTCTGGACTAGATCGGGCAATTCAGAGGGCGGGAGGCGTCGCGGAACTCGCCCGCCGCATAGGTATTCGTCAGCCGTCGGTATCGAACTGGAACCGGGTTCCAGCTGAACGCGTAGCTGCGGTTGAAGCCGCCACCGGCGTATCGCGCGTCCATCTCCGCCCCGATCTCTATAGCGAGCTAGCCGTGACTGACGAGGTCAGCGACATTGATGTCGGCCGTGCCCAGGAATATGCGCTGCTCGCCACGCTGTTATCGCGTGCGCCGTCAGCGAAATTGATCGCGCAGATCGCCAAGCTACGCGGCGATGCGACGTCGCTTGGATTGGCTCATGCCAGTCTCGGGGAGGCGGCCTCGAGAACGACAGCTGCCGTCGTCGAGCGAGAGTATTTCGATCTCTTCATCGGTCTCGGTCGCGGCGAACTGCTGCCCTATGCCTCGTTTTATCTGACCGGTTTTCTCAATGAGCGGCCGCTGTCGCGCCTGCGGCAGGATCTGGCTGAACTCGGCATCGAGCGCGTCGAGACCAATTTCGAGCCGGAAGATCACGCAGCGACGTTGTGCGAGATCATGGCGGGCTTGGCGGGCGGTCGTTTTCCCGCTTCCGAGGATGCGCAGCGCGCGATGTTCGAGAAGCATATCACGCCATGGATGGGTCGTCTGTTCGCCGACATGGAAAGCGCGAAAGCTGCGAATTTTTATCGATCGGTCGGGTCGCTTGGCCGAGTTTTTCTAGAGATTGAAGCGGAGGCCTTCACGCTCGCCGATTGAGCGTAGTCGAACGGCCACAGGGAGGGACGTGCGATGAAAGAGGACGACAAAGCTGCCGTAGGCCGGCGCGATTTTCTGCGCGGAGTCGGCGTTGGCGCACTCGGCGCCGGAGCGGCCGTCGTATCGCCGCTGATGTCCGAAGCGAAAGCTGACAGTGAGACAAACGACGAAAAGCGCAAGCCTCGCTACAATCCCAATTCGCCCGACATCAAAGCTTATTACCGCGTGAATCGTTACCCCAAATAGCGGGAGGCGGCCGTGCTGATCAAAAGAACCCAACGACAGAACTCACAGGCGGCGCGTCAAGGTTCCGCGGTCGGCACACTTGCCGATCAACGACATGGTTTCGATCGCCGAGCGTTTCTACGCCACTCCGGTCTGGCAGCAGGCGGCCTAGCTGCCTTGAGCACGCTGTCGCCCGGCAGTGTTCGCAAGGCCGAAGCAGCCGCCGCGGGGCCGCTTACCTCCGGCGCAACTGTCCGAAAGAGCATATGCACCCATTGTGCCGTAGGCTGCACAGTCACGGCTGAAGTGCTGAACGGGGTCTGGATCGGCCAGGAGCCGAGCTGGGATTCTCCGATCAATCGCGGCTCGCATTGCGCCAAGGGCGCATCGGTGCGCGAATTGGTCCACAGCGATCGTCGCCTGCGTTACCCGATGAAGCTCGTCAACGGACAATGGACGCGCATGTCATGGGACACCGCGATCGACGAGATCGGCGACAAGATGATGCAGATTCGCGAGAAATCGGGCGCGGAGTCTGTGTACTGGCTGGGTTCAGCTAAGATGACCAACGAAGGCTCGTATCTGTTCCGCAAGCTCGGTGCTTATTGGGGCACCAACAACACTGACCATCAGGCGCGCATCTGCCATTCGACGACGGTGACCGGCGTAGCCAATACCTGGGGCTACGGCGCGATGACCAACAGCATCAACGATATGCGGAATGCGAAGACGCTGGTCTACATCGGCAGCAACGCCGCCGAGGCGCATCCGGTCGGCATGCAGCACATGCTGGAGTCGAAGGAGCTCAATAAAGGCAACTTCATCGTCTTCGATCCGCGGATGACTCGCACGGCCGCGCATGCGACCGAGTATGCGCGATTTCGTCCCGGCACCGACATTCCGGTGCTGTACGGAATGATGTGGCACATCCTCAAGAACGGATGGGAAGACAAGGAATTCATCAAGCAGCGTGTCTATGGGTTCGACGATCTCCGTAAGGAAGTCGAGAAGTGGAATCCGGAGGAAGTCGAGCGCGTCACCGGCGTGCCGGGCGCGCAGATGGAGCGCATCGCCAAGATGTTCGCCACTGAGAAGCCGGCGACGCTGATCTGGTGCATGGGTCAGACCCAGCACTCGGTCGGCACGGCAAACGTGCGCGCGAGCTGCATCGCGTTGTTGATGACGGGCAACGTCGGCAAGTCCGGAACTGGGGCCAACATCCTTCGCGGCCACGACAACGTTCAGGGTGCGACCGACGTTGGCCTCGATATCGTGACGCTGCCGTTCTACTACGGCCTTGCGGAAGGCGCCTGGAAGCACTGGTCCCGCGTCTGGGAGACGGACTTCGAATGGCTGAAGAGCCGGTTCGATGAGCCGAAGATGATGAACACGCCCGGCATTCCGCTGACGCGCTGGTTCGATGGTGTGATCCTGCCCAAGAGTGATGTTGCCCAGAAGGACAACATCAAGGCGATGTTCGTGCAGGGCCACGCCAGCAACAGCATCACGCGCATTCCGGAGTCGATGAAGGGACTGAAGGCCCTCGAGCTTCTGGTGATTGCCGATCCGCATCCCACCACGTGGGCTTCGCTCTCGGTGCAAGCCGGTCGCAAGGATGGCGTGTACATCCTGCCGGTTGCCACGCAATTTGAGTGCAAGGGCTCGCGCATCGCGACCAACCGCGCGATGCAGTGGGGTGAGCAGATCGTCAAGCCGATCTTCGAGTCGAAGGACGATCTTGAGATCATGTATCTCATCGCCAAGAAGCTCGGTTTCGCCGACAAGATGTTCAAGAACATCAAGGTCGAGAACAATCTGCCGGAAGCGGAAGACCTGCTCCGCGAAATCAATCGCGGCAGCTGGTCGACCGGCTATTGCGGCCAGTCGCCGGAGCGTATCAAGGCGCACATGAAGAACCAGGACAAGTTCGACCTGGTGACCATGCGCGCGCCCAAGGATTTGCCGGACATCGGCGGCGACTATTATGGATTGCCGTGGCCGTGCTGGGGTTCGCCCGAAGTGCGGCACCCCGGTACACCGCTGCTGTACAACACCAACCTCGCGGTCATGGATGGTGGCGGTACGTTCCGGCCGCGCTTCGGTCTCGAGCGCGAAGAGAAGTTGCCGGACGGCACGACCCGCAAAGTTAGCCTGCTGGCCGATGGGTCCTATTCGAAGGATTCCGAAATCCAGGACGGCTATCCGGAGTTCACGCTGGCGAGCCTGAAGAAACTTGGATGGGACGCGGATTTGACCGAGGCCGAAATGGCCGTGATCAACAAGGTCAATCCGGCGAACCCGGATGCGGTGTCTTGGTCGATCGATCTGTCGGGCGGCATTCAGCGCGTTGCGATGAAGCACGGCTGTGTGCCTTACGGCAATGGTAAGGCCCGTATGAATGCGTTCGGCTTGCCGGACCCGATCCCGGTTCATCGCGAGCCGATCTACACGCCGCGCGTTGAGCTGGTGGCAAAATATCCGACGCTGCCCGATGCCAAGCAGTTCCGGCTGCCCAATATTGGTTTCTCGGTTCAGAAGGCTGCGGTTGAGAAGGGCATTGCCAAGCAATTCCCGCTCATACTGTCGTCCGGCCGCCTCGTCGAATACGAGGGTGGCGGCGAAGAAACGCGGACCAATCCCTGGCTCGCAGAACTGCAGCAGGACATGTTCATCGAGATCAGCACGGCGGATGCCGCTGAGCGTGGCATCAAGGACGGCGGCTGGGTCTGGGTGACCGGTGCGGAGAACAATTCAAAAGCGAAGATGAAAGCGCTGGTGACCGAGCGCGTCGGCAAGGGTGTCGCCTGGATGCCCTTCCACTTTGGTGGCTGGTTCGAGGGCGTCGACCTGCGCGGGAATTATCCGAAGGGCACCGATCCGATCGTGCTTGGCGAAAGCGCCAATACCATTACCAGCTACGGGTACGATCCCGCGACTGGCATGCAGGAACCGAAAGTGACGCTCTGTCAGATCGTCGCGGCATAAGGAGCAGCAGCCATGGCCCGGATGAAATTTCTCTGCGACGCGGATCGCTGCATCGAATGCAATGCCTGCGTCACCGCCTGCAAAAACGAGCATGAGGTGCCGTGGGGCATCAACCGCCGCCGCGTGGTCACCATCAACGACGGCAAGCCTGGTGAACGATCGATCTCCATGGCGTGCATGCACTGCACCGATGCGCCATGCGCGGCCGTTTGTCCGGTTAATTGTTTCTACACCACGGCCGACGGGGTCGTGCTGCATTCCAAGGATCTCTGCATCGGCTGCGGTTATTGTTTCTATGCCTGCCCGTTCGGCGCACCTCAGTATCCGAAGCTCGGAAACTTCGGCTCGCGCGGCAAGATGGACAAGTGCACGTTCTGCGCCGGCGGCCCCGAAGCTGACGGCAGCAAGGCGGAGTACGAGAAGTATGGGGCCAATCGCCTCGCCGAAGGCAAGCTGCCGCTATGTGCCGAAATGTGCTCGACCAAATCGCTTCTCGCGGGCGATGGTGAGATCATTGCCCAGATCTATAAGGAACGGGTGACCAAGCGAGGATATGGCTCGGGCGCATGGGGCTGGCAGACAGCCTACCGGGAGACCATTGCTTCGTAATTTATAAGGCCGGAGTGGTTGCGCGGGGGCGCGGCCGACAGACATCGAGGGAGAACGCTCATGGCGTCTTTTGCAAGATATCTCCGCTTCGTCACTGGCGTTGCGGCTTTCTTCCTCATGATCGTGCTGTCCATTCCGGCGACTGCCCAGCAGCCATCACAGGTCGATCCGGCCGCCCGTGCGGTCAAGGAGCAGCAACTGCTGCAGGAGTTGAACCGAATCCAGGGGCGAGTCAGCATTCCGGACAAACGGTCCGGTGTTCTTGAACAACCTGCAGGCCGTGAGTGGCGATATTTTCACAGCGTCACGCTGCGCTGGATCGGGGCGATTGCGATTCTCGGAATGCTTGCCGTTCTCGTCATTTTCTATCTGTCGCGCGGGATGATCCGCATTGAGGGCGGGCGCTCCGGGCGCACCATAGTTCGCTTCTCGGCATTTGAGAGATTTGTTCATTGGATGACCGCGACCTGCTTTATCATTCTGGCCATTTCGGGCTTGAACATCACTTTTGGTCGCCCGCTGTTGCTGCCGCTGATCGGATTTGAGGCTTTCTCCGCGTGGTCGCAGTGGGCGAAGTACGCACATAACTATCTGAGCTTCCCCTTCACCATCGGCGTGATCCTGATCTTCCTGATGTGGATTGGCGGCAATATCCCCAACAAGGTCGACGTCAAATGGCTCAAGGAAGGTGGCGGCCTCGTTGGCCACGAGCATCCGCCGGCCTATCGGTTCAATGCGGGGCAGAAAGCGATTTATTGGATTGTCGTGCTTGGAGGCGGTGCGGTTGCCGTGACCGGCTATCAGCTGATGTTCCCGTTCTATGTCACGAACATCGAAGGCATGCAGCTTGCACAAGTCGTTCACGCGGTTGTTGGCGTGTTGTTTGTGGCAGTCATGCTGGCGCACATCTATATCGGCACCATCGGGATGGAGGGCGCATTCGAGGCAATGGGCGAAGGCACCGTGGACCTGAACTGGGCCAGGGAGCATCACAGCCTATGGCTTGAGGAAGAGGATACACGAACGGGTGCCAACCCGACGCGCCATCAACCGTCATCGACGCCAGCGGAGTAGTAGCGCTGGCGTGAGTTTTCTGGCCATTCGTTATTTTGGAGGATGCTACATGAAGGCTTTTTTGCTGGCATGTGTTTGCGCCGTTGTGATTGCGCTCGTGGCAGTCCAGGGCCTCAATGTCTTTCAGGAGCCGGTCAGCACTGCCTTTTCGACATCAGGCGTTCGACTCTAACAGTGTGACTGCCGGAAACCCCTAGAGGTCTGCGGTCAATAGGTTCTCCCTGGTCACAGACAGGACTTGCCAGTCGGGGGGAGTGCGGACATCCAGGCTTGCATCGCCGATGACGGCAAATTCGGGCGCTGGCCCCAGGACCATAAGTTTTCGCCAACAGCTCAAAACCCCCCTGGAAGCATCGATGATCTCTCGCAGCGGTGCTTCGTATCGGATTCTTCGCGGACGTTTCAGCCAGACGACCTTCGAGCCTTCAAGAGGATGGCTCTCGCCGTGGAGAGGATAATAAAGGCCGCCGTGCCCAAAATCGGTCTTGTAGGATATGCCGGCGTGAACTTCCCAGCGTTCCGGTTTGATGGCAGCCCTGTTGAGGCCGTCTAAAGCCGCCGCAGAGTCAACAAGGCACCAGTCTTCATAACCTGCGCGGTCATTCAACCACGGCACTTTCGAGATTCGATAAGTAGCAGAGCACCTAAAGCCTTGCGGTGGGTCATTAGCCAGATGACGGTGGAAGTCTGTTAGGGCTGTTTCGTAATTACCTTTGTCAGTATCGGCGAGTGGCACATGCCAGAACAGGTAAGCCAGCATCAGTGTATCTCCGGAACGTGACCGTGTCCTGTTCGACGGGATCGAAAAGGGTGACCGTTGCCTTTGTCGAAGGTTCTTGAATCTGCGATGGGACTGTAGCGCGTTCGTTCCGGAGTTGAATTATCAATCCTGCTTAGTCGGGCGGCCAAGGCCTGGCGATGCCAGGAGGATCGTCCCGAGGATAAGCACCGCGCCTGCGGAAACCCAGATCGCCGCAAGACCGGCGCGATGATATGCGAGTGCACCGAGGGTCGACCCGACTACCAGCGCAGCCCACAATAGCAGGTTTGGAATCCAGGCCCATGGTCTGCCGCCGGTCAGGGCCGCTGCGATCAGTTGTCCCAGCTTTACCAGCGCGCCGGTCACGTAAGTGACGCCAATACCACCGCCGCCATCCACCTGAAATACGGCGTTCTCAAGTCCCATCGCGAGCACGATCGCGGCAATTGCTCCGGGCGGAAAGCCGTAGGCATTGAGCAATGCAGCCAGGCACAACAGAGCGCCTTCGACCAGAATGATCCACGCCTGTCGATACTGGCTTTGACCACGGGCAATTAGTCCGCCGATGGTTGACCCCGCAACGAACAAAGCGATCAGACCAAGCGCCTCTGCCGCACCCCACCAGTCGCCGCCGGCCGCAACAACGCCCATGCGCGTCGAGGTGCCGCTCATGAAGGACACAAACAGTCCACCAAGGTGGATGTAGCCAATACCATCGACGTAACCCGCAATCATCGTAAGGGCACAGGCGAGTGCGATCTTGGCCCTGGTGTCCAGCATGGAAGAGATCCCGCTCGTGAATCGTTACATTGTCGATGGACTATACCGTCGTCTGAGATTTGCACCCGCGTGCCCGAGCTCGGTTCTTTCGATGAAATTGGTTGAAGACTCACGAAAACAGGGATGAGCCATCGACAGTGGTCGCGTGGTCACGGTGCTGTCCTTGGTCCGGTGACAACGCATGTGGCGACAATTGGTCACATATAGCAGGGCGATTTCGCCGACTGGGCTGAGTTCTTGATGCATTTCGATGCGGTCGATCTTGCTTGATATTTGTGCGTTTTCATCGACAGCTCGCTGTTTGTATCCAAACGGACAGAGATGGCTAAGTTTAAGCAAGGACGATTGTCGAGAGCGGTCGCGCTTGACTCTTTAGGAAGTAAAAATAATATTACTTACGAAAAAATCTGGGCACAATCCAGATCGATAAGCAACAGGGAGGAGAGGCGCTGCGCGTGGTGCGCGCGAAGGCGCGGGTTTGCGTCATAGATGACCGCGCAGCTTTGATTGCATATCGGAAGAATGAGCGAACTCTACGGACAGAGTTGTTGCGCAGCTGCTTGGCAGCAAACGACAAACAACATCACTAGGGAGAGAGTTGATCATGATACGTTTCGCAAAAATCGTCGCGCTCGCAGCGAGCTGCCTCGTCGCGGGAGGAAGCATCTCACTCGCGAAAAGCGTTCTCAAATTCCATCATGACCTGCCTGAGGACAGTGCTCAGCATGTCGCTGCAGAGAAGTTCCGTGATCTTGTCGCGGAACGGACCAAGGGCAACATTGAGGTTCGCATTTTCCCGAACAACGCGCTCGGTGACGACGTCCAGGCCGCGCAGCAGATGCAGTTTGGTGCGATCGAAGGGGGTATTATCCCGACCGCGAAGCTTTCGAATTTCCAGCCGACCATGCAGCTTCCGGATTTACCGTTTCTGTTTCCGTCAGCCGAGATAGCTCACAAGTTCTTGGACAGTGAAGTCGGCGATGAGCTGCTTGCGTCATTGAGCAAGATTGGTCTCAAGGGAGTTACTTTCTGGGAAAGCGGCTTCAAGCAGTTCACCTGCAACAATGCGGTCAACAAGCCCGAGGACTTCAAGGGGCGTAAGGTCCGCGTGATGGAAAGCCCGATCATTATCGAGCAGTTCCGGGCTCTTGGATCGACGCCTGCGCCGATCGCATTCTCCGAGACATACACGGCGCTTCAGCAGCGTGTGGTCGATTGCCAGGAGAATCCTCTGGTTTCCATCGTCAAGATGAAATTTCACGAGGTGCAGACCAACACCATCATCAGCAACCACGCTTATCTCGGTTATGCGTTTGTGTTCAGTAAGCGCTGGTTCGATGCACTCGATCCAGAAACCCAGAAGGTGCTGGTCGATACCGCGCGGGAAGTCACTGCGTTCCAGCGGGCAGAAACCACGCGTCGCGAGCAAGGTTATATCGAGACCATCAAAGCGGGATCTTCGAAACTCAGCACTTTGCCGGCTGAATATCGTGAATCATTTGAAGCTGCCACTCGGCCTGTCCACGATAAATTCAAAGGTTCGATCGGCGCAGAGCTTCTCGATAAGGCCTACAAGAAAATCAAGGAGCTGAAGGGCACTTGACGTCAAGCGTGACGCAAGCTGATGGCGGCTGCCCCGTTGGTCGCTTTCAGCTTGCCGGGTTTCTCCATTCGCCCTACTACAGGAGCGCACGATGCTTGAGCGGTTGGACCGCGGCCTCTCGATGGCAGAGGATTTCTTTATTGCCGTGATGCTGATCACGGCATCCGTCATTCTTTTCGTCAACGTCGTTGGCCGTTATGTCTTCAACTATGGCTTCGTATGGGCGGAGGAGCTCGTTCGCTACGAAATCATTTGGCTGGTCTTCGTCGGTGGCAGCGTTGCAGCGCGCAAAGGCATCCATATCGGGGTCGAGGCGCTGGTCCAGACATTGCCACCCATTGTTCAGAGATGGGTGAATGGCGCTGTGCTCGTCCTGTGTATCGGATTTTGCGCAGTTCTCGCGTTCTACGGCTGGGAACTTGTCGCGCAAACGCGGCTGTTCAACCAGCGCACGCCGGCGATGCAATTCCCATTCTGGTTGATGCAATTGGCTATCCCGGTTGGCGCCGTGCTGATGGGGCTTCGATTCACTCAGTCTTTCGCCCTTGCGATGGTCGGCGCCGAAAGGCGGCACGAGACTAACATCATCAATTGAACGATAGAGCTCTGCGATGACAACAGCGTTCTTTGGTCTATTCGCGTTTCTGCTCGCCGCCAGCCTGCCGATCTTCATCGTTCTGGCCTTGTCGGTGACAGTCATGATCTGGCTGGGTGGCTTGATGCCGCTGGCGATCGTCGTCGAGCGGATGTTCTCCGGTATCGATTCCTTTGCGTTGATGGCGATCCCGTTCTTTATCTTGACCGGGAATCTGATGAGTGTTGGCGGTCTATCGCAGCGCCTCATCCGGTTCGCTGACTTGCTTGTTGGCCGTATCACCGGTGGACTTGGCGTTACGACGGTCACGTCGGCGATGTTTTTCGGCGCAATTTCCGGCTCAAGCCCGGCGACTGTTGTTGCCATTGGTGGCATTCTCAATCCGGCGTTGCGCAATGCCGGATATGGGAAGGATTTTTCAGTCGGCCTTATCGTTGCATCGGGATCGCTCGGCATCATTATCCCGCCAAGCATCGTCATGATCGTCTATGCGGCGGTCACGGGGGTGTCGGTTGGCGCGTTGTTCATGGCGGGAGTAGGGGCTGGCCTGGCATACGGCCTAGTGTTTATGGCCTATGCGATTTACCACGCCAGAAAATACGACGTTCCGCGCAGCACGCCGCCCACTGGCCGCGAAATCTGGCAAGGCTTCAAGGATGCCTCCTGGGGTCTCGGCGTTCCCGTTCTCATTCTGGGCGGCATATATGGCGGCGTATTTACGCCAGTCGAAGCTGCGGCGGTCTCCGTTATCTACTCTCTGTTCGTTTCGGCGGTCATTTACCGCGAAAAAACGCTCCGGGAACTATGGGGTACGATTTCCGACTCGGCAGCAACCACGGCGCAGGTGATGATTATTCTGTCGGCCGCGGCGGTGCTGGCTTGGTATCTCACCTCGACGGGGATCGCTGTGTCGATCGCCAATGCGATCCTGTCGCTCAGTGCCGACCCTGTTATGCTGTTCATGCTGATCAACGTCGCGGTGCTGATTGCAGGCATGTTTCTCGATGCCGCCTCCATCATGGTGATCCTCGGCCCGCTACTTTATAAGGTCGGAATGCAAGTCGGCATGGACCCGGTGCATCTCGGCGTTGTTCTCACGGTCAACGGGGCCATCGGGATGTTCACGCCGCCGTTCGGTTTGAACCTGTTCGTTGCAAGCAGCATTCCCGGTGTGACTTATGAACAGGCGGTGAAGGGAGCGCTACCGTTTATCGGGCTCGCGATCATTGGGCTGATGATCGTGACCTATCTCCCGGGTATCAGCATGTGGCTTCCACGATTGCTCTATGCCGGGCTTTAGTTGGCCGACCATGGCGATATCGCGCCGAAACTTTGCTTCTGATACCCATACCCGGCGCACGCGCGAGGTATGGGTATCGGTATTTGGAGGTCCGTGTTCGCCGGCGGCAGAACGCACCGGGAACGCCTGCTTTAAGGAGTATTGACAACAGCCGCCCCAATCGCCTCTGCATGCTATAGATGCTCATGGCTATGGTCTGATGGCGTCAACCAGACCGTTGGCGCCGTGTTTTCGCCCAGAAACTAAAGTGCTGATCATGACCGACCGGACCACATCGACGAACACCAGCCGTCGCGCACCGCGTGGCCGACGTCCGCGAGATTCGGCGCTTACAAAGGAATCGATCCTGCGCGCGGCGACTTACGAATTCTGTCGCAATGGTCTTGGCGGAGCTCGGGTGGAGGCAATCGCGCAGCGGGCCAAAGCCAATATGCGTCTTCTCTATGCCTACTTCGGCGACAAGAGTGGGCTTTACATCGCAGTTCTGGAGCACGTTTACACCGAGATCCGGGCGGCGGAGCAACAGCTCAATCTGGATAATCTCGATCCGATTGCGGCAATGCGTGAACTGGTGAACTTCACGTTTACGTTCTTCGGGGAGCACCAGGACTATATTGCTCTCATCAATACCGAGAACCTTCAGCGTGCACGGAACATGCGAAAATCTCGCAAGATTGCCGAACTGACGCTGCCGCTGGTGACGAGCATCGAAAACATTTTGCGCCGCGGCTCTGCTTCCAACGTGTTTCGGAAAGATGTCGATCCTATCAATCTCTATATTTCGATTACGGCGTTGAGTTACTTCCATGTGTCCAACCGCTACACGCTATCGACGATGTTCGGAAAAGACCTCGGCGATCCCAAGTGGCTGGAAGAACGTCGCGATCATGCGCAGGAAATGATCTTTACCTGGCTAACGACAGAGGGAACGAAGCCTAACGTCAAAAACGGGTCTGCGCGCTTGAAAAGCGAATCCCGTCGAACCGCCGCTCAGGATTTTGCACAGGATAACTCGTAGACTTGGTGCTACGCGCCTAAGTGATTGTGTTCCGAGATGCGCGAAAAAGGCAGTCACGATCGATCGTTGTCGTCACAAGCCGTAGCGGGGCGCGTTGTTGAACTTGGGTTGCTTGCTCGTCCGCTGCTTCAGAACTGCAGCAGGGGCGAGATTATCGCTGCGTTTCAGCGCAGTTTCTATGCTGCAATCGACGGCGGCCTGATTTGCATGGGCTCGCTCACGTTGAGTTCTGGTCCACTTCATGTTCTCTGTGATCACTGGCCGACAGATGCTTTTAGCGTCGGTCAATCCGTTATGGTTGTCGGGACAGACCTCAATATTGATGGAACGTTGCTGGCGGATTTCCAGAGTGCGCTGATCTGGCGACCCGATCCAGCGCCCGGTTGGTCGTTGGCAAGTCTGACGATTGGCCTGCAGGCGGCCGACGAGATATGGCGCGCAATGTCTGGAGACGACGGGCTCGCGCCGTTAGGGCGCTCGTTCTCTGGACAACCTTCGCACTTGATCAAGGCTGCAACGCCGGGAGTGGATGCGCTCATCCGCATTGTCGAGTGTGGGCTGCGGGATTCTGTGCCTGCTCCTGCGGATTGTGCGGCAATGGTTGGACTGATTGGTCTGGGGCCGGGCCTCACACCGTCAGGTGATGACTTCTTGCTGGGCGGTCTTCTTGCGTTGGACTCGCTTGGTTTGGTTGAGGCGCGAAACTCTCTCTGGCAAGTGTGCCGGCCGCATCTCGATCGCACGAATGAAATCAGCCGGGCGCATCTCGAAGCTGCGGCTCTCGGCTATGGAGCCGCCGCACTGCATGCGGCTGTTCACGCCACAATCGCCGGCCGTGTGGAGACACTCGGTTCTGCGCTATCAGCGGTGTCCGAAATTGGCCAGACCTCCGGCCGCGATGGCTTTTCCGGCGCGCTCACCGTGCTGCGCACGGTAGGGCAACAGCTCGCGGGCACGCCACGCTAGGTCGTAAATCTCACAACAACTGTTGATAGTTATGCCGTTGCGCATGCAAGCGGACGATGTCCGTCAGCACGGGAAAAACAAACAATGTCTTGACGTTATATAAGTAAGAATATTATTACTTATCTTTTGCAGGATGTGCCGATGTTGCAAACGAAACGAAGCTATCGCGGCATGGTCACAGCGCCGCATCACCTGGCTGCGCAAGCGGGACTCGATATTTTGTCCGACGGCGGCAACGCCATCGAGGCGATGATCGCCGCCGCAGCGACAATCGCAGTCGTATATCCTCATATGAATGGTCTCGGCGGCGACAGTTTCTGGCTGGTCGGGCGGGCAGGTGCGTCGCCTATTGGTGTCCAGGCTTGTGGACGGTCCGCGAAGGCAGCCACTCGCGATTGGTACAAGCAGCAGGGCTTTAGCGCCATTCCGTCGCGGGGTCCGCTCGCCGCGCTTACCGTTGCCGGCACGATCGACGGCTGGCAGACCGCGCAGGAGCTCAGCCGCCGTCGTTATGGCGGGCGTTTGCCGACGTCGCGGTTGCTGCAGGATGCCATCCGCTATGCTTGGGAAGGCGTGCCGGTAACTCGGACACTGCACGAGAATACCAAGAACAAGCGCTCGGAACTTCAGGACGTGCCTGGCTTTGCTGACGTCTATCTTCCGAATGGCGTTCCCTACGCTGTTGGAGCGAAATTGCGCCAGCCGCGAGTTGCCGACACGTTGGGACGTCTCGCGCAGGCCGGTTTGTCTGATTTCTATCGCGGAGACATTGCGAGAGCGATGGCGGCTGACCTGGAAAAGCTGGGCAGCCCGCTCCGGTTGGCCGATCTGGAAAGCCATCAGGCATCAGTGGTGGTGCCGCTCTCGGTGGATGTTGCGGGACACAAGGTATTCAACATGCCGCCGCCCACACAAGGCCTGGCGTCATTGCTGATCCTGGCGCTCTATGCGCGCTGGATGGCCAACGAGGCGGATGGCATCGATCATCTGCACCGGCTGGTCGAAAGCACCAAGGCAGCGTTCCGGATCCGCAATCGCCACGTCACCGATCCACAGTACATGGAGCGGACCGCAGAAGATTTTCTGAGCGTGCAGTCGCTGGATGAGCTGGAGAAAACGGTATCGCGCGAGCGAGCGGCACCGTGGCCAGATCGGCCGGCGCAGGGCGACACGGTGTGGCTTGCCGCAACCGATCGCACCGGCCTGACTGTGAGCTTCATTCAAAGTATTTATTGGGAGTTCGGTTCAGGCGTGGTGCTGCCGCAGAGCGGTGTGACTTGGCAAAACCGTGGCACCAGCTTCAATCTTGGTGAGAATGTTGTGAACAGGCTTGAGCCATCGCGACTTCCTTTCCACACGATCCAACCTGCGATGGCCCAACTCAGCGACGGTCGCCTGATGTCGTTTGGTACGATGGGCGGCGAGGGGCAGCCGCAAACGCAGGCCGCGATTTTCACCCGCTATGCACTTCACGGCCAGGATCTTCAGGCTGCAATTACCGCACCGCGCTGGTTGTTGGGGCGCACCTGGGGAGAGGAAAACAGCAATCTAAAGGTCGAATCCCGTTTCGATCCATCGGTGATCGAAGCTCTTCGTTCCCTCGGCCACGATGTTCAGACCGTCGGTGCGTTCGAGGAATTCATGGGACATGCCGGCGCCATTGTTTGGCACCCTGACGGCCTGCTCGAAGGAGCGAGTGACCCACGCAGCGATGGTGTCGTTGCGGCGCGATAGGCGCATCGTTACGCGAAATTGCTCAACCAGCTATCGAAAAAATTGTGCCCGCCGGTTGCACTGCCGGCGGGCTTTCTGCGGTGGCGCCTGAATTTATCGATTCTTCCAAAGACACGCGCTTCCCGTTTGACAAAGTAAGATTTTTCTTACTAATATTTTTCCATCAAAATTGGAGGGTGACGCTGGTGTCGGAAAAACGAGAACAGACGAAGTGCCAGGCGCTGCTGACGAACGATCTGACGGTAGTGAATGTCGGGCTGGAAGGTTTCGTGAAAGATCTTCAGGACTGCGGTATTGCGGTCGTTCATGTCGACTGGGCGCCTCCCGCGGGCGGTGATCCGAAGATGGCTTCGCTGCTTGCGAAACTTGGCGTGTGAGGAGCGGTCATGAAACTGATCGAGGAAGCGAACAAGCAGGCGCTGTCGCTCATTCTGGAAGGTGAGCCGAAGCTGATCGACATCGTCCCAGCGCGGGACGTACTCAAGGGATTGAAGGAGCGTATGATCCTTCACGCAGGTCCCCCGATCACCTGGGATCGGATGTGTGGGCCGATGCGTGGCGCTGTTGCGGGAGCCATCGTATTCGAAGGATGGGCCCCCGATCTGGAAGCTGCCGCCAAGCTTGCGGCAAGCGGTGGCATCGAGTTTCACCCTAATCACCATTTCGGCGCCGTCGGGCCGATGACCGGTATGACGACGCTGTCGATGCCGCTCTTCGTTGTCGAAAACGCGCGCTTCTCCAATCGTGCTTACTGCGCCATCAACGAAGGTCTCGGCAAGGTGATGCGCTTCGGCGGTAACGACGCAAGCGTGTTGAAGCGCCTTGCATGGCTGCGCGACGTCTTTGGCCCGACTTTGGCAAAAGCCATTCGCGCCAAGGGCGGCATTGATCTCAAGGCGATCATCGCGCGCGGTCTTTCGATGGGCGATGAAATGCATCAGCGCAATCTGGCCTGCTCGAGCATCTTCCTTCGCGAGATCGGACCGTCGCTAGCGCGGACATCCGAGAATAACGAGACCCTCGCGGAATGCATCGCGTTCATCGCGCAGAACGATCAGTTCTTCCTCAACATCGCGATGGCGATGAGCAAAGCGATGACAGATCCGGCCAAGGGCATTCGCGGATCAACGATCGTCACCGCGATGTGCCGCAACGGAACTGATTTTGGTGTGCGCGTCAGCGGCCTCGGCGATCGCTGGTTCACGGCGCCGGTGGAAATGCCGGAAGGTCTCTATTTCGCCGGTTACTCCAGGAAGGACGCCAATCCTGACATGGGCGACTCGGCGATCGTGGAGACGGTCGGGTTAGGTGGATTTGCGATGGGCGCGGCGCCTGCGGTTGCCGGCTTCATCGGTGCCGGCTCGCCGTCGGCGGCAGGCGATTTCACCCGCGCCATGGGCGAAATCACCATCGGACAAAATCCCGAGTGGACGATCCCAGCACTCGACTTCGCCGGAGTGCCGACTGGCATCGACGTTCGCCTCGTCGTCGAGACTGGTTTGGCGCCCGTCATCAACACAGGAATTGCACATCGCGAGCCTGGAATCGGTCAGGTCGGGGCTGGCATCGTGCGCGCTCCGCTCGCTTGCTTCCAGCAAGCGGTCCTCGCCATTGCGGAAGATCTGGGGGTATCATGACTGGGATTGTCCTGAATGAAATTCGCAAGGGCTTCTATCTCGATTCAGTTGCCCTGATGCGATTGTCCCGCGAGATCGCGGGAATGCCGGGGGTCATCGAAGCGGCGCTCATGATGGGCACGCCGTCGAATCTCGCAATCATGCAGAACGCCGGCCTGCTTTCGGGCAACGTCAGCACACAGGGCAGCGACCTCATTCTGGCCGTCAAGGCCGAGAATGAGCAGGCAGCACGCTCGGCGCTCGACGATGCGCTCAAGGCATTGGACAAGCCGAAGTCGCAGGCATCTGGTAAGAGCGAGTGGCGGCCACGCAGCATTGCGTCTGCCGTCGCAGCGACGCCTGATGCCAACATTGCTCTAATCTCCGTTCCCGGCGAGTTCGCCGCGGCGGAAGCCCGCAAGGCGCTCAATCGCGGTCTGCATGTGTTGATGTTCAGCGACAACGTCTCGATCGCCGATGAACTGTCGCTCAAGCAGCAGGCGCGCGAAGCGGGTCTCCTGATGATGGGACCGGACTGCGGCACGGCTGTTATCAACGGTGCCCCGCTGGCCTTCGCCAACAAGCTGAAGCGCGGCAAGATTGGTATCATCGGCGCGTCCGGAACCGGCACGCAGGAAATCTCCTGTCTGGTGTCCGAGGCGGGTGTCGGTATCTCTCATGCCATCGGCGTTGGTGGCCGCGATCTCAAAAAGGACATTGGCGGCATCACGACGTTGATGGCGATCGATGCGCTCGATGCCGATCCAGGCACCGATCATGTTGTGTTGATCTCGAAGCCGCCACACCCCGATGTCGCGAAGGCCGTTGTCGCGCGAATTGCCAAAAGTCCGAAGACCTATACGGTCTGTTTCATCGGCGCTGCTTCGGCCGATCTGCCCAAGAATGCCCGTTTTGCCGCGACGCTCAAGGAAGCGGCCGAGAAGGCATTGGGTGACCGGACGATCGGTAAGGGCTTCAATGCCGCGGCGATCGCCGCCCGTTTCCCACATCGAAAGGGAGCGAGCCGTATTGAAGGATTGTTTGCCGGCGGAACGCTCTGTGCCGAAGCGCAGGTGGTTTTGACGGCCGGCGGCCGCAAGGTCACGTCAAACGCCGCGATCCCGGGCGTTCCGGATACCAACAGCAAGGAAAGCGCCGGGCGTGACCGGATCATCGATCTCGGCGCCGACGAATACACGCAGGGCCGGCCGCATCCGATGATCGATCCGTCGGTGCGTGACGATGCCTTGCGCGCGGCGCTGGTCAATCCGGATATTGCCGTCATCCTAGTCGACATGGTGATCGGCTATGGCGCCCATGCCGACCCTGCCGGGCATCTCGCCAGTATCGTCGCAAACCGCGCCGATAATTCACCGGTGCTGATCGCATCGGTGACGGGCACCGAGCTCGACCATCAGGTGCGGTCGACTCAGATCAAACGTCTGGAAGACGCAGGCATCGTGGTCGCTCCGTCGAATGCGCAGGCTTGCGAACTCGCTCTCGCTGTCACCAACAATGATGCCAAGGTGAGTCAACATGCGAACACTCAATGAAGTCCCGCGTCGGTTGGTTATCGCTATCGGTGGAAATGCGGTCCATCCGGAAGACATCAGCGGCACCTCCGAGGAGCAGAAGTCGATCGCTCAGCAGACGGCGGATGCATTGCTGCCGTTGGCCCAGCTCGACAACGAACTGGTAATCACGCACGGCAATGGCCCCGTGGTTGGCAAGATCATGATGCGTCAAATGCTGACGATGGACCGCATTCCGCCAATGTCGATGGACATCTGCGTGGCGCACAGCCAGGGCGGCATTGGCTATCTTCTGATGCAGGCGATGGAAAATTCTCTGCGTGATCGGGGCAATCAGCGCCATGTCGCCAGTCTCCTGACTCAGGTTGAGGTCGATGCTGACGATCCAGCCTTCACCAATCCGACCAAGTTTGTTGGACCGTTCTTCTCCGAAGAGGAAGCAAAGCGGATTGGAGCCGAACTCAACTGGAAGATGCGTGAGGACTCGGGGCGCGGCTGGCGTCATGTCGTGCCATCACCGAAGCCTAAGCACATCTGCGACATCTCTCTCGTCGATGCTCTGGTTAAGCGCGGAACCATTGTGATTGCCGGTGGCGGCGGCGGCATCCCGGTGGTTCGCGATGCAAAGGGTATTCGTACAGGCGTTCCTGCCGTGATCGACAAAGACCTGACGTCGGCGCATATCGCCAACGTTCTGGGTATTGAAGAACTGCTGATCCTGACGGCGGTGCCGCGGGTTGCGATCAACTTCGGTAAGCCGAATAAGAAGGAACTCGATCGCGTTTCGCTCGAAGAGATCAAGGCCTATCATCGCGAAGGGCATTTCCCGCCGGGCAGCATGGGTCCCAAGGTCGATGCGGCGATCCGTTTCCTCGAAGGCGGAGGCAAGCGGGCGATCATCAGTCACCTCGATTGCGCGATGGACGCATTGCGCGGTGAAACCGGCACTCACATCGTGCATGAAGCCGCACTGATGGCGAGTTGATTTCAGCACCCGTCGAAGTCTTCGCGCTTCGACGGGTATTATCTATGTCCACTGAAACATTCAGATACGAAGCTCGCACGCGCGTTTGCAACTGGCGTTATCATGCGGCGTTATCGTGTAATGAAACGCCATGCCGCTGCGGCATAGGCGCGCGGTGCTTTGCGCTACTTGGCGATCGTTCCTTCGGGGAGCGTCTGGACATACCGGGCGATGTCGCCCGCCGTCGTGATCCAGATGTCGTTTCGCCGGGCGACAATGGCTTGGAGCGCGCGCCTCAGGTGGCGGAGGCGATACGGCTGCCCCACCAGATAAGGATGCAGTGCAATGCCCATGACCAGGGATTGCTTCCTGGATTGCAGCAGCATCTCCTCGAAATTGTCGATGATCATGTTGGCGAACTGATCGGCCGAATCCTTTCGGCCTACGATGGAGGGAATGTCATTCAGCTCCTGCGGATACGGTACAGAAAGAATCCGCTTGCCGTTTCGCGTCGCAAACCAAACCGGCTGATCATCCATGCACCAATCGAGCAGGTACTCGTAGCCAGCCTCGGCCAGAAGGTCGGGTGTCAGGGAAGATTGCGAAATCCAGGGGCCGAGCCAGCCGGTCGGCGGTTGCCCTTCGGCCTTGGCGATGATGTCGGTCGCTTCCCTGATGAGTGTTCGCTCTTCGGTCTCTGAAAGATGTCCTTGACGCTCAGAATTTGTGCGCCCATGACCGACGATTTCGCTGCCGCGCTTACGGAAGGCGTCCATTACCTCCGGGCAGTAGTGATAGATGCTGCTATTTGCCAGAACCGAGACCGGCAGCGATAATTCGTCGAAGAGATCGATCAGGCGCCAGACGCCGACGCGGTTGCCATAGTCGCGCCAGGCAAAATTCATGACGTCAGGATGCGGACCGCCAGGGGCCAGTTCGGCTCCCAAGCCTTCTCCGAAGGCAAAGTGCTCAAGATTTAGGCCGATATAGACCGCAAGTCGCTTGTTTTCGGGCCAATCGAAATGGGGACGATGCGCAATCGCCGAATAGTTGTAACGTCCGTGGTGCTTGAGGAGGAGCCGAATCTCGTCGGTAGTGCTGCTTGGGTTGCGGGAAATCCGCTCGCTGGTGCGTGCGTTCGTCTCCTCACTCATCGTTATTTTCCTTGGTCAAAATCTTCATCGCTTGACTTTCTTCGAATGTTGAAGAAAGTTTTTACTTCCGTCAAGTTCGCGGGCAAGCGACAGCGGGAGGAAAGCCGGATGTTCTCACGTGGGAGCATCCCCATCAATGGGAGGAACGGCACAATGAACGAGACGTTGAATATTGTTCGAAGGCGTGCGCTGCAGTGCACGATGCTATTTGCGATTGCGGCCGCCGTGGGTGCGCCGGCCGTGGCACAGGCTGCGGACCCCATCAAGATCGGGCTGGTGGCTGCCTTGTCGGGCCAGTCCGCTCGCTCGGGTGAGGCGATCACGCGCGGCGCAACGATTGCGATCGAAGAGATTAATGCCAAGGGCGGTGTGCTTGGTCGTCCGCTTGAACTCGTGCGGCGCGATGATGAAAGCAACCCTGCAAAGGGCGTCATCGCTGCACGTGAATTGATCCAGCGTGAAAAGGTCGCGGCTCTCATCGGTGGCCTTGATACGCCGGTGGCGCTGGCCATCGTCCCGTTCGTCAACAACGTCAAGGTCCCGTTTGTGGATCCGTGGGCCGCGGGAACGAAGATCACCGAGAACGGCGCTGCCGACAATTTCGTCTTCCGTGTTTCGGCGATGGATGACGAAGTCGACCGCGCCATCGTACAATATGCGAGCAAGAATTTCGGTGCCAAGAAGCCGGGTTTGATTCTGGTCAACAATCCCTGGGGCGAGTCCAACGAACACGGCTTCAAGGCCGCGCTGAAGGCGGCCAACATAGAGCCGGCGGGCGTTGAGAAGTTCGAAGGCAATGACGTGGACGTTGTGCCGCAGCTGTCGCGTCTCAAGCAGGCAGGTGCGGATTCGCTGTTCCTGGTCGGCAATGTCGGTCCTGGTTCTCAGGTCGTGAAGTCACTCGATCGCATGGGCTGGATGCCGCCGATCGTGTCCCATTGGGGTGTTGCGGGCGGCCGCTTTACCGAACTGGCAGGACCGAGCGCGAAGAATGTCGTGTTCGTGCAGACCTACAGCTTCTTTGGTGATCTTTCTCCGGTCGGCAAGAAGGTGCTTGCAGCACTGCAGAAGAAGTATCCTGACATCAAGGGCCCCGCTGACATCACGCCAGCCGTGGGTGTGGCAAATGCCTACGACACCGTGATGCTGATTGCGGCGGCTATCACCAAGGCGGGCAAGACCACTGGTCCCGCCGTGCGCGATGGCTTCTATGCCATCGACAAGGTTGAAGGCCTGATCAAGACTTATCAGAAGCCCTTCTCCAAGACCCAGCACGAAGCGCTGTCGCAGGATGATTACATTTGGACCCGCTTCGAAGGCGACCACATCATTCCTGTGGCGAAGAAGTAAAACGCTCACTGAAAGCCAAGGGCAGGTAAGCTTATGTCTCTTCTTCCGGCAATCCTGACGGGACTGGCGCTCGGTAGCATGTATGGGCTGCTTGCGCTTGGCTTTCACGTCACCTACGCGGTATCCGGCACGGTCAACTTCTCCCAGGGCAGTTCAATGACCCTGGGCGCTGTTGTCGGGTACTTCTTCCTTGTTGCATGGGGATGGCCGACAGCGCTGGGCATTCCGGTCGTTCTTCTGATCTGTGCCATCTATGGTTTGATCATTGAGCGCTATGCCGTGCGTCCCTTTGTCGCGCGCGGGTCCGACAACTGGCTGATGGCGACCGTCGCGGTCGGTATCATCGTCGATAACCTGATGCTGTTCGTGTTCGGAAAAGAGCCGCGCGGTTTTCCGTCATCTCTCGCCGTGAACCCGATCCAGATCGTCGAAGGTGCCGGCGTTTATCCGTTGCAGCTTATCATTCCAGTGATCGGGCTGTTGCTTGCCGCCGGATTGCATCTGTTCACCCGGCGGACACGTCATGGCGTCGCCATGCTGGCCGTCGTTCAGAATCCGAATGCGGCAAAGCTGATGGGTATCGATGTCGGTCGTATCATCGCCGCAAGCTATGCCGTTTCCGCCGTACTTGCGGGAATTGCGGCGCTTTTGATTGCGCCCTTGTTTAACGTCGCGTCCGACATGGGCACGCTGTTCGGAATTAAGGCCTTTGCTGCCGCGATTATCGGCGGCCTGGGCAGCGCCTGGGGTGTGATGCTCGCAGGTCTTTGTCTTGGCATGATCGAAGTGCTCGCCACCACATATCTCGGGTCGGTCTATACCCAGATTATCACGTTCGCTTCCGTCATCCTGATCCTGGTTGTGATGCCGTACGGATTGTTCGGCCGTGCTGGAGTGAAAAAGGTATGATCTCTCGCTCCGCTCTTCTTGCTGGCGCTGTCGCTCTTGCGGCCGCGCTTGCCTATACGTCTGTCGCGGACAGCTATTCGGTGTTTCTTGTCGCGACGATCGCGCTTACTTCGCTCGCTTGCATCGGTCTCAACGTTCTGCTGGGCCTCGCGGGCCAGATCTCGTTGGGTCACGTCGGATTCATGGCAATCGGTGCTTACACAACCGTGCTGCTCATGGAGCGGGCTGGCTGGCCTTACGGGGCGGCTGCAGGCGCGGGCATCGTCCTGGTCAGCGTGGTTGGTGGGTTGCTGGCGATGCCGGCACTGCGTGTCCGGGGGCCGTACCTCGCCATGGTGACGATTGCGTTTGGCTTTATCGTCGAACATGGCACCGTCGAATGGAAGGATCTGACGGGCGGTGGCAATGGTCTTGTGATCTCGAACCCGCCGTCGATTGCGGGCTTTCCCCTTTCGGAGCGAAGCCTCGCGATGGTGGGTGTTGTTCTGGTCGTTATTGCTACATGGTTGTTCGTTCGCCTGAAGAACAGCGGCTGGGGCTATGCGATGCGCGCAGCGCGCGATTCCGAAGTCGCGACGCGTTCGGTCGGCATCGATCTCGTCAGCGTGCGGACGATGGCGTTCATGATTTCGGCCGGCATGATGGCTATTGCCGGCGCACTGTTCGCTCCGTTGCAGGGTTATATCAGCCCGAGCTCGTTCCCGTTCATTCAGTCGATTCTGCTCTTGTTTGCCGTGATGATCGGAGGTGCGGGATCGGCAATCGGCCCGATCATCGGCGCGCTGCTGGTCGTGCTGCTGCCCGAGTTGTTGTCAGATCTTGCGGAGTATCGTCTGCTTGTGTTCGGTCTGCTTCTGTTCGCTGTGCTGCGTATTGCGCCTGAAGGCGTGGCTGGCCTGATCGATGCTCTCATTGCAAAGGTTCTGCCGCGTTCATTGAAGTCCACCGGCTCCGCAAGGGCGGTTGCTGTCGCCGACCCGGAATCCAGGCTTCGGATCACTGACAGCAACTCTCTTGATGTTAGCGATCTGTCCATCGCATTCGGCGGTGTGAAAGCTGTACAGCACGTCACGTTCACGGCTCAGCCCGGTCGTGTGACCAGCGTGATCGGCCCGAACGGTGCTGGAAAAACCAGCGCGCTGAATTTGCTCTGCGGCTTCTACAAGCCGAACAGCGGCACGGTGAAGCTTGGATTGCGTGACCTCACCGGCATGACGTCACATGCACTGGCGCGGCTGGGCGTTTCGCGAACTTTCCAAACCACGCAACTGTTCGGTTCGCTCAGCATCATCGAGAACACACTTCTTGCGGAAACGGCCGGCAAACTCGGCGGAATTGTTTCTCCGCTGCGGAATGCCGACAGCGAGGAGCTTGCCCGTGGATTGCTGAAGTTTGCGGGTGTCGATGGCGATCTCGATCGCCTCGCCGATTCTCTGCCTCATGGCGAGAAGCGATTGGTGGAAATCGCGCGCTCGCTGGCGCTGCGGCCGAAGGTTTTGTTGCTCGATGAACCGGCTGCGGGCTTGTCGAAGGGCGACAAACAGCGGTTGACGACGCTGCTGCGCCGGATTGCCGATCTTGGCATCGCGGTGATCATTGTCGAGCACGATATGCCGATGATCATGTCGCTCAGCGATCATATCGTGGTGCTCGATGGCGGAAAACGTATTGCCATCGGCGACCCTGCAGCCATTCGCAACGACCCGCTCGTGCGCAAGGCCTATCTCGGTGACGTCACTGTCGGGGAGAAGGTTCAGGCGCCGCGCGAGGTCAAGCAGGACACGATTCTGGAAATCAAGCGGCTCGATGCATTCTACGGACTTTCGCAATCGCTCGCGGATATCAACGTCGTGGTGGCCAATGGCGAAGCGGTTGCGGTTCTCGGTGCCAACGGGGCCGGCAAGACGACCTTGATGCGCTCCATAGCGGGTCTGACCCCGCCTCGCGTGAAAGCCGAGATTCACCTTTCGGGCAAGCGTATCGACAACATCCCGGCTCATCAGCGCGCCCGCGTCGGTGTGGTGCTGGTGCCGGAAGGTCGGCAGGTCTTTCCCGAACTTACGGTTCGGCAGAACCTCGAGATAGGAGCTTACGCGCGTCCACAGATCGATCTCGAAAAGGAAGTGGAGGCGATGTTCCAGCGTTTTCCGCGTCTGAGAGAGCGCAGCGGCCAGCGTGCCGGTCTACTCTCCGGCGGTGAACAGCAGATGCTGGCTGTCGCGCGCGGTCTTTTGACAGGACCACGTGTGCTGATGCTCGATGAGCCATCGCTGGGTCTTGCTCCTTTGGTGGTGGATGAGCTCTTTGCATCCTTCGAGAATCTGCGCGCGGAGGGCATGACGCTGATGGTGGTCGACCAGATGGCGGGGCAGGCGCTCGCTCTTGCTGACAGAGCTTACCTGCTGGAGACAGGCTCCATCGTAAAGAGCGGTGCGGCCTCGGTCATTGCGAAAGATCCATCGCTCGAAGCAGCTTATCTCGGGGGTGAAACGCAAAACGCCCAGCCGAAAGCGGCAATGTCATAGGGGTGCATTGTTGCTCTGTACTGCCAGTCCCTAACTTCCCAGACTATGCAGGCGCAGTGCGCCTGCATTTTTCTTTCGATACTCGAAATGCTCTTGGGTAGTGGCGTTGATTGCGTCGATTTGCGTTAGATCAATGCCGAGACCGCAGGCGTAGGTGAGAATTGTGCATCATCGGAGGTGCATCATGAATCTCACAGAAGTCTGGGAGAAGCTGCAATCTCATCTGGCGAGCACGCGCGAACTGAACACACTTGACGCGAGCCAGCGTGAAGAACTGGCTCGCGACGTCGGTGTATCAGAAAGTGTCTTCGAGCGGTTGTTTGGAACCGCGCGAAACGATGAGCTTGAACGTCTGATGTATGTGCTTGAGCTGGACATCAGGAAGATCCCTCTCACAAATCCCGGCTCCATTATGCGGGATATGAGCATTGTCTGCTCCGAATGCGCACTGGCCAGCCGCTGCCAGCGTGAATTGCGGGCCGGCTCCGCAAACACGAACTACAATCAATACTGCCCCAATGCCCTTACCCTGAGTGCATTGCGTGCCGAGCAGGCGCGATCGCGGCTATCCTGACTACGAGTTTTCGGTCGGTGCTTGGTAACCCGATCACCAGCCGTGGGCTGCCAGGTTCGTTTGGGCACGCCCGCGGCTGGGCCAATAGTGGCTCTTATCGCACAGAGCTTTTGGGGTCGGCCTGCGCGGTCGAACTCTGCGAAGCCTGGTCGAACAGAGCCGTCATCCGCTTCATGGCAAACGGCGGCAGTTTGACCTGCTTTGCTGCGTCGAGGTTGGTTTTTGCATCACCGACTGCGATCAGACCAACCATTCCCATGCCGACATGGGGTGCACATCGATAGCCGTACACGCCGGACTTCTCGAAGGTCACCGAGATTTCCTGAGATATCTTGCCTTTGAACGGCTGGGCGCCTTCCGGCAGCATTCCGGCGATCGTTTCTACATCGTGGCCTTTGTCGGTCGGCACGAACCGGACAGTATCGCCGGGCTGGATCTTGAGAAACGCCGGCTCAAAAGCCATCGACTGACCATCGGAGCTTTTGTTCAGCATTTTAAGTTCGAAATCTGCTGCCAGAGTGGGGCTGCTCATCAGCAGTGCGCCCACAAGGCCGAAAGCCAGCGCACGAACGGACTTCATCATAAAACTCCATCTGTATTGGGAAACGGTGCTGTTTTCCTCGGACAGACGGAACCTACCGCTCACCTCTGGAGCGTCTTTGCATTTGCGCAAACTGGCAGACAAACTAGTGGGCGGAAAAGCTTAGACCAGCGGGCCGGGACGGTCCGGCAAAGTCATGCCGCTGGCAAGCGCATCGGCAAAGGCATGGTGAATGTCGCGATGGATGGCTTCATCTTCGCGCATCGCAATGACCATGTCGCTCAACCGTGCATCGGGCGCCAAATTCCAGTAAGCGATGGCTGCCTCCGGTGCCTGTCTATTCTCTTCGATTCCCGACTCGAGACGATCGAGGTAGCGTGAGTAACCGGTGACCGATTGTTCCGCGAGATAGCCTGAGAACCGGTGCGCTGTTCGTGCCGAAATCAGGTGGAGCAGGAAGTAGGCATTGTAGAAGACGCCTTGGCTGATCGCGATCAGAAGACGTTCCCACATGCGCGGCCGTGCGATGGCCACAAAAGACATCAAATGCGCGCGCTGATTCTCGGCTTCATCCATGAATGCTCGTACCCAGCCTCGGTCGTCGAGCATGCGTCGTAGGCATTTGAGATGAAGGAGCGTAGCCGCAACCATGGCGGGGACGGCCGCTATTGTTTCGAGGACGATGACGCGGTCGCCATATCTGCGGCCGAACAGCGCACCAGCGGCACCAGCTAGGGTGCGTATGGTGCTCAAGGCGAAGCGATCCGAAAGCGTTGCTGGTGGGTGATGGCGAAAAAGATCGGTTTTGTTCACATTCAGCATCGCTGCTCCAGGCTAGCGGTAACAGCTTTCATCTGTGCCTGTCCCGATTGCGCTCTATAACCGGATACTCGATGGTGACGACGTTGCCCTATTTTGGGTAGCGAATCCAGCGGTGTCTCTTTTCCGGTTCTTCACTTGGTTCTGATTTCCTGCGCTTTTGCTGGAGACAACCGCAAGCAGCTTGAAGCGGCTGAACTCGACAGGATGTCCGAAGACGCGATACGAAAGGGGGAGGCGCGAGACAGGCGGCAATGGACCATCATCCGGACCTGGAAATTCTTGAGCGGACCGAGCTGTTTCGTGGTGTCCCGATGACGGCTCTTCGCGACGCGCAGGCTGCTTCGTTCCGCAAGCGGGTGGCGGCGGACGAGATCGTTTTGCGTCAGGGCGATGCGGCAACAACCTTGTACGTTGTCATCGTGGGGCGGCTTCGCGCCATACAAACCACGGCCGACGGGCAACAAATCATCGTCCGCTATCTCGGCCCCGGTGAAGTCGCGGGCTACACGGTGCTCGCCGGACGCGATCGCCATCCAGGTACGGTTATTGCGGTTGACGACACTCATCTTCTTGGATGGACTGAGGCCGCGATCAAGGAGATCATGAAAAAGCATTCGTCGATTGCGATGAATGCCGCGGCTCTCATGGGAGAGCGTTATCATGAAATGCAGATCCGGCTTCGCGAACTCTCCACGGAGCGGGTTGAGCAACGGATCGCGCATACCATCGTTCGGTTATCCCGGCAGGCCGGAAGGCGTACGGCGCGCGGCATCGAAATAGCCATACCCTTGTCCCGTCAGGACCTCGCTGAGATGTCCGGTACAACTCTGCACACGGTGAGCCGTACGCTGAGTGCTTGGGAGGAACAGGGAATCGTGAACTGTGGCCGCAGGCGTGTCGTGGTTTCCGACCCTCAAAGACTCTTGCTGGTCACCGAAGAGTCCTGATCAGCTTCGGCGCTGACTTCGCCGTTCCCCCAGGAGTAGTCCGACGTCGCGCTAGTCCAGTACGCGAGACGATCCATCCGGCATGCGAAAGCTGAATGCGAGGTGCGGCTCGGCATCTTGTTTCACCTCGGCCAGATGTCCCGCCCCGAGTTCGTCGAGCGCCGCTCGCAAATCGTCCGATTGCGGATGATGCACAATCACGCACTCCAGCGTGGGTCCGAGGAATGACATTCCGTTGGCTGGCAACGGGCCTTCCGACCACTGGATCAGCGACGGAAAGCATCCATCGAAAGCTGTTATGCCGCTTTTCGGTACTGTGATCTGCCATGATCGCGCTCCCCGCGACATGGCCAGGATCTCTCCCAGATCGACACGGCTTGCAGCGTGCGCGGCGGCGACATCCGATGTGCTGAGCACCCAACCGACCGGCCGCGGGCGTTCCGCCAGCTTCTTCGCCTGACGCGCGTCATCCATCCCGAACCATCGCGGACGGTGTGGAGATGTTCCTGCAGGGTCGATCGCAAGAAGCTCCAGAAAGATGCCATCCCCGACCCGCAGCACGCGGTTGTGCGTGCCCATGTCGGTGTGCTGACCGCCCGCAGGCGCGTCGATTCCCAACTGCCCGTGAAGGTGAGCCGCACCTTGCGACAGGTCGGCGGCGCCGATGGTGACGTGGTCGAGCCGGAGCATCGTGACGATCCTTTCAGGGGTTCAGTAAAAATGACCTATTGACATAACAATATATCATATGATGACGTAAAGACCATGAAAGTTCCGATCCCAAAATATTTCCTCATTCGCTCGGTGCTGGAATCCCGCATGGAGCGGACGTTTGCGGTTGGCGATCGGCTTCCGTCGGAAGCCGAGTTGGGGAAGGAATTCGAAGTCAGCCGCATCACCGTCCAGCAGGCATTGACGCTGATGGAGCGGGATGGGCTGGTGAAACGGGAGCGAGGGCGAGGCACTTTCTATCTGGGTCCCCAGCTGCATCGGCAGGATGCCAAGCCGAATCAGCTCCTTCAGTCCCTGATCAGAAGCAAGCCGGAAGGACATGCGCGGGTCATCTCGACACGGGTGATGCCGGCCTCGCCGCTCGTTGCCGAACGTTTAAACCTCGAAAAGGATGCGCCGGTTATCTCCATCGAGCGCGTCGGCACCGTCGGCGACGAACCGATCCTCTACATCTACGCCTATCTCCCCATCGATGTTGGGCAGAAGCTGCTGGAAGATGAGAGGCTGATGACGCGCTTCACGCTCGGTGAGCTCGTGAGCGATCTCTGCGGGATAGAGATCAGCTCGGTTGTGCAGACGATCGCGGCGACGCTGGCGGACACCACGTTTGCCAAACATCTGGGCATCGAGATCGGTTCGCCGGTGCTTGAAGGCGAACGCATTTATTCCGACGAAGACGGACGTCCGGTGATTTTCAGCGACGCATTTTATCGCGCCGATCGGCACCGCTTCGTTGTCAACGTCGACAATAACGAAAACCAACCGGCTAAAGCCGGGTCGAAGTCACTATCCAGGAAACGTTAGTTGCGGAGGGTTGTATGTACCGAATTTTGTCTGCGCTCCTTTTCTCGGTTGTTTTGTCGTTCCCGGCTTCTGCGCAAGCACCGCAGGGGCCTGTAACTGTCATCAATCCCTTTACGGTCGGTGGTCTCACCGATCTGACGGTTCGCTTTATTGTCAACAAGATGCAGTCGAAGTTTCCTGCGGGCATTGCGGTGCTGAACCGCACCGGGGCAGGAGGATCGATCGGTGTTACCGAGATCGTTCAGGCCAAGCCGGATGGAACGACCATCGGCATTGCCCCCACCGCGGCGTTGGTCGATCAGCCGCAGATGAACAATCTGCCGTACAAGACGCCTGACGATTTCGACCCGATCGTCAACTCGATCACCTACTATCAGTTTCTCGCCGTCCGCGGCGACGCGCCGTGGAAAAACATCAAGGAGTTGATCGAGGCGGCCCGTGCTAAGCCAGGCACGCTTCGCTTCGCCTCCTCGGGTATCGGCACCGCAGCGCATATGAATCTCGCGCAGCTCGCCGAAGCAAGTAAAGTCAATTTCGTCCACGTGCCTTTCTCGGGATGGTCCGAAGGCAGCGCTGCATTGCTGGGCGGACACGTCGATGCGTTGACGATTAATCCTGGTGAAGGCCGGCAACTGGCGAACGCCGGACGCATCAGAATTCTTGCGATTTTCGCACCTGCACGGAGCAAGTTCTATCCGGACGTGCCGACGTTCAAGGAAGTCGGCTACGACGCTGGTGTCAGCCTGAGCTTCGTGTTCCTTGCCCCCAAGGGCATTCCCGAAGGGACCAAGGCGTATATCCACGATGCGATCAAGGCCGTACTGACAGACAAGAGTTTCCAGGACTTCGCCCATTCCCGGGAGGTCGATGTCAATTATCTCGATGGCCCTGCGACCAAGGCGATGCTGATGAACGAGTATCGCGCGCACTCCGAACTGCTCGGCGCGCTTGGTCTGAAGGCAAAATAGATGTCCCGGCGCGTTTTCAGCCTGGGTGTTGCGGCGCTGGGGGCGATCTATCTTTGGCTCGCCTTCCAGTTGCCGATGCATACTCTGAACGGGCCGGGTGCTGGCTTCTTTCCAGTGCTGATCGGTGCGGCGCTGATCATTTTCGGGATTGCGGCAAGTCTTCAGCCAGGAGGGTTGCTCGCGGGAGAGCTGTTTCGCGACGGCTCTCGCGGGAGAATTCTCGCGGTTCTTGCTGCGATGGTGCTGTTCTGTCTGCTGCTTACACGCCTCGGATACATCGTCAGCGGCACGCTGATCATGTTGGCTGCACTGAAGCAGTTCAGCGTGTCGTGGAAGACGGCGACAGCGATCGCGGTCGTCAGCGCCGTCGCGACCTACGGTCTGTTCGTCTCGATCCTCGGTTTGCAGCTCCCGCGCGGCAGTTGGCTGGGTCTGTGATGCCGGGTTGTTCGTAAAGGCAGGAATCTGGGGCGAGACCTATGAATCATCTGCTTGACGGATTGGCACTGGGATTCTCCGTCGCTCTGACGCCGGTCAATATCTACGCCTGTCTTTTGGGTGTGGCGCTCGGCTCGCTCGTTGGCGTGCTTCCCGGGATCGGCCCAAACGCCGGCATGGCTCTGCTGATTCCCTTGACGTTCTCGATGCCGCCAGATGCGGCGATCATTATGCTCGCCGGAATCTATTACGGCTCGATGTATGGCGGTTCGACCACGGCGATCCTGGTCAACGTTCCCGGCGAGGCGGCCTCGGTCATGACGGCGGTCGACGGCTATCAGATGGCGAAGAAGGGCCGGGCCGGGCCTGCGCTTGCGATCTCGGCGATCGGGTCTTTCATTGCCGGAACGCTTGGCATTGTTGGCATTGTCTTAGTTGGCCCATGGCTCGCCGAGTTCGCGCTGAGGTTTGGGCCGCCGGAATACTTTGCGGTTGCAGCTGCGGGACTGTTCTTCCTGTGCGGCCTGACCGGCAATTCGCTCATCATTGCCATGGTCATGGTGGCGTTAGGACTTGCGATATCGACCGTCGGAATTGACCCGGTCACCGGCACGCAACGTTTCACGCTGGGCTTCACCAATCTCGCACAAGGTCTCGATCTGATCCCCGTCATCATGGGGCTGTATGGCATCGCCGAAGTGCTGTCGATGGTCGAGGAAGGCGTTGAAAAACCGCGCCTGGAGAAAGTGAGATTCCGCGACCTGATGCCCTCGCTGGCAGAGTTTCGGCAATCGACATGGCCAGTCATTCGAGGGTCGGTGATGGGCTTCTTCGTTGGTCTGATCCCGGGGCCGGCGACGGTGATGTCGTCATTCATGTCGTACCGGATGGAAAAGGCATTGTCGTCGACACCGGAGCGGTTCGGACACGGAGCGATTGAGGGCGTCGCCGGTCCCGAGAGCGCGAACAATTCAGCGACAGCGGGGGCCATGGTGCCGATGTTCTCGCTCGGCATCGCATTTTCACCTGCGACTGCGATGCTGCTTGCAGCTCTTGTGATCCACGGCGTTCAGCCCGGTCCGCTGTTTGTCGTTCAATCGCCGGAGATTTTCTGGGGCGTCATTGCGAGCATGTATGTCGGCAATGTGCTCTTGCTGATTCTTAACCTCCCGCTGGTCCATATTTTCGTTTCGATCCTGAAGCTTCCGCAACACGTGCTGGCGTCGCTTGTTCTGCTGTTCTGTCTGGTCGGGGTTTACTCGCTGAACAACAGCATCTTCGACGTCTGGGTCATGATCATCATGGGCGCTGTGGGATTCCTGTTCCGAAAGCTGATGACCGATCCCGCCCCCTTGGTGATCGCCATCGTTCTTGGCCCGATCATGGAAAAATCGCTCAGGCAATCGTTCTTCATGGCAAACGGCGATCCGCTGTATCTGCTGGGACGTCCCATCACCATGGCAATCGCTGCCGCCGTTATCATCGTTGTCGCGATCAATCTGCTGTTCAAGGCAAGCAAGGCCCGCAAAGCCGCTCTGGCCGACAGCCAGTAGATCGGCGGATAACGCACATTTCCCAGAGACATCCCGGAGAAGAAAATGCCTAAAATGAAGGGTCTACGTCAGATATCCTACCTCGATTGCATCGGAGGAGGTCAGGTCTACGTTCAGGGCAACTATGCCTACATCGCTCACATGGACGCGCCAGCGGGGACCTCCATTGTCGATATCAGCGATCCGGCAAATCCGAAGCAGGTTGCACATATCGAAGTTCCGCAAGGGGTGCACAGCCATAAGGTTCGCGTCGAAAACGACTTGATGCTGGTGAACTGGGAGTGCCCGCCTCCCTACATCCTCGACGAGAATTTTCAGGGTGGCCTCGCGATCTATGACGTCTCCAATCCGCGCAATCCAAAGCAGGTTTGCTTCTGGAAGACTGCCGGCACCGGTGTCCACCGCTTCGACTTCGATGGTCGTTACGCCTACATCACGCCGGAAGTGGAGGGCTATCACCTGAACATTGCGATGATTCTCGATCTCGAGAATCCCAGCAAACCGCGGGAAGTTGGTCGTTGGTGGATGCCCGGTCAATGGGTGGATGGCGGAGAAACGCCTGACGAAGGTTACAGAATGACCTGGTGCCATCAGATCCTTCGCAGGGACAATCGGCTCTACATTGGTTATTGGCATGCGGGCATGGCGATTGTCGATATCGAGGATATGAGTAAGCCGAAGCTTGTCTCTCATCTCGACTACTGCTCGGTCTATGCTCATCCCTGTCACACGGTGCTGCCGATCCCGTTCGAGGTCGCCGGCCGCAAGATCGCCGTGGTTGCGGACGAGGACGTTCGCAAAACGCGCCCGTCGCCGCCGCCATTCCTCTGGATCGTCGATATCACCGACGAGCAGCATCCAGTTCCGGTCTCGACCTATCAGATCGAAGGGCTGCAGAACATCAACATGCCCGAGTTCACCGGATGTCATCAGCCAGCCGAGCAGGTCTACAGCACAGAAATTCCTGTCGCATGGTTCGCGCATGGGTTGCGCGTGGTCGATATCAAGAATCCGCACGCGCCAAAGGAGGTCGCTTACTTTGTTCCCGACACACCGCAGGGTTTCGATCGGCCGCAGACCAACGACGTGTTCCTGACGCGCGAGGGGCATATGTATCTGATCGACCGCAACAAGGGGATGCACATTCTTGAGCGAACGTAGCTAAGGAACGTTGCTACAGATCACAGACAGGCGGTTGACGCGCTACGCGTCGTTGCTCTGAGTTCGGATATGTCGGGAGTCAAAAATGAGTACGCTCATGGAAAATTCAGTCGTTGCCGATGAGGCAATCGATCTTTTGAAGAAACTCGGTGCAACGGCGCCGCTCGCCGATCAGGGTGGTCTTAACGCAAGGTCGCCGATCGACGGGCTGACCATCGGTCATCTGCCGGAGGCAAGCGCAGATGATATGCGCAAGACGATCGAGCAGGCGCATGCGGCATTTCTGATCTGGCGTAGCGTTCCAGCGCCGCGTCGCGGCGAGCTGGTGCGCCTTCTGGGTGAGGAGCTGCGGCAATCCAAGGAAGATCTGGGTCGCCTGGTGACGATCGAGACCGGCAAGATTCTGTCCGAAGGGTTGGGCGAAGTGCAGGAGATGATCGATATCTGCGACTTCGCCGTGGGATTGTCCCGGCAGCTTTACGGCCTGACCATTGCAACCGAGCGCCCAGGCCATCGCATGATGGAGACTTGGCATCCCGCCGGCGTTTGCGGAATCGTGACCGCCTTCAATTTCCCGGTCGCTGTATGGTGCTGGAATGCAGCCATCGCACTTGTGTGCGGCGACTCTGTGGTCTGGAAGCCATCTGAAAAGACGCCATTGACTGCCTATGCGGTGCAAGCCGTGATGGAGCGGGCGCTGGCGCGATTTGGCGATGCACCACGCGGGCTTGCCGGGCTTGTTCAAGGGGGGCGGGCAGTTGGGGAAGCTCTCGTCGATCATCCGAAGGTAGCGATCGTTTCCGCCACGGGTTCGACCCGCATGGGTCGGGAAGTGGCGCCGCGAGTTGCGGCGCGGTTCGGACGCTGCATTCTCGAGTTAGGCGGCAACAACGCGGCGATCGTCACGCCGTCCGCCAATCAGGACCTCGCGCTGCGCGGCATCGCGTTCTCGGCGATAGGAACCGCAGGACAGCGTTGCACCTCGCTGCGACGCCTGTTCGTTCATGAGAGCATTGCCGATGGTTTTGTCGCGAAGCTGCGCAACGTCTATGCATCGGTCGCGATCGGCGATCCGTCGCAGCCTTCAACCCTGATCGGTCCGCTGATCGATGCGGCAGCCTTCCAGGCGATGGAGAAGGCGTTGACGGATGCAAAGACGCTCGGCGGCAAGGTTCACGGCGGCGGCCGCGTCGATCGAAATCTGCCGAACGCTTACTATGCAGCGCCTGCGCTCGTAGAAATGCCGGGGCAGCAGGGCCCGGTTCTGCATGAAACCTTCGCCCCGATCCTCTACGTCATGCGTTACCGCGATCTGGCGGATGTGATCGCCATGCACAACGCGGTGCCACAGGGACTCGCGTCTTCGATTTTTACGACCGATATCCAGGAAGCGGAAACGTTCATGTCGTCAGCCGGGTCCGATTGCGGCATCGTCAACGTCAATATCGGCCCCTCCGGCGCCGAGATTGGTGGTGCATTCGGCGGCGAAAAGGAAACAGGAGGTGGTCGCGAATCCGGGTCGGATGCATGGAAGGGTTACATGCGTCGGGCGACCAACACGATCAACTATTCGCGCGAGTTGCCGCTCGCCCAGGGCGTCAAGTTCGACGTGGGGTGAGCGACAATGAATGCATCGATCGTTCCTGGCGTCGCGTTTCGCGCGGCGCCCCGGATTTCGGCAATCGAAGTGTCCGAAATTCTCAGGATCACCAACCATGCGAATGCCCTGAAAAGCCAGGGGCACGATGTAGTGGTGCTCGGCGCTGGAGAGCCTGATTTCGATACACCGGACACCATCAAGGCCGCAGCGATATCCGCTATCGATCGGGGCGACACCAAATACACCGTGCTCGACGGCAGTCGGGATATGAAGCGTGCCATCCAGCAAAAATTTGTGGTGCAGAACAACCTTGAATTCGCCCTTGACGAGATCACGGTTGGCGCCGGCGCCAAGCAGATCATCTTCAATGCATTCATGGCGACGCTGCAGGATGGTGACGAGGTGATTGTCGCTGCGCCTTTCTGGACGACGTATGCCGATGTTATCGCCATCTGTGGTGGCAAGACTGTTGTCGTCGAGACCAGCGAGAAAAATGGCTTCCGCCTGACACCTGAGGCGCTTGCAGCGGCGATCACGCCGCGCACCCGTTGGCTTTTGTTGAACTCGCCATCAAATCCGTCGGGAGCGGCTTACGATGCAGGGGCGCTCGACAGGCTTGTCGCGGTTCTCGATCGCCATCCTCACGTCTGGTTGATGGCCGACGACATCTACGAGCACATTCTTTATGACGATGCGACCTTCGTCACTCCACGTCAGGTGGCCCCGCAGCTCGCCAATCGAATCCTCACCGTCAATGGCGTATCCAAAGCCTATGCCATGACTGGCTGGCGAGTGGGGTATGGAGCCGGTCCAAAGCCACTGATCGCGGCGATGGCGGTCGTTCAAAGCCAGAGTACATCCTGCCCGTCGTCAATCAGCCAAGCCGCGGCAGCGAGTGCATTGCTTGGGCCGCTCGATATCGTTCGCGAGCGCTGTCGCGAGTTTCAGCGGCGCCGGAATTTCGTGGTTGCTGCTCTGAACGCCATTGACGGATTGTCCTGTCGCGTGCCGGAGGGGGCATTCTATGCCTTTGCGAACTGCGCCGGCCTGCTTGGCCGCGCGACTCCGCAAGGCGGTCGCCTGACGAGCGATGTCGAGGTTTGTCGCTATTTTCTGGAAAGCGTTGGCGTCGCCGTTGTGCCCGGGACATGTTTTGGCCTGGCGCCATACTTCCGGCTTTCCTACGCAACATCGATGGCGGTGCTCAGGGATGCATGCGATCGGATCGCACGCGCCTGTACGCTGCTGCAGTAAAGTTCAGTTTCACTCACAGGTGCCGAATGACAACGTCCGACAACTTACGTTCGCGCAGTGGAGCGCGCATTCTCGTTGACGCGCTGAGGGATCATGGCGTCGATATCTGCTTTGGCGTTCCGGGTGAAAGCTACCTCGCGGTGCTCAACGCACTGATCGATAGTTCGATCGAGTTCGTCACTTGCCGTCAAGAGGGTGGCGCTGCGATGATGGCCGAGGCAGTCGGCAAGCTGACTGGCAAGCCAGGGATATGCTTTGTGACGCGTGGGCCGGGCGCAACCAATGCGTCGGCAGGGATTCATGTCGCCAAACAGGATTCGTCGCCGATGATCCTGTTCGTTGGTCAGATCGACACCGATTTTCGTTATCGCGAGGCTTTTCAGGAAATCGATTATCATGCGTTCTTTGGCTCGCTGACCAAGCTTGTTATCGAGATCGACGACGCGGCCCGCATTCCTGAACTGGTCGCGCGAGCGTTCCGTGTTGCGACACAAGGACGGCCGGGGCCAGTTGTGGTGGCGTTGCCGGAAAACATGTTGACCGCCGAGGTGAAGGTTGTCGATGCGCACGTATCCCCGCCTGCTGAACCGCATCCGGGCGAGGGCGATATAGCCACGCTCGGCCGTATGCTTGAGAACGCCGAACGTCCGGTAGTTGTGGTTGGCGGGGGCCGGTGGTCGGAACCCGCGGTATCGTATCTGATCGATGCGGCGGAAACGCTGGATCTTCCGGTCATCACGTCGTTTCGCCGGCAGATGCTGTTCCCGGCGCACCACCGATGCTACGGCGGTCACCTGGGGATTGGTCCCAATCCAAAACTCCTGCAGCGGATTCGCGAATCGGATCTCATGATCCTGATCGGCGGACGTCTCGGGGAAATGCCGAGCCAAAGCTACGGTCTGCTCGATATCCCTCAGCCGCAGATGCCGCTTGTCCATGTTCATCCGGACGCGGAGGAACTTGGCAGGGTGTATCAGCCTGTTCTCGCCATTCAATCGACACCGGAAGCTTTTGTCGCGGCGCTCCATCGACTGGCGCGAAAGCAGAAGGCCCACACTGCTCAGGGATGGACCGGTGCGCTGCATGCCGAGGATGAGGCCTGGACCGAGACGCCCGAGGCCAATCCGGGCGATGTGCAGATGGGCGAGATCGTGACATGGCTTCGGTCGCACCTTCCATCGGATGCGATCGTGACGAATGGCGCTGGTAACTACGCCGGATGGCTGCATCGCTACTACCGCTTCGGCCGGTATGGCAGTCAGTTGGCGCCGACATCGGGCTCAATGGGATATGGCGTGCCGGCTGCTATCGCGGCCAAGCTTGCGCGCAAGACATCGACGGTGGTGGCGCTCGCAGGTGATGGCTGCTTCCAGATGACGTGTCAGGAGTTGGGCACAGCCGTCCAGCATGATGCCACCATTATCGTCATCGTGGTGGACAACGGGATTTATGGGACGATCCGGATGCATCAGGAGCGTGAATATCCGGAGCGCGTGTTCGGAACGTCGATGGTGAATCCGGATTTTGCGGCCTTGGCCAGAGCTTATGGTGCGCATGCGGAGACCGTCTCGGTGACGGCGGAATTCGGACCGGCTTTCGAGCGTTCACGTTCGTCGGGAAAGCCTGCTCTCATTCACGTCAAGCTTGATCCTGAGGCGATCTCGCCCACAACCACTTTGTCCAAGTTACGAGCGCGTTCGCTGGCGTCCTGAATCAAAATGAGGCGACGATGTGCGGCTTCCATGACTTCCCGGACGGAAATTTCTTCAGACGCGTGAGGCCACCTTCAGCGGCGTTGATCGCGCGAACGAGGATGGTCGAGAAATCGATGGCGGGCGACCCTGTGCCAGAAGATGCCTGGGAGACATTTTTCACGCCAGTTTGCGGCGCGGTCGATCTGAGACACTTCGAACGGATGTTTAAATGCCGGCAGGCAGCCTTGGCCTTTCTGGTTATGCAGTCGAAAACTCGCCTCAGCTTGCGCGAGAAGCCGAAGTTTGTTTGCGCAACCGATGATGTTTGAAATCACGAGCTCCAATCAGAGCTAGCGTGACGTCCAAGGTAAGCCTGATACGCCCGCGGCTGCTGTTCCTCCGCTTGTTCCACCATTTGGACACGTTTCCTGCCGCAGCCTCTGGCAACATCCCCGGGTAGGGCGTAGTTTTTACCCGTCCACAGCTAGCGATAAATGCGAAGCACGGTGTTGGTCGTTCTCGGCCAGCTCGCGCATGTTCTTTGTATGTCGCGCAGACGTTCGGGGAAGGCTTGTTGGGAATGACCGAAGTAAGTGCAGAGCGTCTGGCCTTAGAGCCGCGCGTCGCGCCTGCGGCGTTGAGTGGCCTGAAAATTCTCGATGCTTCCGGTTGGGCCGGTCAATACTGCGGGAAGCTTTTTTCGGACCTTGGTGCGGAGGTGATCCTGGTCGAGCCCTGCGGTGGTTCTCCGGTGCGGCGTGATGGGCCGTTTCTGGACAATAAGCCGCATATCGAGCGCAGCCTTTCGTTCGCTTACTTTAACGCAGGGAAGCGCAGCATCGCGCTGAATCTGGATCGCCCCGAAGGGCAGGTCATCTTCCGTAAGCTGGCTGCACAGAGCGATCTGCTAATCGAGTCGGAAAAGCCCGGCCTGATGGCAGAGCGTGGACTCGATTTTCTGTCTCTCTCTGTGGTCGCGCCTCAGTTGGTGATGACCAGCATTACCCCATTCGGTCAGACTGGGCCCTACGCTGAATATGAATCCGAAGACATCGTTGCGTTGGCGCTCGGCGGGCTTCTGTATCTTGGCGGCTATCCGGAAACCGAGCCAATTGCTGCGTATGGCAACCAGGCTTATCTGGCGTCAGCGCAATTCGCCGCGGTGGCATCAATGATCGCCTTGCACGCGGGGTCCGGAGCGAACTCGCTGGCCGGCCGGCATATCGACGTTTCAATTCAGGAATCCGTCGTACTGGCTATGGAGAACGCAGTCCAATTCTTCGATCTCGAAGGCACGGTTCGGAAGCGTAATGCCGGTCATCAACGACAGGCGGGAATGGGTGTTTTTCCTTGCGCCGATGGGCAGGTTTATTTCATGGCGGGTGGTATCGCTTCCAACCGGTTCTGGGATGGCAGCGTACAGTGGCTGCTCGATGAGCGTGTGGAGGCTGCCGAGAAGCTGCAGGGGCCTGAATGGAAGCAGCCGGCCTATCTCGCGACAACCGAAGCCAAGGAATTGTTCGCATCGATTTTCACGCCGTTCTGCCGGACGCGAACGAAAGCGCAGCTGTATGCCGAAGGGCAGGCCCGGCGATTGCCGATCTGTCCAATCAGCACGCCGCGGGATCTGCTCGAAAACCACCAACTGGCCTACCGTGAATATTTCACCTCGCTTCATCACGGCTGGTCCGGCCGCACGTTGGCCGCGCCAGGAGGGCCTTATCAGTTCAGTGAAACGCCATGGCGGCTGCAAGGGCCCGCGCCGAAGCTAGGCGAGCATACGTCCGAGATCCTGTCAGAGCTTCGGATAGACGCCGATGAGCAGGCTGTTTTGTTGAAAGCGGGAGTGATTCAATAATGTCGGCAACGATCAAGCCGCTGTCCGGCGTTCGCGTCGCCGACTTCACCTGGATCGGAGCAGGCTCCTTCACGACCAAGCTGTTGGCGGATTTCGGCGCGGATGTCATCAAGATCGAAAGTGCCACGCGTCTGGATACGTTGCGGGATGGCGCTCCATTCAAGGATGGCATTCGTGGGGTCAATCGCAGCGGCTATTTTGCTGATCGAAATAGCAGTAAACGCAGTGTCACGATTGATATGAAGCAGCCTGAAGGGCAGGCGCTTGCCAGAAAGCTCATCGCTCGCAGCGACGTGGTGGCGAACAACTTCACTCCGGGGACAATGGAGAAGTTCGGGCTGGGTTACGATGCAGCCAGGGCTATCCGCGAAGACATCGTCTATATCTCGATGTCGATGCAGGGGTCGTCCGGGCCCGAATACAAGTATCTGGGTTATGGGCTGACGATTGGTGCTCTGACCGGAATGCAGTATCTGTCCGGGCTGCCCGACCGTCAGCCGGCAGGTACGGGTACGAACTTCCCCGACCATATTCCGAATCCATGTCACGCCGCCTTCGCTATCCTAGCCGCGCTTCGCCACCGCAAGCGGACCGGCCAGGGGCAGATGATCGACATGGCCCAGACCGAGCCGACCATTTCCGTGTTGGGACCCGCGGTGATGCAATGGACGGCAAACGGCGATGTCCCAAACCGGCGCGGCAATCAGCATGTTGCAGGCGTCCCGCATGGGGTCTATCCGTGCGCTGGAGATGATCGGTGGATCGCCATTTCGGCAATTAGGCCCGCTGCCTGGACGGGCCTGCTTCAGGTCCTGGGCCTGAACAGTATGGCGGCTGACGAGCGGCTGCAGCATGTCAATGCGCGCTGGGAGCGGCGTGCGGAGATCAACCAAGCGATAGCGGATGCGGCGAAACTGTGGGATGCGGAGAAGCTGATGACTGCGCTTCAGGAGGTCGGCGTGGCAGCCGGTGTGGTGCGCGACGCAGCCGGAATTGTGACTCATGATCCGCAGCTTCAGGCGCGTGGACATTGGGTCAGCCTTCAGCATCCAGAAATGGGGAAGAGCATCTATAACGCGCCGGCGTTCCGTATGTCGGGTGTCGAAACAGGACCTTATTCGCCAGCGCCTCTGCTTGGGCAGCACACGGAAGAGGTCTGCCGGGATGTGCTGGGCATGAAGCCGGGCGATATCGCGGCGTTGGTTGAATCCGGAGTTCTGCGATGAGCGTCACCGCCAGCGAGCAGATCGCCAGATTCTCGGCTGCTTTTCAGCCGGATCGGCTGAGCGGTTCGCTTCGCGAGGCTTGCGGCCGATCGCTGGTGGATTTACACGCGGCTGCGATTGCAGGATGGGATGAGCCTGCGGCGGAACGTGTTCGTCGATATGTCGCAACCCTTGAAGGTGGCGCTGGCAGCTCAGCGAGTTTCTGGCGTGGGGGGCATTGTTCGGTTGAAGGCGCCGCGTTGGCGAATGGCGTCGCTGCGCATGTACTGGACTATGACGACGTCAGTTCTCCGATGCGCGGCCATCCTGGCGTCGCGATCTGGCCGGCATTGCTCGCTCTCGGCGAAGCGAGGAAGGTGTCCGGCGAGCAACTCGCGAGCGCCTTCGTTGTCGGCTTCGAGGTCATTGTCAAACTGTCCCGCGCGATGGCTGTGAAGCACTACGCGCGGGGCTGGCATTCGACGTCCTCCATCGGGACCATAGGTGCCGCTGTTGCCTGCGCGCATCTTCTGCAGCTCGGCATCGCCGAAACAGTCAATGCGATCGGACTGGCTGTGGCCCAGACTGCGGGAACACGGCAGAACTTCGGCACCGATGCCAAATCCTTCCAGGCCGGGCAGGCAAATGCGGCTGCGTTGCGCGCTGCCTTGCTGGCCGAAACCGGCTTTTCGGCGTCACCTGCGGCGCTGGACGGCGATGTCGGCTATTTCAAGCTCTATGGTTCGGGCGAAGACCTTCGCGCAAGTCTTGCCGATCTCGGTCAGGAGCCGCTGGAGCTCGAGCGAAGCGGCGTCGAAATCAAGAAGTACCCGCTGTGCTATGCGACCCATCGCATGCTCGATGGCTTACTTGATTTGCGGGCAGAGAAGCATCTAACTCTGGCGGACGTCGAGAGCGTCGATATTCGTGTCAGTTGCGAGGCTCTGGCCCCCCTGATTCATCATCGCCCGCAGTCAGGGTTGGAGGCCAAGTTCAGTATGGAATACGCCGCCGCAGCAGCACTGCTGGATGGTGCGGTCAAATTGTCGAGTTTTCTCGACAGTGCAGTCGTACGGCCTGAGATCCAGGCCTTCCTGCCAAAGGTCTCAGCCAGCGAACATGGTGAGACGTTGCTACCCCGTTGGACGGAGGTCGCGGTCCGGCGCACGGATGGGGAAATTCTCACGAAGCGCGTCGAAACCTTGCGCGGTTCAGCCGAGAAGCCATTGAGCAAAGAAGAGTTATTGCGGAAGATCGAGGATTGTTACGATTTCGGCGGCTGCCGTATCGATGCCGCACAGTTTCTGGACAAGGCGATGAGGGTAGATTGTCGCGATGTCGCGGATCTGCTGCCTATTGCCGTCCGTCAATAGCTGAATGGCTAACGCATCTAGCCGATGTTTGCGAGCGGTTGGGTGGCGAGCTCATCCTCGATCTCGCTGACTGCCTGACGAAGCGCCAGTGCAAGTTCGGCGCATCTGTCGGGATCAAGGCGGGACGTGAGGGCGGATATGCTGATTGCAGCGATAGGACTGCCGTCGGTCAGGGTGACGGGCATACCAATACTGCGAATGCCGGGGACCTCGACAACATCGCTGACGACATATCCCTTTTGCGCGCCTTCTTCGATGATTTCGTTTATCTTCTCGAAATCGAAGCGGGGATAGCGGTAAACGAGTTTCGGATGGTTCGTTTTGAGAATCCGATTCCGGTCCTTGCGCGGCATGGCACTGAGAATGGCAAGTCCACCCGTGCCAATGCCCAACGGGCGCCTGCGGCCGACGTCCAGCACGAAAGCCTTGACCGGAAACGCGCCCTCGGTGCGATCGATACAGACGCTTTCCATGCCGGACCGCACATTGAGAAAGACCGTGTCAGCCGAAAGAGCAGCAAGGCTCAACAGATGTTTGTGGCAGACGTCACGAAGTTGAAACTGCGGAGCAGCCGCAAGGCCCATTTCGTAGATCATGGGGCCGAGGAAATAACGCTTTGTAGTCTGGTCCTGTCTGACCAGACGTTCCGCAATCAGACCTTGAAGAATCCGGTGAGCCGTCGGTCGCTCCAGTTTTGCCTTCCGGTAGAGTTCGACCAAGCGCAAACCTTTGCGATTCTGGGCGGTAAGCAACTTCAATAACTGGGCCGCCCGCTGAATGCTCTGGGTACCGAGCGAGCCCGAAGATTCAGATGCTGTCTTTCTCATGCGGCTTCCTGCCCTGGTCGCATCGTCGATCAGGTTTGACTGACGTACTTGTATTGAGTGAACGCTTCGAGACCTTCGATCCCACCTTCCTTGCCAAGCCCGCTATCTTTGACTCCGCCAAACGGTGTCTCCGGGAATGCATGCTGGCAATTGTTGATGCAGACGACGCCGCTTTCGATCGCGTCGGATACATTCATCGCTGTGGTTGTATTGCGGGTGAAAACGTAGGCCGCCAGCCCGAATGGAAGGCGATTGGCTTCGGCAACCGCTTCGTCGAGGTGCGAAAAGCTCTTCAGAATGGCCAGAGGCCCGAACGGTTCGACCTGCGCAGACTTCCACGAGGTGTCATATCCAGTAATGACGGTCGGCTCCATGAACCAGCCCGCAAGTCCGATGCGTTTGCCGCCGGTGAGCACTGTGCCGCCGCGGCTGGCGGCGTCTTCGATCATTTCGGAGACCGCCGCTACCCGCCTTGGGTTAGACAGCGGGCCCATCTGCACGCCATCGGAGAATCCGTTACCAACCTTGATGCTACGGGCCTGCTGCGCCAACGCGTCTCCGAGCGCTCCGACAATGGATTCGTGGGCGATGATCCGGGTCGGTGATGTGCAAATCTGGCCCGCGTTGCGGAATTTTGCCTGGGTAATGACGGTTGCGGCACGCTGCAGGTCGGCATCATCGAAGACCAGAACGGGTGCGTGCCCACCGAGTTCGAGAATAGTTCGTTTGAAACCTGGTGCTGCCATTGCAGCGATCTGCCTGCCAATCGCTGTGGAACCTGTGAACGTGATGGCTCGGGTCAACGGGGATTCGACGATACGACGGGACGTCTCCGCGGGGTTCCCGAAGACCATGTTCAACACGCCTTTTGGTAAGCCTGCGTCGTCGAGAGCACGCGCAAGAAAGAGTGCGCAACCAGGCGTTTCCTCAGCGGGTTTGATGACCAGCGTGCAGCCCGCGGCAAGGGTGCTCGATATCTTGCGGCTTGGCGTGCCGGCAGGCGCATTCCATCCGGAAAATCCACCGACGGGCCCGACCGGTTCCGGCATCGCCATCTGCCATGTACGAGGCGTACGGGGCGGAATCAGGCGGCCGTAAAGACGGCGGCCTTCTTCAGCTGCCCATTCGAACATCTCCACAGCAACGGCCGCTTCCCTGCGGGCTTCGGCAATGGGCTTGCCTTGCTCGGAGGTGATTTTCCAGGCGTAGTGCTCAAGACGTTCGCGGATCAGCGAAGCTGCTCGGCGTAGAATATTCGAGCGCTCGATGGCAGGCGTTGCTCGCCACTTGGGAAATGCAGAGTGCGCCGCTTCAAGCGCTGCATCGATGTCCGACAGGGTGGCGTGTGGAAGCTGCCCCAGGCGCGCTCCGGTTGCCGGATTTAGGACGTCGCTGGTGTCGCGCCCCTCCGAGGAAAGCCATTGGCCGTCGATGAAGAGTGAAAGTTTGGGGTAATCCACTGTAGCTTTCCTTAGTCCAGAGGCTGGGTGGGTGAGAAGGTCTTATCTTAGGAGATCAGTGGTTAGGCTGGACTACGGCAAGGCGAGAGATACGTCCGTATAGTGAGATGTCTCAGGACGGCTGCTCCTATACAGCACTTTGCAACCGCAGTATGAGGCATCCCGCCGCAGGTTTGGCGTATTCCATCATATGGACTTGTTTAGCCGGCCGGCTCCTTCAACGCTCGGGGCTTTTCTCATAGGTTTCGCCCGCCTCGCGCCATGCGACTGTTGGAGCTTCGATATCATGACCTTGCGGATCGAGACGGTTGGTCACGTTTGCACCCTCACGCTTGACCGTCCCGAAGCGATGAATTCCATCGATCCGGAGCTGCGCGCAGCTTTGCGCGATGTTTGGCCGCGCATCCAGGCTGACGATCAAGTCCGGGTCGTCGTGCTCACGGGCGCCGGCGATCGTGCATTTTGCACGGGGTCAGACCTCAAAAAGACGATGCCGCCACAGGAAAGCTTCGCCGAACTGACGTTCGGGCGGGCGGAATCGGATCATCTGCTTGCCGGAATGGATATCGACAAACCGATCATCTGCGCAATCAACGGCTATGCCATGGGTGGTGGGCTCGAAATCGCGCTGGCGTGCGATATCAGGATCGCTGCCAGCCATGCGCGCTTTGCGCTTTCCGAAGTTCGGGTTGGCAGCATGCCGGGAGCCGGCGGCACGCAGCGGTTGCCACGGGCTGTGGGTCCCTCGAATGCGATGCTCATGATGTTGACTGGCGATCAGATCGACGCCGCGGAAGCATTGCGTATCGGCCTCGTAAGTCGGGTCGTCGAGTCCGTAGATCTGGTGACGACCGCGCAGGCCATCGCGGCACGGATTGCAGCGAATGCGCCGCTATCGGTTCGTGCAGTGAAACGGCTCGTGCGTGATGGTCTCGATATGCCCCTGGACGCGGGAATGCGCGCCGAACGATTAGCGTTCGGAGTGCTGCGTGACACGCAGGACCGCATTGAGGGCCGGAAGGCTTTTCAGGAGAAGCGAAGCCCGGTTTATCAGGGCCGCTGACCATTCGACCGAAAGATTTTCGAGGAGTTGGAATGTCGTCGATCAAAGGCAAGGTTGCGATTGTTGGACTTGGTGTGACCGAGCAGGGGAAGCTTCCCGGTTCGACGCCGGTCGCGCTCGGCGCGGAGGCTTTCAAGCGCGCCATCGCAGATGCTGGTTTGCGCAAGGATCAGATCGATGGGCTTTTGACGATGCCCGGCACGACGTCGCCGGAGGGGCCGCTCAACTATCTGCGGCTTGGCGAGACGCTCGGCATCGATCCACGTTACACCGGCAGCATGGTGATGGGCGGTGGCACGGCAGGCGCACTGATCCAGAACGCTGTCCTTGCCATTGAAGCAGGCCTTGCAAATTACGTTGCCTGCGTATTCGGCGATACCGCACGCACTGGCGGATCCAAGTTCAGCCGTGCATCCGGCTGGGGCGATTCCTGGGGGTTGTGGGGCATGTTCGGTGCGGCAGCCAACAGCGCGGTTGCCGCAAGCCGTCACATGGCCCTCTATGGCACGACCAGCCGGCAACTCGGCGAAGTCGCGGTAGCGTGCCGGTATCACGCGTCGCTGAACCCGAATGCTGTGATGCGCGATCCGATCACCATCGAGGATCATCAAGCCTCGCGCTGGATCGTCGAGCCGTTCCATTTGCTCGATTGTTGTCTGATCAGCGATGGCGGCGTCTGTATCATTCTCACCTCCGCGGAACGCGCGCGAGATCTGCGCCAACCGCCGGCAATTATTGGTGGCATGGGGCAGGCCTATACGACGCGCAACATGGGGCGTGAGGACTGGTGGTACGTCCCGCATCAGAAAGAAGCGCTCTCTCGGGCGTTCACGATGGCTGGCGTCGGACCGTCGGATATCGATGTCGCGCAGCTCTATGACAACTTCACCATGAGTGTTCTGCTGTGGCTTGAACATGCTGGGTTCTGCGGCGTCGGCGAGAGCGGATCGTTCGTGGAGGGAGGGCGCATCCGGCTCGGTGGCGAGCTTCCGGTGAACACTGCCGGTGGCAACCTCTCGGAATCCTACATGGAGGGGTGGCTCCATATTGTGGAAGGCGCACGCCAGATGCGTGGTGAATGCGGCCCGCGTCAGGTTAAGGGAGCAGAGACGTGCCTCGTGACAGGGCGCGGCATGACGTTGAATTGCTCCAACGCCATGATCCTTCATCGCTCCTAAGCCTTATCCTCAGGAAGATATCATGACGACTAAAAGTATCGATAAGCCGCCAGCGCTGCAGCGTCCGCTTCCGACCGTCGACGAGAGCAATCGTCCTTTCTGGGATGGCGCGCGCGCTGGCAAACTGCGCATGCAGAAGTGCTGCGGATGCAACCATGTGCGCTATCCGATCAGCGACATGTGCCCCGACTGTCTGTCCGGTGAATTTGAATGGCAAACGCTGTCTGGCCGCGGCAAGGTTTTTTCCACGATCGTATTCCATCAGGTCTATCACGCAGCCTTTGCGACCGAGGTGCCTTACAACGTTTCGCTGATCCAGCTTGACGAGGGGCCTCGCATGTTCAGCAACGTGATTGGCACGGCACCCTCCAAGGTGAAGGTGGGTGATGTTGTCGAGGTCGTGTTCGATCAGCTTTCGGAGAGCGTTGCGCTGCCTCGCTTCCGTATTGCTCGGGCCGGGTGATCGCATCATGGATTTCGAGATGCCTGATGCGATGGGGATGATCCGTGCTTCGGTTCGCGCGTTTGTCGAGCGCGAACTGATGCCGCTCGAATCGGATCTGATCGCCCGGGAGGCTGCGCGCGGACACAGTGATGATCCGCTGCTGCCATCCGATCTCGACAAGACGCTGCAGGGCAAGGCCCGTGACGCCGGGCTGTGGGGTATCGATGTTCCCGTCGAGATGGGTGGGCAAGGATTCGGCGCGCTGGCGCGGGTGGTCATCACGGAAGAACTCAAGCGCTCGATTGTGCCGTTCGTGCCGCCGCCTGATAGTCCCAATCTCTATCTTCTGAAGGAGCTTTGCGTCGGTCCGCAGATCGAGAAGTATCTCTTGCCTTATGCGAGCGGCGAAAAGCGAAGCTGTATTGCGCTCAGCGAAGCTGGGGCTGGCTCGGACGCCGCCGCGATCAAGACGCGTGCCGAGCGCAAGGGTGGAAAATGGATTCTCAACGGATCCAAGATGTGGATTAGCAACGCACGCCGCTCTGACTTTATGATCGTCGTGGCTGTCACCGATCCGCAGAAGCGTTCGCGCGGCGGGATGACGGCGTTTCTCGTAGACAGGGAAACGCCCGGTATGACGATTCCATCCTCGTACCCGATGATGGGCGAGTATCACCCTTACGCAGTGTTCTTTGACAATGTCGAACTCGACGACGGGCAGGTGCTTGGCGAGGTCGGCAATGCGTTTGTTCCGATCACCAATCGCTTGGGTGTTCGCCGCCTCGATATCGCGGCGCGGTGTATCGGTCTCGCCACACGTTGTCTGGAAATGATGATTGCGCACGCCAACACACGTTCGACCTTTGGGTCCTTGCTGGCTGATCGGCAAGCAGTGCAGTGGTGGATTGCTGACAGCTATCAGGAACTGGAGATGGTCCGGCTGCTTACCTATCGTCTCGCCTGGCGGATCGAGAAGGGGGACAAGGATTTCCGCATCGATGGGTCGATGGTGAAAACGCAGGCGACAGAGTTGCTGGGGCGCGTTGTCGACCGTGCTATCCAGGCATTTGGCGCAATGGGCGTGTCGAAGGAGTTGCCGCTCGAGTACATCGCCCGAATGGGCCGCGTCATGCGGATCGTCGAGGGGCCAAGCGAAGTACACCGTTGGGTGATCGCGCGCAGCCTGCTTCGCAACGGCTTACCGGATATGAGCGCGGCATGAACACGGCTTTCGTCGCAATTTCGCTGATGAATGGCATCAGCTACGGTTTGCTGCTGTTCATGTTGAGCGCCGGCCTGACGCTGATTTTCAGTATGATGAGCGTTATGAACTTCGCTCACGCCAGCTTCTATATGCTTGGCGCCTATTTCGCCTATTCGTTGACGGGAATTATCGGCTTCTGGCCCTCGCTGATTGTCGCGCCGCTGGCTGTCGGTGTTATCGGGGCTATATTCGAGCGCTATAGCCTGCGTCGCGTTCACAAGTTCGGGCATGTCGCCGAACTACTGATCACATTCGGCCTGTCCTATCTCGTTCTTGAGGTTGTCCAGCTTCTATGGGGGCGGAGTGCCGTTCCTTATGCGCTGCCACCAGAGCTGCAGGGCGCTTTGTTTTCTCTCTATGATGTGCAGTTCCCAAAATCGCGCTCGTTCATCATGCTGGTCGCAGTCCTGATGCTAGTCGCGGTCTGGCTTCTGCTGACGCGAACGCGCATCGGCCTTATCATTCAGGCTGCTCTCAAGAACCCCGAGATGGTGGAAGCGTTGGGGTATAACGTTCCGCGCGTGTTCATGTTTGTGTTTGGCGGCGGCGCGGCTCTCGCTGGGCTTGCCGGCGTTATCGCAGGGAATACCTATGTAACCGAGCCTTCGATGGCGGCATCTGTCGGTTCGATCATCTTTGTTGTCGTCGTGGTTGGCGGCATGGGTTCGTTGAGCGGCGCGTTCATCGCGTCTTTGCTGATCGGTATCGTCCAGACATTCGCGGTTGCATTGGATATCTCCGTTATATCCCTGTTGGCGACGCTCGATGTTTCTGTTGCGCCGCAAACGTTCGGATACTCACTGCTATCGCTGACCATTTCGCAGATGGCTCCGATCCTTCCTTATCTGTTTCTGGTTCTGATCCTGATCTTCCGTCCGAATGGATTGCTCGGAGCGCAGAGGGTATGAGATGAACCATTCTTTGGGAATCGAGCAGTCGTTCTGGGGCCGCGCGTTGATCTGGCTGACTTTCGCGGCCGCGCTCGGCGTTGCACCGTTGCTGTTCCGTAGCGGCCTGGCGATGACCATTCTGTCGCAGGTCGGATATGTCATCATCATTTGCTTGAGCTACAACATCCTCTTCGGTCAGGGAGGTATGCTTAGCTTCGGTCACGCGGTTTACACCGGCTTCGGCGCGCTGGTTGCGATGCACGTGATGGGGCTGGCTGGTACCGACGGCTGGTCGGTTCCGCTGCCGTTGATTCCAATCGTCGGCGGCCTCGCGGGCGGATTCATGGCCATTCTGTTCGGCTACGTAACGACCAAGAAATCCGGCATTACGTTCGCGATGATTACACTTGGTCTCGGCGAACTGGTCGCGGCGATGTCGCTGATGTTTCCAGCCTTCTTCGGAGGCGAGGGGGGCGTCAAGGCGGATCGGGTTTATGGAGAGCCATTCTTCGGCTTCGATTTCGGTCCCCAAATCCAGGTGTACTACCTGATCGCGATTTACTGCGTTATCTGCACCGCAGCGATGTATGCCTTCACCTGCACGCCGCTTGGCCGCCTCCTGAACGCAACGCGGGACAATCCCGAGCGCGTCGAGTTTATCGGATACAGCACCCAGTACGTTAGATATCTCGCGTTCATCATTTCCGGCTTCTTCGCCGGGATCGGGGGAGGTCTCGCGGCGATCAATTTCGAGATTATCAACGCGGCCGATAGCCTAAGTATTGCCCAGTCGGGCGGATTCCTTCTTTTCACTTTTCTTGGTGGCGCTTCGTTCTTCGTCGGTCCCATCATTGGTGGGGTGCTGCTCGTGCTGGCGTCTGTTCTGCTGTCTGATTTGACGAAGGCATGGCTGCTCTACATCGGTCTCTTTTTCTTGCTGACGGTGATGTACGTGCCCGGAGGCGTTGCCAGCCTGATCTCGGCTAACATCGCGATCTTGCGTTCCGGCAGGGCGTCGCGTCTTTTGATGTCCTATCTCGGCCTTGGCGTGACCTCGATTGCGACCATAGCGGGTTTGTCGGCGCTGATCGAAATGATCTACCACACGCAGTTCGATGCAGCGCGAGGCACAATCGTGCGCCTTTTCGGCGTAGCGATCGACACACAGCAGCCGATCGTCTGGATTATTGCCCTGGTCTGCGTCGCCGCTGCTGGCGGTTTGTTCGTGCTTGCGTGCCGTCGTTTCCTGGCTGGATGGGAAAAGATCCAGGAGGAAATGGAAGCCGCGCTGGCCGTCGAGGTTTAGTTATGACCCACGCTCTCGAAATCAAAGCGCTACGTAAAAATTTTGGAAAGACCAGCATCATTCAGGGAATCGATCTTGCCGTGCAACGGGGTGAGCGCGTGGCAATCATCGGTCCCAACGGGGCCGGAAAATCGACGCTGTTCAACCTGGTCAGCGGCCGGATGGCACCGACCAGCGGTCAGGTCTTTCTCAATGGCTCCAGGATCGACGGCTTGCGCCCTTACGAGATCTATCGACAGGGTCTCGCGCGAAGCTTTCAGATCACCAACGTTTTCTCCAATCTCAGTGCTTTCGAGAATCTGCGCTGCAGTACATTGTGGAATCTAAACTCCGGTTACAGTTTCTGGCGCTTCCTTTCCAATATGCGCAATGCGAACCAGCAGGCCGAAGTGATCCTTGATCAGATCGGTCTCTCCCGCAAACGGAATGTTACAGCGTCCAATCTGACCTATGCCGAACAACGCGCGCTGGAGATTGGCGTGACGATCGCTGGCGGCGCCGAAGTCATTCTGCTCGATGAGCCGACAGCCGGCATGAGCCGAACGGAAACCGAGCGCTTCATTCGGTTGATCCGAAAGATCACCGAAGGAAAAACGCTTCTCACGGTTGAGCACGATATGAGCGTCGTATTTGGCCTGGCGGATCGGATCGCCGTGATCGTCTATGGCGAGGTGATTGCTTTCGATACGCCGGAAGCGATCAAGGCCAATGCGAAGGTCCAGGAAGCCTACCTTGGCTCGCCGCTGGCCTCGGCGAGCGTGGAACACTGAATATGCTCACGCTTGAAGACGTTCACGCCTACTACGGGAAAAGCCACATCCTTCATGGTGTTTCGTTCGGTATCGGGCCGGGCGAGATTGTTGCGCTTCTGGGGCGCAATGGATCAGGCCGTTCGACGACCGCAAAAGCCATCATGGGCATGGTGAAGGTTGAAGGCACGCTGTCGTGGAAGGAGCAAAGTATCCTGCAGCGCAAGCCTTACGAAATTGCCCGCATGGGCATCGGATACGTTCCGGAGAATCGTGAGATATTTCCGAACCTCACGGTTCATCAGAATCTTATGCTCGGCCAGAAGCGATTGCGAGACACCGGACGATGGACGTTCGACGACATGTACGCGATGTTTCCGCGTCTGAAGGAACGTCAGCATACCGAGGCTGGCGTTCTTTCCGGCGGCGAACAGCAGATGCTGACGTTGTGTCGCACCCTGATGGGTGATCCGGATCTGATCATCATTGACGAGCCAACCGAGGGGCTTGCGCCCAAGATTGTTGAGCTTGTGGGAGCTTATCTTCTTCGGCTGAAGGAGCGCGGTATTTCTGTTCTGCTGATCGAGCAGAAGCTCACCATCGCAATGTCGGTCTCGGACAGGGCGCTGGTCATGGGACATGGACAGATTGTGTTTGGTGGCACGCCGGCAGCGCTGGAGAGCGATCCGGCAGTTCGTGCTGAGTGGCTGGAGGTCTAAGCACCACATCTCACAAGGTGGACCTGTATTTCAGACGGTCGCGTTGCCTCGTTCCGGCGAGCCCGACTACCGTGCTTCGGGGAGAGTTTCTATGAAGAACCTGGCTCAACATGCCAATGCAGATGCGGCGCTCATTCGCCGAGGAAAACATCTGAACACACGTTTTCTCGTCGAAGTGGGTGACGACGGCTATCTGGTGACCGTCTCTGACGGAAAAGTTCAGTCGGTCACTCCCGGGCCATTCGTGATGCAGGACTGGGATTTTGCCCTGCGCGCGTCTTCGGACACTTGGGAAAAGTTCTGGCTGGCGTTACCGCCGCCCGGCTACCACGATCTTTTTGCACTGATGCGATACGAGCGCCTGCGCGTCGAAGGAAACATGCTCATTTTCATGGGCAACCTTCTCTACATTAAAGGCCTGATGGCATCGCTTCGGCCGATCGGAGATGCACAATGAAGCCCTCCTTCGAACCCGTCGTTGGCCGCTATCTAAATCTTGAATTGCTCGGTAAGCCCCATCGCCTCTACATCGAGGAAGCGGGGCAGGGAGTGCCGCTGCTGTGTTTGCATACGGCCGGTGCCGATGCACGGCAGTATCGTGGCGTATTGAACGATCCAGAGATTTTGCGCCATCATCGCGTAGTCACGTTTGACCTCCCTTGGCACGGACGTTCCTCGCCGCCGGCAGGCTGGCACAACCTGGAATACAAGCTCACATCGCGCGACTATATGGATATCATTCTGGCGATCAGCGACGCGCTGGAGCTGGATCGTCCCATCGCGATGGGATGTTCGATTGGCGGCCGTGTCGCGTTGCATCTTGCGCTCCACCACCCCGAGCGTTTCCGTTCAATCATCGGTTTGCAGTCTGGCGCACACGTCAAGCGCTACTTCGATTCGAGCTATCTGCATCGTTCTGACGTCCACGGCGGCGAAGCTTGCGCAGGCGCGGTGTCTGGCTTGGTCAGCCCCTGTAGTCCCGAGAACGAGCGATGGGAAACGCTATGGCATTACATGCAAGGTGGGCCAGGGGTTTTTCTCGGCGACCTGCATTTCTACCAGCTCGAAGGCGATATCCGCGCTGACGTCGCGAAGATCGATACAAGCCGCTGCCCACTCTATCTGTTGACGGGGGAGTATGACTATTCCTGCTCGCCGGACGACACCCGAGAGGTGGCGAAGCAGGCGGCTGGCATCGACGTGACGATCATGGAACGTCTCGGCCATTTCCCGATGAGCGAGAACCCCGCGCTGTTCCTGTCCTATTTGCGTCCGGTGCTCGGGCGCATTCGCGCGGCGACGGTCTGAATATCCGATCAGAGTTTCATTTAGAGAGGACTATCATGAGTAAGGTGAGGTCGTTTGGTTGGTTGGCTGCGGTTGTCATGGCGTGTGTTTGTCCCGTCGCTGTCAGCGCACAGGACGTCAAGATTGCATTCATCGATCCGCTCACCGGCCCGTTTGCGCCAGTGGGGAACAATCAGCTGAAGAGTCTCCAGTTCGCCGTCGATTTGGCAAACAAGGAGAAGTGGGGTGGGTCGCAGACCCTTCATGTCGAAGGATTCGACAACAAGGGCAGCCCGCAGGAATCGATCGCCCAGCTGAATTCCGCGATCGACCGCGGTTTCCGTTACGTCGTGCAGGGCGACGGCTCTGGGGCCGCAGCCGCGCTGATTGATGCCATCAACAAGCACAACCAGCGAAATCCCGACAAGCGTGTTCTGTTCCTGAACCATGGTGCGCTTGATCCGGACTTTACCAATAGCAAGTGCAGCTTCTGGCATTTCCGCTTCGACGCTAACTCCGACATGAAGCTGGAGGCGCTCACAAGCTATCTTGCGTCCGACAAGGCGGTAAAGCGCGTCTACATCATTGGCCAGAACTACTCCCACGGGCAGCAAGTCAGCCGCGCCGCGAAGGAATATTTGAAGGCGAAGCGCCCGGACGTGGAAATCGTTGGTGACGATCTTCATCCGATCGCGCAAGTGAAGGATTTCGCGCCCTACGTCGCCAAGATTAAAGCTGCTGGCGCAGACACAGTGATCACAGGAAACTGGGGCGCTGATCTTGCCTTGCTGATCAAGGCGGCGAAGGAAGCCGGCCTAAGTGCGAACTTTTACACCCTTTACGGCGACAACAGTGGCGTGCCGACGGCAATTGCATCTGACGGCGAGAATCGCGTCAAGACGATCAGCTACTGGAACATGAACAACGAGACCTACAACGGCAAGAATCTCATCGAAGATTTCCGTAAGAAATACGATGACGACTACTATCAGATGTCCACGTACACTATTGTAGCGATGTTGGCCAAAGCCGCGAAGGACGCCAATTCGTCGGAGGCTTTGAAGATCGCGAACACCCTCGAAGGCATGAAGTTCACGAGCCTCAACGGTGAAGTGGAAATGCGCGCGTCTGATCATCAGATCCAGCAGCCGCTTTACATCAAGACCTGGGTCAAGGCCGGTGCCGCGGACGTTCTGTTCGATCAGGAGAAGACCGGCCTGGGCTGGCGGACTAACAAGAAAATTGACGCGGCGGCAATTACCCAGCCGACCACATGTCAGATGAAGCGTCCGGCTTCGTAACAGCCGTCATCATTTAGCGCTCACGGGAGATGAGATCGTGAGCTTGGTTTCGTGGGAGGCCCGATCTTAGCTTTCGGAAAGCCGAGGTCGGGCAACCTGCTTTGATGAATCAGTTAGCCGCCATGGTCCGGCGACGACTAATGGACTGCTAGCCGGCAGCTTTTGAGCGACTCTCTGTCTTCAGATTCAGCATCATGTCGGAGAACCGCTCGCCCTGCACCAGGACATGACCATGCAGGCGGCTCGCCGCGAGCTGCTCGTCGCCGGCACGGATCGCTTCGAGAATTCCGGCGTGCTCTCGCAGGGATTGCAGCAACCGGTTGCGGGCACGGAGTTGAACCCGGCGATAGGCGCTGAGCCGTTTGTGAAGCGCGAGAGCTTGCTCCGCTAGAAATCGATTGCGGCTGGCGCGGTAGATCGCCTCGTGGAAGGTGCGGTTCACCGCGTAGTACTGCTCGCTATCGCCTTCCTTCGCCGCCTTTTCACATCCGCGATGAGCTTCTTCCATGGCCGCGTCGCTTTCGGCGGTGAGGCGTCTGGCTGCCAGCCGGCCGCAGGCGCTTTCAATTTCCGCCATGGTTTCGAACATTTCGAAAAGCTGTGTCGGTGAAAGAACGCTGACGATTGCGCCGCGACGCGGCCGCACCTCGATAAAGCCTTCAGCACCGAGCTGAAGCAGCGCCTCCCGGACGGGAGTTCGTGACACTCCGAAGCGTTCCGCCAACGAAATCTCGTCGAGCCGATCGCCGGGGAGAAATTCTCCCGCGATGACAGCGTCCTCGATCGCCTGCTTGAGCTTGAAAGACTGACTCATCTACATGCCGCCGCCTTGCCTTTCCTCCGGTAGCATTAGCTTGACAAAATAGAAAGTATGCAGAGAATAGTTTATTGTATGCAATCTGATCAAAAAAGAACGCAGCCAACGCGTGGTGTGGGTTGGACTTGGGGCAGCGCCAGTAAAGCCTGGCTACCAATGGTCTGATCTCTGCGTTTTCCGGCCGAACGGGGTAGCGAACGATGAGCGGCGCGAGATCGGAGCGGATAACGAGATCAGAGTTTCTTTGGAATCTGATCGAGAGCCTAGGCAGGCGGGGGCGCGCGATGCTGGGCCGGCGCATGCCGGGCACGTCTATCGAGGAGCACGATCTTGAATCCCTGGGCGAGTTGCTGCTGTCGCGGCGTGGCGAGGCGTCAGGCGTGGCTCTGGCCGGCTCGCTACTCGATGCCTTCGAGCGCGCCGACGAAATCGAAAAACTCAAATTTCTCTCGTCACTTGTCGACAGGTTCGGCCCTGATCGCCGGATGACTGAACTGGCCATCGCGTCCTATCAGCGGCAGGAAGGCGACGGTCACGCTGAGCTCGAGGCGCTTCACGCCGCTGCAGAGCCGCGGCGGCAGGAATTGATCAGGCGCCTGAATCTGGCGCCGGGAGGCACGGCTTCCCTAGTGCGCATGCGGGAAGAGTTGCTCGCGCTCCTGCCCGCTCATCGCGAACTTCGACGCGTCGACGATGCGTTCGTCCACCTGTTTTCGTCATGGTTTAATCGTGGTTTTCTTGTGTTGCGCCGGATCGACTGGAATACACCCGCGAATATCCTCGAGAAGATCATCAAGTACGAGGCCGTCCACGCCATCGAGGATTGGGACGATCTTCGCAGCCGTCTCGAGCCTGCGGACCGCCGCTGTTTTGCGTTCTTCCATCCGCAACTGGTCGATGAGCCGCTTATCTTCGTCGAGGTGGCGCTGACAATGGACATCCCCGGGGCGATCGGGCCCTTGCTGGACAAATCGCGTCTTGCCATTCAGCCTCACGAAGCAACCACTGCCGTCTTCTATTCCATATCGAATACTCAAAGGGGACTCGCGGGCGTTTCGTTCGGAAACTTCCTGATCAAACAGGTTGTCGAGGATATCACACGCGAACTTCCAAACCTGAAGACGTTCGTTACGTTGTCGCCGGTACCGGGTTTTGCGGATTGGGCGCGCAAGCAACTCAAGGCCGATGACTCGCCGGCGCTTGACGAGGAAAACCGGCACGCGCTGCTTGCGCTCGAGGACGGTGGAAACGTCGAAGATTTCAGGGACGAGATTACGTCGCTCGCCGCGTATTATTTCCTGAAAGCGAAACGGCCGTCCGGCAAGCCGCTTGATGCGGTGGCACGCTTTCATCTCGGCAACGGCGCGCGGCTCGAGCGGCTGAATTTTCTTGGTGATCTGTCGGCCAAAGGCATGAGGCAATCGCTCGGTCTGATGGTCAACTATCTCTATGCGCTCGACGACATCGAGGAAAACCATGAGGCGTTTGCAGAACACGGGATTGTCGCGGCGTCGGATGCGGTGAAGAGCGCGCTACGTGTGAGACTTGCATCGCGCGAACTCGTGCCCGGCGACGGAGGCCGCATGCGCGAGAAGGTTCTGTCGTAGTTAGATCCAGGCCATGGGCAGGCTTCGGAAAAACCTGCTAAGGATCGTTCTGCCGGTCTCCGTGCTTCGTCGGTACCAGGACTGATATGAAGATCGGGCATGAAGTTCACTCACAGATGCTGTGGCCTTCGCGGAAGGTCGTTCAGTGACGGCGGTTGGAATGTCGGAATTTGTCTTGCACGAAGCGACCATCTCGGATGTTCATGCTGCGATAGAGAAGGGCGCTCTGACCTCACGCCGACTGGTCGAAATGTATCTGGAGCGTATCGCGGCATTCGACGCGAAAGGGCCTGCCCTCAACGCCGTCATCTCGATCAGTCCCGATGCGCTCGCGCAGGCTGATGAGCTCGATGCCAAATTCAGCCGGTCCGGTTTTGTAGGACCTCTGCATGGTATTCCGGTTCTGCTCAAGGATAACGTCAACACCAAGGATATGCCGACGACCGGCGGATCGGTCAGCCTCGAGGGTTTTATTCCCCCAAGCGACGCGACGATTGTGCAGAAGCTGAGGGCGGCGGGCGCGATTGCCCTTGCCAAGGTTAATCTTCATGAGTTTGCCGTCTGGGGTGAGACCATCAGTTCGCTCGGCGGGCAGACGCGCAATCCTTACGACCTTTCCCGCACGCCCGGTGGTTCGAGCGGCGGCACCGGTGCTGGCCTGGCTGCGAACTACGCAATCCTCGGGATTGGCACTGATACGGTCAATTCGATCCGATCGCCTGCATCGGCCAACAACATTGTGGGAATTCGGCCGACGGTGGGATTGATCAGCCGTGCAGGCATCATTCCTTATTCCAGCGTGCAGGATACGGCGGGGCCGATGGCGCGGACGGTCACCGATGCCGTCAAGATGCTGAACGTCATTGTGGGCCTCGATGCTGACGATCCCGCAACTGCATGGAGTTCGGGCCACACCCAGCCGGACTATACACGATACCTGACGGCCGGTGGGCTGAAGGGCGCCCGGATTGGCGTTCTTGAGACATTGTTCGGCGCCGGAGAAGAGCACCATGACGTCAACACGATCGTTCGAGGCCTCATCGACCGGATTCGAGAGGAAGGTGTTGTAACCGTCTCGGTGAAGGATTCCACGCTCGATGCAACCGCGCTGGCGTCTGATGTCAGCGTGCATCTGTACGACTTTAAGCCTGATCTCGATGCGTATCTGTCCGTGCCGGCGCTTCAGGCACCGGTCAAATCGCTGCACGAGGTCATTGCGTCGGAAAAATTCTCTCCGGGTATCGAGGCCGAATTGCGTAAGGCTCACGAGCTTAATCGCGATTCATTGGAGTATCGGGAGCGCCTGTCGAGGCGGCTGAAGCTGCGTGATCGCGTGCTGGAAACCCTGGTCGAGAACAATCTCGATGCGCTGATCTTTCCGCATCAGCAGCGGCTTGTGGTGCCGATCGGCTCGCGCCAGATCGAGCGGAATGGCGCGCTTGGCTCCGTCACCGGCTTTCCGTCGATTGCGCTTCCGGCAGGCTTCTCGAAGCCGGACGCCAACGCGCCGGTGGGCGTGCCCGTTGGCGTCGAGCTTCTCGGCCGCCCGTGGGATGAAGGCAAGCTGATCAATCTTGCCTACTGGATCGAGCAGGCCGTTCGTTGCCGTGTGCCGCCCCAAAGCACGCCGCCCTTGCATTAGTGTCCTGAATCCGACGTTCGCGCTGATCGCCGCTATCGAAGTCAGGCCGATGGTTGGGCCGTCAGGCTTGCAACGACGTCGGCGAACCGCTCGCTCTGGATCACGATGTGATCGCGGATGCGTTGTGCCGCGAGATCGCCGTCGCCCGCCAGAATGGCTTGAGCGATATCCTCGTGTTCCTGCAGAGACTGGGCGATGCGGTTGCGGGCGCGCAACTGAACGCGCCGGAAAGAGGTGAGGCGACGGTGCAGCGCCCGCGCCTGTTCGGCGAGAAAGGAGTTGTGGCTCGCCCGATAGATCGCCGCATGAAACGCGGCGTTTTCGTCGTAATAGGTTTCATGGTCGCCTGCCGTGGCGGCGGCAATGCATGCCCGGTGCGCCGTGAGCAGCGCCGCCTCGTCGTCGGCCGTGACGCGCCGGGAGGCGAGCCGGGCGCAAGACGCCTCGAGCTCTGCCATGGTCTCGAACATTTCAATGAGACGCTGCAGGTCCGGGGCGCTGACGATGGCGCCTCTGCGAGGCCGGATCTCCACGAGGCCGATGGCTTCAAGCTGGAAGAGTGCTTCCCGGATCGGGGTTCGGGAGAAGCCGAATTTCCTAGCAAGCGAGACCTCGTCGAGTCGGGTCCCGGGCGCCAGCTTTCCCGTGACAATCTCATCTTCCAGATGCTGGCGGAGCTTCGCAGTGGGCTTCATCGCGACAATGTACCGCGCCTAGGTGTTGGGCGTCCGATGCTCGAATTTGTGTCTGGTCACCAAAGCCTGCTTCTGCGAGTGATATTTGGCGGCCGTGCACCGCCCTTCCCGTCGTCTGCGGCTGGAAGGAGCGATACGGTCTTGTATACATAAATATTGACATTGAGTGCAACTGCTGGAACCATTTGCACAAGTAGCCTGATCGGAGAAACGGCTGCGTCGGCAGGCAGGAGCCGCAAGGGAGGAACGGATGTATCGTTTTGCGAGACACTTTAGTTATGTTGCCGCATGCGCAATTTTTGCCGGCACTTTGGCCGGGGCGGCGCAGGCCAAGGATAAGGTCAAGGTCGGATTCATCGGGCCGCTGACCGGCGGCGTTTCAGTTAACGGATTGGGCGGCCGTAACTCTGCTGATCTCGCAGTCAAGCTGCGTAATGCCGATCCCAAGACGAAGTATGAATACGAGCTGGTCGTGCTCGACGACGAATGCAAGCCGAACGTAGCCGTTCAAGCCGCGACCAAGATGGCGGCCGACAAGGAAGTCATCGCCGCGGCGACGCACTATTGCTCCGCGACCGCAATCGCAACGGTCGACATCTATCACAAGTTCGGTTTGCCGGTGATCGTGTGGGGCGCGGTACTGCCCGACATCACCTATCGCAACAAGTATGCCGAGGTCCATCGTGTGAACGGCACGATGATCAACCAGAACGATGCCAATGCGGAACTGATCAACAAGCTCGGCTACAAAACCGTTGCCGTGATCCACGACACTACCGACTACGGCAAGGGCCACAACCAGTATTTCACCCAGGCCTTCACCAAGCTCGGCGGCAAGATTGTCGGGACCTTCGGCGTGACTGCGGATCAGCAGGATTTCACGGCTGAACTCACGCAGATCAAGGCGCTGAATCCCGAAGTAATTTACTTCGGCGGACTTACTCCGATCGGCGTGCGTGTCCGCTCGCAGATGGAGAAGCTCGGAATCAAGGCGGTGTTCGACGGCACCTCCGGCATCGTGTCGGATGCCTATATCGCGGGATTGGGACCGCTGGCCGAAGGCACGCTGGCGTTTCGTGAAGGCGCGCCGGTCGAAAAGCTGCCCGGCGGCAAGTTCTTCATGGAAAAGTATAGCGCCCAGAAGTACGACAACCCGCCGGAAGCATATGGCGCGTTTTCCTACGCGGCGATGGATATGATCATTGATTCCATCGAACGGGTTGGCCCGAACCGGAAGAAGGTGATCGCGGACCTGATGAACGTAAAGGATCGCGATTCCATCGTCGGAAAGATTACATTCGACGATCATGGCCAGAACGTTGTGCCCGTCATCACCAAGTACGTGGTGCAGGATGGCAAGTTCGTCGAATGGGCTGATAGCGAATACGCCAGCGGCAAGCGCAAGCTGCCGGGCCAGAAGTAACGAACTGACTGGACGCAAGGCGATATCCTCGCCTTGCGTCTGTTGACGACAGGGGTGGGGAGATTCCGCGATGGACGTAGGCCTGCTGGCTCAATACGTCACCAATGCGCTTATGCTCGGCATGATGTATGCGCTGGTTGCAGTGGGCTTTACGCTGTTCTTCGGCGTGCTGGACATCATCAAGTTTTCGCACGGCGATGTTCTGACTGTGGGCGCTTTCGCGGCTCTGGCGACGTTTGTGGGCTTGAGCGCGATCGGCGTGCACTCCAGCCCGGTGCTGCTGGTGGCGATGCTTATCGTGGCCATTCTGTCGATGGCGTTGCTGGGCATGGTGATCGCCCGCTACCTGGTGATGCCGTTGCGGTCGGCGCCGCCGCTGAACACGCTGCTGATCACCCTGATGCTGGGCACGGTGCTGCGCGAAGCCGTTCGCCTGTTCTATCCGCAGGGCGCCAACCCGAAGCCGTTTCCGCCGTTGCTGCCGAATTCGTCGATCAACATCGGCAACTTCAATCTGCGGCTCGATAACGTTTTGATGTTTGTCGCTGGCGTTCTCGTCATCGTCGGGCTTCAGCTTCTGCTGAATCGCACCAAGCTTGGCCTCGCCATCCGCGCCGTGGCGCAGGATGAAGAAACCGCCCGCACCATGGGCGTGAACTTCACCGCGGTGGTGCTGGTGACGTTCGCCATCGGATCGGCTCTGGCAGCCTACGCCGGGGTAATGAACGGCCTCTATTATAATGAGATCAATTTCGGCATGGGTCTGTATCTCGGCGTCATCGGATTCGCCGCCGCCATCATCGGCGGGCTGGGCAGCATCTACGGCGCCATCATCGGTGGCTTCATGTTCGCCGCCCTGCAGGCCATCGGTACGGTCGCGTTGCCATTCGCCAGCGCCTACAAGGACGTGTTCGCCTTCGCTGCTGTGATCGCGTTGATCGCATGGCGCCCGACCGGACTGATCCAGGAAAAAGTCAGCGAGCGGGTCTGAGATGATGTCGGCTATTTCGGGGAAAGCGCAAAGCTCCCTTCTGCCAGGTATTCTGTCTCTGGCACTCACGACGGTTTACCTGATCGCTCTTCTGTCCGCCGAACAGCAGATGCTGATTATCGGCCTGCTGGCAGCTGCGGTCGTGCTTGTGGTTGTCGCTCATTACGCCGGCTGGCTGACGCGGATCGGCGACAGCTTTCAGGATCACGAGAACGCGCTGAACTTGTGCGCCGTGCTCGCGGCCTTCGTCGTCGCAGGTTACTTCCACGACGATCACTTCGTGTTGCTGCTGTTTGTGACGGTGCTGCTCTATGCAGTGGCCGCGCTCGGCCTCAACATTCAGTTCGGACAGGCCGGTGTCCTGAATTTCGCCGGCGCATCGTTCTTCGGAATCGGCGCCTATACGTCCGCCGTTCTCGGCTCTCATTCCGCGGTGCCGCCGATCCTGATCATTCCGATCGGTGGTGTTCTGGCCGCGGCGATCGGGTCGCTGCTGCTCCTACCGGTGTTGCGCACGCGCGGTCACTATGCCGCGCTGGTCACGATCGCGTTTGCATTGCTGCTCAAGACATTCCTTGAGGTGAACGACGTTCTTGGCGGCCCGCAGGGCATGCAGGTCAAGGGCATGAACCTCTTTGGCTGGTCGTTCAATGATAATTTCGAGATCGGATCGGCCGAGATGTCGTTCTATCTCAGCTATTTCGTTCTCAGCATGGTGCTGCTGAGCGGCGCGTTCGTGTTGGTTCGCCGTCTCGATCGCTCATGGATCGGTCTCAATCTCGATGCGCTCCGGCTCGATGAAACCGCGGCGGGCTGCTTTGGTCTGGATATCGCGCGGTGGAAGATCGTCGCGTTCCTGCTCGGTAACTTCGTCATCGGCACCGCAGGCGCGCTGTTCGGCATGGTCGGCGCCTTCGTTGCCCCCAACAACTATGCTTTCTCCGATTCGCTGATCATGGTCTCGGTTCTTCTGCTCGGGGGCATCGGCAATCCATGGGGCGTCATTGTCGCCACGTTCATCGTGGTGGTGGTGCCGGAGAAGCTGCAGACGATTCAGGAATATCGCTTCCTGCTCTATGCGCTGATCGTCATCGCGGTGTTGCTGTTCCGCCCTGAGGGCCTGCTGCCGCGGCCTGTGCGCCGGTATTTCCCGGGAGCACGCTCATGACCGCTTTGCTCGAAGCCCGCGGGCTGACCCGCAAGTTCGGCGGCGTCGTCGCGCTCGACAGCCTCGATCTGTCGGCATCGCCGCAGGAGATCATCGGCCTGATCGGCCCCAATGGATCCGGCAAGACGACGTTCTTTAATGTCATTACCGGCATCTACAGCGCGAACAACGGCAGCATCTCGTTTGACGGGCAGGACATCAGCCGCGTGCCGCCGCACAAGATCTATCGCGCCGGGATTTCACGAACCTTCCAGCGCTCGCGTTTGTCGCTGTCGTTGTCGATCTTCGACAACATCATGATTGGCAACCACCGGCGGCTCAATCAGGGCCTCTGGTTCAATCTGATGCGCCGCAATGACTTCCGGCGCGAGTTCGAGGCGAACTACGACGAAGCACGCAAGCTGCTCGAGGTGTTCGAGCCGCAACTGGTCGGGCGTATGCTCGAGCCGGTCGGCGGTCTGCCGATGATCGATCGCCGTCGCATCGAGATTTGCCGCGCCCTGATCAGCCAGCCCAAGCTGCTTTTGCTCGACGAGCCGTCGGCCGGCATGACGCATGACGAAACCAAGGAACTGATGGACGACATCCTGCAGGTTCGCGAGCTCAACAAGAGCCTCGCGATCATTATCGTCGAGCACGAAATGGGGTTGATCGAGCGGATCACCGACCGTTGCGTGGTGCTCAACTTCGGACGCAAGATCGCGGAGGGACCGTACCGCCAGGTTGCGACGGACAAGCAGGTGCAGGAAGCCTATCTGGGGGTGGAGTAGATGGCCAGCGTTCTGGATATCCAGGGTGTCTACACAGCCTATGACAAGGCGGATGTGCTCGAGGGCGTGTCGCTGAAGATCGAGCCGGGACGCATTACGTGCCTGCTCGGGTCCAACGGCTCGGGCAAGACGACCCTCATTCGTTCTATCCTGGGTCTGACGCCGCCGCGGGCCGGCCGGATCGTCTTCGACGGTCAGGACATCACGCCGTTGCCGACCCACAAGGTGATCGCCGCCGGAATGGCCTGCATCCCGGAAGGGCGCAAGGTGTTTCCCAAGCTGACGGTCGAGGAAAACCTGCGGCTCGGCGCCTATCAGGAATCGTCGCGCGATGTCATCGCCGAGCGCATGGACGAAATCTTTCAGCTCTTCCCGCGGCTGGCCGAAAGGCGACTACAACTGGCCGGCACGATGTCAGGCGGCGAACAGGCGATGGTGTCGATCGGCCGGGGGCTGATGCGGGCGCCGAAACTTCTCCTGATCGACGAGCCGTCGCTCGGCCTATCGCCGCTTTTCGTCAAGGAGAACTTCAACATCATTCGCAAGATCAAGGAACGTGGCATCCCAATTTTCCTTGTCGAGCAGAATGTCCATCAGACCCTTGCCATCGCCGACTATGGATATGTCCTGTCCAAGGGCAAGGTTGTGATGGAAGGCACGCCGAGCGAACTCAGCCAGGCGGACGAAGTGCAGCAGGCATATTTCGGCTGAGCGCGCTCTTGCTCGCGGTGCGTATTAAATGAAGCGACTGCGTCCGGACGACGATCCGGACGCGGAACTAGTCGTCCAAGCAGCAAAAAATCGAGCGATTAACCAGTCGTCTTTCCGCGTTTGCGGGTAGGTTCCCTTGGCGCGTGTTGCGCCGCCTCCGCGGGGCTGCATTGCTTCAAAGATGTCCCTGAATCCTGAAGCAGACGATGCTCTCGTGCGGCGCTGAGATGCAATAATTTCATCGTCTCCGAAGCCGGATTCAGAGAAAATATCTTATTTCCGCGAACATATTGTGTTCGAGGGGAAAGGGTCGTTACGTCAATCAGCACAAGTATTGAGCAGGCCGATGGCTGATCTCTCTCATACAGCTGATTGGGTCGATGAAGCTGCGCCAGCAATCCTCCGGTCCTGTTCTTCTGGCGATATCCATCATCAGCCGCTTGTGTCCTTGCGCCTGGAGTGGCGTGACCCGTGTTGATCCTATCGAGAGCTGTCGACGGCGGGCGAAATCGCGTTCTCCGGTTTTCTCGTGAATCGAATCGATCCGGGGAGCTGAGCGCGACACGTGCCAGCTCGTCCTTGGGGCCTGAATGCAATGACTAAGTTGGAATTTCCAAGCTCGACGCTAACGACCGACCAATGGGAGCAGGTCAACCGGCTCGCCACGTCGCTGAGCCGCGAGCAGGCCATCTGGATCAGCGGTTATTTCACTGGCCTCAGTCAACACGCGCGAACAGCGCTCGCTCCCGAGTTGGCAGCTGGCGCATCGGTTCGTTTCGCGGCCGAACCTGTCTTCGCGCCGGCAACGCGTCTTCTGACAGTTCTGTTTGGCAGTGAAAGCGGAAACAGCAAGGCGCTGGCCAAATCGCTTGCCGAGGCGGCGAAGGCGAAGGGTATTGAGGCGCGCGTCGCCGACATGGCGGACTACAAGACGCGAAATCTTAGGGACGAGCAGGATCTTCTCGTTATCACCAGCACCCATGGAGAGGGCGACGCTCCGCAGACGGCGGTCGGCTTCTTCGAATTTCTGGAAAGCCGCAAGGCGCCCAAGCTGCCGCAGTTGCGGTTCGCCGTCCTGGCGCTGGGCGACTCGACCTACGAGCGCTATTGCGAAGCCGGCAAGCGCGTCGATCGGCGACTTGAGGAACTAGGCGGACAGCGCATCGCAGATCGTATCGATTGCGATGTGGACTATGAAGATGCCGCTGGCGAATGGATCGCATCGATCGTCGGCAATCTTGTGCCGGCGGCGCAAGGCTCGCGGCCTGTGGCGGTATCAATAGCCTTGCCGCAGGACGCGGCACTGGCTCCTACGTCCTTCGACAAGAAGAACCCGTTTCATGCCTCGGTCATCGACAATATCGTGTTGACCGGGCGTGGATCGACCAAGGAAACGCGTCATATCGAGTTGTCTCTGGCGGAATCCGGATTGAGCTATCAGCCCGGTGATGCGCTTGGCGTCGTGCCGCGCAATAGCCCAGCGCTCGTCGCTACGCTGCTGGACAAGCTTTCATTGTCGGCCGAGACCTCGGTCACAGTGAAGCAGGGGACCATAAGCCTCGGGGAAGCACTGAACGGCACATTCGAGATCACGGCGGCAACGCCGCGCTTTCTCGACCACTGGGCCGAGATCACCGGCGCCGCGGAGTTGCAGGCGCTGCGCGGTGGCGATCAGGCAGAGGCGCGCGCGCCGTTCCTCCGCAACCATCACATCCTCGACATTGTCAGCCATTTCCCCGCCCCCGGCATCGATGCCGCGCAGTTCATCGCCGGCCTTCGTCCGTTGCAGCCGAGGCTCTATTCGATCGCCTCAAGCCTCGCCGCGGTGCCGGACGAGGCGCATCTGACGGTCAGCACGGTGCGCTATGCGCTGCACGATCTGCAACGCACCGGCGTTTCCTCCGGTTATCTCGCCGGCCGCGCTGAAGCTGACGCGACTGTTCCGGTGTATATCCAGTCGAACGACCATTTCCATCTGCCGGCCGACGACGTGCCGATCCTGATGATCGGCGCCGGCACCGGCGTGGCACCCTATCGCGCCTTTATGCAGGAGCGGGAGGCGCGCGGCGCGTTGGGCGGCTCATGGCTGTTCTTCGGCGAGCGTAACTTCCGCAGCGATTTCCTCTATCAGGTCGAGTGGCAGGAATTGCTCAAGAACGGCGTGCTCAGCCGGCTCGATCTCGCTTTCTCGCGTGACGCTGCGCCCAAGACCTACGTGCAGGATCGGCTACGCCGGCAAGGTCGCGACGTTTATGCGTGGCTGGAGGAAGGTGCATGGGTCTATGTCTGCGGCGATGCCGCGCATATGGCGCCCGACGTTCATGCAGCGCTGACGGATATCGTTGCCGAGCACGGTGGTCTCGATCGGGATGGGGCGCACGCTTACCTTTCGGATATGCAGCGCGATCGTCGCTATCGGCTCGATGTGTACTGAGGCAAATTGAATGGACGTGAAGACGCAGCCCGATCGCAGCCGCGATGTTTCCCAACCTCTCGATAAGCTTGGGCCGGACGAAACGCTGAAAGCCAACAGCGACTATCTGCGCGGCACGATCAAACAAAGCCTGGCGGACGAGATCACCGCCGCGGTGACCGCGAACGATGCCAAGCTGATGAAATTCTTCGGCATCTATCAGCAGGACGATCGCGACATTCGCGATGAGCGCCGGCGGCAGAAGCTGGAGGCGGCCTTTTCCTTCATGGCGCGTGTGCGTTTGCCGGGCGGCGTCTGCAGCCCGAGCCAGTGGCTCAAGCTCGACGAAATCGGGCGTGCCTACGGCGGCGACACACTACGGCTGACAACGCGGCAGACGTTCCAGCTCCATCACATCATGAAGCACAATCTGCGCCCCGCCATTCAGGGCCTGCGTGATGTTCTGCTCGATACCAAGGCAGCGTGCGGCGACGATACGCGCGGCGTGATGGCGACGGTCAACCCTAATCTGTCGAAATTGCACGCGGAAGTCTATGCGCTCGCCAAGCGGGCCAGCGACCACGCGGTTCATCGGACGGGCGCCTATAGCGAAATCTGGTATGGCGCGGAGCGGCAAGATACCGATGGACCGGAAGAGCCGTTCTACGGCCGCACCTACATGCCGCGGAAGTTCAAGATCGGTTTTGCCATTCCACCCAGCAACGACATCGACGTCTACAGCCAGGATCTCGGTTTCATCGCCGTCGCGCAGGGTGGCAAGCTGAAGGGCTTCAATGTCGCGATCGGCGGCGGCCTTGGCCGCACCGATCAGGCGCCGAAGACCTATCCGCGCCTTGCCAGCGTGATCGGCTATATCGATGTCGATAAGCTGTTTCCGGCGATCGACGCGGTGATGTCCGTGCAGCGCGATTACGGCGACCGCCTCGATCGCTTGCATGCCCGTTTCAAGTACACCATCGACGAGAAAGGCCTCGACTGGATCAAGGCGGAGATCGAGCGGCGACTCGGCTTCGCGCTTGCGCCGGCACAGCCTTACACCTTCACCTCGAACGGCGATCCGCTGGGCTGGATCACGGGTGAAGACGGGCGCGAGCACTGCACGCTGTTCATCCAGAACGGTCGCGTCATCAATGCACCCGAGCGACCGATGATGGACGGGTTGCGTGCCATCGCGCGCGTCCATAAGGGAACTTTCCGGATCACGCCGAACCAGAATCTCATCATTTCCGATATCGCCCCCGAAGATCGGCCCGCCATCGAAGTCTTGATGAAGGAATATGGGCTCGACGAGTTCGAGACCCGCAGCGCGCTTCGTCTCAATTCGATGGCTTGTGTGGCGTTGCCGACCTGCGGCCTGGCGATGGCGGAGAGCGAGCGCTATCTGCCAGACCTCGTGACCAAGATCGAGACCATCCTCCATGCACATGGCTTGAAGGACGAGCCTATCACCATCCGCATGACGGGATGCCCGAACGGCTGCGCACGGCCCTATATCGCCGAGATCGGGCTGACCGGTCGCGCGCCGGGCAAGTACAACCTCTATCTGGGCGGCGGCTTCCACGGCCAGCGTCTCAACAAGATGTATCTTGAGAACGTCGGCGAGAGCGCCATTCTCGAAGCGCTCGACAAGACGCTTGGCCACTACGCGCGTGACCGCAAGCCCGACGAGCGCTTCGGCGATTTCGTCATTCGCGCCGGCTATGTCGCCGAGGTGAAGGAGGGGCGATTTTTCAACGATTGAGCAGGGCGCCGTCGGTCGGTCGTGGCTCCGGTGGCCAGCACAGGTAAGGCCACCCGGCTCGGCAAATAATCTGCAGAGCCTGTCCATTTCTTATTGTTTGCTCTTTGTTGCTCTGAAAAGCATGGCCGGGCCGGCCATGCTTTTTTGTCGTTATTGGGCCAGAAGATCGTGTGATGGCTCGACAAGAGCGGTTTGTGGTTCAATTGGCGTACTTTAAATACGCAACGGGTCGCTCCATGCGGTAAAACGGAAGGGCCTCGTCTTACCCTGGTACGTCCATACGAAAGTCCTGAACGTCATGTCCGAGCCCACGAAACTGGAAACCATTGCGGCCGCGAACGGTATCGCCACGGATGAGAATTTCGGGGCGATGACGCCGCCGGTCTATCTGTCGAGCACGTTCGCCTTTTCTGGCTTTGAGCAGGCCGGTCCGCATGAATATACCCGGACCAGCAATCCGACCCGCGCGCTGCTTGCCGATACGCTTGCCAAGCTCGAGGGCGGCGCGGGCGCGGTGGTGGTCTCGTCCGGCATGGCGGCGGTCGATCTCGTGCTGTCGCAATTGTCTCGCGACGATCTAGTGATCGCGCCGCACGATTGTTATGGCGGCACGCACCGTCTCCTGCGAACCCGCCACGACCGTGGTCACCTCAAGGTTGTTTTCGTCGATCAGAACGACAAGGCGGCGCTGGCCGCGGCGTTCGGCGACAAGCCGAAGCTGGTTCTGATCGAGACCCCGAGCAACCCGCTGATGCGCATCGTCGACATTCGGGCGGTCGTGGCGCAAGTCAAGGCTTCGGGCGCCAAGGTCGCAGTGGACAACACCTTCCTGTCGCCTGCGCTGCAACGCCCGATCGCGCTGGGCGCGGATTTCGTCATCCATTCGACAACGAAATATCTCAACGGCCATTCGGATGTGGTCGGCGGCGCCGTGATCGCGGCCGACGCTGCCGATGTCGATGCTCTGGCAGCCTGGGCCAATATCGTCGGCACCACTGGCGCGCCGTTCGATTCCTATTTGACCCTGCGCGGCATTCGCACGCTGTTTCCGCGCATGGAGCGCCAGCAGCAGAACACGCAGGTCATCGCCGAATTTCTCGCCAAGCATCCGCTTGTCGCCGCGTGTCATTATCCGGGTTTGCCCTCTCATCCCGGTCATGCGATCGCCAAAGCCCAGCAATCGGGCTTCGGTGCCATGCTCAGTTTCGAGTTGAAAGGGGGCCGGGCGGCGGTCGGCCGCTTTGTCGAGGCGCTGCGGATTTTCCGCCTCGCGGAATCGCTTGGCGGCATCGAAAGCCTTGTGGCTCATCCAGTCACGATGACCCATGCCGGAATGTCGGACGAAACGCGCAAAGCTGCCGGCATTACCGACGGCCTGCTGCGGCTTTCGGTGGGACTGGAAGCTGAAGCCGATCTGATCGCCGATCTGGAGGGTGCATTTGCCGTAATCGGACGTGGACAATGACTGAAATCATCTGGCGCGGCATGACCCGCGTTGAACTGGACGCTGCCTATAACAATGGGCTGGCCGTCAAGAATAGCGCGGAAAAAATGGCCGAATGGACCGAGCGGAGTGCGCGTCTGCGCAAGGAGCGTCCTGAGACTCTCGACATCCCCTATGGCCCGAAGCCTCGCAACAGGATCGATATCTTTCGCAGTGGTCACGCCAGCGCGCCGTTGTTCGCCTTCATTCACGGTGGTTATTGGCAGCGCAACAGCAAGGAGGTCTTTTCTTGTGTCGCTGCGGGACCGCTGGCGCGTGGCTTCGACGTCGCATTGATCGGGTACACGCTTGCACCCGAGGCGACCTTGACGGAGATCGTCGGCGAAGTCCGCGCCGCCTTGCGATGGCTTCGCCAGCACGGGTCTGATCACGGCATTTCCGCAAACAGGATTCTGGTGTCCGGCTGGTCGGCAGGCGGGCACCTGACGACAATGGCTCTCGGCGAAGCCGATGCGGGATTGTCCATCAGCGGAGTGTTTGATCTCGAGCCGTGTCGGCTGAATTATCTCAACGATGCGCTGCATCTATCGGAGAATGAAGTGCAAGCGCTCAGCCCGATCCGACAGCAGCCGTCACAGTCAGGGCCTCTGATCGTCGCGTTTGGCGAAGCGGAGTTGCCGGAGTTGCAACGTCAGTCGCGCGACTATCACGATGTTCGCATGAAGGTCGGCGTTGCGTCCGAACTGATGCCGCTGGCCGGCCATGACCACTTTTCCATCATTGAGGAGCTTGCGTCGCCCGACGGTAAGCTCGCGCAGGCTGCGGCTCGCCTGATGCGATAATTTTCGCTCGTGCTGGACACGGAGTAGGGCGAAGTTCTGTCGCCGCCATTCTGGCTGCCGAGTCATAGGGGCAGAGCCACCCGGTTGTCCGCGACCACGCTGCGGCGTCTTCAACACTTGCGGGTTCAGCCGCCACATTCTTCCCAATAGCTTATTCGTTGCCAAACGCGTGGCCGTGGCCTCTCGCGGATGGCCGTTGCCGGCCGTGCCCATCGATAGTCCAGAATCAAACTTGTCATGAAATCGTATTCATGATAGCAATCCACTGTTAGATGGACATTCGGGAAGCGATTTAGTATCTGATGAATACGAATTCATCAAATTTGCCGTTAACGAGCAAAGACATAGCGAAGGCTGCGAAGGTTTCGCAGGCGACGGTATCGCGTGTCCTGTCGGGAAACACGAATGTGCAGCCCGAAACGCGAGAGCGTGTGCTCGCGGTCATCCGCGAGATGAAATACCGGCCGAATGGCATGGCGCGTGCGATGCGCACCAATCGGACCGGCAATATCGGCGTCGTCGTCTCGCGGCTCGCCAATCCGCTCTATCCCGAGATGCTGCAGATTCTCGGTCAGCAACTGACCGAAGCAGGCTTGCGCATGATGGTGTGGAACACCGACGAAACTGATGAGGGTGCCGCCGCGTCCGCAGTTCGCGAAAGCCTTGTCGACGGCGTCATCATGACGACGGCGACCTCGCTGTCGACCCCTCTGTATGAAGCGGTGATGATGAACGCGCCGGTCGTGCTCATTCATCGCGTCGTCGAAGGCTGGCCGTGCGATCAGGTGTCCAGCGACAACACACAAGGCGCAATCAGTGTCGCCGATTACGTCGTCAAGGCGGGTCGCAAGCGGATCGGGCTGATCGAGGGTGCGCCGCTGGCCAGCACAATTCGTGCCCGTCAGAGTGCATTCCGCTCGCGCCTCGCTGAACTCGGGCGTCCGCTCGATCCATCACTGGTCATCCGCGTCGATTCATTCTCGCATAAGACTGGATTTGATGCCGCGTCGTATCTGCTCGATCTCGCGCAGCCGCCGGATGTGATGTTCTGCGTCAACGACGTGATCGCGCTGGGTGCGCGCGATGCCGCCCGTGCGCGCGGCGTCGATGTGCCGGGCCAGCTTTGGCTGATCGGTTACGACGATATCGAAATGGCGGCGTGGCCGGCGTTCGATCTGACAACGGTTCGCCAGCCGCTCAAGCAAATGGCACACGAAGCCGTGGCTCTGCTGCGCGATCGCATCAGCGGCGCGAGCCTCGATCACTCAACAATCTGTCTCCCGACTGAACTCGTTATTCGCGGTTCGACGGCAGGGCATCGCACGGATAGGTGAAGGGTTTAGTATCATGAGTACCATCACCGAGGCTGCGCGCCAGACGCCGGTGCGCAAACACGTCGATGTTCTGGTCGTTGGCGGCGGCTCCGCGGGGCTTGCGGCGGCGACATCGGCAGCGCGGCTGGGTGCCGATGTGTTGCTAGTGGAGAAGAACGGTTACCTCGGCGGCACGCTCGCCATGGTGACGCTGGGCAGCATCTGCGGCCTTTACACCGTGACCGAGTCGGATGTGATTCCGGTGGTGAAGGGCTTCGCTGGCGAACTCATCGAGCGGATGGATGGTCTCGGTGCCGTCAAGGGCCCGATGCGCTGGCTGGAAACCGCGTCGCTTCTTTACGATCCGACCGCGATCAAACTTGTCGCCGACGATATGGTCACCGAAGCCGGCGTGCAGGTTGTCCTGCACAGTCTTGCTGTCGGAGTTGTGAAGGACGGCGCACGTATCACCGGCGTGATCTTCGAGGGGCGTGATGGTCGCTGGGCCTGCACTGCCACAACGGTGATCGATTGCACCGGGGACGCAAATATCGCCTCTTTGGCAGGCGCCGGCTTTGAGCACGACCCATCGCTGATCCAGGCGCCGACCACAATGTTCCGCTTCGGCGGCGTGGATACGGAGCGCGCCACGGCGATGACGCGCGACGAACTCCGTAATCACCTTGAGAAGGCTGTCGCGGCCGGCTTGCCGTTGCCGCGCACGGCCGGCGGCATGTTCAGCCTGCGCGAAGGCGCGATGCATCTGAACATTACCCGCGTGCTGCGGGGCAACCGGTCGCCCGATCCGTTGGATACCGAAGAAGTCACAAGCGCCGAAATCGATGGACGGCGCCAGCTCAAGATGTATCTCGAAGCCTTCCGCCGTTTCGTGCCGGGATATGAGAACGCTTTCATCGCCGACATCGGATCCGAGATCGGCGTGCGCGAAAGCCGACGCATCCGTGGCGATTACTGGCTGACGCTCGATGATGTCCTCAACGAGGCGCGCTTTGCCGACTCGATTGCCTGCAGCGCCTGGCCGGTCGAAGAACACGGCGCGGGTCGTGCGACCAAGTGGGTATTTCTGAAACCGGGCACGTTCTACGAACTACCGTTCCGGATGATGCTGCCTGTTGGCATCGACGGTCTGCTGGTGGCAGGTCGCTGTTCGTCGGCATCGCATGACGCCCACGCGTCGATGCGCATCGCGGCTGTCTGCATGGCGCTGGGCGAAGCAGCGGGCGTAGCCGCTGCTCAGGCAGGCACTAGCGACATCCGCAAACTCGATATCGGCGCTCTTCGCAGGCAGCTTGAGAAGCAGGGCGCGATCGTTGGACCACTACCGGGCTCATCAACTTCAACCAAAGCCGAGCAAGTGACTTCCGCATGACCAAGCGCGATTACCGATCCAATTTCGAACCGGGAACGACGCGCTGGGCGATCCGTCGCGCCCAATGGCGCGCGCTTGGCTTGACCGACGAGGACATGCAGAAGCCGAAGATCGCGGTGATCAACTCGTCCTCCGAGATTTCGATCTGCTTCAGTCACCTCGATGAAGTCGCCCGGATCGTCAAGGAAGGCATCCGCGAGGCGGGTGGTCTGCCGTTTGAGATCAAGACCACGGCGCCGAGTGATTTTATTACCGGCGCGGGGCGAGGCGGGCGTTATCTCATGCCGTCTCGCGATCTGCTGGTGAACGACATCGAAGTCGCGGTCGAGGGCGCGGTGCTCGACGGCATGGTGTGCCTGTCGAGTTGCGACAAGACGGCACCTGCGCATCTGATGGCGGCGGCGCGACTCAATGTTCCGAGCATTCTGGTAATCGGCGGCTATCAGGCGTGCGGGCGGTTGCATAACAAGCCGGTCGATATCGAAGATGTGTTCGAATCTGTCGGCGAACTGGCGACCGGCCATATCACGACGAAAGATATCGAGGACATGTGCGAGGTCGCCGTCCTCAGCCCGGGCGTCTGCGCGGGCATGGGCACGGCCAACACCATGCACATCATGGCGGAAGCACTGGGCATGACATTGCCTGGCAGCGCGCCGGTGGCGGCTTCAGGCCAGCGTATGCGTGATTTCGCTCGCGAAGCAGGCCGCCGTATCGTCTCGCTGGTCAACGAGGACCTGCGCCCGCGCGATATCATGACGCCAGCGGCATTCTCCAATGCGATGGCGGTCGGGCTTGCCGTCAGCGGCTCGATCAACATGCTGCGCCATCTTCAGGCCGTAGCGTCCGAAGGCGAGATCGACGCCAACGTCTACGATCTGATCCATCAGCTCGGCCAGAAGGTCCCGCTGCTATGTGCGATCAAGCCCAACGGCAGTGGACGCATCGACGAGTTGGAAGCATCAGGCGGCGCGCGCGCCGTGATGAAGCAACTCGAGTCTCTGCTTCATCGCGATGTAATGACGGTCACGGGGCGAACCGTCGGTGACAACCTCGCCGGTGTAACGGTTGGCGATGGTGTGATTGGAAGCCTCGATGAGCCGGTCCAGCCGGGTCCTTCGGTTATCATTTTGCGCGGGTCACTGGCGCCGCAGGGCTCGATCATGAAGCTCGGCACCGGCAAGGCTGCGGCGTTCCGCGGCAAATGTAAGGTGTTCGAGTCGCAGGAAGATGCGATGGCGGCGCTGGCGCGTCGCGAGATCAAGGGCGGCGAAGTCATCGTCCTGCGCGGCCTTGGCGCGCGAGGCGGCCCGGGTGTCGCTTCGGCCTCGTGGTTCGTCGCAGCGGTGAACGGCGCGCACCTTGGCGAGGAGATCGCCGTAATCACCGACGGCCAGCTTTCGGGTCTCAACCGTGGTTTCACGATTGGGCAGGTGATGCCGGAAGCCGCCGATGGCGGCCCGATTGCGCTCGTGCGGGATGGCGACACGGTCGCGATCAATGTCGGGGCGCGCACGATTGATATCGAACTAAGCGAAAGCGAACTGGAAAACCGGCGTGCGGCGATGCCCGCCTTTGTGCCCGGTGAGAAGGCGGGCTGGCTCGCAATCTATCAGGACCGCGTGCAGCCGCTGACACAGGGCGGAACATTGAAGCCCGGCGCACGAATGGATCAATCGGCCACGGCCCAAAAGCAAAAATCGCCGTAAGCGACAAAGCAGTTTGTCTGTAACCAGTGGAGTGAGGAAATGAATGTAACACGTGCGGAATTTTTGAAACTTGCGCTTGGTGCCGGAGCGGGTGCAGCGCTTGGCCTGCCTCTCAAGGCATTTGCGGCCGGTCTCACCGGTACGATCAGCTATCTGACCTATGAATCGTTGCCGACCACCAAGAAGGTGACCGGTGATTTGATCGCTGCGCTCGAAGCGGCGAACCCCGGACTGAAGATCAATCCGCTGTTCACGTCGCCGGAGGCGGTGCGCAAGCAGGTCGCCTCCATGCTGCAGAGCGGCACCGCGCCCGATATCGTCAATCTCGATATTGAAGACGCCACGCTGTACGCCAACTCGAAATTGCTCGAGCCGGTGTCGGATGTGGTGAGCGGCATCAAGAATCTGCCGGATCGCTGGCGTGCGCGGATCGACGGCCAGGATTACTTCGTGCCGATGGGCGTGAAATTTACCTACAGCTGGTATCGCTCGGATCTGTTCGAAAAGGCCGGTTTGCAACCGCCGAAGACCTGGAGCGAGTTCGAAGCGGTGGCGAAGAAGCTGACCGGCGGCGGTCAGTACGGTTACGTCGTCAGCTCGAACGAAACCGGCGACAATCCGGTGTCGTCGCTGTTCAGTTACGCCTTCTCCAACGGCGTGAACTTCGTCGATGACGACGGCAATGTCGTGTTCGACCAGAAGGACAACAAGGCGGCATTGGCCGAGACACTCGCGTTCATCACAAGGATGTCGAAGTTCTCGCCGAGTGGCACCAACTTCGGATGGGGCGAGATCATCAACTCGTTCGCCTCGGGTAAGGTCGCCATGGCCGACTACATTGGCTCGCGTCTTTACGCGGTGACGGCCCAGAACAATCCGCAGCTTGCCGAAGTCACCAAGCCGATGCTGCAGCCCTACGGCAAGGCGGCCGCCAATCGTCTCTCGGCTGAAGGCTTTATGGTGTTTCAGGGCTCGAAGAACAAGGATGTCGCCAAGCAGATCATCACCTATCTGCGCGAAGGCCAGCGCTATTTCGACTACCTTTGGTCGATCCCGCTCCATGTTCTGCCAACCACCAAGGAAGATTTCCTCGGCGGCTATCAGAAGAATGAGTTCGTCCAGAAGCATCAGGACATCGTGAAGGTGATCGATACTGCCTGGGATCAGGCGCGCAACCCGGTCTATGACCTGCATGGCAAGAAGCCGGTCTGGCAGCGCGCGAAGATCTACACCAGCACCGTCTACAACAAGATGCTGGCGAGCGTGGTGCAGGGCGGCGCGGATCCCGCGGCGGCGATCGATCAGGCGGCGAAGGCTGCCCGGTCGCTGGTCAAGAACGCCTGAGCGAACGGATGTCGACCGTGACGGGAGCGAACACACTTCGCAGGCTGGATTTCTCGAGCATCGCTCTGCTGCTCGTAGCCAGCCTGTTCATTGCGGTGATGATCGTGCCCGTCACGTGGGCGATCGTTCTTGGCTTCACCAACAGCGGGCCGTTTCAGGCTCACATGACCTTCGCCGGGCTCGACAACTATCGCGAGATATTGGGTGACCCGGCGTTCTGGCGTGCGCTCTTGATCGGCACTATCTATGCTGTGATCTCGACTGTGCTGGAAGTCGTGCTGGGTGTCGGGATTGCCATCCTGATCTTCCGGCATGGTAGCCCGTTCGTCACCAGCTTCGCGCTGATGCCTTACATGATCCCGACGGTCACCACGGCGCTGGTGTGGCGTTGGATGACCGACAGCCTGAACGGCATTTTTAACCAGCTGATGGTGCAGTCCGGGTTGCTTGGCTCGGCGGTCGAGTTCACCAGCACCGGCGTTCTAGCGATGTCGCTGGTGACGGCCGCGAGCGTCTGGCAGTTTACGCCGTTCGTTATTCTGGTGATCCTCGCCAATCTCGGCACGATCTCGCCGAGCGTCTATGAAGCCGCTCGCGTCGATGGCGTGACCTGGTGGCAGGAATTGATCTACATCACCATTCCGATGCTGCGGGCGCCGATCCTGCTTGTGATTCTGTTGCGCGGCATCTGGATGTTCAATCGCTTCGACATCATCTGGCTGCTGACGTCCGGTGGGCCCATCGGAGGCACCACGACGTTGCCGCTCTATGCTTACGTCCAGGCATTCGGCAACAACAACTATGGCGTCGGTGGCGCAGCCTCGACCGTGATCTTCATGATCCTGCTGGTGTTCGGCATCGTCTATATCCGCGCGTTCCATCCCGAGAAGGAGGTGGCCCGTGGCTGAACGACGCTCCGCATTGCCGAAGATCCTGATCGCGGTTTATCTGATCCCGGTTCTTTTCCCTTTCTACTGGATGCTGAAGTCCGCGCTGGAAACGCCGGCGGATGTCTACAAGCCGCGCCTGTGGCTTGGCAGTTTTACGCTAGAGAACTTCGATACGCTTCTCAGGACGACAAACTTCCTCGTCACGGCATCGAACAGCCTCAAGGCGGCGTTGATCAGCAGCATTATCGTTGTGGTGTGCAGCGGCCTCGGCGGCTACGCGCTGGCGCGCACCAACATCCCGCGCAAGGCGCTGATCGCGCAGATTGTGCTGTTCTCCTACATGTTTCCCGAAGTGCTGCTCGGCATCCCGTTCTTTGCCCTGTTCCAGAAGCTTGGCCTTCTGAATTCGATCTGGGGTCTTGCGATCGCGCATGTGACGCTGAGCCTGCCGTTCGGCCTGTGGCTGATGTGGCAGTTCTATCAGGCGTTGCCGAAGTCATATGAAGAGGCCGCCGAGATTGACGGCGCCAGCAAGTTTCAGACCTTCCTTCTGGTGATGGTGCCGCTGTCGATTCCCGCGCTCACCGCGGTCTTCATCTTCGCATTTGCTGCGTCATGGAACGACTTCGTTCTTGGCTTGATGCTGATCCGGGATGACCAGAAGTTCACGCTGCCGATCGCGATGAGCCTGTTCGTGCAGCAGATGGAGTTGAACTGGGCGGTGATTCAGGCCGCCAACTTCCTGCTCGCACTCCCGGGTCTGCTGCTGGTGTTGTTCGGGCGCAAATATCTGGTGCGTGGTTTCCAGACCAGTGGTCTTGCGAACTAAGAGTCAAAGAGATGCATAAGGCATACGACTATATTGTCATCGGTGCGGGATCTGCGGGCTGTGTGCTGGCCGATCGGTTGTCGGCAAGCGGCGAGCATTCGGTGTTGCTGCTCGAGGCGGGCGGCAAGGATCGGAATATCTGGATTCATGTGCCGCTTGGTTACGGCCGGACCTTCTTCAATCCGACCGTGAACTGGATGTTCGAGACCGAGCCGCAGCCGGGACTCAATGGTCGTCGCATCGCGCAGCCGCGCGGCAAGGGACTTGGCGGATCGAGTTCGATCAACGGCCTGCTCTATGTTCGCGGTCAGCGCGAGGACTATGACGGCTGGCGCGATCTCGGCAACCGTGGCTGGGGCTATGACGATGTGCTGCCGATGTTCAAGCGCAGCGAGGATCAGCAGCGCGGCGCGAATCAATGGCACGGCACCGGCGGGCCACTGCCCGTCGCCGATCTTCCAGAAAAGCATCCGATCTCCGAGGCCTTCATCGCTGCCGGCGTAAAGGCCGGAATTCCTCACAACCCCGACTTCAATGGCGAGCGCCAGGAAGGCGTCGGCCCGTTCCAGGCAACCGCCAAGCGCGGCCTGCGCTATAGCACCGCGAAGGCGTTTCTCCGGCGGGCGCTGAAACGTCCGAATCTTGATCTGTTGATGCGGGCGCAGGTGACGAAGATCTTGTTCGATGGGGTCCGTGCATCGGGTGTGGCGTTCGTTCAAGATGGCAAGCCGACCGAAATATCTGCGCGTCGCGAGATCATCCTGTCGGCCGGTGCGATCCAGTCGCCACATATCTTGCAACTGTCAGGGATCGGCCCCGGCGGGCTTCTTCGCCAGCATGGTATCCCTGTTGTGAAAGAGTTGCCGGGGGTTGGTGAGAATCTGCAGGATCACGTGCAGGCGCGGTTCATCTTCGAAACCAAGCAGAAGATCACGCTCAACGACGATATGGCGAACCCGTTGCGCCAGATTCGCATGGGCCTGAACTACATGTTCACCCGCAAGGGACCGCTCGGCTGGTGGGCTGGAATTGCCGGCGCCTTCATCAAGACGCGACCCGATCTCGACCGGCCTGATATCCAGTTCCATCTCTATCCGTTCAGCACGGACCGCAAGGACAAGCCGGTCCTGCATCCTTTCTCGGCGTTCACACTAACGGTGTGCCAGGTGCGACCGTACTCGCGCGGTTACGTTCGGATGAAAAGCGCGGACCCGTTGGTGCCGCCGACCATTTCGCCGAACTATCTCAGCGATCCGCGCGATGCGGAGGTGCTCGCCGCTGGCATGCAGATGGCGAAGAAGGTCGCCGCCGCTGAGCCACTGGCCAGCATGATCAAGTCGGAGAAAGAGCCTGGCCTGTCCATGCGCAGCGATGATGAACTGCTGTCGTTCCTTCGTGCCAAGGCGATGTCGGTCTATCACCCGGTTGGAACATGCCGGATGGGACACGACGAAAACGCCGTGGTCGATGATGAACTGAAGGTGCACGGCGTGTTCGGCTTGCGCGTCGTGGATGCGTCGATCATGCCGACACTCATTTCAGGCAACACCAATGCGCCCTCGATCATGATCGGAGAGAAGGGCGCGGAATTGGTGCTGCGCGATGCTTCGTTGCGAAACTCGCAGGCGGCTTGAGACTACAGGGAGTTGATCGTGTACCCGCAACTCGGACTTTATATCGATGGCAAGTGGCGCCGCGCCGAGGAGCGCGTCTCGGAGCCCGTGATCAATCCCGCGACCGAGCAGGCGATTGCCGATCTGTGGCATGCAACGGACGAGGATCTTCAGGATGCACTTGCGGCGGCCAGGCGGGCGTTTCCGCTGTGGCGCAAGGTCTCGCCTTACGACCGTGCAAGAGTGCTGCGGAAAGCCGCCGATATTCTGCGCGCACGGCGCGACGAGGTGGCGCTGACGCTCACACTGGAGCAGGGCAAGATTCTTGCGGAGTCATGCGGTGAAGTCGATGCGGCCGCTGACATCATCGAGTGGGCGGCAGACGAGGGCCGTCGCACTTACGGCCGGCTGATTGCCGGGCGCACGTCGGATATTCGCCAGTTCGTCGTGCCAGAGCCTGTCGGACCGGCGGCGGCTTTCACGCCATGGAATTTCCCGGCAACGACGCCGGCGCGGAAAATCTCCACCGCGCTTGCGGCCGGTTGCCCGATCATCATCAAGGCGGCGGAAGAAACGCCCGGCACCTGCGTCGAGATCGTGCGTGCCTTCGATGAGGCCGGGGTGCCGCCGGGCGTTATCGGTCTGGTGTTCGGCAAGCCGGCGCATGTGTCCGAGACGCTGATTGCAAGCCCGGTCATTCGGAAGATTTCGTTCACCGGTTCGGTGCTGGTCGGCAAGCATCTGACGCGTCTGGCGGCTGACGGCATGAAGCGGGTGACGATGGAGCTTGGCGGACATTCGCCGGCCATCGTGTTCAAAGATGCCGATGCGACGCAGGCGGCAAAAATTCTGGTCGGCGGGAAATATCGCAATGCCGGTCAGGTGTGCATTGCACCGAGTCGGTTTTATGTTCATTCCGATGTCGAGGATGCATTCGTCTCCGCCTTTGTCGCGGAGGCAGGAAAGCTGAAGCTCGGCGATGGCACGGAAGCTTCCACCACGATGGGACCGATGGCCAATGTGCGCCGCCTCGACGCGATGGATCGCTTCATGAGTGACCCGGCCCTCGGCGGCGAAACGCTGCTCGGCGGCGCGCGCACCGGAAATCGCGGCTATTTTTATGAGCCGACAGTGGTCCACAACGCATCGGATGAGGCAATACTGATGCGGGAAGAGCCGTTCGGGCCGATCGCGCCGATTGCCAAGTTCGATGATTTCGACGAAGTCATCGCCAAGGCCAACGCGCTGCCTTACGGGCTTGCGGCTTATGTTTTCACCGCGTCGACCAAAACGGCACTGGCCGCCTCGGATGAAATCGAATCCGGCATGGTCGCCGTCAACAGCCTGTCGATGACCCTGACCGAAACCCCGATGGGTGGCGTCAAGGACAGCGGGCAAGGTTACGAAGGCGGCACCGAAGGCATCGAAGGCTACCTCAATCGCAAGTACGTCAGCCTGATGTAGGCGGCGGGTACTCGCCCTCACACCCATCACAGATACCGCAGAGCTGTATCGGAGAATTCAGCATGGCATCGGTTGCAATCGAGCAAGTCCGCAAGGCGTACGGGGCTCTCGAAGTCATTCACGGCGCATCGATCGAGATCAACGAGGGCGAGTTCATCGTGCTCGTCGGGCCGTCCGGTTGCGGCAAGTCGACGTTGCTGCGGATGATCGCGGGACTGGAGAACATCACTGGCGGAACGATCCGAATCGGCAGCCGTGTGGTGAACGATGTGCCGCCGAAGGACCGCGACATCGCCATGGTGTTCCAGAATTATGCGCTGTACCCGCATATGACCGTGCGCGCCAACATGGCGTTCTCGCTGCGGCTGCGCAAAACGTCCCAGGATGAGATCGACCAGCGTGTCGAGCGCGCGGCGAATATTCTCGGTTTGCAGCCTTATCTTGCGCGCTATCCGCGCGAACTGTCAGGCGGCCAACGCCAGCGCGTTGCGATGGGGCGCGCCATTGTGCGCGACCCGGATGTGTTTCTGTTCGATGAGCCACTGTCCAACCTCGACGCCAAGCTGCGGGTTGCGATGCGCACCGAACTCAAGGAGCTGCATCAGCGGCTCAAGACCACCATTATTTACGTCACGCACGACCAGATCGAGGCCATGACCATGGCCGACAAGATCGTGGTGATGCAGGGCGGTGTGGTCGAGCAGTTCGGCCGGCCGCTGGATGTCTACGATCGGCCCGCCAATCTGTTCGTTGCCGGTTTCATCGGCTCGCCTGCGATGAACCAGATCAAGGGACGTATCGAGAATGGTCGCTTCGTCGCGGACGATGGCCCGTCGTTTGGTCTAAGCGCGGAGTATGCGACCTTCAACGGCCGGCGTGTGGTCTACGGCATCCGGCCGGAGGACATTGTATTCTCGGAGCAGGGCGCTCCGGCGCAGGTGGTGGTGATCGAGCCGACCGGCTCCGAGACCCAGGTTATCCTGCGCGCGGGCAAGACGGATATCTCGGTCGTTTGCCGCGAGCGTATCGCGGTGCGTCCGGGCGATACGCTGCATCTCCAGCCGCTGGCGGATAAAGCCCATCTTTTCGACGAAGCGACGGAGCGCAGGCTTGAGCCCTGATAGAGATCGGAGCCAGGTCGAGCGCTTTCCGGGACCGCTATCAACAGCCTGAATATCAAAATCGAATTGCCGACCCGAGAGTCGAGTGGCTATAAGGTGCCCAAAAGGGGACCTTATGGCTCGATGGAATAACGCAGTTGCCAGCGCGACCGAACTCAAGAGATTGAGGGAGGATGCGCTTTATCGCGAAGCCGCCAGGGCGTTTCGCAAGAACGGCTATCACGGCACCGCACTTGAGGACATTGCCGAGGGACTTGGGATCAGCAAACCGACCCTCTATCACTACGTCAAGAACAAGCGCGATCTTCTCTATCAATGCCATCTGGCGGCTGCCGAACAGGCGCTCTCGACCATCTGCCACGATGCCAGCCTCAATGGGTTGGAGCGGCTGCGCCGCACGATCTCGAGCTATGTTCAGTCGATGATCGGTGACAGCAGTTATAGTGTTGTTATTCTTGAGGAAAAATCCCTGACCTCGGTTCAGCTCACCCGGGTCATCCATGAGCGCGACAAGTTTGAGGGTGCTCTGATCGAGATGGTTCTGAAGGGGCAGGACGAGGGTATGATCCTGCCCGGGGAAGCGCGGTTTGCCGTATTCAACGTCCTCGGCGCGGTGAACTGGGTGACGAAATGGTACCGGCCCGGCGGTCAATGGACCATTGAAGAAGTCGGCGAAGGGATTGCCGGCTTCGTGTGCCGCGGCCTGGCTGCGCCGGGCGTCGATCCTGTTCAGGGTAGCCGCCTGTTTACTCCCACCCTCTGATCGCGCGTCCATGGCCGCCCTGTCCGGGCGGATTTGTCGCGCCTATTGTTCGACTTTAAAGTCGATAAGCCGCTTTTGAAGTTGACAGGCGGGCCGCCATCCTCAAGATGCGCTCCGATTTTGACCGGGTACCGATTGTGACGACTGCGACTGCCAACCGAACTGCCGAGCACGATGTGCTGCTCCACGCCGAAGCCATTTCCAAGAGATTTGGCGGCGTTCAGGCGCTGAAGGACGTATCGTTTGCGATCGGCCGGAGGGAGGTCGTCGGGCTCATCGGGCCGAACGGTTCGGGCAAGTCGACCTGCGTCAATCTGCTGTCAGGCCTTCTGCCGGTTAGCGGTGGTCAGGTCCGCTTCAAGGGCGATGTCATCACCGGGCATCCCATCTACGATGTGGTCGCGAGGGGATTGGCGCGCACGTTCCAGGCGACACAGGTTTTTCCCGAATACACGGCGCGTCAGAATGTGCTGATCGGTTGTCATTCGCTGTTCAAGGCTGGTGCTTTGGGCGCGATTTCGCGCGCGGCTCATGCTGTCAACGAACATCATGAAATGACGGCGCAGGCTGACGAGGTGCTCGATTTTGTTGGCCTCGGCGCGCGCAAGGATCAGATCGCCACGACGCTATCGGCCGCCGAGCAGCGCCTGCTGATGATTGCGGTCGCGCTGGCTGCCAAGCCGGATCTGGTTCTGCTCGACGAGCCCGCCGCTGGCATGGTGGCCGGTGAGCGCCGCGCGCTGGCGCGCATCATTCGCGATCTTCCGCAGCGTGGCACCAGCGCGTTGGTGATCGAACATCACATGGGTCTGATCATGGAAGTGTGCGATCGCATCGTCGTGCTGAACTTCGGCGAGAAGATTGCCGAAGGCACGCCTGCCGAAATTCGTGCGAACCAGACAGTCATCGACGCCTATCTGGGGCATCGCGATCATGCTTGAGGTCAGCAATCTGCGGATCGGCTACGGGCTGGCCGAAGTCGTGCATGGCGTGTCGTTCGACGTGAAGGCCGGCGAATGCGTCTCGCTGATCGGCCCGAATGGCGCTGGTAAGTCCACGATCCTGAAAGCGATCTGCGGTCTGCTGCCCGCGATGGGCGGCGAAATCCGCTTCGAGGGGCAATCGATCCTCGGCCTGCCCGGCCATCGGGTAGCGCATCGCGGCATCTCGATGTGTCCGGAAGGCCGCCAGATGTTTCCGGAAATGACGGTGCTCGAGAATCTTCAGCTCGGCGCCTATTCGCGGCGGCGTGAAGCGATCAAGAACGACATCGACGAGATGATGACCTTGTTTCCGCGGCTGCGGGAACGGTCGAGTCAGCTTGCCGGCACGTTGTCGGGCGGCGAGCAGGAAATGGTGGCGATTGCCCGCGCACTCATGGCGCGCCCCAAGCTCTGCATTTTCGATGAGCCGTCCCTCGGCATCGCGCCGCGTGTGGTCGATGAAATCGAGCAGACCCTGCTCGCGATCAAGGAGCGTGGCGTCACCATTCTGCTGGTCGAGCAGTCGGTGTCGATGGCGCTGCGCGTCGCGGACCGCGCCTATGTGCTCGAGGCAGGCCTGATCGTGCTGGAGGGACCGTCCGCGGACCTCGCCAAGAACGAAGGCGTGCAGAACGCTTACCTCGGTTACTGATTTTCACGGGAGGAGTACAATGAAGAAGTTTCTGACATTCTCGGTTGCTGCAGCGATGCTGGCGGCTGTTCCGGCCGTTGCGGCCGAGAAGACGCTGTCGGTCGGTTACAGCGACGCCCTCAGCGGCGGCGGCGCCGTCTACGGTTTGCCGCAGAAGAAGGCGATTGATCTTGCGATCGAGGAGATCAACGGCGCCGGCGGCATCAAGGTCGGTGCCGACAACTACAAGATCAAGACCATCGAATACGACGACAAGGCCGACTCGACCGAAGCCACCAACGTCGCGCGCAAGCTGATCGACCGCGATGGCGTCCAGTTCATCCTGGGTTACTGCTGCTCGGCGTCAGGCGGCGCGATGGCGTCCTTCATCGGCAAGGAAGATGTGATCGTTCTGGTCGGCACCGCGGGTGCCCGCTCGATCACCTCGCTCGGCCACAAGAACGTGTTCCGCACCCGTCCGCCGGGTGACTACACCGGCGCTGCGGCCGGCCGCTACATTGCCCAGCAGGGCGTGAAGACGCTCGGCATTCTCGCCGTGCGCGACGTTGCTCTGTACACCCAGTACCGCGAGGCCATGATCAAGGCGTTCGAAGAGGCCGGCGGCAAGGTCGTTGCCCTCGAAACCTTCGGTGGTCATGACCGCGACATGACCGCCCAGCTCACCAAGCTGCGTGGCCTTAATCCGGATGCGTTGTTCATCTCGGGTTATGTCGAGCAGGTCGCATTCAGCCATCGCCAGGCCTCCGAGCTCGGCATCAAGGTCAAGCGCTTCGGCTTCTCCGGCGGTAGTCCCGAGCAGTTCCTCAAGGTTGCCACCAACGAGCAGATGGATGGCGTGATCGATCTGTTGGCGATCGAGTTCAACGCTGAAATTCTGGGTCCGAAGGCGACCGCGTTCGTCGAACACTACAAGAAGAAGTACAACGAGAACCCGACGCCGAACACCGCCTATGCCTATGATCAGGTGTATGTGCTGCGCGATGCGCTGCAGACCGCCGGCACGGTGACCGATCTGAAGAAGATCCAGGACACCTTGCGCAATCTGCCAGTGCCGAAGGAAGCTCTGCTCAAGTATCTGCCGATCGACGGCAAGATGTTTGACGGCAAGGGCCAGGCCTACATCTCGAACGGCGCCTTCAAGTGGACCGACGGCAACTGGAAGTTTGTCGCCGAGCTTCCGTCCGACGCGGCGGCGTACTCCAACTACCTCAAAACGATTCGTGACTAACGCATCGACCGACCGGCCTGCGTAAAGCAGGCCGGTCAGGAAACCTGCCATGATCATCGATTTCTTTCAGCAGATCTTCAACGGCCTTGTCGTCGGCAGCATTTACACGCTGATCGCGCTCGGCCTGACGACGATCTTCGGTATTCTGGGTATCGCGCATTTCGCGCATGGCAGCGTCGCCATGTTCGGCGGCTATCTCGTCTTTTTCTTCATTTCGTCGCTCGGGATCGGTCTTCTACCATCCTTCATCCTTGCGATGCTGTGCGGCGCGCTGCTTGGCGTCGTGCTGGAGCGGGTGGCTTATTACCCCGTGAGAAATGCGCCCCCGATCAATTCGTTCATCATCGCGCTCGGCCTGACGCTGATCATCGAAAAGACCAACCTGCTGGCCTTCGGCGTCGATCAGGTGATTATCCCGACGCCGTTCAGCCGGGTGTTCTCGGTCGGCGGCGTCACCATGCCTGAGCTGCGCATCTATGTGCTGCTCACGGCGGCGGTGCTCGTCGGTGGGATGACACTGCTGATCCAGCGCACCTGGATCGGCAAGGCGGTCCGCGCGGTGGCGCAAAATCGCCCGGCTGCGGTGCTGATGGGCATCAACGTCAATTCGGTTTCGATGTTCGTGTTCGCGCTGAGCTCGGCGCTCGGCGTGGCCGCCGGTGTCCTGATCGGCGCGCTGTTCGCTGTCGCGCCCGGCGTCAGCGAAGGGCTGGTCGTCAAGGGTTTCGCGGTTCTCATTCTCGGCGGCCTCGGCTCGATCCCAGGCGCGATCGTCGGCGGCATGGTGCTTGGTGTGACCGAGGCGTTTGCGGCTGCGTTCATCTCGTCCGGCTACAAGGATGTGATCTCCTTCCTGCTGATGATCGCCGTTCTGCTGGTGCGGCCTGAGGGCCTGATGCGCGGGAAGGCCCGATGATGTGGAGAGCTTTGGCTATTGCAGGTCTTGTGGCGGCGGCGATCGTCTTCCCGCTGATCGTCACGGTGAACTACTTCCTGCACCTTGCAATTCTTGCGCTGATCTTCGTGATGGTGGCGCAGGGCGCCAACATCATTCAGGGCTACACCGGCTATGTCTCGATTGCGCAGGGCGCGTTCATGGGCATCGGCGCCTACTCATCCGCATTGCTCAGCATGCGGCTCGGCCTTCCGGTGTGGGCGTCGATGGTGATCGCGCCGATGATCACCGCTGTCGCCGCCGTGATCGCCGGGTATCCCTCGCTGCGGGTGAAGGGCCACTATTTCGCGATCGTGACGCTCGCCATGAACATGGTGGTGTTCATCGTTCTGGTGAACTGGATCTCGCTGACCAAGGGCGAGCCGGGATTGCCGAGCATTCCGTCGCCTGAGCCGATCAATCTTGGATTCGTCGAATTCGCATTCGAGAAGCGACGGCCTTATTACTACCTGACGCTGACCATGCTGCTCGCGATGATGACCATCGTGACGTTGATCGTGCGATCACGCATCGGTCAGGTGTTACTGGCGATCCGTCAGAACGAGGTATTCGCCGAGGCAGCAGGCATTGCCTGCTGGAAGTACAAGCTCTTCGCCTTCGTGTTCAGCGCCTCGTTGGCCGGACTCGCCGGCGCGCTCTATGCCCATTACATGGGGTTCATCAATCCGACACCATTCTCGGCGGAGGCGTCGCTGAATGCCATTCTCGCGGTCATTCTCGGCGGAAGCGGCACGCTGACCGGCCCGCTGGTCGGCGGGGCGTTGACAGTTCTGCTGCCGGAAATGCTGCGTGTCGCGGAAGTCTACCGCTTGATCGCTTACGGATTGATCCTCATTCTGGTGGTGATTTTCCTTCCGCGCGGCCTTGTGCCCGCGGTCGCGGGTCTTGCAGCGCGGCTGCGTGGAGGCAAGCCGGAGAAGGGTGCCGCATGAAGATGCATCTGGCGAGTTTCGTCCGCTTTAATGCACGGATGCATCCCGATGCCGTCGCAGTGAAGGCCAGCGGCGACGCCATCACCTATCGCCAGCTTGATCGGCGCGCCGCCAGCTGCGCGTCGGTGCTCCGCAATCTCGGTGTGCATGCCGGGGACCGTGTTCTGTTCATCCTGCCGAACAGCATGCGCTGGATCGTGCTGTATCAGGGCATCATGCAGGCCGGTGCGATTCCGGTGCCGGTGAATCCCTTGCTTGCCGGGCGAGAGCTCGCCGGGATCGTGAAGGATTGCGATCCGAAGCTGGTGCTTGCGGGATCTAGGATCATCGCCGATCTTCAGGCTGAGCTAGGCGGCATCGTTCTTCACGATCTCGACAGCGTGCCGGTCACGCTCGACGAGGCCGATCCTGCGCCGCTGCCGCAGGCGGAGGCCGATGACGTCGCGGTCATTCTCTATTCATCCGGCTCGACAGGGACGCCCAAGGGCGTCGAGCTCACTCATGGTGGCATCTTCTGGAACGTTCAGGCGTTTGCGTTCGATCTCCTGAAGCTGTCGGAGAATGATCGTTGCCTGACTGCGCTGCCGCTTAGTCATGTCTTCGGCCACACCTGCGTGTTTCTGACGTTTCTGTTCGCCGGTGCGCAGATCGTGTTGCCGGACCGTTTCGACGCTCCGTCATTCCTCAAGACCATCCATGACGAGAAGATCACGGTCTTCATGGGCGTTCCGACAATGTACTGGACGCTGCTGAAGGAAGAGCTTCCCGCGCATTACGATCTGTCGTCGTGGAAGGCCTGCGTCGCGGGCGGGCAGGCGCTGCCGGAAGAAGTTCACCGCCGGTTCGAAGAAAAATTCAACGTGCGGATTTCGGAAGGTTTCGGCATGTCCGAAGCCAGCCCGTCGATCGCCAACTGCCGGCTCTGGAATACGCCGCGCAAGCTGGGTTCGGCAGGACAGCCGTTGTTCGGTGTCGAACTGCGCATCGTCAACGACGACGGGCAGGACGTTCCGCTCGGCGAGCGCGGAGAGATCGCGATTTCGAGCCCCGGCCTGGCGCGCGGTTATTTCCGTCAACCGGAGCTGACCGCCAAAACATTCCGCGACGGCTGGCTCTATTCCGGCGACATTGGTTATCTTGACGAGGATGGCTTCCTCTATGTGGTCGATCGCAAGAAGGAAATGATCATCACCGGCGGATACAACGTTTATCCGCGTGAGATCGAAGAGATCGCGCATGGCGTCGAGGGCATTTTCGAGGTCGCCGCGATCGGCGTGCCGGATGAGCGGCTCGGCGAGCGCATTGTCGCCTTCGTGGTGCCGCTGCCCGGCGCTGGCGTGTCCGGTCAGGACTTTCTCGATCACTGCAACAACAAGCTCGCCCGTTACAAGGTGCCGCGCGAGGTGCGCTTCGTCGATACGCTGCCGCGCAACGCCACCGGTAAGATCGACCGCATCAAGCTGCGCGCCATGGGCACTGACGCGGTCGTGGAGAAAAGCGCATGAACACCGACGACTTCCGGCGTCTTCTCACCGAATTCACGCTGGCGGCCGAAGCTGCTGATGGCGAGCGTTTTGCGCGCTGCTTTACCGAAGACGGCGTCTATTACGACTACATCTATGGCGCGCATCATGGCCGCAAGGAAATCGCCTACATGCTGGAAGAGCTGTTCCGGCGCGATGCGGACGACGATTATCGCTGGGAGATGTTCGATCCGGTGTTCGACGGCCAGATGGGCTATGCGTGGTCGCTGTCGAGCTTCACGTCGCTGGTGCCGCAGTTCAAGGGCAAGTTCGTTGTCATCGACGGCATGAGCCGCTTCCTGATGCGCGATGGCCTGTTCAATGAATACCGTGAATCGGTGAATGGCGGCGTTGCCATGCAGCAGCTCGGTGTCGAGCCCGAGCGGATGGCGAAAATCTTCAATCGCTGGGGCGGCTGGTTGAAGGAGCGGCCGGAGACGGTCGACTATCTGGCGCGCCCGCGCGCGCTCGACGGCAAGATGCCGTCGCAGATCGATAAGGAAACGAAATGAGCTATCAGCACATCCTCTACGACGTCGACGCCAGGATCGCGACGATCACCCTCAATCGTCCGGACCGGATGAATGCCTGGACCGCGACGATGGAGCGGGAGGTGCGGCAGGCGATGGACGCCGCGGCAGCCGATGACGGCGTACGTGCGATCATCCTGACCGGAGCCGGGCGCGCGTTCTGCGCCGGCGCGGACATGGATGATCTCAAGACGCTCGATCCGAATGATATTCGCAGCGATGAGTGGATGAAGCCGTTCGATATGAACCGCCGACCGGACTGGCAGACGCGCTATTCGTTCTATCCCGCGATTCCGAAGCCGGTGATCGGCATGCTGAACGGCCCGGCCGCCGGCATCGGACTGGTTCATGCGCTGTATTGCGACGTGCGTTTCGCGGCGGACAACACGGTTTTCACCACCTCGTTTTCGCGCCGCGGGCTGATTGCCGAGCACGGCCTGAGCTGGATGCTGCCGACAATCGTCGGCCACGCCAATGCGCTCGACCTGTTGATGTCGGCGCGCCGGGTGTCGAGCGCCGAGGCATTGCAGATCGGCCTGGTCAATCGTCTCTACCCGGCGGACCAGTTGCGCGAGAAGACGATGGAATACGCGCGCGATATGGTGGATTTCGTTTCGCCGCGTGCGCTCGGCGTCATCAAGCGTCAGGTTTACGAAGTGCCGTTCCAGACGCTGGCGGAAGCTACGATCGACGCCAATCGCGAAATGGCACTGGCGGCGCAGAGTGAGGATTTCCGCGAGGGCGTCGCGAGCTTCCTCGAGAAGCGTCCGCCACGTTTCACGGGTAAGTAATCGGCTTCATCGATGGCGACATTGTTTTCACCGGAAGAGGATGCCTTCCGCGCGGAAGTGCGTTCTTTCATCTCCGATAAATTGCCGGCTGAACTGCGGGACCGCATGCTGTCGGGTGGCCGCCCGACCCGCGAGGACAAGGTGGTGTGGACCCGCATCCTCCACGAGCGCGGCTGGGGCGGCTATTCGTGGCCGAAGGAATTCGGCGGTCCGGGCTTTACGCCGGTGCAGCGTTACATTTTCGAGGACGAGGCATGGCAGGCCGGCGCGCCGGAAGTCGTGCCCTTCGGCATGAAGATGGTGGCGCCCGTCATCATGAAGTTCGGCACCGCCGCACAGAAGGAATATTTCCTGCCGTGCATCGCATCACTCGAACATTACTGGTGCCAGGGTTACTCCGAGCCAGGTTCGGGTTCCGATCTCGCCTCGCTGAAAACGCGCGCGGTACGTGACGGTGATCATTACATTGTCAACGGCCAGAAGATCTGGACGACCGAGGCGCAAGACGCTGACTGGATCTTCTGCCTGGTGCGCACGTCGACCACAGGGCGCAAACAGGACGGCATCAGCTTCCTGCTGATCGACATCAAGACGCCCGGCATCACGGTGCGCCCGATCATCACCTTCGATGGGTACCACGAGATCAATGAGACATGGTTCGAGAACGTGCGCGTTCCGGTCGAAAATCTTGTCGGCGAAGAAGGGCAGGGCTGGACCTGCGCCAAATATCTGCTCGAAAAAGAGCGGCTCAATTTCGGCGGGATGGGATTCTGCAAGCGCGAGCTCACGCGCCTGAAGCGTTTGGCGACGGAAGGCGCGGTCGCTGAACAGCGACCGCTCGATAATCCGCTGTTCAAGGCGCGCCTGAACGCGCTCGAAATGCGCATTCACGCAACGGACCTCACCAACCTGCGATTCCTGCGCGCCGAACAGCGCGGCGAGGCTGTTGGCCTGCCGGCGCCTTATCTGAAGGTGCTGAGTTCGCATCTGCAGCAGGATGTTCTCGAGCTGCAGATGCGGATGCTGGGGCCGGATGCGCTGCCTGTCAGTCTGGCTGGCGGCAGCAACGAACCGCTCGATGCGATTTCCGAGTATGCCAACGTCGCGCCGACTTACTGCAACTATCGCAAGACGACGATCTACGCCGGCTCGAACGAGATTCAGCGCAATATCGCCGCCAAAAGTCTTCTGGGCTAAGACATCATGTCTGATCTGATTTTTGTTCCGCGTGAAGAATACGGGTTGCTCGCGGATGCTCTTGACCGGTTGTTGCCCGAGCCGTCGTCCGCACCGAAAGCTTGGCAAGCCCTGTGGGCCGATCTGGCGCAGTCTGGCGCGCTTGCCGTAGGGTTGCCGGAAGATGAGGGCGGGCTGAACGATGCCCGCGCCGTGAGCGTAGTCGTTGAGCAACTCGGTCGGCATGGTGCGATATCGCCCTTCGTGGCGTCGTCCGCGGTGGTCGTGCGAATGCTGGCGAAATTGCCCTCGGCCAATTCGAGCGCAGACCTGCGCGCCACACTCGCTGACGGAAGCACCGTTGCCACCGTCGCGTTGCTGTCCGATCGGCCGCTGAGTGTTGTTCAGGCCGGCGGCAAATACAGGTTTGACGGCGCACGCAGGCTGGTGCCGTTCGGCGCCGAGGCGGATCATGTGCTTGTCCAGGGTGCGCTATTGGACGGATCACGCGTTCTGGCACTCGTGCCGAAATCTGCGTATCGCGTCGAACGCGCGGTGATCGGAGTCGATGGATGCCCCTATGCGGATATCGTGTTCTCCGGCAGTACGATCGGCAATGAACTCGTGTTCGGCACTGGTGCGGAGGCTGAGCGGCTGTGGGCATGGTGCCGCGACGCTTGTCTGGCGGGGCTTTGCGCCGATGCGGTGGGCGCGATGGCAACGCTGGTTCAGATGACCGGCGATTATCTGAAAGTTCGTCAGCAATTTGGTGCGCCGCTGTCGTCCTATCAAGTGCTGCAGCATCGGTTCGTCGACATGGACATGGCCCTGACGGAGTCACGCACGGTGGCCGAATGGGCGGCAGGATTGCTTGATGCCGACGACGATCGGGAGCGGCAGCAGGCCGTGACCACCGCGCATTTCATCGTGATGCGTTCGGCGACGAAAATTTCACAGGACAGTGTCCAGCTTCACGGTGGAATTGGCATGGCGCAGGAAACGCCTGTGGGGCGCTATTTCAAGCGCCTTCTGACGTTGCCTCTTCTCTTCGGGGATGAGGATACGCCGGCGGCGACCTACGGCAACGCGGCTTGACCGGCTGGCGTTTGCCGCAACCTTTGCGGTCATCTGAATCAATAGCTGTTGCTTCCCAGATAGCGGGTGATGGTCTGTTTCCACCACATGCTCTGGATGGCGTCGAGGATTGCGATGTTCAGCGCGCCGCGTAGCGGACTGTCGTTTGGAATCGCAAAAGCATAGTGCTGCGGCTGGAACATCGCGTCGAGCATTTCGATCGTCGATGGGAATTGCTGCTGAACGACCCAGCTCAAAAGCGGCTTGTCATAGACGAACGCGTCGATCTTGTGCGATCGCAGGGCGATAAGCCCATCCCGCGCCGAATCATACTCGTGCGCCGAGATTTGCAGCTCCGAGAGTGCGTCGTGGGTCGATGTGCCTTTGACCATGCCGACGCGAACCGTGCGCAGATCCTGCACGCTGTGAACGGTTCCTTGCAAGTGCCGCACTGTCAGCGCTGACGTTATCGCCGCGGTGAAAACCGCGATGGCGACAATCGATGTCACGGTCCAGATGCTGGCGACGATGCGCCCGGCCGCAGTGCGGGGGCTATACTCAACCATGCCACGCCGGGTCATCGCTGCGGTTGCCCACCACATGCCGGAGCTCAAGCCTTTGCGAATGCTTCCGCCGAATTCGTCGCTCTTGCGTTCGAAGAACCAGATGATGACCCCGACCGCCAGCGCGAGGAACAGGAGGGCGATCACGGCCTGCAGGAAGCCGACGTTCATGAAAGCCTGCAGAACGGGCATCCAGCTTAGCGACCCGCTTGCCGGGACGGCAATCCCGAGGCCTGTCGAATAAAACGGTGAGGTGAAGTCGAGCGCCCGTACGCGAGCCGCGGTCACCGTCAACGCGCCGATCGAAACATCGTATTTACCGGTCGCAGCGCCGTCGATCAGTGCTCCGACAGTGGGCTCCTCGGCAAAGCGGTAGCGGAATTTGAGATTGCCTGCGACCTCACGCCAGAGATCGACACTGATACCTTGCCAGCTGCCGTCAGCCTGCTTGATCGCAAATGGTGGGGCTTCCTTGACCCCGATGACCAGCTCGCGCGATGCGATCGGCGGAAGGTCGCGGGCGTAGGCAGCAGGGGCAACCGCGGCCAGTTCGCACAGGAAAAGCATCAGCAAGAGCGCCCATGCCACACGCGAGCTGCACTGGCGCAGCCCTGCACGGAAGGTGGATTGCCGGCGGTATGGAGAAAATGGGACGATGGACATGGCGGCCGCTGGTTTGACCCTCATGGACAATATGACTGGATGTTGCAGGAATAATTAGGCTACGTCGAGTGTCTGGAATCTCACGCGAAGGGCGCGAGCACTCTCCGTTACGGCCGTCAGGTTCGTCGAGATTTCGCTGACTGCATTGGATTGAAATTCAATTGCTTCGCTTTCGGTGATGACGCCCTTGTCGATCGCTTGCACCAGATTCTGCGAGTTGGTCACTTGCGCGATGGTTTTTTCGATGACGTCGTGAATTTCGTCGGCCTGCCGTGAAATGTGTTTGGTCGCGTCTTCGGCTTCGTTGGCGAGGGCCTTGACCTCGCTGGCAACGACACTGAAGCCGCGCCCATACTCACCGCTGCGCGCAGCTTCGATTGCCGCATTCAGTGCAAGGAGTTTGGTCTTGCGCGAGACATCAGTGATGATGTGGACGAAGCTTTCGATCTGCCGCGTAATTTCACCGAGGTCGGTCAATCGTGTCGAAAGTGACTCGATGCTCGATACGGTGTCGCGGCATCGCTGGATGTTGTCTTTATTCAGGGTGACGATGTTCTTGATTGCATCATTGAGGTCGTCTGCCGCATGCGACATCGAGTCGAGATCGTGGGCGACGTCTTGCTCGAAGGCGTTCAGGAGCGGCTCGGATACCTGTCGGAATGCGGTTCTGGCCGCGGCATTGTCGTAAGCGGTGATCGCATGCGCCAAATCCAGAAAGAACATATGGATGACGGCGCTCAATGAATTCTGCAGTTTTTCGGTTTGCTCGTTCGCGCCAAGATGATGCTCCAATGCGCGAGCGATGAATTTCTCGAGAATGACCGCGGAGCTTGCAACATAGAGATCGCTGGTCAGAAGACATCGCTCGTGAGCAACGCCGATCTTATGAGCGAAATCCTTGAATGCTTGATCCGGAACGCCGTCAAAGAACCGATCCCAGTGCTTGAACTGGATGCTGTTGATGTGCGCGACCAACTGTCCGATTTCGATGTGATCGCGCTCGCATGTTTTCTCGATCATCTCCTTGAAGGCAGGAAATGACAGGATGCGATTGTAGAAAGCGTTGATGACGTCGCTTTGGTTGGTCGCCATACTGGATTTGAGCGCCTGAAGATGCGCCGTATCGGTCGCACTGAACCCGACCAGTGCTGCGAGATCAGTTGTCATGCCCGGCCCCAAGGTAGCTCGTCCGATTTAACTCCCAAATGGTTAATGTAAATTTATGAATCGGGCAAAGCTGAGAATCGTCAGGCCGCATAGCCCTTCAATGGAGGCAGATAGTCATTGCGGATACGCTGGCGCAAAGGCATGGGGCGGCTGCTCGCTTGTACCGGCGTCCGTGATCTGTCGCCACGATCGGAGTCGTCGCCGTGTCCGTTGGCGAGACGGAGCGCGGTCTGAATGTCGCTGGATGGTGTGCCGCTTTTCAGCAGCAGCAAGATGAGCAGGGCCTTGATCTCGGCGTTGAGAAGCGTGTCGGGCGTTTGCGTCTTGTGGTTCATGGTCGTCTCCCAATGTAGTTCCTCGTCAGGATCCTCGTGCGACGTGGCGGATAATCAGGTCAATCAGCCAGGGCTGTCGCTTCTCGGCGGTCGAAGCCGAGCGCACTGGCTTCGGATAGGCTTTGTGCGAAGGGCGCAATTTGGGCCGTCGTGGTTTCGGCGGCGCTTCTGTTGCGGGTTGTTTCGCGGGCATCCAGGTCAGCATGTCGTCAAAGCCGCCGCGGATAAACGTGAAGCGTGATCCCGGAATGGTGCTGCTCTTTGCTGGCGATGTTTGAATCGAGTCATGACGGCTCGATCCATGGAAGCTGAAAAGTGGATCGCTTTTTGTTGTCGTGCTGGCACTTTCCGTGATGACAGGTCGTGCGCGTGCCGGTGTTTCGGCGTTGGAGACGACGAAAAGCGTGATGGCGATTCCGGTCAGCGTGGCGATGCAGATCGAAGCCACCCGGCCGCTCCATTCGGTCATGGCCAGAATCCGTAAAGTGGCGTTGGTCCGCGATGATCGATTGTACTCGGCTTGGCAGGCGAGTTGCCGAAGGAGTTGCTCAATGTCGGAGGCCGGGATGTCCACGCGCTGTGTCATGGCGCGAGGGTCCGGCTGGTATGGTTAATCAGACCTTAATGCGCGGGGCTTCCCTCAACTTACCAAGCATTTGTGCGTAGGCAGCGCTGCATTCCGATGCAGCGTTGTGCGTGAGTACGGCGGTCAACAACTGCGCAGAGAGGGGCAGCGCCGTTCGATTCTCAACAGACCACGTGGGTGGAAATCAGTTCAGCGCGTCACATGCGCAGACACAGCCAGCCATTTGCCGTCGCGTTTTGCCCAGACATCGGTGTAGCGTCCGCCATCCTCGCTGCCGTCCGCTTTGCGATAGCTGGTGCGGGCGTGGACGATGGCGAAATCGCCCATGATCCGGATTATGACGTCGCGCGCCTCGAGACCTGAAATCGTGATCGGAACCGCGGTTTGCTTCAGGAAGTCGGAACGGTCGACCAGCGAGCGGTCGGGATTGGAGCAGTAGAATTCCGGCGCGAGAATTTCGTCGAACCGGCGAACGTCGTTGTTCTGCACCGAGTTGATGTAGTCGCGATTGAGATCGACAAGAATATCGTGATCGGATGCCATGGTCCGCTCTCCGGAACGGTTTGATCTTTTTCGAGCCTTGTATTGGCCTGAGCCCTGATGTCTGCCCTTTCGGCAATGCCGCATTCGCGATTAGCCGTTGCGGGCTGCCATGGTCCAACCGTAAGAAGTCGGGAGCGGTTTTCAAGACGTTTTTGTGGCCCCTCGTCAAATCAAGCTGGATAAACACCGATGGATTTTGCGCTGAACGCCCAACAGGAATCGATCCGCGAGGCGATCCTGAAAATCTGCAGCCGTTTCGATGATGCCTACTGGCTGCAGAAGGACCGTGAGGGTGGCTTTCCGCACGAGTTCCACAAGGCGATGGCCGACGCCGGATGGCTCGGTATCTGCATTCCGGAAAAGTTCGGCGGCTCAGGTCTCGGCATCGCGGAAGCCGCGATCATGATGCGGGCGATTTCGGAATCGGGCGCCGGCATGTCGGGGGCGTCCGCTGTTCACATGAACGTCTTCGGCCTCAACCCGGTGGTGGTGTTCGGCACGGACGAGCAGTGCGCGCGCATGCTGCCGCCGATTGTCGATGGCAGCGAGAAGGCCTGCTTCGCCGTCACGGAACCCAACACCGGACTCAATACCACGCAACTCAAGACCCGTGCGGTGCGGAGCGGGGACAAGTACATCGTCAACGGTCAGAAGGTTTGGATTTCGACGGCCCAGGTCGCGGAAAAGATTCTGTTGCTGGCGCGGACGACACCGCTTGAAGAGGTAAAGAACCCGACCCACGGCCTCAGCCTGTTCTATACCGATTTCGATCGCAACCGGATTACGGTGCACGAGATCGAGAAGATGGGCCGCAAGGCTGTCGATTCCAACGAGCTGTTCATCGCGGATTTCGAGATTCCGGTTGAGGACCGGATCGGGGAAGAGGGTCGCGGTTTCGAATACATTCTGCACGGGATGAATCCCGAGCGCGTTTTGATCGCCGCCGAAGGCATCGGGCTCGGCGTGGCTGCGCTCAATCGCGCTGCGGCTTATGCCAGGCAGCGCATCGTATTCAACCGGCCGATCGGGCAGAACCAAGCGATCCAGCATCCGCTGGCGAAGAACTGGATCGAACTGGAAGCGGCATGGCTGATGACGATGTCGGCGGCGTGGCGCTACGATCAGAATTTGCCGTGCGGTCCTGCGGCCAATGCCGCGAAGTATCTCGCAGGGGAAGCAGGCTTCGCGGCTTGCCAGCAGGCCGTGATGACGCATGGCGGCTTCGGTTACGCCAAGGAGTATCACGTCGAGCGCTACATGCGCGAAAGCATGATCCCACGGATCGCACCGATCAGCCCGCAGCTCATCCTCAGTTTCATCGCCGAGAAGGTGCTGGGGCTGCCGAAATCATATTGATGGTCGGCTGCGCAACGTTGTGGGACGTGATTACAGAAAAGACCGGCCATGGTGGCCGGTCTTTTTCGATGCGAACTGCGATCGTGCTTACAGCTTGCGATTCGCCAGCTCGGCTGCCTTGTTGATGGCTTCCTTGGCTGCATCCTTGGCGTGGCCCACAGCCTTCTGGCCATGGCCCTTCGCTTCCTGGATTGCGCCTTCGCCTTTCAGCTTGTCGGAACCGGTTGCCTCGCCGAGACCCTGCTTGGCCTTGCCAACCGCTTCGTTCGCCGCACCTTTGATCTTGTCGGTCGTACTACCCATCACAATCTCCTCTGTGTGCGTTCATGAAGCTAACCGCTGAGTTGACGGGAGGTTCCACTTCTGTTGACGTGATGCGGAACCGCACACGCGCTCGACAACAGCAGCACACGAAAGAAGACGATGTCGCACGATCATCATCATCCGCACGATCACTCGCACAGCCATGACGATATGGAGCGCTGGAAGCATGATGGTGTTCGCGTGATCCCGGGCCATCAACTCGATTCGAATGTACCGTCCACCGCCGGCATGGATCGCAAGGCTGCGATCAACTTCGCGCGCGTCGGTGCGCAGAAACTCTGGGCCGGTACAGTGAGCATCAAACCGGATGCCAAGACTGGCGCGCATCATCACGGCCATCTCGAAAGCATCATCTACGTGGTGCGCGGCAAGGCGCGTATGCGCTGGGGTGAGCATCTGCAGTTCACCGCGGAAGCAGGGCCAGGCGACTTCATTTTCGTGCCGCCTTACGTGCCGCATCAGGAAATCAACGCCAGCCCGGACGAAGTGCTCGAATGTGTGCTGGTGCGCAGCGACGGCGAAGCGGTGGCGATCAACCTCGATATCGAGCCGGTCGAGAAGCCCGAAACTGTGCTTTGGGTCGATCCGATCCATCGCGATCCGTCGCAAAAGTAGTCCCGCGAGCAATGCCGGCGGGAAATCACCCAGTTCCTTCAATTGGTTGCGTTGCGACATTTTGTGATTACTGACGATTATTGACATTCGTCAGTTAATAGGCGAAGGTTCCTCCAGAGCTAGTGGAGGGACCTCATATGGGCCTGCCTGTCGGAATCACTCGAAATATCAATATCTTCCCGTTGATTGCGGCGGTCGGCGCAGCGCTTGCGCTGGGTGCCTGCAGCAAGGCGCCCGCGGAAAAGAGCGAAGAGGTGCGCCCGGTCCTGGTGGCGCCGGTCCACTATGAAAGCTCATCGCCGCAACGCTCCTTCGTCGGCACCATCCGTCCGCGGATCGAGGCCGACATGGGCTTTCGGGTCCCCGGCAAAGTTCTGAAACGTCTTGTGGAGGTCGGCCAGACTGTTGATGTCGGTCAGCCGCTCGCGGTGCTCGACGAGGTCGATCTCAAATTGCAGGCCGAGCAAGCCGCCGCCGAACTGGGCGCGGCGACCGGCGTGCTGGAGCAGGCGAGTGCCGCCGAAACGCGGACCAAGGATCTGCGCAGTCGTGGCTGGTCCACCCAGGCGCAGCTCGATCAGGTGAAAGCCGCCGCCGACGAGGCGCGGGCGCGTCTCGATCGTGCCCAACGCTCGGTTGAACTGACAAAGAACAGCTTGTCCTACGCTACGCTGCTTGCGGATTCCCGCGGCGTCGTCACAGCGACGCTGATCGAGCCGGGGCAGGTCGTCGCGGCCGGCCAGACCGCCATTCGCGTCGCGCGTTCGGCCGAGAAGGAAGCTGTGGTCGCGATCCCGGAAACATTGGTGAACTTCGCGCGCAGCGGCGCGGCCTACGTCACGCTGTGGTCGGAGCCCGGCAAGCAATATGTCGCGAAGCTCCGCGAACTTGCGCCGACCGCCGATCCGGCGACGCGCACCTATCTCGCCAAGTTCTCGCTCCCTGATGCCGGCAGCCAGGTTTCGCTTGGTATGACCGCGACACTGACCCTCTCCGATCCGCATGGCGAGCGGGTGGCGCGGCTGCCGCTGTCGGCCCTGTTCAATCAGGGGAAAGGTCCGGCGCTCTTCGTGGCGGATGCGGGCAGCGGAAAGCTGTCGCTCAAACCGGTCTCGGTTAAGGCCTATGAATCGCGCGACGTCGTGATCAGCGGCGGCGTCGATGAAGGCGCCAAGGTCGTGGTGCTTGGCGTGCAGAAACTCGATCCGGACCAGAAGGTGCGGATCGTCTCGTCGCTGTCGTTCTGATCGAACTCGCGGGAGGACGCGATGAAGCGGTTCAATCTGTCTTCATGGGCGGTCGCGCATCCGACGCTCATCCTGTTTTTCATTATCATGCTCGGCCTGGCCGGGTTCTTCTCCTATGAGCGGCTCGGCCGCGCGGAAGACCCGTCGTTCACCATCAAGGTCGTGGTCATCAATGCGATCTGGCCCGGCGCGACGGCGCAGGACATGCAGGATCAGGTCGCCGATCCGATCGAGAAGAAGCTTCAGGAACTGCCATATTTCGACAAGGTGACGACCTACACCAAACCGTCGTTCACCGCGATGCAGATGAGCTTCAAGGATTCGACGCCTGCGAAAGAGGTGCCGCAGCTTTTCTATCAGTTGCGCAAAAAGCTGAGTGATATTCGTTCTGAGCTGCCGGCCAATCTGATCGGCCCCAATATCAATGACGAATATGGCGATGTCGATTCGATCCTGTACATGATGACGGGCGACGGCGCCGATTACGCGCAGCTCAAGAAGGTCGCCGAAGGCCTGCGCCAGCATCTGCTGAAGACCGAGAACGTTACCAAGGTCAATCTCTACGGCACACAGGACGAGCGCATCTACGTCGAGTTCTCACACGCCAAGCTCGCAACGCTCGGTGTCACTGCGCAGCAGCTGTTCGATTCGCTCGCCAAGCAGAACGCTGTCGTCCCGGCCGGTACGGTCGAAACCTCATCGCAGCGCGTGCCGTTGCGCGTCACCGGTGCGTTCGACGGCGTGAAGGCCGTCGCCGATACGCCGGTCGAGGGCAATGGGCGTGTGTTCCGGCTCGGCGATATCGCCAAGGTGACGCGCGGTTTTGTCGATCCGCCGGATTATGTGATCCGTCAGGAGGGCAAGGCAGCCATCGGCCTCGGCGTGGTCATGGCCAAGGGCGCGAACATTCTTGAGCTTGGTGAAGCCGTCAAGAAATCCACCGCCCAGTTCATGAGCGCGGTGCCGCAGGGCATCCAGCTCGAGCAGGTCGCCGATCAGCCGGTGGTGGTCGAACACGCGGTCAGCGAGTTCGTTCACTCCTTCGTCGAAGCGCTGGCGATCGTGCTGTTCGTCAGTTTCCTTGCGCTCGGCTGGCGCACCGGCATCGTGGTGGCGCTGTCGGTGCCGCTGGTTCTGGCCATTGTGTTCATCGTGATGAACGCGATGGGCATGGATCTGCACCGCATCACCCTTGGTGCGCTGATCATTGCGCTCGGTTTGCTGGTCGATGACGCCATCATCGCGGTCGAGATGATGGTGGTGAAGATGGAGCAGGGCTGGGATCGCATGAAAGCCGCATCCTTCGCCTGGGAATCGACCGCGTTTCCGATGCTGACCGGAACGCTGGTGACGGCGATCGGCTTCCTGCCGATCGGTTTCGCCAACTCGTCGGTGGGCGAATATGCCGGCGGCATTTTCTGGGTGGTGGCGATTGCGCTGGTTGCGTCATGGTTCGTCGCGGTGATCTTCACGCCCTATATCGGCGTCAAGCTGCTGCCGAACATGGCGAAGATCGGACATAGCCACGATCCCCACGCGATCTATGAGACGCGGCTTTATCGCGGCCTGCGCAGCGTGATCCAGTGGTGCGTGCGTCGGCGCGGCACGGTGGTGCTGGCGACGATCGGTGTCTTCATCGCGTCGGTCGTCGGCTTCGGTCATGTCCAGCAGCAGTTCTTCCCGCTGTCGGAGCGGCCGGAGTTGTTCTTCCAGATGCGCCTGCCCGAGGGCACCGCTATCGGCGTCACGACAGAAACGGCCAAAAAGGCCGAGACGCTGCTCAAAGACGACAAGGATATCGCGACCTATACGACGTATATCGGCAAGGGCTCGCCGCGCTTCTGGCTGGGTCTCAATCCGCAATTGCCGAACGAATCCTTCGCTGAGATCGTGATCGTGTCGAAGAACGTTGAGGCGCGTGAGCGGATCAAGGCGAAGATCGAGAAGGCGGTGGTCGATGGTGCACTGTCCGAGGCGCGGGTGCGCGTCGATCGCTTCAATTTCGGTCCGCCCGTCGGCTTCCCGGTGCAGTTCCGGGTCATTGGCCCCGATGCCAAGACGGTGCGCGATATCGCCTACAAGGTCCGCGATGTCATGCGCGAGAACGACAAGGTGGTCGATCCGCATCTCGACTGGAACGAACAGACCCCGTCGCTCCGGCTTGCCGTCGATCAGGAACGCGCCCGCGCCCTTGGCCTGACGCCGCAGGATGTGTCGCAATCGCTCAGCATGCTGATCTCCGGCGTGCAGGTGACGACGCTGCGCGACGGCATCGAGAAGGTCGGCGTGGTCGCCCGTGCGGTGCCGTCGGAACGGCTTGAGCTCGGGCACGTTGGTGACCTGACAATCTACTCACGCAATGGCGTGGCGGTGCCGCTCTCGCAGATCGCGAAGATCGAATACGCCCACGAAGAACCGATTCTGTGGCGGCGCAACCGCGATATGGCAATCACGGTGCGTTCCGACATCGTCGATGGCGTTCAGGCACCGGACGTGACCAATGCGATCTGGCCGAAGCTCCAGGGTATCCGTGACAGCCTGCAGCCGGCCTATCGCATTGAGATCGGCGGCGCGATCGAGGAATCGCAGAAGGGCAATGCATCGATCTTCATCCTTTTCCCGGTGATGGTGATCGGGATGCTGACCCTGCTGATGATCCAGCTCCAGAGCTTCTCGCGCCTGATCCTGGTGTTCCTCACAGCGCCGCTCGGCATCGTCGGTGCCTCGCTCGGCCTGAATGTCGCCAGCAGCCCGTTCGGCTTCGTGGCGCTGCTTGGCCTGATCGCGCTGGCGGGCATGATCATGCGCAATGCGGTGATCCTGGTCGACCAGATCGAGACCGACGTGATGCATGGCATGACGCGCGGCGAGGCGATTGTGGAGGCGACGGTCCGGCGCGCCCGGCCCGTCATTCTGACCGCGCTGGCGGCGATCCTGGCGATGATTCCGCTGTCCCGGTCCGCCTTCTGGGGGCCGATGGCCATCACCATCATGGGTGGATTGTTCGTTGCAACATTCCTGACGCTGCTGTTCCTGCCAGGTCTTTATGCGCTATGGTTCAGGAAGAGTCTGGATGAGCGCGGTCCCGGCGAGGCAGGGCAGGAGCAACATGAGCCTGACCATATTCAGATCGCGCCGCCGCTGGCGACCGCGGCCGAGTAACAAACTGCGAGAGTATTTCTGCTGAGATGACACTGCTTCATGACGATACCGATGCCGAGAAGAAGGCGTGTATTCTCGCCACCGCTGAAAGGCTGTTTCGCGACATCGGTTATCTGAAAACGACCGTTGCCGATATCGCCAAGACACTGAAAATGTCTCCGGCGAACATCTATCGCTTCTTCGACTCCAAGAAAGCGATTCATGAAGGTGTCGCGCGGCGGCTGATGATCGAAGTCGAAACGGCGGCTGAAGAGATCGCAGCCAAGGATGCGCCTGCGGTCGATCGGCTGCGCGAGCTTCTGGCGACCGTCAGCCGGATGAATGCGGAGCGCTTCGTCGGCGATGCCAAGATTCACGAGATGGTCGCGATCGCCATGGAGGAAAGCTGGAATGTGTGCGAGACGCACATCCAGCATATCGTCGTGACGATCGCCAGCGTTATTGCGGATGGCGCCAGGGCCGGTCAATTCAAGGTCACCGACGTTGAGCTGGCGTCCAAGATCGTCTGTGCAGCAATGCTGCGCTTCTTCCATCCGCAGATGATCGAGCAAAGCTCGCGAAAACCGGGGCCGACCCTCGATCAAATGATAGACTTTATTGTCGCTGGCCTTACGCTGGGCACGCCCGACATGTCGTCGGGCAAGACCACAGCGGGCAGCAATCCTTCATGACCGATTTTCACTATTACGAGCCATCCAGCGGGCACGGCCTCAAGCACGATCCATTCAACGCCATTGTCGGGCCGCGCCCCATCGGCTGGATTTCCTCGCGCGATGCCCAGGGCCGTATCAACCTCGCGCCTTACAGTTTCTTCAACGCTTTTAATTACGTGCCGCCGATCATCGGCTTTTCCAGCGTCGGCTGGAAAGACAGCGTCGCCAATATCGCGGAGACCAAGGAATTCTGCTGGAATCTCGCGACCAAGCATATCGGCGAGGCGATGAACAAGACCTCTGCCACCGTGCCGCATGAGGTCGATGAGTTCGAGATTTCCGGCCTGACCAAGGTTCCGGGCCGCATCGTCAACGTGCCGCGTGTCGGCGAGAGCCTGGCGTCGTTCGAATGCAAGCTGTCCCAGCTCATTCAGCTCGAGGGCGCGGACGGCAAGAAAGCCAACTCATGGCTGGTGCTGGGCGAGGTGGTTGCTGTTTATATCGACAAGACCCTGATCAAGGATGGCGTTTATCAGACGGCGCTGGCGCATCCGATCCTGCGCGCGGGCCGGCTTGGTGATTATGCGGAAATCCGCCCGGACGCTATGTTTGAGATGGTGCGGCCAGCTTGAGGCAACAGACGCCGAGGCTGTCCTCGGCGTCCTGTGTCAATTTGTTCGGGTTGCGACTGGGAACGATGTCCGCGATCCGCAATTATTTATGAGTCATCAAAGGGTTTGCCGGATTTCGCATCAAGTTCAACATGACGTGTAAATTCAGGCTCAATCGGGGCTGTTGTTAATCGCGGATGTTTTGATTTTCTTGCCGCCGGTCCGGCTCCACACCCTCCCGCCGCCTTTACGGGGATTTTCTCATGAGCTTCTCCCTTCGTCGCGACTTTCTGACCCGGCCGATCTTTTCCTGGGCGCACAAGGCGCTGCCGCCGATGTCCGACACCGAGCGCGAGGCGCTGCAAGCCGGCGACGTGTGGTGGGACGCCGATCTGTTCACCGGCAATCCGGACTGGTCGAAGCTGCTCGCCAACGGGCCGGCGACGTTGACCGATGAGGAAAGCGCGTTTCTCGCCGGGCCGGTCGAAGAACTCTGCGCCATGGTCGATGACTGGAAGGTCAACTGGGAGTGGCGCGATCTGCCGCCTGAGGTCTGGGACTTCATCAAGCGCAACAAATTTCTCGGCATGATCATTCCGAAGGAATTCGGCGGGCTCGGCTTCTTGCCCTATGCCCACTCGGAAGTGGTGCGGAAGATCTCGTCGCGCTCGGTCACGGCCGCCGTCACCGTGATGGTGCCGAACTCGCTCGGTCCGGGTGAACTGCTGATGCGCTTCGGCACCAAAGAGCAGCAGGACAAGTGGTTGCCCGGCCTCGCCGAAGGGCGCGAGATTCCGTGCTTCGGTTTGACCAGTCCGGAAGCGGGATCGGATGCCGCCTCGATGATCGACACCGGCGTGATCTGCCACGGCACGTTCGAGGGCAAGGACGTCCTTGGCCTGCGGTTGAACTGGCACAAGCGCTACATCACGCTGGGGCCGGTCGCGACGCTGCTTGGCCTCGCGTTCAAGGCGCGCGACCCTGATCACCTGATCGGCAATGAGGAAGACCTCGGCATTACCGTCGCGCTGATCCCGACCAATCTGCCCGGTGTCACCATCGGCCATCGTCATCTGCCGGCGATGCAGGTGTTTCAGAATGGTCCGAACTGGGGCAAGGACGTCTTCATCCCGATGGACTACGTCATCGGCGGACAGGAGCGGATTGGTCAGGGCTGGAAGATGCTGATGACGGCGCTGGCCGCTGGTCGCGGCATTTCGTTGCCGTCGCAATCGGCCGCGGGCGCTGCGTATTGTGCGCGCGCAACCGGCGCCTATGCACGCATCCGCGAGCAATTTCATGTACCGATCGGCAAATTCGAGGGCATCGAGGAGCCGCTGGCGCGCATTGCCGGCACGGCCTATCAGCTTGATGCTGCGCGGCGACTGACCTGCGCTGCGCTCAATCAGGGCAACCATCCGGCGGTGATCTCCGGCATCATGAAGCTGCACGCCACCGAACGCCTGCGCATCGCGGTCGATGACGCCATGGACATTCACGGCGGCAAGGCGGTGATCGACGGGCCGCAGAACTACATGGGCGCGCTGTATCGCTCGGTGCCGGTGGCGATCACGGTGGAAGGCGCCAATATCCTGACACGCAATCTGATCGTGTTCGGGCAGGGCGCAACCCGCGCGCATCCCTATCTGCTCGAGGAAATGAATGCCATCGCCAACCCCGACCAGAAGAAGGGGCTGGAGGATTTCGATCGCTCGTTCTGGAAACATGTCGGCCATGCTTTCAGCAACCTGTTTCGTGCATGGGGCCGAAGTTGGACCGGCGGCGCGTTTGCGCCGGCGCCGGATGCGGCGGAAGCGACCCGCTATTATCGTCAGCTCTCGCGCTATTCATCCGCGTTCGCCTTGAGCGCCGATATGGCGCTGCTGACCCTTGGCGGTGCGCTGAAGCGCCGTGAAATGCTGTCGGCGCGGTTCGGTGACATTCTTTCCGAGCTGTATCTTTTGTCTGCCGCGCTCAAGCGCTGGGAGGACGAAGGGCGCCAGAAGGAGGACTTCGCAGCGCTCCAGTGGGTGATGGCGAACGGCTTCCGCACCATCGAAAACCGGTTTGCGGAAATCCTTGCCAACCTGCCCAACCGTTTCGTCGCGACAATGCTGAAAGTCGTTGTCCAGCCGTTCGGCGCGAAAACGCTCGGTCCCTCGGACGATGTCGTGCACCGCTGCGCGCAACTGATCCTGGCGCCGGGGCCGGCACGCGATCGGTTGACGGCAGGCCTGTACCATGCCGGTGCCAATGACGACGGACCACTGACGCGGCTGGAGCGCGCCTTCATGCTGGTGACGGCCAACGCGCCAATCGAAAAGAAGATGCATGCAGCCAAGATCCGCGACTGGAAGGAAGCTGTCAGCAAAGGCGTGATCACCGCGGACGAAGGACAGTCTATCCAGACGGCGGACGACGCCGTCGCCAAGGTGATCGAGGTCGATGACTTCGCGCCGGAAGCATTGTCGCCGATCTATCACCAGCGACCTGCGACCGAGCGGTCGTCAATTGCAAGGGTGGCAGGCTGATGGGCCGCCCGGTTTATATCATTGACGGCAGCCGCACGCCGTTTCTCAAAGCCCAGGGCGGGCCCGGCCCGTTCACGCCGGTCGACCTCGCCGTGCAAGCTGGTCGGCCATTGCTCGCGCGCCAACCTTTTGCCCCAACTGCGTTCGATCAGGTCATTCTCGGTTGCGTCAATGTCATCGCTGACGAAATGAATCCGGCACGCGTCGCGGCACTTCGCCTCGGCATGGGCGAGCGCATGGTGGCGTTCACCGTGCAGATCAACTGCGGCTCCGGCATGCAGTCGATCGACACCGCCTATCGCTGCATCGAGGCGGGCAAGGCCGATCTCATTCTCGCTGGCGGCGCCGAGGCGCTGAGCCACGCGCCGCTGGTGTTTCCGCAATCCGGCGTGCGCTGGTTCGCGCGCCTTGCGACGGCCAAGGGGCCGATGGCCAAGCTTGCAGCATTCCTCAAAACGCGACCAAGCTATTTCAAGCCGATCATCGGACTGGAGCGCGGGCTGACTGACCCGATCACTGATCTCAACATGGGTCAGACCGCTGAAGTGGTCGCGCATTTGATGGGCGTGACCCGGGAGCAGGCCGATGCCTACTCGGTCGAAAGTCACCTGCGCCTCGCGCGTGCGCAGGAACAGGGCTTTCTGAAGAACGAGGTCGAAGTTGCGTTCGCACGTGACGGCAAATTCTACGATCACGACAACGGCGTGCGGCCGGATTCGTCGATGGACAAGCTCGCCAAGCTCAAGCCGGCTTTCGAGCGGCCATGGGGGCAGGTGACGCCGGGTAACTCGTCACAGATCACCGACGGTGCGTGCTGGACCATTCTGGCATCGGAAGATGCAGTGGCGAAGCATGGCCTGAAGCCGAAGGCGGTCATCAAGGATAGCGCATGGGCTGGTCTTGATCCCGGCATCATGGGTTTCGGGCCGGTGCTGTCATCGACCGAACTGCTCAAACGGCACAATCTGCGCCTGCAGGATATCGAAACATGGGAACTGAACGAGGCTTTCGCGGCGCAGGTGCTGGCCTGTCTCGCGGCGTGGAACGATGAGAAGTTTTGCCGCGAAATACTCGGACTGGACGGTGCAGCCGGAGAGATCGATCGCGCCAAGCTCAACGTCGACGGCGGTGCGATCAGTCTTGGCCATCCGGTCGGGACTAGCGGCAATCGTATCGTGCTGCATCTGGTGAACGCCATGCATCGGCTCGGTACAAAACGCGGCATCGCCACGGAATGTATCGGCGGCGGCCTCGGCGGCGCCATGCTGATTGAGACTGTGTGAGGGGAGCGGTCATGGACAGCCGGATCATGGACGTTCTCAAGGATCGTGTGCTCGAACTTGGGCCGGAGCCTTCCGTCGATAACCCATATCGCAATTTCAAGCTGACGCGCGACAGCGACGGCATTGCGTGGCTGCTGTTCGATCGCGCCGACTCGAGCGCGAACACGTTGTCAGCCGAGGTGATGGAGGAATTGGACCGGATCGTCGCATCGCTTGAAAGCCAGCGGCCGGCCGGACTTGTGATCCGCTCGGCCAAGCCGTCCGGTTTCATCGCCGGCGCGGATGTGAACGAATTTCGTGGTGCGTCGGATGCGGCGGCCGTGGAAACGGAGATCGGGCGCGCGCATGCAGTCATCGATCGTCTTGAAGCCTTGAAGGTGCCGCGCGTGGCGGTCATTCATGGTTTCTGTCTCGGCGGTGGCCTCGAAGTGGCGCTCGCCTGCGACACGCGCATAGCGATCGACCGCGCACGCTTCGGCTTTCCGGAGGTATTGCTCGGCCTTCATCCTGGGCTTGGCGGCACAGCGCGGTTCACGCATCTCGTCAGGCCGCTTGAGGCGATGACGATGATGTTGACCGGCAAGACCATCGACGCGCGCAGGGCGAAGTCGATCGGGCTGGTCGATGCCGTCACGCAGGAACGCCATGTTCGTAATGCAGTGAAGGACGCGATTTTCGGCCGGCTTCGACCTCATCGACAGGATGCGTTGGCGCGGTTGATGAACGTCGGCTTCGTGCGCGATTTCCTGGCGCGGCGAATGCGGGCAGAGGCGCGAAAATCCGCCCCGCAAGAGCATTATCCCGCACCTTATGCCTTGATCGATCTGTGGGATCGTTACGGCGACGATCGCGCAGCCATGTTGCGCGCGGAAAAGGCGTCGTTTGCGCGACTGATGGTGACGCCGACGGCGCAAAACCTGATCCGCGTGTTTTTCCTGCGTGAGCAGATGAAGAAGCTTGCCGATGGCGAGAACACTGTGAAGCACCTTCACGTCATCGGCGCCGGTGCGATGGGCGGAGACATCGCGGCATGGTGTGCCCGTCAGGGCGTGCGGGTAACGCTTGCGGACATGAAGCCGGAGCCGATCTCCGGTGCGATCAAGCGCGCCAGCGAATTGTTCGGCAAGATCATCCGCAACAAGATCGAGGTGCGCGACGCGCTGGATCGTCTGATCCCGGATATGGATGGCGAGGGCGTCCGCAATGCTGATCTGATCATCGAGGCGGTGCCAGAGAAGCTCGAACTGAAGCAGAAGGTCTATGCCCAGATCGAGCCGCGCATGAAACCCGGTGCAATCCTCGCCACCAATACGTCGAGCATTCCATTGGAAGATCTACGCACCACGCTACAGGTGCCGCAGAGGCTGCTCGGCTTGCATTTCTTCAATCCGGTCTCGCGGCTGCAATTGGTCGAGGTGGTGAGCCACGACCAGGTGGATTCCGAAACCCTTGGCCGCGCCCGTGCCTTCGTTGGTGCGATCGATCGCCTGCCACTTCCGGTCAAGAGTTCGCCGGGCTTCCTCGTCAACCGCGCGCTGACGCCGTATATGCTCGAGGCGATGGCGATGCTGGACGAGAAGATCGACAAGGCTGTGATCGATGCAGCCGCGGAAAAGTTCGGCATGCCGATGGGACCGATCGAACTGGCTGATCAGGTCGGGCTGGATATCTGCCTGGCGGTTGGCGACATGCTGCGGGCGAAGCTCGACAACTCGCTGCCGCCAGCGCCGGACTGGTTGCGGGAGAAAGTCGGCAAGGGAGAACTCGGCCGCAAAACCGGCAAGGGCTTCTACGACTGGAAGGACGGCAAGGCGGTGAAGACGGCGACGGTGGTGCAGCCAACGCCGGATATGATCGACCGTTTGGTGCTGCCGATGTCCAATGTCTGTGTCGCCTGCCTGCGCGAGGGCATCGTCGACAATGCCGACGTCGTCGATGGCGCGATGATCTTCGGCACCGGGTATGCGCCGTTCCGTGGCGGCCCGTTGAATTATGCACGAACACGGGGGACGCAGAATGTGGTTGCCGCACTCGAGGGGCTGGTAGCCAGATTCGGTGATCGCTTCAAGCCCGATGCGGGATGGGCTAATTTCAGCTAGCCTAGATCAGACCCTCACGGATTGACAGCCATGACAGACACGTCGGTTCACACCAAACCCATCACCAATGCCGAGCCTAAAGGCGAGTTGTCGATCCGGACGCTGGCGATGCCGGCTGATACCAACCAGAACGGTGATATTTTCGGCGGCTGGCTGCTCGGTCAGATGGATTTGGCGGGTGGCATTTTCGTTAGCAAATACGCGAAGTCGCGCAGTGTTACTGTTGCGATTGAGGCGATGACGTTCCGCAAGCCTGTCTATGTCGGTGATGTCGTATCGGTTTACGGCACGGTGGTTCGGGTGGGGCGAACGTCGATCACTGTCTATGTCGAGGCCTGGGTGCAGCGGCGCGATGAAACCAACATCATTCTGGTGACCGATGGCAATTTCACCTACGTCGCCATCGATGACAATGGCCATCCGCAGCCGATCAAGCGGGATGGCTCGTCGATAACGGCGTGAAAAAATCCCGGTTGCACGTGGCAACCGGGATCGCAGTCAACGTCGCACCTGCCCCTAACGGATAGCCGTCTCAGTGACGATGGTGGCGGTGATGCCTTCGCGCCGAGGTCTCGTCACTCACCGGAAGAAGATTCATGGGCATCTGCTCAGCCCGGGCCTGCATCAGACCCTTGCGCTTGGCGGCGTAATAATAGCCGCGCGCATAATACGACACCGCGCGGTCCGCGTTGCCATTCGCGACGCGATAGGCGCCAGCGAGATATTTCACGGCATAGGTCAGATTGGTTTCGGGATCGAGCAGGCCTTGCGCTGTGCCGGTGTAGCCGAGGCCGCGCGCGGTCTGCAGCTTGATCTGCATCATCCCGTAGTTTCCGGCGCTGACGGCGCGAGGATTGTAACGGCTTTCGCGCATGATCACGCGGTGAACCAGTGTAGCGGGGATGCCGTTGGCGGCGGCGTGGCTCTCGACCATCGATTGATACTGGGCAGGCTGGGCGTGTGCGGATGATGCCATCACCAGCGCCGCTGCGATCGCGAGCAGAATACGTTTCATAGGTGATCCCCAATGGGTTGTTTCCGGGGCGGCAACGAACCGGCGTTGTGCCGACAGCACGCGAAACAGATGGTCCCATTTGCGGGCACAATGTGGAGAGATCGTGGCCGTCAAATTCGCGAATAAACTGAGGAGCTTGGCGGGCCTGAATCCAGAGGTGGCGTCGCGCAATGGGGCAAATTGGGAGATGATGCGCCGAGATGATACGCGAAGCGGCGCAGGTGGTGACCCGCGCCGCTCCGTTGTGGCTCGCGTGGTATCGGCTATTTCTTGATGAGCGGACAGTCGCCCTTGTCGATCGGCCGAAACGCTTCATCGCCGGGGATGGTTGCGATCAGGTTGTAGATGTCCCAGCTGCTTTTGGATTCGCTCGGCTTCTTCATCTGGAACAGATGCATCTCGTGCACCATGCGGCCATCGTCGCGGATGTAGCCGTCCTTGGTGAAGAAGTCATGGATATGGGTCTTCTTCATCTGCGCGATCGTCTTCAAGGCGTCGTCGGTACCGATCGCATCGATCGACTTGAGATAGTGCATGGTGGCTGAATAGAGCCCGGCCTGGATCATGGTCGGCATGTGCCCGACCTTGTCCATGAAGCGCTTCGAGAACGCGCGGCTCTCGTCATTGAGATCCCAATAGAACGCGTCGGTGACGAATGTACCCTGGCCGTCCTTGAGACCGATGGCGTGTGCATCGGTAATCTCAAAGAGCAGGGGCATCACCTTCTGTCCGCCCTTGGTGATGCCGAACTCCGCGGCCTGCTTGATCGCGTTGGTGGTGTCGCCGCCTGCGTCCGCAAGGCCGACGACCTTGGCTTTTGATGCCTGGGCCTGCAGCAGGAATGAGGAGAAGTCAGAGTTGTTGAGCGGGTGGCGGACATTGCCCAGCACCTTGCCGCCATGACTGGTGACCACGTTGGCTGCGTCGCGCTCGAGGGCGAGGCCGAATGCGTAGTCGGCGGTCAGGAAGAACCAGCTATCATCGCCGCGTTTGACCATTGCGAGACCCGCGACATTCGACAGCGCATAGGTGTCGTAGGTCCAGTGGATGCCGTTCGGCGAACAGGCCTTGCCGGTGAGGTCTGAAGATCCGCCGCCGGAGATGATCAGAACTTTGTTCTTTTCGCGGGTGATGTTCTGGACCGCGAGTGCCACAGAGGATGTCGGCACATCGAGAATGGCATCGACCTTTTCGTTGTCATACCAGTTGCGGGCGATGTTGGACCCGACATCGGGCTTGTTCTGGTGGTCGCCGGAAACCACGACGATCGGCTTGCCTTTGACCTTGCCGCCGAAATCGGCCACGGCCATCTCGACTGCAGCCAGCGAACCCTTGCCGGTCGCGTCGGAATAGAGGCTCGACATGTCGGTCAGGACGCCGAGCTTGACCACGTCGTCAGAAATCTGCGCATGCGCCATCGACGAGGTCGCGAGTGCGACGCAAAGGCCCGCGGCTAGGGTAGTGAATTTCATCGTGTCGTCTCCGTTTTTGTTCTTACGGGTGCGACACTTTGCCTCACGTAGCCGGCAGCAGCAAGGCGGAGGAAGCCAATCTCTCTTTTAAAGGTCGGGAAGCGACGTGATCGTGACGTTGATCTGGCCCGTGGCTTCGGCGACCACCCGCAGCGTGGTGGAATCGAACGCGATGCCGCCGAGGCGGACACCAGTCACGGCCGCATCGATCCGCAGGCCATTATCGTTCTTGCGGAAGTCAGTGATGACGGCGGCAAGCTTCTGCTGTGCGCTGGCGGCCAGCGTTTTCAGATCGATGGTCGCCCGCTCTTCCAGCGCGCGTTGCAGGTAAGGAACAGCCGCGCGCGCCGCCGCGCCGAGCAGGCCGAAGGCGGCGTTGGATTCGACTGCGAGTTCGAGATCAGTGAGCCGCAGCACCTGGTTCTTCTGGTCGAGCACCGGCCGGCCCCAGATGTGAATGGTGGCTTCTCCGCCAAGACCGAACCACGATTTTTTCTCCTTCGCATTGACCAATAGCGAGATGAGCAACCGATCGCCGGCGGCATTGATGCTGGCCGCATTGACGGTTACAGCTACCGCGCCGCTGCCATCGTCAGGAAAAGTCCTCCCCTTGAGCTGTGCCTCGACGATCTTGCTCACGTCGGTGAAGCTGAGATCGATAGGCACGCCGACACTCACCGCGCCATTGTCACGCGGAGGAACGACCTGGAGCGTGGTGGGGAAGGGACAGTCGGGCTTGGTTTCCCGCGCCGTGATGCGGGTTTCGGCCTGAAGCCCGACCATCAGCGTCACGTTGCGGGCATCGACCCGCGGTTGCGCCGCGACAGCCTTGACCGGCTTCATCTCGAGGAACAGCGGCGGCGCGCCGGCGCTGACCGGCGGAAGCGGAATGGTGCGGCACATTTTGGCCCACTCGCGACGGGCGCCTTGTTCAAGTGCACGGTCGTTGCGTAACCGCTGCTGCAGCAGATCGACCTGCTCATTCACTGTGCGGTCGATCACGGGCTTGACCTGCGCCGGAACGGCGACCCGCACGCCGGCTACGGTGAGGCTGGTATCGTCGAGATTGACCTGCGCAGTGAGCCGTGGATCGATGTGCCAATCGGTCAGGATTTGCGGTCGTGCAGTAACGGCGGCGTTGCCCTGGATGGCGGCGCTGGCGTTGAGGGATTTGATCGACACGCCGCCGATCTGTTTGGCAGCGTTGTTGCCGAGCAGGCTGCCCAGCGCGTTACCGAGCGCATCATTGGCCCCCGCCGACAATGATCCGAGAACAGTGAGCTTGCCTTCGAGCGGCGTCGACAGCGTGAGCGCGTTTTGCGCGCCGTTCGCTACAAGCGCACCGCGATTCACTGTCCAGCTGATATCAGCGTTGGACAGAATCTGGCTGACCGGATTCTCGGCCTTTCCGGCAAGGTTGCGCGGTGCTGCGCGATCAAGCGTATCGCGAATGGTGATGAGCGGGACGACGATCGGTGCGATGATCTCGGAATTGCGCGAGACGGGCGGCAACGGCGGCAACTTGGCCAGCACCGGTTTCTCGGCAGTGCGTGGCCACAGCCAATCCATTGCTTTCAGGCTGGCGTAAAAGGAGACGGCGAGCACGGCCGCTCCGACAAGAATCAATCTCAAACGCATATCGCCCCCGGCTGATGAATGGGGCGATGCTATAGCCATGATGGAACGAGCGCCACCCCGCGGCGACGCGGTGATGATGCGCGATCAGCGGGTTGCCGAGACCTGCGTGATCGGACCGCCGGCCTTGGCCCACATCGCAAGTCCTCCTTGGATGTGCCGGGCGTTGGTGAGTCCCGCCTGCTGCGCTGCCTGAACGGCCATCGCGGAGCGTTCGCCGAACGCGCAATAGAACAGAAGCTGTGTACCCGACGCGACACCGAGCTGGTGCAGAACGCCGCCGGGCTTCACATTGTCATCGAGATCGGTATAGGGGGCATGCACAGATCCGGAAATGATGCCGTGGCGTTCACGCTCGCGCGGCTCGCGAAGATCGACGAACACCACGCCGGGCTGGCCGACGACGGTCATCGCTTGCGAAGCGGTGAGCGCCCAGCCGCGCCGCGCCACGTCGTCCTGCACCAGACCGACATGCATATTGGCCGGAACAGCGACGTCCATCATCTTCGGATTGGGCAGATTGAGGTTCATCATCAGATCGACATACTGATCGATCGATTTGACCTGCAGGCGCGGATTGCAGGCTTTCTCCTCGCCGATGGTCGAGACCGTGTCGCCTTTATAGTCGTGCGCGGGATAGATCAGCGTGCGATCGGGTAGTCGCAGGAGTCGATTGAAAATCGATTCATACTGCGCGCGCGGATCGCCATTCTGGAAATCGGTGCGGCCGGTGCCGCGGATCAGCAGCGTGTCGCCGGTGAAAACGCGATCGGCCATCGCGAAGCTGTAGGAGTCGTCGGTGTGCCCAGGCGTGTACATGACGTCCAGCGAGACGCCTTCGATGTCGACGCGGTCGCCGTCGGCCACGCGCATCGAAACCACATCGACGCCGCTTTGCTCGCCCATCACCGTGACGCAGTGAGTGAGGTCGCGCAGAGCGCCAAGCCCTGTGATGTGATCCGCATGTAGGTGGGTGTCGACCGCCTTCACGAGTTTGAGGTCGAGGTCGCGCAGCAACTGGATGTAGCGATCAACCCTTTCGAGGACCGGGTCGATAATGAGGGCTTCGCCGCCCTGACGGCTGGCGAGCAAATATGTGTAGGTGCTTGAAGTATGATCGAATAACTGGCGAAAAATCATGATGACCTCAGGCCGGCGCGGTGCCGACCTCATTCTCGTGTCCGCGCGATGGCGGTCCATCGTTTAAATCAAATGCAATTGTATCTCGCAGTGCCACAGACGTAACGGATTTTTTGCTCCGTTCGCATGCCGCGAGGATCAGGAATTTGGTGGATACACGAAACGCGTATCCCACCTCGGCAGGAAGCGCCGTTTCAACCTCAAAGTGGGATTTCGATTTGGCAGTCGGTCGGACTTAAAAGACGCCGAATATGATCGCGCCGACAAAAGCGATCGTCATGTAAGCTGCCACAACGCTCAGACTGCGGCCGAAGGTCATGGGAGGCTCCCTGGTTCGCGCGGCTTGTTCGTTGTAACGGCGAAGTTATCAGAGCGTTCCGCGCGAAAAAAGGTAAGCGAGGCTGCTTCATCGCCAGGCTGTGGATGAGCGCCGCTCCGTTATGGTTAAAAAACTTTCAAAAACAATGCGTTGAAGAGTCCTTAAGTTTATTGATCGAACGTGCCGGCATGGTACGTCGAATAAGCTTGTGTGTTGTAGGTTTCATCGCCCTCGCGTCGCTCGTGGGCTGCGGCCGCGGTTTCTTCACCGCGGAGCGCGAGCCATGGCGTGCCGAGGCGGAAGCCTCCTGTCTGAAATCCGGCGCGGTGAAAGAAACCGCCGATCTCGTTCGCATCAAGCCGATTTCCGGCCCCGGCGTTTGCGGTGCTGAATTTCCGCTCAAGGTCTCGGCGCTCGGTGAGAGCAACAGTTCGCTCGGCTATGCTGACGAAGCACTCCGACCTCCGGCGAGTATCGGCAACCAGCCGCGATGGCCGGTGAGACAGCAGCCAACCTATTCGCGCTCGGCGCCACCGCAGGCTTATCCGTCCCTCGCACAACCTTATCCGTCGCCGCAACCCGCGAGCACCTATCAGACGGGCGCGCCTGCTGGGCCGATGTCCCTGAATGCCCCCGGCGTTATGCCCCCGGACGAGGATGGGGTTGAAGCCGCGCCGCTGCCGCCGCCTGACGGCAACCCGCCGTCTCGTGCGCCTTACGCTTCGCAACCTTATCCTCAGGAGCGCAACGCTGCGCCTTATTCGCAGCCTCGTCTCGGTCCCGCGCAGGGCAATCCGGTGGTGGCGGTCGGACCGGTCACGCTGAAGCCTGCGGCAACGCTGGCGTGCCCGATCGTGTCCGCGCTCGATCGCTGGATCGCAGATGCCGTGCAGCCGGCGGCCGTACGCTGGTTCGGCGCGCGGGTCGTGGAGATCAAGCAGATCTCGGCTTATTCCTGCCGCGGCATGAACGGCAATCCGCGTGCGCATATCTCAGAACATGCTTTTGGCAACGCGCTCGATATTGCCGGCTTTACGCTGGCGGATGGGCGTTACATCTCGGTACAGCACGGCTGGAAAGGACTGCCCGAAGAGCAGGGCTTCCTGCGCGATGTCGAAGGCGCGGCTTGCCGCGAGTTCACCACGGTGCTCGCACCGGGAGCCAACATCTATCACTACAATCACATCCACGTTGATCTGATGCGACGCTCTTCAGGCCGCAGCATCTGTAAACCGGCGGCGGTGTCGGGCGAGGAAGTCGCGGCGCGTGCAGCGGGTGGCCGTTATGCCGGACGCGATCCCGGCATCACCGGCTCGCTGGGGCGGAAGTTCAGCGCCAAGGCCCGTGCGGCCGCCGAAGAGGACGGCATCGAGGACGAGTCGCATATTCGCTGAGGCGAATGCTCGCTAACCGATCGGCACCGGAGTTGATGGGTTATTGCGGCCGGTAACCGGCCAAAAACAGGTGCATTGCGCTTTTCACCACCGCTTCGATCTGGGCAGTGTTGGGCGCGGGCTTGGCCTGAAAAATATAGGGCTGAAACAGCGTTGCCTGACACATCATCATGAACTGTGCGGCTGCGAGCTGGGTGTTGTCGATGGCCAAGTGTTTTTCCTTCACCTTGGCATCGAGATAGCCGGCGAGGCGATTGATGGTGTGAGCCAGCACGCGCTCGTAGAAGCGGCGGCCGAGTTCGGGCTTGCGCTCGGCGATAGCCATCACGGTGCGCACGGCAGACCCGCCATCGGGGCGGCACAGCACCTCGATATACGCGCGGCCAAAATTCCTCAGTGTCGTTTCCACATCCTTGGCGGGATCGAAGTCGAACGCGAATTTGCCCTGTTCGAGGCATTCCTGCTCGACGATCGCTTCGAAGAGGGCGTTCTTGTCGGCGAAATAGACGTAGAGGGTTCCCTTGGACACCCCGGCCGCGCGCGCAATCTCGCCCATGCTGGCGCCGTCGAAACCTAATTCCATGAAAACCAGGCGGGCACCTTCAAGAATCTGGCGTCGTTTAACGTTGTCATCTTCGCCGGAGGGGCGAGTGACTCGAGCCGGTGCAATCATTCGTTCAGCCTGCTTTCGAAAAACCTTGTGCGCGAGGATATCTGACCCGCGCCCTGGTCAGCGCCACACTGTATTGTCCGGCCATTAAAATATCATTGACCGAACCGTTCGGTCAATGATATTCAGCGCTCAATCTTGGGGCGGTTTGCGCCCCGCTCATTGTTTTCCGGCTGATTTCGCTGGCCGGATGAAAAGGACATTGCATGGCCGCGTCCGGACGAGATCAGGCAGCCCGAGCCATTCGCTCCGAGGAGCCGGAAGAGGAGCAGCGTGTGCAGCCGATCGCCAAGCTCGAGGAGGGGCGGGTCCGCCGCTCGGGCGAGGCACCAGCCGCGGAGGCGCCGGCAACGACTGAATCGGCAGCGCCGGCAAAATCCGGCAGGCGTCGCAAGGTCTTCATGGGGATCGGAGCTGTCGCCGCGCTCGCCGCCATTTATGGCGGCTATTATTACTTCGTGACCGGGCGCTACATGGTGTCCACCGATGACGCCTATGTCCGCTCCAACAACACTACGCTCGGCGCGCGTGTTTCCGGCCATATCGAGAAGATCGCAGTTGGCGATAACGTACGCGTGAAGGCCGGCGACCTGCTGTTCCAGATCGACGACGGCGATTACCGGATCGCGGTGGACAACGCGCGGGCGAAGATCGCCACCCAGGAGGCGACCATCGAGCGCATTGGCCGTCAGGCCGCGGCGCAGGACAGCGCGGTCGCGCAGGCCAGGGCGCAGCTTGCTTCAGCCGAAGCCGCATCCAAGCGTGCGGAGGCGGATTTCACGCGTCAGCAAACCTTGAGCGACAAGGGTTTTGCATCGAAGGCAACGTTCGATGTCTCGGAAGCGGCCCGCGATCAAGCGGTCGCCTCGGTGCAAGGCGCGCGGGCAACGCTGGATGCGGCCGAAGCACAGGTCGGCATCATCAAGGCCCAGCAGGCGGAAGCCAAAGGCCAGCTCAACGAACTCAGGACCGCTTTGGAGAAAGCCGAACGCGACCTGTCGTTCACAACGATCCGCGCGCCGGTCGATGGCGTGTTCTCGAACCGCCTTGTCAATGCTGGCGATTTCATTCAGTCAGGACAGCGTCTCGCCAATGTGGTGCCGCTCAACGGCGTCTTCATTGATGCGAACTTCAAGGAAACTCAGGTGGCCCGGCTCAAGCCTGGCCAGCGTGTGAAGATTTCGGTCGATGCGATCAGCGATCGCACCATCACAGGAATCGTGGACAGCGTCGCGCCGGCGTCAGGCTCCGTATTCACGCTGCTGCCACCGGACAATGCCACGGGCAATTTCACCAAGATCGTGCAGCGCCTGCCGGTGCGAATCCGGATCCCTGAATCGGTTGCGAAAGAAAACCTGCTGCGCCCCGGCATGTCGGTGGTGGTTCGCGTCAACACCAAGCCGTCGCCGGATGGCGGCGATCCGCTCGTCGCTCGATAAGCACAACGCGGGCCATGTGAAGGCCTGAGGAACACCAATGGCGTCCACCGCATCGCCGACCATGGACGGCGCAGGCCCTCGCGGGCCGGCGGCTCCGGCTGCACCGTCGGAAACGATCGCGCCGCGACGGTTGCTTGCGTTTCTCATCATGGTGTTCGGGATGTTCATGTCGATCCTGGACATCCAGATCGTCTCGGCCTCGCTGTCCGAAATTCAGGCCGGCCTGTCGGCAAGCTCCAGCGAAGTGGCGTGGGTTCAGACCTCCTATCTGATCGCCGAGGTGATCGCGATTCCGCTGTCCGGTTTTCTGTCGCGCGCGCTTGGCACGCGACTGCTGTTTGCGATCTCGGCCTCGGGCTTCACCGCCGCGAGCCTGATGTGTGGTTTCACGTCATCGATCGAGCAGATGATTCTGTGGCGCGCGATCCAGGGCTTCGTCGGCGCCGGCATGATCCCGACCGTGTTCGCTTCAGCCTATACAGTGTTCCCGCGCTCGAAGTTCTCTATCGTCACGCCGATCATCGGACTGGTGGCAACCTTGGCGCCGACCATCGGGCCAACCATTGGCGGCTACATCACCGAACTGATGTCGTGGCACTGGCTGTTCTTCATCAACGTTATTCCCGGCATCGGTATCACTATCGGCGTCCTGGCGCTGGTGGATTTCGATGAGCCGCACCTTGAACTGCTCGATCATTTCGATTGGTGGGGCCTTCTTGCGATGGGCGGCTTTCTCGGTTCGCTCGAATACGTCCTGGAAGAAGGCCCGCGCAACGACTGGCTACAGGATGACACGATCTTCTTTTTTGCGATGATCTGCGTCATCTCCGCTGTCGTGTTCTTTTATCGCGTGCTGACCGCGAAGGAGCCGATCGTCGATATTCGAGCCTTCACCGATCGCAATTTCGCGCTCGGATCGATGTTCTCGTTCTGTGTCGGCATCGGCCTGTACGGTCTGACCTATCTTTATCCCCGTTATCTCGCCGAAGTGCGCGGCTACAGCGCGCTGATGATCGGCGAGACCATGTTCGTGTCCGGCGCGGCGATGTTCCTGACCGCGCCGCTGGTCGGTCGCCTGATGGGCAAGGTCGATCCGCGTATCATGATCGCGTTCGGACTGACGATGTTCGCCGCCGGCTCGTGGCTAATGACCTGGGTGACCAAGGATTACGACTTCTACGAACTGCTGTGGCCGCAGATTCTGCGCGGTTGCGGAATCATGATCTCGATGATTCCGGTCAACAATATCGCGCTCGGCACGCTGCCGCCCGAGCGCATCAAGAACGCGTCGGGGCTGTTCAACCTGACGCGGAATCTCGGCGGCGCTGTCGGCCTTGCACTTATCAATACGGTGCTCGACCACCGGACCGACCTGCACATCTCGCGCCTGCATGACCATGTAAACTGGGGGAATGCGAAAGCGGTCGAAACGCTCAACATGTTCACGCAGAAATTCCAGGGCATGGGCGACGCTTCGCTAATGGCGCTGAAGCAACTGTCGCTGATCGTCCATCGCCAGGCCGTGGTGATGAGCTATGGCGATGCCTTCTTCATCCTGACGCTGTTCTATATCGGGCTGAGCTGCTGTGTCGTAATGGTGCGCAAACCGACCATGGTCGGTCCGGTCGCGGACGCACATTAAAGCCTCCTGCGACACTCTGGCCGCGCACGCTGGAGGCGTGGTGCGGATTTATACAAGCGTGGCTAAAAATTTGCCGCAATTGATCCGCAAAAAGGCGACCTTGGGCGCACGATCGCTGCGCCGTCACTCTAACGCGGGAGGATCGCATGGTATTGAAGTTTGCGTTGATCGCGACCCCGCGCGTCATTGGCGCTCGCGCCTCCAACTCCGGTTTCCCGCTCGGTTAACCCCGAGGTCCTCCGCGACGAGTTGCCGACTGGCTCGGGAGTATCCGGGTCGGTGCAGGCCGCGACGCATCGGGTCCTGAAGCCCGTGCCCGCTTTCTTTCATCTCTGATTTGTCTTTGCGACTGCGCGCGTTCGTTCGCTGCGTCGTCGCTTCAATCCATGGAGCCGGCTTGCCGATGTGCAGCCGGAAACTGACATGAGTCAATCACGTAAAAAAACGCCCGCAATTGGCGCGGTGCTGACGTTTGTCTTCCGCCATTGGCGGAATCAACCTGTGCGTCTATCCGTTGTCGCCGGCGGCCTGATCGCTGCCGCGGCCGCGGACGTGTTCATGCCGCTGTTCGCTGGGAAACTGGTGGACGCGGTTGCGTTGGCGGCCACCGATCAGGCCGCAGCCCATCGCGCCGCCATGATTGCATTCGCTGCTATCGTTGCGCTCGGCTTCGCGGCGATGACGCTGCGCTTCATCGGCCTGAAGGCGATCCTGCCGTTCACGCTGCGCATCATGTCGGACGTGGCGCAGAACGCCTTCGTCCGGATCCAGCGGTTCTCGACGGATTGGCACGCCAACAGCTTCGCGGGCTCGACCGTGCGCAAGATCACGCGCGGCATGTGGGCGCTCGACCTGATGAACGACACCATCCTGATGGCGCTGGTGCCCTCGCTCGTTGTACTGCTGGGCTCGACCATTCTGGTCGGGTGGCACTGGCCGGTGCTCGGCGCGGTGATCGCACTGGTCACGCTCGCTTATGTCGCGATGACTGTTGCTCTCACGACGAACTACATCGCGCCGGCTGCCCAGCTGTCCAACGCGCTTGATACCAAGGTCGGTGGCACGCTGGCCGATGCATTGACCTGCAATGCGGTGGTGAAGTCGTTCGGTGCGGAGACGCGTGAAGATGCCCGCGTCGCAGGGGTGCTCGGCAAATGGCGCCGTCGCGCCGGCCGCACATGGCTGCGCTACACTTATGTGGGTACGGCGCAGCACGCTGTGCTGGTCTTGATGAGTGCTGCGGTCATCGGCGGCGTATTGCTGCTCTGGATCGCAGGCCGCGCGTCGGCGGGCGATGTCACCTACGTGGTGACGACCTACTTCGTCATCCACGGCTATCTCGGCGACATTGGCCAGCACATCAGCCATCTGCAGCGGTCGGTCAACGACATGGAGGAACTGGTCGAGATTCACGACGAGGCGATCGGCATCGCCGATGCTCCCGACGCCGTGCCGATCAAGGTGAGCGGCGGCGGCATCGTGTTCGACGATGTGACGTTCCACTATCGTGGTCACGAAACGCCGCTCTACGATCGCCTGTCGGTGAACGTCAGGCCAGGAGAGCGGGTCGGTCTCGTCGGTCGTTCAGGATCGGGCAAGACCACGTTCGTCAAGCTGGTGCAGCGTCTCTATGACGCGACCGGCGGCCGTATCCTGATCGATGGCCAGGATGTCGCCAAGGCGACGCAGCAGTCGCTGCGCAGCCAGATCGCGATCGTGCAGCAGGAGCCGACCCTGTTTCACCGCTCGCTGGCTGAGAACATCGCCTATGGCCGGCCCGGCGCAAGTCTGACCGAGATCGAGGAAGCGGCGCGGCTTGCCAACGCGCATGACTTCATCATGCGGCTGCCGAAGCGTTATGAGACGCTGGTCGGTGAGCGTGGAGTGAAGTTGTCGGGTGGCGAGCGTCAGCGTGTGGCGCTGGCGCGTGCGTTTCTTGCCGATGCGCCGATCCTGATCCTCGACGAGGCGACGTCGAGCCTCGACTCGGAATCGGAGTCGTTGATCCAGGAGGCGATGGACCGCCTGATCCAGGGCCGCACCGCGATCGTGATCGCGCATCGGCTCTCCACGGTGCGCAGTCTCGATCGGATCCTAGTGTTCGACCGCGGCCGGGTCGTGGAGGAGGGTACGCATGCTGCGCTCACCCAGCATCCTGACGGCATCTACCGTGCCCTGTTCGAGCGACAGGTGCTTGATCTCGACCGCATGCTGGCGGCTGAGTAGTAAAGCCTGAAACTGGCGAGGGGCCCGGCGTGTTGCGCCGGGCCCCTCGTTCAAGTCATCAGCCAGCCTGTAAGCCGGGTTCTGTAGGGCCTGAATGGTTTGCACCACGCAGACGTGACGGCCATTCTTCTGGGACGCCGGTTGCCCGGCGCCTCAAGCAACCTACCCGGACAGCGGGCCTGACATTGCCCTGCGGAGTTATCGCCCGATGGGCGAACTATCCGCGCTGCCGTCCCTATTCGGTTTTGCTCCCGGTGGGGTTTGCCATGCCGTTTCCGTTGCCGGAAACGCGGTGCGCTCTTACCGCACCTTTTCACCCTTGCCTGCGCCGAGGCGCCGGCGGTTCGCTCTCTGTGGCACTTTCCCTGGGGTCGCCCCCGCCGGATGTTATCCGGCACCGTATGTCGATGGAGCCCGGACTTTCCTCCCCGGCGACCTTTCGGTCCCTGCCGGAGCGGCCGTCCAGCCGACTGACGGGTTACGAATGGATGCTCAGGGCTAGCAGGTCAAGCCGGAAGCTTCGTGCGGGCATTGAAAATAAATTATCCTGAGAGTGTCGTCTGGCTGTCGGGTCGTTCGACTGGTGTTGATCCCGAATAGAGGGTCATGTCCCATCCCGGCGTCAACGCCGGCCACCAGGAGTTTACTCGATGCAATACCTGCTGATGATCTATCAAAGCGAGGCCGAATACGACCAACGTTCTGCCGATGCGGTCGCGCGCATGACGGCGGAATACGAGGTCTTCACCCAGTCCATCGTGCAGTCCGGGCACTTCAAGGGGGCCGACCGGTTGCGCCCGACTACAACCGCGACCACGGTTCGCGTCCGCGACGGCAAGACGCTCGTGACCGATGGTCCATTCGCGGAAACGCGCGAGCAACTCGGTGGCTACTATCTGATCGAAGCCAAGGATCTCGATGAGGCACTGGCGATCGCGGAGCGCATTCCCTCGGCGAGGGTCGGATCGATCGAGGTCAGGCCGATCTGGGTCTATAATTGATATTCTCAAATATCGTCATTCCGGGTTGTCCTTCGGATGCACCGGAATGACGGTAGATCCGAGTCCGGGCATGACATCGCGCGACATCGAAAAAATCATACGCAGCGAGGCAGGGCGGGCGCTTGCGACCCTGATCCGGCTGACCGGCGATTTCGATCTTGCGGAGGACTCGCTGCAGGACGCTTACGCTGCTGCGCTCGAACGTTGGTCGGCGTCGGGTTTCCCATCGAATCCGCGCGCATGGCTGGTGAGCGTTGGTCGCAACAAGGCGATTGATCGCATCCGCCGACAGGCGAATTTTCGCTGCAAGCAGACCGAACTGATGCACGAACTCCTGCTGAATACGCCGCAGGACGAGTCCGATGCCGCAAACGTCGTCTTCGATGACGATATGTTGCGACTGATCTTCACCTGTTGCCATCCGGCCTTTGCGATAGACGTGCAGGTATCGCTGACGTTGCGGACTGTCTGCGGTCTGACCACGGCGCAGGTGGCGCGCGGGTTTCTGGTCAGTGAGAACGCGATGGCGCAGCGACTTGTGCGCGCCAAGCAGAAAATTCGCCTTGCGGGCATACCCTACGAGGTTCCGGAGCGGCATGCACTCGCGCCACGGCTACACGGTGTGCTCGCTGCGATCTATCTGGTGTTCACCGAAGGTTATACCGCGACGTCGGGCGAAGACCTTATGCGCCCCGATCTTGCGCGGGAGGCGATCCGGCTGGGTCGCCTGCTTGACGCGTTGCTGCCCGGACGTGGCGAGGTCAAAGGATTGCTGGCGATCATGCTGCTGCACGACGCGCGCCGCGCCACCCGCAATACCGCCGAGGGCGATGTTGTCCTTCTCGAGCATCAGGATCGCTCGCTATGGGATCGCGCCCAGATCGCGGAGGGTTTGGTACTTGTCGAGGAGGCACTTTCGAAGCCGGGTCGCCCTGATCCTTACGCTGTGCAGGCCGCGATTGCCGCCCTTCACGCACGTGCACCGAGTTTTGCGGAGACCGACTGGCCGCAGATCGCGGGTCTCTACGGGGTGCTTGTACGGATTGCGCCGTCGCCCGTCATTGCTCTCAATCACGCAGCTGCTATATCGATGGTGGATGGCCCAGCCAAGGCGTTGGCCCTTGTCGAGGCCCTCGATGCGCGGGGCGAACTCGCCAATTATGATTTGCTGCCCGCTGTTCGCGCCGATCTGTTACGGCGGCTGACGCGGAACGTCGAAGCGCGCGCTGCCTATCAGCATGCGCTCGAGATGACTAGTCTAGAGCCATTGCGGCGGCTCTACCAGCGGCGGTTGGCGGAATTGGACTAGCCGTTAGCTCAACTCGTAAGTTGATCACTGGGTAATTGCGCCAGCAGATGTTCAAGCGTGGCGACCGTCGAACGATCGGCGACGCCATCGACACGTTCTGGCCGGAAGTGGCGCTGGAAGGCTGACACCACATCGAGCGTCGTGGTGTCGTACTGGCTGGTCAAGGCGACGTTGTAGCCGTAGCGGGAAAGCGCTCGTTGAAATTGCAGAACGTCATCGCCGGTCGAACTGAGAACCTTCGGCTCTCCACGCTCGATCGGAACTGGTTCGACCCAGTGGCCGACGCCGGATTCAGCGAGCAATCGCCATGGAAATTTTTCGCCGGGGTCTTTCTTGCGCGCCGGTGCGACATCCGAGTGGCCAAGCACACGCTGCTTGAGGATATTGCGGCGGAGCATGATGCCCTTGCACAGCGCGATCACTGCCGCGATCTGCCGCAGCGGGAAGTCCGGATAGCCGAGATCATGACCCGGATTGACGATCTCGATGCCGATCGAGCGCGAATTGATATCGGTTTCGCCGGCCCAGAATGAAATGCCGGCGTGCCAGGCACGCGCGGATTCCTTCACAGACTGAATCACCGCGCCGTCTTCCAGCACGATGTAGTGGGACGAGACCTCGGTGCCGGTGGTGCACAGGCGTTCGACCGCCGCTGCCGCCGTCGCCATTCCCGTATAGTGGAGAAGGATCATGTCCGGCTCACGGCCACCTCGGCGCTCGTCGAAGTTGGCGGATGGCGTCACGTCCGAAACCACGGACGAGTCCGGCATGAAACTCAGCATGTCACCCTGAAACCTTGAAAAGAATGCCTGGGCCGACGATCAGACGATCGCATGACCTTTGTGATTCGCCACAGAGGGATGTGATTCTTTGAGATGACAACCCAAACCGGGCAAGACAGCGGCGGCATCATGATACTGGAGCGCACTAACCAGACCCAGCAGGGCGGTGCAATTCGTCTGCACCGTTATCCACACGCCCCGCGCGCATACCACAACCGCTTTGGAGCAACCGGGACTCTGCCCGCACCTCATCAACGATTCCTTAACGATAATTACCACTACTGAAGGGTGAAGAATCGCGCCGAAATTGGAGCGATCGCGGTTCCGTTGGTGCTCAAGAACCCCATGGCAGGCCACCCAATTCCATGTGGAGACCCGATCCTGCGACAAGGAACCGTCAGTGCTCGCCTCTTTGAAAATGGCAGGGATTTTCAAGGTCTTAGGATCTCGCGGCGGGAGCGGCGGGCATGTGGCACGAAACGGTCTGCCCGGCGCCGGCTTGTTCCCTCCGGGAGAGTGCGCCTCATGACCGCGAGCGTGCCCCACATTTCCGTTCTTGGTCGCGAGGCGGTGGAATTTCTCGCGCCGCGTTCAGGCGGAATTTATGTCGACGCGACCTTCGGTGCCGGCGGATACAGCCGCGCCATTCTTGCTGTGCCCGGGACCCGTGTGATCGGCATCGACCGTGACCGCACGGCAATCGCTGCCGGTTACGATCTGGTCGATGGATCGGACGGCCGCCTGACTCTCGTTGAAGACCGGTTTTCGAATCTCGCCGCGATCTGTGCCGCGGAAGGAGCCGCACGGGTCGATGGCGTCGTCATGGACGTCGGCGTCTCGTCGATGCAGCTTGACCGCGCCGAGCGCGGGTTTTCGTTTCGCTACGATGGTCCGCTCGACATGCGCATGGGGCACGACGGCCCGACTGCGGCTGACGTGGTCGCGCGAGCCTCCGAAACCGATCTTGCCAACATCATCTACATTTTTGGCGAGGAGCGCCGCTCGCGTGCGGTGGCGCGGGCGATGGTCGCCGCGCGGCGCGAGGCGCCGATCGTGACGACCCGCGCGCTCGCCGACATCGTGGCGCGGGTGGTACGCTCCAAGCCGAACGAGATTCATCCCGCGACCCGGACCTTTCAGGGTTTGCGCATCTTCATCAACGAGGAACTGGACGAACTGCACACGGCGCTGGTGGCGGCCGAGCAGGTGCTCAAGCCCGGCGGTCGGCTGGTGGTGGTGTCGTTCCATTCGCTCGAGGATCGCATCGTCAAGAATTTCTTGAGCTCTCGCGGCAAACGCGCCGGCGGATCGCGGCATCTGCCGGATGTCGAGCACGATGAGCCGAGTTTCGAGATTCTCACCAAGCGCCCCGTCACGCCGGGGCACGATGAGGTGACCGCCAACCCGCGCGCCCGCTCCGCCAAGCTGCGCGCCGCGCAGCGCACGGAGGCACCTGCGCAAACCGACCACGAAACGTTCGGCTGGCCCTCGCTCGCCACAGTGATGAGAGGAGGGTGAGATGAGGATCATCCACTTCTTCGTCATTTGCGCGCTGATCTTCGCGGCAGCCTATGTCTACCGCATCAAGATGGAGTCCACCGTCCGCACTGAGCGCGTGCTGCGGTTGCGCCATGACGTTCGCGAGGAGCGTAACAAGATCGCGCGCCTGCATGCCGAATGGGCCAAACTTCAGGCGCCGAGCCGCTTGCAGGGGCTGGTCGAGCGGCATCTTCCGCTGAAGCCGATCGATGCGACGCAATACGATTCGTTCAAGAACCTGCCGCAACGGCCGCCGAGCTTGGTCTCGCCGGACGAGCCCGATCCGATCGCGGCCATGATCGATATGGTCGAGAAGGATGAAAGCACGGGATCGATTCCGCAGGAGAGGCGACGATGAGCGATCAGCCCCTTCGGATCACTCCCGAGCCTTGGCATCAGCGGCTGGTGCGCTCGCTGCTCTATGGGCAGAACGTCGATCGCGCCGCGAAGGCGCGCGCCCGCGTCGGCCTTGCCATTCTCGCATTCTCGGCTGTGTTTGCGATCATCGCCGCACGGTTGCTGATGTATGCGATTGTTGGCGACAGCCATGGTGCCCGCCGCACGGCGTCCCAGGATGCCATTGCCACCGCACGTCCTGATATTCTCGATCGTAACGGAGAAATCCTTGCGACCGACATCAAGGCGGCGTCGCTGTTCGGCGAGCCGCGACGCATCATCGATGTGGACGAAGCCGTCGAACTCCTGACCGCGACGCTGCCCGATCTCGACGAGCGCGAAGTGCGCGATCGTCTGTCGTCGCGCAAGGGCTTTGTCTGGCTCAAGCGCGAACTGACGGCGCAGCAGCAGAAGGATGTGTTCCGCCTCGGCATCCCGGGCATTGGATTTTTGCGTGAGAACAAGCGGGTCTATCCGAGTGGCGTCGACGTTTCGCACCTCATCGGCCTTGTGAATGTCGACAACCAGGGCATCGCCGGCATCGAGAAATGGCTCGATACCAATGGTCTGGCCGATCTGCACCGGGCTGGTTTCGCCACCGACCGTCAGCAGATGCCGGTCGAACTGGCAGTCGATCTGCGCGTCGAGCACGCGCTGCGCGATGAATTGCTCAAGGCCAAGGCGAAGTACAAAGCCAAGGCCGCATCGGGACTCGTCAGCAACGTCAACACCGGCGAAATCGTCGCCATGGTGTCGCTGCCCGACTTCGACCCCAACAATCCGCGCGAAGCCAACGACCCTGATCGGATCAACCGCCTGACTACGGGCGTCTACGAAATGGGCTCCACCTTCAAGGCGTTCACGCTGGCGATGGCGCTCGACTCCGGCAAGGCGACGCTGAATTCGATGGTCGATGCGCGTGCGCCGTTGCGCTACGGCCGGTTCAAGATCCACGACGATCATCCGCTCGGCCGCTTCATCAATTTGAAAGAGGTTTTCACCTTCTCGTCGAATATCGGTGCTGCACGTCTCGCGCTCGGGCAGGGGGTCGAGGCGCATCAGGCGTTCCTGAGAAAGATGGGGCAACTGACCCGGCTGCGCACCGAATTGCCGGAAAGCGCCTCGCCGATCGTACCGCGCCGGTGGGGTGAACTGAACACGGTGACCATCTCGTTCGGTCACGGTCTGTCGGTGGCGCCGCTGCAGGCGGTGATGGGCATCGATGCGCTGGTCAACGGCGGTTATCTCATTCCGCCGACATTCCTTAAACGCTCCGAACAGGAAGCGAAGGCGATCGCCAAGCGCGTGATCAAGCAGGACACCAGCGAAAAGATGCGCTTTTTGATGCGCCTGAACGCCGAGGTCGGCACCGCGAGAAAGGCGGACGTCAAGGGCTACTACATCGGCGGCAAGACCGGCACGGCTGAGAAGGTCATCAATGGTCGCTACGCCAAGAAGCGCGTGCTTAACTCCTTCACCGCGGTGCTGCCTGCGGACAAGCCGCAATATCAGCTCCTGGTTATGCTTGACGAGCCGCAACCGTTGCCGGAAACCCATGGCTTCATTACCTCAGGTTGGAATGCGGTTCCGACCGGCGGCAAGGTGATTGCGCGCATCGCGCCGCTGCTGGGCATCGAACCCCGGTTCGATCTGCCGCCGTCCGAGCGCCTTATTCTTGCGACATCGAAGGAGAGCCGGTAAGCGCAACGCGAAGGCTGTGGACTGCGCTGGCCGGACTGGAGACCTATGAAACTTCGCGATCTATTCAGCGGCGCAGCCGTGGTCGATGCGCAATCCGGCGAGGTTGCGGTCACCGGCCTCGCCGTGGACAGCCGTGCGGTGAAGCCGGGCGACGTGTTTTTTGCGCTGGCCGGCGCAAAGACCGATGGCGCGCGCTTCATTGATCAGGCGATCGCGTCTGGCGCTGCTGCTGTGGTGAGTGATCGCATTCCGGAGAACGATCACCGGGTGTCGTTCATCGCAAGCTCCAATCCGCGTCGCGCCCTGGCACTGGCAGCCGCACGATTCTATCCGAAACAGCCCAGGATCATCGCCGCCGTTACCGGCACTAGCGGCAAGACCTCCGTCGCCGCCTTTACCCGGCAAATCTGGCAACGCCTCGGTCATGCGTCGGCGAGTATCGGCACCATCGGCATCGTTGCACCCAACCGCGAGGTGTACGGATCGCTCACTACACCCGATCCGATCGCGCTCCATCGTGCGCTTGACGAACTCGCCCGCGAGGGCGTGACCCATCTGGCGCTGGAAGCCTCCTCGCACGGGCTTGATCAGCATCGGCTTGATGGCGTGCGTGTCACTGCGGCTGCCTTCACCAATCTATCGCGCGACCACATGGATTATCATCCGACCGTCGCGCACTATCTGGCGGCAAAACTCCGCTTGTTCACCGATCTCGTCGCCGATGGTGGCCCGGCCGTGATCGCGGCGGACCACGAGCACTCGGCGGCAGTTATCGAAGCGGCTGAGGCTCGCAAACTGAAAGTGATAACGGTTGGTCGCAAGGGCGAGACCATCCGGTTGGTCAGCGCACGAATCGATGGTTTTGCGCAGGTTCTTTCGATTGCATATGCAGGGCACACCCGTGATCTGCGGTTGCCTCTGGTCGGCGAATTCCAGATCGAGAATGCGCTGGTGTCGGCTGGGCTTGCCATTGGAACAAGCGAGGATGCCGATCAGGTTTTCGTCGCGCTCGAAAAACTCGAAGGCGCGAAGGGGCGGCTTGAGTACATCGGCGAGCGCAACGGCGCGCCGGTGTTCGTCGATTATGCGCATAAGCCCGATGCGCTGGCCAAGGCGCTCGAAGCGCTGCGGCCCTATGCGAAGCGCAAACTGATTGTGGTGTTCGGCGCCGGTGGCGACCGTGACGCCGGCAAACGTCCGTTGATGGGTGCGATCGCCGCGCAGGGCGCTGACAGAGTGATCATCACCGACGACAATCCGCGCAGCGAGGATCCTGCGACGATCCGCGCAGCGATCCTCGCGGCGGCCAAAGGCGCAACCGAGATCGGTGATCGCGCCGAGGCTATCCGCACCGCAATCGAAGAACTCCAGCCGGGCGATGCGCTGCTGATCGCCGGCAAGGGGCACGAAACCGGGCAGATTGTCGGCGATCGCGTGCTGCCGTTCAGCGATCATGACGCCGCCGCGGCGGCGCTGGCGGAGGCCGCATGAGCACGCAACCGCTCTGGACCGTTGTTGCGATGGCCGACGCGATGCGCGCGGCGCGCTGCGGCACGCTGCCTGACACGGTGACCGGGATTTCAATCGACAGCCGGACCGTGGCAAAGGGCGAAGCTTACTTTGCCATCAAGGGCGACGTTCACGATGGTCATGATTTTGTCGAAGCCGCGATCAAGAATGGCGCCGGGCTTGCCGTCATCGCCGAATCTCATCGAACAAAGTTCGCGGACAGTCTTCCGTTGCTGGTGATGCCGGACGTTCTTGCCGGATTGATCGACCTGGCGCGTGCCTCGCGGGCGCGCTCGCAGGCAAAAATCATTGCCGTCACAGGATCGGTGGGCAAGACGTCCACCAAGGAAGCGCTGCTCAGTGTGCTGAGTGCGCAGGGCGAGACTCACGCCTCCGCGGCCTCATTCAACAATCATTGGGGCGTGCCGCTGTCGCTGGCGCGCTGCCCGGCGTCGGCGGCTTATGCAGTCTTCGAGATCGGGATGAACCATGCCGGTGAGATCGAGCCGTTGGTGAAGATGGTGCGACCGCATGTGGCCATCATCACCACGGTCGAACCGGTGCATCTGGAATTTTTTTCAGGCGTCGAGGCGATTGCCGATGCCAAAGCCGAGATTTTCACCGGCGTCGAGCCCGGCGGAGCAGTCCTGCTCAATCGGGACAACAACCAGTTTGGCCGGCTTGAAAAACGTGCGGAAGCAGCGGGCGTGAGCCGGATCGTGTCGTTCGGCGCAGACAAGCAGGCCGATGCGCGATTGATCGACGTATCGCTGCATGCGGCCTGCACGGCGGTGCGCGCCGATATTCTCGGACACGAGGTGACTTATAAAGTCGCTGTGCCCGGCCGTCATATGGCGATGAACTCGCTGGCAGTGCTGGCTGTCTCGTCGCTGGTCGGCGCAGACCTTGCGCTCTCCGCGCTTGCGCTGTCGCAGATTCAGCCTGCCGCCGGTCGCGGCGTGCGACATCAACTCGGTCTGGCATCGGGGTCGGCGCTGCTGATCGACGAAAGCTACAATGCCAACCCCGCTTCGATGGCGGCGGCGCTCAATGTTCTGGGGCGCGCCGATGTTGGGCCGCGCGGGCGGCGCATCGCCGTGCTTGGTGATATGCTTGAGCTTGGCGCGACCGGTCCCGATCTGCACCGCGGTCTCGCCGCATCGGTCATCGAGAACAAAATCGACGCCGTATTCTGTTGCGGCCCGTTGATGCGGCATCTGTGGGACGCGCTTCCGGCGGCAAAAAAAGGTGGCTATGCGGAGAGCTCTGCAGCCCTCGAACCTCAGGTTGTCGCGATAGTCGGCACCGGCGACGTCATCACTGTCAAGGGCTCTCTCGGCTCGCGCATGAAGATCATCGTAACGGCACTCGAAAAGCGTTTTCCCTCAAACGCCACGGTCGACGACTTGGCGGAATAGGCGATTTCACATGTTTTATTGGCTGACCGATCTCGCAGGCACGATCCCGGGCATCAACGTGTTCCGTTACATCACGTTCCGCACCGGCGGCGCGATCGTCACGGGCGCGCTGTTCGTGTTCATGTTCGGTCCATGGATCATCGACCATCTGCGTCTTGCGCAAGGCAAGGGGCAGCCGATCCGCGCCGATGGACCGCCGACTCATCTGGTGACCAAGAAGGGCACGCCCACCATGGGCGGCCTGATGATCCTGTCAGGCTTGCTGGTCTCGACATTGCTGTGGGCGAACTTGCGCAATCCGTATGTCTGGATCGTTCTGCTGGTCACGCTTGGTTTCGGGTTCGTGGGCTTCTATGACGATTATCTCAAGGTTGCCAAGCAGACCCACAAGGGCTTCTCCGGCCGGCTTCGTCTTGGTACCGAAGCTGCGATCGCGCTGGCCGCATGTGCCTGCATCGTATGGGTAGGGCGCGATCCGTCGGTGACTGCGGTGTCCATTCCCTTCGTCAAGGAATTCACCGTCAAGCTGAGCTGGTTCTATCTCGTGTTCGGCATGTTCATCATCGTCGGCGCCGGCAATGCCGTGAATCTGACCGACGGTCTCGATGGCCTCGCTATCGTCCCGGTGATGATCGCGGCCGCGAGCTTCGGCATGATCGCTTATCTCGTCGGTAACGCGGTGTTCGCGGAATATTTGCAGATCCGGTACGTCGCCGGCACCGGCGAGCTCGCCGTGCTGAGCGGTGCTGTGCTTGGCGCTGGTCTCGGCTTTCTCTGGTTTAACGCGCCGCCGGCGTCGATCTTCATGGGCGATACCGGTTCGCTCGCACTCGGCGGCATGCTCGGGGCCATCGCGGTTGCGACCAAGCACGAGATCGTGCTGGCAGTGATCGGCGGTCTGTTCGTGGTTGAAGCGCTGTCGGTCATTGTTCAGGTCGCCTCGTTCAAGCTGACCGGCAAGCGCATTTTCCGGATGGCGCCGATCCATCATCACTACGAGCAGAAGGGCTGGACCGAGCCACAGATCGTGATCCGGTTCTGGATCGTATCTGTGATGCTTGCGCTCGCTGGCCTCGCCACCCTGAAGCTAAGGTGAGATCGTGATTCCTGTCACCAGCTTCGCAGGTAAAACGGTTGCGGTGTTCGGGCTTGGCGGCTCGGGCCTTGCGAGCTGCCATGCGCTGAAAGCTGGTGGTGCGCAGGTCGTTGCAGGCGATGACAGCGCCGACAAGCTGGCGGAAGCCGCACGGGCCGGTTTCATGACGGCGGACCTGCGCACGGTGTCGTGGAACAATTTCGCTGCGCTGGTTCTGACGCCGGGTGTGCCGCTCACCCATCCGGTGCCGCATTGGAGCGTGCTGGCTGCGCAACAGGCTGGCGTGGAGGTGATCGGCGACGTCGAGCTGTTCTGCCGCGAGCGCCGTCGTCATGCGCCGACTGCGCCGTTCGTCGCCATCACCGGCACCAACGGAAAATCGACCACCACGGCGCTGATCGCTCATTTGATGCGCGAGGCGGGATACGATGCGCAGATGGGCGGCAATATCGGCACCGCGATCCTGTCGCTGGAGCCGCCACGCGCCGGCCGCGTCCACGTCATCGAGATGTCGTCGTATCAGATCGATCTTACACCCTCGCTGGATCCGAGCGTCGGCATCCTGCTCAACGTCACCGAGGATCATCTCGATCGCCACGGCACGATTGAACATTATGCCGCGGTGAAGGAACGGCTGGTTGCCGGGGTGCAGGCGGAAGGCACCGCAATTGTCGGCGTCGACGACTCATATTGTGCGGCGGTGGCGGATCGCATCGAGCGTGCGGGCAAGAAGGTTGTCCGGATTTCGGTGAAACGGCCATTGGCGGACGGCATCTATTTCGATCACGATACGATCGTACAGGCCGACGGCGGCGCGCGCACCGATGTTGTGACGATCGGCGGAATCGGCTCGCTGCGGGGATTGCACAACGCCCAGAACGCGGCGTGTGCTTCGGCGTGCGCGCTGGCACTCGGCGTCAGGCAAGACGTCTTGCAAAAGGGATTGCGCAGTTTCCCTGGGCTCGCCCATCGCATGGAGCAGATCGGCCGTAAGGACGGCGTGCTGTTCATCAACGATTCCAAGGGTACGAATGCGGACGCGGCGGCGCGCGCGCTGTCCTCGTTCAATGACATCTTCTGGATTGCCGGCGGCAAGCCGAAGACCGGCGGCATCGAGTCGTTGCGCGAATTCTTCCCGCGCATTCGCAAGGCTTATTTGATCGGCGAGGCGGCGGAAGAATTCGCGAAAACCCTCGGCGATGTCCCCCATGAGATCAGCGAGACGCTTGAGACTGCGGTCCCCGATGCTGCGAGGGATGCCGCTGCATCAGGTCTCGTCGCGCCGGTGGTGCTGTTATCCCCGGCCTGCGCGTCGTTCGATCAGTTTCCCAACTTCGAGAAGCGCGGCGAGCGCTTCCGCGATCTTGTTCTGGCGCTCGGCTCGGTCGAGCCGGTGAAGGAGGCCTTGTCATGATCTCCCGCGAACAACGCACGCCTTTCAGCGAATGGTGGTGGACAGTGGACCGGCTGCTGCTGGCGGCGATCTGCGCGCTGGTGATTGCAGGTGTCATCCTGTCGCTGGCGGCCAGTCCGCCGGTCGCGGTGCGTATTGGCCTCGATCCGTTCCACTTCTTCAACCGTCATGTCCTGTTCCTAGTCCCGTCGATCATCGTGATGATCGCGACATCGTTCCTGTCGCCCAAGCATATCCGGCGCAGCGCGCTGATCGTGCTCGCCTTCGCGCTGGTGCTGATCGTCGCGACGCTGCTGTTTGGTCCGGAGGTCAAGGGCTCACGGCGCTGGATCACGCTGCTCGGCGTCAACATCCAGGCATCGGAGGCGGCCAAGCCGGCTTTCGTCGTCGTGGTGGCGTGGCTGTTCTCAGAATCGGCGCGTCGTCCGGAAATGCCGGCGACGTCGATGGCGCTGGCGCTATTGCTGATGCTGGTGGCGTTACTGGTGGCGGAGCCGGATTTCGGCCAGACCATGCTGGTGCTTGCCACCTGGGGCACGCTGTTCTTTCTCGCCGGCATGCGAATGATTTGGGTCTTCGGTCTCGCCGGTGCGTCGGCGGCAGGTTTGTTCACGGCCTATCTCTTCGTGCCGCACGTTGCCGGGCGCATCAAACGCTTCATGGATCCGGCGTCAGGCGACACCTATCAGCTCGACATGGCGCTTGAATCCTTCATGCACGGCGGCTGGTTCGGGCAGGGGCCGGGCGAAGGCACGGTGAAGCGTCTTTTGCCGGATAGCCACACCGACTTTGTTCTGTCGGTTGCGGCGGAGGAATTTGGCATCGTGCTTTGCCTTGCGCTGCTCGCGCTCTATGCCTTCATCGTGTTGCGCTCGCTGTCGCGCGCTTATGCCACCGAGGATCTGTTCTCCCGCTTCGCCATCGCCGGGCTTGCGGTGATGTTCGGCACGCAGGCAGCGATCAACATGGCGGTGAACCTCCATCTGATTCCGGCGAAGGGTATGACGTTGCCGTTCATTTCTTACGGCGGATCATCGATGATCTCGCTGGCATATGGTGTCGGCATGCTGTTGGCGCTGACGCGGCAGCGTCCGCGCGTCGAAATGGAATCGATCGGCGCCGCCAACGCGGCCTATGCCTGACAATGGCTGACGCGCCGCTCATTCTGCTGGCTGCCGGAGGAACGGGCGGCCATCTGTTTCCGGCGGAGGCGTTGGGAACCGCGCTGATGAAGCGCGGCTTGCGCGTGCGGCTGGTCACCGACGCGCGCGCTATCCGCTATAGCGGACTGTTCTCGAAAGACATGATCGACGTGGTGCCGAGCGAAACCGTGCGCGGACGCTCGCCATGGGCTCTGGCGCGAACCGGCGCGATGCTCGGCGCCGGGACACTCAAGGCAATGGCGTTGATCCGGCGGTTGAAGCCGGCTGCTGTGGTCGGCTTTGGCGGCTATCCGACGCTGCCGCCGGTGTTTGCAGCCAAGCTCGCCGGTGTCCCGACGATCATTCATGACTCCAATGCCGTGTTGGGCCGGGCGAACCGCTTTCTCTCGACCCGCGTTAGCGCGATTGCGACGTCATTGCCGGGCGTGCTGGATCGCGATCCCGCACTTGCCGGTAAAACCACGGTGACGGGCACGCCGATGCGGCCAGCGGTTCTGACCGCGGCGACGGTTGCCTACGCAGCGCTGGGGTTGACCGATCCTTTGCGTCTTCTTGTGGTCGGAGGCAGTCAGGGCGCGCGGATCATGGCGGATGTCGTGCCCGGCGCGATCGAACGTCTCGAGCCTGCGCTGTGGAGCCGGCTTGTACTGGTGCAGCAGGTGCGCGACGAGGACATGGCGCGGGTCCGCGCGGTCTATGACCGGCTCAAGATCAATGCCGAGCTGGCGCCGTTCTTCGGCGATCTGCCGGTGCGCCTTGCGTCGAGTCATCTTGTGGTGTCGCGATCGGGTGCGGGCACCGTGGCCGAGTTGGCGGCCATCGGGCGGCCGTCGATCCTGGTGCCGCTGCCGGGCGCGATCGATCAGGATCAGTTCGCCAATGCCGGTGTGCTCGCCGCGGTCGATGGCGCCATTCGGATTCCGCAAACCGAGTTCACCTCGGATCGCCTTGCCGCCGAAATTTCCGCATTGGCGGCGGAACCCCAGCGTCTGGCCAACATGGCCCAGGCCGCGCGATCGGTAGGCCGGCTCGACGCCGCCGAGCGTTTGGCCGATCTGGTAGGCAAAGTGGCCGGAATCTAGTGTCCCGAATCCGAAGTTCGCCCGATTTTGCAGCTCCTTCTATCGCGGACTTCGGATTCGGAAGGACGCTAGCAATCTTATGATTCTAGTGTGGTTTTAGGTTCGGAAATTCGCTTGATGAACTCGCGGTTGCAACGAAGCGAATTTCCGAACCACCACACTAGGCCAATTTGAAAGATTTTGGTCTTGTCACACCGGCCCGAAGCAAGGCATCCAGTAGGCCTTAGCTGAGGATTGTTCCCATGAGATTGCCGCGCGAGATCGGGCCCATTCACTTCGTCGGTATCGGCGGCATTGGCATGAGCGGCATTGCCGAGGTGCTGTGTAATCTCGGCTACACCGTGCAGGGTTCCGATGCCTCGGAGAACGCCAATGTCGCGCGGCTGCGCGACAAGGGCGTCAAGATCTCTGTCGGCCACAAGGCTGAGAACGTGAATGGCGCCGACGTGCTGGTGGTGTCCACTGCGATCAAACGTGACAATCCCGAATTAGTCGCCGCGCGTAGCCAACGTATCCCGGTGGTCCGCCGCGCCGAGATGCTCGCCGAATTGATGCGGCTGAAAAGCTGCATCGCGATTGCCGGCACCCATGGCAAGACCACCACGACCTCGATGGTCGCGACATTACTCGATGCCGGCAGTCTCGATCCCACCGTCATCAACGGCGGCATCATCAATGCGTATGGTACTAACGCGCGCCTCGGCGCCGGCGAATGGATGGTGGTGGAAGCCGACGAGAGTGACGGCACGTTCCTGAAACTGCCGGTCGATGTTGCCATCGTCACCAATGTCGATCCCGAACATCTCGATCACTTCAAGACGTTCGACGCGGTTCAGGATGCGTTCAAGAACTTTGTTGAGGGCGTGCCGTTCTATGGCTTTGCGGTGATGTGCATCGATCATCCGGTGGTGCAAGCGCTGGTTGGCAAGATCGAGGACCGCCGCATCATCACCTATGGCGAGAATCCGCAGGCCGATGCGCGGCTTGTCAACCTGTCGCCGTTCAGCGGTGGCTCGAAATTCGCAGTTCAGTTCCGCAACCGCAAGGCGCGTATCGCGCACGAGATCGCCGATCTCGTTCTGCCGATGCCCGGACGTCACAACGCGCTGAATGCAACCGCGGCGATCGCGGTTGCCCATGAAGTTGGAATACCGGACGAGGTTATCCGCAAGGCGCTTGCCGGGTTCGGCGGGGTGAAACGCCGTTTCACCAAAACCGGTGAGTGGAACGGCGTCACCATTATTGACGACTACGGCCATCATCCGGTGGAGATCGCGGCCGTGCTGAAGGCGGCGCGTGACTCGACCAAGGGACGGGTGATTGCCGTGGTGCAGCCGCATCGCTTCACGCGCCTGCAGTCGTTGTTCGAGGAGTTCTGCACCTGCTTCAACGATGCCGATACGGTCATTGTCGCCGACGTGTATCCGGCGGGTGAAGCGCCGATCCCCGGGATCGATCGCGATTCATTCGTGCTTGGACTGCGCGCTCACGGTCATCGTGAAGCCATTCCGCTCGAAGGTCCTACGCAGCTTGCGGGGCTTGTGCGTGATATCGCCAAGCCCAGCGATTTCGTCGTCTGTCTTGGCGCCGGCAGCATCACGCAATGGGCTTATGCTTTGCCCGATGAACTGAAGACGCTCGACGAGCGATGACCAGTTGCCTTGCTATTCGCCATGTCGCGTTCGAGGATGCTGGGCTTCTTGCGCCGATCCTCGCCAGGCGAGGAATCGATCTGACTTACGTCGAAGCGGGCGTCGACCCGCTCGACAAGGAAACGTTGCTGCGGCCCGATCTCCTCGTAGTGCTGGGCGGACCGATCGGGGTCTACGAGACGGATGCTTATCCATTTCTGGTGGAAGAGATCGCCAGTCTGCGCGCGCGCCTTGGTGCGGCGCGACCGACCCTCGGTATCTGCCTTGGCGCGCAATTGATCGCGGCCGCTCTCGGTGCGCGGGTCGCTGCCGGGCCAGCCAAGGAAATCGGTTACGCGCCTCTGACGCTGACCGACGAAGGGTGCCGCTCGGTGATCGTGCCGCTTGAGGATGTCGCGGTCTTGCATTGGCATGGCGATAATCTCGACTTGCCACCCGATGCCGAGCGTCTTGCATCGACCAAATCGTGCCCCAATCAGGCCTTTACAATCGGTAGGCATGTGCTGGGTCTTCAGTTTCATATCGAAACATCGCCGCAGGCGCTTGAACGCTGGTTGATTGGCCATGCGTGCGAACTGGCGTCCGCCGGGATCGATCCGGTTTCGTTGCGTGCGCAGGCGGCAAAGCATGGCGCGTTGACGGCCAGCGCGGGAAGCCGCGTGCTTGAGACGTGGTTGGATGGAGCGCTGTCATGAGTTTTCCCGATCTACTCCCTTCGCTGAAGTCGGCCATGCCCGATCTGCGCGGACGGTTGTTGGGCAATGAATCGCTCGCGCCTTTGACATGGTTTCGCGTCGGCGGGCCGGCGCAGGTGTTGTTCACACCGGCCGATGAAGACGATCTTGCTTATTTCCTCTCGAAGCTGCCGAGTGACATTCCGGTCTATGTCGTCGGTGTCGGCTCCAATCTGATCGTGCGCGATGGTGGCATGCCGGGCGTGGTGATCCGTCTGTCGCCGCGCGGGTTCGGCGAGGCGAAGGCGGAGGACGATACGGTGCGTGCCGGCACGGCCGCATTGGACAAGCGGGTGGCGGAGGCGGCGGCGGCGGCGAACATCGGTGGGCTCGAGTTCTATTTCGGGATTCCCGGCTCGATCGGGGGCGCGCTACGCATGAACGCCGGCGCCAATGGCGGTGAGACCAAGGACGTTCTGCTGGAGGCGCGCGGCGTCACGCGCAGGGGCGAAAAGATCACGTTCAGCAACGCGGACATGAAATTCGTCTACCGCGGCAACGGCGTCGATCCGGCGATCGTATTCACGTCGGCCTTGTTCCGCGGCGCCATTGCGGATGCCGACAAGATTCGAACTCGGATGAACGAAGTCCAGAACCATCGCGAGACGGCGCAGCCGATCCGCGAGAAGACCGGCGGATCGACTTTCAAGAATCCGCCAGGGCATAGCGCATGGAAACTGATCGACGCTGCCGGTTGCCGTGGCCTGCGTGTCGGCGGCGCGCAGGTCTCAGAAATGCATTGCAACTTCCTGATCAATACCGGCGACGCTACAGGGCATGACATCGAAACGCTCGGCGAAACGGTGCGTACGCGGGTAAAGGATAACTCGGGCATCGAGTTGCAATGGGAGATCAAGCGGATCGGCGTTGCGTCCTGAGCATCCGCCGCTCTTGCTCTTTCATTGAATGATTTGAAGTGCCTGAAGCGGTGCGGGCGAGATCTGAAATGCGCCGTAAAACGGATATTCCTGCAGCGCAACGATGCCGAGGGTCACGACGACCGCACCCGAAAACAGGATAAGTGAGGCGAGGAACGCTCGCGGCCGCTCCATATGAACCACAGCGATCGCGACCTGCGTGAAAAGGCCGAGCACGATCACCATGATCCATTTCAGGTCGTTGGTGTGGTCGGCAGCGAGAGCGAGACGCTCATTGCGAGCGGTTCCAAGCCGGATGGTGGCATTTAGCAGAGCGGCATGAACGGCGTTGCCGGAAGCTCTGGCAATCGATGGCGCGCTGACCTCTTTCAGCAAACCGTCATAGAGCAGGTCAGTGCGTGGCGATGTCTGCCCATCCGCCATCGCCGGCCACTCTTCGGAAACTACCGAATTCACATAAGCTGTGAGTGCGGCGCGGATCGAACTCATGTCGGACGCCGAGGCAATGCTCAGCGTGTAGATGTTGTGGAGTTCGCCTGTCTCGGCCTGCACGGCCCTGTAGGCGTGGCGGTTGCGTTCGCCGACATCGCTGGCGAGAAAGCCGCTCAGCAGGGCAAAAAGAATCGCGACGGAGCCGAAGAACGGCGCGACGATGCCGCTTAAGGACTGAGTTTTTTGCGCCAGCGGCCGGCAGAATGTGACGACGGCCAGCAGCAGCGTCATGCCGAAATAGAGCACGAACAGCGACACGAAGATTCCGGTGGCAGACAGGTCAAGCCAGGCTCTGATCATGTCGGGTATCGCGTTTTGGGATTGTCTGAATCGCCGGTGATACTAGCCGATATGCCGTGGCTTGGTCATCGCCGCAAATCAGCGTAGGTAAGGGCGCATTGGAGGCATCATGGGTCGATTCAAACACGTTGCCGTGCTGATGGGTGGATGGTCGTCGGAGCGGGAAGTCTCGTTGCGATCAGGTGCGGCGTGCGCCGCTGCGCTGGAGCGCAAGGGCTATCGCGTGACACGGATCGATGTGAAACGCGATATTGCGACCGTGCTCGATGGCCTTAAGCCGGATGTCGCGCTGGTGATGCTCCACGGTCGTCCGGGTGAGGACGGCACCATCCAGGGCGTGCTGGAAACGCTCGGAATTCCATACTCGCACTCCGGTGTGCTGTCGTCGTCACTGGCGATGCAAAAGGATCTCGCCAAGACCGTCATGGCCACCGCAGGCATTCCGGTGGCGGAAGGCCTGACGTTGTCGCGCGCCGAGGTTGCCAAGAAGCATGCCATGGAGCCGCCTTATGTCATCAAGCCGGTGGCCGATGGCTCGAGCGTGGGCGTCTTTATCGTCACTGAAGAGCATGCCCACCCGCCGCAGGAGCTTTTTCGCGACGACTGGCCCCATGGCGACCAATTGCTGGTCGAGCGCTATGTCGCCGGCAAGGAACTCACCTGCGCGGTGATCCGGGGCGAGGCCACCGCGGTCATTGAAATTGTTCCAATGCTCAAATTTTACGATTACGAGGCAAAGTATTCAAAAGGCGCATCAAAACACATCCTGCCTGCGCCGATTTTACCTTTTGTTTACCAGGAAGTCCGAAGGTTAACGCTGGCGGCGCATATGGCGCTTGGCTGCCGGGGCGTGAGCCGTGCGGATTTCCGCTACGACGACCGCATCGAGGGGGTGGGAGGGCTCATCTGCCTTGAGGTGAATACCCAGCCCGGCATGACCGAGACGTCACTTGTTCCGGAGCTCGCAGCAGAAGCGGGCACAACATTTGACGAGCTTGTGCAATGGATGGTGGAGGACGCCTCTCTCGGTCGGTAAATCAGCCGGGACGGCGGTCTGATTCGATCGGGGCGGTCATGTCCAGGGGATTGCGGTCTCGCACCCCGGGCAAGGCGAGCCGTCGTGCGCCGGAAGCCACCCGTCGCCAGCCGCATCCCAACCGTCTGATTGCCGTGATCGAGCGCTTGCCGCGCGGAACCGGCATGACGGCGACGGTTGCCGTTCTGATCGGTGCGATCACGCTCGGAGTTATCAAGGGTGGTCATGGCGAGGACGTCGTCGCCGGTCTGAGCGATGCCCGGAACGCCGCCGCCAACGCTGTTGGATTCCGAATCACCTCGGTGGCTATTTCGGGTCGCAAACAGCTCACGCAGGACGAAGTTCTGGCGATCGGCGGCATCAATGGCCGTTCGTCGCTGTTGTTCCTCGACGCCGCGACTGTGCGCGACAAGCTCGAAGCCGACCCGTGGATTCGCGAAGCGACCGTCCAGAAGCTTTATCCTGGCCGTCTGCAGATCGACGTCACCGAACGCAAGCCGTTTGCACTGTGGCAGGAGGACGGGCGCGTCTCTGTGATCGACGAGGATGGCACCGTGCTCGAGCCGTATGTGGCGCGCCGTTTCGTGTCGCTGCCGCTGGTTGTGGGCAAGGGTGCTGCCACCCGGGCCAGCGATTTTCTCAAACTGCTCGACCGCTACCCGCAGGTCCGTTCGGCCGTGAAGGCGGTGGTGTTCGTGGGCGAGCGCCGTTGGAACCTGCGGCTGGCCAACAAGCTCGATGTGCGGCTGCCTGAGCATGGAGTCGAGGACGCGCTTGCCGTCCTGACCAAGGCCGAGACCGAGGATCATCTTTTTTCACGGGACATCACCGCGATTGACTTGCGCCTTCCGGACCGCCTGACCGTGCGGCTGTCCGCTGAAGCGGCGAAGGCTCGCGAAGACATGCTGAACAAAGATAAGAAAGCCAAACGCAAATTGGGTGACGCATGAGCGGACTTGACGGCCGCCAGACACCTAAGACTCGTCAGATGCCGCCCAACAAGACGGCATTGGTGGCGGCACTCGATATCGGTACCAGCAAGATCGCGTGCCTGATCGCGCGTCTCAAGCCGTGCCTGCCGAGCGACTCGCTGCGCGGCCGCACCCATGCGGTGGAGTTGATTGGCATCAGCCATATCCAGTCGCGTGGCGTGAAGGCCGGCGCGGTCAGCGATCTTAATGAATGCGAGCAGGCGGTCCGGCAGGCGGTCGCGATCGCCGAGCGCATGGCCAAGGTTCGCGTCGAGTCGGTTTTGTTGTCGGTGTCCGCCGGTCGGCTGAGCGGTCAGTTGATCGAGGCCTGCTCGGAAATCCGCAACGGCTCGGTCAGTTCCTATGACATCGGCCGCGTGGTGAGCGCCGGCATGCATCATGCCACGGCGCCGGGCCGGACCGTGCTGCATGCGCTGCCGGTTAACTACTCGCTGGACGGCGTGAAGGGCATCCGTGATCCCAACGGCATGGTCGCCCGGCAGTTCGGCGTCGATATGAATGTCGTCACTTCCGATGCGTCGGCGGCGAAGAACCTGATGCTCGTGGTCGAACGGTGTCATCTCAATGTCGAAGCGATGGCGGCGAGTCCTTATGTCGCAGGACTCTCGGTTCTGACCGACGATGAAGCAGATCTCGGTGCAGCCGTCATTGAAATGGGCGCAGGTACGACAACGATTGCGACCTATTCCGGCGGTCAGTTCGTTCACGCGAGCGGATTTGCGCTCGGAGGGCAACACGTCACTCTCGATCTTGCACGCGGACTCGGCACATCCATTGCGGATGCCGAGCGAATCAAGACGTTATATGGCACGGTGCTGACGGGCGGGTCCGACGCGCGCGAAGTCATGAGTGTACCCGCTGCGGGAGATCAGGATTGCGACACGCCGCAGATCGTCTCTCGCGCCACGATCGCGAATATTGTGCGACAGCGAGTCGAGGAAACGTTTGAGATGGTCCGGGATCGCCTTGCTGAGTCTCCGTTCGCAGCAGAGCCGCAGGGACGCATCGTGCTTAGCGGCGGCGCTTCGCAACTCACCGGCATCCCTGAACTTGCAAGCCAGATCCTTGGCCGTCCCGTGCGCATCGGCCGTCCGCTCGGTTTCGGCCGGTTGCCCAACATGGCCAAGACCGCATCGTTCGCGGTGCCGGCCGGGCTCCTGGTCTATCCGCAGTTCGCTCATCTTGAACACGTTGAACCGCGGCATACGCGGCAGCTCATGACAGGGACTACTGGATATTTCGGAAAGGTCGGACGATGGCTTCGCGAAGGCTTCTGATGATCTCACCCCCGGATCGGCCCGATCCATCAACCGCTTTGGCGTGCAGCCCGAGCCCCCACGCGCGCGCGTAATCGAGAGGCAACCCATGACCATCAATCTCACTCCCCCGGATGTTCGCGAACTGCGGCCGCGTATTACTGTCTTTGGCGTCGGCGGCGCGGGCGGCAATGCCGTCAACAACATGATCACCGCCGGTCTGCAGGGCGTCGATTTCGTCGTCGCCAACACCGACGCGCAAGCGCTGACCATGTCGAAGGCCGAGCGCATCGTGCAGATGGGCACGCAGGTAACGCAGGGCCTTGGGGCGGGCTCTCAGCCTGACGTCGGCGCAGCCGCCGCGCAGGAAGTCATCGACGAGATCAAGGATCATCTCTCCGGGTCGAACATGGTGTTCGTCACCGCCGGCATGGGCGGCGGCACCGGCACCGGCGCAGCGCCTGTCATTGCTGCGACCGCCCGCGAGATGGGTATCCTCACGGTCGGCGTCGTCACCAAGCCGTTCCATTTTGAAGGCCAGCGCCGCATGCGCACCGCCGAGTCCGGCATTGCCGAACTCCACAAGGTGGTCGACACGCTTCTGATCATCCCGAACCAGAATCTGTTCCGGGTCGCCAACGAGAAGACCACCTTCGCCGATGCCTTCGCGATGGCAGACCAGGTGCTCTATTCGGGCGTCGCCTGCATCACCGATCTGATGGTCAAGGAAGGCCTGATCAATCTCGACTTCGCCGACGTGCGCGCGGTGATGAAGGAGATGGGCAAGGCGATGATGGGCACCGGCGAATCCACCGGCGAGAAGCGCGCGCTGACCGCCGCCGAGGCCGCGATCGCCAATCCGCTCATCGACGATTCGTCGATGAAGGGTGCCAAGGGTCTGCTGATCTCGATCACGGGCGGCAAGGACCTCACCCTGTTCGAGGTCGACGAAGCCGCGACCCGCATCCGCGAGGAAGTCGATCAGGACGCCAACATCATTGTCGGCGCTACCTTCGACGAGAGCCTCGATGGTCTCATCCGCGTGTCGGTGGTCGCCACCGGCATCGATCAGGCCACGGTTGGCCGCGCTGCGACGCCGACCGCGGCTCCGGCTGCTACGCCGACGTCGGATAACCGCCTTGCAGAGCTCACCGCGCGCCTGCGCGCCGACAATCAGCGGATGGCCGAACGCGCCGCTGCCCAAAAGGGCCAGGAAGCTCCGGCTCCTGTTGCTACCGCGCCGGCCGCGGGTCGCGCCACCGCCGACCAGATCGACCGGGCCGCGCTTGCCGCAATCGCCGAGGCTGTTTCCCCGGCACAGGCTGCAAGCGCTCCGGCTCCCGCCGCGGCTGCGTCTTATGGCGACGTCAGCATCCGGCCGATCCCGGCTAAGCCTGCGCTGTTCCCCGAGCGGGAAGAGCCGATGGAGCTGCATGAGCCTGCTCCTCCGCAGAATTTCATCCCACCGTCGGCTGAACGCGTTCCGGTGCGGACCCCGCGTATGCCGAATTTCGATGAACTGCCGATGCCTGCTCAGAACGAGATCCGCCGCGCGCGGGGCGAGATCGCCGCTGAGCCTCCGCAGAAGACCCGGACTTCGCTGCTGCAGCGTCTTGCCAGCGTTGGCCTCGGCCGCCGCGACGACGACGCCGAGCCGCCGGTCGCGGCGCGCTCCGCCGGCCCAGCCATGCCGCAGATGCCTCCGCTCCCTGAGCGGAAGGCGCAGCGCCCGATCCCGCCGCAGTACGGCGGAGAGCCGGTCTCGGAATACGCCCGTCGTCCGGCGCCTCAGGGGCTTGACCCTCACGGCCGCCCGGCTCCCATGGCTCCGGCGGCGCCGTCAGACGACCACCTGGACATCCCGGCGTTCCTGCGCCGGCAGGCCCAGTAAGTTGTGTAACAAATCATGACGAAGATCATGCCCCGGCGCTTGCGCCGGGGCATTTGTTTGGCGGGCATAAGTTCACTGTGACCGTTACAAGTTGTTGATATTTATCGATGAAAGTGCTCTATCCGATCCACGAAACGACTGCTGATTGTGGCGAGAGCAGGCGTGATTGCGGCGGGTTTGGGGTAACAATCGGTAAACAACCGTGAGTGGCGCTCTGGCCTCTATTGGCTAATGTCGCACCACGCTTTGGGGACGACTCAGGATGATACAGCCGACAAACAGGCTGAAATGCTCCTGAAATCGGTTAGTGATTGGGCGAAGTTAGGATGAAATTCAGCCGGCAGACAACGCTTCGGTCGCGCGTCACGTTGACGGGCGTCGGGGTTCATTCCGGAGAGCAGGTCAACCTCGTCCTTGGCCCGGCCGACGTCAATTCCGGCTTCGTGTTCATCCGTACTGGTCTTGAGGGTCCTGATCGCGAAGTCCGCGCTTCTGCCTCTTCCGTTACCGCCACTGCATTCGCGACCGTGCTGGGTGACCGTCATGGTCCGCTGGTCTCGACTGCTGAACATGTTCTCGCCGCGTTGCGCGGCATGAATATCGACAACGCCACCATCGAGGTCGATGGTCCTGAAATTCCGATCATGGATGGCAGTGCGGCGCCTTTCGTTGCCGCCATCGACCGCGCTGGCATCGTTCAGCAATCGGCGCCCCGCCGCTACATCGAAATCCTCAAATCGATTCAGGTTGAGCAGGGCAATTCCTTTGGCGAGCTTCGCCCTTACGCCGCTGGTTTTCGCGCCGAAGTCGAAATCGATTTTGCCCACCCGATGATCGGTCGCCAGGCCTTCAATCTCGACCTCGATCCTGACAATTTCCGCCGTGATGTCGCCCGCGCCCGCACCTTTGGTTGCTTGAGCGACGTGTCCAAGCTCTGGAGCGCGGGTTATGCGCGCGGAGCCTCCTTCGACAATTCGGTGGTGTTCGACGACGACCGTCTGCTGAGCACCGAAGGCCTGCGCTACGCCGATGAATGTGCCCGTCACAAGGTTCTCGACGTGATCGGCGATCTGGCGTTGGCTGGCCTGCCGCTGATCGGCCTCTTTCGCTCGGTCCGTGGCGGTCACAAGCTCAATCACGCCGTTCTCACGGCTCTTCTGGCCGATCGCCATGCATGGCGTGTCGTCGAGGCCGAACTGGAACCGGCTCGCCGTGTCCGGACCGCGGCCGAAGTCGTCGGCGGGATGCTGGGCGGCGGGATTGTCGCCCCCGCCTTTGCGCCGGACGTGTCCTGATTCCCCATTCTGACGCTTGAGTGATGCCTGTCTGCGCGACCTGTGGCGTTCCTGTCGCAGTCGGCAGAACCATCGGGGGACGGCGTTTTGCCGCCTTAATCCGGGCGAATTGTCTACCTATCCGGTTGGTTAAGGTACCTTTTTCAGCTAGATAGGCTTTCCTGGCGGCATTGCCGGGAGGTCCGGTTCGGGGTCAGCGGGCGCGCGCCGAACAAGCATGACGGTCGCCAGCCGCTCCAATAGGTCTGCATCACGTATGACGGTTGAATCGCTCAATTCGCCTGAACGCTCTTTCGTGAACCGCTTCGGTCGTCAGGTCCGGCTTGTCGTCGGTCTGGTGATTCTCGCGGCGCCGCTGGCCGGTTGCGGCACCGGTGCGCTGTGGGACAAGTTCATGGCCAAGGACGAGACCTTCGTCGATGAGCCGGCCGACAAGCTCTACAACGAGGGCTTGTACATGCTGAACGAGAAACACGATTCCCGTTCAGCGGTGAAGAAATTCGAGGAAGTCGACCGTCAGCATCCGTATTCCGATTGGGCGCGCAAATCGCTGCTGATGTCGGCCTATGCGTCCTATGAGAGCGGCAATTATGACGAGTGCATCTCGGCCGCCAACCGCTACATCAGCCTGCATCCGGGCAGCCCCGACGCCGCCTATGCCCAATATCTGATTGCGGTGTCGAACTTCGACCAGATTCCGGACGTCACCCGCGACCAGGGCCGCACGGAGAAGGCGATCGCCGCACTTGAGGAAGTAATTCGCAAATATCCGACGTCGGAGTACTCCGCCGCGGCCAAGAAGAAGATCGAGGTTGCGCGCGACCAGCTGGCTGGCCGCGAAATGAATGTCGGCCGCTATTACATGGAGCGGCGCGACTACACGGCGGCGATCAACCGCTTCAAAGTGGTCGTGACCCGCTATCAGACGACGCGCCATGTCGAGGAAGCGTTGGCGCGCCTCACCGAGGCCTATATGGCGATCGGGGTCGTCGGCGAAGCCCAGACCGCGGCGGCCGTCCTTGGCCACAACTTTCCTGACAGCCGCTGGTACAAAGACGCCTACAATCTTGTAAAGTCGGGCGGCCTTGAGCCGAGTGAGAACCAGGGTTCTTACATCAGCAAGGCGTTCCGGAAGTTAGGTCTCGGTTAGGATCCATTTCAAATGCTGGCCCGGCTTTCGATCCGCGACATCGTCCTGATCGAGCGGCTCGACATCGACTTCGCCAAAGGCCTTGCCGTGCTGACCGGCGAAACCGGCGCCGGCAAATCGATTCTTCTCGATGCATTCGCGCTGGCGCTGGGCGGGCGTGGCGATGCTGGCCTTGTCCGGCACGGGGTGGAGCAGGGCCAGGTGACGGCCGTGTTCGATGTCCCGAAAAAGCATCCGGCGTCAGCCATTCTGCGTGAGAACGGCTTCGACGATACTGGAGAGATGATCCTGCGGCGGGTCCAACTGTCCGATGGCCGTACCCGCGCCTTCCTCAACGATCAGGCAATCAGCGTCCAGACTCTCAAGGCGATCGGCTCAACTCTCGTTGAAATTCACGGTCAGCATGACGAACGCGCGCTGGTCGACACCGCGACCCATCGCCGGCTGCTCGATGCCTTCGCGGGCCTCGAAAAGGATGTCGCCGCTATCGAGGCGCTGTGGGATGCACGCCGGGCCGCGCAAACCGCGCTCGATGATCATCGCGCCGGCATGGAGCGCGCCGCCCGCGATGCCGACTATCTCCGCCATGCTGCCGACGAACTGCTCAAGCTCGCGCCTCAGGATGGCGAGGAAACCCAGCTTGCCGAACGCCGCACCACGATGATGCAGGGCGAGAAGATTTCCGAGGATTTGCGCGAGGCATTGGGTGCTGTCGGCGGGCCGCAGTCTCCGGTTGCGTCGCTCGCGGCAGCAGTCCGGCGGCTGGAGCGCCGCGCCGCCAGCGCGCCGAAGCTGGTCGAAGAGGCGGTGAAGGCGATGGACACCGCGCTGAATTCGCTGGCCGAAGCCGAACAGCATCTCCAGACGGCAATTGTCGCCGCCGATTTTGATCCGGCGGAGCTTGAGCGCATCGAGGAGCGCCTGTTCGCGCTGCGCGCGGCGGCGCGCAAATATTCGGCGCCGGTGGATGCGCTCGCGGCGCTGGCGCAGAAGTTCAAGGACGATGTCGCGCTGATCGATGCTGGCGAGGGCAAGCTGAAGGATCTTGAGAAGGCGGCGCGGGACGCCGACGCGGCATTTGCTGCGGCGGCGAAGAAGCTTTCGGCCGCACGTATCAAGGCGGCAGAGAAACTCAATAAGGCCGTCAATGCCGAGCTGGCGCCGCTCAAGCTCGAACGCGCGAAATTCACCACGCAGATCGAAAGCGATCCGGCTTCGCCTGGACCGCAAGGTTTCGACCGCGTCGAGTTCTGGGTGCAGACCAATCCCGGAACCAAGCCGGGGCCGTTGATGAAAGTGGCGTCCGGCGGCGAGCTATCGCGCTTTCTGCTGGCGCTGAAGGTGGTGTTGTCCGATCGCGGCTCGGCGCCCACGCTGGTGTTCGACGAAATCGATACCGGCGTTGGCGGTGCGGTGGCCGACGCCATTGGTGCACGGCTGGGGCGTCTTGCCGAAAAGGTTCAGGTGATGGCCGTCACCCACGCGCCGCAGGTGGCTGCGCGGGCCGACCAGCATCTGCTGATTTCCAAGGATGCACTCGACAAAGGCAAGCGCGTCGCGACCCGCGTCAACGCACTGGCGGCCGATCATCGCCGCGAGGAAATCGCTCGAATGCTGGCGGGCGCCGAGATCACCGCCGAAGCACGCGCCGCCGCGGAGCGTCTGCTGCGCGCAGCTACAGCCTGATGTGCATGCGCCATGGCTGTTGACCGCTCAAAAATTCCTGTCGAAAAGCTGTCCGAGGCGCAGGCCAAGAGTGAATATCGCCGGCTGAGCGACGAGCTCGCCGCGCACGATGAGCGCTACTATCAAAAAGATGCGCCGACCGTCTCGGATGCTGAATACGACGCGCTGCGCCGGCGCAGCGAAGCCATCGAAAAGCGCTTCCCTAAATTCGTCACCAAGGAATCTCCGTCGCAGAAAGTCGGTGCACAGCCATCGGGACGTTTTCCCAAGGTGGTGCATGCTGTCCCTATGTTGTCGCTGGGCAACGCCTTCAGCGACGAGGACGTCACCGACTTTGTCGATCGTGTTCGGCGCTTTCTCAAACTCGATGCGGAGCATATCCCGGCCATCGTCGCCGAACCGAAGATCGATGGATTGTCACTGTCGTTGCGCTATGAGAATGGCGAGCTGGTAACGGCCGCGACGCGCGGTGACGGTTTCGAGGGTGAGGACGTCACGCCGAATGTGCGGACGATTTCCGATGTTCCGCACAAGCTCAAGGGCCGTAAGGTGCCGCCGGTTTGCGAAGTGCGCGGCGAAGTCTACATGCTGAAGAGTGACTTCCTCGCGCTCAACAGGAAGCAGGCCGATGCTGGCGACACCATCTTCGCTAACCCGCGCAATTCCGCTGCCGGTTCGTTGCGCCAGAAGGATGCTTCGATCACCGCCTCGCGCCCGCTGAAATTCTTTGCCTATGCCTGGGGCGAGATGAGCGGGATGCCGGCCGATACCCAGTTCGGCATGGTCGAGTGGATGGCGAAAGCGGGATTCGTCACCAACCAGCTCACCACACTGTGCGACAGCGTCGAAAGCGTGCTGACATTCTATCGCAAGATCGAGGAAATCCGCGGCACCCTCGGCTATGACATTGACGGCGTGGTCTACAAGGTCAATCGACTCGACTGGCAGCAGCGGCTGGGTTTCGTCTCGCGCAGTCCGCGCTGGGCAATCGCGCATAAGTTCGCTGCCGAACAGGCGACCACAGTTCTCAACGACATTGAAATCCAGGTCGGCCGCACCGGTGCGTTGACGCCGGTCGCAAAGCTTGCGCCGGTCACGGTGGGCGGCGTTGTCGTGCAGAACGCCACGCTGCACAACGAGGACTACATCAAAGGCCTCGGCAGTGACGGTCAGCCGATCCGTGATGGCATCGATATCCGCATCGGCGATACGGTGGTGGTGCAGCGTGCGGGCGATGTCATCCCGCAAATCGTCAGCGTTGTCATGGACAAGCGCCCTAAGGGCGCGAAACAGTTCAAATTCCCGACGGTCTGCCCCGCTTGCAATAGTCACGCCGTACGCGAGGCCGACCCCAAGACTGGCCGCGAAGATTCCGTGCGCCGCTGCACCAACTCGCTCGCGTGTCCCGCGCAAGCCATGGAGCGGCTCAAGCATTTCGTGTCGCGTCTTGCGTTTGATATTGACGGGCTTGGCGACAAGCAGATCGAAGAGTTTTTTGCGGACAAGCTGGTGACAGCGCCGGCCGATATCTTCACGCTGCAAAAGCGCGACGAGAAATCCGTTAAAAAGCTGTCCAGCCGCGAAGGCTTTGGCGCGACGTCGGTACGCAACCTGTTCAGCGCGATCGAAGCGCGGCGCTCCATCGCGCTCCATCGGTTCATCTTTGCGCTCGGCATTCGTCATGTCGGCGAAGGCAATGCCAAGCTGCTGGCGCGCCACTATGGCGCCGTCGAGGACTTCCGCGCTGCGATGATCGCGGCAGGGGAGGGCCCGGAGTCGGACGCCTATCGCGACCTCAATGCGATCGAAGGTATCGGAACCGTCGTTGCCGATGCCATTGTTGAGTTTTTCAAGGAACCGCACAGCGTCAAGGCGGTCGACGATCTACTCGCCGAGATCACGGTGCAGCCCGCCGAGAAGGTTCAGACCAGTTCGCCAGTCGCGGGCAAGACGGTGGTCTTCACCGGATCGCTGGAGAAATTCACCCGAGATGAGGCCAAGGCGACTGCCGAGCGTCTTGGCGCCAAGGCAGCAGGTTCGGTCTCAAAGAAAACCGACTATGTCGTCGCGGGGCCGGGAGCGGGGTCGAAACTCGCGGACGCGCAGAAGCTCGGCATTCAGGTGTTGACCGAGGACGAGTGGCTGGCGCTGGTCGGCGATCAATAAACTACCTTCTTTCGCGTTTTCTTCACGCGAACCGGTGCCCACTTCGCTTGAAAGCGGACGGCTACATAATCCCGCTTTCCCGCTCCTCTGCCTCGATCATTTTCTCCTCGGTCACGTATCCCGAATTACGCGGCACGAGGAAGACGATCGCCGCGGCGCAGGCCAGCGACAGCATCAGCATCGCCACGTTCATCGCCAGCGGTGTCGCAAAGTGGCCGCCGAGTACGGCACCGAGCTGCGAGCACAGGGAGCCGAAGCCCATCTGAAGGAAGCCCATGGCGCCGGACGCGGTGCCGGCTGCCTGCGGCCGCACGCTGATCGCGCCTGCAGATGCATTCGACATCGCGAAGGCATTGCCGAACATCACGATCATATGGGTGCCGAACAGCCATGACGGCATTTGGTTCAGGCCAGTAACGCCCCAAACGACGTTGAGGATCGATCCCGCGATCTGCAGGATAAGGCCAATCATGATCATGCGGTCGAGACCATAGCGCGGCGAGAGCCGCACCGAGGCGAGGTTGCCCATCATGTAGGCGAAGCCTGCCGTCGCGAACCACAGGCCATATTCAGTCGTCGAGCGTTTCATGTGATCGACGACAACATACGGGCCGCCGCCAGCGAACACGAAGATGATGGCAGAGGCCAGCATCTGGCATAGCACGTAGCCGAGAAAGGCGTTGCTTGACGACAGCGCACGCACGTCCTTGAGAAAACTGTCGCCGCGCGTCTTGGCCTCTGTCCGGCGGGTTTCCGGCAGCGCCAGCATGATGGCGAGCACGGTCAGCGTCGTGACGATGGCGAGAACGTAGAAGATCGAGCGCCAGCCGAACCAGTGATCGAGCAGACCGCCGGCGAGCGGGCTGAGCATCTGCGCGATCATCATCACCGCGATGACGAGGCTGATCATGCCGCCCACGCGATTGCGATCATAGATGTCACGGACGATAGCGCGGCTGATGACCATGCCGGCGGCGCTGCCAATAGCTTGCAGAAAACGCCCAGCGATCAACTGCGGCAGGGTCTGTGCGAAGATGCAGCCGATATTGGCAATCACGACGAGCGCGAAGCAGAGGATCAGGACAGGCCGCCGGCCATAGCGATCGGATAGCGGCCCCATCACCAGTTGCGAACAGGCCATGCCGACCATGTAGAGCGATACGGTCATCTGGGCGACGGAGATGTCCTGCTGAAACGTCGTCGCCAGCAGCGGCAGCATCGGCACCAGCATGTAGAGCGAGATCGGCGCGATGCCGTTCATCGCGACGAGCAGGGGCAGGACTTTCCAGGGAGTGGTTGCAAGATCCGCGACGGCCGTTTTGGCCTTGGGGTCGGTCACGTTGTCCGGACTCTGTTATGGGTTGTCCAGTGAGGGCGGCTGGCGTCAGCCGCTTCGAGAGGACTCCAGCGGTTCTGTCGCCGCATCGAGCCACACTTTGGTGGCTTCGTCCACCAGCGGGCGGATTTCCTGCCGCACTCGTGCATGGTAGGCATTCAGCCAGCGCAGTTCCTGCTTGCTGATACGGGACGCATTGATCAGTCGGCGGTCGATCGGCGCCAGTGTCAGGGTCTCGAAGCCGTTCATCGGCTTTTCCGCGCCCTCGATCTTGGCTTCCACGACCAGCTCGAGGTTCTCGATGCGGATGCCGAATCCACCGGTTTTGTAATAGCCCGGTTCGTTGGACAGGATCATGCCGCGCTTGAGTGGCGTGGTGCCGAGCTTGGAAATCCGCGCGGGACCTTCGTGCACCGACAGATAACTGCCGACGCCGTGCCCGGTGCCATGCTCGAAGTCGATGCCCGCCTGCCACAGAAACTGACGTGCGAGCACGTCGATCTGCGCGCCAGTCGTGCCGTCAGGGAAGAAAGCGCGCGCAATCGCGATATGGCCGCGCAACACGCGTGTGAAGCGGTCGCGCATTTCGTCAGTTGGCTCGCCGATGGCGATGGTTCGTGTCACGTCGGTCGTGCCGTCCTCGTACTGCGCGCCGGAATCGATCAGCAGCAGATCGCCGGGATTGATGCGGCGATTGCTTTTTCGGGTGACGCGATAGTGCACGATGGCGCCGTTCGGCCCGGTGCCGGCGATGGTTGGGAACGACACGTCCTTCAACGCGCCGGTCTCGCGGCGGAACGACTCGAGCGCTTCCACCGTGTCGATCTCGGTCAGTGTACCGCCTGGTGCTTCGCGGTCGATCCAGGCCAGGAAGCGCGCCAGCGCGGCGCCGTCGCGGCGATGGGCGGTACGTGTGCCGGCGATTTCCGTGTCGTTCTTGACGGCCTTGAGCAGCGCCACCGGATCGGCGAGACGCACCGGTTTGCCGCCGGAGCTTGTGATGAGCCGGCTCAGCGCGTCGGCGGCTGTGGCGCCATCTAGCCCGACTGCAGTGCCGTGCTGGCCAAGTTCGGTCAGACGCGCGGTCAGGGCATCCGGCTCTTCGACGGTCGCGTGCTGCTCGAGATGGTCGCGCGCGCTGTTGGAGAGTTTGCGGTGATCGATGAAAATCGTCGGTCGGTCGTCCTTCGGCACCAGCGCATAGGACAGCGGCAGCGGCGTGTGGGCGACATCAGCGCCACGAATGTTGAAGGTCCAGGCCACCGCTTGCGAGTCGGAGAGTACCAGTGCGCCGACGCCTGCCTTGGCGATTTCGGCGCGAATGCGGTCCAGTTTGTTTGCTTCGCTTTCGCCAGAGTATTGCAGGCCGTGAACAGTCACTGCGCCGAGCGGGGGTGTGGGACGTTCATGCCACACCGCGTCGACGGGATTGGTGTCCACGGCGACAAGGACTGCACCCGCCTTCTCGCAGGCCCGGGCGAGCCTTTCAGCCGAAGCCGTCGTGTGTAGCCATGGATCGAATCCGATCCGGTCATCCTCCGTGAGCTGCGATGTCAGCCAGGTTTCCGGCGGCGGATCGATCAGGGATTGGATTTGCCAGGCGTCGGTGTCGACCTGCTGCGCAGCCTGCAGCGTGTAGCGGCCGTCAACGAACAGAGCGGCCTGTTGCGCCAGCACGATAGCCAGTCCTGCCGAGCCGGTAAACCCCGACAGCCACGCCAGCCGCTCTTCGGAAGGAGGGACGTATTCGTTCTGCTGGCTATCGGAGCGCGGAATGATGAACCCGGTCAGTCCCCGGCGCACGATTTCCTCGCGGAAAGCGGCCAGACGTGCGGCCAAAGCGACGCCGCCCTCGGGATCTTCGAACGTCTGGAATTGCGCTTCGAACATGTGACTGACCTCGGAAGTGACCGGTGATGCTGCCATCATCGGCAGGGTTTGTGCCGATATTTAGAGCCCGGGCAGGGGTCCGCATAGAGGAACGATTTGGCATCGCGCGGCGTTTTATTGGCCGATATGCGGAGGGAGGCTAGAAGGGGATCAGGTATGCCAGTCTTCAGCTTCGAGAAAGCGGCCCGCCGCCGTACAACTGCGCCAGCGAACACGACCGGGACCGAGCCGCGCGGGATCATCATCCAGCTTTTCGACCGGATCGCGGAAGCGCGGATGCAGCGGGATGCGAAATCGTTTTGCAGAATGAAACGGGGGGGCAAGCCGGGCAGGGCAAGCGGTCCGCTCAATCAATGCCGCTGATCTGCTGGTTTGCCGTTACATCCGTTGCATCAGCAGGCTGGTCCAACCATCGAGTTGGAGTCGGCGGACAAGCCGGACGCCATTGGCGCGATAGGCGGCGACGACGCTGTCGGCCTGGTGCGGCAGCAGTCCCGATAAGATGACGTAGGCCTTCGGCGCAAGATGCCTGCTCATCGGTGTCGCAAGTCGCCGCAGTGGATTGGCGAGGATATTCGCCAGCACAAGTCCAAAGGAGCCGTTTGCCGCAAATCGGGGTGAGGCGAACCCGGTCGCACAGATCGATTCCACCCAATTGCCGACGCCGTTTAGTCTCGCATTTTCCTTTGCAACGATAGCCGAGCGAGGGTCGATGTCGGTGGCAAGGATCGGCTGCCGCAGCGCCTTGGCGGCGGCAATCGCAAGAACACCGGTCCCTGAGCCAAGGTCAAGTACACGTTTCGGCGTGCGTTCGCACAGCACCCGGTCGAGCAGGAGGAGACAGCCGCGCGTTGTGCCGTGGTGACCGGTACCGAATGCCAGCGCGGCCTCGATCTCGATGCCGAGCTTGTTCGGCGACACGCGCGCGCGATCATGATTGCCGTGAACCACGAAGCGGCCGGCGTGAACGGGGACCAGCCCTTCGAGGCTGGATTTCACCCAGTCCTTGGCGGCGATGGCATCGAAGGACAGGGTGCCGGCAATCTCGTCACCGGCGGTTTGCGCAACCAGGTCGCGGATCACGTCGCGATCGGGTTCCTGCGCAAAATACAAGGTGACATCCCAACGCCCGCCCGGCTGCTCGAAGGCGGAGACCGCGGCCTCGTCGCCATCGAGTATTTCAGACAAGTTATCCACAAGCCGGCCGGCCGCCTGCTCAGTGCCGACCACGCATGTGGCGCGGCTGGCCGCAGCTGTGATCGATGAGCCGGAAGGGTCGGGGGCGTTCATTCAGAGCCTGTTGGATTGCCTGGATAATTCGGCTTCACTTGCGTGGTTTTTCACAATCTGTCCACTGTCTATCCGCGAAGGGTACGGACTTTATCAATAGGCCCCAGGACAGTTCTCCAAGGTTCCGAACACCGGTTATCTAGGCGTAATTCACAGCCTTATCCCCGGCTTATTCTATGGTTATCCACAGGCCACCAGCAGGATTTCTACAGGAACATCGCCTGGTGGTCGCGCAGGATGGTTTGGGCGGCATTGTAGCCCGGTGCGCCGGTGACGCCGCCACCGGGATGCGCCCCCGAGCCACAGTGGTAGAGGCCCTTGAGCGGACCGCGAAAGTCGGCGTGGCCGAGCATGGGCCGTGCCGAGAACAACTGGTTGAGCGTCAGCGCGCCATGGAAGATGTCGCCGCCGATCAGGCCGAATTCGCGCTCGAGGTCGAGCGGCGACAGGATCTGGCGTTCGACCACGCTGGCGGCGAAGCCGGGTGCATAGCGATCCACGGTCGCAACCATCAGGTCGGCAACCTCATCGCGCTTGTCATCCCATGACGCGCCATCCGGGAGCTGCGGAGCGACGTGCTGGCAGAACAGGCTGGCGACATGCTGCCCCGGCGGGCTGAGCGAGTCGTCGAGCGTGGACGGGATCAGCATCTCCACTACGGGCTCGCGGCTCCAGCCATATTGCCGTGCGTCCTGCCAGGCTCGGTCCATGTAGTCGAGGCTCGGGGCCATGATGATACCGCTGGTCAGGTGATCGCCCTCGCCGGGGAGAGCGGTGAACGAAGGTAACGCCGACAACGCGACATTCATCCGGAACGTGCCGGAGGCATTGCGATATTTTTCGATACGGTCACGAAATGGCTTTGGCAGCGCATCGGCTGCAATCAGCCGGGTGTAGAGCAGCTTCGGATTGAGATTGGACGCGACGTAGCGCGCCCGGATGGTCGTGCCGTTGTCGAGAACAGCACCGACCGCGCGGTGGCCTTCGACGATGACTTCGCGAACGCCGGCGCCGGTTTCGATCTCGGCGCCCTGCGCGCGTGCTGCTGCCGCCATTGCCTGCGTGATCGCGCCCATGCCGCCGATAGCATGACCCCAAAGCCCTTTCTTGCCGTTCACTTCGCCAAAGGCGTGATGCAGCATCACGTAGGCCGAGCCTGCGGTGTAGGGGCTGGCGTAGTTGCCGACGATGGCATCGAAGCCGAACAGCGCCTTGATCAGGTCGCTTTCGAAACGGTCGTCGAGCATCTCGCCCGCCGACAACGTGAACAGATCGAGCAGCAGGCGTTGATACTCGATCGACAGGCGGCGCAGGATATTGCCGGTTTCCACCGCATTGCTGATTTCGCGCAAGGCGTTGAGGCTGAAACCCTCCACCACATTGGGCGGTGCGCGCAGCACGAAGGCGCGCAGAACGTCGGCGACGATTTCGAGTTCGCGGTTGAAGTCGCCGAGACGGGCGGCATCGCGCGGATTGATCCGGGCGAGGGATTCATGGGTTCGGCCTTCACCGGTCAGAAGATAGCTGTCGTCCGGTGCAGGAAGGAAATTCTGCGCGCGACGCTCGACGATACGCAGGCCATGCCGATGCAGCTCAAGATCGGCGATCACCCGCGGATTGAGCAGGCTGACGGTGTAGGCCGCGACCGAATTGCGAAACCCCGGATGGAATTCCTCGGTGACCGCGGCGCCGCCGACCACCTGACGCCGCTCCACGACCTTCACGCGCAGGCCATTCATCGCCAGATAGGCGGCACAGGTCAGCCCGTTGTGCCCCGCGCCAATGATGAGTGCGTCATACTCGGACATAAATCATTCTAACGCGAAGCCGCGAAGTGGAAACCGGATTTCGGCACGAACGATCATCCATACATGAAGGATTGTTCGATCCGGCTGCCGCAATGGCGCATACAGATCATTCCGGCATGTGACGGAACGACTCAGGGACTAGGAGGTTCACGGGCATGTTATTGCCGAGCCAATAGGGCTGTGGTCCAATTGCGTGCCTCCGGCGTTCGTGCCGGGTTTCCGCCGGAGCTGTTATGACATCGATGTCGTCCGTGTCCGCGACCGAAATCTCCGGCAAGCGAAACGCGCGCGTGCTCACGGTCTATACCGCGGCGATATTCGTCAGCGCGCTGCTGTTGTTCTCGGTGCAGCCGCTGTTCACGAAGATGGTGCTGCCGCGTCTCGGCGGCTCGCCGGCGGTGTGGTCGGTGGCGATGGTATTCTTTCAGTCGCTGCTGCTCGGCGGCTATGCCTATGCCCACTATCTGATGACCCTGAAGAGCCGGGTTCTTCCGGTTGTCATTCACCTTGCGCTGCTGATCGTCGCCTTCCTGACGCTGCCGCTATCGATTGCGGAAGGGTGGGGAGAGCCACCCGCGAGCGGTTATGCCTTCTGGCTGCTCGGATTGTTCGCAGTATCGATCGGGCTGCCGTTCTTCGCGCTCGCCGCCAACAATCCAATGTTGCAGGCCTGGTTTGTCCGGACCGGCCATCCGGACGGGCCGGATCCTTATTTCCTCTACGCATCGTCGAATATCGGCAGCTTTCTGGCGCTGTTGTCGTACCCGGTGCTGCTCGAGCCGATGTTCACGCTGCGCGCTCAGAACCTGATGTGGACGGCAGGCTATGCAGTGCTGATCGCGCTGATCGCCGGATGTGGCGCGGTCATGATCCGGTCGCCTCGGATCGCGCCGACTGCGGGAGCCGCGAGTGAGGACGTTCCTGCCCCGACGTGGACAACGCGTGCACGCTGGATTTTCCTCGCGGCTGTGCCGTCAGGCCTGCTCATCGCGGTCACAGCTCACATCTCGACCGACATTGCCGCCGCGCCATTGCTCTGGGTGTTGCCGCTCTCGCTTTATCTTCTGACCTGGGTGCTGGTGTTCCAGTCACGGCCGTTGTTGCCTCATCGCTGGATGCTGGGCTTGCAACCGTTCGCGATCGCCGGCGTCATGGTTTTGCTGGCGATTGGCGGCGAGCAGAACCTGCCACTCACGCTCGGCGGGCATCAGCTCTGTTTCTTCATCATTGCGATGTCCTGCCACGGCGAGCTGGCGCGGACGCGCCCGCCCGCCCGCTATCTGACGGGCTTCTATGTTGCATTGTCGTTCGGCGGCATGGTCGGCGGATTATTCGCAGGCCTTATCGCACCGTTCACGTTCTCATGGGTTGCGGAATATCCGATCCTTGTGGCGCTTGCGGCGCTGTGCCGCCCGGGCGCGAGGCGCGAACTGCGCGGAGGCTCGGCATTGTGGGTGGTCGGATTGGCCATCGCGATCGGCCTGATTGCGATGTCCTACCGAACGGGCCCCGGCGTCGAGACACTGGAAAGCTACCGTGTCTGGCTGGCCGGCGGTGTCGCAGCCGTCGCCGCTTTGCTGGTGCTCGTATTCGGGATCGGCCGCTGGAAATTCGCCGCGTTGGTGGCGCTGGGACTGGTCCTGATCCGGGCCTATCCTGCCGATGAAGGGCGTATCGAGACCGTGCGCAGTTTCTTCGGCGTCCATAAGATCGTCGTCACGCCAGGCGGGCAGTATCATGTGCTGATGCACGGCACCACGATCCATGGTGCGGAGAAATTCCAGAACGACGACGGCACGCCGGTGGCCGGCCGGCCTGAAGCGATCAGCTATTACCACAAGGACGGCGGGATCGGCCGCGCCATCACTGCGATCCGCAAACGCAAGGACGGGCCGCTACGCGTTGCGGTGATTGGCCTTGGCGCGGGTACGCTGACCTGCCAATCCGAGCCGGGGGAAACCTGGAAGTTCTTCGAGATCGACCAGTCGATGATCGATACCGCACGCGATCCAAAGTACTTCACGTATGTCAGCGCGTGTCAGCCCGATCTGCAGCCGGTCCTGGGCGATGCGCGCTTGACCTTTACCAAGGAGCCGGATGGCGTTTACGACCTGATCGTCGTGGATGCCTATTCGTCGGATGCGATTCCGATTCATCTCGCTACCGAAGAAGCAATGGCGATCTATAAAGCCAAACTCGCCGAGCATGGCGCAGTGTTGATGCACGTCTCCAATCGCCACCTCGAGCTTGCCAGCGTTGTGGTCGGCATCGCCGACGCCAACGGTCTCAAGAGCTGGGTCTATAATGAGGACACCGGACGGGACGCCGAGTACATCTTCACCACCGAAGTCGTGGTGTCGGCACGGGACGACGCCGATGTCGGACAACTGGCGACCGACAGCAAGTGGGCTTTGACGCCGGCGACTGAAGGGCAGCGCGTCTGGACCGATGACTATTCCAATGTGCTGGGCGCAGTGTGGCGCCGCCTGCGCAACGGAGACAACTGACGGAGCGGGATCGCTCCGTCAGACATGCCCATGACTAGTCGTAAATCGAGTACCGGTTCTGCGGATAGACCGGGCGCCGATAGGCGGCAGCTGGGTCATTGCTTTCCTCGATATAGCGGCCGGGCACTCGCGGATCGGGGTAGAGCCGGCGCTGCGCGCTCGGCCAGCGATTGCCGTAATAGGCCTGATCCTGCTGAATCACGCGATCCTGATAGGCGCGTTCGCGATACAGGCGGTCCTGACTGCGGCTGTCCTGATACGCGTCCTGCGATGCAGAGCCATAAGTGCTGCCATAGTCAGGCGCGGCATAAGAGCGGTCGGGTGCGATTTCGATCGGCTGTCCGGCGGACGCGCCGGGCGTGCGCGTGGCAACATTGCGCGGATTGCGGGCCAGCGCCACACGGGATGATCCGGTCAGCGTCACGGTGGTGTTGAGCAGGCCTTCCTTCTTAACGAGATCCCAGAGCGTGGAGGCGTTGGCGCGCGACAGACGCACGCAACCATGCGAAACCGGCATTCCGAGACTCTTCACCGAGTCGGTGCCGTGAATGGCATGGCCCTGTCTGGTGAAAAAGATCGAGTGCGGCATCGGCGCATCGTCGAATTCCTTGGAGAAGTGATCCTCCTCCATGCGGAAGGTCTGGAATTTTCCGTTCGGCGTTTCGTGAGAAGGATTTCCGCTGGAGACAGGCCAGCGATAGCGCTGCACGCCGTCCACGGAGACTGTCATCTCTTGCGAATCCTTGTTGACGGTGATGGCGATTGCAGCGTTCGCCGCTGGAATGCCCGCGAAAAGCATAAGAGCTGTAACCGGACCGAAGAACGCACGCATTGACTGGCTCCAACTAGCCTCCCACCGCCCATACGAAAGGTAGGTGTGAAAAAAGGCTTTTTCAACAGCGGCTTGTCCGCCATCAGATGAACGAAACGACAGGCTGTTAACCTTTTCGCTGGCGAAGAAGACGTGATCGTTCTCACTCAACGCCCGACAGGAACTTTTGCCGCGATGACATGTTGTCACAAACGTTCAAATCGTGATGGGCAAGGATGAGAGAATGATGACAGCAGCGGTTTTGACCATGAAGACCACGCAGCAGCGGCGCCTGCTTTGGGCCTTTGCGTTTCTGGCGATGTTGGCAGTGCCATTCGCAGCACATGCGCAAGGTATCGTCGGCGGCGCACGCGAAGGTGCCTATCGCGGCAACCGTGCGGCCGGACCGGTCGGCGGCGTGGTTGGCGGGGCCATCGGTGCCGGCGTCGGGGGCGCGGTTGGTGGCGTGAAAGGCGTGCTTGGCATCCCCGATCGTCGTGCGCACCGGCACTATCATCACCGGAATCGCCATTATCGTCATCGCCGCCACTGAGCGAGGACTGTTCGGAAAATGAAAAAGGATCGGCGAAAGCCGATCCTTTTTCTTGAGCTTCGGGTGCGGGTGGCTGTCAGGTCTTGAGCCGATAGCCGGTCCTGAAAATCCACCAGATGATCACCGCGCACAGCAGCATGAAGGCCAGCGTCATGCCAAGGCTGATGCCGACGCTGACATCGGCAATCTCGAAGAAACTCCAGCGAAATCCGCTAACCAGATAAACCACCGGATTGAACAGCGTCACGTTCTGCCAGAATGGCGGCAGCATGTGGATCGAATAGAAGCTGCCGCCAAGGAAGGTGAGGGGCGTGATCACCAGGAGCGGGATCACCTGCAGCTTCTCGAATCCATCCGCCCAGATACCAATGATGAATCCGAACATGCTGAAGGTGACCGCTGTCAGCACGAGGAAGGTGATCATCATGAGAGGGTGGGCGACCTTCAGTGGTACGAACAGTCCCGCGGTGGCGAGGATGATCAGGCCGAGAATGATCGACTTGGTTGCCGCCGCGCCGACATAGCCCAGTACCGCTTCGAACGAGGATACCGGCGCTGACAAAAGCTCGTAGATCGTGCCGGTGAACTTCGGAAAATAGATGCCGAATGAAGCGTTGGCGATGCTCTGCGTCAATAGCGACAGCATGATCAGGCCCGGTACGATGAACGTGCCGTAGCTGACGCCCTCGATTTCAGTGATGCGCGAGCCGATCGCCGCGCCAAACACGACGAAGTACAGCGATGTCGAAATCACCGGCGACACCACGCTCTGCAGCAGCGTGCGGAAGGTGCGCGCCATTTCGAAGATGTAGATCGCGCGGACGGCCCGGAAATTCATTGCGGCTTCACTCGATCGTTTTCGTTATCGTTTGACGAGGCTGACGAAGATCTCTTCCAGCGAGCTTTGCGTGGTGTTGAGATCGTTGAAACGGATGCCGGCCTGCGCAAGATCATTCATCAGGGTGGTGATGCCGGTGCGCTCACCCTTGGTGTCGTAGGTGTAAATCAGTTCGCGCCCCTGGTCGGTCAGTTCGAGATGGTAGGGAGCCAGACTGTCGGGCACGGCAGCGAGCGGCTGTTGAAGATGCAGCTTGAGCTGCTTCTTACCCAGCTTCTGCATCAGGCGGCTCTTGTCTTCGACCAGCACGATCTCGCCCTTGTTGATGACGCCGACGCGGTCGGCCATCTCCTCGGCTTCCTCGATGTAGTGTGTGGTCAGGATGATGGTGACGCCGGAATCGCGCAGATCGCGCACGACCTGCCACATCGACTGGCGCAATTCGACATCGACGCCGGCGGTCGGCTCATCAAGGAACAGAATCTTCGGCTCATGCGCCAGCGCCTTGGCAATCATCACGCGGCGCTTCATGCCGCCGGACAGGGTGATGATCGGGCTGTTGCGCTTGTCCCACAGCGCGAGATCTTTCAGGACCTTTTCGACCAGCGCCGTGTTCTTCGGCTTGCCGAACAGGCCGCGGCTGAAGGCAACGGTGTTGATGACTTTTTCAAACGCGTCGGTGTGAAGCTCTTGCGGCACGAGGCCGATCATCTCGCGAGCGGCCCGATAGTCGTTGATGTTGTCGTGCCCATTGATGGTGATGGTGCCTTCGCTGGGCATCACCAGCCCGCAGATCGTCCCGATCAGCGTAGTCTTGCCGGCGCCGTTCGGGCCAAGCAGCGCGAAAATCTCGCCGCGCTGGATGTCGAGGTTGATGTTCGACAGCGCTTTCAGGCCGGAGGCATAGATCTTCGAGACGTTGGCAACGGAAATGATCGGCTGCATCGGACTTTACGGGGGGCTGGAAGGGCAGGCTCGACGACAGATAGGGAGGCTTGCGCGTGGGCGCAACCGCTTACGCCCTTGTGACGAAGCTGTCGACCACCTTCTTTTCGCCGGCTTTGTCGAAGGCGATGGTCAGTTTGTTGCCATCGACCCGCGCGACACGGCCGTAGCCGAATTTCTGGTGAAAGACGCGATCGCCGAGAGAGAATTCCGATTCGGTACCGGTGGATTTGGCGATCAGTTCGCCCTCGATGGTGACCGGCTTGCGGCGGGGCGCCCCCGCGCCATAGCGTGCGCCGGTCTCATCGAAGCCGCTGCCGCCGCTGCGCGAGCGGTTGGCCTGCGCGCGCTGCCAGCCCGGCGTCGAATAGGCCGAACCGAACGACTCGATATTGTCGAAGCGCGACGTGCCGTATCCGCCGGCGCCGCCCCAACCGGAGCCGCCTTTGGACTCGGTGATTTCGACATTCGCCGCCGGGAGTTCATCGAGAAAACGCGACGGCACCGTCGTGGTCCACGATCCGTGAATGCGGCGGTTGGTGGCGAAATAGATCATCGCGCGCCGGCGGGCGCGCGTGATGCCGACATGAGCAAGTCGGCGTTCTTCCTCGAGACCGGCGCGGCCCTGTTCGTCAAGTGCGCGCTGGTGCGGGAAAAGCCCTTCTTCCCAACCAGGCAGGAACACATTGTCGAATTCGAGACCCTTGGCGGAATGCAGGGTCATCACCGATACGGCATCTTCATCAGCGCCGCCGTCGCGGTCCATCACCAGCGAGATGTGTTCGAGGAAGCCGTGCAGGTTCTCGAATTCCTCCATCGAGCGCACGAGCTCTTTCAGGTTTTCGAGGCGGCCGGCGGCGTCGGCAGAGCGATCCTTCTGCCACATTTCGGTATAGCCGCTTTCATCGAGAACGATCTCGGCCAATTCGGTGTGGGGCACGGCGTCGCGCTGAACGCGCCAACGGTCGAAACTTGCGAGCAGATCGCGCAAACTGCCACGCGCTTTCGGCTTCACCTCATCGGTCTCGATGATCGCGCGCGCAGCTTCCGTCAGCGGGATCCGGCGCTTGCGAGCATGATCGTGCAGAAGCTGAACGGTGGCGTCGCCAAGGCCGCGCTTGGGCACGTTGACGATGCGCTCGAAGGCGAGGTCGTCGGCCGGCGAATTGATGACGCGCAGATAGGCCAGCGCATCGCGGATTTCGGCGCGTTCATAGAAGCGCGGGCCGCCGATCACCCGATAGGGCAGGCCGAGGGTGACGAAGCGATCTTCGAATTCGCGCATCTGGAACGAGGCGCGCACCAGAATGGCGATCTCGTTGAGCTTCTCGCCCGCGCGCTGGAATTGCTCGATCTCCTCGCCGATGGCGCGTGCTTCTTCCTCGGAATCCCACGCGCCGGTGACGGTGACTTTCTCGCCGTCGACGTCCTCGGTGCGCAGCGTCTTGCCGAGCCGGCCCTCATTGTGCGCGATCAGATAGGAGGCTGCCGCAAGGATGTGGCCAGTCGAGCGATAGTTGCGCTCGAGCCGAATGACCTTGGCACCGGGGAAATCGTGATCGAAGCGCAGGATGTTGTCGACCTCCGCGCCGCGCCAGCCGTAGATCGACTGATCGTCATCACCGACGCAGCAGATGTTCCTGGGGGCAGGGAGGGGAGTGATCTTGTTTGATTCGTCATCACCGGGCCGATGCGAAGCCGAGCCCGGCAATGACACACCGGATGGTGCCTGCGCCAGCAACCGCAGCCACAGATATTGCGCGACGTTTGTGTCCTGATACTCGTCGACCAGAATGTATTTGAAGCGATGCTGATACTGCCGCAACACATCGGGGTGCTCGCGGAACAGGCGGATGTTCTCCAGCAGCAGGTCGCCGAAATCGGCGGCGTTGAGAATCTTCAACCGCTCCTGATATTGCGTATAGAGCTTGCCGCCCTTGCCGTTGGCGAATACGGCGGCTTCGCCGGATGGCACCTGCGCCGGCGTTAGTCCACGATTCTTCCAGCCGTCGATCAGTCCCGCCAGCATTCGCGCCGGCCAGCGCTTGTCGTCGACGCCTTCTGCCTGCAGCAGTTGTTTGAGCAGGCGAACCTGATCGTCGACATCGAGCACGGTGAAATTTGATTTGAGCTGCACCAGTTCGGCGTGGGTGCGCAGGATGCGTCCGCCGATCGAGTGGAAGGTGCCGAGCCACGGCATGCCCTCGACCGCCTGTCCCAGCATTTCGCCGAGGCGGTGCTTCATCTCGCGGGCCGCCTTGTTGGTGAAGGTCACCGACAGGATTTCGCCCGGGCGCGCACGGCCCATGCTGAGAATATGCGCGATGCGCGAGGTCAGCACCCGCGTCTTTCCGGTACCCGCGCCGGCCAGAACCAGAACCTGACCTTCGAGGGTCTCGACCGCGTCGCGCTGCTCCGGATTGAGCGCCGTCAAGTAGGGCGGAGCTGCAGCGGCGCGCGCACGCGCCGCAATGCCGCCAGCCGCGGGCTGATGGCTCGGAACATGGAGGGGCGGCAGCTTGTTCGGTTCGGTCATGCGATTCGTCTTTGTCTCACGATGGCATCGTGAGACGAGGAAGGGGAGCCTTCATAGCAGGATCGCGGCAGATATAGGCATTCCCGGGCCTGCCGGACAGGTTCTCCAGCATGTGTTGCCGATCTCGCCAGCGTGCTGCGATGAAGCCAGTTTGTTCCCCAAAACAGCGCTTTTTTGAAGGTTTCCGGGGTTTTTCCCGCCGGAACTTTCGTCTTCGGGCCGGATTGGTTTTTCAAGCCATGACGGAATGCGAGGAGAATATCATGTTGAGCTGGGTCGTAACCTTTCTGATCATTGCGCTGGTCGCCGGTCTTCTGGGCTTCGGCGGCATCGCCGGCGCTTCGATCGAAATCGCGAAGATCGTGTTCTTTGTCGCGATCGCGCTGTTTGTGGTGTCCGCGCTGGTCAGCCTGATGCGCGGCCGTGGCAGCGTTTAGCCGGCTATTTGGCCGGCATCGCCACCCGGCGGCCAATGCCGTCGGGGTGTGGAACGGCGCTGTGAGCCTCGATGACGCTGCGGATGCGCGCAGCGATGTCGGGCGGAAACGGCGCCGTTTTTCGTGTCCCCATGTCGACGTGCAAGGTCATGTTTTCGGAGGTCGCGGAGAGCCAGCCTTCGGTGGCGTGGCGTAACTCCTCGAAGGTGTGAAGGCGCTTGTCGTCGGCGGCAATCAAATACACCGAGACTTGCAGCGGATCGCCAAGATGGACTTCGCGTAAATAGCGCACGTGGCACTCCACCGTGAACGTCGAGCCATGGCGCTCCTTCATGTATTCGGGCCCGATACCGAGTTCGAGCCACATCTGGTCGATGCCGCGGTCGAACAGCACGTTGTAATAGGCCATGTTGAGGTGGCCGTTGTAGTCGATCCACTGCGGCTCGATTTGCATCACCGATGTCAGAAACGGGGCCGCATGGCGTTGCGCCGTGGCCGGCTGCGAAGAACTGCTGGTCATGTCCAAACCTGCCTCATTCCGAATGGCGGATGGGTCTCACTTGACCCGTTATCCTTCCTTTGCCACGGTCGGCGAAGCATTCCAATCCCAGGACAAGTTGACGATCGTGGCTCCCTCCCGCACCCTGACACGTCCCGCGCCGCAGGCGCTTGCCGCATCCCTCGAGGCGCTTGCCGCGCGGTTTGGAAACAACCTGATCACCTCGCAGGCGGTGCGCGAGCAGCATGCCCACACCACCACTTGGCTGGCGCCGCAGCCGCCGGACGCGGTGGTGATGGCGCGCTCCACCGAAGACATTCAGGATGTGGTCCGGATTTGCGCAAAGAACGGCGTGCCGGTCATTCCATTCGGTACTGGCACCTCGCTGGAAGGGCAGGTCAATGCCCCCGCGGGCGGTGTGTGCATCGATCTGCGCGAAATGAACCGGATCATCGCCGTGCACGCCGATGATCTCGATTGCGTGATCGAGCCGGGCGTCACGCGCAAGGCGCTCAACGAGTACCTCCGCGATCAGGGCCTGTTCTTTCCGATCGATCCGGGCGCGGATGCCTCGATCGGCGGCATGGCCTCCACCCGCGCGTCGGGCACCAATGCGGTGCGTTACGGCACCATGCGCGATAATATTCTGGCGCTGAAGGTCGTGCGTGGCGATGGCGAGATCATCACTACCGGCACCCGGGCGAAGAAGTCATCGGCTGGATACGATCTGACGCATCTGTTCGTGGGTGCCGAAGGCACGCTCGGCATCATTACTGAGCTCACGATCAAGCTGCGCGGCATTCCGCAGACCATTGCGGCAGCGGCATGTTCATTCGAGACCGTTCAGGGCGCCTGCAACGCCACCATCATGGCGATCCAGACCGGAATTCCGGTGGCGCGGATCGAGTTGCTCAACGCGGCGCAGGTTAAGGCCTGCAATGCCTATTCCAAGCTGTCGCTGCCCGAGACACCGCTATTGCTGCTCGAATTCCACGGCAGCGAGACCGAAGTGGCCGAACAGTCGCAGGCTTTCGGGGAGATCGCCGCCGAATGCGGCGGCGGTTCGTTCGAATGGACGACACGGCCGGAAGACCGCACCCGGCTGTGGCAGGCGCGGCATGATGCCTACTGGGCAGTACGCGGCCTGCGGCCCGGTGCCCAGGCGGTTGCGACCGACGTGTGCGTGCCGATCTCCCGACTGGCCGATTGCGTGGTGGAGACCGAAAAGGACCTCACCGCGATGGGCCTGATCTCGCCGATCGTCGGTCATGTCGGCGACGGCAATTTCCACTGTTCGCTGCTGTGCGATGTGAACGACCCCGAGGAAATCCGCCTGGCGGAGGAATTCCTGCATCGTCTGGTCGAGCGCGCGCAGGCCATGGACGGCACATGCACGGGCGAGCATGGCATCGGGCAGGGCAAGCAGAAATATCTGGTCAATGAACTTGGCCCCGAGGCGGTGGAGATGATGCGCACGCTGAAGCGTGCCATCGACCCGCAGAACATCCTCAACCCCGGCAAGATTCTTCCGGCATGACTGACGCTGGCAGCCTGACCGATGTGGACGCCATTGCCCGTGAGGTGATGGCCGTGCTCGGCCATGGTCGCCAGATTGTGCCGTTTTCTGAGTGTTGCTCACTCGATCTCGACGAGGCTTATCGGGTCACGGCCACGGTCCGGCAGGCGCGCGAAGCGAATGGCGAGAAGATGCTCGGCCGCAAGATCGGCTTCACCAACCGTACCATCTGGGAGCAATATGGCGTTTATGCCCCGATTTGGGGATATGTTTATGACAGTACGGTTCATGACATTGCCGACATTGAAGGGGCATTTTCGCTGGCCGCTTTCGCCGAGCCGCGGATTGAACCGGAGGTGGTGTTCGGACTGACGGCCGCACCCGACCCGCGCATGGACGAGCGCGAACTGCTGTCCTGTATCGGCTGGGTCGCCCATGGTTTTGAAATCGTGCAATCGGTGTTTCCGGATTGGAAGTTTGCGGCGCCGGATACCGTGGCGGCGTTCGGCCTGCACGGGGCGCTCCTGATCGGCGAACGGCACCCTGTCGCCGACAAGCGTGAGGAATGGCTGCGAACGTTGTCCAGTTTCGATATTGCCCTTCATTGCGATGGCAAAGTTGTCGATCGCGGCCACGCAGGCAATGTGCTGGACGGCCCCCTGTCGGCGCTGCGGCATGTTGTCGAACTGCTGGCGCGCGACAACACCAATCCATCTCTTGCGGGCGGCGAGATCGTGACCACCGGAACCCTTACCCAGGCTATGCTGATCAGGCCAGGGGAGCGCTGGAGCACCGCGCTGTCGGGTATCTCGCTTGGCGGCATCGATATCCGCTTTGGCTGAATCCGCGATTGCGCTAAAATCAAACAGATGCGGAGACTTCGCGGTATTCGTTCGCGTGCGACACGGTGCCGTGATTCCGCATTTTGTCTCTTAACTGACGGACATCGCCGGGCTGCGACCGGTGCCGCTCGCTTCGAGGACGCGCCTTGCAGACGACACTGCTTGGACTGGCCATAGCCTTCATTATCGCGCTGATCGCCGCGCTGGTCGGTCCGTATTATGTCGACTGGAATCAGTTCCGCCCGCAATTCGAAGCCGAGGCTTCGCGGATTGTCGGCTCGCCGGTGCGCGTGGCGGGTGCACTCGACGCCCGCTTGCTGCCGACGCCGACATTGCGGTTGAAGTCGGTGGCGATCGGCGCACAGAACGACCCCAGCAAGGTACACGCTGACAAGCTTGATGTGGAGTTCAGCCTCGCGTCACTCATGCGTGGCGAATGGCGTGCCACCGAACTGTCGCTGCAGGGTCTTGATCTCGATTTTGGTCTCGATCGCCAGGGGCGGGTCGAATGGCCGGCGTCGCGGTCGTCATTCGATTTCGGCTCTCTCGCCATCGACCGACTCAACCTCGCCGGGCGCGTCGTGCTTCACGACGGCGCCAGCGGGGGAAGCCTGACGTTGGACGATTTGGCGTTCAGCGGCGACGTTCGTGCGCTGGCGGGCATGTTGCGAGGCGAGGGCAGCGCCCGGATCGGCGGCGTCCATGTGCCGTTCCGTATTTCCTCGGGCGAGGCGCCCGAGGGTAAAGGCAGCCGTGTTCGGCTGGTGCTCGAGCCTCGTGAATGGCCGGTATCTGCCGATATCGATGGTTATTTGACCTTCGACGCGCGATCGCCGCGTTTCGAAGGGGCAATCACTCTGGCCCACGCATCGCAAACGCCATCGCAGATGCCTTGGCGCGTGACCGCCAAGGCCAAGGCCGATCCCACGGCGGCCGCCTTCGAAGACGTCGAACTCGCTTACGGGCCGGATGACGTGGCCCTGAAATTGTCGGGCAGCGGCAGCCTGCGTCTTGGCGCGCAGCCGGTGCTTCAACTGGCGCTGTCGGCGCAACAACTCGATGCGGATCGCCTGCTGTTGAAGGGCAAGCCTGACGGCAGCACAGTCCGGATAGTCCCCCAGTTGCGCGGGCTGCTGGCCGCATTGCCGCCTCCGATGGCTATGCAGGTCGATCTGAGCGCTGATCAGATCGCGCTCGGTAGCCGGCCGGTGAAGGAATTCGCTGCGGCGTTCCGTGGCGGCAACGACGTCTGGACCGTCGATGGACTGTCGTTCCGCGCACCCGGTGGAACACGCTTCATCGCTAGTGGCACATTGACCGGGCAGGGTGACGCCGCACAGTTCGCCGGACCGATCAATCTTGAGTCTGGAGATCCCGCCGTGCTGGTGTCGTGGTTGCAGGGGGGCGGTGACATCGCCCTGCGGACCCGCAAGCCGCTCCGTGTCGCCGGCCAGGCGACTATCGGTGAGGACGGCGTTTCGCTCCAAAGCATGAAGGCTGATTTCGATGGCGGCGCGGTCGAAGGCCGTTTCGCTGTCTCGTCCGCGCGCGTGGATGCGGCGCTGACAGCGGCTTCACTCGATCTCGATGCGGCCAGCGCTTTGCTCCAGGCGCTTGGCGGATCGCGCGACAACTGGCCCGCGGAGGCTCATGTCGCGCTCGATGCGACTCGCGGAATTCTCGCGGGGCAGGACGTTCGGCCGGTGGCTGTCGAATTTACGTATGGGCCGAACAACGTGTCGATTGACAGGCTGAAGATCGGCGGAGTGGGCGGTGTAACGCTCAATGGACAGGGGGCATTCGATCGCGCCGCGGCAACCGGCAAACTCAATCTCGATGCCACGGCGCCCTCGCTTGCCCGTTTCGGAGAGGTGATTGCGCCATTCACGCCGGCGGTCGCCGCGCGCCTTCAGACACTCAACGCACCGAACGGCAATGCGCGTATCCGACTGACGGCTGATCTTGCGAAAGCCAAACGCAATGGAGAGCGGCCGGCGGCTCGCGCAGTTCTCGATCTCGATGGCTCAGGGATCAAGGGCAGCATCGTACTCACCGCGTCGCCCCCGATCAGTGCCGTGACTGGCGTCGATCTCGAAGCTCTTGCAAAAACCGATCTCGCTATCGAGTCGAAGTTCACATCGCAACAAGGGCAGGCGTTGCTCGCGTTTGCAGGTCTCGACGGGATCGTAGCGGCAGGTCAAGGCTCCGGCCGCTTTGAGTCCTCGGTCAAGGGTACGTGGGCCGGGACTGCGCAATTCAAGGCAGCGCTCAGCGGCAACGGTCTGGATGCCGATGCGCAGGGAAGCGGCGAGATAGGTACAGCCCAGCCAAAGGCCAACGTTGCGCTCGTGGTGCGCAAGGCCAATCTCGCGCCGCTGTTCGGAACGATCGAGCCGCTCAGCGTCAGCCTGACATCGAAGATTGCCGTCGTTGGCGATCGGCTCACTTTCGACAACCTCGACACGACCGTGGGTACGTCGCGTGTGCGTGGCAAGCTCGCCGTGACGCGCGGCGACGTCGTCGGCATCGATGGCGAGATCGGCATGAACACCATCGACCTTGCTGCACTCGGCGGTCTCGCGTTGGGGACGGCAGGGCATCCTGCGGCCGAACCGCTTCGTCGTGGCTGGGTGCAGGGCTGGCGCGGCAAGATTGCTTTCCAGTCCTTGCAAGGCAATCTGCCGGGTGGAATCGAACTGCGGCCGGTCAGCGCCGTGTTTCGAGGTGATGGCCAATCGATCGTTCTCGATGAGCTGAAGGCAGGTATCGGCGGCGGGCAATTGACCGGGTCGGTCGAAGGGCGGCAGACGCCCGATGGCTTGATGGTGAGCGCGCGCACCCAGCTTGCGGGCGTCAATGGCGCGGCGCTCAAATATCGTCATCTCGCGATGCCTGAGGGGCATGTTGGCCTCAAGGCAACCCTGATGAGTCATGGACGCAGCCTGGCCGCCTTGTCCGGCGGACTATCCGGCAACGGCGTGGTGTCGCTGGAGAATGCGAAGATTGCCGGGCTTGATCCACGCGTATTCGATGCTGCCATCCGCGCCGGCGATCTCGATCAGGTGACGGACGATCGCAAGGTGAAGACGCTGGTCGATCCCGTGCTGGCGCAGGGCGCGCTGCAGGTCGCATCGGCGGAGATTCCGTTCGACATCCGTGACGGGCGGCTGCGTGTTGGTGCGACCACGCTCGATGCCGGCAACGCTCGTGCGGTGGTTTCGGGCGGCTATGACATCACGGCCGATCAAGTCGATATCCGTGCTGCGCTGTCGTCCAATATCGACGGTACGGAAAAGGTACGGCCCGAGATCCAGGTCTTCCTGCACGGGACACCCGACGCGCTCGATCGCGATATCGACATCACGTCGCTGTCGTCGTGGTTGATGCTGCGCGCGATCGATCGCGAAACGAAGCGGCTTGATCGGCTGCAGAGCGGGGCCAGGCCGTCCGTGGTAGCGACGCCGCCGGCCGATCAGAAGCCTGCGCCTGAGGTCGAAACCATGCCGCCGTCGGATGTGCGCATTCCCAGCGGTGATCCGCGCAGGCGGGCTCCTGTCGCAAGGCCGCCAGCCGCGACGGCAACCGTGCCGCCGCCGCGCCATCATGATACGCCGCCGGCGGCCGTGCGGGCGCCGCCATTGCCGCCGCCAATCGATATCCGGCCGGCGCCGGGCGTGCTGCAACAGAGGCCGCGCCCGGCGGCACCGCGTGCGTCGTTCTAGATATGGTCGGCCAGCGCCGGCGCGATACTCGGTGACTTCTGCCGTTCACCGATGAACATCGCGCTCATCGCCCGGGTCCGGAAATGATCAAGCACGAACAGCCTGATCGCCGAGGATAGGTTGCTGGTCTGACGATGCTGGTCGATCGAGGCGATCTGCCGGGAGAGGGTGACGCCGCGACGTCCCGCGATTTCCTTCAGGCTGGACCAGAACGCGTCTTCGAGACTGACACTGGTCTTGTGGCCGCCGATCACGACCGATCGCTTGACCACGGCGAACTCTTTCACACGCACGGGATGTCCAGCATCCTCGATCCGATTGTCTGGCATGTCGTCCCTCCGTTCCGCTCGGTCAGATGCAGGCAGCCGTAAGGGATCGCGCGGCGATGCCCCACCGAACAGCGTGTTCAGGGTAAAGTTGGTGGTGGATTCAGGCCGGTGAGCGAAGTTCGTTCGCCGGATCGCGAGCCGTCAGCAAACGATCGCGACACGGTACATAGTAACGGAGTTCGACTGCCGCCGATATTCGGCAGACAACGTAAGTGCGAGTCACAATGGTGATGCAACGGTCCGCAATTTCACGGACCGTGAATGGCCTCGGACGTCGTGGGGACGTCAGCTATCAGCCAGTTCGGGGGAGGGAATCGATTCCGTCGTGCGCGAACGGAAGTAGTCGAGGACGAATAGCCGGATCGCCGAGGACAGGTTGCCCTGCTGGCGCTTGCTGTCGATTTCGCCGACAAGCTCGGACAGCGTCTTGCTTCGCGCCGACGAGATTTCCTTCATGCCGTTCCAGAAATCTTCTTCAAGGCTAACGCTGGTTTTGTGGCCGGCGACAACAATCGAACGTTTGACGACGGGAGATTTCATGACGCCTCCTCATCATCGAGTCGGTGCTGGTTCAGGATTTCCTCGGCACGACTGGCGCGCTGAGTGGCGAGATTTTTCTCCGCTTTGGTCCGGCCAAATCGAGCTCTGTTGGCCTCGGCCTGCTGCGCGGCGGCCTCTCGCTCGACGCGCTTGCGGAATCGCTTGAGATTGACCAGGTCCCCCACCTTGGCCTCCTTCATTCGACAGACTGCGGGAGTGTGCTGCGTTCAGCCCCTCGTGAACACGTCAAACTTGCGCCACACAGTCTGTATTCCATCTGTTTGATCCTTCGTTGCAGCGCGGCAGACGATCTTGGATTGATCAGTCTGCCGCGCCTCACGCCGGTTGACTGCAGGTCTAACATGATGCGCAGCGCTAAAGGTAGCCTGCGGGTCTACATCTTTAGACGATAACGCAGTCGCTTTTCGCAAATGCAACTGAGAGGCATTGCCAAAAACACCTAGAAGCCGGATTCATCCCGGGTGCGTCATCTTGTCGGGTCGTACCAGTTTGTCGAATTCGGCGGCGGTGACGAAGCCCAGACGCATGGCTTCCTCCTTTAGTGTCGTCCCGCGGGCGTGAGCGGTTTTGGCAACCTTGGCTGCGTTGTCATAGCCGATCTTCGGCGCCAGCGCGGTAACGAGCATGAGGGATCGCTGCATCAACTCGTTGATGCGCTTTTCGTCGGCCTGAATTCCCACGACACAATGTTCGGTGAAGGAACGTGCGGCATCGGCCATCAATCGGGTGGATTGAAGCATGCAATGTGCCAGGGCCGGCTTGTAGACGTTGAGCTCGAAATGCCCCTGGCTGCCGGCGACGGTGATCGTGGTGTGGTTGCCGAAAATCTGGCTGCAGACCATCGTCATGGCTTCGCACTGGGTCGGGTTGACCTTGCCCGGCATGATCGATGAACCGGGCTCGTTCTCCGGCAGGATCAGTTCGCCGAGGCCCGAGCGCGGCCCCGAGCCGAGCAGGCGGATATCGTTGGCGATCTTGAACAGGCCCGCTGCCGTTGCGTTGATCGCGCCATGGACGAACACGTAGGCATCGTTGGAAGCCAGTGCCTCAAACTTGTTCGGTGCGCTGGTGAACGGCAGCTTGGTGATGGTCGCGGCGTGTTTAGCGAACAGCTTGGCAAAACGCGGCTTGGCGTTAAGTCCGGTGCCGACAGCGGTGCCGCCCTGCGCCAGCGGATAGAGGTCCTTCACTGTGCTCCGCAACCGTACGATCCCGCTCTCGACCTGCGCGGCATAGCCGGAAAATTCCTGCCCCAACGTCAGTGGTGTGGCATCCTGCGTATGGGTGCGGCCGATCTTCACGATCTTTGCGAACGCTTTTTCTTTCTTGCGCAGCGCGTCGCGCAGCATCGACAGGGCGGGGATCAGATCGTTGACGATGCGATCCGCCGCCGCGATGTGCATGGCGGTCGGAAACGAGTCGTTCGACGACTGGCTCATGTTGACGTGATCGTTGGGATGAACCGGCTTCTTGCTGCCGAGTTCGCCGCCGAGCAGTTCGTTGGCCCGATTGGCGATCACCTCGTTGAGATTCATGTTGCTTTGCGTGCCGGAGCCGGTCTGCCAGACCACAAGCGGAAAATGGCCGTCGAGCTCGCCGGCGATCACCTCGCGGGCTGCCCGCGCAATGGCCCGCGCGCGCCGCTGGTCAAGCAGGCCGAGTTCACGATTGGTCTGTGCGGCGGCGAGTTTCACGATGCCTAGTGCCCGAACCAGCGGCATCGGCATTCGTTCCTCGCCGATCCGGAAGTTCTGGCGCGAACGCTCGGTCTGTGCACCCCAATAGCGATCGGATGGGACCTCGATCGGTCCGAACGTATCGGTTTCGGTGCGTGTTGCTTTTCGTGATGGGGCCATGGAGTCACCTGCTGTCAGCCGATCGAAGCGATCGAACATTGCGATGCAGGCCCGCAATCGTGGGTCTGCCGCTCAGCAGGCAACTAAGAGCCGAACTGGCCCAGAGACAAGTCTGGCGAGGTCTACTTTTTCCGGAAACGGTCTAGCCTGACGACCTCGGCGCCTTCGCGCGGCTTGTCCGGCTCGGTGCCGCCGTCTTCGGTGTCCGAAGATGCAGGCGGTTCGGCCGCGACAACTGGCGCAGCCTGCGCCGTCTCGTCGGATGTCGCTTCCGGCGCGGAAAGGTCGGCGGTCTCGAACTGCAGGCCGAACTGGACCGACGGATCGAAGAAGCTCTTGATCGCGCTGAAGGGCACCACGAGGCGCTCGGGAATTCCCCCGAACGACAACCCGACTTCAAACTGGTCGTCGGTCACGATCAGATCCCAGAACTGATGCTGCAGGATGATGGTCATCTCCTGCGGATACTGAGACAGCAGCCGAGGTGAAATCTTGACCCCGTCGCCATTGGACAAGAACGTGATGTAGAAGTGATGTTCACCGGGCAAGCCATGTTCGGCGGCGTCGGTCAGAACACGGCGCAGCACGCCGCGCAGCGCGTCGCGCGCCAGAACATCATAGCGGATTTGATCGGTTGCCATCGGTCAGTCCCGTCGAATTGAAATCGCGACCATAAACGGTGTCGAACAGACGATCCGACTCGGCCACCGCCATGCTAGCGCGCTGGATTGGCGCGGTCAGCATCAGACGGGCCGGTTCGGAGAGATTCTCACCGTCAGCGTCAAATACAACACGCGCCACGCGGGCTGGCGCAGATTTGAGCATCACGGGGATTAAGTGGAGGCTTCTGTTGCCAGGTGCCTCCGAACCCCGCCTGACGGAGCTTAACCCGTCAGGGCTTTAAGATGGTCTTTCAAACTGCGTTACGCAGCCTGAGCAACCGGAGCATAGTTGTCGTTTGCAACTATTGCGTAGCCCGATAACGGCGGAACAATACCGGGAAAAAACTCGCCCTTTACGCCCTCGTCGATCCTGTTTCGCCCCCGCCGAAGCCCGCCTGTTGGCCGGATGATCCGGGCTTTGGTGGAGGCGCCGGGTGCTGCCCCCGGGTCCGAATGGTTTATTGCGACGGTCATTTATTTCCATAGCCGGCGAACCGGCACCCCCAATATAGGGGGCGAAGGTTGACGAAAAAAGCCCCTGCGTGGGCTTGTCCCTGCCGGGGCGGCTTCGGTTTGCGTATCGGACATGAAGGGTCGTCAAGAAAATCTGTTGGCGGGGCTTGGGCTGCCCTCTAAATCTCGGCGCCATGCCAGCGGATTCCATCATCACTGATTCTCCGGCGCCCACCGCAGTCTCGCCGCCGCCGGAACTGATGGAACTATTCCTAGCCTTTGCAAAAATGTCGCTGCCGGGATTCGGGGGCGTGCTGGTGTGGGCCCGGCGCGCCATCGTCGAGCAGCACCGCTGGATGACAGCGGACGAATTCAACGAAGCCTTCGCGCTCTGCCATTTCCTGCCCGGTCCCAACATCGTCAACCTGTCGGTGGTGTTCGGTGCTCGCTTTCGCGGCATTCCCGGCAGCATCGCCGCCTTTCTGGGTCTGGTTGGTCCCCCAGTGCTGATTGTGACTGTGCTGGCTGTCATTTACGCCCGTTATGGCCAAATCGATGCGCTGCAGCGGATTCTGGCCGGCGTGTCCTGTGCCGCCGTCGGGTTGTTTCTGGCGGTGATTGCGCGAATGACGTTGCCGCTCGTGAGACGCCGCGATCCGGTTGCTCTGATTGTTCTGGTCGCGGTGTTCGTCGCAATCGGAATTGCGCGGTTGCCGTTGCCGGTCGTGCTGTTGGCGGCTGTTCCAACCAGCATTGCCGTCACCTGGTGGATTCGCCGACGGGCCGCTGCATGAATCCCGGCCTCGGTACATATCTGACCATGGCATGGACCTTCGGGTTGATGTCGCTGCTGGCCATCGGCGGCGCGAACTCGGTTATTCCGGAGATGCACCGGCTCGCGGTCGATGTGCATCACTGGATGAACGACTCGCAGTTCGCCGACATGTTCGGCATTGCGCAACTGTCGCCGGGGCCGAATGTGCTGATCGTGACGTTGATTGGCTACCATGTCGCGGGGCTCGGTGGGGCAGCAGTCGCGACGCTGGCGATGTGCGTTCCCTCGGCGATGTTCGCGTATTTCATCAGCCACGTGCTGAAGCGCTCGAGCCATGCATCCTGGCCCGCGATGCTGCAGGCCGCGCTGGTTCCGGTGTCGATCGGGCTGATGTGCGCCAGCGGCTTTGTACTGGCGCTGACCGCCGATCGGTCATGGGCCGCGGCGATCCTGACAATCTCTGCCGCCGTGGTCACATTCACCACCAACGTCAATCCGCTCTGGATGCTGGTGATCGGCGGCTGTATCGGATTTGCCGGCGTCCTCTGATCGGCTACAACTTGGCCAGACAATGCGGTGGATTGCCGCAACAAGGGAAGCGCCGATGAACGAGGGGTCCGGAAGCGCGACGGGGCAACCTGCGGCGGCGCATTGGCTTTCGGTTCGCAATCCGTCCGGCGGATTGGCGGTGATTGCGGCAGCTCTCGCGCCGCAACTGGCGTTCGCTGTCTATCTCGCGATGAAGCCCGTCCTCACGGGGGCAAGCGGCTCGCTGGCAGACGTCGTCAGCCCGTTCCAGTTCGAATCTTTCTGGACCTATTTCACCTTTCCGATGCTGGCGATCGGCGTCGTGACGTTTTTCATCCGGATTCGCGCGGCGCAAGATTACTACGGAGGTGTGGCGCTCGTTGGTCTTGCGCTGTTTGCGTTGTGGGCGGCGAGCGATCTGTCGGGCATGCGTGGATTTTCCTTCGGCCCGGGCACGGCGCCGCGTCTATCAGCCGGTGTTCTCGGTGCCCTCGGCGCGGCGATCGCGATCATCGGTGTGATGACCGACGGCGTGCGTTTGCAACACGTCTCGTTCCGCGGCCCGTTCTTCGTAACAGCGGCGCTGTTGATCTTCGCCGGAGCGATCAAGCCCATGGGCCTCGTGGTGACGTCGTTCGTCTGCTTCATGGTGTCCGCGCTCGGCTCGCGCGAAACGCGATGGGGCGAGACGACGGTCGTCGGCGTGCTTCTGACCGCGTTCTGTGTCGGCCTGTTCCAGTATGGCCTGAAGCTCTCGTTCGAGTTGTGGCCCTGGTTCATGCGATAGCGCTGATGAGCGATCTGTTTGCAAATCTCGCGCTCGGATTTGAGGTTGTCTTCCAGACGGCCAACTGGGGTGTGACGGCGTTCGGGCACACGCTCACGATCCCGATCCCCGTCAACATCATTTACTGCCTGATCGGCGCACTGGTCGGCACGCTCGTCGGCGTGCTGCCGGGCATCGGTACGGTGGCGACGGTGGCGATGCTGCTGCCAATCACCTTCGGTCTGCAGCCAGTCGGTGCGCTGATCATGCTGGCGGGCATCTATTATGGCGCACAGTACGGCGGCTCGACCACGTCGATCCTCGTCAATATTCCCGGCGAAGCGACTTCGGTGATCACGACGCTCGATGGTTTCCAGATGGCGAAGCAGGGCCGGGCGGGGCCGGCGCTGGCGATCGCCGCCATCGGATCGTTCGCGGCAGGGTGCGTCGCCACCGTGCTTATTGCTCTGCTGGGCGCGCCGCTGACCAAGCTCGCGTTAGCCTTCGGTCCGGCGGAATATTTCTCGTTGATGGTGCTCGGCCTCGTATTCGCGGTGGTGCTGGCGAAGGGATCGTTGCTTAAGGCGATCGCGATGATCGTGCTCGGACTGTTGCTGTCGATGGTCGGCTCCGATGTCGAGACCGGCGCGTCGCGAATGGCGTTCAGCATTCCCGAACTGGCCGACGGTCTCGGCTTTGCGACAGTCGCCATGGGCTTGTTCGGATTTGCCGAGATCATCCGTAACCTCGATCACGGGGCGGAGGAAGACCGCAATCTAGTGCAGGAAAAAGTCACCGGCCTGATGCCGACGAAAAAGGACCTCGCCGAATCCGCGCCGGCCATCGCCCGCGGAACGGTGCTTGGATCGTTGCTCGGCATCCTGCCGGGAGGCGGTGCGGTGATTTCATCGTTCGCCTCCTATACGCTGGAGAAAAAGATCGCGAAGGACCCGTCGCGGTTCGGACGCGGCGCCATCGAAGGCGTTGCGGGACCGGAAAGCGCCAACAACGCTGCCGCGCAGACGTCATTCATTCCGCTCCTCACGCTCGGCATTCCGCCCAACGCGGTGATGGCGCTGATGGTGGGCGCCATGACCATTCACGGCATCATCCCGGGTCCGCAGGTGATGGCCAACCAGCCCAATCTCGTGTGGGGCATGATCGTCTCGATGTGGATCGGTAACCTGATGTTGCTGATCATCAACTTGCCGCTGGTCGGCGTGTGGGTCTCGCTGCTGCGCGTGCCTTATCGTCTGCTGTTTCCCTCTATCGTCGTGTTCTGCGCCATCGGCATTTATTCGATCGGCAGCGCGCCCACCGATGTAATCCTTGCCGCCGTTTTCGGGTTGGTCGGCTATTGGCTGGTGAAGCATGATTTCGAGGTCGCGCCACTGCTGCTCGGTATGGTGCTCGGGCCGTTGATGGAAGACAATCTGCGGCGCGCCATGCTGATCGCGCGCGGCGACGCCAGCATCTATTTCTGGCGCTGTGTTGCGCCGGCCGGGCATTCATTGCCAAACAGCACGCAGAAAATTTTGGACTTCTCCGACTATGCCAAGGGCTGCATCTCGCCGGGGCTTTTGCTGCTGTCGCTGATTTTGATCGTGGTGGCCGTTTTGCCTGCGATCAGCCGACAGCGGGATGTGGTTTTCGTGGAATCCGAGAACTGAGCTCTATCGTTTGCCGTCGGTTCGTGTTTGGTAGCGGCCCGCTCGCATTGGCGTGTGCCAGATTTTGTTAAAATCATTTGGAGTTTCAGATGCATTGCATCGCGCGCATTCTCGCGGCGTTAGCTGTGGGTTGTGTGATTGGTCTGATGTCGCGTATCGCGCAGGCACAGGACTTTCCGGCGCGCGAGATCACGATGGTCGTGCCGTTCACCGCAGGTGGGCCGACCGATGTCATCGCTCGCATCATTGCGAGCAAAATGGCGCAGGCGCTCGGTCAGCCAATCCGGATCGAGAACGTTGCCGGCGCAGGTGGCACCACCGGGACCGCACAGGTCGCTCGCGCACCCAATGACGGCTACACGTTGATCGCGGGCCATATGGGCACTCATGCGGCGGCGCTGTCGTTCTATCCGAATCTGCCTTATCATCCGGAGCATGATTTTGAGCCGGTGTCGCTGGTCGCAGCAACGCCGATCGTGATTGTCGCGCGGAAAGATTTTCCCCCGCAAACTTTGCGCGAATTCATCGGCTACGTGAAAGCCAACACCGATCGCATCACCATGGCGCATGCCGGCGTCGGATCGGTGTCTTATACGTCGTGCCTGCTGTTGAACGGGCTTCTGGACATCAAGCCCACTGGTGTTCCGTTCGGCGGCGCTGCCCCGGCGATGGCTGCAGTCGCAAGTGGGCAGGTCGATTACATGTGCGATCAGATCGTCAACGTGGTGCCTCGGGTCGGCGCGGGAGCTGTGAATGCCTATGCGGTGGCCTTGCCCCAGCGCAGTCCGGCGCTGCCGAACGTACCCACCACGCTCGAGGCCGGATTGCCGGCTTTTCAGGTCCAGGCCTGGAACGCGATTTTTGTGCCGAAGGGAACTCCGGCAGCAATCATTGCCAAAATCAGCAAGGCCATCTCCGTTGCGCTCGATGACGACGGGGTCCGTAATCAATTGCGTGAGCTTGGCGTCGTGATCCCGTCCTCCGCCGAACGTGGCTCAGCGCCCCTGGAGAGGCTGGTGAAAAATGAGATCGCGCGGTGGACGCCGATTTTCCAAACGGCGGCGAACTGAGACGCCGCGTCCCACACCGCCTTGCACCTACGCGGGCAGGGGCCATTTTTCAGGGTATAATCGGGGGAAATCTGCGAGTCGCGGTTAGCCTGCGGCAGCCCCGATGGCTAGATAGGATCGGCAATCCGGCCGTCCCGGGATATTCGATGAACCAGTATCACGACCTGCTTGAGCGAATTCTGAGCGACGGCGTGGAAAAGCACGACCGTACCGGCACAGGGACGTTGTCGGTGTTCGGCCATCAGATGCGCTTCAATCTGGCGGCCGGCTTTCCGATGCTGACGACCAAAAAGCTGCCGCTCAAGTCGATCGTCCATGAACTGCTCTGGTTCCTCATGGGCGACACCAACATTCGGTATCTGCAGCAGCACAAGGTCACCATCTGGGACGAGTGGGCGGATGCCAATGGCGATCTCGGGCCGGTCTACGGCTCGCAGTGGCGCTCATGGCCGGCGCCGGACGGGCGCAGCATCGACCAGATTGCCAATGTGGTCGAGATGATCCGGACCAATCCGGATTCCCGCCGCCTGATCGTGAGCGCGTGGAATCCGGCAGAGGTCGATAAGATGGCGCTGCCGCCGTGTCACTGCCTGTTCCAGTTCTACGTGGCCAAGGGCAAGCTGTCGTGCCAACTCTATCAGCGCTCGGCCGATGTGTTTCTGGGCGTGCCGTTCAACATCGCATCTTATGCGCTGCTCACGATGATGGTGGCGCAGGTCACCGGACTGAAGCCCGGCGAGTTCATCCACACCCTCGGTGACGCGCATCTCTATTCCAATCATCTCGAGCAGGCGCGGCTGCAATTGACCCGTTCGCCGCGTGCGTTACCGACGATGGTCATCAACCCGGACGTGAAGGACATCTTCTCCTTCTGCTACGAGGATTTCACGCTCCAGAACTACGATCCGCATCCGCACATCAAGGCCGAGGTCGCGGTGTGACCGTGAAGGTCGGCGCAGGTCTGGATATCGTTTTCGTCGTCGCGGTTGCTGAGAACGGCGTGATCGGTCGCGACAACGCGATGCCGTGGCATCTGAAGTCAGACCTACAGCGCTTCAAGAAACTGACGCTCAACAAACCGATCGTGATGGGTCGCAAGACTTTCCTGTCGATCGGACGTCCGCTGCCGGGGCGCACCAACATTGTGGTCACCCGTGATGCATCGTTCCGCGCGAAAGGCGCGGTCGTGGTGCCCTCGCTGGAGGCTGCAGAAGAGGTGGCAGTGGGGGATGCGCTGCGACGTTTCGCCACTGAGATCGCGGTGATCGGTGGCGCGGAGATATTCTCCCAGTGGATGGCGCGCGCGACCCGCCTCGAAATCACCGAGGTCCATGCATCACCCGAAGGTGATACGGTTCTTGCGCCGATTGACGGCAATGAGTGGGAAGAAGTTGCTCGTGTCCGGCATCCGCGCGCAACCGGCGACAGCGCCGATTTCTCGTATGTGACATATCGGCGCCGTTAACCGCGTTCCCTCATGTTCGGATTGACAAATTCGGTCGCCAGCATAGCTCAGTCCGATCCGACCGCCCGCGTTGTAACGACCGGGACAGTCCCATATAAAGCCGTGCAGAGTTCGCGGGCCGCCGTCCGCGAGGAGGAGACTGCTGATGCCGTGGAAGAATCAGGGCGGAGGCCCGTGGGGTCCGGGACCAAAGGGCCCCTGGGGTTCCGGTCCGCAATCGTCCGGGCCCAATCCGCCTGATCTCGAGGACATCCTGCGTCGCGGGCAGGATCGGCTGCAGCAATTGCTGCCCGGCGGTCATTTCAGCGGCATGGGCATTGCGCTCGTTCTGGTTGCCGCGCTGGCGATCTGGGGCCTGTCCGGCTTCTTCCGTGTTCAGTCCGAAGAGCTTGGTGTGGTGCTGCGTTTCGGCAAGCATGTGCGCACCGTGCAGCCTGGTCTGAATTATCACCTCCCGTATCCGATCGAGACCGTGCTGCTGCCGAAGGCGCTGCGCGTGTCGACGCTCAGCATCGGCATGACCTTGAGTGCCGATCCCGCGCGTCGCGGTAGCACCATGCGCAATGTGCCGGAAGAGAGCCTGATGCTCACCGGCGACGAAAACATCGTCGATGTCGACTTCACCGTGCTGTGGCGCATCAAGCCGGATGGCGTTGGCGACTTCCTGTTCAACATCCAGAATCCTGAAGGCACCGTGAAGGCGGTGGCCGAGAGCGCGATGCGCGAGGTGATCGGCCGTTCCGACATTCAGCCGATCCTCACCGGTGCGCGTTCGACAACCGAAGTCGCGGTTCACGAGTTGATGCAGAAAACACTCGATACCTATGGAGCGGGCATCCTCATTCAGCAGGTGCAGTTGCAGAAGGTCGATCCGCCGCAGCAGGTGATCGACTCGTTCCGCGACGTTCAGGCCGCGCGCGCCGACCAGGAGCGCATGCAGAACGAGGCGCAGACTTACGCCAATCGCGTGATCCCGGAAGCCAAGGGCCGTGCCGCACAGATTCTGCAGCAGGCCGAGGGCTACAAGGAACAGGCGGTTGCGGAAGCGAAAGGCCAGAGCGCCCGCTTTCTGAGCGTCTACGATCAGTACAAGAAGGCGCCCGACGTGACACGGGAGCGCATCTATCTTGAAACCATGGAGCGGATCCTTGGCGGTGCCGACAAACTGGTGCTCGATCAGGGTTCGTCTTCGTCGCCGGGCGTTGTGCCCTATCTGCCCCTGAATGAACTGGGTCATCGGACCACGCCGCCTGCGGCGTCGTCGCAGCAGCAGGGTGGAGGCCGGCGATGAAGTCTGGATACACGGGCATTGTTGCCCTGTTTGTCGTGCTCGTTCTCGTTGTGCTCGGCTACAGCTCGCTATTCACGGTTCGCCAGACTGAGCAGGCGTTGCTGGTTCGACTGGGTGAGCCGATCCGCGTCGTCACCGAGCCGGGCCTGAACTTCAAGGTGCCATTCATCGATACGGTCATTCGCATCGATAAGCGTATCCTCGACCTCGAGAATCCCTCGCAGGAAGTGATCGCCGCCGACCAGAAGCGTCTGGTGGTGGATGCATTCGCGCGCTATCGGATTAAAGATGCGCTGCGGTTCTATCAGAGCATCGGCACCATCCAGGCCGCGAACATCCAGTTGACGACGTTGCTTAACGCCGCGCTGCGCCGCGTCCTCGGCGAGGTGACGTTCATCCAGGTGGTGCGCGATGAGCGCGAAGCCTTGATGGGCCGCATCCGCGAACAACTCGACAAACAGGCTGCTGCCTATGGCATCGAGGTGATCGATGTGCGGATTCGCCGTGCCGACCTGCCGGAGCAGAACAGCCAGGCGGTCTACCAGCGGATGCAGACCGAACGTCAGCGCGAGGCTGCGGAGTTCCGCGCCCAGGGTGGCCAGAAGGCGCAGGAAATCCGCTCGAAGGCGGACCGCGAGGCGACTGTCATCGTGGCCGAAGCCAATTCGCAGGCTGATCGGGTCCGGGGTGAGGGCGACGGCGAGCGCAATCGGATTTACGCCGAGGCCTATTCGAAGGATGCCCAATTCTTCGCGTTCTATCGCGCGATGACGGCTTACGAGAACAGCCTGAAGCACAACGACACCCGGTTCCTGCTACGGCCGGATTTCGAGTTCTTCCGCTTCTTCGCCAATCCGTCTGGTCAAGCCTCGGCTGCTCCGGTACCCGCGACGACGCCGCAACGCTAGGATAACAATGTTGCGTGCGATTCGGCCGGGAGCTGGGGTAGAATGAGGTCCATGGCCTTTATCGATTTCCTCGTTGGCATTGGAATGGTGTGTGTCATCGAAGGGCTGCTGTTTGCAGCCGCACCTGAATGGGTGCGCAAAGCGATGAAGAGCGCGCTCGATATGCCCGAAAACATGCTTCGCATGGTCGGGCTCGCGACGGCGGTTATCGGTTTGATCGTGATCTGGTTCTTGCGCCACCTCCGTTGACGTTGTCGTGGGGAGGCGGTGCCAGTTTTTCGCCGCAATCCAGGCCTTCTCAACCTAGGGGTGGCGCTTGCGCTCGCGCGGTATTCAGGCGCACTCTCAGGTCAGCTTACTGTTCGGTTTTCAGGAGACGATTCCCCCATGTCCGATGCCATCCAGGCTTTGAGCCGCCGCGTTCTGCCTTTCGCTGCGGCCGTCAGTCTCGGCGTAGCGAGTGTTTTCATGTCCGCACCCGCTCAGGCCCGCGGCCCGGACGGGATCGCCGATGTCGCCGAAAAGGTGATCGATGCGGTGGTGAATATTTCGACATCGCAAACCGTCAACGCCAAGAACGGCGACGACAAGGGCGGCGTGACTCCGCAGTTGCCGCCGGATTCCCCGTTCAACGAGTTCTTTGAAGAGTTCTTCAAGAATCGTCGCGGCGGCATGGGCGATCGCGGGAATACACCGCGCAAGGTGAATTCGCTGGGCTCCGGTTTCATCATCGACACCGACGGCACCGTGGTGACCAATAATCATGTCATCGCTGATGCCGACGAGATCAACGTCATTCTCAACGACGGCACCAAGATACGTGCTGAATTGGTTGGTCGCGACAAGAAGAGCGACCTCGCGGTGCTGAAGTTCACGCCGCCGGAGAAGAAACTGACTGCAGTGAAGTTCGGCGATTCCGACAAGCTGCGGCTGGGTGAGTGGGTGATTGCGATCGGCAACCCGTTCAGCCTCGGCGGGACGGTGACGGCGGGTATCGTCTCGGCGCGCAATCGCGACATCAACTCCGGTCCCTACGACAACTACATTCAGACTGACGCCGCGATCAATCGTGGCAACTCGGGTGGTCCGCTGTTCAATCTCGATGGCGAGGTGGTTGGCGTGAACACCGCGATCATTTCCCCGTCGGGTGGTTCGATCGGCATCGGCTTCGCGGTGCCGTCCAAGACGGTGATGGGTGTCGTCCAGCAGTTGCGCGAGTTCAAGGAAGTGCGTCGCGGCTGGCTCGGCGTGCGCATCCAGCAGGTGACCGACGAGATCGCCGACAGTCTCAGCATCAAGCCGCCGCGCGGCGCGCTGGTGGCCGGTGTTGACGAGAAGGGGCCGGCCAAACCTGCGGGCATCGAAGCTGGTGACGTGGTCATCAAGTTCGACGGCAAGGACATCAAGGAGATGAAGGATTTGCCGCGCGCGGTCGCCGATGCTCCTGTCGGAAAAACCGTCGATGTGGTGATCATCCGCAAGGGCAAGGAGCAGACCAAGCAGGTCAAGCTCGGGCGACTGGACGATGGCGACAAGCCGGTCGAAGCATCGATCAAGAGCACGACGCCGGAGGACAATGCGAAGCCTGCGACGCAAAAGGCGCTTGGCCTCGATCTTGCCACGCTCAGCAAGGAATTGCGCACGCGCTTCCGGATCAAGGACAGCGTCAAGGGCGTGGTCGTCGTCAACGTCGATAGCGGATCGGATGCTGCCGAAAAACGCCTGAGCGCGGGCGATGTGATCGTCGAAGTGGCGCAGGAGTCGGTCAGCACCGCTGCCGACGTCAAGAAGCGGATCGATCAGCTCAAGAAGGACGGCAAGAAATCGATCCTGTTGCTGGTTGCGAACGGCAACGGCGAGTTGCGGTTCGTGGCGCTCGGCGTGAACTGACCGCGCATTTCAGTTGATATGAAAGAAGGGCAGCCTTGGCTGCCCTTCTTATTTTTGGGCAATGACCTGCCCGCGGGCGTCGATCAAGGGCGTGCCGTCTTCTTTGGCGAAGGCGCCGCGCTGTGGCGGCAGCAGGTCAATGACTGCTTCCGACGGGCGGCACAGGCGGACGCCTTTCTCGGTCACGACCAGTGGGCGTTCGATCAGAACCGGGTGCGCGATCATAGCATCGAGAAGCTGATCGTCGCTCACAGCCGGATCATCCAGCTTCAGTTCGCGATAGAGGCTTTCCTTTGCGCGAATGGCCTGTCGGGGCGTGAGGCCGGCGCGTTTGATCAGATCGCGCAGCTCGTCGCGTGTTGGCGGCGCCTTCAGATATTCGATGATCTGCGGCTCGACGCCGGAGTTGCGGATCAGTCCAAGCGTGTTCCGGGACGTGCCGCAGCGAGGATTGTGGTAGATGACGACGTCGGTCATGGCATTGCTGTTCTGGTCAGGCGTCGACGAATTCGCTGCGTTTGTAACCCTGCGCATAAAGCAGGGCAGTGAGGTCACCGTGATCGATCCGTGCGCCCGCCGCGGCGGCGACTGCAGGCTTGGCATGGTAGGCAACGCCGAGACCGGCCTGCTCGATCATCGCGAGGTCGTTCGCGCCGTCGCCGACCACCATGGTGTCGAGATTGTCGAAATCGAACGACTCGCGCAGGTCGATCAGCGTTGCGAGCTTGGCTTCGCGGCCGACAATTGGTTCGGCAACTTCGCCGGTCAGCTTGCCGTCGTCGACGAGAAGAGTGTTGGCGCGATTTTCCTCGAAGCCGATCATTGCGGCGATACGATTGGTGAATGCGGTGAATCCCCCGGAGACCAGACAGGTATAGGCGCCGTGCGCGCGCATGGTGCGCACCAGCGTGGTCGCGCCCGGGGTCAGGGTGATGTGCTTGGCCAGCACCTCGTCGATGACAGTCACGGGAAGATTCTTCAGCAGAGCGACGCGCTCGCGCAGCGCTGGCTCGAAGGCGATCTCGCCGCGCATCGCGCGCTCGGTGATGGCGGCGACGTGTTCCTTCAGTCCGGCGTATGCGGCCAGTTCGTCGATGCATTCCTGCTCGATCATGGTCGAGTCCATGTCGGCGAGCAGGAGCCGCTTGCGGCGATCGATCTGCGGCTGCACCACGATGTCGATCCGCAGCCCATCCATCGCCTCGCGCAAACGCGTAGAAATTGTGCGAGCATCCTCGGTACTGCTAAACCGGATGTCGGCGGCAGTGCCTTCGAACAGCCAGTCAGCACCTTCGGGAGACGGCAGGGCGGCGCGAGCAGCCTCGATTGCCGTGCTGTCGAGCTCGGGTTCTGCGGGATTACAGATCAGCGTGGCGACAAGGGACATGAGCGTGTGATTGGGCGTGTGACGTGAACGGAGACGGGAAGGCCACCAACGCCGTGCTTATCGCAGGGCCGACCGCCAGCGGCAAGTCGGCGCTGGCGCTGGCTGTTGCGAAGGCAACCGGCGGTGTCATCATCAACACCGATTCCATGCAGGTCTATCGCGACTTGCGGATCATCACGGCGCGCCCGACGCCCGCAGAAGAAGCGCGCGTTCCGCATCGGCTTTACGGTCATTGCGACGCTGCGGTGAATTGTTCAGCCGGATCGTGGGTCGTTGATGCAGGAAAGGCCCTGGCCGAAGCGCGTGCCCAGAACCGGTTGCCGATTTTTACCGGCGGAACGGGGCTGTATTTCAAGGCGCTGACCCAGGGTTTGTCGGCGGTGCCGCCGGTTCCTGCAACGGTGCGGGACGATGTTCGCGTCCGGCTGGCACGCGACGGTGTCGAGGCGCTGCACGCGGAACTGGCGCGGCGCGATCCCGAAGCGGGCCAGCGCCTGAAGCCACGTGATCAGGTCCGCATTGCTCGGGCCCTTGAGGTGATCGAGGCCACCGGCCGCCCATTGAAGGATTGGCATAGCGAAGGGCAGCCACCCTTGCTGCCGGAAGGCGGCAACGTGGCGATGTTCCTCGCACCCGAGCGGCAGGAGCTTTACGCCCGGATCGACCGCCGGTTCGTCGCTATGCTGCAGGCCGGCGCGCTGGAGGAAGTAGCCGCGCTTGCCGCCCGCCGGCTCGATCCCCTGCTGCCGGCCATGAAAGCCCATGGCGTGCCGGCGCTGATCCGCCATCTCGCCGGGGAGCTGTCCCTGGAGGCGGCCACCGAGATCGGGCAGGCGGATACTCGCCACTACGCCAAACGGCAGTTTACCTGGTTCAGACACCAACTCCCGGAATTTCACTGGGTGGGGCCGGATCAGGCTCCTGCATGGCTCTCCCGCGCACTTTCGCTCTCGCCCTATGCGCTGGAACCGGCTAAGGTCAATGCGTCATTGCGCCCTTGACTTCCGCTCTGCGAAAGTTATAACCGCGCAACCTTCGGAAAATCCGAGCCAAAGATGCGTAACAAAATTACCAACCTCCTTATTATCGTCGTACCCTGGCGCACCGCTGGGGGTGGCTGACGGCCACCTGCGACAAGGCGGTGCGCAGAGGGTCCTTTCGGGCCCTTTTTTATTTTCTGCATGACCTCTGAAGGCGAAGCGATTTTCAAAGGTGATGCATCAAGGAAGTCCCGACCAAATCGGCGCGAGGAGCGCCACCGGAGCGAACCATGAGTGAGAACAAAAGCCACGATCCCAACCAGATGACCGGCGCAGCGATGATCGTCCGCGCGCTCAAGGATCATGGGGTCAAGCACATTTTCGGTTATCCGGGCGGCGCGGTACTTCCGATCTACGACGAAATCTTCCAGCAGAGCGATGTCGAGCACATTCTGGTTCGCCACGAGCAGGGCGCCGGTCATGCCGCGGAAGGCTATGCACGTTCGACCGGCCTGCCCGGCGTGGTGCTGGTGACCTCAGGACCCGGCGCGACCAACATGGTGACGCCGCTTACCGACGCGCTGATGGATTCGATCCCGCTGGTCTGCATCACCGGCCAGGTGCCGACGCATCTGATCGGCAATGACGCGTTTCAAGAATGTGACACCGTTGGTATCACCCGGCCATGCACCAAGCACAACTGGCTGGTGCGGCGGATCGAGGATTTGCCCAAGGTGCTGCACGAGGCGTTCTACGTCGCGACCACCGGCCGTCCCGGTCCGGTCGTTGTTGACGTGCCGAAGGATGTGCAGTTCGCGACCGGCACCTATCATCCGCCGAGCAAATCGGATGTTCACGTCTCCTACGCTCCGCGTGTGAAGGGAGATGCCGGTCAGATCCGCAAGGCTGTTGCACTGCTCGCTTCGGCCAAGCGCCCGGTGATCTACACCGGCGGCGGCGTGATCAATTCGGGTCCCGAGGCTTCGAAGCTGCTGCGCGAACTGGTGGCGGTCACCGGTTTTCCCATCACCTCGACGTTGATGGGGCTCGGCGCCTATCCGGCCTCCGGCAAGAACTGGCTCGGCATGCTCGGCATGCACGGCACTTACGAAGCCAACATGGCGATGCATGATTGCGACGTCATGCTGTGCGTCGGTGCGCGCTTCGACGACCGTATTACCGGCCGCACCGATGCGTTCTCGCCGAACTCCAAGAAAATCCACATCGATATCGATCCATCGTCGATCAACAAGAACATCCGCGTCGATGTGCCGATCATCGGCGATGTCGCTAACGTGCTTGGCGATATCCTGCAGATGTTCAAGGCTGAAGCGAAGGCGCCGAAGATCGATCCGTGGTGGTTCGAGATCGGCCGCTGGCGCGCGCGCAATTCGCTGGCCTACAAGAAGAACAACGACATTATTCTGCCGCAGTATGCGATTCAGCGGCTGTTCGACCTGACCAAGGGGCACGACACCTACATCACTACCGAGGTCGGTCAGCATCAGATGTGGGCCGCCCAGTTCTTCGGGTTCGAGGAGCCGCATCGCTGGATGACGTCCGGCGGTCTCGGCACCATGGGTTACGGTCTGCCGGCCGCGCTCGGCGTGCAGGTGGCGCATCGCGACAGCCTCGTCATTGATATCGCCGGCGATGCTTCGGTTCAGATGACGATCCAGGAGATGTCATCGGCCGTGCAGCATGAACTGCCGATCAAGATCTTCATCCTGAACAACCAGTACATGGGCATGGTGCGTCAATGGCAGCAACTGCTGCACGGCAACCGCCTGTCGCATTCCTACACCGAGGCCTTGCCTGATTTCGTCAAGCTGGCCGACGCGTATGGCTGCGTCGGTCTCCAGGTGACCAAGCCGAATGACCTCGACGGCGCGATCAAGGAGATGATCTCGGTCAAGCGGCCGGTGCTGTTCGATTGCCGGGTGGCGGCACTTGAGAACTGCTTCCCGATGATTCCGTCGGGCAAAGCACACAATGAAATGCTTCTGCCTGCGGAAGCCAATGACGAGACGACCGCAGCCGCCTTCGCTGGCGGCAAGGCGCTGGTTTGAGAAAGGTTTAGCAAGATGACGACAGACCAGCCCGCTTCCGCCTACTTCATGGAAGATCGTCACGATCCGAACGAGACCCATACGCTCTCGATCCTCGTGCAGAACGAACCCGGCGTGCTCGCCCGCGTGATCGGCCTGTTTTCCGGCCGCGGTTACAACATCGACAGCCTCACGGTGTCGGAGACCGAACACGCCAAGCACATGTCTCGCATCACCATCGTGACGACGGGAACGCCGATGGTGATCCAGCAGATCAAGCACCAGCTCGATCGCATGATTCCGGTCTACCGCGTTGTCGACATGACGATCTCGGGCCGCGCGATCGAGCGCGAGCTTGCGATGGTCAAGGTCAGAGGCACCAACGATTCACGGCTCGAGGCGCTGCGTCTTTCGGAAGCGTTCCGCGCCCGAGTGATCGACGCGACCACGGAAAGTTTCGTGTTCGAGATCACCGGCGGGACCGCCAAGATCGACCAATTCATTGCGCTGATGGTGCCGCTCGGCCTGGTCGAGATTTCGCGAACCGGCGTCGCTGCAATCGGCCGCGGGCCGGAGGGAATGTGAGTCCGTGGTGACCGCACTGCAGACATGAAGCCGGTCGACGTCGCTCTCGCGGTCGTTGTTGCTGTCATCTGGGGGCTCGGGTTCGTCGCCAGCCGTTTGGCGCTGGATGAGCTCTCTCCCACGCTGATGACAGCGCTGCGCTTCGTCATTGCGGCGGTGCCGTGCCTGTTTCTGCGGCGGCCGAATGTGCCGTGGATGACCCTGATCCTCACCAGCTTCACGCTATTCCTCGCCCAGTTTCTTGCGCAGTCTTATGGCATCGCGCATGGCGTGCCGGTCGGGCTGACCAGCGTGATCGTGCAGAGCCAGGCGCTGTTTACCGTGGCCTTCGCCGCGATCGCATTCCGTGAAATTCCGAACAGGGCGCAGACCATCGGCATCGGGATTGCAACGATCGGGCTGTTGATGATCTGCGGCACGGTCGGCTTCGATTTTACAGTCGGCACTTTCGCAGTCCTGATGATTTCGCCAGTGAGCTTCGCGGTCGGCAACCTGCTGCTGCGGCAGGCGAAGGACGTCGCAATGTTTGATCTGTTCTCGTGGCTGTGCCTGATTTCGGCGCTCCCACTTGTGGTTCTGGCCCTTGTGACGGAGGGGCCGCATGCGACGTGGCATGCGATCGTGAACCTGTCGCCCGTCGGCATCGCCAGCATGTTCGCGATCGGCGCGATCACCACGAGTTTTGCCTACCGGCTGTGGGGGCGTCTGTTGCGCGACTACTCAGCCGCGCAGGTTGTGCCGTTCGCGCTGCTGGTGCCGTTCATCGGCGCAGGCGCCTCTGCCATCGTGTTCGGCGAGACTTTCGGCCGGCTCCGTCTGGGCGGTATGCTGACCGTGGTGTTCGGCATCGCCATCATGGTGCTGGCGGGTCGCCGCCGCAGCCTGCCCAAGGTGGCTTGAGGGGGCGTGCCACGATGTCGCATGAACTGCTTGTCGCCTTTATCGTGTTTGCCGCTGCGATGCTCTACACGCCGGGGCCGAACAACGTGATGCTGATGGCGTCGGGCCTGAACTATGGCTTCCGCCGTTCGTTGCCGCATGTGGCTGGCGTCACCATCGGCTTCTCGTTTCTGGTCTGCGTGATCGGACTGGGGCTGGGAGCCGTCTTCGCGGCCTATCCGGTCCTGCACACGATCCTGAAATATGCCGGCACGGCCTATCTGATCTATCTGGCGGTGGTGATCGCGATGTCCGGCTCCGCCGACCCGGCAGGCGGCGAAAGCGGCCGGCCGATGACGTTTCTCGGCGCTGCACTGTTCCAATGGGTCAACGTCAAGGGCTGGGTGATCGCGGTTGGCACCATCACGGCCTATGCCGCCATCGCCAGCTATCCCTGGAACATCCTGATCCTGTCGGCGCTGCTGCTGGCGGTCGGACTGACTTCGTCCACGGTCTGGGTGCTGTTCGGCAGTTCGTTGCAGTCGCTGGTCCGTTCGCCGCGGGCGGTGCGGATTTTCAACGTCACCATGGCGCTGTTGCTGCTGGCGTCCCTGTATCCGGTTTTGATGGAGCCCTGAGCGCATGGCACCCCAGAAATAGGCGTCGCGGGCTTGTCTCGCGGCACCAGCCGCCCTACACAACGGCGGCAATTCTCCGGGTCTTACGGCCCGATTTCACCCCGAACGCTTGCGTTAGTTGGCCGAGTGGCCGCCAAAAAAGGAAAAGACGATGCGTGTTTATTACGATCGCGACGCCGACCTGAACCTGATCAAGGGCAAGAAGGTCTGCATTGTTGGGTACGGCAGCCAGGGCCATGCCCACGCGCTGAACCTCAAGGACTCGGGCGTCAAGGAAGTCGCCATCGCGTTGCGCAAGGGTTCGGCCTCGGCCAAGAAGGCCGAAGTCGCCGGCTTCAAGGTGATGGAAGTCGCCGAGGCCGCCAAGTGGGCCGACGTCATGATGATGCTGACGCCGGACGAACTGCAGGGCGACATCTATCGGGACCACCTGCACGACAACATGAAGCAGGGCGCAGCGCTCTTGTTCGCGCACGGCCTCAACGTCCACTTCAACCTGATCGAGCCGCGTGCTGATATCGACGTGCTGATGGTCGCGCCGAAGGGCCCGGGCCATACCGTCCGTTCGGAATATCAGCGTGGCGGCGGCGTGCCGTGCCTGATCGCGATCCACAAGGACTCGTCTGGCAACGCTCATGACCTCGGTCTGTCGTATGCGTCGGCGATTGGCGGCGGCCGCGCCGGCATCATCGAGACCACCTTCAAGGAAGAGTGCGAGACCGACCTGTTCGGCGAGCAGGCTGTTCTCTGCGGCGGCACTGTCGAACTGATCCGCGCCGGCTATGAGACGCTGGTTGAAGCTGGTTACGCTCCGGAAATGGCCTACTTCGAGTGTCTCCACGAGCTGAAGCTGATCGTCGACCTGATCTATGAAGGCGGCATCGCCAACATGAACTACTCGATCTCGAACACTGCGGAATACGGTGAGTACGTCACCGGCCCGCGGATCATCAACGCCGAGACCAAGGCTGAGATGAAGCGCGTGCTGGCCGACATTCAGTCGGGCAAGTTCACCCGTGACTGGATGCTGGAGAACAAGGTCAACCAGGCATCGTTCAAGGCCACCCGCGCGCGCGCCAATGCGCACGACATCGAAGCGGTTGGCGAAAAGCTCCGGGACATGATGCCGTGGATCAAGAAGGGTGCGCTGGTCGACAAGACCAAGAACTGATCCTTCGTTCGCTCCGATTGATGAAACCGGCCGCTGTCTCAGCGGCCGGTTTTGTTTTCAGCACCTGCAATTTTCTCCCACAGCCAATGCGCGACGTCCGAGGGTGACTGCGCATTGCTGGCGCGCAAATTCGCCTCGCGCATGGTCGCAATGTCGATGGCCCCCAGCAATGGCTTCAGCGCAGCCCGCAACGTCTGGTCGTCGGCGCGATCGGGGGCGAGCAGGACAACCGCATCATAAGGCGGGATCGCCTGTTTCGGATCGTCGAGCGTCACCAGATCGTACTTGGCGATCAGACCGTCGCTGGTGTAGGCGGCGATGACATCGACCTCGCCGGACGCGACCGCCGCATACATGAAGTTCGATTGCATCTGCCGCTGTCCCTTGAACGACAGCCCGTAGGTCTTTTTCACCGACGTCCATTCCGGTCGCGAGAAGAATTCGTAATCGCCCGCGATCGACAGCGACCCGGCCCGCCCGACAAGGTCCTCGATCGAGCGGATACCGAGTTCATCAGCTCGCTTGCGTGGCATCGCCAACGCATAGGCGTTCTCGAATCCAAGATTGCCGAGCAGGGTGACCTTGTATTTGTCAGCAAGGATCTGCGTCAGATCGTCGAGCATCTGCTTACGCGGCGGAATAGTGGTTTGCTTGAGCTGATTGACCCACAGTGTTCCGGAATAGTCGACATAGACGTCGATATCTCCGGATGCCAACGCTCCAAAAATTACGTTCGAGCCGAGCCCTTCGCGTGGCGCCGCGTTCAGGTCTACCGCTCGCAGGCGCTGCGCGATCAGCGACGACAGCACATACTGCTCCGTGAAGGTCTTGGCGCCAACGACATAGCTCTTTTTGCTCGCCGCGGACGGCATCAGGGTCGCCATCACGAGCGCGACCAATCCAAGAACTCCGACGGTGGTGCGCAGCCGGCTGCGGCGACCGATGCCGGTTTCGATCAGCGCCAGCAATTGATCGACAGCAAGGGCGAGCAGAGCCGCCGCGACGCAGCCGAACAACACGAATACCCAGTTCTGGGTCTGCAGCCCGGCGAAAATGTAGTTTCCGAGGCTGGTCTGGCCGATCGGTGTCGAGAGCGTTGCGGTGCCGATCACCCACACTGCGGCGGTGCGAATGCCTGCCATCATCACCGGCAGTGCCAGCGGAAGTTCAACCATCGTCAACGACTGGCGCGGTGTCATGCCGACGCCCTTGGCGGCCTCGGTCAGAGCCGGGTCGATGCCCTGCAATCCGGTGATCGTGTTCCGCAGTACCGGCAGCATGCTGTAAAGCGCGAGCGCTAGTACCGACGGCAGAAACCCGAAAGCCGAGAAGTCGAATCCGAACCATGACAGCGTCAATCCGGCCAGCGCCAGCAACAGCGGATAGAACAGTGCGAGCAACGCCAGCCCTGGTATGGTTTGCACGATGCTGGCGAAGCCGAGCAGGGTGTTGCGCATCAGCGGCCGGTGCCGCGCAAACAGCGCCAGCGGCAGGCTGACAGCAAGTCCCAACGCGAGCGCGGTCAGGCTGACGCGCACATGATTGCTGAGGTAGTCGGGCAGCCGCATCAGCGCCTCGGCCCAGCGAGGATCGGACGCTATCGTCATGGCTTGTCCGTCGCGAGCAGTGATTGCAGCCGTTTCGCCTGGCGGCGCGGCGTGCGCAGCAATTCGGTCACGTAATTATCGTCGACGACCGCGAGCTCCTGCGCCGTGCCTTGCGCGAGCAGGCGGCCGGCGTGCATCACCGCAACCCTGTCTGCTAGCAGCAAAGCCTCCGCCATGTCGTGTGTGATCATGATGGTGGTCAGGCCGAGTTTGCGATGCAGGTCAAGATAGTCTTCGCCGAGTGCGTCGCGCGTTAGTGGATCGAGGGCACCGAATGGTTCGTCCATCAGCATGATCTTGGGCTTGGCTGCGAGTGCGCGAGCAACGCCGACGCGCTGGCGTTGGCCGCCTGAGAGTTGATGAGGAAAACGATTGCGGTGTTCGCGGTCGAGTCGGACAAGATCAATCAACTCGTCCACGCGTGTGTCGATTTCGCTCGCCGGCGTTCCGAGCAGGCGCGGCGTGATGCCGATATTGGCCGCGACGGTCATGTGGGGAAACAGCGCGCCGCTCTGGAATACGTACCCGATGCTTCTACGCAATGCGATCGCATCGCCATCGCGAATATCGCTGCCCTGTATACTGATTGTGCCGGAATTCGGTTCGATCAGCCGGTTGGTCAGACGCAGCAGTGTCGTCTTGCCTGAGCCGGAGCCGCCGACAATCGCAAGGAACTCCCCTGGAGCCACATCGAGGGAGACATCGTCGACCGCTTTCGCACGGCCGAAGCTTTTGACGACATGCGCGAAGGAGATGGTTGGAATCTGTTCGTTCATGCACCGCAAGGGTTATCACAGTGCGGTGACGTCACCAAGGGCGCGAGGCACTGGCGGCGGTCTGTGGTGCCGTGTAGCCTTCGTGCGAAAACCGGAGCGCAGCTTATGAGTGGCAGCAAGAATATGAATGGCAGCAAGAAAGATATCCCGCCACTGACGAAGCTCGCCAAATCCTATGTCGAGCCATTCGTCGTCGACGGCTCGCGCCAGTTTCATCTCCACTCGCATGATCCGGGCGAGAACGGCGGCCTCGACAAGAAGGCATCAAAAGATATTGTCGAAGCGAACAACAAGCGCCTTCGCGATCTGCAGGAAAAGCTCTACGCGCAGGACCGCTGGTCGGTGCTGCTGATCTTCCAGGGCATGGATGCCGCCGGCAAGGACAGCGCCATCGAGCATGTGATGTCCGGCGTCAATCCGCAGGGCTGCGAGGTCTATTCGTTCAAGCAGCCGTCACAGACCGAGCTCGATCATGATTTCATGTGGCGAACGTCCATTGCGCTGCCCGAGCGTGGCCGCATCGGCATCTTCAACCGTTCGTATTACGAAGAACTTCTCGTTGTTCGGGTCCATCCCGAGGTTCTGGCGAAGCAGAAGATTCCGCCCCCGCTTGTCACGAAGAATATCTGGCGTGAGCGCTTCGAAGACATTTCGGCGTTCGAGCGCTACCTCGCGCGCAACGGCACGCTGATCCTGAAATTCTTTCTCAACGTCTCGAAGGAGGAGCAGCGCAAGCGTTTCCTCGATCGTCTCGAACAGCCCGGCAAGAACTGGAAGTTCTCGCTGGCCGATGTCGAAGAGCGCAAGCTGTGGGACAGGTACCAGGCCGCGTATCAGGATCTGTTGCGCCACACCTCTACCAAGCACGCGCCGTGGATCGTGGTTCCGGCGGATCACAAATGGTTCGGGCGGGTGGTGATCAGCTCGGCCATCGTCGATGCCTTGGAGCGCCTCAATCTGCGTTTTCCCGAAATGGCCAAAGGCTCCCGTGACGAGCTCCAGGAGGTCCGTGCGGTCCTGGAGAAGGAAGGGGAAGGGCTTTCCGCCGTCCCGAAATCGCGCCGCCGGACGGCCTGAGCCTGGCCAAGGGCAAATTGTCCCGCAAAATCAGGAGGGCGGCTGGCCGTTTTTGGCGTTGCCGGGCCCGTCCTTTCTCGTCTAGAAAGGGTGCTACGGGCGCGCCGGCAACCAACTATCAAGGGTTTGGGCCGATCATGGCGTTTCCGAGGGTTTTTGAATGACGATTCGCGGCACCCAACCGGAACTGAACGACACGGCGATCCTCGCCGCGATTCCGGCTGCGCCTGCTTCGTCCCTCCTTGGCGGGCTCCTGCTTCTTATTTGCCCCTGAGGGCCGTCTGGGCATGTCTGCCTGGGCACTCAGGGGTTCGACGAAGCACCGAAACCTGACAGCGCCCATGACGGCGCGATTGACCGAAGGAATTTTCCCATGACCACCGCGACCAAGTCCGACAAGGACCGCGTCATCATTTTCGATACCACCTTGCGCGACGGCGAGCAGTGCCCCGGCGCCACCATGACCTTCGAGGAAAAGCTCGAGGTCGCCGAGATGCTCGACGATATGGGTGTCGATGTCATCGAGGCCGGTTTCCCGATCACCTCGGAGGGCGACTTCCAGGCGGTGCAGGAAATCGCCAAGCGCTCCAAGAATGCGGTTATCGCCGGCCTGTCCCGCGTGCATCCGAAGGATATCGATCGCTGCGCCGAAGCGGTGAAGGTCGCCAAGCGCGGCCGTGTTCACACCGTTATCGCGACTTCACCCTTGCATATGAAGGTGAAGCTCAACATGACGCCGGAGCAGGTGATCGAAACTTCGATCGCCAACGTGTCCCGCGCCCGCAATCAGATCGACGACGTCGAGTGGTCGGCGGAAGACGGCACCCGCAGCGAGATGGATTTCCTGTGCCGGATCGTTGAGGCGGTGATCAAGGCCGGCGCCACCACGGTGAACATTCCCGACACCGTCGGCTATACCATCCCGGAGGAATACACCAACTTCATGCGTACCCTGATGGAGCGCGTGCCGAACTCCGACAAGGCGGTGTTTTCCGTTCACTGTCACAACGACCTCGGCATGGCGGTCGCCAATTCGTTGGCCGGTCTCGCCGGCGGTGCTCGCCAGATCGAGTGCACGATCAACGGCATCGGCGAGCGTGCGGGTAACGCTGCGCTCGAAGAAGTCGTCATGGCGATCAACGTCCGTAACGACAAGTTCCCGTATTGGAACAAGATTGACACCACGATGCTGACCCGCGCTTCCAAGCTGGTCTCGGCGGCGACGTCGTTCCCGGTGCAGTACAACAAGGCGATCGTGGGCCGGAACGCGTTCGCGCACGAAAGCGGCATCCATCAGGACGGCGTGCTGAAGAATGCGCAGACCTACGAGATCATGACCCCGGCCTCGGTCGGTCTGAAGCAGTCGTCGCTGGTGCTCGGCAAGCATTCGGGCCGCCATGCCTTCATCCACAAGCTGGAAGAGATGGGCTACAAGCTGTCGGGCAATCAGCTCGAGGATGCTTTCGTCCGCATGAAGGCGCTGGCCGATCGCAAGAAGGATATCTACGACGAGGATATCGAGGCGCTGGTCGATGAGGAAATGGCGGCCGCGCACGATCGCATCAAGCTGATGTCGCTGACGGTGATCGCCGGCACCCATGGTCCGCAGCGCGCGACCATGAAGCTCGATATCGACGGGCAGACACGGATTGAAGAAGCCGAGGGCAACGGTCCGGTGGATGCGGTTTTCAACTGCATCAAGTCGCTGGTGCCGCATGAGGCGAAGCTGGAACTTTATCAGGTCCATGCCGTCACCGAAGGCACTGATGCGCAGGCGGAAGTGTCGGTGCGTCTGGGGCATGACGGCCGCTCGATGACGTCGCGCGCGGCCGACCCCGATACGCTGGTCGCGTCGGCCAAGGCCTATCTCGGCGCCCTCAACAAGATCGTCATGAAACGGCAGCGTGACGTGCCGGTCGCTGCCGCAGGGCATTGACGGTTCAATTCGTCGCAGTCTAGGAAAAACGCGGCGTGCCTCCCGGCACGCCGCGTTTTGCATTGCAGCACAGCATCAACAACCCCTGCTAACGGGCAATGGTCTTGACCTGCGCCGTTTGCAATGATCGGGTTCGGCAGGATTTCGAAGAGGGTAGCGGAAGGGCTGCCCCAATAACGCCTGAGGAGGATATATGAAGAAGCTCATTCTCGCTGCGGCATCGGTCGCGGCTCTCGCGTTCGCCGTGCCGGCGTCCGCTGATCCGATCGTCATCAAGTTCAGCCACGTGGTGGCGGAGCACACTCCGAAGGGGCAGGCGGCCCTGAAGTTCAAGGAGGAAGCCGAGAAGCTTCTGCCGGGCAAGGTCAAGGTCGAGGTTTACCCGAACTCGCAGCTCTATGGCGACGGCAAGGAGATGGAAGCTCTCGCGCTGGGCGACGTGCAGTTCATCGCGCCCTCGCTCTCGAAGTTCGACAAGTTCACCAAGAAGCTGCAGGTTTTCGATCTGCCGTTCCTGTTCGATAACATCGAGGCGGTGGACCGTTTCCAGCAGGGCCCTGAGGGTCAGAAGCTGCTCCGCGCCATGGAGTCGAAGGGTTATCTCGGTCTGGCCTATTGGCACAACGGTATGAAGGAGCTGTCCGCCAAGAAGCCGCTTTTGGTTCCGGCCGATGCCAAGGGCCTCAAGTTCCGCGTGCAGGCGTCCGACGTGCTGGCGGCGCAGTTCCAGCAGCTCGGCGCAAACCCGCAGAAGCTCGCCTTCTCGGAAGTTTACCAGGCACTGCAACTCGGCACGGTTGATGGTCAGGAGAACACCTGGTCTAACTGCTATTCGCAGAAGTATCAGGAAGTTCAGTCCGACTTCACCGCGACCGAGCATGGTGTGATCGACTATATGGTCGTCACCAACGCCGGGTGGTGGAACAAGCTGCCGAAGGACGTTCAGGATGGTCTGAAGAAGGCGATGGACGCGGCGACCAAGGTCAACAACGATGTTGCCGGCAAGCTCAACAGCGATGCGCGCAAGAAGATCGAGGCTTCGCAGGCTAAGGTTCACGAACTGAATGCGGCGCAGCGTCAAGAGTGGAAGAAAGCCATGGAACCGGTGTGGGCCAAGTTTGAAGGCGGCATCGGCAAGGATCTGATCGAAGCCGCCAAGAAATCCAACACCGCCGGCAAGAGCTGATCATCTGAGACCAAGCGACCGCGGAAATCCCGCGGTCGCTTTTTCTATTTTTGTTCTGGTCTGAATGTTCCCGGGGGAGGGGCGTCGTGACACTTCGTTCGATTCTGCATCGGCTGGAGGAGGGCATTCTTGCTATTCTCCTCTGCGCGATGACCGTGCTCACCTTCATTCAGGTGGTGATGCGCTACGGGTTCAATTCGGGTTGGCTTTGGGCACTTGAAGCCAATTTCTATTTGTTCGGCTGGCTGGTTCTGCTGGGCATCTCCTATGGCGTGCGCGTCAAGGCGCATATCGGCGTCGATGCGGTCGTGCGGTTGTTTCCGGCGTCCACGCAGCGCGCCATCGGCATTCTGGTGGTCGGCCTAGCGCTTCTGTATACGGGGTTGATGCTTTACGGCTCTTACGAGTACATCAGCCGGCTGCATATTATGGGGGTCGAGGCAGAAGACATTCCCGTCGAGCGATGGGTGCTCAGCCTGTGCCTGCCGATCGGATTTGCCTTGCTATTCTATCGGTTGCTTGAGATGGCATGGCGTATCGTAAGCGGTCGTTCTCCCGGCTATGAACTTGCCGACGAAGCGCGCGATGCAATTCGCGACGTCGCTGGCGACGAAAACCCTGATGCGACCGTGGTGTCCCGATGACAACAGCGGTCCTTTTCATCCTCCTTTTCGTATTTCTGTTCCTCGGCATGCCGATCGCGATTGCGCTCGGCCTGTCATCGCTGGCGGTTATTCTGCTCTTCCAGCCGGACAGTATCGCTTCGCTGGTTTTGAAATTCTTTCAGACCATGGAGCAAAGCACGTTGCTCGCCATTCCATTCTTTATTTTGGCGGGCAACTTCCTGACCACGGGTGGCGTCGCCAAGCGCATGATCAACTTCGCGGTATCGACCGTCGGTCATTTGCCGGGCGGTCTGGCTATCGCATCGGTCATGGCGTGCATGTTCTTCGCCGCAGTGTCAGGTTCGTCACCGGCAACAGTTGTCGCGATCGGTTCGATCGTGATCGCAGGCATGGTGCGAGTTGGTTATACGCAGGAGTTCGCCACCGGCGTGATCGTTAACGCAGGTACTCTCGGTATCCTCATTCCGCCTTCGATCGTGATGGTGGTCTATGCGGCGACGACCGAAACGTCAGTCGGCCGCTTGTTCATGGCTGGCGTTGTCCCGGGTCTTCTGCTCGGAACGCTGCTGATGGTGGCGATCTATATCGTCGCGCGCGTCAAGAATTTGCCGCGCCAGCCTAAGGCGTCGTGGGGTGAGCGTATCCGTTCATTCAAGGATGCGATCTGGGGCCTGTTGCTGATCTTCATCGTGATGGGTGGCATCTATGGCGGCATCTTCACGCCGACGGAAGCGGCTGCAGTCGCCGCTGTCTATGCGTTCTTCGCCGCCGTTTTCATCTATCGCGATCTTAAGCTGACCGACGTGCCGAGGGTTCTGACCGACTCGTCGCGCGTGACGGTGATGCTGATGTTCATCATCGCGAACGCGTTCTTGTTTGGTCATGTGCTGACGACGGCGCAGATCCCGCAGGACATCGCCCGCGCTATTCTCGCGGCCGATCTGCAGCCTTGGCAGTTTCTGATCGTCGTCAACATCATCCTGTTGATCGCCGGCAATTTCATGGAGCCGTCGGCGATCATCCTGATCGTTGCACCGATCATCTTCCCAACGGCAGTGCATCTTGGGATTGATCCGATTCATCTCGGCATCATCTTTGTAGTGAACATGGAGATCGGCATGGTGACGCCGCCGGTCGGTCTTAACCTGTTCGTGGCGTCAGGCATCACCGGCATGCCGTTGATGAAGGTGGTGGCTGCGTCCTGGCGCTGGCTGATGTTGCTGCTGCTGTTCCTGATCGTGGTGACCTATGTGCCGGAAATCTCGTTGGCACTGCCGAACTGGTTGTTCGGTCCAGGTGGAGGATAACCTTCGAAACGACAAAGCGCCGCGAACGGAAGTTCGCGGCGCTTTTCTTTGCCGGCGTGCTATTGCAACTCACTCTGCGGATCTGATGAATGCGCATTCACCTAGCTGTCGGAAGCTTAAGTTGAAGCTGCCGTAATCAATGACATGTTCATGGGACTACAAAGGAGAGTCCCATGAACAAGGTTATTCTTGCTGGCGTTGCAGCGATCACATTGCTTGGTTCCGGTGCGGTGTATGCTCAGCACCGCCAGCATCATCACCACCAGCGATTCAGCGCCGACGACAAGGCGGCGTTTGTTGATGCGCGTATCGCCGCGATGAAGGCCGGGCTGCGGTTGACGCCGGAGCAGGAGAAAAACTGGCCAGCGGTAGAGACCGCGATCCGGGATTTTGCCAAGCAGCGAATTGCACGCGCGGAAGCGAGGGCAAGCGAACGCGAAGCGCGTCGCGCTGAACGCCAGCAGGCCAAAAAGGACGGTGCGGATGCCAAGCAAGCGGCGCGCCCGGCTCACGATCTGGTCAACCGCCTGCACCAGCGTGCCGATGCGATGGCGGAACGGGCTGCTAGCCTGAAGAAGATAGCCGATGCGGCGGACCCGCTCTACAAGAGCCTCGACGACGGCCAGAAGCGCCGTCTGGCCGCGCTGGTACGGATGGGCGGCCGTTTGGATGGTGGTGGGGCCATGCGCGCCATGGGCGGCCACTCCGATCGCGGCCATTGGCGGGACCACGAGCATCGCCGCGATCGTGGCGACCGCGCCGATCAACCGGAACGGCTCTAAGCGCCATACCTCGAAGGCCGAAAGCCGCCGGTTTCCGGCGGCTTTCGCTCGCGGGGGATACGGGCCCGGGATCATCCACAACACATTCTGCGCAGGGTGTTTTTTCGTTACAAAAGCGTCCTCGCATTGCTGGACATGGCCGATCCGCTTTGCTAAACGACGCCGTCCCGCGAGGGATTTTCCATTTGAATCCGGGCGATTAGCTCAGTTGGTAGAGCAGCTGACTCTTAATCAGCGGGTCGTAGGTTCGAGCCCTACATCGCCCACCAAAATCCGATATATTTCAATGGCTTATTTGGCGCGCGCCTTGCCTCTGAGAGGGGTAATGCTGCGAGTTTTTATACGCAATTTGCACGCTTCGTCATCGCGGGTTCAGGAGTGCTTCGCGCTCTGGTGTCGCGATAGCGAATCTGCTCGACCCTAATTCGGAAAAGAAGTTACGGACGACTGTTGTCAAAGGCTCGCGCGAGCCCCGCCAGAGGCGCAAGCAGGACAGAGGAGCGCCGCCGGCGCTGGTGAGCGTACCCTTGATCGCGCTACCGGCGGCCACACGGCTGTCAGATATCGCGGATCATTCGTTCAGCGCCGGACGCCTTCCCAGTAAGGGTCGCGCAGCTTGCGTTTGAAGATCTTGCCGCTGGCTTCACGCGGCAACGCATCGAGAAACTGGATGTCGCGCGGAACCTTGTAGTTCGCCAGACGCTTGCGCAGATAGGCTTGTACCGCTTCGGCGGTGAGCGTCGCATCGGCTTCGGGTTCGATACAGGCACACAGGCGCTCGCCGAATTCGTCGTCGGGAATCCCGAACACGGCGCAATCGCGCACACCGTCCATGCCGATCAGCGTGTTTTCGATTTCAGCCGGATAGATATTGACGCCGCCGGATATCACCATGTCGCGCTTGCGGTCGCACAGAAACAGATAGCCGTCTTCGTCGAGATAGCCGACGTCACCGACGCTGATCAATCCCTCGCGTCCGGCTTCGGTGCGCGCCTCCGGCTTGCCATGATAGTCGAAATCGGAAATCGCCGTCTGTCGCATGAAAATCTCACCCGGCTCGTTGACGCCGCAAGGCTCGCCGTTCGGTCCGAAGATTTTCACGACGCCGCCTTCGATCACGCGACCGACGGTACCCGGCTTGGCGAGCGCTTCCGCTGATGAATGCCAGATCGGAATGCCGGTTTCGGTCGATCCGAGATACTCGTTGATGACCGGACCCCACCATTTGATCATCGCCTGTTTGACGTGAATCGGGCAGGGCGCGGCGCCGTGGATGATGAAGCGCAGCGACGATAAATCGTATTTTGCTTTCACCTCGTCCGGTAACCGCAACAGCCGAACGAACATCGTTGGCACCATGTGCATGTGGGTCACGCGCTGCTGCTCGATGAGTTGCAGAAGATCTTCCGGGTCGAAACGCGGCTCGAGCACGATCTTGCAGCGATGGCGGAACGCCAGCATGCCGTAGGAGTTCGGTGCCGAATGATACATCGGTCCGTTCATCAGGATGACCTGATCTTCATTGGGCTTGACGCCATAGGTGATGGCGCTGACGCGCTCGGCTGCTGCTGCCTGCTCGGGTCGCATCGGCTGTCGCCGGACGCCCTTCGGCCGCCCAGTGGTGCCGGACGTGTAAAACATCGGCGACACACTGCCCGGTGCGGCGGGCGATGGCGCGTGGCTGTCGCGCCATTGGTCCCAATCAGTCAGCCCCTCGGGCACGCGTGAGAGCGCTGGCTCGACGCCATAGGCGGCGACGAGTTCTGGCGGGGTTGCGACCACCAAAAGTAGAATACGTTTGGGCAGGCCGTCGCGAATCTGCGGCAGCAGATCGGCGTGGCACACCAGAATTTGCGCGCCGCTGTCAGCGAGGATGTAGCCGACCTCCTCGCCCTTGAGGTGCCAGTTGATCGGCACCACCGGTGAGCCGAGCATCGCGGCGGCGGCGGAAGCTTCGAACAGGGCGAAGTCGTTGCGCAGCATCATGCCGACCGGCGTGCCGTCGCGCAGACCGAGCGCCGCCAATCCGGTTGCCGCCCGCGCGATACGATTGTGGATTTCGGAATAGGTGATTTCGCGTTGGCCGCTGACGATCATGGGGCGCTCCGGCTGGATATTATTAAACGCAAAGACCGCTTCGGCGAGTCACCAAAGCGGTCCTGCAGACAAGGATGCGTGTTTATTGATCGTCGAGCAGTTCGCCGAAGCCGATCCAGCTCTTGCCGTTGAATCGCCGCAGCAGCAATTGCTGGAACGGCAGATAATCGTCAGGGCCGGTCGTGACCGTGATGCCGGGCAACAATAGCGGAAGCTCGACAGTCTTGAGCGATGCCGCCTGACGCATGATGTTCTCGTGGCTGAAATCGTCCTTGCACGCTTCCAGCACCTTCACCATCAAGCCGGCATAGTGATAACCGGCCGCATAGTTCGAGTTGTTGAGGTCGGCATTGGGCAGATATTTCTTCATAAAGGCGAAGAACTCTTTCACGCCGGGATCGTTGGCCCACTGAACGTCGTTGACGTCCTTCTGGTTGCTCGACGAGATCAAGCCTTCGGCATTCTCCAGTCCCGCCGGAGCAAGAAACGCGATGGAAGACGACGAAGTCGGCACAAAAGTCAGTTCCGGTTTCCAGTCGAGTTCCTTCAAACCCTTGATGAGCTGTGAGGTGAACTTGCCCAACGTGACGCCGAACAGGACGTCGGCGTTGGACGCTTTCAGGGCTGCAAGCTGGGAGTTGATGGTCGGTGCGCTGGTTTCGTAGCTCTGCTCGGCAACGATCATCGTGTCGGCTTTGGCGCCGAGGCCGCGTCGAAACCCTGCCACATAATCGCGCCCGAAATCGTCGTTCTGGGCGAGGATTGCGATCTTGGCATTCGGCATCTTCTGCAGAATGTACTTGGCGTAGATTACCCCTTCCGACTCGTAGGCGGCCATGCCGGGCATGGTCCAGCGATACTTTTTCGGATCGGCCCATTTGGTGGCGCCGCTGAGCACGAAGAGTTGCGGCACCTTCTTGGCGTTGAGATAGCGGTGAACGGCATTGTTGGTTGCCGTTCCAAGCGAGCCGAACATGACGTCGACTTCTTCGCTTTCGACGAGCTTGCGTGTTTGCTCCACCGTCTTGGGCGGCGAGTAGGCATCGTCCATGCTGATGAACTTGATCTTGCGACCGTTGACGCCGCCCCGATCGTTGATCATCTGGAAATAGGCCTCTTGCACACGGCCGATGGTGCCAAATCCCGAAAGCGGTCCGCTGTAGGGCAGGGTCTGTCCGATGCGAATTTCGTCCTTCGCAGCGCCGGCGGTCGCCATGCCGCACATGATGAGGGCGCTGGCGGTCGCCAGGCGCAGAGCTAAGGCTTTCATGGTCGTTTCCCTCCTTGAATGATTATTGTGATTGGCAGGCGCTCAGGCGCGTGCACGCATTAGGAAGTTGTCGCTTGCCATTGTGAATTCCGATTTCAGTCGCTCAACCAGTTCGGCGACCGGTGGTGTATCGACGATCTGGCCAATCCCTTGGCCCGATCCCCAGATGTCGCGCCACGCCTTGGCTTTCATGTTGCCGCCCGAGCCGAAGTTCATTTTCGATTTGTCAGCAGCGGGAAGATTGTTCGGATCGAGCCCTGCGGCGGCGATCGAGGGGCCGAGATAGTTGCCGTGCACGCCGGTGAACAGATTCGTGTAGATGGTGTCGTGCGCAGCGCAGTCGATCAGCGCTTTCTTGTAGGCCGGATCGGCATTGGCTTCGGCCGTGGCGATGAAGCGGGTGCCCATGTAGGCCATGTCGGCGCCGAGCGCGAGAGCCGAGGCGATGCCCCAGCCGTCGGAGATCGCACCCGAAAGCAGCACGGTGCCCTTGAACCATTGCTTGACCTCGCGCACCAGCGCGAAAGGTGACAGCATTCCCGCGTGGCCGCCAGCACCGGCGCAAACCAGAATGAGACCGTCGACGCCTTGCTCAGCAGCCTTGCGCGCATGCTTGACGTTGATGACGTCGTGAAACACCAGGCCGCCATACGAGTGCGCGGCTTCGACGATCTCCGCCGGGGGTCTTAGCGATGTGATGATGACCGGGACCTTGTGTTTGACGCAGGTCTCCATGTCTTGCATCAGGCGATCGTTGGACGCGTGACAGATCTGGTTGACCGCGTAGGGCGCGACCTTCTTTTCCGGATGCAATGCCTGATATTCGCCGAGCTCGTTCTCGATCCGGGTCAGCCATTCGCCGAGCTTGTCAGCCGGGCGCGCATTGAGCGCGGGAAACGAGCCTATGATACCGGCCTTGCACTGGGCGATGACAAGTTCGGGGCCCGACACGATAAAAAGCGGCGAACCGAGAACCGGCAGTTCGAGTGAATTCGCGAGCGACGCAGGCAATGTCATGACCGTTATCCAAGGCTGTGAGATGCCTCACTATAGGGCCCGATCGAACATCCCAGATGTTCAAGATTGAACATGACAAGCGGCAGATATGTACATTATGCGGCGGTAACGCGACGTTGTCAGCCGCGCAGCAGGTGACGGTCGGTGCGGGCGCAGGATGCGACGAAATTGGTGACGGCACGCATGGCCGGGAGGTCGGCAAGATCCGGATGAGCCAGAAGCCAGAGATCGGAAACCGAAGCGAGTTTTTGTGGCGCCACCCGGATCAGGTCGGGAAACTGATTACCGACAAAGCAGGACAGCGCCGTGATCCCGATGCCGGCGCGCGCGGCCGCCAGCATGTCGCCTTGCGACGAGCATCGCATCACCACCGTGCTTTGCCGGGTGACGATGTCGCTCCAGCGCGCCAGCTTGGCGTTCGAAGCCTGATCGGCAAATCCGATCAAGCGATGTCCCTTCCATTCGCCGCGTCTCTCGGGCAGTGGATGGCGCGCGGCGTAGTCGCGTGAAGCGTAAAAGCCGGTTCCAAGACTCGCGATCTTGCGGCCGACCAGATTCTCCTCGCCGGTGTCTACGGGACGCAACACGACATCGGCTTCACCACGGCGCACGCTGGCTGGATAAGGATGCGTGATGATGTCGATCTGGAGATGGCCATGTTCGGCAAGGAACTGCCCCATCCGAGGCATCAGCCAGTAGGCGGCAAGCGTGGCTCCGATCGAGAGCTTGACCACGCCGCGTGCCTTGCGCCCGGCGGCCGACACAGTCGATTCCGCGCGCAACGCGGCCGCGGCCATCACGCCGACATGGTCGCGGAAATTCCGCCCGTCCGAAGTAAGCGACAGGCCTTCAGCCTTGCGCGCGAACAGTTTGGTGCCGAGCGATGCTTCCAGTGCGGCGATTTTTCTGCCGACGGTGGGATGGCTGCTGCGCAATTGCCGCGCCGCCCCGGTCAGGCTGCCTGTATCGGCGACCGCCATGAAGACCCGGCAAAGATCCCAATCCATCGTCATTCTCTTCCATTCGCTGCCGGCATGGCAAAGGCGCGCCCAACTGCCAAGGATGGGCGTGCTGCGGCAAGACAGCGCAAGGGCTGCATTTGCCGTGTAAAGTACAATTATCGCCCGAAAACATCTATTCCTGCGCAATAGACCCATCGCTAGCGTTTTAGCCTGCCGGAGCGAGCGACCCCTTTAAGAATAAATCGCCGCGGGCCGGAGGGAACGTCACGCCGCAGGACCGGCGTCAAAGGGGAGATATTTCCATGACCAAAACATCGCGCAGGCGCGCGCTGGGCACACTCGGCGTCTCCGCCATCTTGCTTGCCGTCACCGCGGGCACCGCAGCCATCGCGCAGGAACGCAGTTCGGTGAAGATCGGCTACGTCGTTTCGAAGACCGGCCCCAATGCCGGCGGCGCCGGCATTACTACCATCCCGAACTACGTGTTGTGGGTGAAAGAGGTGAAGGATGCCGGAGGGTTGGAGTTGCCGGGCGGCAAGCGGTTGCCGATCGAAGTGATCGAATACGACGATCGCTCGTCGGCGGAAGAAGTCGTGCGCGCGACCGAGCGGCTCGCCACGCAGGACAAGGTCGATTTCATCCTTGCGCCGTGGGGCACCGGCTTCAATCTCGCCGTGGCGCCGCTGTTCGACCGTTTCGGCTATCCGCAGCTCGCGGTTTCCGCTGTCACCGACAAGGCGCCGCAGTTCGTCAAGCGCTGGAAGAAGAGCTTCTGGCTGCTCGGCGGTGGCCACGACTACACCGAGGCGCTGGCCGGTGTTCTGAAGAAGGCGAAGGCCGCCGGCACCATCAATGGCAAGATCGCCATGATCTCCGTCGCCGACGGCTTTGGCATCGATCTCGTCACCGCTGCGCGTCCGTCGCTCAAGAATGCCGGTTTCGAGGTGGCCTATGACGTCACCTATCCGGCAGGCACGACGGACTTCACGCCGATGATCAACGAAGCCGCCAAGAGCGGCGCCGATACGTTCGTGGCGTTCTCCTATCCGCCGGAAACCTTCGCGATCACGCAGCAATCCCAGGTCGCCAAGTTCAATCCCAAGGTGATGTATCTCGGTGTCGGCACCGGTTTCCCGATCTACGGCAAGAATAACGGTGCGAATGCCGAAGGAATCATGAGCCTCGGCGGCATCGACCCGAAGAACGAGGCGAACGCCGCGTATCGCAAGCGCCATGAAGAAGTGACCGGCAAGGCGCCCGACCTGTGGGGCAGCGTCATCACCTACGCCAGCCTGCAGATGCTGCAGGAAGCGATCAAGCGCAAGGGACTCGACCGCGACGCGGTCTCCAAGGAGCTTTCGACCGGCACGTTCAAGACTGTGCTGGGCGAGACCAAACTGGAGGACAATCAGCTTCGCACGCTGTGGTTCGGCGGCCAGTGGCAGAAGGGGCAGTTCGTCGCCATCGCGCCGGTCGGCCGGCCCGGCGTAGCCGAGCCGATCCTGCCGAAGCCGGCGTGGCAGGCCAAGTAATGGACTTCAAGTAACCTACGTCAAGTTACGCGATCGAAAGCTGCGATGCTTGTTACGACGCTGATTGCGGGACTGGTGCTGGGTGGGACCTACGCTCTCGTGGCGATGGGTCTCACCCTGCAATACGGCATTTCCCGCATCATGAATCTGGCCTATGGCGAGACGATCATCGCGGCTTCCTTTCTGGCCTATGTGCTGAACGGCTCGCTCGGCATCAATCCGTTGCTCGGCCTTGTAATCTCCGCGCCGCTCGGCTTTGCATTCAGCTATCTGATCTACGGCATCATGCTTCGCCCGCTGGTCGCGCGATCGAAGACCGCGATGTCGCTGGAGATCGATTCCATCCTTGCCACCTTCGGCCTGCTGTTCGTCATTCAGGGCGTTCTGCTGGTGCTCTTCGGTGCCAACTACATGAGCTACAGCTACATGAATTTCGGCGTCGATATTCTTGGCGCCAGCGTTGCCGCCAATAGGCTGCTGGCGCTCGGATTGGCTGTGGTGATTGGCGGAGGCCTTTATCTGCTGTTGACGCGAACGTTGTGGGGCACGGCTTTGCGCGCCGTGGCGGTATCGCCCACATCCGCGCCGCTGGTCGGCATTGACGCCAATCGCGCTGCGCGGCTTGCCTTCGCGCTGGGTGGTGCGCTGGCGGCATGTGGCGGCGTCGTGATCTCGATGTACCAGACGTTCACGGCGACGTCCGGCGTCGTGTTCACGATGAAGGCGTTGATCGTCGTCATCATGGGCGGTGTCGGCAATCTGCTTGGCGCGCTCTCCGCCGGCCTCATCCTCGGCCTCGTCGAGACATTCGTCGCGACCTATGTCAGCCCCGGGCTGACGCTCGCCGCGGTTTACCTGATCTTCCTGTGCATTCTGCTCTGGCGCCCGTCCGGCCTGTTCGGAAAGGTGCGCCGATGAAGGCCGTTATTGGCATCGGCTTCGCGCTGGCGCTCCTCGTGGTCGCGCCATTTTATCTCGATGCCTACGGGCTGGGATTGCTGATCGGGCTTGTGGGCTATGTAACGCTCGCCACGGCCTGGTCCATGTTCTCGGGCCCGACCGGCTATGTCTCGTTGGCCACTGTCGCGTTCGTCGGGATTGGTGCTTACAGCGTCGCGGTTCTGAGCGAGACGCTGCCTTATCCCGTTATTCTGGTTATTGCTGCATTGGTCGGTCTGGCTGTTGCGCTGATCGTTGGCCTCTCGACGCTGCGACTCTCGGGCGTTTATTTCGTGATCTTTACGTTCGGCCTCGCCGAATTGATCCGCCAGCTTGTGACCTGGTACGAGATCAACGTCACCGGCACGCTGGGCCGCTATATTTTCCTCCCCATTACGCCGGAACAGATCTACTGGCAGTTGCTGGCCCTTGCGGTGGTGACGCTGTTGCTCACCTGGTGGATCGGGCAATCGCGCATCGGGCTGGCGTTGAAAGTGATCGGTGATGATGAGGTGGTAGCGTCGCATGTCGGAATCGACATCGCGCGCACCAAGCTCGCGCTGTTCGCGGCGAGCGCCGTCATCATGACGCTGGTCGGCGCGATCCAGGCGCCGCGCTGGACCTATGTCGAGCCGGCCATTGTGTTCAATCCGGCAGTTTCGTTTCTCACGCTGATCATGGCGCTGCTCGGCGGCGCGTCGCGTCTGTGGGGACCCCTGCTGGGTGCGGTGCCGCTGTTCCTGCTGTTCGAATGGCTGTCGGCGAACTTTCCCAATCACTATTCTATTCTGCTGGGCCTCCTGTTCATCGTCATTGTGTTTCTGCTGCCCAAAGGCATCCTCGCACGCGTGGAAGATCTGTGGTCTGCCGCCCGTGGTGCCGGTCGCAAATCCGGCGACAGGGAGGTTCGTTCGTGAGCGTGCTTCTCGCAGTCTCCGATCTGACGCGGCGTTTCGGCGGTCTGGTCGCGGTCAGTGGCGTCTCGTTCGAGGTCGAGCGAGGCGAGGTGGTCGGCTTGCTGGGGCCGAATGGGTCCGGCAAGACCACGGTCCTCAACATGATCTCGGGCAGCCTGCGGCCGAGCAGCGGCGACGTCCGGCTGAACGACGAGAGACTTGCAGGCCGTCCCGCGCATCACATCGCGCGCAAGGGCATCGCCCGGACCTTTCAACTTGTGCGCATTCTGCCGTCGTTGAGCGTGGCGGAAAATATCGTCGCCGCACTGGCGTTTCGCAGCGCGCCGCTCTGGGGCGCCGAGGCGCGCGCCGCTGCCGATGAATTGCTCGCCATGGTCGGTCTCGGCGGGCGAGGCGGAGAGCAGGCGGAGGATCTCACCTACATTGACCAGAAGCGGATGGAGCTGGCCCGCGCGCTGGCCTCGCAGCCTCAGCTTCTGCTGCTGGATGAATGGCTGGCGGGTCTAAATCCGACCGAGCTGCGTGTTGGCATCGATCTCATCGCATCGCTTCGCGAGGGCGGCATCACCATCGTGCTGGTGGAGCATGTGATGGAAGCCGTGCGGGCGCTGTGCGGACGCTGCATCGTCATGACTGCCGGCAGCAAGATCGCGGACGGGTCGACCGCTGATGTGCTGCGCGATCCTGACGTTATCCGCGCCTATCTCGGAGACGGCCATGCTTGAAGTGAAGCATCTGGCGGTCCGGTACGGCAAACATGCGGCGCTGCATGACGTATCTCTCTGCGTTGCCGATGGCGAGACGGTGGTGATGCTCGGCGCGAACGGCGCGGGAAAATCATCGCTCTTGCGCGCCATCGCCGGGCTGAAACAGTCGGAGATCGGGTGCAATGTGATGCTCGACGGATCGTCGTTGATCGGTCTTCCGGCCCACGAAATTCTGGAGGCCGGGATCGCGCTGGTCCCGGAAGGGCGGGGTCTGTTCGTCGATCTGACGGTTATCGAGAATCTTCGCCTCGGCGCCTATGCGCGGCGTGCCCGCGCCAATGCGACGGAAAATCTCGAACTTGTTTTCAGGATGTTTCCGCGTCTTGCCGAACGGCAGAAGCAGACCGTTGCGACGATGTCCGGCGGCGAGCAGCAGATGGTGGCAATCGGTCGTGCGCTGATGTCATCGCCGCGCCTGCTGATGCTCGATGAACCGAGCCTCGGTCTTGCGCCGATTCTGGTTCAGGAGTTGTTTGCGGCTCTCGCCAAGATCCGTAAGACCGGCGTCAGTCTTCTTGTGGTTGAACAGAACGTTCGGATCAGCCTGTCGATCGCCGATCGCGGCTATCTGCTCGAGGCGGGCCGTATCGTTGGGGAAGGAGCCGCGTCGGCTCTGATCGACGATCCCGCTGTTCAACATGCTTTCCTCGGAAACGTCCCGAATAGCTGAAAATGGAGTCAAACAATGGACGCAAAAGTGGACGCGCTAGGATTGATCATCGCCGGTGAAGACCGCAGCGCCTCAAGCGGCGTGACATTCGAGCGGCGCAACCCGTTGTCGGGAGCTGTCGCCACCAGGGCTGCCGCGGCGACCGTCGATGACGCCATTTCTGCCGTTGATGCAGCCGCCGCCGCATTTTCCGGCTGGGCCAGTACGTCGCCTCGCGAAAAGCGGATGATCCTGTCGCGGGCGGCAGATGCTTTGCAGGCCAAAGCGCCGGCCTTCGTCGAAGCCATGGGCGCGGAGATCGGCGCAACGGCCGGCTGGGCGCAATTCAATGTCGGGCTGGCGTCGGACATGTTGCGGGAAGCCGCGGCACTGACCACGCAGATCGCGGGCAAGGTGATCCCGTCGAACCGGCCCGGCTCGTTCGCCATGGCAGTTCGGCAGCCAGCCGGTGTGGTTCTTTCAATCGCGCCATGGAATGCGCCCGTCATTCTCGGGGTGCGTTCGATCGCGACACCGCTGGCTTGCGGCAATACCGTGGTGATGAAGACCTCGGAAATCTGTCCGCGCACGCATCGTCTGATTGTTGAAACGCTGAATGAGGCCGGATTGCCGAAGGGTGTGCTCAACGCGATTTCCAATGCGCCTGATGCGGCCTCCGAGATCGTCGAGACCCTGATTGCGCAGCCTGCGGTCAGGCGCGTCAATTTCACCGGCTCCACGCGCGTCGGGCGGATCATCGCCGAACTGGCGGGCCGTCATCTCAAGCCGGCGCTGATGGAGCTTGGCGGCAAGGCGCCGTTCGTCGTGCTCGATGATGCCGATATCGATGCCGCCGTCGCCGCCGCCGCGTTCGGCGCCTACATGAATCAGGGGCAAATCTGCATGTCCACCGAGCGCATCGTGGTGGATGATCGTGTCGCAGATCAGTTCGTCGCCGCGCTGACGGCAAAGGCGAAAAGCCTGAAGGCTGGCGATCCGACCGCGGGCAATACGCCGCTCGGCTCGGTGGTCGATCCGACGGCGGCGACCAGGATCGCGCAACTCGTCAAGGATGCTGTCGACAAGGGCGCGGTGCTGGCGGCGGGCGGTGGCATCAAGGGCACCATCGTCGAGGCGACCGTGCTCGATCGCGTGTCGCCCTCGATGCGGATTTATGCGGAAGAGTCATTCGGGCCGGTGGTGACCGTGGTGCGTGTCGGCAGCGTCGATGAGGCGGTACGGGTTGCGAACGACACCGAGTATGGCTTGTCGGCGGCGGTGTTCGGCCGCGATGTCAATCGCGCGCTTGCCGTGGCGCGGCGGATCGAATCCGGCATCTGCCATGTCAACGGGCCGACCGTGCACGATGAGGCCCAGATGCCGTTCGGTGGCGTCAAGGCGTCGGGCTATGGCCGGTTCGGCGGCAAGGCTGGCATCGCCGAGTTCACCGAATTGCGCTGGATCACGATTCAGGATGGCCCGATCCATTATCCCATCTGAAGGATCAGTCTGTGAAAAAGCTCGAAGGAAAGACCTGCGTCGTCACCGGCGGCGCGGGAAGTCTGGGATGTGCCGTCGCGCGACTTTTTCTGACGGAGGGCGCGCGCGTATTGCTGGTCGATGTCGATGCGGCCCGGCTCGATCGCGTTGCTGCCGAGATGAATTCAGAGAATCTCGATGTGATGGCCGCCGACGTTTCCAATGCCGAGGCGACCGCAGCCTATGTTCAGAGAGTAGTGACCCGGTTCGGCGCGATTGATGTTTTGTTCTCGAATGCCGGAAATTTTGGTGTCGTTAATCCGATCGCGACCTACCCGGACGATGTGTTCGATGACGTTCTCACAGTGCATGTGAAGGGTGCGTATCTCGCCGCCAAGCACGCGGTTCCGCATATGAACGATGGCGGTTCGATCATTCTCACGTCGAGTGTGGCGGGGATGCGCGGCGATGCCGGCGTCTATGCCTACATTACCGCCAAACATGCGCAGGTCGGGCTGATGCGCTGCCTCGCCAAGGAACTGGCGCCGCGCCGCATTCGCGTCAACACGATCCACCCGGGGCCGATCGATAACGGTTTCCAGCTCGCTGTCGAGCAGGGGCTTGGCCATGCGCTTGGTGTCGACGGCACCGCGTTCTTCAACGCGATGATTCCACTTGGCCGTCACGGGACAGCGGATGAAATTGCCCGCTCGGTGCTTTATCTCGCGAGCGACGATAGCAGTTTCACGACCGGGACGACGCTCATGGTGGATGGCGGCATGAGTGTCTGAGTGCGGTCGTTTGTCAGCGGAATAGCGTATCCACGTAAGCAGAACCGATCCTGACCTTGTCGTAATGAGCCCGGCACATCGCGATGTAATTGTGGACGTCGAAGAATCCATCCGGCTCGCCGGCTTCGTCGAGCCAGATCAATGGACCGGTGACCTGGAAGAACACCTTCATGGGTTGCTCGTGCTCATAAGCCACGAGAGTATGACCTTCGCCGGGCGTCTCATACACGAAATCGCCCGCGGTCGCTGTCCAGTCATGCTCCAGATAGCCCCATTTTCCGGAGATGGTGTAGGCGAACACTTCGTGCGGGTGATAGTGCCGGTTCACCAGACCGGCCTTTTTGGCCATCAGGATGTCGCACCATTTGTTCTGCGACGGCGAAATCCACAGCGGGCGGGAGGAGACCGTCTCGGTGAACGGTACGTAGTATCGCTCATCGTCGGTCGGCGCGTTGCTGAGATAAACCTCCGGCCGCGCGTCCGGCTGGAACACTTTCGAGATCGGTTTGAGGTCACGCCAGAATTCGGACTTGGGGGCTTCGGGCATGAGTGTCTCCTTCGCGGATGCAGCACAGTTGAAGCTGCGGCTGGCTCGATCACAATCGCTGGCTCGGCCCAAGTATACGGGCTCGGGTCATCGAGACGCATAGACATCAGCGAGAAAGAATTGCACTTTTCACGGCGGATCGATCGCAGGAGACATCTATGACCGCGAAGACCCTTCACGTACCGATGCGGTCGTTGCCGGAAACGGAAGTCCAGATTCTTCGCAGCGAGCTTACAGGGGGCGAGTGGACGCTTCGCGATCCGCGGTATTACGGCTTCGTGCTGCAGTCTGGCGTCGGGCGCGTGCGGATTGACGGGAACGATCTTCCGGTTTCGGCGCCATGTCTGATCTGGTTTCCGGCGCAGGCCAAGGCGACGCTGTATTTCGAAGCCGGATCACGGGGCATGACGCTCGCTGTTTCAGAGATCGGCTTCGCGCGTGTCCTGTCGGGAAGCTCGAATGCCAACCAGATGCGCGCAGCGTTATCGCGGCCGTTGATCCGGGCAAAGCTCGATGCGGCTCAGGCACGTCGCATGGCCGATACGCTCGACGTGCTGCTCGACGAGGCGCTACGCGATCGGCCGGGCGCTCAGGAGACGATGCGTCATCAACTTGCGCTGTTCCTGATTGCCGCATGGCGGCTGTCAGGGCCTGTGGTTCGCGAGTCTCAGCCGTTGCCTCGCACCATCGTGCACAAGTTCCTGCACGCAGTCGAAGTCCATTTGCGCGATCACTGGACCATTACACGCTACGCCACGGAAGTCGGCGTCACGGCGGATCGGCTCAACGCGACCGTTCGCCGGGCGACCGGACGTTCGCCGCTCTCCATCGTGCATGAACGGCTGATTACCGAGGCGGATACGTTGCTCGACGATCCCAGCCTGAAGATCGCGGAAGTTGCCGACATGCTTGGCTTCCATGACCCCGCCTATTTCAGCCGCTTCTATAAGCGGGAGACCGGACGGCCGCCGAACAGGCAGCGTCTCGATGTGACCGAGCGATCGGACAAGCGCGAAGGCTCCTTCGCCGCATGGCCGTGAGCGCGGGCCTGTTCAGCGCGAGTGGCAATATATCAGGTGGATCAGATAATTATCGGTATCGTGCCTTAATCCCTCCGACCAGAGGCGAAAATCATTGGATTAGGTGGTGGCGCGCCATTCACCACGCGCGCCGGTTCTCTTAATGTCGCACTGCGCGCCGCCCGCGATTGCCGCTAAAGGCCAGTCGGCGGCGGCGCCGCGTGCCGGCCTGGCGCGTGCGGCTGGAGTGACGACATTGCGACTGCGGGATTGCCACAACTTTCACGATTTTCGCCGGATGGCCCAACAGCGCCTGCCCGGACCGATCTTCAACTACATCGACGGCGCGGCCGAGGATGAAACCACCTACCGGCGCAACACCGAGGCGTTCCTCGATTGCGATCTTCTGCCGAACGTCCTGCGCGGGGTGACCGATGTCGATATGTCGGTGACCGTGATGGGCCAGAAGCTGGCGATGCCGGTCTATTGTTCGCCGACCGCGCTGCAGCGGCTGTTCCATCATCAGGGCGAGCGTGCGGTGGCGGCCGCCGCCGGTAAATACGGCACCATGTTCGGCGTGTCCTCGCTCGGCACCGTGAGCCTCGAGGAGGCGCGGCGGATCAGCGGCGCGCCGCAGGTCTACCAGTTTTATTTCCACAAGGACCGTGGCTTGAACCGCGAGATGATGGCGCGAGCCCGGCAGGCCGGCGTCGAGGTGATGATGCTGACCGTGGACAGCATCACCGGCGGCAACCGCGAGCGCGACAAGCGCACCGGCTTCGCCATTCCGTTCAAGCTCAATCTGGCAGGCATCGCGCAGTTCGCCATCAAGCCGGCGTGGGCGATCAACTATCTTACCCACGAGAGCTTCAAGCTTCCGCAACTCGACACCCATGTCGACATAGGCAGCGGCACGATGTCAATCAGCCGCTATTTCACCGAGATGCTCGATCCGGCGATGACGTGGGACGATGTCGCGGAAATGGTCCAGCATTGGGGCGGCCAATTCTGCCTCAAGGGCATCATGACGGTGGAAGATGCCAGGCGGGCGGTGGAGATCGGCTGCACGGGTATCGTTCTGTCCAATCATGGTGGACGCCAGCTCGACGGATCGCGCAGCGCGTTCGATCAACTGGCCGAGATCGTCGATGCGGTCGGCGACCGCATCGACGTGATGATGGACGGCGGCGTGCATCGCGGCACCCATGTGCTCAAGGCGCTGTCACTCGGTGCCAAGGCGGTGGGCGTCGGCCGCTATTATCTGTTTCCACTCGCCGCTGCGGGCCAGCCGGGCGTCGAGCGCGCGCTGGAACTAATGCGGACCGAAATCGAGCGCTGCATGCGGCTGATGGGCTGCACCTCGATCGCTCAGCTCACCCGGCAGAACCTGCGCTTCCGCTGACCTCAATCGATGCCGTCGCTGCGCCGGTGAGTATGCACGCGTTGCCTGTTTTCGCGGCAGGTCGTTGCGTGTTCTGCGCAACGTTACGGTTGCAACGCATCAAATTGGTCCCGTGTTGACAGGAGACAGCGGTTCAGGCTGTCTTATATTTAACGGCATCATCCGGGCAACGGAGGCAGACTGCCGGCACGGATGCGGCGAACGCGATCGAAAGAATTGCAAGCGGCATCGGGGGAGGGACCCGGACCATGCTGGACTTTGTTCAGCAGTTGGTAAGCGGCATTGCGCTCGGCTGTGTCTACGGCCTGATCGCGCTGGGCTTCGTTCTTGTCTACAAGGCGACCGAGGTCGTCAATTTCGCCCAGGGCGATTTGATGATGCTGGGCGGATTTTTCGCGTTCACCTTCATCGCGCTTCTCGGCCTCAACTACTGGATCGGATTTGTTCTCGCGGTGATCGCGATGGCGCTGTTCGGCATGCTGGCCGAACGCCTCGTGGTTCGCCCGATCCTCGGCTATCCGCAGTTCTCGATCATCATGGTGACGATCGGGCTCGGGTTTTTCCTGCGCTCGGTCGCGGGCATGATCTGGGGCACCGACGATCTCAAGATCGAAACCCCGTTCAGCCACGGCGTGCTGCGGCTCGGCAGCCTGGTGCTGGCCTACGACAAACTCTCGGTGATCGCCGCGACCGTCATCCTGTGCGGCGTGCTGTACCTGTTCTTCAACAAGACAACGCTCGGCACCGCGATGCGCGCGAGCTCGGAGAACATGCTAGCGGCGTACTACATGGGCATTCCGGTCAAGCGTGTGGTGTCGATCGTCTGGGCGATCAGCGCGGCGGTGGCGACCTGCGCCGGCGTTCTGCTCGCGCCGATCACGTTCATCCATTCCAATGTCGGCCTGGTGCTCGGGCTCAAGGCTTTCCCCGCCGCGGTTCTCGGCGGCTTCGGCTCGATCCCCGGCGCGCTGGTCGGGGGCGTGCTGATCGGCGTGATCGAGAGCATGGCGGGGTTTTATCTGCCGGCGGGCTGGAAGGATGTCGCGCCCTACATCGTACTGCTCGCGGTTCTGCTCCTGAAGCCTGAGGGCCTGTTCGGTCTTCACGCCCGAAAGAAGGTGTGAGGGCGCACATGCGGTTTTTGTTCAAGACCGACTACGAAGACGACATCAGGCTGTTTCCCCACCGCGGTTATGTCATCTCCTACGGCGTGCTGCTGGCGTGTCTGACCCTCGCGCCGTTCGTGCTGAGCAGCTACCTCGTCAGCCAATTGGTGTTCGTCTGCATTTACGCCACTGTCGGCGTAGGGCTGATGATTCTCACCGGCTTTACCGGGCAGGCCTCGTTGGGGCACGCGGCCTTCCTTGCCATCGGCGCCTACACCACGGCCTATCTGCACAAGCTCGGCGTGCCGTTCCCGGTTTATTTTATCGCCGCAGGCCTACTGGCCGGCGTGGTTGGGGCGCTCGTGGGATTCCCGGCGCTGCGCTTGCAGGGCATCTATCTCGTCATCGCAACCATCGCCTTCGCGCTGATCGTCGAGGAGATCATGGCGCGCTGGGAAAGCATCACCAACGGCAACGAAGGCATGCGGGTGCGCCCGATCCAGATGTTCGGCGATACCATCCCGCGCGACAGTCCGACATTCTACTTTCTCTGCCTTGGGCTGCTGATCCTGGTGATTGTCGGTGCGCTGAACCTGATGCGCTCGCCGACCGGTCGCGCCTTCATCGCCATCCGAGACAGCGAGACCGCTGCCAAGAGCATGGGCGTCAACGTCGCGCTTTACAAGGTGAAGGCGTTCGCGCTCAGCGCCGCGATCACCGGATTGGCGGGATGTCTGTTCGCGCACAAGCTGTCGTTCATCAGTCCTGAGATGTTCACCCTGCAACTCTCCATCGAGTTCATCATGGTGATCATCATCGGTGGTGTGCTCAGCCTGCATGGTGCGGTGCTGGGCGCGATCTTCATCGTGATGGTCGATCCGTTCCTGACCTTCCTCAAGGACGACATTCCCGGCATGGTCGCGGGCCTTGCCTCCGCATTCGGCGCGGGCGCCGAGCGGGCCAGTCATATTCAGGACAGCGTCGCGGTGTTCGCTTCCGCCAACGGCCTGAAGGGCGCGATCTACGGTTTGATCATCATGCTGTTCATCCTGTTCGAGCCTTACGGACTCTATGGCCGCTGGCTCAAGATCAAGCTGTTCTTCCAGCTCTTTCCGCTCTACAAGCGCGCGACCTTCAAGCGGCAGAAGATCTACGTCAAATCGGAGCGTAACCGATGAGCTGCCTTCGCGCCGACAACCTGTCGTTGCACTTCGGCGGCCTCAAGGCGGTGGATTCCGTCTCCTTCGCGGTCGAGAAGGGTGAAATCCTGTCGATCATCGGCCCTAACGGCGCCGGCAAGAGTTCGATCTTCAACCTGATCTCGCGGCTTTACGAGCCGACCTCCGGCTCGCTGTATTTCGAGGATCAGGACATCACCCGCGAGCCTGCGCACGACATCGCCAAGCTCGGGATCGCGCGCACCTTTCAGAACATCGAATTGTTCGAGAATGCCACTGTTCTCAATAATCTTCTGGTCGGCCGGCATCAGCGCTGCACCACCCAGCTTTGGCAGGAGCTGCTTTTCCTGCCCAACGTCCGGCGTGACGAAAAGGCCCACCGCCGCCGGGTCGAACAGGTGATAGAATTCCTCGATCTGGAGGCGCATCGCGACAAGCTGATCTCGGGCCTTCCTTACGGCGTGCGCAAGGTGATCGAACTCGCTCGCGCACTCTGTACCGAGCCGAAGCTCATCCTGCTCGACGAGCCGTCCTCCGGGCTGAATGTGGAGGAGACCGACGACATGTCGTTCTGGATTCGCGACATGAAAACCGAGCTCGGCATCACCGTGCTGATGGTCGAGCACGATATGACCCTGGTGAACCGGGTCTCCGACCGGGTGATCGCGCTGAACTACGGCAAGGTGCTGGCGATGGGGCCGCCCGCCGACGTTCAGGCCCATCCCGATGTCATCGCGGCCTATCTCGGCGCCTGAGGACGATGTCATGAGCACGCCGGACACCATCCTCAAGCTCAGCAACATCGAAAGTTATTACGGGCCGATCATGGCCATTCGCGGCATCAGCCTCGAAGTGCCGCGCGGGCAGATCGTCACGCTGCTTGGCGCCAACGGCGCCGGCAAGACCACGGTGCTCAAGACCATTTCCGGCATCCTCGATCCGCAGAAGGGGACCATCGAGTTTGAGGGCAAGCCGATCCAGCGTATGGAAGCCGATCGCATCGTCCGCCTCGGCGTCAGCCATGTGCCGGAGGGGCGGGAGGTGTTTCCGTTCCTCAGCGTGCGCGAGAACCTGATGATGGGCGCCTATCCGCGCCGCGACCGCGACGGCGTCGCCGCCGACCTCGAACTTGTCTATGGCTACTTCCCGCGACTGCGCGAACGGCTCGACCAGCCAGCGGGGCAGCTTTCCGGCGGTGAGCAGCAGATGCTGGCGATCGGTCGCGCGCTAATGAACCGCCCGACGCTGCTGCTGCTCGACGAGCCGTCGCTCGGCCTGTCGCCGATCCTGGTGAAGGAAATCTTCGCCATCATCCGCCGCGTCAACGAGGAGCAGGGCATGTCGATCCTGCTGGTCGAGCAGAACGCCAAGGTGGCGCTGGAGACCGCGCACTATGGCTATGTGCTCGAGGTCGGCCGCGTGGTGATGAATGACACCTGCGAACGGCTGATGAAGTCCGAAGACATTCAGGAATTCTACCTCGGCGCCAAGGAGCAGGGCGCGCGGGGCGAACGGCGCTGGAAGAAAAAGAAGACGTGGCGATGAAACTGGACTGGCGATGAGACTGGACTGACGATCCGCGTGGCGAGGCGTCCCGCGGCAAGGAGCGAGTGTGCAATGACCAGACCGGCTGTCATAACCGTGGCGGACACGATCGCGCGGAGCTTTCTGCTCGCAGTCGAAGCCCGTGGCGACCGTCCGGCGATCCGCGAAAAGCACCTCGGCGTGTGGAAATCCACAAGCTGGCGCGAATGGCAGCAGATCGCCAAGGAAATCGCTTATGCGCTCCAAGCCATCGGCTTCAAGGCCGGCGATGTGGCGTCGATCGTTTCCAACGCGACGCCCGAATGGGTGTTCGCGGATATGGGCGTTTTGTGCGCGGGCGGGGTGTCGTCGGGCATCTATCCCACCGACTCGGCGAGCCAGGTCGAGTATCTGGTCAACGACTCGCGCACTCGCGTGATTTTCGTCGAGGACGAGGAACAACTCGACAAGGTCCTGCTGTGCCGCGCCCGCTGCCCGACGCTCGAACGCATTATCGTGTTCGATATGGAGGGGCTCAGCGGCTTTTCCGATCCGATGGTGATGTCGCTCGATGAGTTCATGGCGCTGGGACGCAATGCCATCGCCGGGAACGAGAAGCTGTGGGACGAGATGATCGCCAGCCGCGGCGCCGACGATCTCGCCATTCTCGTCTATACCTCGGGCACCACGGGCCCACCCAAAGGCGCGATGCATTCCAACCGCGGCGTTACTCACCAGATGCGTTTCGTCGATCATCTGCTCGTTCCCTCCGAGCACGAGGAGCGGCTGGTGTTCCTGCCGCTGTGCCACGTCGCCGAGCGCATCGGCGGCTATTATCTGTCGGTGGCGTGCGGCTCGGTGATGAATTTCGCCGAAAGCCCCGAAACCGTGCCCGACAATCTGCGCGAGGTGCAGCCGACCGCCTTCCTTGCCGTGCCACGCATCTGGGAAAAATTCTATTCAGCGATCACCATTGCACTGAAAGATGCGACGCCATTCCAGCGCTGGATGTATGCCCGCGCCATCGCCATCGGTTATCGCATGACCGATGCCAGGCTCGAAGGGCAGACGCCGCCAGTGTCGCTCCGGCTCGCCAACCAGGCGGCGTACTGGCTGGTGTTCCGCAACATCCGTCGCATGATGGGGCTGGACCGGGTGCGGCTCGCCTTCACCGGCGCCGCCCCGATCGCGCCCGAACTGATCCGCTGGTTTCTCGCGCTGGGTCTCGATCTGCGCGAAGTTTACGGGCAGACCGAGAATTGCGGCGTCGCGACCATGATGCCGAACGACCGCATCAAGCTCGGCTCGGTCGGGAAGGCCGCGCCGTGGGGCGAGGTCAAGATCTGCCCGCGCGGCGAAATCCTGATCAAGGGCGACTATCTATTCATGGGTTATCTCAACCAGCCCGAGAAGACTGCCGAGACGCTGGATGCTCATGGCTGGCTGCACACAGGCGATGTCGGCTCGATGGACAATGAAGGGTTCGTCAAGATCACCGACCGTATGAAAGACATCATCATCACTTCAGGCGGCAAGAACATCACGCCCTCCGAGATCGAGAACCAGCTCAAGTTCTCACCCTATATCTCGGACGCGGTGGTGATCGGCGACAAGCGGCCGTACCTCACCTGCCTGATCATGATCGATCACGAGAACGTCGAGAAATACGCGCAGGATCACGATATTCCGTTCACCAACTATGCGAGTCTGTGCCGCGCCCAGGAGGTGCAGGACCTGATCCAGCGTGAGGTCGAGACGGTCAATCACAATGTCGCCCGTGTCGAGACCATCAAGCGTTTCCATCTGATCGAACGCCAACTCACGCCGGAAGACGAGGAACTGACGCCGACCATGAAGCTGAAGCGTGGCTTCGTGAACAAGCAGTACGCGGCGGAGATCGAGGCGATGTATCGCGCGGCAGCCGTCGCGTGATCCAGCGAATTCCAGCGGCCTGACAAGGCCGCTCACCAGCGAAGGGATGGAGGCCCCCGCCTTCGCTCAATATGGGCCACGGAGAGGAGACTGAAATGACGACATCGTTCAAGGCGCTCGGCCTTGCGGTAAGCGCCATTGCGCTGACCCATCTGCCGGCCTATGCGCAAACGAAGGTGACCAATGAAGGCATTACGCCGACGGAAATCGTCGTCGGTTCGCATCAGGATTTGTCCGGCCCGATCAAGGGCTGGGGCGTGCCGGTTGCCAACGGGATGAAGATGGCGGCGGAGGAAATCAATGCCGCCGGCGGCATCAATGGCCGCAAAATCAAGCTGATTATCGAGGATAGCGGTTATGATCCGAAGCGTGCGGTGCTCGCTTCGCAGAAGTTGATCGAGAAGGACAAGATTTTCGCGATGATCGGCCCAATGGGCTCGCCCACAGTTCTCGCCGCGCAGGACATCCTGTTCGATGCCGGCGTGCTGCAGCTGTTTCCGTTGACGGCTGCCGAGTTCACCTTCAAGTTCGATCCTGCGAAGCCGCAGGAGAGACTGAAGTTCAACAATATCCTGCCATATGTGGAAAGCACGCGGGCGGCGCTCAAGCACATGGTTGAATGGAAGAAGCCGCAGAAGCCATGCATCATGCATCAGGACGACGAGTACGGTAAGAGCGTGCTCGACGGCTTCAAGCAGGAGCTTGCGGCGCTGAAGATGACGCCGGCGTCGATTACCAGCTACAAGCGCGGTGTGTCCGACTTCAGCGCCCAGATCGCCAAGATGAAAGCCGACGGCTGCGATCTTGTCGTGCTTGGCACTATCATTCGTGAAACCATCGGAGCGATGGCTGAAGCGAAGAAGCTGGGCTGGGATGTGACTTTCCTGGGCGCCACCCCCACCAATGTGCTTGAGGTGCCGGCGCTCGGCAAGGAAGCCGTTGAAGGCCTGTACGCCGCTGCGGCATTCGAGATTCCGTATGAGGATACAGCCAAGGGCAAGGTGAAGGACTGGCTGACCAGCTACAAGAAGGAGTTCGGCAGCGCCCCCAACACCCAGGCGATCATCGGCTATAACGCGATGATGACCTTTGCGCACTATGCGCAGAAGGCGGGCAAGGATCTCACCGGTGCGAAGATGTTGGACGCGCTCGAATCCGGTGATGTGTTCCAGGACATCTTCAACTCGCCGCCGACCAAGTTCTCCAAGACCAATCATCTGGCTAGCACCGTGACGCAGGTCCAGCAGGTCAAGAACGGGCGCTGGGTTCTGGTGAAGGATAATTTGACCTTCTGACGTGCGTTCGTCATTGTAATTGACACGTTGATGCTGTGTGCGTGAGGCTTTCGCTTCACGCACACAGTTTGTTTTGAGGTATCAGTCGCGTGTATCCCGATGCAATCACCGCCGAAGCGCTGCTCAAGGCCGGCATGGCGGACTGGTTTCCCGGCGCCACCGGAATCGACAAGCTCCAGCAGCTTTCCGGCGGCGCCAGCCAGGAAACCTGGTCGTTCGACCTCGTTCATCCATCGGGCAATATTGGCGCCATTCTTCGCCGCGCGCCTGCGGGCTATGGCGCCGCGCCGGGGCGGGCGGCGGGGCTTGAGGCCGAGGCCGCGCTCATGCAGCGCGCCTATGAGGCGGGCATTCCGTCGCCACGCGTGCGCCATGTATTGAGCGAGCAGGACGGTCTTGGCCGTGGCTTCGTCATGGACCGCGTCGCGGGCGAAACCATTCCGCGCAAGATTTTGCGTGATGATGTGTTTGCTGTTGCCCGGCCGAAACTCGCGGCCCAGGCCGGAACTATCCTGGCAGGCATTCACGCGCTGGAGACATCAGACCTGCCTGATCTCCGATTGGTGACTGTCTCATCAGAGCTCGCCGCGCTCGCGGATGAATATCGCTCGTTCGATTGGCCGCGTCCGGTGTTCGACCTCGCGCTGCGCTGGCTATCCGATCATGTGCCGGCAGTTACAGACACGGTGACGCTGGTCCATGGCGATTTTCGCCACGGCAACCTGATCATCGGGCCGGATGGCATTCGCGCTGTGCTTGATTGGGAGCTGGCGCACCTCGGCGATCCGATGGAGGACCTCGGCTGGATTTGCGTCAACTCGTGGCGCTTTGGCGGGATCGACAATCCGGTCGGCGGGTTCGGCCAGCGCGAAGATATGTTCGCCGCCTATGAGGCGGCATCCGGCCACCGCGTCGATGGCGCACGGGTGGCATTCTGGGAAATTCTCGGCACGCTGCGCTGGGGCCTGATGTGCTGCGGAATGATGCAGCGGTTTCGCGCCGGGCCCGATCATTCGATGGAGCGCGCGATGATCGGTCGCCGCGCTTCGGAAACCGAGATCGATCTGTTGCGGCTCTTGGCGCCGCGCGGCGCGTGATGCACGGAGGGAGTTGAGATGCAGGATCAGCCGACGCCAGCGGAACTGATCGGCGCGGTTGCCGATTTCCTGCGCGCGGACATCGCGCCGCAACTGTCGGGACATGCGGCGTTCAAACTGCGGGTCGGCATCAATGCGCTCGACCTCGTGGTGCGTCAGCTTGGGCAGGAGGCGCAGGGCAACGTCGCGGAAATTGCGCGGCTTGCCGATCTTCTTAAAGCATCAGGAACGCTTGAGGAGCTGAACCGAAAACTGTCGGAGCAGATCGCGAGCGGCGCGATGGATCTGAGCACGCCCGGTCTCAAGGATCATCTGTGGCACACGACGATGGACAAGCTCGCGGTCGATCAGCCCAATTATGCGAGCTATCGACGCGAGCTTGATCGGGACGAGACTTAGAACGGATGCGGCTCAGCGACCCTTCCACTGCGGAGGACGCTTTTCCGAAAACGCCTTCGGTCCCTCGATGTAATCCTCCGACGCGGCCATGGCTGTAACAGCCGGATAGCTGCGCTGTTCGGCCATCGCCTGTTGCAGCGATACGGCCAGGCCACGGGTGATGGCCTGTTTGGAGGCACGGATCGACATCGGGCTGTTTTGCAGGATCGCCTGAGCCCAGCGCTCCGCCGCGGTGAGCGCTTCGCCCTGCGGCACCACCTCGTTGACGAAGCCGAGTTCGAGACCTTCGCGCGCCTTGACGTGGCGGCCGGTCAGGATCATGCCCATCGCGCGCTTGCTGCCGATCAGGCGCGGCAGGCGCTGCAAACCGCCAGCCAGCGCGGCTAAGCCGACGCGCGGCTCGGGCAGCGCGAACACCGCATTCTCGGCAGCGATGATGAGATCGCACGCCAGCGCGACCTCGAACCCGCCGCCCATGGCGACGCCGTTGACCGCGGCGATGATCGGCTTGTCGCAGTCGAAGCGTTCGGTCAACCCGGCGAAGCCACTGGTGTCCCAGCCGCGTTTGCCGCCGGCAGCCTGCCATTTGAGGTCATTGCCGGCGCAGAACGCGCGATCGCCGGCACCGGTGACGATAGCGATCCACTGATCGGGATCGGCGGCGAATTCGTTGAACACGCGGTGCAGTTCGAAATGCGCCGGAGAGTGCATGGCGTTCATCACGTCGGGACGATTGAGGGTGATGATGGTGACGGGGCCTTTGCGCTCCACCTTGGCGAATTCGTAAGCCATCTTTGTTCCTTTGCGTTTTTTTGCTTGTTTGAAACGCCGCGTTGCTGCGGCGCGTGCGTCGTCCAATTAGCCAGCAAATGCGCGGCTTCGACAATCCTTAATTTGCGCGCTTGACGATCATCGCGTGGCTCACCTTAATTCGCGGGCTGGATGTCGCGATCGCCGCCTTATGGGAGTTGAACGCTTGGATTTTTCCCTGCCTGAAGATCTCACGGCCTATCTCGCACAGCTTGATTGCTTCATTGCGGACAAGATCAAGCCGCTCGAGGAGCGCGACGACAACCAGCGCTTTTTCGATCATCGCCGCGAGTGGGCGCGGACCGATTTCGACAAAGGTGGCCTGCCGCGGCGGGAATGGGAAGACTTGCTGCGCGCGGCGAAGGATCTCGCCGATGAAGTCGGGCATCTGCGTTTCGCGATTCCCAAGCGCTACGGTGGCAAGGACGGCTCGAACCTATGGATGGCGGTGATCCGCGAACACTTCGCCAGCAAGGGCCTCGGCCTGCACAACGATCTGCAGAACGAGCATTCCATTGTCGGAAATTTTCCGATCGTCACCATGCTCGATCGCTACGGGCGCGACGATCAGAAGGCGATGATTGAAGGCTCGATCACCGGCAAATATCGCATCACTTTCGGCCTGACCGAGCCCGATCACGGCTCGGACGCTACTCACATGGAAACCCGCGCCGTGCCCGTCACGCGCGATGGCGTCGCCGGATGGCTCATCAATGGCGAGAAGATGTGGACCACCGGCATGCACGTCGCGACCCATTGCGCGACCTTCGCCCGCACCTCCGGCAACGACGGCGACGCGCGGGGCATCACCTGCTTTCTGGTGCCGGCCGCTACCCCCGGTGTGAAGGTCGAGGAGTATCTGTGGACCTTCAACATGCCGACCGATCATCCGCGCGTCAGCTTCACGGATGTGTTCGTGCCGGAGTCCGCGCTGTTCGGCGAGATCGGGCGCGGCCTGTCGCTGGCGCAATGCTTCGTGCATGAGAACCGGATTCGTCAGGCGGCGAGTTCGCTCGGCGCTGCGGTGTACTGCATCAATGAGAGCGTGCGCTATGCGCGCGAGCGCAAGCCGTTCGGCCATGCGCTGGCCGAGAACCAGGCGATCCAGTGGCCGCTGGTCGAACTCGCCACCCAGGCCGAAATGCTGCGGCTGTTGATCCGCAAGACGGCGTGGGAAATGGACCGGATGACGCAGGCCGAGGTCGAGCACCGCCTGTCAGACAAAGTCTCGATGTGCAATTACTGGGCGAACCGGCTGTGTTGCGAGGCGGCGGATCGTGCCATGCAGGTGCACGGCGGCATGGGCTATTCACGCCACAAGCCCTTCGAGCACATCTACCGCCACCATCGGCGCTATCGCATCACCGAGGGCAGCGAGGAAATCCAGAAGCGAAAAGTGGCGGGCTTTTTGTTCGGTTATATGGGGGCCGGCAAGCGTGGCGATTGACGAGCCCATGGGCAGCGCTTCGCACGGACCATCAAGATGATTGGTCGCGCCAGGTCGATCGCGGAACGTTCTGCTCGGCGCTCGCGCGATCCTGCGCGGCGATGGCGCGCTTGAATCCATCGCGGTCCTGCAGCCGTCGCCAATAGGCGCTGACGGCGGGTGGAAATTCGCTATCGAGCTTGAGCGCTTCCGCCAGCATCAAGGCATAGCCCACCGAAATATCGGCCGCGGTGAAGCGGCCGGCGCAGAGCGTTTCTGTTGTCGAGACCACGGCGTCGATGCCGCGCAGCCGCGCCAGAAACCAGCGGGCGTAATCGGAGGCGACTTGCGGATTCTTTTTCTCATCCGGCTCAAGCCTGGAATAGCGCAGCACGAGGGTTTGCGGAAACGTCAGTGTCGCCTCGCCGAAATGGAGCCAGTTGAGGTAGGCGCCGTAGGCCGCGTCGCTGACGTCGACAGTCAGAGGCGAGGGACCGTAACGGCTGACGAGATACTGGCAGATCGCGGCAGACTCGGTCATGCGGGTGTCGCCATCAATCAGCAGCGGAATGGTGCCGAGCGGATTGATCTCCAGATACTCACGCTTCAGAAAACGCGGCGGAAACGGGAGCATCTTCAGTTCATAGGACAGGCCGAGTTCTTCCAGCGCCCAAAGAGCACGAAACGAGCGCGCGCTGGCGCAGTGGTAGAGTGTCAGCATGGGCCTTCCTGTTTTCTGAAGTCCTGAGGGCGGATTGGAGGCTTCACGAGCGGGCCTGTTCGCTTGCATTGTGCCAGCGTGCATTCATCCAGCTCTCTATGGCAAATCAGGCTGCATCGGGCTCACATCGGAGTCGGCTTGATCGGCGGCGCGTTCCAGCTGATCAAGCGCGGCCCGAAAGGCAGTCGAGGCGGCTTTCACCTCGGGGTCCATTGGCGATAAATGGCGTATGGCATTGACGCGGTCGGCTGCGGCCTTCGCTGCCTCTAACGCAACCTCCCAGGCCGGTTGGCCGTCAGGAGTCATCGCGTCATCTCCATAGCCCGATGGCCAGGCGTGACGATCGTCTCGGGAGGAACCGGCATGAAGTCAACTGGCTTGGGGTCGGCGTCGTTGCGACCGGTGTAAACGACCAGGCCATTGGTCGTCGAGACGATGTCGCCTTGCCGCAGGCTTTGATCGTTCATTGCGGCGTCGGACGCTTCGCTGGCGCGTTCCTCATCCGTGCGGTGATGCGGCTTGATCAGTCCGGCCCGAGCCTTGGCTAGAAAATCACGCGCACGCGCACGCGCCTCCTCGACGCGCTGCTTCCATTCCGATCGTGTGATGAGCGTCTGCGGATCGACCGTAAGTGGGGCGTCCTGCGCGGCCTTCTCGCTTAACGGGTCCGATGCCATGCCGGCGCGACCCCCGATGAGGAGCACGATAGCGACGACGAAAAGTATGACGGGCGCACGCATTCGCTCATCCTGTTCGGACCTGGCATCATTATAGCAAGCCCGGCGGCGGGCGGTAGTTGGAGCGGCTTTCATCGTTACTGGCGATATGTCGAAACTCGCAAAAGGATGGTATCGATCTCCCGCCTCGGAACACGGATGGCCGTGTGAGGCGGGTTAAACCGGAGCAAGGATGTTCTCACGCAGGTCTTTTGTCGGCGGATCCTCGCTGTTTGCGATGTCGCTCGGACTTGGTGGGATTGCCATGGCTGAGGGCGAGGCTCACCTTGCCGACCTTGATTTCACGAAGAGCAGTGATGCGCACGCTGTAACGGGCAAGCTGCGCTATGTCCGTCATGAGGTTTTCGGCGACCCGGTGGGCATCATTATTGAGGATGCTGCCACAAATGGCGTCGAGGATGCGGGGTATTCCCAACCGGCGTCACCGCCTGGCGGCTGGCGGATGCCCGCCGAGTTCAATCCGGCCGCGCCTTGCACTGCGACCTTCACCAAAACTGGAAACGGCCGCGGCCTGTTGCGGTTGCAAGGCAACCAGGCGGGTGAGTTTTATGTAGTGCTGGGATCGGGACGTCATTTTTCGATTGCCGCAGGCGAGTCCCTGACGGGGTCAATGGCGATCCGTCTTGCTGGCGGCTCTTCCAGTAATCTGAAAGGGGTGTCGCTGGTCATTCTTGAGAACGATGCAGAGGGGAAAGTCGCAAACACGACGCCACCGACAGCGCCGATTCAGCAGCTTCAGACGGACAAGGCATGGTGGGCCGAAGTGCGTGCGGTCGCCGGGGGATATCGCTATGCCAATCTTGCGATCAAGATTGTGGTCACCGCGGCATTCGATCTCACCTTCGAGATCGACGATCCGCAACTTGAGAAACGCAGCTGGCGCTCGAGTTACTGTGTCGCCTCACGCGAGGCAGATCGCATCTCCCTGGCGGCAGACCTCCAGAAGAATTACCTGGGTGCTCCCGAACGTTCGCTCATCGTGACAGCGGACATGCCGAGGTTCTCGGCAAATGGTTCGCTCTGGAGCGAGTATCGCGACAGCAAGAATTTCATTGCCGTTGAGCGTCGCGGCTGGGCTTTACATGCGCGTGTGATGAGAGATGGCGCATCTCACGAGATCAGGCTCGGCTTAGTTCCGCCGTTGATGCGTTTTTCCATGGCGTTGGTGATCGGAGAAACCAGTTTGGCCGCATCGCTAAACGGCAAGCCGCCGGTTGTGCTCAAGGGGGAGATGCCGCGCGGTTTGACGATGACGCGCCTTGGAGCCGGTTCAGCGGGAATGTGGAATTCGACGATCCAGAGACTGATCCTCTATCGGGCGCGCATCGCTGATTGCGCGCGCGCAAGCCGGCCGCCTGACGCATTTTTCGATGATTTCGATCGTCCGGACAGTGCGTCACTCGGCACATCTCCAACCGGGCAATCAATTATCTGGTTTGGTACGGCGACATCCAGAATCGCCGGAAAGAAATGGGTGGCCGACGCCGGAAGCTGGGCGCTGGCTCACGCCTCTTATGGAAAGATCACACTGCCCGCCGTTCCGCGTTACATGGGGACGGTCCTGAACTGGACCAGCGGTCGCGAAGAAGGGGGAGCAGGGCTGCTCGCGGTCACGGCCGACCTCCCAAGTCCCATCGATGGGCTTCACACCATCGTGTGCGACAATCGCGAAATTTTTCAGACGATTACCTCTTCGACGGTCGATGCGCCGCTGGCCAATTTCTACTATCCGGTTCCGATGAAGCGTGACGGGACGACGGTCTACGGCGTGGCGCGGTTGCTCAACGTTGCGGAAAAAGCCGTGGTGTTCGTTGGGCCGGACGGTGAACTCGCACGGCATGTTCACGAAACCTATGTGTCTCGGGCGGGCAAGATCGCGGTTTTCGAGCACTATTGGCAGATCGGGCAGTGTCGCCCCGAGTTCCTTGCCGTGGCAGCCCTGTGATCGCTATGATCTTCCGCCCGCACAAAGCATGACTAGATTGATGCTCGCAGCTGGAACAGGAGTTTGGTCATGAAGACGATTTTGATCGCTGTAGGAATGTCGGCGATGATGGCAAGCGCCACCATGGCGCAAGGTGTGGCCCAGTCGCCGCAATCGCAAACGGTAAACCAGCAACGGCAAAACGGTTATACGGTTTCGCCGAACTCTTCGACGCAGACTTATCCGTCAGTAAATACGTTCGGCAGTCCGTTCACGAGTCCGTTTGGGACGTCCTCAAACTCGTCGTTGCCGCCACGCGGTGGATATGCCGGAAGTGGTTCGCGCTAGTCGGCCACACGGTCGGCACTGCGCAAAAGCCAGGCGAGGAGCCGGGCAACCAGTATTCCTGCGCAGGCGCTCAGGGCATCGATCACGAAATCTCCGAAGCGGGCATGGCGTGTCGGCAACGGAATTTGTGCAAGTTCCAGGACCAGTGCGAACATCAACGCGGCTGGAAGAAGCGTCTTGAGCGTAAGGCGGAAGGCGAGAGCGGTCATTCCGCCGACCAGGGCGAAGCAGAGGAAATGTTCGATGCCGCTCCCGGCGCCGGTCACCGGTCGTTCGGCGGCGGGAACCACGGAGAGCAGAAACACGCCAACCAACGCCGTGGCAGCGATCATTTGAGCGGGAGTCAGCTTTTTATCCACGAAGCCTGCTTTCGTCGGGCGGCTATAATTGGCGTTGGCGGCAGCGGGGCTGACGCAGACGGAATTATTTGTCCAGATCGCACCTCTGTTCGCGCGATCGGTGCAATATCATCAGCGCAATACAGGGAAATTTGCCCGGCGTCACGCCCGTGGTTGTCACAAGGTGCTTCGTTCCAAGGATACCAGACGCATGGAAGTCGGTCACATGACCGTTAATTCATGGACGGATGGCATCCTTGTGGCGTCCTTGCCATCCGTCTGCCATTGTCAGACGTTCGATCCACGCGAAGCCGCGAGGGTCCGCCAGGCCATGGGATTGCCCGGAAGCTGAGCGCGGACCCATTGATATTGCGCCTTGGACCATGGCCGGATCGCGCCGGTCAGGCTGTCCATCACGAGATCACCTTTATCGGTGCGGACCACCAGCACGAGGTGATGTTCACCCCAGGTTGTCACTACCTCGCTCAAAATCAACGCTCGCGAAGGCCAGCCAAGAGCCTGAAGCTCATAGCGCTTGGACACCGCATAGTCGTTGCAGTCGCCGCTGCGCGGATTGATGATCCATTCCTCGCCTGTCACACCGCGGAGGTTGGCCTGCGGCCGGATGGCGACATTGATGCGCCGGTTCACGTCCATCAGCGTCGCGTAACGTTCGGCTGTCAGTTTCACCGGCCCGCCACGAAACACCGTTTTCTGTTTGCGGCACTGGTCCGGATACTTCATGCAGAACTTGACGAAAGCCAACGGCGCCAGCGTCGGCGTCGCGAACGCAATGTGCTCGCGTTGGACGCTGGGATAGCGCGGCAGATTGAGGATGCCGGCGTGGGCACTCTGGTAAATGCCGACGCCAAGCGCGACGATCGCAACACCCCGGAAGACCTTGAACATAGGACGCCCCTTTTTTGATTGGGGGCACCCTAGAAGATGGAATTTGAGATTTTACTCGGATTGGAAGGGACTTTTGATTCAAAAGCCGGGTCGGATTTTGGCGGATTTTTAACCAGGGAAGATCGCTTCGGACGGGCACCCTGCGGCCGTCGTTCGCCATATTTCAGGTCAGGGTTGGTCACATTTCGATTCGCGAAGCGGGGGGCCCGCTGAGGTGATGAGCCTGCCGATGTGGGGTTTTCCAACACCACGAAGTTCATAACTACCCGCAATTCATCGATTTGTTGCCACTTTGCAACAGGTCTTGGGAACTTCGGTTGCGGTAGTAACCCAAAATCGGGAATCTGCTTCGGGCCGTCATCCTTCCATGGTATCGCCACTATTATGGCACGCTTTACAATACTTAAACCATTTTCCATTGCCGCTCTCGGAACTTCTGTTCTCATGGCGCTGGGCGCATGCTCGACGCTTCCAACCAGCGGCCCCTATGGCACGGACGTAAAAGCTGAGCAGCCGGTTCAGCCCGAAAGTCTGCCTTACGCGCTCGTGAGGGTGACGCCCGATGTGGTCTCGGTGTTGGCCGACAACACCGGCAGGCTCACCAACTCATTCCCCGACCGCGCTCCGCCGCGTGAAATCCGTTTCGGCATTGGCGACGTGGTCAGCGTTACGATCTTCGAAGCCGCCGCTGGCGGTCTGTTCATCCCGATCGAAGCGGGCGTCCGTCCGGGCAACTTCATCGCGCTGCCTAATCAGTCGGTGGACAGCAAAGGTAACATCTCGGTTCCGTACGCGGGCGCCATCCGTGCCGTGAACCGCACGCCGGCCGAAGTGCAGACGGCGATTGCCGACGCCCTGAAGAATCGCGCCATCGAACCGCAGGCGGTTGTTGCGCTGGTCGATCAGCGGACGTCGCTGATCAGTGTTCTGGGCGAGGTCAACACGCCCGCCCGCTTCCCTGCGAACGCTGCGGGCGAGCATCTGCTTGACGCCATTACGCGCGCCGGTGGTCCGAAGGGCCAGGGCTTCGATACCTGGGTGCTGCTTGAGCGCAATGGCAAGCGTGCCACCGTGCCGTTCGGTGCGCTGGTCTACGAGCCGTCGAACAATATCTTCGTTCATCCGCAGGACACGATCTACGTCTATCGCGAGCCGCAAACCTTCGTCGCGTTTGGCGCGACCGGCCAGCAGGGCCAGTACAATTTCGATGCCTGGAAGATTTCCGTGGCAGAGGCGGTGGCGAAGGCTGGTGGTCTGAACGATTCGCTGGCGGATCCGACCGCCATTTTTGTTTATCGTGGCGAGACGCGCCAGGTCGCCCAGCGCCTTGGCGTCGACGTTTCGCGCTTCGACACGCCGATCATCCCGATCGTCTACAACTTCAATACGCGCGATCCTTCAACGTACTTCCTGACTACGAAGATGATGATGCGCAACAAGGACCTTCTCTACACGTCGAACGCTCCGGCGGTGGAAGTTGCGAAACTGCTGAATTACATCCGCCTGATTACCGCGACCGTGAACGATCCGATCGTCGCAGCGTACAACGGCGTCGCGTTGCGCAACCTGGTCAGGTGACCCACAGACTTTCGACGCGCGTGAGGCCCGATTTGTCCGAGCATCACGCCGTCGAAAGATCTTTTGTCTGGAGCCGTGATCTTGCGGCGTGGCTGATCTTTGTGATCATCGCTACCGTGCCGTTGCCGCTCGGGTCGGTATCCCCGGTGGCGATTGCATCCTTCGCGATCCTGGCTGGACTAGCACTGTTCGGATTTCTGATCTGGGCGCCGCCATTGCCGTCGCCGGCTGTGGTCGCGGTTGCTGTCATCGTCGTGATCGTCGCCTATGCCACGGTCGTCATCCTGCAAACAATTCCGCGCGCCCCCGGCGATGTCCTGGCCCACCCGATCTGGGGCGAGGCGGGCAAACTGATCGAGCCGTCGCCGCAGGCCAGCGCTTCCATTGCCCGGGATCAGGCGTTGCGCGCCATCGGTGCACCGCTCCTGACGGTGCTGATTTTCGTCTGTGGTTACTTCTGCGGCACCGACGATCGTCTGGCGCGACAACTCCTGCAAGTGATCGCATGGGCGGGCGTCGGTTATGCCGTCCTCGGCATCCTCTGGTTTGCTGTCGATCCGACCATGGTGCTGTGGCGGGAGAAGCTCGCCTACAAATCGTCCCTCACCGGGACCTTCACCAACCGTAACGCCGCTGCTGTCTATTTCGGCTCATGCGCTGTTCTCTGGCTGTTGCTGTTTTTTCAGAAACTGGATCAGCGAAAAGAGAGTCGCCGGTCGCGGCGCCGCCGGCGCCGTGGGACATCCCGGGCAAATTTCCGGAAGGCAATGTTGCCGTTTGGCTGCTTCGTCATGTGCGTGCTTGCCGTTCTTCTGACGGGCTCCCGGGCCGGAGTGGGGTGCACTGCTCTCGGGCTGTTCGTTGCCTATGCGCTGAGTTTCAACAAAACGATCTCTCGCCGTTCACGGCGCTGGCTGATGATCGGCGGGGTGCTTTTCGTGGCGTTGGTCATCTATCAGATCGCAGGCAGCAGCGTCGGTGAGCGTCTTCAGATCGAGGGTGCAAGTGGTGGCGGGAGGTTGGCCGTCCTGCGGTCATGCTGGACGATGATCGCGCAATTCCCTTGGCTCGGGACCGGGCTGGGGACGTTCGTCTGGAGCTTTGCAGCCTATCGAAGTCCGGATATCTCTGGCTGGGGGATCTGGGACAAGGCCCACAACGTGCTGGTTGAAATTGCCGTGGAAGGGGGGCTGCCCTTGGCGGCAGTCGTTCTGGTGGTCTGGCTGGCAGCCATCGCCATCCTGGCCCGGTCGGCAATCAGGACAGCGCGTCCGGCGATCGAAGTTCTGGCCGCGATCTCGGTGTGCGCGATCGCGCTTTCTCATTCCCTGGTCGATTTTTCCATGCAGATACCGGCGTATTCTGTTACCGTTGTTGCGCTGACGGGGGTTGGGATAGCTCGTGCCCTCAAAGGCGGAGATAACAAGCCGCCGGTCGTTAACCTTGCCCCGACGGGGTAATGCCGCACGGGAACGACGTATTGATAACGCTTCTGCGGACTGTTAAATTTCTCTAAATTTTTTTGAAAGGCATCATGCCGTGTTTTATTTTCAATCCAATACTGTATCGAGTTCGCCTAAAGCGCTTTTGGCCGTTGCCCTTTGCCTCACGGCGCTCACATCTGTCCCCGCGCTGGCTCAGCGCGGCGGCGCATCCCCACAAACGGTTTCGGCGTTTCTGAGCAACCCTGCCGACCTGCTTGCGAAGTCGCCCGACGGAGGTCCCGAACTGGTCACAAGCGTGCGTGACCTTGTGCAGGCCGATCCAGCGACCTTGCAACCCATCGTCAATTTGCTGGCCAAGGCCAGCAAGGGGCAGAAGTCTTCGATCGGCGCGGCGCTCGCGCAGGCCGCGAAGATCGTTGTCCGCAGCAATCCGGCCTTCGCGGCGCAGATCCAGCAGGCGATCCTCGAGACCAAGGACGAGGACGTTGTGCTCGCATTCGCCGCGGCGTCGGGTGACCGTCCGATCGGAGCAGGTGCTGGCGGCGGTGCCGGCGCCGGTGGCGGCGGAGCGAGCGGTGGCCAGGTCAACCCGCTCCCGGGAGGTCCGACCGGAACGGGCGGTCCTCAGCAGATTGGTGGCCCCGGGGTGAACACACCGAATTTCAGCTATACGTCGAGTGTCGCCGGACTGGCACCGACCAACACGACCACGACGACAATCTCGTCGTCGGTTAGCCCGTAGTCTCGTATACTCAAAGAGGCCGTCAGCGGTCTGGCGGCCAAGAGATTGCATAGTCAGGTCGGGTCAGCCGCCGACCAGAAGATTTGATTGCACATGTTGCAGATATCGAAGCTGGATCAGAACTCGGATCGCGAAGCCAGCTTCGCTGATTACGTTTCCCCAGATCAGATCTTGTCCTCGGTGGTCGGATTTTTTCGCCGCCAGTATCCGGTGATTCTAGGAACGTTGATTGCGACGCTGCTCATCGGCGCCGCCTACATGCTGATTGTGCGCTCGACTTACACAGCGCAAGCCACCATCATCATCGACACGCGAAAGATCCAGGCCTTCCAGTCGCAATCGATGTTCAATGAAGTGCCTATCGATTCCCCTGCGGTGGAAAGCCAGGTCGAACTCATCAAGTCGGATAACATTGCGCGGTCCGTGATTCGCGATCTGCATCTCGTCGACGACGCTGAATTCACGCGCTATGGCGGCGGCCTCCTCGGCAATCTTCAGTATTACATCTATTCGATTTTCGAGCCCGGCGAAGCGTCGTCCGAATACCAGCTCGATCGACGTGCATTACGGCATTTTTCCAGCAATCTTTCTGCCAAGCGCGTCGGCGTGACCTATGTGATCGAGATCAGCTACCGCTCGGCTAATCCAGAACGTGCTGCGCAGATCGCGAATGCGGTTGCCGAGGCCTATATCAACGATCAATTGGACGCCAAATATCAGTCGGCGCGGCGTGCGGGAAACTGGCTGGCCGATCGTATCCAGGAGCTGCGCCAACAGGCCACCAGTGCCGATCGCTCGATCGTTGAGTTCAAGACCCAGAACAACATCGTCGATGCCGGGGGGCGCTCTATCGCAGAGCAGCAGGTTGCCGAACTCAACAGCCAGTTGCTCGCGGCGCAGACCAATACAGCGGCGGCCAAGGCGAGGCTCGATCGAATCGAGCAGATCATGCGCTCCGATGTGCGCGAGGCGACTGTCACGGACACGCTGCGCAGCGAGGTCGTAAGCAAGCTGCGATCGCAGTACCTCGATATCGCCAATCGCGAGGCTGATCTTTCTTCCCGTTACGGACCGAACCATCTGGCGGCGCTGAACCTGCGAAATCAGATGCGGGAGATCGGCCGCTCGATCACCGCGGAGCTCGGGCGTCTCGCCGAGACGTACAAGAGCGACTATGAAATCGCCAAACAGCGCGAGGACGATGTCCGCAAGTCACTGGATGAGGCGGTTTCCAAATCCCGGTTGACGGACCGGGCACAGGTTCAGCTCAAGGAGCTTGAGAGCAAATCGCAGACCTATCGTTCGCTGTATGAGAATTTCCTGCAGCGCTACACGGAATCGATCCAGCAGCAATCGTTTCCGATCACAGAAGCACGAGTGATTTCGACCGCAAGCCGCCCGCTCCAGCGCAGCAATCCGAAAACGATCCTGGTATTGCTGGTGTCCTGCGGCGGCGGGCTGGTGCTCGGGCTTGGTCTTGGTCTTCTGCGCGATCTCGCCGACCGTGTGATCCGCACCAGTGATCAAGCCGAAGCTGTGCTTGGTGCTGACTGCATTTCCACACTCCCGGTTCTTCCGGGGCGGGAAGCGCCTGCGCTTCCGGCGACCGCGCCGCCACCGCGAACCCTGCAGGAAACCGCCGACCCGTTCTGGGCGATCATCCAGGATCCATTCTCGCGCTACACGGAAGGCATTCGTTCGATCAAGGTCGCCATCGATCTGGGCAATCCAGGCAGGGCAGGTCGCGTGATCGGATTCTCATCGGCCTTGCCGAACGAAGGTAAGTCAACGGTTGCGGCGTCGCTTGGGTTGCTAAGTGCGCAGGCAGGCGCGAAGGCGATCCTGATCGACGGCGATTTGCGCAATCCCTCGCTCACCAAGCGCCTGACGCCTTCCGCAGCCACTGGTCTGCTTCAGGTCGCGGATGGTTCGGTCAGCCTTGCCGATGCGGTCTGGAAGGATCCTGTGACGGGGCTGAATTTCCTGCCTACCGTCATTACATCACCGATTGCCCATTCGAACGAGATACTGGCCTCCGAATCGATCAAGCATCTCATTGAGAAACTGAGCACTCAGTTTGATTACGTCCTGGTCGATCTGTCTCCGCTTGCGCCGGTGATCGACGTTCGCTCGACTGGTCAATTTATCCAACTCTATGTGCTGGTCGTCGAGTGGGGTAAGACGCATATCGACGTTATCGAACGGGCGCTGGCTAGCGCTCGTACATTGCGCAAGAACCTGCTCGGTATTGTTCTCAACAAGGCTGATACCAGCTTGTTGAAGCGTTACGAAGGGTATGGCGCAAACTATTATTATCACCCCAATTACGCGCCAAAGATTACCCCCGATACAACGCGGGTCTCGTGACCCCGATCGTCGACCGAATGTCAATTTCCGCGGTCATGCTCCGGATCATGGCCGCAGTCATCGGAGCAGTCGGTCTTGCGTGGGGCATCCTGACGTTGCCGACGTCATGGAACGAATTTCCGGTCAACCAAATTGCAGATAGCGTTGTCCGGGGTGAAACATTTCCTCTCAATATCCTAGAAACACAAATTGCGACGGCGCGGCAGGAAAGCGATGCCGGATATTGTAAGCCTGCGATAGCCCATAGCGCGGCCATCCTTCAACTTGCTGTTCTGAATCAGAGTTTCGACGCATCGTCATTTTCAGTTGATGAAGACCTCGAGAAGGCGCGCCAGTCGGTCATTTCGGGCCTGTCCTGCGCTCCGGCCGATTCCTATTTGTGGTTCGCGCTGTTTCAGATTGAAAGCCTTCAGTCAGGTTTTCGCTCCGAGTATGTTCGTCATCTGGCGATGTCCTATCGGGTCGGCCCGAACGAGGCCTGGATCGCGATACCGCGCAATCGCGCAGCTTTTGCGATATTCGAAGCTTTGCCCGGGCAGCTGCAGTCCGATGTTCTCGATGAATTCTGTCTGTTGCTGCGGACCGAGCTTTACATCGAGGCGGTCGATATTTTCCTCGGGCCTGCCGCAGCGCATCGGCAGCAGGTGATTGATCGGTTGAGCAAGGTGCCTACCCGAAATCGGCAACTGTTCGCTGTGCTGCTCGCCCGCAAGGGTTATCAGTTCAATATTCCGGGCACATCGACTGTGGTTCACGGTCAGCCGAAAAACTAGACTGCCTTGATATGGGTCTGGAAGAAGAAAGCGCCGAGCGCGCGGTGAGCCAGCACACGCTGCGCCATCAAGAACAGGCCTGCGGCGAGTGTGAGATCGAGAGCGAGCAGGACCCCCGCCTCACCAAGCGTAAAGAACAGGGCAAAAGCGAATGGCGTGAATGCGACAGCTTCGCCCAGATGAATGCGTGCGACAGCCTTGGTGTCCGATGTTCCGATCAGCAAGCTCGCGACATAGAAGTGAAGGGCGCTCAGAATAATCAATAAGGCTGCGCAGCTCAGGAACAGGCTATCGAGCCGGATCGGGGTGCGTAGCCAGAACGATAGTATTTCGTTGGCGAAGGCGAGGAACCCTGCGGCGGCAATGCCGGCCGCGCCGAGCAGGAGTGCGCCGCTCAGTCTCGCTGTGTGCAGGGCGGCCGCGTCGTGCCGGCTGGCGAGATGTGACGCGATGATGTTCGAGAGCGGATAGGTGAATGCGATGACCAGCGCGCCGTAAGACTGCATGAGCCGCATGAAGATGCCGAGGTCAAACACGGCTTGCGGCCCTGCGATAAAACCGAATAGGCCAGTCGCAAGCTGAAATAGGATTCCGATGCCAAGGCTGATGATCGTGAAGTCGACCGATGACAGCAGCAGAAGGCGCAGCACGCGCGAATCCCACTCGAAATCTGCTGCAAACAGATTGCGATGTCTCCGGATAACATCGATCGCGTGCAGGATAGAGCCCAGCAGAAAGCTGAGATTCAGAAGGTAAGCAGCTAACGTGATAGAGGGGTGAGTTCGAAATACTGTAAACATCAGAACAAGCGAGACGGTGTAGCTCGCAAGCTGAAACAGGTAGAGACGGTGAAGCTTGTGATTTCCGGCGTCTATTCCCTCGAACACCGAGAGGAAAAACCACAAGCTCATTGCCAGAAACAGTGAAATCACGCTGGCGACGAATTCTCCATAGTTGTTTTCGATCACCGGATTCAGGGGAATGTGAGAGACGACCAGGAGGAAAATCGCGGAGGTTATGCAGAACAGTGCGAGATTGAAGCCTGCGGCGAGTACCGTAGCGGTCGAAATTGACCTGACCATGAATTTGCTCGCGCCTTTACGATCGCGCGCGATGATGTTGGCGACGACGCGCCCCATGCCGACATTGGCGAAGCCGATCCAAGAGCCAATACTCAGGACAATCAGGAGCAGCGCGAAGCGCGATTGACCGAGATTGGCGAGGGCCATCGGTAAGCCGATCACGTTCAGCGCGATTGCGAGAATTCTCGCGAGCCCGGCCGACATTGTCGATAGCAGGATGGACTTCATGATCAGGACTGCGGCATCGCCGGCAAATAATATGGTTAGTCGATATGTCTGCGTGTCCGGAAGAACACTTTTGCGGTCTCAGGAATTTTCCGAACTTCCTTTGCGGGGTTTCCGGAGATCAGTGCATAGGGCTCCGGGCCGATATGGGTGATCATCGCTCCTGGCGTGACGATACAGCATCTCGGGACGCGAACGCCCTTGAGAATGATGGTGCCGCCGCCAATCACGGTATATTCGCCGATGGTGATCGGCGAACAGGTCTGCCGGCATGTGATCATCTCAACGCCGTGAGTAATGAGTTGCGTCCTGATGCCGGCGAGCGCGGAATAGGGCGCCATCTCGATCCGATCGGTGCAATCAATATTATGCCAATGGATGATGCTGCTGCTCTTGCCCATGATCAGTTCCGACCTGCGCGTGGTCTTTGATCGGAAGTAGGGGGAATTCATCTTTTGCGACAGACCGGTGATCCAGTTGAAATTCCCGATCAGCGAGTCTTCGTGCATCAGGAGCTTGTCGAGACGACCAACATAGTTGAAGTGACCGATAATGGTCTCGGGGCCAAGCTCGACCGCGTCGGCAAAGAAAATCGACAGGCCGACGCGGCTTTTGGGATGCAGTTTGTACCCCAAGAACAGAGAAAGAAGCCGCCGCCGGAGAGGCCATGGCAAAATGAAAAGGAAAATCTGAAAAACGGCTTTGATCATTGCAATATGCCTTTGGCTTCCGAAATCATAGCGCGAAATGTGATCGCGCTGTTGATCGCACCGTTCTTAAGGTTATTTCTGGAGATGCCAAATATCTCCGGCGGGGCATTAACCATCATAGGACGGCGAATTAGGTCAGGTTCCAGTGTGCAACTGTGCCCCGTTCGCCGCGATAGTTGTGGGTTCAGGCGTGCGTGCAGCACGCCGTATGCGGACCGGCTCCGTGTAGGCCAGAACCAGCATGAAAAAGAACGATCCGATGAATCCGATATTGAAATTGTCGGGCTCGAAAAATTGAATGAGCAGGGTGGTTGCGACTGTCAGGCCTGCGATCAGGCTGCGGTGTTCGTGACGGGTGATACCCACCCATATCAGGACGCCGGCGCGCGCGATGATCGCGATCAAAAGAATGCCGCCGAGGATCAGACCGAAGTCAATGAAATAGGACAGGATGCCGCTATGGACGATATTCAAGCCGTAGCGGCTGGAGCGAAAGCCGTAGCCGATGAAAGCGAATTGATCCATGGTATCGAAAAAGGTGTTCCATGAATCGGCGCGGCCGGTGAATCCGGATGACACGCCCCGATCGCGATCGAAAATCGCAAGATTCTTCTCGATCTTTTCGACCAGCTGACCCATGTCGATAAAGAGAATGGCGAACAGCATGACAATCGGCAGCGAGATCATGCTGATAGCCAGTGTGCGTATGCTGGCAAACTGCCGCATCCGACTGGTCAGAAGATCGAGGTTGGTGCAGGCCAACCAGCCCACATAGAAGAGGATGATCCCGATCATGACAGTGCGCGCGCTGACCATGTAGGCCGCAGCGAAACAGGGCATGAAGACCAGCAGGCTCACCCGGCGTGTCAGCATGGAATGCAGGATCAGTGCGATGTAGGCGTAACGCGCGTAGTGGTTAGGATGTATCAGGCCGACCCAGCGGTACGCATGAAATCCTTGAATCAAGGCTGCAGCAGCCAATGACCCGGCGAGGACGACAAATGCCATCGCCAGCGCATTGTCGATGTCACGAGGTGGTGCCTGCCAGAAGCAGAGGCACAGCACGAAGCAGCCGATAGTGACGACATACTGCAACATCTGCGCGCCGGAAACGAGATAGTCACTACCAATCAACGATGTGAACAGGACAAGGCTCGAGAACACCAAAAGGAAAACGAGAAAGGCCTGCGTTTGATAGATGGCGCGAAACACCCCATGGCGGGCGAATAGCATGAGGCCGAGCAGCAATGCGGGTACCGCAATATGCAGGCTACTCTCGCCGACGTCGGACATCGAAATTACGCCCTCTCGCAATTCATCGAGGCGTGCCGCGCTGGCCCGGATGCCCGGCAGGCAGATCACGACGATATAGGCGGCAAAGCCGAGGCCGGCGGAATTGAGGAAACCCCCGGCGACAAGATTGCGCAGAAGCAGGAAATTGGATGCCAGCACGCCGGGTGGTTTCATGGCAATGTTGTCTCGGGCGTGTTGCTCATCGGGTGAAAAGAAAATCTGCCTGAACAGGTCCATGCTCAGGATCGGTGTGCTGATTATACACTCCCCTCAGGTGGAATCCATGTTGGTCCATCCATCGGGTGATGTCGGGTACCAGCGCCTGACCGTCATACATCGGAAGGTACGAGCATTCGACATAGACGGCGTTGAAGCGATCGATCAGATCTGCGCTACCAATCAGAACCTCGAGCTCTGCGCCCTGGACGTCGATTTTCAGCAAGGCTGGACCAGCCAGTTCATTGGAGGCCATGCATTCGCTGAGCCGGCGGATGGCGATCTCCTGAGTCCCCGCAGTCTGCACCCCGAAGATATCGTCCTGTGCTTTGCCGGGGGGCAGGAGGGACGATGAGTCGTCCCGCGTTGTTACGTAGATGATCGCGGTACCCGACCGTGAACCGATTGCATTGCGCGCCAGATGAATCCGGTCATCATTGCCGAGCACGGCTTCGAAGATGTCTGCAGGTCCGCTTAGCGGCTCAAATGAAAAGATATCGGCAGAGGGAAATGTTTCCCGCGCAAACGTTGCGAACTGTCCGCGATTGGCGCCGACATCCACAACCGTATCGAACGAAAATCGCGACAGCGCGCCGCGATGCTCGATCGTCGGCGCCACGCCGCGGCGCAGATGAGACCATAGCCGCGGGCGAAGCGCGCAGTAGGCGCCCTTCTTGATTGTCAGCCAGTGCATGGCAATGAATTCCTGTAAGACAATGAACTAGCCATAGGCCTGCCGGTAACGTGTGACGGTTTGTGTCCTGTCGAATGTCGCGTGAGCGTAGCGCAGCGCGCCGTCGCTCAAGGCGGACCATTCCTCCCCCATTGCATAAATTTCCTCAAGCCTGTCAGCAAAGGGTTGCGGATCGGATAACGGAAGCGACCAGCCTGCGCCATGCGATCCAACATCCGTCCATGGGCTACGGTCGCTGATCAGAACGGGAAGGCCGAGATAGAGTGCTTCGACAATGGAGTGGCCGAAGTTTTCGCCCAACGTGGGGTGGAGCAGGACGTCGTACTCGGGCAACTGTGCGAATAGTGCTTCCTTCGCAATGCCGCCCTTGAATCGAATCTCGGCATTGCCGAGTCCGCGAGCGATCGAGGTGTTGCATGCCGCGAAATAGGCTTCATCGCCGACGGCACCGAACACGTCCATCGCAGCGGGAACCTTCAGGCGTTTCAGAATATCGATTGCGAACAGAAGGTTCTTTTGCTCGGTGACGCGCCCAACAAACGCGATCCGCAGTTGGTTGACTGGCTTCAGGCGTTTGCGATCCGGCACGGGAACGGTTTCGACAAACTGCGACACCACGTGAACAGATTGATCGCGGAAGTGATTGCGGCGAAGGTCCGCCTCCTCGCCTGGTGAGCCAGCGAGATGAGTGACCTTGCGATAAAGGCCGACGGCGTCGGCTGCGCGGCAGAACAACTCCTTCTTCAATCGGCCAGCGGACATGATGACATCCATGAAGATGCCGTGCGGGGTATGATAAATCCGACTGTTGCCGGCCACGCCAAAGCGGCACATGGTCAGCGCTGGTATCGCCAGCAACGGATCGAAGGCGCATTGGATGTCGATAGCGTGAAAATTCTCACGCAGCCGCTGCGCCAGAATACGCAGGCCTCCCAGGCCGCGCGGAACGTACTCCACAACCGCGTGTGGCCCGACATCGCGATGCAGCGTCTCTTTAAACAGGGGGCTGCCGGTTGCGAACTCATAGTTCAAGGTCAGAATATGGAAATCGTAATCGCCCGACATGTTCGTGACGAGATTACGGATCGCTGTCGCCGGACCAAGATGGGATAGCGAAGGAAAGTACGATCGGTAGATGATGAGGACGCGCTTTTCCGACATCAGTTCACTGCGTCCCGGCATCGGAAGAAAGAGACAGTCTGGCTCCCGCGTGATCGATGGTCGTGATCCGCGGATGTGAAATACCATGGCGGTTGAGTTGATCGGATAGCAGCTGCAGGGCGTGCGGAAGTTCGGCGCGCGAGATTCGGTTGCGCAACAGCTCCAGGAATTCCAAAGGTCCGTTAAAGAGCACCGCCTTGTTGCCGCTCGTCATGGCAGTCGGAAGTTTGTCGTCCGAAGTCGTAATCGAACTGGATCCAAGGAATATGTTTTGTTCGATCCGATTGCGTTCGGGTTGGAGCAGATTGCTGTCGCGATAACTGCGCAGATGGGGATAGCGCGAGGTCCACGGTTCGTGATTGATCGGCAATCGATACAGGTTCTTGACCGACAGGCCGTCAGGAGCCTTCAGATGATCTTCCTTCCATGGCTGCCACCATTTTGCGTGACCCAGAGCGCTCGCCCAGATCGATGGGGTGCTCAGCACAAATATGTTGGAGGTGAAGGTATTGTCCTTGCCGCCGTTCATCAGGATGCCGTAGGGCGTGCTAACAATAATGTTGTTCACTACAGTATTTCCGCTGGAGAATTCGTCGAGGCAGATGCCACGGGCATTCTGAAAGTATCGGCTACCCGTGCCGAGCAGCACGTTCCCGCGAATGATGGTGCCTTGACTGGTGAAGTCTTGGCCGGTGTAGATAAAGCCGGCATCGCCTGACTCGGTCACCAACTGCGCAAAGATATTGTTTTCTATCAGATGGTCGTTACCGGAATACATCAACGCCGATTGCGGTCCGTTGAACACGACGTTGCGACGAATGACAACGCCGACCCCATCAGCCTGAATCGCCGGCGTGTAGGTTCGCTGAACTTTCGAAAAATCGTATAGCAAGCTGTCTTCGAGAACGAGCCCGCTTGCTGTCAGCGTTGCCCGGTCGCCGCCGGTCAACCAGATCGCACGGCCACCGGTGTCGTGTACCGTCGCTTTGGAGATCGTGGAATCGTGCACGTTCGAGTAGACGATCCCGTCGCGCCCGGTCAGGCGCACGATCGTGTTGTCGATGTCGATATGGTTTGAATGGCGGACGATGATGGCGTCACCGCTCGTCATTTCAAACACGACATTGGTAAAACGAATTCGTTCGGCGTCGGAGATGTCAAGCAGCGTATCGCTTGTCGAGAGCTCGAGTGTTTCGATTGGGGACGTGGTGCAGAAAGTCAGCGAACGCGATTGCGGATCGTAGAAGAACGCATCACAGCCAACGAAGGACTTCAGGTTATGAAGATAGAGCCGTTCGGGCGGCGTCCCATCGTTGCTAAGGCGTGAGCGGCGGATCCAGACGCGACCAGCGGCATCGACCGCTTCGACCGGCACATTCACAAACAAATATTCATTGGTCAGATAGCCACTGACCCATAGGCCGGCTGTGCCCTTGATGTCGGGCGCAGCCGCCCCGAATGACAACGATGCAAGCCAGTTGCCCGGGTTAGCTCCGATCTCCACATATTGCAGAAATCCTTGAGCCGGCCAGCGCGTCGGATGAATCATGCGCGACCCGTTGATGCGGACCATGATCTCCTGAGGAGAGGTCGCGGCGAGCTTGCGTGTCAGCGCTTCCTTTAGGGGCGGCGGAAGATCGGCCAGGGCGAGGGTGTACCTGCTTGCCCCACCGGGCGCAGCGACGGGTTTCAGAAAACTTTCCGCGCGAAAGGCACCGGAAACAATGGTGCCGGTGTCCGGTCGCCCAGCCACGATCATTTGAGAGCCCGACCTGAGCCTCAGGCCCTTGATCGTAAACGGCTCTGCCGCGGCGATCCGCCGGTCACGCAGGTTGATCGTGTAGATTGCCGGCGTTTGCCGGGTGGCATTGTCCTTGCGAACCCATTCCAGAGCGCTCTGCACGGTTGATACGGTTTCATCTGCGGTCGCGTGCGACGAGGATGACCGATCGGTAAGAACGTCGATCTGGACGTTCTGCGTTTTCGCTGCCGAGGCTGGAAGCAGGGTTGCCAGAAGGGCGAAACTCAGCCCCCCCAATGCTGACAGTGCTTTTGTAATGTTTGACCGAAGATGGCTGTGTCCTGATTTTTCTTTCGCCGCGCCGAAACCGGCTATACTGCGGGCGGCCGTCATTGCCATCGACTGGACGTCTTCCGGGGAGCAGGCGACGGATTTGGATATGGGGTTGGGCATTGCAATCGAACTGGATACGATGGCTTGTTGCGGGCCTGGCCTTCGCTGCGCTGGCAGGTGAGGCGCAGTCACAGGGGCAGTTGCCGTTTAGCGATCAACGCGAGCGAGCGACGCCGGGCGCGACATTTGGTGTCGTCGTGCCGACGGACGGGATGCGTGGAGGTTTCCCTCGACGACATCGCAACGCCAACGGCACGATCTGTCTGAAGATCGGGGGGGTGGCTCGGCCGGTCGTGACCAACGAGAATTTGTACAATCATTGGATCACCGCGGTTAACGGCTGCAGCAACAGCATTGCAATTCAGGTTTGCTACTACGGAACGAGAAAGTGCATCAGTATGGATGTTCCGGGTCATGGGCAGCGTGAAGCTATTCTGGGCATACTACCATCCATCAAAGACTTTCGGTATGAATACACGGAGCGTTTTTGATGCGCTTTGCGACAAGCGCGGCCACTTATTTAAAGGAGAAAGTCATGATGAAGGCATTACTCTCCGCTGCAGTGTTGGCCATAAGCTGCCAGGTCGTTTCAGCCGCCGAACTTGGCGTGCCGACTTCTCATCAATATTCCCAATCCCGCGTCCATCGCGAGGCTCGCAGCGCGTGCCTGGTTCGTCGCTGCGGCCCGACGCGCTGTGTGACGGTGAATCTGTGCGGCTGCCCGGATCCGTTCTCCTGTCGTGGTCTTTATGATGCCTACGGACCTTATGGTGGCCGCGCCTATCTTGGTGCCTATACGCGTTATTACTAGGACGAACTCGAGCTGCTGCTGGGGGGCAGCACCGCCGGGACCATGATGGGCGTCGACCGTTTCGTCGCGTCCAGTCCCATCAATGCATCGCGGAAGATCGCCTCAAAGCGCGTCGAGATAACGTCGATATCAAACGTCATCTCGGCATAAGCGCGTGCGTTCCGACCGGTGATGGCGCGCAATTCTGCATTCGTGATGAGTTCGCGCACCGCTGCGACGAAAGCGGCGCGGTTACCGGCTTCGACGACCTTGCCGGCCTTGCAGGTCTCGATAATTCGGGCAGCGAGATTCTCCGGCGGTGCCGACAGCACGATAGGACGGCCGGCGCAGAGATAGCTCAACACTTTCGAAGGCACTGAAAATGCCCCCGCATCAGGCTCCAGGACCGCGATGGTGATGTCGGCGTTGCCGAGTACGTTGGGGAATGCGTCAAAGCGCTGAAAGGGCAGGACCATCAGATTGTCCAGACCATGCGCCAGAGCCTCGCCACCAAGCCAACGTGCGAATGGTCCCTCGGAAATCACCACAATTCGGGTATCGTCGTCGTTGCGCAGTCCGTGGGCGAGGTCGAGAATCTGCTGCGGATCGTGCTTGAGGCCGATCGTGCCGCTGTAGAGCACGACCTTTTTATCGGTCAGGCCCTGATCGGCCGCCCAGCTGTTGTTCTTCGGACGCTGCGGAATTTCATCGAGCGGAGCCCAGTTCTCGATCACATGGACATTGCCGGTGCTGATGCCGAATTCGCGCCGGATCGAGTCGACGAAATCCTGACTGATAACGATCGTGGCGTCACTCATTTGCAGGATGCGTCGCTCCATGCCGCGATAGTAGCGTCCGATCAGTTTCCCGACTGGGCCGAGTTTGCGGCCAAGGATGCGAGAGATGGCAGTGGAATAGATATCCTGCTGCCAGAAGATGAAGCGCCGGTTCGCGTGACGTGTGCTCCTGCCGATCTGCAGAACGCAATCGAGGGGACAGTTGCCGGCGAGGACGACATCCGGCTTGAATGCGTCGATCTCTGCGGCAAACGCTTTGCCGATTTTGATCTCGTGCAGCCGGCGCTTGAAGAATGAGTATTTCGGAAAATCCATGCCGAGGGATACAGGCCGGATATCAAGATTTTCCGGGTCGCCTTTCACTTTCTCGAGTTTGCCGTGCGGGCTCTGAAACTCCGAAAAGTACAGATGTAGAAGATCATGACCTTTGGCGGCCAGTGTGCGAGCAAGATGCACAGGAAAGGCGTGGCCTGAGTAATCCACGATCGCGATACGCATAAATAATGCTCATCAAGTATCGACGGCGTTAGCCGGCGTTGGTGTAAGTTTTTCCAGAAAAAAGAGTGAGGGCGATAATCTGCAGGTCGAATAACAGTGACCAGTTGTCGATGTAGTAGAGATCGTAATCGATCCGATGCTGCATCTTTTCCAGAGTGTCGGTCTCGCCACGATATCCGTTAACCTGAGCCCAGCCCGTGAGCCCGGGCTTGACGGTATGGCGGCGAGAAAAGCTTTCGATTTGTGGGATGAACATCTGGTTGTGCGGAATCGCGTGCGGCCGCGGACCGACGACAGACATATCCCCTCGAAGGATGTTCAGCAGCTGCGGAAGTTCGTCGATCCCGGTGACGCGGAAGATCCGGCCGATGCGCGTGATACGGGCGTCGCTCTTCTGCGCCTGACGGAATTCCATTTCATTTCCGGCATACATGGTGCGGAATTTGAGCACCCGGATCGGCCGGTTGTTGTAGCCGTGCCTGATCTGCTGGAAGAAAATCGGTCCTTTGGAATCGAGGACAATCGCGATGCTTGCCATCAGCATCAGAGGCGAGAGCAGAACCAAGCCGGCGGTGGCCGCGACGATATCAAAAACACGTTTGATGGCTCGGTCGAAGCGGGAAAGCGGCTGGCGGGAAATTTCGAGAACGTTGCTGCCGCCAAGTTCGGCGATACGAGCGCGAGACCAAAGGCCGGTCTGCTCGATCGGCGCGGCATAGATAGCCGCGGGCATGTCCCGGAACGCAAGCGCGATGTCGCTCAGTGATTCAAACCAGGTCTGATCGCAGAGCAGGACAACTTCATCCGCATGCAGCAACCGGCATTGCTCGACGAGTTGCGATGTCGCGGTCTTGGCACCGTCGCAGGAGGAACTGGTGGACGTCCGTGCCGGGAAATCGCTGCAGATGATCTCGACGCACTCGCCGGCGTCCTTGAGCCGTCGAATATAGTCATCACGATGGTTGCGGCCGCCGACAAGAACGATGCGCCGTCCCCTGATCATGCCTGTGGCAATGGCGGAATGGAATTTGGCGTAAGTCAGGGACCGGATCGCAAAAATCATTCCCCAGCAGGCAAGTAGCTGAAGAACGAGCGTTACGCGCGAGTACTGGTCGGACAGTTTGAAAATGAACAGCCCGGACATCAGTAACAGAAATGCCAATCCGATCGATGCAGCTCCACTCCAGATAAAGCGGTTGTGGCGCCGCTTCGGAACGTCGGCAAATTGGCCGAGAAACGCGGCGATCAGAGTTTCGGCGGCCCCGATAAAGGCGGCCGCGCTGGCATAGCGCCCAAGGCTCAAATGTTCGGGATGTGCAAAAAGATGATAGCTGACCGCCATGAGGAAGGCGGTCGTGGCAATCGCCAGGAACTCAACCAGCCCGACGGTTGTCAGCGCTGCGGTCAGGCTGGGGCGGTTGAGATGATCGTGTCCGGACTGGACTTTGCCTGCCAGCGAATCCTGATGGATCGCACCGGCAGCGGGTGTCACGAGCTCCCCAATCTCATTAAACAAACGCATTATACGAAACGTTTCTGAATGACGAAAAAAGTAAGGAGTTTATTTACAGCGATTTCTGGGAAAGTTTAAATAATAGAGCGAATTAGGATTAATTTATAGGTTTATTTACTTTCCTGTGTGGCCCAAAACCATCACCCGTCCGGGGCATGGGCCCATATCGGACAGCTCTTCCCCAAATTGAAACATGTGGCGCCGGATCGGACCTGATACCCGGATCGGCGTAACGCGCCCTTAACACCTCGCCGTCATGGTGCATGTGGGAGAATCCCATGCTTTCATTGATGATATTTGCCCTCACCGCTGGTTTTGCATTTGGTCTTGCACAGTTTCGCGTGGTCATGCTTGTGCCCGCGATGATCGTGCTTTTGGCCCTGGCCGCCGGTTTTGGCTTGGCAGCCGGGGCAACGGCCTGGGGTATGGTTGGCGCCGCGGTCCTGATCGCGGTTGGCTTGCAGGTGGGCTACTTCTTCGGGCTCACCAAAACCCTGTTTCGCCGCAGTGCCCGCTCTCAGTCGCGGCAGTCGAGCCTCCGGATTTCCCGTTTCGGCTGACATTGGGTAAGGATGGCTGACGCCATATCTGCCCGCACGACGCTGGGCCGCTGGCTGTCCTCGGTAACGCTGTCCTATCCGTCTTGCTCGGACCGGGATCGCGATTTGTCATGGTCTGGATCGGTCAGGAATGTTTGCTCCCTCCGGCACGCAGCTGCCTTCCGGATACCGGATTGCGACCGGGAGCCGGGCGTTTGCGATCGGTGACATCCATGGCCGGGTCGATCTCCTGCAGCAGGTCATGGCAAAGGTCGACGCCGACCTTCGCGATCGGCCAGTGCCCAAAAGTATGTGCATTTTTCTCGGTGATTACATCGACCGCGGTCCGGACTCACGCGGGGTCATCGATGCTCTGATCGATATCGGTCAGCGTCACGAGGCCATATTCATCAAGGGCAATCATGAAACGCTGGTGGGCGACTTCCTGCGTAATCCTGCAATGCTGCCGGCCTGGCGCTCACTCGGCGGGTTGGAGACGCTGGCGTCATATGGCGTGGTGTGCGCGCTCAATCCTGATTCCGCCAAGCAGACTGAGGCGGCACAGGCTTTTCGGGACGCACTTCCACCCAGTCACGTGGATTTTTTTACGCGTCTCAAGTCCTGTTTCGTCCTTGATGATGTTGTGTTCGTTCATGCGGGCCTTCGTCCTGGTGTGCCGTTGGCATCACAGTCCGAACACGACCTGATTTGGATCAGGGACGATTTCCTGCAGCATCGGGGGATGTTCGGAAAACTCGTCGTCCATGGCCATACGCCGGTTCGCTCGCCCGAGGTGCATCCGAACCGGATCAACATCGACACCGGCGCCTATGCGACGGGTCAACTCACCTGCCTGTGGATCGAAGGCGACCGGTTCGGATTTCTGTAAGCGGCCCGCAATCAGGCGCGGCGCTGCGATCCGCGCACGCGCGCGACCATCTGTTCGACATGGGCGATGGGCGTTTCGGGCAGAATGCCGTGACCGAGATTGAAGATCAGCCGTCCCTTGCCGTAATCGGCGAGGATATCGTCCACCGCGCGATCGAGCGCCGCACCGCCGGCGATCAACGCCAATGGGTCGAGATTGCCCTGAACCGCAACGCGACTTTGCACTTGATCACGAATGAATGACGGCTCGGCCGTCCAGTCGATGCTGACACCATTGACGCCGGTGCGAGCGGCGTAAGATGGCAACTGCCCGGCGGCGCCGCGTGGAAAACCGATGAACTTCGCGCCGGGCACCCTGGCACGCACGCCTTCGATGATACGGCGCGTCGGCTCGATCGACCAGCGCTCGAACTCGGCCGGCGGCAGCACGCCAGCCCAGGTATCGAAAATCTGCAGCACGTCGGCGCCAGCTGCGAGCTGACTGGTGAGGTAACCGATCGAGGCTTCGACCAGGATGTCAATCAGATGCGCGAAGGCTTCGGGCTCGCGATAGGCGAACAGCCGTGCAGGGGCCTGATCCGGTGTGCCATGACCGGCGATCATGTAGGTCGCGACCGTCCACGGCGCGCCGCAGAAGCCGATCAGCGCGATCTCAGGCGCAAGCTCGCCGCGCACGTGGCGCAGGGCCTCGTAGACCGGTTCAAGCGTGCTGAAATCAGCCTTCCGGGCGAGGCCTCGCACTTTCTCGGGCGTATCAAGCGGATCGAGACGTGGACCTTCGCCGGCTTCGAACCGTACCGAGCGGCCGAGCGCGTAGGGAATCACCAGAATGTCCGAGAAGATGACCGCAGCGTCGAAATTGAAGCGCCGGATCGGCTGCAGGGTCACTTCGGCAGCATATTCCGGCGTGAAGCAGAGCTTGAGGAAGCTGCCTGCCTTGGCCCGCAATTCGCGATATTCCGGAAGATAGCGCCCCGCTTGTCGCATCATCCAGATGGGCGGGACGGGCAGGGCCTCGCCCGACAGGACTTCCAGGAACGGCTTGCGGGTGGCGGGCTGGGACACTCTTGAATTCCTTCAGACGGCTGCTTTCGTGGCGCTCTGATACATGGCTGGCGCTGCCTTGGCCACCGTACTTGGGTGGCGCCGGGAACCCGATTTCGACCCTGACCGGACAGAATGGCGCAGGATCGGCAGGATGCGATAAGCTCGCTGCAATCGCGGGTCGCCGGAGAGAATTGTGCCGAACCAACATGTGGACGTGCTGATCGTCGGCGCCGGGCTGTCCGGCATCGGCGCAGGCTATCATCTGCAGGCGAACTGTCCCGGGAAGACATATGTCATTCTGGAAGGCCGCGATTGCATCGGCGGGACGTGGGACCTGTTTCGCTATCCCGGCGTCCGTTCCGATTCCGACATGTTCACGCTCGGCTATTCCTTCCGGCCATGGCTGGAAGCGAAATCAATCGCCGATGGACCCTCGATCCTGAACTATGTGCGCGAGACGGCCCGCGACCACGGCATCGATCGCCACATTCGTTTCAATCATCGCGTCAGGCGCGCGTCGTGGTCGTCGCGCGACGCGGTGTGGACGGTCGAGGCCGAACACGGCTCTGACAACGTCGTCGTGCGATTCACCTGCAAGTTCCTGTTTCTGTGCAGCGGCTATTATGACTACGAGGAAGGCTATACGCCGGAATTTCCTGGCCGCGAGCGTTTCGCCGGACGTATTGCCCATCCGCAGAAGTGGACGCCGGACATCGACTACGCCGGCAAGCGCGTCGTCGTCATCGGTTCTGGTGCCACCGCCGTGACGCTGGTGCCGGAAATGGCGAAGGACGCAGCGCATGTAACCATGCTGCAGCGGTCCCCAACCTATGTGGTCGCGCGGCCCGCTGAAAACCGTATCGCCCGCACGCTCCGCCGCTATCTGTCTCCCGGGGCTGTCTACAAAATCGTGCGCTGGAAGAATGTGCTCTATGGCATGTATTTCTTCCGGCTGTGCCGGCGTACGCCGGATCGCGCCAAGAAGCTGATCCTCGATCACGTCAAGGCGATGATGCCGAATATCGATGTCGGCAAGCATTTTACGCCACGATACAATCCATGGGATCAGCGGCTGTGCCTGGTGCCCAATGCCGATCTGTTCCGGGCTATCAATCGCGGGCGGGCGTCTGTCGTCACTGACCATATCGAGACCTTCACCGAGCGCGGCATCAAGCTGAAGAACGGTGAGGAACTTGCCGCCGATCTCATCGTCACCGCGACCGGCCTTAACCTGAAAGTGCTCGGCGGCATTGAACTGAGCGTTGACGGCGAGATCGTGGAGCCGGCCAAGACCATGAATTACAAGGGCATGATGTACAGCGGCGTGCCCAATCTGGCGTCGTCGTTCGGCTATACCAACGCGTCGTGGACGCTGAAGGCCGATCTGACCTGCGGTTATGTCTGCCGGCTACTCAACTACATGGTCAGGCATGGCTACGCGCAATGCACGCCGCGCCGGACTGACCCGTCGATTACCGAGGTGCCGTGGCTCGATTTCTCGTCGGGCTACATCCGGCGGTCGCTCGATAAATTCCCCAAGCAGGGCTCCAAGGCGCCGTGGAAGCTGCACCAGAACTATGCGCTCGATATTCTCACACTGAAATTCGGCGCGCTAGATGATGGTGCGATGGAATATTCGCGGCCCGCGAACTGACTGCACGGTTGCACCCAGAACCGAGTTGGCTTGCGCCATCATCAAAAAATTGCGAGGGAGCGTGCCGGATATTTTGGGAGCGGACGGCGCATGACACCGACGACACAGATGGCCGGTAACAAAGCGACCCTGGCGACCGGGCGTATGGATATCGACACGGATACAGAGACAGCCGAAGTCGAAGCGATGCTCCGTGCGGATATCCGCCTGCTTGGGCGCATCCTCGGCGATACCGTGCGCGATCAGGAAGGCGAGGCGGTGTTCGATCTGGTCGAGCGTATTCGCCAGACCTCTATCCGTTTTCATCGTGACGACGACAAGCCCGCGCGGCAGGAGCTTGAGGCCATTCTCGCTGGCATGTCGACCGGCGAGACCGTGCGCATCGTCCGCGCCTATAGCTATTTCTCCCATCTCGCCAATATTGCCGAAGACCAGAACCATATTCGCCAGACCCGCAGCCAAAACCTCACCGAGCCGTCGCGCCAGGCAGGCACGCTGGCCGGAGCGGTGGCGCGGGCGCGAGAGGCGGGCATCGGGGCAGAGGAGCTGCGCCGCTTCTTTGACGGTGCGCTTGTCAGTCCAGTCCTGACCGCGCACCCGACAGAAGTCCGACGCAAGAGCACCATGGATCGCGAGATGGAGGTTGCGACCCTGCTGGATCGCTGTCAGCGCACGCAACTGACTGCGGACGAGCGGGACGCTGCCGACGAGCAACTGCGCCGCGTGGTGCTGACGCTGTGGCAGACCAATCTGCTCCGCCGCACAAAACTGACGGTGCTGGACGAGGTCGCCAATGGCCTGTCGTTCTACGACTACACGTTCTTCACACAGTTGCCGCGATTGCTGTGCGCGCTGGAGGATCGGTTGCAGCCAGAGGGCAGTCAGACCGAGGCGGCGCGAGAACTCGCGCCATTCCTGCGGATGGGAAGCTGGATCGGCGGTGATCGCGACGGAAATCCGTTCGTGACCGCAGACGTTCTGCGCGAAACGCTGCATATGCAGTGCGCTCAGGTGTTGCGATTCTACCTCGGGGAGTTGCATGAACTGGGTGGTGAGCTGTCACTCGCTTCGCAACTCGTCCATGTTTCGCCGGAATTGCAGGCGCTGGCCGAATGCTCACCCGATACGTCCGCGCACCGCCGCGGTGAACCCTATCGTCGCGCCGTGTCGGGCATCTACGCCCGGCTTTCGGCGACAGCCCATCGGCTCGGGGTGGAGGGGGGGCGGCGGCCTGTCGGCGAGGCGATGGCCTATGTCAACGTGGCCGAATTCAAGGCCGATCTCGATACGATCAATCGCTCGCTCATTGCCAACCGGTCTGGCGTTGTTGCCCGAGGACGTTTGAGGCTGCTGCGCCGCGCGGTCGATTGTTTCGGTTTTCACCTGGCGAGTCTCGACATGCGGCAGAATTCTGCCGTTCACGAGCGCACGATTGCGGAATTGTTCGAGACCGTGGCGCCAGGCACGAATTATCGCACGCTGTCGGAGCAGGATCGCATCACGCTGCTGGTTCGCGAGCTTGCAACGGCTCGTCCGCTGGTGTCGCCGTTCGCGGCCTATGGCGAGGAGACGCGAGGCGAGCTCGCTGTCCTTCGTGCGGCTGCTGATGCGCACGCGACTTTCGGTGAGGCCGTCATTCCGCAGAGCATCGTCTCGATGACGGAGGGCGTGTCCGATCTGCTTGAGATCGCGGTGTTGCTCAAGGAGGTCGGCTTGATCGACCCGAAGGGAGCAAGCCGCATCAATGTGGTGCCGCTCTTCGAGACGATCGACGATCTGCGCCAGTGCGCGGATGTCATGAACAGTCTTCTATCACTGCCGGCCTATCGCGCGCTGGTCGACAGTCGCGGCGGCGTGCAGGAGGTGATGCTCGGCTATTCGGACAGCAACAAGGATGGTGGCTTTGTCACCTCGGGCTGGGAGCTTTACAAGGCGGAGATCGGGCTGATCGATGTGTTCGCGCGCCATGGCGTACGCCTGCGTCTGTTCCACGGCCGCGGCGGCTCGGTGGGCCGCGGCGGCGGCCCGAGCTACGACGCCATCCTCGCGCAGCCGGGCGGGGCGGTGAACGGCCAGATCCGCATCACTGAGCAGGGCGAGATCATCTCCAGCAAGTATTCCAATCCGGAAGTCGGCCGGCACAATCTGGAAATCCTCGCGGCGGCGACGATGGAAGCGAGCCTGCTGCAGCCGCCGCATTCCGCACCGCGCGCCGAACATCTCGCGGTGATGGAAACGCTGTCGTCGCTGGCCTATGCCGCTTATCGTGGTCTCGTGTACGAGACCGAGGGCTTCGAGGAGTATTTCTGGGCTTCGACCGTCATCAACGAAATCTCGACGTTGAACATCGGCAGCCGTCCAGCGTCACGGACCAAGACTCGCCGGATCGAGGATCTACGCGCGATCCCCTGGGTGTTCAGCTGGGCGCAGTGCCGCCTCATGCTGCCGGGCTGGTACGGCTTCGGCAGTGCTGTCGACACCTTCGTCAAACAGCATCCCGACAAGGGCATCGCGCTCCTGCGAGAGCTGTATCAGGAGTGGCCGTTCTTCCGCATGTTGCTGTCGAACATGGACATGGTGCTCTCGAAAAGCAGCATCGCTATCGCCTCGCGCTATGCTGAGCTTGTTCCCGATGAAAAGCTGCGCGACTCGATTTTCAAGCGAATCCGCGCCGAATGGCAGGCTTCGATCCGTGCACTGCTGGACATCATGGATCAGGATCGGCTGCTGGCCGGCAACCCGCTGCTGGAGCGCTCGATCCGCAATCGCTTTCCGTATCTCGACCCGCTGAACCATGTGCAGCTCGAGTTGCTCAGGTCGTATCGCGCGCAGGACCCGGACCCACAGGTCCTGCGCGGTATTCAGCTGACGATCAACGGCGTTTCAGCCGGATTGCGCAACAGCGGCTGAAGACCGCTGTTGCGCCTCGATCGAGCTCAGGCGTTCGGATCGTTGGCGTTGGGATAGAACAACTGGTCGCCGTTGATCTTGTAGCCGGCGATGGCGTTCTGGCCTTCCGGCGACACCAGCCAGTCGATGAACTGCTGGCCGAGATCGGCTTTGACGTTTGCATGCTTCTTCGGGTTGACCAGCATCACGCCGTACTGGTTGAACAACCGCTTGTCACCTTCGACGAGGATCGCGAGATCACCGCGGTTCTTGAAGTGAAGCCAGGTGCCGCGGTCGGAGAGCACATAGGAGTTCGACGCCGAGGCCATGTTGAGCGCGGCGCCCATGCCCTGACCGATTTCCTTGTACCAAGGGCCCTTGTCCTTCGCGATGTCGATATCTGCCGCCTTCCAGAGCTTCTGCTCCGCGATATGGGTGCCGGAGCGGTCGCCACGGGAAATGAAGGGAGCTTCCTTGGCCTTGATGGCTTTCAGCGCCGCGACGATGTCCTTGGTGCCCTTGAGACCGACGGGGTCGCTTTTCGGCCCGATCAGCACGAAGTCGTTGTACATCACTGGATAGCGCTTCACGCCGAAACCTTCGGACAGGAATTTTTCTTCCGCTGATTTGGCGTGAACGAATACCACATCGGCATCGCCGCGCCGCGCCGTGTCGAGCGCTTGTCCGGTACCCTGCGCGACGACTTTGACCTCGATGCCGGTCTTGGCCTTGAACAGTGGCAGCAGATAGCCGAACAGACCGGAATCCTGCGTCGAGGTGGTGGAGGCCACCACGATCGTTTTGTCCTGCGCGGATGCGGTGTTGAGGCCGCCCAACAGGGCGATGGCTGTGAGTGCGATCAATAAGCGACGTAAATTCATGGCGATATCCTCAAGGCTAGAGAAGAAGTTCGCCGGCAAGAAACCGCTGCGCGGATTCGGTTGCCGGGTTGGAGAAGAAGGACGGTCCGTTGCCGTGTTCGACGATGCGGCCACGATGGAGAAGGATGGTGTCGCCCGCGAGCCGGCGCGCCTCGCCGAGATCGTGGGTGGACATCACCACCTTGATGTTGCGTGCGGCGACGGCGCGGACAACGTCTTCGATCGCTTTGGTAGCAGCGGGATCGAGAGCCGCAGTCGGTTCGTCGAGGAACAGCACTTCGGGATCGCGGCCGAGCGCACGAGCCAGCGCCAGCCGTTGCTGCTCGCCGCCGGACAATTTCCGTGCCGCTCGATCGCTTAAGTCCGCCAGGCCAACCAGTTCGAGCAGTTCGGCGACGCGCGCGCTCCAGCGCGAGCGCGGAACGCCGACGCTGGCGAGTGCGTATTCGATATTCGCAGCGGCGCTGCGCCGTAGCATCGACGGGCGTTGGAACACGATGGCGCGGCGGATCGGCGCGACATTCTCGCGCCCGCCCCATGTCACGCGACCTTCGCTTGGCGCGATCAGCCCCATCGCCAGTCGCAACAGGGTGGTCTTGCCGGAGCCGTTGGGGCCGATCAGAATCGTCGGCGCGCCGGGATTGAAAGCCACGTTAATGGTGTCGAGGATAGCGCGACCGCCGGCGCGCACCGTGGCGTGCTCGAAGTGGATCGGCAGATCGGAGGGTGGCGCGCGCATGATCAGCCGCCTGCGTAGCGTTCGCCGGCGCGCCGCGCGCCCCACGCCAGCGCGTTGATCGCCATCACAATGATAATCAGAACCAGACCAAGACCGATCGCGAGCGGCAGGTCACCTTTGGAGGTTTCGAGCGCGATGGTCGTGGTCATGGTGCGGGTGAATCCGTCGATGTTACCGCCAACGATGATAATGGCGCCAACCTCGGCCGCCGCGCGCCCAAAGCCGGCGAGCAGGGCGGTGACCAGGCTGAAGCGTGCATCCCAGATCAGGGTGGCGATGCGCCCGACCGGACCGATGTTCATGGCCATGAGTTCGTCGCGATACTCGATCCAGTAGTCCTCGATGGTTTGCCGCGCCAGCGCAGCGATGATCGGAGTCACCAGGATCGTCTGCGCGACGATCATGGCCTTGGGTGTGAACAGCAACCCGAGCGATCCGAACAGGCCGGAGCGCGACAGCAGCAGATAAACCGCAAGCCCGACCACGACCGGGGGCAGACCCATCAGCGCGTTGAGAATGACGATGGTGGCCTGACGTCCTGGAAACGAATTCAGGGCAATTGCGGCCCCGGCTGGTACGCCGATCAAGGCGGCACAACACACCGCCGACAGGCTGACAAAGAGCGACAGCCGAACGACCTCAAGCAGACCGGAATCGAGGGTCAATATGAGGTGAAGTGCCGATTCTCCGTTGGACATGGTCGCGATCCGTGCGCAGCGTTTGCAACAGTCTGCCTCATAGCGCTGCTGTCGGGAAACTGAAAGTCGCGACATCATCGCCAGTGGGCGCAAGAGCCGCATCCTTGCAAAGTTGCTGGCGATTGGGCCACTTTGCGGCATGACTCATGTGCAACATCTTGGATCACTGACCTCGCTCGACAAGGCTCGCACACTGTTCGACGGATTAACGCCGATCGAACCTCGTTCGATTCCCTTAGCAACAGCGCTGGGCAGCGTTGTTGCGGATCATGTCGCGCTGCGGCATAGCCTTCCCCTATATGACACAGCCATGATCGATGGCTGGGCGCTCCGTGCTTACGATCTTGTCGGAGCATCGTCCTACGCGCCAGTGATGCTGACCACGTCACCCACTTGGGTTGAAGCGGGGCACCGCATGCCGGAGGGTTGCGATTGCGTGCTCGATGCCGCGCAGGTCGAGAATGTGGGCGCAATAATCCATGTTCTGGCGGAAGCCGTTCCGGGGCAGGGTGTGCGTCGCGCTGGCGGTGACCTCAGGGAAGGACAATCCGTTCTGCAGGCCGGTGAGCCGGTGCGGGCGATCGATGTCATGGTGGCGCTGGCGGCCGGTCTCGATGCGATCTCCGTGCGCCGCCCGCGCGTCGCGATTGTCGCCGTGCAGCCCGCCATCGGCCAAGCGACGACCGCGGACATGATTGCGGGCGAGGGGCAATCCGCCGGCGCGGATGTGACGGTGATTGCAGCGGCGGGTCGGGATGGCGCCGCAATTGCTACTGTCCTCAAGGATACATCGTGCGATTTGTTGTTGACTATCGGTGGTACTGGTGCGGGACGCAGCGATGCCGCCGTTGCGGCGTTGAGGAAAAACGGCGCGCAGTTGGTCGCTCACGGCCTTGCCGTGCAGCCGGGACGGACGGCGGCGGTCGGAAAACTCGGTGGCGTGCCGGTCGTTGCCTTGCCCGGCGCGCCCGATCAGGCGCTGGCGGTGTGGTGGACGCTGGCGCGGCCCGCGCTCGATTGTCTTGCGGGGCGTCGTGCGCGCCGCATGATGACACTGCCGCTGGCGCGCAAGATTGCGTCCGGTCCCGGCGTCGCCGATGTCGTTCTGCTGCGGCAAATTGACGATCGCTGGCTGCCGCTTGCGATCGGCGACCTGTCGCTTCAGCATCTTACGCAGGCGGATGCCTGGCTTGTGGTCGCAGGCGATAGCGAAGGCTATGCGGCGGGCACGCCTTGCGCGGCATATCTTCTGCGTTAATGCTGATAGACTGCTGGCCATGAGCAATCCGTCCCGAACTACATCTTCCGCCGCCACCGATCAGGAGCAGTTTCTTACCGTCCTGTCGCGGGAAGATGCGCTGGCGCGGTTCGAACAGGCGCTTTTTCCACGCGATCTTTTCAGCGAGACGCGCAAGCTTGCCGACGCGCTGGGCTGCGCGCTCGCGGCCGATGTGGTGGCGCCGATCGACGTGCCGCCGTTCGACCGTTCCAATGTCGATGGTTTTGCGGTCCGGGCGGCCGATCTCGTGGCGGCGACCGAGGCACATCCGGTTCGCTTGACGCTGAATGGCGAGGTCATTGCCTGCGGCATCCAGCCGCGCCTCCCGGTGCAGCCCGAGACCGCAACGCCGATCGCGACCGGCGGCCCGGTGCCGCGCGGGGCCGATGCCGTCGTCATGATCGAGCACACCCAGCCGGCCGGTGATAACGCCATTGACATCCGCCGCGCCACCACTCCGGGGCAATTCATTTCGTATGCGGGATCGGACATCGCGCGCGGCGAAGCGTTGATGCGTGCCGGCACCATGATCGGCTCGCGCGAAATCGGCATGCTGGCGGCCTGCGGCATCGCCGAGGTCGCGGTGGTTAAGCGCCCGCGCGTCGCGGTCCTGTCAACGGGCGACGAACTGGTGCAGCCTGGTGGGACACTGCGGCCTGCGGCGATCTACGACACCAACGGCGCCATCGTCACTGCGGCGGTTTCAGAGAATGGCGGCGAGGCGTTCTTCCTCGGCGCGTTTTCGGACGACGAAGCCGAACTCGAGACGGCGATGCGCAGGGCGCTCGCCAATCACGACATGCTGGTGCTGTCCGGTGGCACATCCAAGGGCGCGGGCGATGTTTCCCATCGTATCATTTCCCGGCTTGGCGCGCCGGGCGTCGTCGCGCACGGCGTGGCGCTGAAGCCGGGCAAGCCGTTATGCCTCGCGGTATGCGATGGCAAGCCGGTGGTCATCCTGCCGGGCTTCCCGACCTCGGCGATGTTCACCTTTCACGACATGATCGTGCCGGTGCTGCGGCGGCTGGCGGGCCTGCCGCCGCGCAGCGATGCGCAGGTGACCGCGCGAGTGCCGGTGCGGATCGCATCCGAACTCGGCCGCACCGAATTCGTAATGGTGGCGCTGGTCGAAGGCGAGGGCGGGCTGATCGCCTATCCATCCGGCAAGGGCTCTGGCGCGATCACGTCATTCTCGCAGTCCGATGGCTTCCTGCGGATCGATGCGCTGGCCGATCACATGGCGGCCGACACCGAAGCGCAGGTCACGCTGTTCACGCCGCACGTCCGCGTGCCCGATCTCGTTATCATCGGCAGCCACTGTACCGGACTCGATGTCGTCACCGCGCCGCTGGTGCGCGCGGGTCTGTCGGTGCGCTCGATTTCGGTCGGCAGTCTCGGCGGACTCGCGGCCGCCCGTCGCGGCGAATGTGATCTCGCGCCGATTCATCTGTTCGACGACAAGACCGGGACCTACAACACACCGTTCCTCTACGCCGGCCTTGATCTCGTACCCGGCTATCGGCGGATGCAGGGCATCGTGTTCCGCGCCGGCGACAAGCGATTCGAGGGACGGGATGCGCAAGCTGCGGTGCGTGCCGCACTGGCCGATCCGGCGTGCCTGATGGTCAACCGCAATCAGGGCGCCGGGACGCGCATCCTGATCGACCAGTTGCTCGAAGGGCAGCGTCCGGACGGCTACTGGAACCAGCCGCGCTCGCATAACGCGGTTGCTGCCGCTGTTGCCCAGCACCGCGCCGACTGGGGTGTGACCATCGCACCGGTGGCGCGTGCCGCCGGTCTCGGCTTCATTCCGCTTGCGGAAGAGCACTATGATTTCGCGATCGTCGAGAAACGCCGCGATCGGCCTGCGGTGAAAGCATTTCTGGAATCGCTGGCGTCGCCGGACACACGCGCCGCTCTGGAGCAGGCGGGCTTCAGGCCGGCTTAGCCTTCATCGAGCGCTGCGAGACGTTTGGCGTCCGCGATGTCCTCGACCGTGTTGGCGTTGAAGAACGGATCGAGCGGTTCGGTCGGCCAGTCCACGGTGGCGAGCTTGTAGCGCGCGGTCCAGCGGTCGATCTTGCGCATCTCCTCCACCACCAGCGCGTGACGGAGGTCTTCGCGCAGGCCGACATGCCATAGTCCGATCACCGGATGGGTCTGTCCGCCCGACGAGGCGACGGCGAGTTGCGCGTCTTGTTCGGCGCGGGCGCGATGAAGCCGCGCCACCAGATCGCGCGGCAGGAACGGGCAATCGCCCGCCGCGCTCAGGATCCATGTGACGTCGGGACGATGCGCCGCGGCCCAGTCGAGCGCGGCGAGAATGCCGGCGAGCGGGCCGGGAAAGTCTTCCACCGTATCGGCGATCACCGGCAGGCCGAACGCGGCGAAACGCGCCGGATCGCCATTGGCGTTGAGGATCAGGCCATCGCATTGCGGCTGGAGGCGCGCGATGACGCGGTCGAGAATGGTGCGTCCGCCGATCTGGCGCATCGGCTTGTCGCCGCCGCCCATGCGGCGCGCGAGACCGCCGGCGAGCAGCACACCCGGCGTCGCCGGAAATTCAGTCGTCACGATCGCTGCCCTTGCGCCGGTGTTTTGCGGATTCGTCTTCGATGTAGGAGAGGTCCTGATCGAATACGATGCGTTCCTGTCCCGCCAGCGCGACGAAGCGCTTGCCACGCGCGCGCCCGATCAGCGTCAGGCCGGCCTGACGCGCGAGATCGACGCCCCATGCGGTGAAGCCCGAGCGCGATACCAGAATCGGAATTCCCATCCGCACTGTCTTGATCACCATTTCCGATGTCAGCCGTCCGGTGGTGTAGAGAATCTTGTCGCCGGGATCGACGCCGTGGCGATAGATCCATCCCGCGATCTTGTCGACCGCATTATGCCGACCGACGTCCTCGGTGTAGCAGACCGGCGTGCCTTCCTTACACAGCACGCAGCCGTGGATCGCGCCCGCTTCGAGATAGAGCGAGGGCATGGTGTTGATGGTGTGCGTCATCTCGTAGAGCCAGGATGTGCGCAATTGCGAGGCAGGCAGCTTGATCTCTTCGATCGCCTCAAGCAGATCGCCGAATGCGGTGCCTTGCGCGCAGCCTGAGGTCTGTGTCCGCTTCTTCAGCTTCTGTTCGAAATTGGTGCCGTGCTCGGTGCGGACCACCACCACCTGCAGGTCATCGTGATATTCGACCTCGGTGACGATGTCGTCGTACTTCAGCATGTTCTGGTTGAGCAGATAGCCCAGCGCGAGATATTCGGGGTAATCGTTGATCGTCATCATGGTGACGATTTCCTGCGCGTTGAGATACAGCGTCAGCGGCCGCTCCACCGGCACGCTGATTTCGACCGGCACGCCCGCCTGGTCGGTACCCTGTACCTTTTCCGTCAGGCGTGGGTCTGCCGGGTTAGGCACGATCAAAGGTGCCGGTGTTCTCACAACCTTGGTCACGTCATTCTCGCCATCGTCCGCCGTGCCGTGCACGGCTGATCCGGGTGCGGAGGCGCAATTCATCGCCTTTCCGCTCTGGTTTCAATACCATAGACCGCTTAAGTTGGGTTCGCTTGAAAGAATTCGTCGCAGCGCGCGACGCCGGAGCACGATATGAAGGTGATTGCACTTGCGGGATGGAGCGGCGCGGGGAAAACGACCCTGCTGACCCGGCTGATCCCGTATTTTACGGCGCAGGGCCTGCGCGTCTCGACGCTGAAGCGGGCGCACCACAGTTTTGATATCGATGTTCCGGGCAAGGATTCGTGGGTCCATCGCCAATCCGGCGCCACCGAGGTGCTGATCTCGTCCGGCCGCCGCTGGGCGCTTCTGCATGAACTGCGTGGCGAGCACGAACTCAAGCTGCGGGATTTGCTCGCCAAGATGACACCGGTCGATCTGGTGATCGTGGAAGGCTTCAAGTCAGAACAGCATCGCAAGATCGAGATTCATCGCGCCGCCAACGGCAAGCCGCTGCTGTTTCCGAATGATCCGGACATCGTCGGCGTGATTTCCGATGTGAGCGTCGAGACCCGGCTGCCGGTTGCGCATCTCGACGACGTTCCGGCGATCGCCGCAATGATGCAGGCAGCAGCCGTCGGCATCGACGGCGTGCTGACGCACGAACTCAGCGGAACCTGATCTGCATGGCGCAGCTTACGGACGATTGCTTTGCGTTTGGCGGCCCGCTGATGTCGATCGACGAAGCGGTCGGGATCATCGCGTCGCGGGTGACGCCGGTGTCCGATCTGGAAACCGTGCCTGTGGTTCAAGCCGACGGCCGGGTGATCGCAGCCGATATCCGCGCGCCGTTGCCGCTGCCGCCTTTTACCAATTCCGCTGTTGATGGTTATGCCGTGCGTAGCGTCGATCTCGGATTTGCCGGAGAGCAGCCGTTCCCGGTGACGGGACGCATTCAAGCCGGCGCTGCGGCGGGCGCCGCGATCCTGCCGGGTCATGCCGTGCGCATTTTCACCGGTGCGCCGATGCCCGCAGGTGCTGACACGGTGTTCATGCAGGAAGATGTGCGGATCGATGAGGCCGGCAGAGCCGTGTTGCCTGCCGGCCTGAAGTCCGGCGCCAATGTCCGTCCGACAGGTGAGGATATTGCGCGCGACAGCATCGCGTTGCCGTCCGGCCGGCGGCTGCGGCCGCAGGACGTCGCGCTGGCGTCCGCGCTCGGTCTCACGCAACTCGAGGTTCGCCGCAAACTGCGCGTGGCGGTGTTCTCGACCGGCAACGAGCTGGTGTCGCCGGGCGGTGTGCGGGGCGAGGCGCAACTGTTCGACTCGAACCGGGTGATGCTGATGGCGATGCTGGCGCGCCTCGGCTGCGTGGTCAGCGATCTCGGCATCCTGCGCGATGAGCGCGGCTCGCTCGCGGAAGCCCTCAAACAGGCTGCAGCAGAGCATGATCTGATTCTGACTTCGGGCGGCGTGTCCACGGGCGAGGAAGATCACGTCAAGGCGAGCGTCGAACGCGTTGGCACGCTGGTGCTGTGGCGCATGGCGATCAAGCCGGGCCGTCCGGTGGCGATGGGCGTGATCGGCGGCACGCCATTGATTGGGTTGCCGGGCAATCCCGTCGCGAGTTTCGTCACATTTGCCCATGTGGTGCGGCCGGTCGTGCTCGCGCTCGCCGGCGCGGCGCAGGAGCATCTGGTGGTGACGCCGGTGCGGGCGGCCTTCAGCTACAAGAAGAAGGCCGCGCGCCGCGAATACGTCCGGGTCAATCTGCGCAAGGGCAGCGACGGTCTTTATGACGCGGTGAAGTTTCCGCGCGAGGGCGCCGGGCTGCTGTCGTCGCTGGTCGAAACCGATGGGCTGGCCGAACTGAGCGAGACTGTGACGGCGGTGGAGCCCGGGCAGACCATCGGCTTTCTTCCGTATTCAAGCCTGATCTGAAAGCATCGCGATGGCCGTGACCAAGCTCGATCTCAGCCGCCTGAAGTGTCCGTTGCCGGCGCTCAAGACCCGAAAGGCGCTCAAGACTCTATCGTCTGGCGATGTTCTGGAAGTGCTGTGCACCGACCCGCTGTCAGTGATCGATATTCCGGCGCTCATTCAGGAGACCGGCGACCGTGTCGAAATCACGCGGCGCGACGAGCAGGCGATCGTGTTTGTGATCGAGAAAGCCTGACCTTTATTGATGCCCAAAGTCGCAGTATTGCCCGCCATATGCATTGATCTTCATATATCGTGATCCGACGTTTTCGCATTTGCAGCAACGTCGTTAGTTCTGGATTCTACCATTTGACTATCGACAGAACCGATAGCTTCTGCCCCAATCACAAATCAGTGTAGATTCTGTCGCAATCCGACATAAGCGAACTGCCAACGAATGACGCTGTCGCATGAGCATCGGCCGCTCATGGGGAGATAGTGCGGGGTGGGAATGTCTCGAACGCGCTCTGCGATTCTGTCGCGCTTCGGGTGAGTGCTGAAAGCGTCCGGTATTTGGGCGCTGTGAGGAGGAGTGGGCAACAGAATCGCCAAACAGAACGACTCAGACCGACCCATCAAGGGCGGCTGTTTCATGGGGAGAAAACAAAATGGGTCTTCTATCGTTCCTCGACCGTGAGCACACGGTCGCCAAACCCGGCTTCAGCCGGTGGATGGTGCCGCCAGCGGCGCTATGCGTGCATTTGTGTATCGGTCAGGCTTACGCGCTCAGCGTGTTCAACCTGCCGATGACCAAGCTGGTCGGTATCACACAATCCGCTCCCGGTGACTGGAAACTCACCGAACTTGGCTGGATCTTCTCGCTGGCGATGCTGTTCCTCGGCGGTTCGGCTGCCGTGTTCGGCCGCTGGGTGGAAGAGGGTGGTCCGCGCAAGGCGATGTTCACGGCTGGCTGCCTGTGGGCGGGCGGCTTCCTGATCTCGGCGTTCGGCGTGTCGATCCACAATCTCTGGCTGATCTACCTCGGCTACGGCGTGATCGGTGGCTGCGCGCTGGGCATCGGCTACATCTCGCCGGTCTCGACGCTGATCAAATGGTTCCCGGATCGTCCGGGCATGGCGACCGGCATGGCCATCATGGGCTTCGGCGGCGGCGCCTTTATCGCTTCGCCGCTGTCGGTGTGGCTGTTGGGCAAGTTCACCACGGCGACCCATGTCGGCGTGATGGAAGCCTTCATCATCATGGGTCTGGTTTACTTTTGCTTCATGATGGTGGGCGCCGTGATCGTGCGCGTGCCGGCGCCGGGCTGGAAGCCGGAAGGTTTCGTTCCGCCGAAGGAGAACAAGCTCATCAGCAAGAACGACGTCTTCGTCTATGACGCGATCAAGACGCCGCAGTTCTGGCTGATCTGGTTGGTGCTCTGCCTGAACGTGACCGCCGGCATCGGCGTGCTCGGTCAAGCTTCGGCGATGAGCCAGGAAATGTTCCCCGGCAAGATCACGCCCATCGCCGCCGCGGGCTTCGTCGGCCTGATGAGCCTGTTCAACATGGGCGGCCGCTTCTTCTGGGCCTCCACGTCCGACTACATCGGCCGCAAGAACACCTACTTCGTGTTCATGGTGCTGGGCTTCGTGCTGTACTGCACGGTGCCGCTCGCCGGCTCGACCAGCAACGTCGTGCTGTTCGTGTGCTGCTTCCTCATCATCATCTCGATGTATGGCGGCGGCTTCTCGACGGTCCCGGCCTATCTGAAGGACATGTTCGGCGTCCGCTACGTCGGCGCCATCCATGGTCTTCTGCTCACGGCCTGGTCGGCGGCGGGCATCTTCGGCCCGGTCATCGTCAACTATCTGCGCGAGTACAACATCACCCACGGTGTGCCGAAGGCGCAGGCCTACAACAACACCATGTACATCATGGCCGGACTGCTGGTGATCGGGTTCATCTGCAACCTGCTCGTCAAGGCTGTCGATGCCCGTTACCACATGAAAGACACCGAGGCTGTGGGTGGACCGCAGCCGGATGCAGCACGAGCCTAAGGAGGACTGAACATGTCATCAGCAGAACAGAACGGCACGTCCACCCTTCAACTCGTGCTGGCTTGGGGCTTCGTTGGCGTCCCGTTGTTGTGGGGCGTGCTTCAGACCCTCAGCAACGCGATGAAGCTGTTCCAGTAGGCGGCAGCTTGACGGTGAATTGAACCACGAGGCCGGGGCGGCGCAGGTTGCCCCGGCCTCATTAGTTCAGGAGGAGGAATCGATTTTTCCGAACCATTGCTTCAGTTCGGAGAATTTGACCGACGAGGATTGGATATTTCGCACTGGAACAACAGTTCATATTGCAAGAAATGAGGGCTAACGCCTTCATGTCATGCGACTATTTATCGTGATGGCGAACTTAGAATAATTATTGGCATGTGAAATGCCAGGCAGTATCGTTCGCTCAATAATAACGAGGGTGGGATACGTTCGATGGGTCATTCAGTGAGCCATGGCGCACATACGGTTCAGCGGTTCGAGCATCCGGGCGAGGGGCGCCGCCGCACCAAACCGACGCCGAAAGGGCGCCAGGTCGATCCGCTGGCGCTGGAAGAGATTGAGCGGCTGCTTGGCAATCGCTCCCGGCGTCGCGACCTGCTGATCGAACATCTCCATCTGATTCAGGACACCTATCACCAGATTTCAGCCGCCCATCTCGCGGCGCTAGCCGATGTCATGAGGCTCGCGTTCTCGGAAGTGTTCGAGGTCGCGACGTTCTATGCGCACTTCGATGTGGTGAAGGAAGGCCAGCCCGATCTCGCGCCGCTGACCATCCGCGTGTGCGACTCGCTGACCTGCGCAATGCTCGGCGCCGAAACGCTGCTCAAGGAATTGCAGAACAAGGCTGGCCCTGGCGTCCGTGTCGTGCGTGCGCCTTGCGTCGGCCGTTGCGATACCGCGCCGGCTGCCGAAGTTGGCCATAACTTCGTCGATCATGCGACGGTCGAAAATGTGCTCGCTACCGCGAAGGCAGACGACACCCACGCGCATCTGCCGGACTACATCGATTACGACGCCTATGTCGCGGGCGGCGGTTACAAGCTGCTCGGCAAGCTGCGCTCTGGCGCGATGTCGCGAGAGGCTATGCTCAAGGCGCTCGACGATGCGTCGCTGCGCGGGCTTGGCGGCGCGGGTTTCCCGACCGGCCGCAAATGGCGCGCCGTGCTCGGCGAGCCTGGGCCGCGCCTCATGGCGATCAACGGCGACGAGGGCGAGCCAGGCACCTTCAAGGATCGCTATTATCTCGAGACCGATCCGCACCGCTTCATCGAAGGGATGCTGATCGGCGCGCATGTCGTCGAAGCCGGCGAGGTCTACATCTATCTGCGCGATGAATATCCGGCGGCGCGCGAGATCATCGAACGCGAGATCGCCAAGCTGCCGCCCGGCGGCCCGAAGCTGCATCTGCGGCGTGGTGCCGGTGCCTATATTTGCGGCGAAGAATCCGCGCTGCTCGAAAGCATCGAGGGCAAGCGCGGTCTGCCGCGCCACAAGCCGCCGTATCCGTTCCAGGTTGGTCTGTTCGGTCTGCCGACGCTCATCAACAACGTCGAGACATTGTGGTGGGTGCGCGACATCGTCGAGAAGGGCGCCGACTGGTGGAAGTCTCACGGTCGCAACGAGCGGCAGGGCCTGCGCAGCTATTCGGTGTCGGGCCGGGTCAAGAACCCGGGCATGAAACTGGCGCCAGCCGGCATCACCGTCCGTGAACTGATCGACGAATATTGCGGCGGCATGGCTGACGGCCACGCCTTCCGTGCTTATCTGCCTGGTGGCGCGTCGGGTGGCATCCTGCCGGCGTCGATGGACAACATCCCGCTCGATTTCGGTACGCTGGAAAAATACGGCTGCTTCATCGGCTCCGCGGCGGTGGTCATCCTGTCCGACAAGGACCCGGTCAAGGATGCCGCACTGAACCTGATGCGCTTCTTCGAGGATGAGAGCTGTGGTCAGTGCACGCCGTGCCGCGTCGGAACGCAGAAGGCCGCGATATTGATGGAACAGCGGGTCTGGAACCGCGACCTGCTCAATGAATTGAGTCAGGCGATGCGCGACGCATCGATTTGCGGTTTGGGGCAGGCGGCCTCGAACCCGCTGACCTCCGTCATCAAATACTTCCCCGATGAATTCGCGCCCAAGGAGGCTGCGGAATGACCAAGATTCAGTTTGAACTCGATGGCAAGATGGTTGAGGCCGCGCCGGGTGAATCGATCTGGCAGGTCGCCAAGCGCGAAGGCACCGACATTCCGCATCTGTGTTATTCGCCCGAGCCCGATTATCGCGCCGATGGCAACTGCCGCGCCTGCATGGTCGAGATCGAAGGCGAGCGCGTGCTGGCCGCATCCTGCAAGCGCATGCCGACCGTCGGCATGAAGGTGAAGTCGGAGAGTGCGCGTGCAGTCTCCGCCCGCAAGATGGTGATGGAGTTGCTGGTCGCCGATCAGCCGGCCCGCGAAACCTCGCACGATCCGGATTCGAAATTCTGGAACTGGGCCGACAAGGTCGAGGTCACTGAGAGCCGCTTCCCCGCCGCCGAGCGCTGGTCGAGCGACACCAGCCATCCCGCCATGAGCGTCAATCTTGATGCCTGCATCCAGTGCGGCCTGTGCGTGCGCGCCTGCCGCGAGGTGCAGGTCAACGACGTCATCGGCATGGCCTATCGCAACCACGACGCCAAGATCGTGTTCGATTTTGACGATCCGATGGGTGACTCGACCTGCGTTGCCTGCGGCGAATGCGTGCAGGCGTGTCCGACCGGCGCGCTGATGCCGTCCGCGCTGCTCAACGCCGAACAGACCCGCACCGTGTATCCCGACAAGAAGGTGGATTCGCTGTGCCCGTTCTGCGGTGTCGGCTGTCAGGTGACCTATCAGGTCAAGGACAACGAGATCGTCTATGCCGAAGGGCGCGACGGTCCTGCCAACCACAACCGCCTGTGTGTGAAGGGCCGGTTCGGTTTTGACTACATTCATCATCCGCATCGCCTGACCAAGCCGCTGGTGCGTTTGCCTAACGTGAAGAAGGACGCCAACGATCAGGTCGATCCGGCCAATCCGTTCACGCATTTCCGCGAGGCATCGTGGGAAGAGGCGCTCGAAATCGCCGCCAATGGGCTGGTCAACATCCGTGACAAGCAGGGCGTCAAGGCGCTGGCCGGCTTCGGTTCGGCGAAGGGCTCCAACGAGGAAGCCTATCTGTTCCAGAAGCTGGTGCGCACCGGCTTCGGTTCCAACAACGTCGATCACTGCACGCGGCTGTGCCACGCCTCGTCGGTGGCGGCGCTGATGGAAGGCGTGAGCTCGGGCGCGGTGTCTGCGCCGTTCGCCGCGGCAGCCGACGCCGAGGTGATCATCATCATCGGCGCCAACCCGACGGTGAACCATCCGGTTGCGGCTACCTTCATGAAGAACGCGGCCAAGCGCGGCGCGAAGCTGATTGTCATGGATCCGCGCCGCCAGGCCCTGTCGCGCCATGCCTACCGTCATCTTCAGTTCAAGCCGGGCTCCGATGTCGCGATGCTCAACGGCATCCTGCACACCATCATCACGGAGGGCTTGACCGACGATCAGTACATCGCCGGTTACACCGAGGGCTTCGAAGATCTCAAGGAGAAGATCAAGGACTTCCCGCCCGAGAAGATGGAAGCGATCTGCGGCATTCCCGCCGAGACGCTGCGCGAAGTCGGACGCCTCTACGCAACCGCCAAGTCCTCGATCATTTTCTGGGGCATGGGTGTCAGCCAGCACATCCACGGCACCGACAACTCGCGCTGCCTGATCGCGATGGCGCTGATCACCGGCCAGATCGGCCGCCCGGGCACCGGCCTGCATCCGCTGCGTGGCCAGAACAACGTGCAGGGCGCCTCCGACGCCGGCCTGATCCCGATGCTGCTGCCGGACTATCAGCCAGTCGGTCGTACCGATCTGCGCGAGCCGTTCGAGAAGCTCTGGGGACAAGACCTCGACTCGGTACCGGGCCTGACCGTCGTCGAGATCATGAATGCGATCCACGCCGGCACCATCACTGGCATGTATATCGAGGGCGAAAACCCGGCGATGTCGGATCCCGATTTGCAGCACGCGCGCGAGGCGTTGGCCAAGCTTGAGCATCTCGTCGTGCAGGATCTGTTCGTCACTGAAACGGCGTTCCATGCCGACGTGATCCTGCCGGCATCGGCGTTCGCGGAGAAGGTCGGCACCTTCACCAACACCGACCGCCGCGTGCAGATTTCCCGCCAGGTTATCAAGCCGCCAGGCGACGCACGTCAGGATCTGTGGATCATTCAGGAGATCGCGAACCGCATGGGCTGCGGCTGGACCTATTCTGGCGCCGCTGACGTGTTCGCCGAAATGACGCAGGTAATGCCGTCGCTCAAGAACATCACCTGGGAGCGTTTGGAGCGCGAAGGCGCGGTGACCTATCCGGTGGACGATCCGCACAAGCCGGGCAACGAGATCATCTTCACCACCGGCTTCCCGACCAAGAGCGGTCGCGGCAAGATCGTGCCGGCGCGGGTTACGCCGCCCGACGAAATCCCCGATGCCGAATATCCGATGGTGCTGTCCACCGGGCGCATCCTCGAGCATTGGCATACCGGGTCGATGACCCGTCGCGCCGGGGTGCTCGACAGCATCGAGCCGGAGGCGACGGTGTTCATGTCGCCGAAGGACATGCGCCGGCTTAGCGTCCAGCCGGGCGATTTCGTTCGCCTTCAGACACGGCGCGGCGCCATCGAGGTCAAGGCGCGCTCCGATCGCGACGTGCCGGAGAACATGGCGTTCATGCCGTTCTGCTACGCCGAGGGCGCGGCCAACCTGCTGACCAATCCGGCGCTGGACCCTTACGGGAAGATCCCCGAGTTCAAGTTCTGCGCAGTGCGGATTGAGAAGGCTGAAATGCGCGACGCGGCCGAATAGCAGCCGCTGCGTTATGATTAAGCAGGATGCCCGCGCCCGTCGCGGGCATTCTTGTTTTCGATGCCGGGTGTCACGTCCTGTCGAAATTCATGATGAACATCGTGGTTCCGGTGGCCGGCATGCGGCTTAACCATTGATCCTTTTCGGGTGCCCGGCAACGGACGATCCGGCCGTGGTGTGGTAATGGTTGCGCTTTCATTGGGAGATTAGCGCTCATGGCCACCGTCGCCTATGATCGTCAAACCATTAATTCGCCGAACCCGATTGCACGTTTCGCTCACCGCGCCCGAATGGCGCGTTCGCTCAATATGGCAGGTCAGCTTCTGCCCCAGGGCGGCGCGATCGTCGATTTCGGCGCGGGCACCGGCTTCTTTCTGTCCACGCTCGGAGACCGTCGCCCCGACGTCCGCCTTCATGCGGTCGAGCCTTACATGGACGCTTCGGCAGACGCCCGCATTGCCTACTCGCCGACACTGAGTTCATTCGCGCCGCGATCGATCGATCTGATCACTGCATTGGAAACCTGCGAACATCTTACCGATGACGACCTGCGCGCGTTCATCGCCGACGCGCGGGCCGCCCTCGCGGCCAACGGCAAGATGATCGTCTCCGTGCCGATCATGGTGGGTCTCAGCTTGCCGGTGAAGGAATTGAACCGCGCGCTGCTGTTCCGGCGCTTGTCTGACTATTCGCCGTCCGAGATGGCTCGCGCCACTTTCGGCGGCGCCGTCGAGCGGCCGGAGAACCGATTGCCCACACATAAAGGTTTTGATTTCCGCTGGTTGCGCAACGAACTGGAAAAGAGCTTTGCCGTCGAGCGATTGACCTATTCTCCGCTCCCGCTGCCGTGGTGGGCCAATTCGCAGGCGTTCTTCGTCTGTCGCTGATGCGCTTTTGCCGCGATCGCGAGCAGCTGCGATTATTTTTTCGCGACGCTTTCGATCTTGCAGGCGCCGTCCGCGGTATCGGTGTCGATATAGGCGAAGCGGACTTTTCTGAACTTCTTGGTGCTGTTCGGCTTCAGGGTCATCGGCAGCGTCTGCGCGGTCTCGATCGTGCGGTCGGTGTCCTTGGTGACGTAGTGGCACTTCACCTTGATGCTGCCGACCGCGAAGGCGTTCTTGTTGGTCAGCGTCATGTCGGCGGTGCCGATATTGTTCGACCCCGGCTCGCGCCAGCGATTGATCGTCATCGTCACGTTATCGATCGGCTCCGCGGCAATAGCGCAGATCGGGACAGCGAGCGTGGACAGGGCCACAAGCGCGGCGACGGTGGAAAGGTTCATGACGGAATCCGGATACCTAAGCCAAACGCGATAAGCTATGCGCCATATAGCCTGAGCGCCATTGAGTGCGGTGATTTCCCCGTTACTATAACGGCGGCATAAAACGCATCGCAATCGTTTTGGATGAGGTGAGGGATGAACGATCTTTGGCGCCGCTCGGCACAGGAGCTTGCATCGCTGGTCGCGAGCCGCAAGGTATCGGCGCGCGAAACGGTATCCGCGTCCCTCGCGCGGCTCGATCAGGTCAATGGCGCCATCAACGCGGTGATCGACCATCGCCCGGATGAAGCGCTGGCCCGCGCCGATGTGATCGATCGCGCCATCGCCAAGGGTGAGAACGTCGGGCCCATGGCCGGCGTTCCGGTGACGGTGAAGGTCAATATCGACCAGAAGGGCTATGCCACCACCAACGGCGTCAAGCTGCTGCGCGACAACATCGCCATGGCCAACAGCCCGGTGGTGGACAATCTGGAGAAGGCCGGCGCGGTGATCATCGGCCGTACCAACACCCCGGCGTTTTCCTATCGCTGGTTCACCGCGAATTTGCTGCATGGCAGCACGAAGAACCCGCGCGATCTCGCGCTGACGCCGGGCGGCTCGTCGGGCGGCGCGGCCTCGGCGGTGACCGCCGGCATCGGCGCCATCGCCCATGGCACTGACATCGCAGGCTCGATCCGTTACCCGGCCTATGCCTGCGGCGTACACGGCCTGCGCCCGACCGTGGGGCGGGTCGCGGCCTACAATGCCTCGCTTCCCGAGCGTTCGATCGGCGGACAGATCACGGCTGTCTCAGGGCCGCTGGCGCGCACGGTGGGCGATCTGCGCCTCGCGCTGACGGCGATGGCCCAGCCGGACGTCCGCGATCCCTGGTGGGTCGCCGCGCCGCTGGAGGGCCCCAAGGTGCCGCGCCGTGCGGCAATCTGCACCAACCCGGACGGGCTTGAGACCAAGCCCGAGGTCAAGGCGGCGGTGATCGACGCCGGCAAGCGGCTGGAGAAGGCCGGATGGACCGTCGAGGAGGTGACCAAAATCCCGCCGTTCGAGGAAGCCGCGCAACTGCAGGTCCATATGTGGCTCGGCGACGGTTACAACGCGATGGTCGAGGCCGCCGAGAAGGAGGGCGACATCGGCGCGCTCGCCGCGCTGCGCGGCCATGCCGAGGTCGGCAAGTCGCTCGATCTCGCCACGTTCTCGAAGACGCTGGCGCGTCGCGCCACCTTGATCCGCGAATGGGCGACCTTTCTCGAGAGCTACGCTGTGATCGTGATGCCGGTGTGCGCCGAATTGCCGTTCGCCGATCAGCTCGACATCAAGGACGACGCATCGTTCTGGCGGGTGTGGCGCGCGCAGATGCCGCAGATCGCGCTGCCGTTCATCGGCATGCCGGGGCTGACGGTGTCGACCGGCATGGTCGGTACGTCACCGGTCGGCGTGCAGATCGTCGCCGGACGTTATCGCGAAGACCTGTGCCTTGAAGCTGGTGAGGCGATCGAGGCGGGCGGCGTGCCAGTGTCGCCGGTGGAGGTGGTAGCGGGTTAGGCTGATTTGTTTGCGGTGCTTCTTTGCGTCAAGAGCGAACACCAGTCGTCGCGAAGTCGCTTTGAATTGCTGACGTTGATCAATCCGGGTAGCATTGCGACCGGGGCACAAGCGCCGCAAAAATAATTAGATAAAGCTTGGCCTCACGGTTGGGGGGGCGCATGACCACGATAAAAAGAATTCGAACTTTAAATCGCGTAGGGATATTGGCCGATCACGGTGCAAAAGACAAAGTCCCAGAGTTTTTACGAAGTAATCTCATCTACGGGTTCAACGGATCAGGCAAGAGCACGCTTTCCCGCATATTCGCATGCCTTGAATCTGGAAAATATCAAGGTCTTCCAGACGAATGTAGCTTCGAGATCGAGATGGGCGACGGGCAGATCTATAGTGGCCCGCATCAACTCTCGGGGCTTGAGAATCGCGTCTGCGTGTTCAATACCGATTTCATCGAGCGCAACTTGCAATGGGGGGTAGGTCGCGCCAATTCCATCTTCTACATCAGTCAGGAGCAAGCCGATGTAGCGGTAGAACTTCATGCGGCACAACAGTCTGCACCTTTGGGAATTACCGCGAAGCTGGCTCAAGACAAAGTGATAGCCACGAGTGAAAAGGCATTAAAGAGCTACCGTACGCAACGAGCAAAGGTTATCTCCGGCGCGCTTCATTTGGGTAACCGTCGCTACGAGGCAGGACAACTTCAGGCAGACTACGAAAAGCTACTCTATGGACCACAGTCGGTGCTCGCTATAGATGCGCTAGAAGCGCTGATTGACGTGGCACGGCTGTCGGAGCCGCCGCCGTCTCTTTCCAAGATCGAGATTGATATCGAAGCCCTGCAGTCGCTCATGAATGATGCACGAAATTTCGGCGACGTGAGCATTGGCCAATTGGTGTTGGAGGAGTTCGATAAGCATCCGTCCATGGTGTCATGGATAAAGGCCGGCTACGACTACCATACGACCCACGATCTCGATACCTGCCTCTTCTGTGGCAACGGCTTAACGAAGGGACGTGGTCAGAAACTGGCAGCAGCGCTAGATGACAAGATAGCGAAGCTCCTCACCGAACTCGAAGTGGTAGTAACTCAAGCCACCCATCTTAATACTCTCTCATCGGGGTTGCCGGGCGGGTGGCCCAAGGCAGCGCAGGTCGACCTAAGTCTACAAGATGGTTATGCCTCTGCGCTTAAAAATTTTGCAGAAAGTTTTGAGATTGCCCAAACTCATTTGAAGGAGGCTGGGAGGATTGTCGCCGCACGGCTCGACCAGCCTACGATGACTGTAGTGCATGCCTTGCCATCGAAAGCTGCGATTGCTGAGATTTGCGGAGATTTGGACGAGAAGATGGCCGTGGTGAACGCGTTGATTGAGAAACACAACACGGTGACGGCGGATTTCTCGAAACGTCAGCAGGTCGCTCGCGAAGCTATCCGTAAACACTTCATTGCTGAAGAAAGTGATGACTATGCCAATTTGAAAAAGATGTATGATGATGCTCTAGATGAGGGACAGAAGATTGAAGATCGGAACGCTGCTTTGCGACAGAAGATTGCCGATCTCAGCGCGAAGGTGAAATCGCACGGTCCGGCCGCCGAACAGATTACCAAACTAGTGCGCGCCTATCTCGGACACGGCGAGTTGACGATCGTTGCTGTTGATGAAGGATACGAGCTTCACCGTCACGGTAAACTTGTCCGCGGGCAACCAAGCGAGGGCGAAAAGACTGCGATCGCGCTTTGTTACTTCCTTTCGACACTCAAGGCAGAGGGACGCTCGATCAAAGATCTGATCGTCATGGTCGATGACCCAATTTCGAGTCTGGATACAAAGGCAATGACCTATGCCTGCGTGCTCCTACGCAGCTGGCTTGCTGAGGCTTTGCAGGTTTTCGTTCTCACGCACAATCAGCATTGCATGAACGAGTTCAAGAAGGCTTGGCGGAGCCTATCGAAGGCAGAGCCTGCCAAGGCGATCTATCTTTTCTTGGACGTGACGATGCCTATCACCACGGGGCGGCGCACCGCGAAAATCATTGAGATGCCTGCGCAGTTGAAGGGATACGATTCCGACTATCATTTTCTATGTCACAAAGTTTTGCAGTTCGAGGCCGCTGGCGAAGCGCACTCGGAGTACTGGTTTATGATGCCAAACGTCATTCGGAGGGTGCTTGAAATATTTTTGGCGTTCAAGATTCCCGGAAGTCATTCTATTTCGCAAAAACTCGATACTTTGATTAAGAAATACCCCGAACTCGATAAGACGAGAGTTGTCGCTTTGGAGCGCTTGATTCAGGTCGAGTCTCATTCTGATAGTCTTGACAATCTTATCGCACGGTCGTCGATTACAATCGAGGAAGCGCGCGTCGCCAACGCTGCTCTTCTCGATCTAATGAAGGCTTCAGACGAAGGTCACGAGGCTGCTATTCGTGCTCAATGCAAAGCTGCCTAATATAGGGAATATTGCGGTCAATGGTTCCTTGTGTTGCTCGAATTGAACCCAAGAACGCCACAGCGCTCACCCTTCAAATGGTGGTAAAGTGTTTAGCATCCCGCTAAATCTCCTTAGTCGCGACTATGTCGCATTTTATTGTGATTTGTAGGGAAGCTTCTCTAGCGGACCCCGCGCTCACACCGCACCTCCTTCACCCCACCGACACGCCTGCCTTCGCGCGCCTGATTCCGAGCGCAACGATGCGATGCAATAGCTCGGTGTAATCGAGGCCGTCGTGCTTGGCGGCCGTGGCGAATTCCTGGCTCTTCGCAATTTCGGGATTGGGATTGGCTTCGATGAAATACGGCGTGCCGTCGGGCGCGAGGCGAAAGTCGATGCGCGCATATCCATCGAGCCCCAGCGTTCGGTAAATGCGTTTCGCCGTGCGCTGGATGCGGTCGGTCACCTCCGGCGCAAGGCCCTTGGCCGGGCCATCCACAATGCCGACGCGTTCCTGATAATTGGTATCGTGCTTGACCTTCTCGGTGGCAATGTGGTCGCCGCCCATGGTGCCGAACTTCAATTCCCACACCGGCAGCGCCTTCAGCCGGTTGTTGCCGAGCACGCCGACATACAATTCGCGTCCCTCGATGAACTGTTCGGCGATGGCGGCGGTTTCGATCCGCTCATGGATGAAGGCGACCCGTTCGGCGAGCTTCTCGTCGGTGTCGACGATCGACGCCTGCGAGATGCCGTGCGATCCATCGGCGGTCAGGCTTTTCACGATCAGCGGCAGCGCGAGGCGCGGCGGCCGCTTGACCTTGTGGCGCATCGGAAACACGGCGAACGCGGGGACTGCGATGCGGCGATGGTGCACCAGCATCTTCGACAGGTCCTTGCCGCGCGCCAGCACCAGGCCGCGCGGATTGCACCCCGTATAGGGCACCTTCATCAGTTCGAGGAAGCTTGCGATGTGCTGGTCATACGCGGTCTGATAGTGGAATTCTTCCAGCAGCGTGAACACCACATGCGGCTTGAAGTTCTCGATCTCGTCGCGCACCGGCTTGATTTCCTCCTGCACGCCGAGCGGATGAACGTCATGGCCGGCCGCGCGCAAGGTGCTGACGACATCGTATTCCGTTTTCCATTTGTTGATTTCCTGCGCGCTGTATCCGTCGGTCGTCTCCGGCGGTACGAAATCCGGATGCATGAGAACGAGAATTCGCAGGCGTCTCATAGCGCGATCCATTTGCGTCGTGACGGGCCGAACAGCGCGTGCATCGTTTTCGCGGTCAGCAGCACGGTGAAGTCCAGCACGAGTTTTCGTTCAGGGCCGACGGCGCGCAGGTTGAGTTCGCGGCAGCGCGAGATCATGTCGTCGAGCACGGCATCGAGCGTCAGCTGATTTTCGCCGGTCCAGTGCGCAACCAGTTCCCGGATATGGGCGCGGTGCCGCCGGATGAAACGCGACGCCGGTTGCGACCGATAGTGCCGCGGGTCGGCGGAAAACAGCCGGGACAGGTCGCGGTCGTAGGTTTTTGGCGGCGTGAAGGCGTAGAACGCCTGCTTTTTCCTGTAGTGCTCGCCAAGGGTCTGGCTGAGTTCGCTCAAAGGCTCGACCCGCTCGCGCGTCGTGAGCAAAGGTTTCTTGCCGGCGATCTCGGCCATCAGCTCGTCGACATATTCAAGCTTCTTCAGCGCCGGCCATCCGGCATAGCGGGTTCGCCAGTTCGACCGCGGCCGCAGCCACACCGCGAAGGTTTCGGCGAAGTCCTCGTCTGGATGGCTTTGCGCGTACCACAGCCGAAGATGCTGGACATACTGCCGGCTGGCCGGATTGGGCCGGTAGTAGCGCGGATAGCGTTTCGACGACAGGCCGAACAGTTCCTGCCAGCGCCGGCGGCGCTGGAGTTGGTAGGCGTGCTGCACGGTGTGGCCCGCCTCATGACGGAGGATCGCCATGCATTCGGACCAGGTGCCGCCCTCGACCTCGAGCATCATCTTCTTCTCGAGTTTCATCAGGCGGGGATGCGCGAGATAGAACGGAATGGCGATACCAGGTGTATTTGCCGGACTGAACCATTCGCTCGAGATCCATGCATGCGGCCGCAGTCGGATCGCCCGCTCTTCCATTTCTTCATGCAGGGTGGCGAGACAATCCTCGAGCCATGTGCCCTTGACGCCAACCTTCAAGCTGCTGAGGCGGCGCGTCAGCAACTCCTCGTCCGATAGATTTTCCCAGGCAAATTTCCGAAGCGGCATAGGGCGTCTGAGGGTCATGAAACATCGATGTTGCGATGGTGTCACAAGATGTCGTCTGCAACAACCGGGCGGCGGTTCGTTGCGCGCAATGCATCATCGTCCCGTTGCCGCGAACTGTGGCATACGAGATGGGCCCTAACGCAACTTGACACCCGAGCATTGAGTGGCGACCATCATCATGGTTGCTTGAAAGAATGGAGATCAAAATGCGCCTGGTTCTCGCGTCCGCAATTCTCCTCACATCCTCCTTTGCCGCATTTGCCACTCCGCCGGAGGGACAGAAGCTGTCCGAAATCATCGCCAAGATCGAGCAGAATGCCGAGGTTCAGTACGTCGACGAAGCCGATTGGAGCCGGCGCGGCTACTATAAGATCGAGTACGTCCGGAAGGATGGGGCGAAGGTCAAAGTCAGAATTGACCCGCGGACGGGCTCAATGGTGCGGTAGGCGCACGCCGCGCGCTAGAATAGCGTCCTGGCGTTCCTCAAAAGCCGATGCTCTGTTCGCTGAGCGGGCCATCGTTTTGTTTGCCGCCATCGCCGGTTGATATGGCGGGCAGGGCGGCTTTAGAGGCAACGTCCTGGTCGCGTCAATCGCGCCAGCTCAATGCCTTCATCCAGAGCCTTGTCATGACTCCCACGATTACCGCGTTTGAACAGTCGCCTGATCGAGGCAAGGGTCTTGCGCGCGACATGCGCGTGCGCTGGGCGTTCGAAGAAGTGGGTCAGCCTTACGATGTTCGCCTTGTGTCATTCGCTGCGATGAAGGAGTCCGCGCATCGTGCGCGCAATCCCTTCGGGCAGATCCCGACCTATGAAGAAGGCGATCTCGCTCTGTTCGAGTCGGGCGCGATCGTGCTCCATATCGCCGAGCGCCATGGCGGCCTGCTGCCGGAGGATGCCGATGCGCGGTCGCGTGCGATCATGTGGATGTTCGCGGCGCTCGACACGATCGAACCGTCGATCTTCGATCGCAGCCTTGTCATGATTTTCGAGCGCGACGAGCCGTGGTACGACAAGCGTCTGCGTGTTCTTGAAGACAGCATCAGGAAACGACTCGGCAATCTCTCCGATCGCCTCGGCGAGGCCGACTGGCTCGATGGCGCGTTCAGCGCCGGCGATCTTCTGATGGTGACGGTGCTGCGCCGGCTGCATGGATCGGGAATACTGGAGGAGTATCTGAATCTGTCCGCCTATGTCGCGCGCGGCGAAGCGCGGCCGGCTTACAAGCGTGCGTTCGCGGCCCAGTTGGCGGTGTTCACCGCCGCATCGAGCGGCTGACAAACGCCGCCGCCGCCGGCGATTCGGCGGGGGCCGTGGGCTTATGCGCGGCGACTTTTCCGCGCTGGCACCGGGGGTTAGAATCGAAAAAGCCCCGGAGATGCCGGGGCCTTTTTATTACGGGATCAGAGGGGCAGTCCTTCGCGATTGCCGGTCCTCAGAACTTCCAGCTAAGCCGTCCTGTCATTGTCCAGAGGTTCTGTTTGACGGCGATGGGGCAGGGCTGCCCGACGCCAGCGCCGCAAGCATAGCCGGGGGGTTCAATAAACGTCTCGGTCCTGGTGCCCAACGGGAAATAGTCGCCCTCGATGCCCAGAATCAGGTTTTTGCTCACCGCGTATTCGACACCGGCACCGACGACACCACCAACGCGCGTTACGCTTGACCTTTCCGCCGTGGCGCCAACCGGAAGACAGATACCGCCCCCGACGATACCGTTACACGTCAAATGGAAGTCTGTGTCGACCCAGGCCACGCCGCCCTTGATGTAAAGCAAGGTCCCAGGCATAGCCAGCGCGCGCCGTTCCCATATAGATACCGGAGATATGAGAATTCATCGTGCCCCACGGACCGAGCGGCCGAACGTTGCTTCCTGTCAGGTCTGCCCAGTCACCGGAAAACTCCACGCCAAGCACGACATTGCTCAGTTGCCAATTGTAGCCGATCTGGCCGCCCACCAGGCCGCCACTCGGATTGTGACAGCCGCCGGTCACTCTGATGTAGTGGAAGCAATTCTGGCCGCCGCCGCCGCCGCCGTTTACGCCGATGTAGAAACCGGACCAGTCATACGCGGCAACCACCGGCAGCGATGGAGCCTTGCTATAGGTGCGGGCGGGCAGGTCCGCAGCCGAAGCCGCTGTCACGCTCCCCAGCGTCAACGCGCAAAGCGCCATGGCAAACTTTTTCATTGGTAATCCCCAAAATACGCTGAAAAACTAACACGCGGGCGGGGCGATCCGCCATGATTTAATAGCCTCAGCTCTGGCTTACGCCGGGCCATGTCCACGGTCGTAAGACCGTACAGCACTGAACTGTCGGGCCCGGCAATGACGCCTTCCGCGTCGCGTTCACCCCCGCCGTGCTTTCTCGATCGCGGCGACGTCGATTTTTGTCATGGTCATCATCGCCTCGAACGCACGTTTCGCCTCGGCGCCGCCGGCATTGAACGCCTCGGTCAATACGCGCGGCGTGATCTGCCACGAGATGCCCCATTTATCCTTGCACCAGCCGCATGCGCTTTCTTGTCCGCCGTTGCCGACGATGGCGTTCCAGTAGCGGTCGGTTTCTTCCTGACTGTCAGTGGCGATCTGGAATGAGAACGCTTCGTTGTGTGTGAACGCGGGTCCACCATTGAGGCCGAGGCACGGAATGCCGGCAACCGTGAACTCGACCGTTAACACATCGCCGGCCTTGCCGGATGGATAGTCGCTCGGCGCATAATGGACGGCTTTCACCGAACTGTCGGGAAACGTTTTTGCGTAGAAGCGCGCCGCCGCCTCGGCGTCCTTGTCGTACCAGACGCAGATCGTGTTCTTGGCAATGGCCATTGTCTGTCCTTTTGCTGGTGTGGCTTTCCGGCGGGTTTGTCATGCGTCTTGTTGCGATCGCAGTCGTCAGCCGCGAGAACGATAACAAACATGGAAATGCGCTGGTGCCATCCGTCGTTCCGCCCGTCAACGTTGCAATCCTATCAGACAGCCAACCTGACGTAAAAGGCATGACAGATTGAGGTAATTGTCTGAATGCGTTGTTGAGCGTAGCTTCCCGGGCGGGCAGCTGAAGGCGGCGAGGTGGCGGCGGACTCAACGAGTTCGCGTTTCGATCGGCAAAGGCGTTGAGCCATGCGCGGCGAAATTCACCACATCCATTCCGATAGCGACACCGGGCATCCGCACGAGGCGACCCCGCGTCGGCTCATGGCGATCGTCGCTGGCGATATCTCGGGCTACAGCCGCTTGATGGAGCTTGACGAGGAGGGCACGTTCGCGCGCGTGAAGCGGATCCAGCGCGATCTACTCGAGCCCACGATCACCGAGCACTATGGCCGGCTGATCAGCACCGCGGGCGATGGCTTTATCGCGATCTTCGATAGCCCGGTCGAAGCGGTGCGCTGTGGCATCGTCATTCAGCAAAGCATGGTGGCGCGCAACGCGTCGCTGCCGCGCGAACGCTGGATCATGTATCGGATCGGCGTCAATCTCGGCGACGTCATCGTCGAAGGCGACGATGTCTATGGCGACGGCGTCAACGTTGCGGCGCGCCTCGAGAACATCGCCAATCCGGGACACATCTACATTTCCGGCGGCGTCTACGAGCAGGTCAAGCACAAGCTGGTCTGCGGCTATCAGTCGCTCGGCGACCGCCAAGTCAAGAACATCACCGATCCGGTGCGGGTCTACCGGGTTCTGCCCGATCCGTCGGCGCTCGCAGAAGGGCGGAGCCGCCGGGTGGTATCGAGGCTGGTGGCGCTTGGCGTCGTTCTGCTGGCGATGGCGGGTGGCGCCTATTGGTACGCGCTGCAACTGGGCGGCCAGTGGACAAGCCGGCTGTCCGCACCTGCGCAGGCTCCGATGAAACTCGCAACAGCGCCAAGCGAGCCGACATCCGGTGCAGCTCCGGCGGCGCCAAAGCCAGCCGCGCCTGCGACAGGCACGACGGCGGCGATCACCCCGCAGCCACCGGCGCCGGCGCGTCGCGAGCCCGAAATGATCCCGCTCCAGGGCGGCAGCTTCGCGATGGGCAGTAATGATGATGCGTCCGAGAAGCCAATCCATCGAGTCACCGTCAAGCCTTTCGCGATCAGCAAATTTCCCGTCACCGTCCGTGAGTGGAACGAATGCGCGACGGCGAAGGCATGCGCGTTCATGGCGAAAGGCAAGGACGATGCCCCCGTCACCGATGTGAACTGGAACGATGCCAAGCAGTACGTCACCTGGCTCGCAGGCGTCACGCGCAAGCCATACCGGTTGCCGAGCGAAGCCGAGTGGGAGTATGCGGCGCGCGCTGGCACGCAAACGAAATACTGGTGGGGCGATCAGTTTCAACCCGGCATGGTCAACTGCAAGGGTTGCAGCGACACCGCAGTAGCCGAGCAACCGATGACGGTCGGCAGTCTCAAGGCGAACCCGTTTGGTCTTTATGAGATGGGCGGCAGCGTCGATCAGTGGGTCGAAGATTGCTGGCACAAGAATTATCAAGGCGCCCCGGTCGACGGCTCGCCATGGGTCGACGGCGATTGCTCGTTGCGTGTCCTGCGGTCCGGTTCATGGCGGAATGATGCGCGTTATGCGCGCCCGGCCAACCGCGACAACTACGAAGCTGTGGTGCGCTATCCGACCCACGGTTTTCGTGTCGCGCTCACGCCCTAGTGCGCAGCACGCCGATGTTTTGCATGTAAGCGTTTGGAATAGGGGATTGTCATGGCGATCATTCGGCTGGGGATGCTGACAGTCGTGCTGGCGTTGCTTCCGCTGACTGCTTACGCGCAAGGAACGCCTGCGCCGAAGGACGCCTATCTCTATTTCATCTGGCCGCAGGATGGTGCGACGATCAAGGGACCGTTCTGGTGCCGTTTCGGCTTGCGCAACATGGGTGTCACCCAGGCCGGCAGCAATTTTCAGAACAGCGGTCATCACCATCTGCTGGTGGATGTGAACGAGCCGCTCGATCCCAAGGAGCCGATCCCGCAGGATAAGTCGCATCTTCATTTCGGCGGCGGTCAGACCGAGGCGCGCATCGAATTGCCGCCCGGAAAACACACCCTGCAACTGGTGCTGGGCGACGCCAAGCACTATCCGTTCGATCCGCCGGTGGTGTCCAAGAAGATTACGGTGACGATCAGATAAAGGCGGCGGGCGTCAGGATGCTTGTTTGACGGGCGGCGCCGGCGGCTTGTTGCGGCGCAGGATGCTTTCGGTGTCCACCAGGTTGCGGTGCGATTGCCGGATCAGGATGCTCCCGGTTTTAAGGTCGCGCTGGGCGCGGTGAAGGAGACGATGGCCTTCACTGGCGAGTTCGCGGGCACGCTGCAGATGTTTGCTGAAGGTCACGACAGCCATCGCGGCTTCGGGCGTGGTCATGATGGACTCCTGTACCGGCCTGCCTTTTCAACGCGCCAGTCACCAAATCGTTCGCGCGATCGTGCTTGCCGCGCTCTGATTCCCGGCCGTATCCTCCTGCGGCATAGGGACACGCAGGCAAGGGAGGGTTCGGATGCCGATTCGACACTCTCTTTGGATGGCGTCGTTGCTGGTGCTCGGTGTGTGCGGCGCTCATGCCGAGACGCTGGATCGCAGCCTTGTGATCGCCGACCGGCCAACTCTACGCGAACTCGATATTCGCGAGCGGGGTAGTGATGTGGCCGGCCATCGCGGCCTTGGTCTCGGCGCCATGCTGAACGCCGCGCGGCGTCCGAACGAGCCGATTTCAGGCGCGGAGCTGTTCGCGCTGCCGGCGCTGGCCCCGGTGAAGGCGGCGCTCGACAACGAACTGGCGCGCTATACCGCACGCACCCGCACCGGCGTGCCGAATGCCACGGGCGGCAGCGAACCGCCGCCCGGTATGCAGGTATTCGACCGCGACGCGCTGTACGCTCCGGACACACGCTTTGTCCTTGCCGGTGTCGTTAACCGCATGGACCGGGCTTTCAGGTCGCCCGGCACCTGCGGCGAAGTCCGGTTGATCTATCGGCCGGTGATGACTCGCAGCGAGGCGACACGACTGCCGATGACCCTTGCCGTGATCCTGAAAGCGCGGGGAGACCAGCCGGGCCCAGGGCAGGTGCCCTGCGCTGAGCTCGCCCATCGCTGGCTCGCCCTGGCGGACGCGCAGGAGACCGGAGCTGAACTTGCCGCCCGCCTGATCGCGACGGGTGGGGCGCTTGAATTCATCACCCCCAGCGCGATCGACCGGATCGAGACCAATATCCAGATCGGCCATGAAGCGACGGGCGCATCTACTGCCGAACGGGCGGATTATCTGTTCAAGGTGTTTCAGTACAACGCCGGTCTGAAAGTGTTCGAGCAGGGGCCGCTCGAAAACCAGATCGACTTTGCGCGGATCGTTGCCGATGCGCGGCTGACCACCGCGTTCCAGAAATGGGTTCTCGCTCCGAAGCATCTTTCCGAACTCGATCGCGGCATCGCGATCATTCCGCCGGAGTATCTCGCGACGCGCGCGATCGCCGCGACTCCCGCGCCGCTCGATGGCGGGCGTGAGGCAGCCACCATTTTCAAGCAAGGCGATGTGGTCGAGGCACTGGCGGCCGCCGCGCGTGAGGGCATTGCTTTCGAGAACATCCGATCGTTCGCTGGATTCGAGCGGAGGCTCGACGACATGACGTGCTCGGGATGTCATGAAACGCGCGCGATCGGCGGTTTTCATTTTCCCGGCAACGAATGGATGAGCAAGCCTGCGGCCGACGCAGTTCAACTGCCGGCGTCGCCGCACTTCATCGGCGATCAGCCGCGCCGCCGCGACATCCTGCAGGCGGTGCGTGACGGCAAGACACCCGATTACTCGCGCGGCTTTTCCGCGCGCCCGCAGGCGCGCCGCTCAGGAACGCTGGCGGGCACCACCTATCTCGACGGCTGGGGTGCCTATTGCGCGCTGAACGATAGCGACGCCAGCTTTGCGTCATGGACCTGCGCGGAAGGACTGACTTGCCACTCGATGGCCGAGAACCCCGTGGTTGCGGGGCTGACCGGCGGCGGCACAAAACGTCCGCCGCTGATCGGCATGTGCTTTCTCAAGGAAAATTGAGCGAATTCAGCCGGCGACGATTCCGGCCGCCCGCATCTTGGCGATCTCCTGTGCGGTGAAACCCGCGGCGGCGAGCACCTCGTCGCTGTGCTGGCCGACATTCGGCGCCATGCGCGGTTGCACCTTCTTTGCGCCTTGAATGAAGATCGGCGTGTTGATGGTGCGCAGGTCGCTGTCCTCGAACGGGATCACCGCCTCGGTGACGCGCATCTGCTCGTCGTCCGGAATGTCGGCGGGAATGCCGACCACGCCGAAGATCAGGCCGTTGCCGTCCAGCATCTTGCGCCAGTGGGAGAGCGGTTTGGTCGCGAACACCTTGTCGAGAATCGCGATCAGTTCCGCCGCATGCTTGTGGCGCGCAATCTTGGTCTCGAAGCGCGGATCGGCGAGCAAGTCTTCGCGCTCGATCACCTTGGCGAAGACTGGAAACTGCTTCTCCTCGTTCAGCAGCGACAGGATGATCCAGCGATCGTCGGCGCACTTGTAATGGCACGTGACGGCGTTGAGCGCGCGGTCGCGCGGCGGCCGCTTCTGGAACGTGGCGCCGCAAAGGGCAGCCTGCGCATAGATGCCGTTGGACCAGATGCCGTTGACCATCAGGTTCGACATCACTTGCGTGCCCTTGCCGGTTTTCTCGCGCTGATAGAGCGCGGTGACAATGCCGGCGAACAGCGCCATTGCGCAGGGATGATCGCCCATGCCGGGCATCGAGCGTGCGGGCACGGTGTCGTTGGTCTCGCGCACGAGATCCATCAGGCCCGAGCGCGCCCACCATGCGTTGCTGTCGAAGCCGGGTTTGTCGGCCTCGGCGCCGGTTTCGCCGTAGCCGGTGAACGACGCATAGACCAGCCGGTCGTTGAGCGGGGCGAGATCGTTGTAGGTGACGCCGAGCTTCTTGCGCACCGGCGGCGGAAAGTTGGTGATGAACACATCGGCTTCGGCGGCGAGCTTGCGCAGCACAGCCTGGCCCTCGGGCTTGCTGAGATCGAGCGCGAGGCTCTTCTTGTTGCGGCCTTCCAGCATCCACGCGTAGTTGTGGTTGCTGATCGGATAGCCGGGAAGATGGGGCAGGTTGCGCACCGGATCGCCTGCGCCAGGGGGCTCGATCTTGATGACGTCGGCGCCAAAATCCGACAGCGCGGTGGCCGATGAGGGGGCCGCGATGAAACTCGCGCAGTCGATAACTTTGAGACCCTCGAAAATTCCCTTCGACATCAGCGCTCCTTTTCCCGTGTCTTGTCGTTGCCCGGTGTTGAGCCACCGTTTTAGGGCATCGACAGGGAAAGGGGAAACCCGGTTTTCCGGGGATCCGGACCCCGATTTTAGCCGGTTTTACGCTCGTCGGAGATGACCTTGCCGTCGTTAGGCAGCGAGCCGGGAGCGACCAGCACCACACCGCCTGACAGTTTCGTTACGTCACGCAGAACGGAGGCAACGGCATCGCGCAACGCGGTGTCCTGCGAGGCGGATTCGGCCGAGAGCGTCATGGCATCGGCTTCGCCGTCGCGGGTGACGACGAGGCGCAGGCGGCCGAGTTCCGGATGGCGCTTGCCGATTTCGGCGATCTGCTCCGGACGGACAAACATGCCCTTCACTTTGGTCGTCTGGTCGGCGCGGCCCATCCAGCCCTTGATACGCATGCTGGAGCGCCCGCACGGGCTCGCGCCTGCGAGCACGGCGCTGAGGTCGCCGAGCGCCAACCTGATCCACGGATGCTGCGGATCGAGCGAGGTGACGACGATCTCGCCGACGTCGCCATCGGCCACCGGATCCCCGGTACCTGGCTTGACGATTTCGACGATCAGATCCTCGTTGACGATCAGCCCTTCGCGCGCCGCGCTTTCATAGGCGATGATGCCAAGATCGGCGGTGCCGAAGCTCTGGTAGGCGTCGATGCCGCGCGACTTGAATTCCTCCTGCAGCGATTTAGGGAACGCCGCGCCCGACACCGATGCGCGCCTGATCGACGACGCATCGCGGCCAGCCTTCTCGGCGGCGTCGAGCAGAATCTTGAGGAAGTCCGGCGTGCCGGAATAGCCGACTGGGCGATAGGCCTCGATCAGTTCGAATTGCTGTTCGGTGTTGCCGGGGCCGGCCGGGATCACGGCACAGCCAAGAGCGCGCGCGGCAGAGTCAAAGATGAAGCCGCCGGGGGTGAGGTGATAACTGAAGGTATTGAGCACCACGTCACCCTTGCGAAAGCCGGAGGCGAACAGTGCACGCGCGCCGCGCCACACGTCGTCGCGCGCCGGCTCCGGTTCGAAGATCGGGCCGGGCGAAGTGAACAGGCGGCCGAAAGAACCGGTCGCATGGCCTACGAAACCGCCGAACGGAAGATTGGCCTTGTGCAGCGCCGGCAGTGCGGATTTGCGCAGCACCGGGAGTTTCGCGAGCGCCGCGCGGCTCGTCACCGACGCAAGATCGATGCCCTTGAAGCGCTCGGCATAGGCAGGCGCTTTCGCGGCGGCGGCGAGGATTTCGGGAAGCCGGGCGAAGTTGGCAGCGTCGCGCTCCGCGGCGGAGCGGGTTTCGAGGGCGTCGTAGTGTTGCGTCATTGGATCGTCCATTTGATCGTCATTGCGAGGAGCGAAGCGACGAAGCAATCCAGTTTTCCGTCCAGGTGATGTTGCCGCCTATGGATTGCTTCGCTGCGCTCGCAATGACGGATGCGATTACAGCCACCGCTTGCGGCGCTTGAAGCTCTTGAGGTTCTTGAAGCTCTTGCGCTGGTCGCCGGCGCCGCCGAGGTAGAATTCCTTGACGTCCTCGTTGTTGCGCAGTTCGTCGGCGGTGCCGTCGAGCACGACCTTGCCCTGCTCCATGATGTAGCCGCGGTTGGCGACGGAGAGAGCGGCGCGCGCATTCTGCTCGACCAGCAAAATGGTCACGCCGAGGTCGCGGTTGATCTTCTTAATGATTCCGAACACTTCCTTGACCAGCAGCGGCGACAGACCCATCGACGGCTCGTCCATCAGGATCATCTTCGGGCGCGCCATCAGCGCACGCCCGATCGCCAGCATCTGCTGTTCACCGCCGGACAGATAGCCGGCGAGGCCGGTGCGTTCTTTCAAACGCGGGAAATAGTCGAACACCATGTCGAGGTCGGCGGAGACTTCGCCGTCGCTACGGGTGAACGCGCCAAGCCGCAGATTCTCGCGCGTGGTCATGTCGGCGATGATGCGCCGGCCTTCCATGACCTGGAAGATGCCGCGGCGGACGATCTTTTCCGGATCGATGCCGTCGATGCGCTCGTTGTTGAACACGATCTCGCCGCGCGTGACTTCGCCGTCCTCGGTCTTGAGCAGGCCGGAGATGGCTTTGAGCGTGGTCGATTTGCCGGCGCCGTTGGCGCCGAGCAGGGCGACGATCTCGCCCTTCGGCACGTCGAGGCTCAATCCGCGCAGCACCAGGATAACGTTGTCGTAGACGACCTCGATATTGCGCACGGCGAGCAGCGGCGCTGCCGTAACGGTGGCGGCCGAAGGTTGCTTGATGTCAGCGACAGCGGTCATGACGGCACTCGATGAAACGAACAGGAAAACCCTCTCCCCGCAAACGGGGAGAGGGAATGGTTGTTACCAGCCGAGCCACTCAGCCTTGCGCGGCAGTTCGACGGTCTTGACCTTCTCGAGCTTGATCGTGCCCTTGGCCATCAGATCGTTGAGGTCGCCCTCGGTCGCGCCCGTCACCTTCGAGCGATAGAGATCGACGGTCATGGTGCCGCGATGATCCTTGTCGGTGAAGGTCGACGGATTGCAGACGCCTTCCATGCCGGCAGGCACCCAGTTCTTCTTCTGGTAGAAGCCCTTCTGGACGTTCTCGCCGGTGACGCCGCCATTCTTGGCCGCCCACTCGATGGCTTCCTTCATGTAGAGCGCGGTGCAGACCGCCGCGACGTAGTGCACCGGGCGATAAACCTTGCCGCTCGGGTCCGACATCTTGGAGATTTCCGTGACGGTCTTCATGCCGGGTGCGTTGCCACCCCAGCTCACCGCAGTGCGCAGCGGGAAGATCACGCCATCGGCCGCGGCGCCTGCCGCCTTCGCGGCGTTCTCATCCATGCCCCAGACGTTGCTCATGAACTGCACGTCCACGCCCGCGGCCTTGCACGCCTTCATCACCGAGATGTTCGATGCGGCGGTGTTACCGAGATAGGCGTAGTTCGCGCCGGAGCTCTTGAGGCTCAGGCACTGCGCGCTGTAGTCGCCGGGGGTGAGGGCGAACACCAGCGGCGGCAGGACTTCGAAGCCGAGTTCCTTGGCGAGCGCTTCGCCTGCTGCCTTCGGTGCGTTGGGATAAGGATGGTTGGCGCCCATGTGGACGAACTTCGGCTTGCCGGACTTGCCCTTGGACTTCCAGTCCTCCGCCGCCCAGGTCAGTTCGGCGCGTAGTGCGTCCGAATAGGTCGGGCCGTAGAAGAAGTTGTAGGGCGCGGCCTTGGCCTTGCCGCTGGCTCCGGTCGGATCGGCGAGCGCTGCCGCGTACGAGCCGGAGATGTCGACGATCTTGTCATTGGCTAGGAAGCCGGTCAGCGCTTCGGTATCGGCGGTGCCCCAGCCGATCAGCGCCGAGATCTTGTCGGAGCCGGTCCACTTCTTGTACTGCGCGATGGCGCGCGGCACCTGATAGCCATAATCGACGCTGTCGAGATCGACCTTGGTGCCGTTGATGCCGCCGTTCTTGTTGATCCAGTTGAAGGTGTCGACGATCGCATGGCCATAAGGCGTGCCGACGTCGGCCGTGCCGCCGGAGTAGTCGGCGAGATGGCCGAGCTTGATCGGCGATTGTGCCATCGCGCTGGTGCCGGCGAGCAGCAGCGCAATTGCTGCCGAGCCGAGTGTTGCCTTGATAGTCATAGGCATATCCTCCTTGCCATAATCGAGGTCTCGTTGTTTGCCACCCGTTCGGACCTCAATGTGAGAACGGATAGAGTTTCCAGTAAGCCTTGATCTGCTTCCAGCGATGGGCGAGCCCGTCGGGTTCGAAAATCAGAAACAGAACGATGATGACGCCGATGGCGATCTCGCGCAGGAAGGTCAGGTTGGTCTTGAGCTGCAGCACCTCATCGAGCGTGCTGCCCTGCAGCGCGGAGCTCAGCCATTCCATGGTTTCCGGCAACAGCACGATGAACGCGGTGCCCATCAGCGTGCCCATCACCGAGCCGGTGCCGCCGATGATCACCATCGCCAGGAACAGGATCGAACGGTCGATGCCGAAGCCCTCGTTGGAGACGACGAGCTGGTAGTGCGCGTAGAGCGCGCCGCCGATGCCGGCGAAGAACGCGGCGATGCCGAACGCCATGGTGCGGTACTTGGTGAGATTGATGCCCATGATCTCGGCGGAGAGGTAATGGTCGCGCACCGCGATCAGCGCCCGGCCGTCACGGGTCCGCGCGAGGTTGGTGACCAGCAGCAGGCTGACGATCAGATAGGCCAGCACGACATAGAAATATTGCCGGTCGCCCTGGATCACGTGGCCGAAGATCGAGAACGGCTCGGCCATCGCTGGCACCGAGCCGCCGCTGAACCATTCGGCGCGCGAGAAGAAGTCCAGCAGGATGTATTGTGCGGCCAGCGTCGCGATCGCGAGATAAAGCCCCTTGAGGCGTGCCGCGGGCAGCCCGAAGACCAGGCCGACGATCGCCGTGACGAGGCCAGAGAGGGGAATCGCGAAGAACACCGGGATGCCGAGCTTGCTCGACAGATAGGCCGAGGTAAACGCGCCGAGCAGGAAGAACGCGGCGTGGCCGATCGAAATCTGGCCGCTGAAGCCAACCAGCACGTTGAGGCCGAGCGCAGCGATGCCGAACAACCCGATCTGGATCAGGAGGGCGACCCAGTAGTCGTTGAGGAACCACGGCGACGCGCACACGAGGAGCGCGCCGAGAATCGCGGCGTTGCGGCTGGTCACCGTCGGGAAAATGGTGGTGTCCGCCGCGTAGGTCGTGCGGAAATCGCCGGCAGGGATCAGGGTCTGGCTTGCCATCTTAAATCCGCTCGATGTCCTTGGTGCCGAACAGGCCGTAGGGTTTGATCATCAGAATGATGATCAGCACGTAGAAGGGCGCGATCTCGAACAGGTTGCCCCAATGCAGGTACTCGCCGTCGACGAATTGCGCGATGTTTTCGAGAAGGCCGATGATGATGCCGCCGATCACCGAGCCGGCGATGCTGTCGAGGCCGCCAAGGATCACCGCCGGAAACACCTTGATGCCGTAGGCGGAGAGACCGGACGATACGCCGTTGACCACGGCAACCACGATGCCGGCGACGGCGGACACTGTCGCCGAAATCGCCCATGCCATCGCGAATACGCTCTTCACCGAAATACCGAGCGACTGGGCGACCTGCTGGTTGAAGGCGGTGGCGCGCATCGCGAGGCCGTATTTCGATGCCTGGAAGAACCACGCCATGCCAGCCATCATCGCCACCGAGACCACGAGGCTCAGCAGATAGACAGTCTGCAGCTGCAGGCCGAAGAAGGTCACGGTGGTGGTGGAGAACACCTGCGGGAACGGCTGCGGATTGACGCCGAACATCCACTTCATCAGCGCCTGCAGGATGGTCGAGAGCGCGATAGTGACCATGATCACCGAAATGATCGGCTCGCCGATCATCGGCCGTAGCACGATGAGCTGGAGCAGAATGCCGAAGATGAACATGAACACGAGCGTGATGGGCATGCCGAGCCAGAACGGCACCTGATATTTCGTCAACAGCGCCCAGCACACCCAGGCGCCGACCAGCAGCAGTTCGCCCTGGGCGAAGTTGACGACCTGGGTGGCCTTGTAGATCAGCACGAACGACATCGCGACCACGCCATACAGCGTGCCGACCACGAGGCCGTTGACCAGAAGCTGGAACAGAAGTTGCGAGTTCATTCGGCGGCCTCCCGGACGTGATGCCGGCCGAGATCGACCACCGGCAGGGTGGTGCGGATGCGCTGGGTCGAGCCGTCCTGGAATTTGATCACGGTGTCGATGTCGATGTCGGATTTGCCGCCGTAGATGGCGTCGATGATGCCGGCGTATTTCTCGTTGATGACGCTGCGCCGGACCTTGCGGGTGCGGGTCAGCTCGCCGTCGTCGGCGTCCAGTTCCTTGTAGAGCAGCAGGAACTTGGCGATGCGCTGGGCCGGCGGAAGGGTCGCGTTCACCGTCTCCACTTCCTTGCGCAGCAGCGCGTAAACTTCGGGGCGCGAAGCAAGGTCGGTGTAGGTGGTGAACGAGATACGGTTCTTTTCGGCCCATTTCGAGACGATCGAGAAGCGGATGCAGATCATCGACGCGAGGTGCTCGCGGCCATCGCCGAGCACCACGGCCTCGGCAACGTAAGGCGAAAACTTCAGCTTGTTCTCGATGTATTGCGGCGAGAAGCGTGCGCCGGCAGACGTCTCGGCCAGATCCTTGATGCGATCGATGACGACAAGCTGGCCATTGTCGTTGAAATAGCCGGCGTCGCCCGAGCGCATCCAGCCATTGTCCATGTCGGCGATGGAGGCTTCCGGGTTCTTGTAGTAGCCGTGGAACATGTTCGGGTGCTTGACCACGATCTCGCCGACGCCGTTGGCGTCGGCGTTGTCGACGCGAATCTCGACTTCCGCGGCCATCGGCACGCCGGTGGTGTCGGGATCGACATCGGTCGGCTTGTGCAACGTATAGGCGCCGAGCAGTTCGGTCTGGCCGTAGAGCGTGCGCAGCGGAACGCCCATGGCGCGGAAGAAGCGGAAGGTGTCGGGACCGAGTGCGGCGCCGCCGGTCGCGGCCGAGCGCAGGCGGGTGAAGCCCAGACGGTCGCGCAGGGCACGGAACAAAAGCACGTCGCCGACTGTGGAGTGGTGACCGTCATCGAGTGCATTGAGGCCGGCTTTCATGCCGAGATTGTAAAGGCCCTGCTTGAGCGGCGAGGAATCCATGATCCGCGCGCGCACATCGGCGGCGACCGCTTCCCAGATACGCGGCGCGAATAGCACGAAGGTCGGCGCGATCTCACGGAAATCGTTCATCATGGTGTCGGCCTGCTCGACGAAGTTGATCTTCATCCGGCACAGCAGGCCTTTGCCCAGCGCGTAGACCTGTTCCATGATCCACGGCAGCGGCAGCACCGAGACGTATTCGTCGTCCGGCCCCTTGGGATCGAAAGCGAGATAGATCGCGCAATGGCGCAGCACGCGCCCGGCCGACAGCATCGCGAGCTTGGGATTTGCGGTGGTGCCGGAGGTCGTGCACAGCACCGCGACGTCCTCTGCCTTGGTGGCATCGACGAGTTGATCGTAAAGCCCCGGCTCGCGTGCGGCGCGGTCGCGGCCTTTCGCGGCGAGATCGTCGGCGAAGATCAGGCGCGGATCGTCGTATTTGCGCATGCCGCGCGGGTCGGAATAGACGATGTGGCGGACATGCGGGATGCGGTCGCCGAGTTCGAGCAGCTTGTCGACCTGCTCCTCGTCCTCCGCAAACACCACCTGCGCTTCGCCATAAGTCAGGAGATAGGCGACTTCCTCGCCGAGAGCGTCACGATACATGCCGAGCGACATGCCGCCGATGGCATGGGCGGCGATTTCCGCGGCGACCCAGTCGGGCCGGTTGTCGCCGACGATGGCGACGATATCGCCGCGCTTGAGGCCGAGCTCGATCAGGCCGAGAGCGAAATCACGCACCCGGGTCTGGTAGTCGTTCCAGGTGAAGACGCGCCACAGCCCGAAATCCTTTTCGCGCAGCGCGATTTCGTTGCCGTGCTCCTTGGCGTTGAGCCGCAACATCTTGGGATAGGTGTCGGCCTGGGCGACGCGGCCTGCATAATCCATCATGCGGTGGCCTCCGCGGGAGCCGGAACATCGTCCGGGTCGGTGAGCGCTTCGTCTTCCTCGCCGAGATAGGCGCGCTTGACGTGCGGGTCGGCGAGCACCGCGGCCGGATCGCCCTCGGCGATCTTGCGGCCGAAATCGAGCACGGTGACGCTGTGGGAGATGTCCATCACCACGCCCATGTCGTGCTCGATCATCATCACCGTCATCCCGTATTCTTCATTGAGATCGACGATGTAGCGGGCCATGTCCTCCTTCTCCTCGAAGTTCATGCCGGCCATCGGCTCGTCGAGGAGAATGAGTTTGGGTTCGAGCGCCATGGCGCGGGCGAGTTCGACGCGCTTTCGCAGGCCGTAGGAGAGGGTGCCGGCGGTGGCCTTGCGCACCGACTGCAGGTCGAGGAAGTCGATGATCTCCTCGACCTTGTGGCGATGTTCGAGCTCTTCGCGGCGCGCGCCGGTCAGCCAGTACAGCGAGCCGGTGATGAAGTTGTTCTTCAGCAGGTGATGGCGCCCGACCATGATGTTGTCGAGCACGCTCATGTGATGGAACAGCGCGAGGTTCTGGAAGGTGCGGCCGATGCCGAGCGCGGCGCGGGCGTTCGGCTTCAGGCCGGTGATGTCGCGGCCCTGATAGAACAACTGGCCTTCGGTCGGCGTGTAGCGCCCCGAGATGCAGTTGACGATCGAGGTTTTCCCGGCGCCGTTCGGCCCGATGATCGAAAACAGCTCGCCTTCCTTGACGGAGAAACTCACGTCGGTAAGCGCGCGCACGCCCCCGAACCGCAACGAGACCCCTCGGACCTCCAACGCAGACGCCACTCATTCCTCCCGGGATAAGGCGCTTTGCGCGCTCTTCATCTTATGGGTTTGGTTTACGGGCTCGTCATTGCAGCCTCGATCCTACATCGGCGACTGCGGCCAAGCCATTCTACTATTGATGCTTTACGCCACGGAGTCTCCCTGCCGCGGCTTGGCGACCTTGAGCGTCATGGTGACGCATCCAGCGGTGAGTTCAATATTCGCCATCGGCTCATCCTGTCCGCACCGTGTCTGTGCGGAGCGATGGTCTTCCATACGGCAAAGCGTTACATTGAAATGTCTTGCGCCTGACAATTCGCCGGGCAAAGTCGTCGCGGCGGGACGTTGTCCCGACTTTCCGCATCAGAGGTATTTCTGCATCGCAACATGATGACGTTTCAAGTTTCAGGATATCGGGCGGGACGCGCGAACGCGGCGCGCGGCCCGATGGCATCATGATCGCGGCGGATTATCTGAAACGGATCGCGGTGTGGTCGCGCGAACTGACCGAGCCTGAGCTTGCGATCGCGCGCGCCGGGATCGTCGAGAAAACCTTTCAGGCCAACGAATTCATCTGCATGCGCGGCGACCATTTCGAGTACTGGACCGGCGTCGTCAGCGGCCTGGTGCGGATCGGCACGGTATCGCGCGACGGCAAGGCGGTCAGCTTCACCGGCCTGACCGCTGGCGCCTGGTTCGGCGAGGGAACCGTGCTCAAGAACGAAGCCCGGCGCTACGATGCAGTGCCCTTGCGCGAAACACGGCTCGCCATGATGGACCGCGCCACCTTTGTGTGGCTGTTCGAGAACAGCGTCGGGTTCAACCGTTTCCTGGTGGCATTGCTGAACGAGCGTGTCGGTCAGTTCATGGGCCTGCTGGAATATGGCCGCATGCTGGATGCCAAGGCGCGCCTCGCGCGCTCGATCGCGTCGCTGTTCAATCCCATTCTCTATCCCGACGTGACCTCGCATCTTGAGATCACCCAGGAAGAGCTTGGCGCGATTTCAGGGATTTCGCGGCAGAACACCAACCAGTGCCTGAAGACGCTGGAGAAGGAAGGGCTGCTGCGCATCGAGTATGGCGGCGTCACCATCGTCGATCTGGAGCGGCTGCGGGCGTATGGGGAATAATAGCGCTGCGTGATCCCCGCGCGTCGTCCCGGCCTTCGCCGGGACGACCTTGATGGAGTCCTGTTGCTCCGTCTCTTATCAAGCCGGGCCTAAACCTCCAGCCACTCCTTGCGGACCGACTGGTTGGCCTTGAGCTCGGCCGGCGTGCCTTCGAACACGATGCGGCCGTGGCCCATGACGTAGACCCGGTGCGAGATGCGCATGGCGATCGACAGCTTCTGCTCGACCAGCAGGATCGCCACGCCGCGGCGGGCGATCTCGGCGATCAGGTCACCGACCTGATGCACGATCAGCGGCGCGAGACCTTCGGTCGGCTCGTCGATCATGATGAGCTCGGGATCGCCCATCAGGGTGCGACAGGTCGTGAGCATCTGCTTTTCGCCGCCCGAGAGCACGCCGGCTTCGGTGTCGGCGCGCGCCTTGAGGTTCGGGAACATGTCGAGCATGTCCTCGAGCTTCCACTTGCCCGGACGCTTGGTGTCCTTGATGCCAAGCATCAGGTTCTGCCGCACTGTCAGGCCGGGGAAGATGTCGCGGTTCTCGGGAACGTAGCCGAGACCGAGATGGGCGATGCGATAGCTCGGCAGGCCGGCGATGTCCTTACCCTTGAATTTAATGGTGCCGTGGGGCGCGACTTCGCCCATGATTGCCTTCACCGTGGTCGAACGGCCGACGCCGTTGCGCCCGAGCAGGCTGACGATCTCACCAGCGTCGATATGCATGTCGACGCCCTGCAGGATGTGGCTCTTGCCGTAATAGGCGTGAAGATCCTGAACCTCGAGCATCATCAGGCGGCCTCCTCGCCGAGATAGGCTTCCTTGACCTTCGGATTGGCGCGGATTTCCTCCGGCGTGCCCGAGGCGATGATCTGGCCATAGACCAGCACCGAAATGCGGTCGGCGAGGCCAAACACCACGCTCATGTCATGCTCGACGATCAGGAGGGTGCGGCCCTCGGAGAGACGGCGGATCAGTTCGACGGCCCGCTCGGTCTCGGCGTGGCTCATGCCGGCGGTCGGCTCGTCGAGTAGGATGACGTCGGCGCCGCCGGCCACCGTGATGCCGATCTCGAGCGCGCGCTGCTCGGCGTAAGTCAGCAGGCCAGCGGGAATGTCACGCCGCGAGACGAGGCCGATGTCTTTCAGGATCTGCGCGGTGCGGTCTCGCACCACGGGCAGGTTGTCGACATTCTTCCAGAACGCATAGCGATGACCGGTCGCCCATAGCACCGCGCAGCGCAGGTTTTCCCACACCGTCATTTTGGCGAACACGTTGGTGACCTGGAACGAGCGCGACAGGCCGCGGCGGTTGATCTGATAGGGCGGCAGGCCCGAGATCACCTGATCGCGGAGCAGGATGGTGCCGGAGGTCGGCGCCATGTAGCCGCTGATGAGATTGAAGGTGGTGGACTTGCCGGCGCCGTTCGGACCGATCAGCGCGTGGCGTTCGCCCTGCGCGACGGTCAGATTGATGTCGCGGATCACCTTGGTGACACCGAAATCCTTGTTCACTCCGCGCAGTTCGACGGCAGTGGTCATACCGCGACCCCCTTCTCACGTGCTGCGGTGGCGGCGTCGTCCCATGCCTGGCCGACCATGGTCCAGGTGCGCCGCGCGATCAGGAAGCCGACGACGATCAGGATCGCCGAGGTTACCCAGATCACCGGGTTCTCGGCGTTGAAGCCGACGCCAAAGGCGTGAATGTTAGGGTCTTCATTCGGATTGACGGTGAAGTGGACGATGGTCTCGATCGCCAGCGACAGTCCGGCGACCATCGCAAATGTCGGCACGAAAGCCACCGCGTACCATGGCAGCACCTTGCTGAGCGTGCCGCCGCGCCACAGCGGGCGATGCATCATCAGGAGGCCGGTGAGGCCGCCGGGCGCGAACATCACGACCGCGATGAAGAACAGGCCGAAATAAAGCTGCCACACCTGCGTGAGGTCGCTGAGGCCGAGCGATAGAATAGTGACGAAGATCGCGCCGACGATCGGGCCGATGAAGAAACCGATGCCGCCGATATAGGTTGAGAACAGCACCGTGCCGGACTGGACCGCACCGAGATAGGCCGAGTTGGCGATCTCGAAATTGATGGCGGTGAGCGCGCCCGCGATGCCGGCGAAGAAACCGGAGAGGCAGAACGCGATGTAGCGCACCACGTGCGGATCGTAGCCGACGAACTGTACGCGCTCGGGATTGTCGCGCGTGGCGTTACACATCCGCCCGAGCGGCGTGCGGGTCAGGGCGTACATCAGGATGATGCAGACCAGCGTCCAGGCCGCGACCAGATAATAGATCTGGATTTGCGGGCCAAAACTCCAGTCGAACACCCGGAACAGTTTGGTGCGGTTGGTCGAGATGCCGGCCTCGCCGCCAAAGAAGGTGCGCAGGATCAGCGCCGAGGAGGCGACCAGTTCGGCGACGCCGAGCGAGATCATCGCGAATACCGTGCCGCTGCGCTTGGTCGAGACCCAGCCGAGCAGGATAGCGAACGCAAGGCCTGCAAGGCCGCCGATGAACGGCACCAGCGGCAGCGGAATCGGAAATTTGCTTTTCCCGAGCACGATCATGGCGTGGATCGCGAGGAACCCGCCAAGGCCGTAGTAGACCGCGTGGCCGAAGGACAGAAGGCCGGTCTGGCCGAGCAGGATGTTGTAGGACAGCGAGAAGATGATCGAGATGCCGATCAGGCTGAACGTCGTCAGCGACGCGCCGGACGGAAAGATCTTCGGCAGGATGAGGAACACCAGCGCGGTTGCGACCCACAGGCTGTAGAACCGGATCTTGTCGGCGGCGGAGGGGCGCGGCGGCGCGACGTCAAGGGCTGTCATGTCGCTCATGTTTCGCGGGTCCCCATCAGGCCCAACGGGCGGAAGATCAGAACCAGCACCAGCAGCAGATAGGGCAGGATCGGCGCGATCTGCGCGACGGTGACGTTCCAGATGTCGGAAAGCCATGTCTGCGCGTAGTCAGGGCTGAGCGGGCCGAATATTTCGGACAGGGATGCATTGATCGACACCGCGAAGGTCTGCAGCAATCCGATCAGCAGCGAGGCGACGAATGCGCCGGGCAGTGAGCCGAGGCCGCCAACCACGATGACTACGAACAGGATCGGCCCGAGCAGGCCGGCCATGTTGGACTGCGTCACCAGCGCGGGACCTGCGATCACGCCGGCCACGGCGGCAAGCGCGGTGCCTACGCCGAACACCAGCATGAACACGCGCCCGACGTTGTGACCGAGATGCGCGACCATGTGCGGATGGGTGAGGGCGGCCTGCACGATGAGGCCGATGCGGGTTTTCTTCAGCGTGATCAGGAGCCCGATGAAGATCGCGGCCGAGATCAGCAGCATGAAGATCTTGTAGGCGGGATAGTTGGTCGCGAACACCGTGAAGGCGGGGAAGTCGAGCGCCTCCGGGACGCGGAAGTCCACTGGGGTCTTGCCCCAGATGATCTGGACGATTTCCTCGATCGCGAACGCCAGGCCAAAGGTGAACAGCAGTTCGGCGACATGACCGTTGCGATGGACATGACGCAGCCCATAGCGCTCGACCCCCATGCCGAGAATTCCGGCGAGGATGGGTGCGATGATCAGCGCCGGCCAGAACCCGAACCAGCGGGCGATCTGGAAGCCGAAGAAGGCGCCCAGCATGTAGAAGCTGGCGTGAGCGAAGTTGAGGACGCCGAGCATGCTGAAAATCACGGTCAGGCCGCTCGCCATCAGGAAGAGCAGCATGCCGAACAGCACCCCGTTCAGCGTCGATATGACGATTAACTCAAGCACGGCAAGTCATCCCCGAAACGTGCCATTCCCCGGAAGCGGAGGGGGCGTTCGTCCCGGCGGATGGCCGGGACGAACGCAATCGTGTGACAACGTCGTTAGGGACGATCCATCTTGCAGGTGGTCGGCAAGACCGTCTTGTCGGTGTCGATCTTGGCCTCAAGCTTCCAGCCCCAGCCGGTCTTTTCCTCGTCGAACGGCTCCTTGTCGGTGCGGGTGCCGAACGAGGCGATGTACATCGGCTGGAAGAACTGGTGGTCGTCCTTGCGCATGAAGCCCTTGCCGCCGTCATACACCTCGAATTCCATGCCTTCGAGGGCCTGGGCAACCTTCACCGGGTCGAGCGACTTGGCCTTCTCGGCTGCAGCCTTGAACATCCGCATTTCGTTCACGGCGCGGGGATAGAACAGGCTGAAGTCGTACTTGGCGCGCAGTTCCTTCTCGAACTTGTTGGCCGGCGGATGGTCGAGGTTCGGGATGCCTTCCGCGACCTGATAGACGAGGTGATCGAGGTTCGCCTGCTTGATGGCGGTCGGGCCACCAGTGCCGCCCGCATAGTAGGTGAACCACTTGGCCTTGAGGCCAGCGTCAGCCGCGGCCTTCAGCAGCAGGGCGAAGTCCTGGCCCCAGTTGCCGGTGATCACGGTGTCGGCGCCGGACGCCTTGATCTTGGCGATATAGGGCGCGAAGTCGGTGATCTTCAGCAGGGGATGCTTTTCGTCGCCGACGATCTGGACGTCAGGCCGCTTTTCCTTGAGCATCTTGCGGGCGGTGGTGCGGACCGATTCACCGAACGAATAGTCCTGATTGATCAGATAGACCTTCTTGATGTCCTTCTGATCCTTCATGTAGTTGGTCAGCGCTTCCATCTTGATGTCGGAGTTCGCGTCCCAGCGGAAATGCCAGAAGCTGCACTTCTCGTTGGTGAGCACCGGATCGACCGCGGCGTAGTTGAAGTAAAGCACTTCCTTGCCGGGGTTGCGTTCGTTGTGCTTGGTCACGAAATCCGACAGCGCGCCGGCCACCGAGGAGCCGTTGCCCTGGGTGATGTAGCGGACGCCGGCGTCGATCGCCTTCTGCGCCTGGATCAGGCTTTCCTGCGGGTTGGTCTTATTGTCGTAGGGAACGATCTCGACCTTCTTGCCGAGAATGCCGCCCTGGGCGTTCAACTCCTCGGCGAGGAACTGGTAGGTCTTGAGGCCGACTTCGCCGACGCTGGCGCCGCCGCCTGACAGTGGATCGATATAGCCGATCTTGACCGTGTCCTCGGCGAATGCCGAACTGCCGAGCATCGGCAGCACGATCGCTGCGGCCATTACGAGTTTACGCATTAGTCTCCTCCCTTGGGTTTCCCGAACTTTATCGGACGGCTGCGCTTTTGAGCGCTAACCATTTCCGTTTGTTGGGCGCGATTGTGGTCCAAGCATTCGCGCCCTGCAAGCCCGCGGGCGCATTAAGAACGTCGCCATCCTTAATTTGCCCGCGACAAGTTGGACATGGTATCGGTCGCCGTTTTCGCAGAGCGGAAGAGCCGTCTGACCGCCAGCCGGTTAATTGCGGGTGGCGCGGCGGCGTGGCTTTGTGTTTTGATCGGATTTCTCTCTCGGAGTTCTTTTTCATGTCGGCCAGCAATTCGGACCGTCGCGTGGCGCTCATTACCGGCGTCACCGGCCAGGACGGGGCGTATCTCGCTGAGTACCTTCTGGGACTCGGCTATGTCGTCCATGGCATCAAGCGGCGCTCGTCGTCGTTCAATACCGCGCGGGTCGATCACCTGTACGAGGATCCCCACCACCAGAACGTCCGCTTCCTGCTGCATTATGGTGACATGACGGATTCCACCAACCTGATCCGGCTGATGCAGCAGATCAGGCCGACCGAGGTTTACAACCTGGCCGCGCAGAGTCACGTCGCCGTGAGCTTCGAAAGCCCGGAGTATACCGCCAACGCCGATGCCATCGGTGTGCTCCGCCTCCTCGAAGCGATCCGGATTCTCGGCATGGAGAAGGAGACGCGGTTCTATCAGGCTTCGACGTCGGAGCTTTACGGTCTGGTGCAGGAAGTGCCGCAGAGGGAGACCACGCCGTTCTATCCGCGTTCGCCTTACGCGGTCGCCAAGCTCTACGGCTACTGGATCACGGTGAACTACCGCGAAGCCTACGGCATCCATGCCTCGAACGGCATCCTGTTCAATCACGAAAGCCCGATCCGCGGCGAGACCTTCGTCACACGCAAGATCACGCGCAGCATCGCGCGGATCGAGGCCGGCATCGAGGACACGCTTTATCTCGGCAATCTCGACGCCAAGCGCGACTGGGGTCATGCCCGCGACTATGTCGAGGGCATGTGGAAGATTCTGCAGATGGACACGCCCGACGATTACGTGCTGGCGACCGGGGAGACGCGCTCGGTTCGCGAATTCGTTGAGATCGCGCTCGCCGAAGTCGGGCGCAGCATCGAATGGCGCGGCAAGGGCGTCGATGAAACCGGGATCGATGTCAAGAGCGGCAAGACACTGGTGCGGGTCGATCCGATGTATTTCCGCCCGACCGAGGTCGATCTTCTGATCGGCGACGCCAGCAAGGCGCAAAGCAAGCTCGGCTGGAAACCGAAGACGTCGTTCGCGCAACTGGTGAAGGAAATGATGGTGAGCGATCTGGCTGAGGCCCGTCTTGAGGTGACGAATGGCAAGCGTGCCTTTTGATCTAAGCGGCAAGACCGTCTACGTCGCCGGCCATCGCGGCATGGTCGGCTCGGCGCTGGTGCGCCGGCTCGCACGCGCGAATGTCAAGGTTCTGACTGCGACGCGGGCGGACGTCGATCTGCGCGATCAGGCCGCGGTCAATCGCTGGTTCGTCGCCAACCGGCCGGAGGTGGTGTTTCATGCAGCGGCGAAGGTCGGTGGCATCGTCGCCAACAACACGCTGCGCGCCGAATTCATCTACGAGAACCTCGTCATCGCCACCAACGTCATTCAGGCTGCGCACGAGAACGGCGCGCAGAAGCTGATGTTCCTCGGCTCGTCGTGCATCTATCCAAAGCTCGCTGCGCAACCGCTGCGCGAGGATTCGCTGCTGACCGGGCCGCTGGAGCCGACCAACGAGCCTTACGCGATCGCCAAGATCGCCGGCGTCAAGCTGGTGGAGGCCTATCGCAGCCAGTACGGCAGCGACTTCATCAATGTGATGCCGACCAATCTCTACGGTCCCGGCGACAATTATCATCCCGAATACAGCCACGTCGTCGCGGCGCTGATCCGCCGTTTCCATGAAGCGAAAGAGACCAATGCGCCGGGCGTGGTGGTGTGGGGCACCGGCACGCCGCGCCGCGAATTCCTCTATGTCGACGACATGGCGGACGCCTGCATCCACCTGATGCGCAACTATTCCGGCGATGGGTTGATCAATATCGGCACCGGCGAGGACATCACCATCGCCGAATTCGCCCGCGTCGTTGCGCAGACGGTGGGCTATCAGGGCGAAATCACATTCGACACGTCGAAGCCCGATGGCACGCCGCGCAAGCTGCTCGATGTCGGCCGTCTGGCGGCTCTGGGCTGGAAGGCGACGACGTCGCTGGATGACGGCATCAAGCTCGCCTATCAGGCGTTTTTGAAAGAGCGGGCGTAAGCGGTTAGTCTCGATTTGTCATGCGCGAGCTTGACCCGCGCATCCATCAAACAAAGAAAATGGATTGCCGGATCAAGTCCGGCAATGACACATCATTGGCCCCGCTCACCCCGCCGCGCGCTGGGCGTCGGTTTTCTTCGCCGGCTTCTTCTCGATCGCTTCGGTACCGATGATCTGGTCGCGGGCAAGCTGCGCGATCTCCTCCGCGCTCAACCCCAGCACATCGCGCAACACTTCTTCATTATGCTGGCCGAGCGTCGGCGCGAGATGCGTGATCGGGTAGGGCAACAGCGCATCGCCTTCGCGATAGGACACTGAGGGCTCGAGGTGCGGTCCGATAAAGACGCGATCGCAGACCTGCCAGTGTCCTGTCTTCATCAAATGGGGATCGGCGGCGAGATCCTGCGGCAGCCGGGCGATGCCGGCCGGAATGCCGAGGCGCTGCAGCGCCATCATCGCGATGTCCGGCCGCACGTCGGCAAGCCAGGCACGGATCGCCACCTCGACACGGTCTTCCTCGTTGCGCCGTCCTTCGGCGGTGGCGAGCGTCTTGTCCGCGGCGAGATCGGCTCGCCGCATCGCCTTGCACAGCGCCTGCCATTCGTTGTCGCTGCGCACCGCGAGCGTCAGCCATTGATCGATACCGAGGCAGGGGAAGCAGCCGTGCGGCGTGTACTCGGGATGGCGGTTGCCGAGGCGCGGGCCGGTGGCGCCGGTGGCGGATTGTTCGAGGATCGATGGCGCCACCATGGGCAGCATGCACTGTACCTGCGACAGGTCGATATGCTGGCCTTCGCCGGTGTTTTTCTGGTGCATGAACGCGACCATCATCGCCGCGGCGGCGTTGAGTCCGCCGAGCGGATCGCCAAGCGCGGTGTGCTGCATGGTCGGCGGGTCTTCCTCACGCCCGGTGACCGAAGGCAGGCCTGAGGCTTGCTCCAGCGTCGAGCCGTAGGCGCGCACGCCGCTCCATGGGCCGGTCATGCCGAAGGCGGGCATGGTGAGAACCACGGCGCGGGGATTGAGCTTGAGGATCGCATCGACGCCGAGACCGAGGCGCGGCATCACGTCGGCGGCATAGTTGTCGATCACGCCGTCAGCGGTCGCGATCAGTTGCTTGAGCAGCGACAGCCCCTTTTCGCAGGTGAGGTCGAGGGTGATGCCGCGCTTGTTGCGGTTGTTGTACTGGAACCAGTGGGTTTTCTCGTAGGTCCGTTCCTCGTGATAGGGCGGACGTGGATCGGTGCCGCGGAACCAGTCGGGATACTGGCACGACTCGACCTTGATGATGTCGGCGCCGAGGTCGGCAAGTTGCCGGGTTGCGGTCGGTCCGGCCCAGCCCATGGTGAGGTCGATGACGCGCAGGCCCTTGAGCGGCTGCGGATCGTTGGCAGTGGCCGCGCGGGCGGCGCCGCGCGTGTGAGCGGGAAAGGCCTCCCCATCCTGTTCGCCGGCACGCGGCGCGCAGCCGTTCGGCTTGGGCAAGGTGCGGGTGAGATGCTGCGGCAGCACCGGTCCGTCGAACGACGCATTACCGATGCGGACCTGCCCGAACGCGCCGCGGCTGCGCTGCACCTCCTGTTCGAGCAATTCCTTCATGTCGGGCACCACCGCGAGTGGCAGCCGCAGGTCGATGCCGCGCTGGAACCATTCCATCGCGGTCTTGTGCAGCAGCACCGGTCGGATGATCGCGCCGAGTTCGTCGGCGTGCACGAAACGGCCGATCGTCGCCGAATATTTTGGTTCCTTGGCGAGTTCCGGCAGTTCGATCATCTCGCAGAATGCCTTCCACTGCGCCGGCGTCACCACAGTAATCCCGAGCCAGCCGTGCTTGGTGTGGAAGTTGCCGCTCGGATAGCCGCGGCCGAAGCGATTGATGCCAGGGCGGGGGCGGCTGAAACCGGATTCCAGCGCAAGCCCGGTGTCGAATTCAGCGATCTGCAGCAGCGCCTCGAAATTGCTCATCGCAAATCGCCGCGCGCCATGCGCATTGCCATAAAGCCCGGCGAGCGTCGGAATGAATGCGGTGATGCCGCCGACCACGCCGGTCTGGCCGTCGCGCGGCAGCACCGGCGGCCCTTCAACATGGCCGACGAGTTTGACCAATCCCGCAAGACTGCGCGCGACGGATTCGGTCACCGCGTAATCGTGATAGGGGCCGTATTCGCCGAACCATGAGATCGCGGTGATCGCGAGCCCCGGCATGTCCTTGCGGAGTTGCGCGTGCGACAGCAGCGAAGACTCGATCGCCGTCGGGTGCCGCGCGTCGAGCAGCACGTCGGCGCTTTCAAGCAGCGCCACTATGCGCCGCGCGCCGTCCGGCGTTTCGGGATCGGCAGTGACGCTGGCCTTGTTGGTGTTCAGCCAGGCGAAGTGCAGGCCTTCCTGCGTGCCGTCGCCGACATCGATTGTCGGCAGGACGCGGCGGCCGGGATCGCCGCCCGGCGGCTCGATCTTGATGACCTCGGCGCCAAAATCCGCGAACAGCTTGCCGCAATAGCCGAGCGTATCCCCCGTTCCAAGTTCGACCACACGAAATTGCGACAGGGGCATATCGGGCATGAGGTTTCCATCCGCTTGTTGGCACCGCAACACGTTTCGGTTGCGTTCGGGTTTGCGGATGAATGTTATCGGCGGATTTCAGAACCTCAACCTGTCTTGTGGCGGGGCGGGGTCTTGTTCAGCGCAAGAGCCATGGCGCTGATCAGCGGTTTCATGAAGAATGCATCGTTCGCCGGATAGATATCGGTGCGCAAACCATGCGCTTTCAGTTCGTCGGATACCACGGGTCCGACGGAGGCGATCGGCGTGCGCTCGAGTCCCGCGCGCAGGCGCTCCTCGCGCCCATGCTTGATCGCGACATCGACAAGGCGGCGGACCTGTCCCGAACTCGTCAGCGCGATGGCATCGACATGCCCCGCAACCATCTCGTCGATGGCAGTCACAATATTACTGTCGGCGGCCTCGGCATCATAGACATAAGGCAGGACGGTATCGACCTCGGCGCCGTAACTCTTGATTGCAGCGATCAGCTTGGTGTGATCCTTGTCAGGATAGAGCTGCAGCCCGACGCGATGACCTTCGATGTTCGCGCGCGACAACAACGCCGCCATGCCTTCGGAGGTTGGCGTCTCGGTGGTGACCTGCGCTTCCAGTCCGATCTCGCGCAGCGCCCGGCCGGGCTTTGGTCCGCGCGCGAAGGTGCGCGACTTGCGCAGCGCCGCGACGAAGGGCTGCTCGACGTCCATTTTTCTCACGACCTTCATCAGCCGCCGCAGGCCTTCGCCAGTCATTAGCACCAGATCGTCGAAGGGCCGCTCGATGGCGCGCCGGATCCAGGCCTCGATCGGCGCGGAATCGGGGGCATCATGGATGGTGAACATCGGGCATTGCAGAACGCTCGCGCCTTGCTCCTGTAGCAGGCGGGAAAACTGCGCTTCCTCGCGGGTTTCCAGAATCAGAATCCGGTAGCCGTTCAGCCTGTCCGCCATGACACGCGATCCTGCGTCTTAGTTCATCGGCCACGCCACGATTTGCAGCGTCCCGAAATGACATAATTCTTTGGTCTCGTGACCCTATTGTGGTCGCCGGCAGGATTGGCGCAAGAGGGCGGTGGTGTTAGAGGGATGCAGCCTTTAATTCCCGCCTTCCAGCCCTCATCAGAAGTTCAAGATGTCCCAGCAGCAATTCGTCCTGACCCTGTCGTGCCCGGACCGGCCCGGCATCGTGTCGGCAGTGTCCACCTTCCTGTTCGCCAACGGCCAGAACATCCTTGACGCCCAGCAATATGACGACACCGAAACCGGCAATTTCTTCATGCGGGTGATGTTCAACCCGACCGCCGGAACGTCCGACCTCGCCACCCTGCGTGCGGGCTTCGGCGCGATTGCCCAACCTTTCGGCATGGAGTGGCAGATGCGCGACCGCTCCACTCACCACCGGGTAATGCTGATGGTATCGAAGTTCGATCATTGCCTCGCGGACATTCTTTATCGCTGGCGGCACACCGAGCTGCCGATGATCCCGACCGCGATCGTTTCCAACCATCCGCGCGAAACCTATCGCCACATCGAGTTCGGCGACATTCCGTTCCACCATTTGCCGATTACCCGCGACACCAAGGTCGAGCAGGAAGCCGCGGTCTGGAAGCTGATCCAGCAGACCGATACCGACCTCGTGGTGCTGGCGCGCTACATGCAGGTGCTGTCGGATGACTTCGCCGGCAAACTGTCCGGCCGCTGCATCAATATCCACCATTCATTCCTGCCGGGCTTCAAGGGCGCCAAGCCCTACCATCAGGCCCACGAGCGCGGCGTGAAGCTGATCGGCGCGACGGCTCACTATGTAACGGGCGATCTCGACGAGGGTCCGATCATCGACCAGGACGTCGAGCGCATCAGCCACCGCGATTCTCCGGAGAATCTCGTCCGCAAGGGTAGCGACATCGAGCGCCGGGTGCTGGCGCGCGCGCTGCGTTACCACCTCGAGGACCGGGTGATCCTGAACGGCCGCAAGACGGTGGTATTTACCGACTGAGTTTTGGTGCTTTTGACGGTTCACGGGTTTGGGTGCGCTGCAATGTAACCGTCATCGATCAATGGTCGGATTGGCGCGCATCCATTCGCCGCCTACACATGCGTCCGGCGGATCGTGCTTTGCACGCGCTCGAGGATTTCAGCTAGGATAAAAGCAATGGCCGGGCACACGGCCTTGGCGCAATGACCTGAGGGAGAAGGTTCATGTTCGTTCGTCCGACACAATTGATGATGGCGGTGGCCGGTGCCGCGCTGCTCGCGGCCGGGATGTCCGCCGCGCAGGCGCAGGACACGGTCAAGATCGGCCTGATCCTGCCGATGACCGGCGGGCAATCCTCGACCGGCAAGCAGATCGACAACGCCGTCAAGCTCTACATGAAGCAGCACGGCGACACCGTCGCCGGCAAGAAGATCGAGGTCATCCTCAGGGACGACGGTACCGTTCCCGACAACACCAAGCGCGCCGCGCAGGAACTGATCGTCAACGACAAGGTCAATGTCATCGCCGGTTTCGGCATCACTCCGTCGGCGCTGGCGGCGGCGCCGCTCGCCACCCAGGCCAAGGTGCCGGAAGTCGTGATGGCGGCGGGCACCTCGATCATCACCGAGCGCTCGCCCTATATCGTGCGCACCAGCTTCACCCTCGGCCAGTCGTCGATCATCATCGGTGACTGGGCCGCCAAGAACGGCATCAAGAAGGTCGCGACCCTGACTTCGGACTACGCGCCGGGCAACGACGCGCTGAAGTTCTTCAAGGAGCACTTTACTGCCGCCGGCGGCCAGATCGTCGAGGAAGTGAAAGTGCCGCTGGCTAATCCCGACTTCGCGCCGTTCCTGCAGCGCATGAAGGACGCCAAGCCGGACGCGATGTTCGTGTTTGTGCCGGCCGGGCAGGGCGGCACCTTCATGAAGCAATATGCCGAGCGCGGTCTCGACAAGAGCGGCATCAAGGTGATCGGGCCGGGCGACGTGATGGACGACGACCTCCTGAATAGCATGGGCGATGCCGCGATCGGCGCGGTGACCGCGCATCTGTATTCGGCGGCGCATCCCTCGCAGATGAACAAGGATTTCGTCGCGGCCTATGAGAAGGCTTACGGCCAGCGTCCCGGCTTCATGGCGGTGGGCGGCTATGACGGCATCCACCTGATCTACGAAGCGCTCAAGAAGACCAACGGCAAGGCCGATGGCGATTCGCTGATCGCGGCGATGAAGGGCATGAAGTGGGAAAGCCCGCGCGGCCCGATCTCGATCGATCCGGAAACCCGCGACATCGTGCAGAACATCTACATCCGCAAGGTCGAGAAGGTGAACGGCCAGCTCTACAACGTCGAGTTCGCCACCTTCGATGCGGTGAAGGATCCTGGCAAGACGAAGAAGTGATGTGTTGCGCCGGGCTTTCCCTTCGATTCCGGCAACGTGAGCGTTGAGGCCTCCCTCCCCCTTGTGGGGAGGGTTGGCCGAGCGAAGCGGAGGCCGGGGTGGGGGAGCCGACGGGCACACATCTCGCGTTTACCCCCACCCGGCGCCTCGTTCGCTTTGCTCTCGATGCGCCACCCTCCCCACAAGGGGGAGGGACAAGAGAGCAGCTCCGTCGCGCGCTGTCATAAGTACGAGATGCACATCCTCACATGACCACGCTGTTCACCATCCTGTTCGACGGTATCGCCTACGGCATGTTGCTGTTCGTGCTGTCGTGCGGGCTTGCGGTGACGCTGGGCCTGATGAATTTCGTCAATCTCGCCCATGGCGCGTTCGCGATGGCGGGTGGCTACATCTGTGCGTTGATCGTCAACAGCTACGGCGTGCCGTTCTTCGCCGCGCTGCCGGTGGCGTTCCTCGCCAGCGCGGTGCTCGGCATCGTGATGGAGCGCGGTGTCTATCGCTACATGTACGGCCGCAGTCATCTCGATCAGGTGCTGTTCACCGTCGGCCTCGTATTCATGTCGGTGGCGGGCGTCGATTATTTCATGGGCTCGACGCAGGTGTTCGTGCAGTTGCCCGACTGGCTGCACGGCCAGATCAATATTTTTGGCATCGGTGTCGGCCGCTACCGCCTGATGATCATTGTCATCTGCGGCCTGTTGACCATCGCGCTGCAGTTGATCCTGTCGCGCACCCGCTTCGGCAGCCGGCTGCGCGCCGCGGTGGATGATCCCCGCGCCGCCAGTGGCCTCGGCATCAATGTGCCGCAGGTGTTCGCGCTGACGTTTGCATTCGGCTCGGGCCTTGCCGGTCTCGGCGGCGCGCTCGGGGCCGAAATCCTCGGTCTCGATCCGACCTTTCCGCTCAAATTCCTGATCTATGTGCTGATCGTGGTCGCGGTCGGCGGCACCTCGACCATGACCGGGCCGTTCCTCGCAGCGCTCCTGCTCGGCGTCGGCGACGTCGCCGGCAAATATTATGTGCCCAAGCTCGGCGCATTCGTGATCTACGCCATGATGATCGTGCTGCTGCTATGGAAGCCGCACGGCCTGTTCGGCCGCACGGCAGCGCGTTGAGGCGGCGATGACTCAGCATCATCCGCTCGGTCAACGCTTTGCCGAACTGGCGCGCTGGCGCTGGAGCGAGATCGTGTTCTGGCTGTGCGCGGCCGCTACGATCGTTGTCTTTCCGAACCGCTATCTCATCCTCACCGAAATGGCGTGGCTCGCGCTGTTCGCACTGTCGCTCGACTTGATCCTCGGTTACGCCGGCATCGTCTCGCTCGGCCATGCGGCGTTCTTCGGCGTCGGCGCCTACACCGCGGGACTGCTCGCGGTCCATGGCGCGATCCCGCAGCCGGTGTTCGCGCTACTGATTGCAGGCCTGGCCGCCGCGGTGCTCGGCTTCTTCACCAGCTTCCTGATTATCCGTGGCTCTGACCTGACCCGCCTGATGGTCACGCTCGGCATCGCGTTGCTGTTGCGCGAACTCGCCAACCGCTTCTCGAACATCACCGGCGGCTTTGATGGCCTGCAGGGCATCACGATGGAGCCGCTGCTCGGGCTGTTCGCGTTCGACATCTTCGGGCGCACCGCCTTCATCTATTGCGTGGTGGTTCTTTTCCTCCTGTTCGTGGTGGCGCGGCGGCTGGTGCATTCGCCGTTCGGCCTGTCGCTGCGCGCGATCAAGAACAATCCGCTGCGCGCCGCTGCCGTCGGCATCCCGGTCAATCGCCGTCTGATCGCGATCTACACCATCGCCGCGTTCTATGCCGGCATTGCAGGCGCGCTGTTCACCCAGAGCACTGCGCTCGCGACCCTCGACGTGTTCTCGTTCGAGCGTTCGGCCGACCTCTTGCTGGTGCTGGTGTTAGGGGGCACCGGCTATCTCTACGGCGGGCTGATCGGCGCGGTGGTGTTCAAGCTGCTGCAGGAATTCTTCTCCGCGATCACGCCGCAATACTGGCAGTTCTGGATCGGGCTGGTGTTGGTGGTCGTGGTGCTGATCGGCCGCGAGCGCATCAACCGCTGGGTGCAATGGGGACCGCGCCAGATCGGAAAATTGTTCGGTAAGGACACAGCCCCGCGCGTGGCGGACGGAGGCGCGTCATGACCGTCGCCCTCGAAACCATCGATCTCAACAAGACGTTCGGCGCGTTTGCCGTCACCCGGAATCTGTCGCTGAAGGTCGAGGCCGGCGCGCGCCATGCGCTGATCGGCCCCAACGGCGCCGGCAAGACCACGGCGATCAATTTGTTGACCGGCGTGCTCAAGCCCAACAGCGGCCGCATCATGCTCGAAGGCGCGGACATTACCGCGCTGCCGGTGCACAAGCGCGTGCTGCGCGGCCTATCGCGTACCTTCCAGATCAACCAGCTCTATCCCGATCTCACGCCGCTCGAAACCATTGGTCTTGCAGTATCGGAACGGATGGGTCATGGCAGCGACTGGTTCCGGCGGCTCGGCACCAACGCCGAAATCAACGGCGAGATCGCGCAACACCTGTCGCGTTTTCATCTGCTCGATGTCATGAACGAGCGCACCGCGACGCTGCCTTATGGCAAGCAGCGGCTGCTGGAGATTGCGGTGGCGATTGCCACCGGGCCGCGGGTGCTGCTGCTCGACGAGCCGGCCGCCGGCGTACCGGAAAGCGAGCGCCACGATATTCTCGCGGCGGTCGCGAGCCTGCCGCGCGACGTGACCGTGCTGTTGATCGAGCACGATATGGATCTGGTGTTCTCGTTCGCCGATCGCATTTCGGTGATGGTCGCGGGCTCGATCCTGGTCGAGGGTACGCCCGATGAGGTTGCCCGCGATCCGCGCGTCAAGGCGGTCTATCTCGGGGAGGGCGCCGATGCCTGACCTGTTGTCGATCGAGGGCTTGCGCGCCGGTTACGGCGAGGCGGTGGTGCTGCCGCAGATGACGCTCAGCCTCGGCGAGGGGCAGGTGCTGGCGCTGCTCGGGCGCAACGGCACCGGCAAGACCACGCTGATCAATTCCATCGTTGGCGTGACCCGCCGTTTCGGCGGCACGATCCGCGTCGGCAGCCACGACATCACGCGGCTGCGCGCGGACCAGCGCGCCCGCGCCGGCATCGGCTGGGTGCCGCAGGAGCGCAATATTTTCCGCTCGCTCACCGTCGAGGAGAACATGAGCGCGGTGGCGCAACCGGGACCGTGGACGGTCGCTCGGGTCTACGAGATGTTTCCGCGTCTTTTCGAGCGGCGGAAGAATTTCGGCAATGAACTCTCCGGCGGCGAGCAGCAGATGCTGGCGATTGGCCGCGCACTGACACTCAATCCGAAAGTGCTGCTGCTCGATGAGCCGACCGAAGGCCTCGCGCCAATCATCGTAGAGGAATTGTTGAAGGCACTCGGAGAGATCACTCGCGCCGGCGGCGCTTGCTCGATCATTGTCGAGCAGAACGCGCAGAAGATTTTAGGGCTGGCGGATCGGGTCGTGATACTGGATCGTGGCTCGATCGTGCACGACGCCACCAGTGCGGAACTCAAGGCCGATCCGGCTGCGCTGGAGCGCCATCTTGGCGTTGCGGGCGCATCCGACAAGAACCATGCTGGCGGGCCGAACTGAATCGCATACGGGAGATAACAATCATGCAAAGAACCAGACCTCCTTTCCGCGCCGATGAAGTCGGAAGCCTGCTGCGTCCGGCGCGCATCAAGGAAGCTCGCGCCAAGCTCGAAAAAGGCGAGATCAAGCCCGAGGAGCTGCGCCGCATCGAGGACATGGAGATCGAGAAGGTCGTCCACAAGCAGCAGCAGATCGGATTGAAACTTGCAACCGACGGCGAATTCCGCCGCTCGTGGTGGCACTTCGATTTCCTCAGCCATCTCACCGGCTGCGAACTCTATCATCCGGAGACCGGCATCCAGTTCGCCGGCGTGCAGACGCGGCACGACAATGTTCGTGTCATCGGCAAGGTCGATTTCCCCGATGACCATCCGATGCTCGATCACTTCCGCTTCCTGAAAAAGCACTGCGACGTTGCCGGCGTCACCGCGAAGATGACGATTCCGTCGCCGGCGGTGCTGCATTTCCGCGGCGGCCGCAACGCGATTTCGAAGGATGTTTATCCCGATCTCGAACCGTTCTTCGAGGATCTCGCGAAAACCTATCGCAAGGCCGTAAAGGCGTTCTATGACGCCGGCTGCCGCTACCTGCAGTTCGACGACACGGTGTGGGCCTATCTGTGTTCGCAGGACGAACTGGAGAAGGTGCGCAAGCGCGGCGAGAACCCGGATCATTTCCAGGAAACATATGCCCGCGTCATCAACTACGCGATCGCCGAGCGGCCGAGCGACATGGTGATCACCACGCATGTCTGCCGCGGCAATTTCCGTTCGACCTGGATTTCATCCGGCGGCTACGAGCCGGTGGCAGAAACGCTGCTCGGCCGCATCAACTATGACGGTTACTTCCTCGAATACGATTCCGAGCGCGCCGGAGGGTTCGAGCCACTGCGTTTCCTGCCCAAGGGTAACAAGGTCGTAGTGGTCGGCGTCATCACGTCGAAGTTCGGCGAGCTCGAGAGCAAGGACGCGGTGATGGCGCGGATGCAGGAGGCGGCGAAGTTCGTCGATCTCGATCAGCTCGCGATATCGCCGCAATGCGGCTTCGCCTCGACCGAGGAAGGCAACATCCTCAGTGAGGATGAGCAATGGGCGAAGCTGAAACTCGCTGTCGATGTCGCGCAGGAGTTGTGGGGCAAGTAATCACACGGCTCGGACGCGCCAATCGGTCGTCGTTCGCCTCACTCGTCATGGCCGGATTTATTCCGGCCATCCACGTCTTGATGCTGCAAGAAGGCGTGGATGCCCGGGACAAGCCCGGGCATGACACTCAATGCTTTCGCTGGTTCCATGATGCGTCGCGAGATTGCACGGAACCGCTTTTTTTCAGGAACAGATCTGCGCCACTCGTGTTGACGCTCTGCACGACACAGGAGACGCAGTGATGAAATCGAAATTCTTGAGCGCTGTTCTGGCGGCGGGACTGATTGCCGGTGTGTCCGGCGTAGCGTCCGCGGAGGGCATGAAGAAAAACGACTCCATGCACAAGTCGGATTCGATGATGAAGAAGGACAAGCCGGGGACGGTGCAGCCGTCGACCACGGGCTCGTCCGGAACCACGAAGCCGACGGCAAGTCCGCAGACCACGCCGGCTCAGCCGATGGGTAAGGGCTCGGCCGCCGAGACGCCCAAGAAGTAGGACAAGAACTGGTGCGATCGCGAGACCCCGCGCAACGGCGCCGGGTGTCGCGGGTCGGATCTCCAACCGCTGTCGGCTTGTCCGGCAGCGGTTTTTTATTTGGGCTTGTGCTTGTCCATGGTGCTGAAGCGCAGCACGACATTGCCGCTCGCGTCGCGCAGGAAAAGGAGGCCTTGCGCGATGTGCCACGACCTCACGGTTTCAAGCGCGGCGTGGAATTTGTTTTCCTGATCCATCACCGCCGGCGTGCAGGCCATGCGCGTTCCGGCCATGGGGCCGAATGTGATCGCGTCGCCCTTCACCGTTGCCGTTCCCATGTAGCGGTTGCAGCCGCCTGTGCCGGTCACCTTGCCGTCGGCGCCGAGTTGAAGCGTCGTCTGCAATCGGTCGATTACGCCGCCGCCTTTGATGTCTTCGGCGAGCCAGGAGCCGCGCGGCGAGGCCGCAGCGGCGGGAAGGGCGAGTGTACAAGCAGCAAAGGCGGCGAAAAAAAATTTGGGAAGCATAATGATTGTCCTGCACTGACAGGCACCGCGATTACGGATGCCCACCGACGAATGCGGAACGATGCGGCGGTTTCAAGGCGCGAAATTGCTGTGAACGACGACTTTCAATGGTGGGCAGAAGGTGGTAGGAAGCTCGCCACACACGGGCTCTGCCCACGATTTTCTGCCCACTAAAGGTCTGCCCACCGCTCGCATGAGGAACGATCCGCTGCTCGCACAGATCTCGGATTACTGCCGTCAGGCTGGCATGGCCGAGTCGACGTTCGGCCGCCATGCGGTCAACGACGGCAAGCTGGTGCAGCGGCTGCGCGAGGGCAAGCGCATCACCGTCGATACGCTGGAGCGCATCCAGGCTTTTCTCGGCGACAGCGCCCCGGTGCCGCGCCCGCCTGAGCCGCCGATCGAGCGGCGCGATCCGCGCGGCAATTTCCGTTTCTTCGAGAATCGGCAGAAGTACCTGCTGTTCGTTCACACTTGCAGTGAGAAGCGCGTCATCGCCCAGCGCGTCGCACTCGAACTCGGCAGCATCCATCCGCGGCCGCCGGCGCTGCGGGTGTTCGACGCCGGCATGGGCGATGGCACCGTGCTGGCGCGGGTGATGCGGGCGATGCACGGCCGTTTCCCGCACATGCCGTTTTATGTCGCCGGCAAGGAAATCAGCCTCGAGGACGTTCGCCTCACGCTGGACAAGGTGCCGGACCGCTTATTCGAACATCCGGCCACCGTGTTCGTGCTGACCAACATGAACTACGCCGAGGCGCCGTGGCTGACGCCGAAATCGCCCGCCGCCGCCGCGGGCATGATCTGGCGTGAGGTGGCGCTGACAGGAAATTCCTCCGGCGACTTCGAGGCCCAGATCTCCGAACTCGAGCCGTTCATCGAGGACAACTGGCGCGCGAGCGTGTCGCAGCGCTCAGGCATGCCGGTCTACGAGCGGCCGGTGGTGATTGTGCTCTATCGCGAAGACCATCGCTTTTTGCTCGACTCGATCATTCCACGGGCGGGCAAGGTCGAGGCGAATTTCGACCTCGTCATCGCCTCGCAGCCCTACCGGGCCAAATCCTCGCTCAATTTCCGCGCCAAGAAGATCATGGCGCCGCTGGCGCGTTCGCTGCGCTCGGGTGGGCGCCTGATAGGAATTCACTCATACGGCCACGATCCCGGTATGGAGATCGTGCAGTCGGTATGGCCGGGAGAAAATCCTTTCTCGCTGAGCCGTCACGAAATGTTGCGCGCGGTCAAATACGAACTGGGATCGAACGCGCGCGATCTTAACTTTAATGCCTATGCGGATAACCGCTCGATCTTCCGATACGATATGGAAGCACTGCCCAACGAGGTCACCGGTCCAATCGGGACGTCAACGGCCTTTGCAGCCTGGAACGCGGCGGTGTATGTCGCTCAGGTTGAAGATGACCGTTTGACGGAAGTCACCCAGAGCGGCCGCTATCTCGACGCCACACGGGACGTTCTGCGCAAGCATAACGGTTTGTGGTTCTACGATGAGTCCTACGTCATCTCGCGTCGACGCGATTGACGATCCAGAGAAATTCATGACACCAGCCGCGAAGATGAAGCGAGAAGGGATTGTTTGATGCGCGCGTCTTATCTGTTCACCAGTGAATCGGTTTCCGAAGGTCATCCGGACAAGGTCTGCGACCGTATCTCTGACGAGATCGTCGATCTGTTTTTCCGCGAAGGGCCGAAGGCAGGCATCGACCCGTGGGCGATCCGCGCTGCGTGCGAAACCCTTGCCACCACCAACAAGGTCGTCGTCGCTGGCGAAACCCGCGGCCCGGCTTCGGTCACCAACGACCAGATCGAAAGCGTCATCCGGGGCGCGATCAAGGATATCGGCTACGAGCAGGACGGCTTCCACTGGAAGAACTGCGACATCGAGATTCTGCTGCACCCGCAGTCGGCCGACATCGCGCAGGGCGTCGATGCCATGCAGCCGGGCACCAACCGCGAAGAGGGCGCCGGCGACCAGGGCATCATGTTCGGCTACGCCACCAACGAGACGCCGGAATTGATGCCGGCGCCGATCTTCTACGCTCACAAGATCCTGCGCCTGATTTCGGAAGCGCGCCACAGCGGCACCGAGAAGGTGCTCGGCCCTGACTCCAAGAGCCAGGTCACCGTGCAGTATGAAAACGGCAAGCCGGTCGGCGTGCGCGAGATCGTGGTGTCGCACCAGCATCTCGTCGAGGATATGAGCTCGAAGCAGGTGCGTGAGCGCGTCGAACCTTACGTGCGCAAGGCGCTGCCGGAAGGCTGGATCACCGACAAGACGATCTGGCACATCAACCCGACCGGTAAGTTCTTCATTGGCGGTCCCGACGGCGACGCCGGCCTCACGGGCCGCAAGATCATCGTCGATACCTATGGTGGCGCGGCTCCGCATGGCGGCGGCGCGTTCTCCGGCAAGGACTCGACCAAGGTTGACCGCTCGGCCGCTTACGCCGCGCGCTATGTCGCCAAGAACGTTGTCGCAGCCGGATTGGCCGACAAGTGCACGCTGCAGCTCGCCTACGCGATCGGCGTGGCGCGGCCGCTGTCGATCTACATCGACACCCACGGCACCGGCAAAGTCGCGGACGACAAGATCGAGAAGGCGGTGGCGCAGTCGATGGACCTTACCCCGCGCGGCATCCGCAAGCATCTCGACCTCAACAAGCCGATCTACGCGCGCACCGCGGCTTACGGCCACTTCGGCCGCCAGCCCGACGCCGACGGCGGCTTCTCGTGGGAGAAGACCGACCTCGCCGACGCGCTGAAGAAGGCGGTGTGAGCCGTTAGTTCAACGCTAGGCCGTTTAGTCCCTCCCCCTTGTGGGGAGGGTCGGCCAAGCGAAGCGGAGGCCGGGGTGGGGGTCTGACGCAACAACGAAGCGAGGTCACCCCCACCCGTCGCATTGCTCGCTTCGCTCTCAATGCGCCACCCTCCCCACAAGGGGGAGGGATCAGGATCGCAATTTTGAAGGATTTGATCATATGACCACCGCCACCGCGAAGAAGCTGACGCCCGGCACCGACTATATCGTTGCCGATATCGGCCTTGCCGATTTCGGCCGCAAGGAACTCTCGCTCGCCGAAACCGAAATGCCGGGCCTGATGGCGACGCGCGAGGAATATGGCCCGAAGCAGCCGCTCAAGGGCGCGCGCATCGCCGGCTCCCTGCACATGACGATCCAGACCGCGGTGCTGATCGAAACCCTGAAGGCGCTCGGCGCCGACATCCGCTGGGTGTCGTGCAACATCTATTCGACGCAGGACCACGCCGCCGCCGCCATCGCCGCCGCCGGCATTCCGGTGTTCGCGGTGAAGGGCGAGACCCTGAAGGATTACTGGGACTACACCGCCAAGCTGTTCGACTGGCACGGCGGCGGTCATCCCAACATGATCCTCGATGACGGCGGCGACGCCACCATGTACGTCCACCTCGGCCTGCGCGCCGAGAATGGCGACACCGCGTTCCTCGACAAGCCAGGCTCCGAGGAAGAAGAGGTGTTCTTCGCGCTGCTCAAGAAGCAGCTCAAGGAAAAGCCCAAGGGCTACTTCAAGGCGATTGCCGAAAGCATCAAGGGCGTGTCGGAAGAAACCACCACGGGCGTGCATCGCCTCTACGACATGCAGAAGGCCGGCACGCTGCTGTGGCCGGCGATCAACGTCAACGACTCGGTCACCAAGTCGAAATTCGACAACCTCTATGGCTGCCGTGAATCGCTGGTGGACGGCATCCGCCGCGGGACCGACGTCATGATGTCGGGCAAGGTCGCGATGGTCGCGGGCTTCGGCGATGTCGGCAAGGGTTCGGCGGCGTCGCTGCGTCAGGCCGGCTGCCGCGTGATGGTGTCCGAAGTCGATCCGATCTGCGCGCTGCAGGCCGCGATGGAAGGCTATCAGGTTGTGACGATGGAAGACGCCGCGCCGCAGGCCGACATCTTCGTCACCGCGACCGGCAACAAGGACATCATCACCATCGAGCATATGCGCGCGATGAAGGATCGCGCCATCGTCTGCAACATCGGTCACTTCGACAACGAGATTCAGATCGCGTCGCTGAAGAACCTGAAGTGGACCAACATCAAGCCGCAGGTGGACGAGATCGCGTTCCCTGACGGTCACCGCATCATCATGCTGTCGGAAGGCCGCCTCGTGAACCTCGGTAACGCCATGGGCCATCCGTCGTTCGTGATGTCGGCGTCGTTCACCAACCAGACGCTGGCGCAGATCGAACTGTTCGCCAACAACAAGGACGGCAAGTACAAGAAGGAAGTCTACGTGCTGCCGAAGGCGCTCGACGAGAAGGTCGCCCGTCTGCATCTCGCCAAGATCGGTGTGAAGCTCACCGAGCTGCGCAAGGACCAGGCCGACTATATCGGCGTGAAGCAGGATGGCCCGTACAAGCCGGATCACTATCGCTACTGATCCTGCCGATACCCTGAAGGACAAAAGCCCCGGAGCGATCCGGGGCTTTTTGTTTGGGAGAGGATTTCCTCATGGTTCGAGACGTCTTGCTGCGCAAGACCCCTCACCATGAGATCGGGCGGTTGTAGCCATCCTTCGAGACGCAGGCTCGCCTGCTCCTCAGGATGAGGAGCGCGGTTTACGTCGGGCGCGGGCGCAGCATGTGGACGTAGCGCTTCAGACCGAGCGCCGGGCGTTCGATCCACGTCCAAGACACCGCGGCGACCAGCAGCGACAGCGCCGCCGACAGTGGAAAGACGATCCACCATTCGCGCATCGACGGCGAGATCGACACCAGCATTTGCTGGATCGGGTACGAGTAGAGATAGACGCCATAGGAATAGTCGCCGCCATAGGACGGCAGTTGCTTGGTGCCGATCCAGGCCGTGAGATAGATCAGCGGCAGGTGCGCGATGAAGATGGTGTAGGGCAGCTTGAGCAGCCCGAACGCAACGATGGTCGCGGCGAGCGCCAACCAGTTGCTTGCCGGAATGGAGTAACGCCAGTGATAGGCCATCGCGCCGGTGGCGAAGCTGTAGACCAGCACCTGCCCGGTGACGACGCCACCCTTGAGCTCGTAAACGCCGGTCCACAGGTTGAAGCCCGTCATCGCCACGGTCATGGCGATCCAGATGATCGTCACCACGCGGCGGTCGTAAGCGAGGCGGGTCAACATCGCCGCCGTCATCAGGAAATAGCAGACGAATTCGGCGTGCAGTGTCCACAGATTGGCGTTGACCATGCCGGATTGCGGCAACCCTTCGAACACACCCGGCAGCTCGTAGCGCACGCGACCGACGATGTTGCCGAAATAGGCGAGCACGCGAATGTCCGAGAAATAGTACGACAGCGGAACGGTGGTCAGCAGCGGCCCGAGGATCAGCGCCGACAGCGTCACTTCGACGGACAGGGCAGGCACGAGGCGCAGCGCACGATAGGCGAGGAAGGTGCCGGTGTTGCGGGTGCGCAGCGAACTGCCCATCACCAGGAAGCCGCTGAGCCCAAAGAACATCGGCAGGATCGCGGCGAGAAACGGCCCGTAAACGCCTTGCGACAGGGCGCCGGCGCCTTCGATCACGTAACTGACGTGATAGGAGTGAGCGAGAACCACGGCGAGCGCCAGCGCGATCCGGAGGAAATCGAATCCCGGGCCGATGCCGTTGTGCTGATCGAGCGTGCTGCCGATGGTGGGCAAGGAAAAGCCTTTAATCAAACGACTGGGTGCTAAGCGCTTTGGGTCTCGGACCGAAAAAAGCAACGATAGTCGATTTCGCGTGCGCTCACCAGACGACGGCGCCGATCATGGGGTTATGGTGAACAGGCAAACCGGGATGGTTACCGGCTGCTCCGCGCCGCGTGCCCGCGGTTCCTCAAGCCGATCTCAAAGATACCGCCGCATGAAGTCGCCGGCCTGGGCGAGCGCGCGCCGCCCCGGTTCGAGGTGCGCGTTCCACAGTGACCATGCGTGGATCATCTGTGGCCACACCTCCAGCGTCACCGGAACATCGGCGGCACCGAGCGTATGCGCGAAGCGGGTCGCGTCGTCGAGCAGGGTTTCGTGCGAGCCGACCTGGATCAGCGTCGGCACGAAGCCGCGCACGTCGGAGAACAGTGGCGAGATACGGGGATCGTCGCGCGCGATGCCGGCGGGCACATAGGCCGACGCCAGTTCTTCGAGGTAGGATTTGTGGATCAGCGGATCGACACTCTCCTTTGTGGCGAGCGATGCGCCCGACATGGTGAGATCGGTCCATGGCGACACCAGCCACGCGCAGGCTGGCCGCTCGTCTTGCACGCGCAATGCGTTGACCAGCGTGCAGGTGAGATTGCCGCCGGCGCTGTCGCCGCCGATGACGATGTGTCCGGGCGCGTAGCCCTGCGCGCGCAGGCAGCGCCACGCGGTCATCGCATCGTCGAACGCTGAGGGAAACGGATGCTCCGGCGCGAGGCGATACCCGACCGCGAGCGTGCGGATTTTCGCGGCGCGCCCGGCTTCGGTCACCATGCGGCGATGGCTTTTGATCGAGCCGGAGCAATAGCCGCCGCCGTGGAAGAACATCAGCACGCGCGTCTCGTCGCTGCCGGGCGCGAGCGACCATTCGCCGGGGACGCCGCCGAGATCGACGCTGGCGCATGCGATGTCGTCCGCCACCGGCCACACGCTGCCGACTTCGTCGAGCCGCGCGCGCCGCTCATCCCAGCCGACCGGGCGCGGCTTCGATGTCAGCAGTTGCCGGATGGCCTCGATCTCGGACATGGCTGCCTCGCTGTGGCGGGATGCAGTCTAGGGGAGGGAAGGCCGGGACGGGAAGGGGATTGAATGGCCGCTCGCCATTGCGCGCGAAGGGTGCTAAAGCGCGCCAACGTTATCAACCCGACAGGATCCGCGTATGACGCACGCCTTTTCCAAGGACGACGATGTTCGTCATCATGCCCAGGGGCCGCAGGGCCGCGCCGACAGCGGCCAATCCAACGTCTACACGGTGGTCGCACGCATGCCGGTGGAATCCGACGGGCGGCTGCGCTACCGCATCCGCAGCAAGACCGAGAATGTCGAACGCGTGGTGACCGAGGATCAGCTCAGCCGCCTGCTCTGAGTCTCGATGCGCCAAGGCAGAGTCCGCGAGGCGGGGCCGGCAGACCATTTGTCTCGCGCGCCGCCAATCGAACACAATTGAGTCCTTTGCTTTCCGGTGACCTCGTGCTAGATGCGCGGCATTCGATAGTTGGCATTGCATTTGTTAAGCGCCTTTTCGGCCTCTTTCCAAAGACATCGCTGGTGATTGGATAGAACCGTGCGACCTCGCGCGGGCATTGCGCACATGCGCGAAGGGCAAATGAAATGGCGACAGGTACTGTGAAGTGGTTCAACGGTCAGAAGGGCTTTGGTTTCATCCAGCCGACTGACGGCGGCAGCGATGTGTTTGTTCACATCAGTGCGGTCGAGCGTGCGGGGCTGAGCGGCTTGGCCGAAGGCCAGAAGATCGAGTTCGAGGCCAAGAAGGATCCGGTGCGCGGCAAGGTCAGCGCCGAGAACCTCTCGTTGCTCTGAGAATAAGGACTGACGCCGTTCCGCGGATGTACCGGAACGGCGGGTCCGCTCTCGCGATCGTTTCGCCTGTTTCACGGATGTACTGAAACGTCGGCGCCATCACGAGAGCATCGTCAATTACCGTCGCGGACTCCGCCGACGGCAGACGCAAAGGCCCCGGAGCGATCCGGGGCTTTTTGCTGTGCGCGTCACGGCAGGTTGTTCGATCGGCGCTTGCGACCGCGTGCGGGCGTCCCCATCTGGCGAAGACCGGCGCGGCGAACCCTGCGCTCCCGCCATTGATGATCAGGACACTCCCAAAGGAAAATCGCATGTCGCTTTCGATTTACGATGTCGCCATCACGCCGCTGCTCGCCGGGCTTTCGACCCTGTCGCGCTATCTCGACAAGGCCGAGGCCTATGCCGCCGACAACAAGATCGATCCCGCGGTGCTGGCGGGCGCGCGGCTTGCGCCCGACATGCTGCCGCTGGCGGGGCAGGTGCAGCGCGCAAGCGACAGCGCCAAGGCCGCGGTCGGCCGGCTGACCGGGCTCGAAGTGCCGTCCTTCGCCGATACCGAGACCACGCTGGCCGAATTGAAGGAGCGCGTCGCGAAAACCATCGCGTTCGTGCAGTCGGTGCCGAAGGAGAAATTCGACGGCGGCGAGAGCCGGCCGGTGGAATTGAAGTTCACCGAGTTCACGACAACGCTTCGCGGCGATGAATTCGCGCTCCGCTTCCTGCTGCCGAACTTTTTGTTTCACACCGCCACCGCCCACGCCATCCTGCGCCACAACGGCATGAAGATCGGCAAGGCGGACTATCTGGCGAATTTTGTGGGTGGGGTATAGCGGGATGTGAGTGCAAAATAGCGAAATGGAATATTGGAATGTTATGCAATTTGCCTATTCCGATTGCCGCCGTGTTAAAGCTCCGTAAGTTGATTGACGGTGGAAAGAAGCGATTTTTTTTCAGGGTCGATCAAAAGGCGGCGGTCAAAGTCACTTGGAATGTCGCGGCCGCGTTGAATGATTACCATTGGTGGGGGTGGAGCAGGTTGTAGACAAGCCAATACAATTGTCGCCATAGGCAACTTGTGCGGACGGGCTCGATGAATTGTTTGTGCCGGAAGTCGATATGCTTGGCCAGCATCGAAAATGTCGTCAGATGCTATGAGTAAATTTCCCTGGCGTCCTGATCGTTGAACAATTGATCGATTGCCAACATATTCAACGTTAGCAATTTCATATTCACCATCTGTAGCTTCAGAAAACTGGAATGTTTCTTGTCTTAATTCTCCAGCTACTACCGTAGAATTCAGTTCGAAAACATGATCATGGATGTCGCCCGCTGATTGCGCATCCGAAATGGTTAGCTCTGTGGTCCAGATGTGGAATCGAAGCGTGCGCAACTGTCCGATATTTTTTGTGTAATATGCAAACCCTAAGGGATGTATTCGAAATTTTTCAATGTTTGATCTCACCTCATCGACCATTAGCTGTCTGAGCATTTGTAGGTCTGTAGCATCAATTCTTCTTGGAGAGCCGGGTGAAGTTAGCGCAACAAGAAGCCTATTTTCCATATCTATGCTCGCTTGTTTTTATTAGTTTTGCCGCCGCAGTTCGCGCGGCTTCGGTGGTCGGGGGAAATCCTGAAATCCAATCTAGATGTTGTACTATTTCTTCGGGCTCTTTGTTGCCAATAATCTCTTCGTTCCATGTTAGTAAGGTTGCCTGATTAAGTTCATTTTCAACAGCGTCTTTTAACATTTCAAAATATGGATTCCCAGAATTTACGAGTATCGCGGGGAGATGCTTGGCATCGCGGGTCAGCAATCCACCAGAGGTAGATAGGTCAAACCTTAGGACAGGGACGGACGCACATAGGCCAATATCGGCCTTGAGATAGGGATTTCGAGAAACTCGATGTGCGACTGAAACGACCGTAGCTGCGATTTGTGCGGCAAGGGTCTCTTTATCAGCGTCTTCATTTAACCCCGCCCGTATACGCATGTATCTGAGGCTATTCTTCTCAGATGGATTTGGCATGACTATACGAAGATAGACGTGCTTCCGCTCGGTGCGAGCCATTTCACATAAGCGGGGCAATACTTCAGCACGAAAAAAGGCGCCGCTTCGTCCCCAAAACCAATAGTCGGATGCGTCCTTTGGTAGATCGACGATCTGGTTAGAAATTTCTACATCCCGCAAGGGAATCACTTGGGCATTTCGAAGTCCTGGAGACGTCACCATGACGTAGAAAGCATACGTTACTAAAAAGATGCCCGCACTGGCCGCGAAATTTCCCAAGAATCCAATGGCTGAGTCGCGAAGCCACCCACTCTCAAGGCCTGCGGACGCTAAGACCAAAAGCAGAATGAGTATCGCGAGAACCATTCCGAAGATCGTAAAGAATTTTCTGATCGTGTACGGGCTGCGCAGAACGGCTTGAATCGAGGGATCGATCATTGAAATCTCGGAATTAAAACCATCACAAATGCTGTTGACATCAACACATACCAGAACCTGCTTCTGTTTAGGGAATCTGTCTTGACAGTTTCTGGAGTAGGTATATATTCCTATTCACCCGATCCCCACTGAGGGGCGTATCGCGATCGTCACGAACGCGGGGAGGGTGCGGTGGACGCGATGCGGCGTTCGAGGCCGGTGCGTGAAAAGCGCGCTGGATGACGACCTCGCCGCGCGCGGACGGATGAAGGCGTGCGTCGTCCCGGTGCGGTTGCCCCGCACCAGATGAGGCCGGGCCGGCTGTTGCGATCGCGCCCTCTGCGGAGGCGAAGGTCGTGATGGCGGTAAGCGCAAGCCCGGCAAACGGCGGAAACCCGGAGCGTTCGCCGGGGGCGCCACGCGAATAACCCGTCACTCCTCATCGCGCGCGGAACGCCGGATGTGTCCGGCGCAACCGTGGTGACTGAACTCGTGTGCTTTCATTCTTGCACGCGAGGCCGCGGATGCGTTCGGCATCCGGCGTTCCGCGCGCCCTCATTGTTCGAGGGCGGACTCTTCATCCCAGCCTGTCCGCGTTTTGCGCGGAGAGGACGATGACGCGTGCGTATTCACGCATCGCGTGCGCTGTCACGATATCCGCAAGGTGATGTCAGACTTTCTGCACAGACATCCCGCGGTGTTGTCATCGCTGTGCCACGCTCGATCCACGGCATGACCGCTTTCCGATGCGTAATGTTCTGATGCCTTCGTCTGCGGGCGGCGGCTGGAATGACCATCACGCAAAGGGGATGCGATGCACGCAGCGCTTGCCGAAATCATCCAGTGTCCGAAATGCCGATGCGCCGTGTCCCGGCGCGACCCGCTCGATAGCCGGTCGCTGATCTGCACCAATCCTGTCTGCACTTATGCGAGCGATGGCTTTCCCGTGGTGGCCGATACGCCGGTGCTGATCGATTTCGAGCAATCGGTGGTGACGCGCGGCGCGGTCGCCGGGCTCGATCGGGTCGCGTCGCGGCGTCGTGCCGACAACACCTCGGCGCGATGGCTCTATAATTTCCTCACCCGCACGCCGGGGCCGACCGCCGCCAATGCGCAGGCGTTTCTGTCGGAAGTGAAGAAGCTGTCGCGTCATCCGGTGGTGCTGGTGATCGGCGGCGGCACCATCGGCGCAGGCGCCGAAGCGCTTTATGAAAACAGCGGCGTCACGGTGATCGGTTCGGATATTTACGGCAACGGCAACACCGATCTCGTGGCCGACGGCCATCGCATTCCGTTGGCGGACGGTTCGATCCACGGAGTTTGGATTCAGGCCGTGCTCGAGCATGTGCTGGAGCCGCATCGCGTGGCGCGCGAAATCCATCGCGTGCTGGGCGAGCGCGGCGTGGTCTATGCCGAAACGCCGTTCATGCAGCAGGTGCACGAGGGCGCCTACGATTTTTCGCGTTTTACAGCCAGCGGCCATCGCTGGCTTTTTCGCGGCTTCGACCAGCTCGACGCCGGTGCAACGCGCGGGCCTGGCACGGTGATGATCTGGTCGATCCGCCATCTGGTGCGCGCGATCTTCCGCAGCAACAAGGCCGGCACCGTGGCGGCGATGGCGTTTTTCTGGCTGCGCTATCTCGATCGTTTCGCTGACGGCCGCTATGTCGCCGACAGCGCCAGCGGCGTGTTTTTCCTCGGCCGCAAGGCGCATCGTGCTATCGGCCATGGCGATATCATCGCCTATTACGACACGCTCGACCGGCAGGCTGTGCGGCGTGCCACGGTCCCGCGCCGCACGCCGGTGCTGGCGCCGCAGCGCTAGAAAGGGGATTGGTTTCGAAAGGCAAGTTTGGCACAACTCCTTGCGTGCGAGGCCATCGGGTCTCCGACAAGAAACGGCAACGACAAGGAGACCGACATGACCAGGCTATCCTCCCGCGACCGCGTCGAAGATGCTCTTTCGCGCATTGCCGATCCGGCGGGGGAAGGCAACCGGTCGTGCCTTTCGGTCTATGCCGACGCCGCGCGCAAGGCGGCTGATGAAGCGGACGCCCGCGCCAAAGCCGGCAAGAGCCTCGGCCCGATGGATGGTGTGGTCATCACCGTCAAGGATCTGTTCGACGTTGCTGGCGAGGTGACACGCGCCGGCTCCAAGGTTCTAGCGTCGCGCGGCAAGCCGGCGACATCCGATGCCGATATCGTCGCGCGTCTGCGCGCCGCCGGTGCGGTGATCGTCGCCAAAACCAACATGACCGAGTTCGCCTATTCGGGCATCGGCGCCAATCCGCATTTCGGCACGCCAGGCAATCCGGCGGACCGCAAGCGCGTGCCCGGCGGCTCGTCCTCCGGTGCGGCGGTCGCGGTGGCAGACGGCATCGGCGAGATCGCCATCGGCACAGATACCGGCGGCTCGACCCGTATTCCGGCGGCGCTGTGCGGCATTGTCGGCTTCAAGCCGACGGTGAAGCGCGTGTCGCGCCGTGGCGCCGTTCCTCTGTCCTACACGTTCGACTCGATCGGGCCGATTGCCCGCAGCGTTGCCGCCTGCGAACTCGCCGACGCGGTGATGGCGGGCGAGGATACCGCGCCGCAGGCGCCAATCGCGATGTGCGATGTACGTGTCGGCCTGGTGCAGGGCTACCTGCTCGAAGGCATGGACGAGATCGTCGGTGTCGCATTCCCGAAGGCGCTGGACCAACTGCAATCGAAATGGAAATCCGCCGCCGAACTGACGCTGGCGCCGCTCGACATCATGCACGAGGTCAACCATCGCGGCGGTATCGCGCCGCCGGAGGCCTATTCGGTCCATCGCGATCTGCTGAAAGACGCGGCCGAGGGTGTCGACCCCAATGTGCGCCTGCGGTTGCTTCGTTCGGAAAACGCGGGTGCTGCCGATTACATCCAGAATTTGCGGGATCGCGAGCGCGGCATCGCGGCGATGGATGCGCTGTTCGACAAGTTCGATGTGCTGGCGATGCCGACCACGCCGATCGTCGCGCCGACCATGGATGAAATCGCGACGGTGGAGACGTTCAACTCGAAGAACATGCGGGTGCTGCGCAACACCTCGGTGTGGAATTTCTTCGATACCTGCGGCATCTCGCTGCCGCTCACTGTCGGCAACGAATTGCCGGTCGGCCTGATGCTGATCGGCCGCCACGGCAACGACCGCAACCTGCTGCGCATCGCAAAGTCGGTGGAAGCGGCGCTGGCGGGGTAGGCGCCATTTTCGAAGTTGTCATGGCCGGGCTTGGCCCGGCCATCCATGCACTGAAGCAGAGTTACTTTCCGATCGACACTCTCAAGGTGCCGATGCCGTCGATGCCGCATTCGATCGCATCACCGGGCTGCAGCGCGGCGACGCCGGCCGGCGTGCCGGTCATGATGATGTCGCCGGCGCCGAGCGAGACCTGCAGCGACAATTTCGCGATGATTTCCGGAACGTTCCAGATCATCTCCGACAGATCGCCTTTCTGCTTCTCGGTGCCGTTGACCGACAGCCAGATCTTGCCCTTCGCCGGATGCCCGATTTCGGACGCTGGACGCAGCGCGCCGCACGGCGCCGATCCGTCGAAGGATTTGCCAATCTCCCACGGCTGCTCCTTCTTGCGCGAGGCCATCTGCAGATCGCGGCGGGTGAGATCGATGCCGACGCCGTAGCCGTAGACGCAATCGAGCGCGCGGTCGGCCGGGATGTTCAAGCCACCGGATTTAAGTGCGACGACGAGTTCGACCTCGTGCTGGAAGTCCTTGGTCAGCGGCGGGTAGGGGATGGTCGCGCCTTCGCCCGCGATCATGTCGGCGTGCTTGGCGAAGAAAAACGGCGGCTGGCGCTCGTCGTTGCCGAGTTCGCGGATGTGTTCGAGGTAGTTGCGCCCCACGCACCAGATGCGCCGGACCGGGAAGGGCTTGGCTTCGCCCGCGACCGGGAGCGACGGCTGGACGGGCGTGGGAATGACAAAGGATGCAGCGCTCATGGGCAGTGTCCGAATGTGTTGATGAAAGACGTAAGGAAGGCGACGGGACCTTACGCGCTTGCGGCCACCGGTTCCAGCGTTCCGTCGTGGCGATGCTGCAGGCGGAAGAAGGACGCGTAGCGTCCGCCGCGCCGCAGCAAGTCGTCGTGGCGGCCGGACTCGACGATCTGGCCACCCTCGACCACCAGGATCTGGTCGGCGTGCATGATGGTGTGGAGCCGGTGGGCGATCACGATGGTGGTGCGGTTCTGGCACAGATGCTCGATCGCTTCCTGCACCTGCTTTTCGGATTCGGAGTCGAGCGCAGCGGTGGCTTCATCGAGCAGGATGATCGGCGCGTTTTTGACCAGCGCGCGGGCAATGGCGATGCGCTGGCGCTGGCCGCCCGAAAGCTGCGTACCATGCTCGCCGACCGGCGTGTCGTAGCCGAGCGGAAAGCTCATGATGAAATCGTGGGCACAGGCGGCCTTTGCGGCGGCGATGATCTCGTCCTCGGTCGCGCCGATGCGGCCGAACGAAATGTTCTCGCGGATGGTGTCGCGGAACAGATAGACGTCCTGCCCGACATAGGTGGTCTGCTGGCGCAGCGACTGGCGCGACGCCTCAATGATGTTCTGCCCGTCGATCAGGATGGCGCCGCTGTCAGCCTCATACAGCCGCAGCAGCAATGCGAGTACGGTCGATTTGCCGCCGCCGGACGGGCCGACCAGCGCGGTGACCTTGCCGGGTTCGGCAACGAGGCTCATGCGATTGAGCACCGGCTCGTCCGCACGATAGGCAAACGTCACATCGCGCAGTTCGACGCGGGCGTCGGTCAGTTTCAGCGGCGGCTTGTCGCTGTCGTCGGGCTCGCTCGCCGGGCTGTCCACGATCTCCAGCAGCTTGCGCGCGCCGATGAGGTGGCTGTTCAGTTCGATGTTGAGGCGCGCGAGCCGCTTGGCTGGTTCATAGGCGAGCAGGAACGCGGTGACGAACGAGAAGAACTGCCCAGGCGCTGCGCCGGTGGAGAGCACGCGATAGCCGCCATACATCAGCGCGCCGGCGATGGCGAAGCCGCCGAGCATTTCCATCAGCGGGCTTGAGCGTGCCTGCACCCGCGCCATCTTGTTGGCGTTGGCTTCGACTTCGGAAATGCTCTTGTCGATGCGCGTCTGCATCGTGTCCTCGAGCGTGAACGCTTTCACCGTGCGGATACCCTGCAGCGATTCCTGCATGGTCTCGAGAATTTCGGTGGTGCCGGCGAACTGCGTATGCGCAAGACCCTTGATCCGGCGCACCAGCTTGCGGATGAAGATCAGCGCAGGCGGTGCGACCACGAGGCCGAACAGCGACATCCACGGATCCTGTACCGCCATCACGATCACGAGGCCGATCAGCGACAGCACATCGCGGCCGACCGCGCTGACGAGCAGATTGAGCACCTGCGTCACCGCCTGCGCGCCCGCCGACAGTCGCGCCAGAAATTCGGACGAATGGCGTTCGGCATAGAAACCGACATTCTCACGCATCAGCTTGGCGAACAGCCGCCGCTGGTTGTTGGCGAGGATGGAATTGCCGATCTTCGACAGGATCACCGTGTGGCCGTAGGTCGACAGGCCCTTGAGAGCGAACAGCACGATGATCGCGATCGACAGCAGCACGATGCCGCGCACGCTGCGGTTGATGTAGGTCTGGTTGATAACCTCGCCGAGCAGCCAGGCCGAGCAGGCGGTCGCCGCAGCCGAGACGCCCATCAGCAGGAACGCCTTGAGGTATTGCGGCCAGTAGGCAAGGCCCTGATCCGCGACCAGCCTGCGGATGAGCGTGGCTGCGCCGTACGGATCGTCGGTGATCTTGCGTGGAACTTGGGTCATCCGCGTCCCATGGGCGGCGAGGAGCGAAACATGCGTCTCCTTGCCCGCTACGGGACCGATTTTCAAGCCAAAACGGGCCTTTATTGCGTCAGGCGGTGGCGAACCGGGCGTCGTCTGGCTGGCGTTCGCCGGCCAGTTTCTGTTCCCAGGCCAGCGCGTGGGCGGCAATGGTGTCCAGATTGTCGTATTGCGGCGTCCAGTCGAGCGTGGCGCGGATGCGGGTGGTATCCGCCACCATGGTCATGATGTCGCCGGCGCGGCGGGCGGCGTACTGGACCGCGAAATTGTGGCCGCAGGCGCGGCGCACCGCCTCGATGGTCTCCAGTACCGAATAACCGCGGCCATAACCGCAATTCAGGGTGGCGGATGGGCCGCCATTTCCGAGATAGGACAGCGCGGCGAGATGGGCCTGCGCCAGATCGCTGACGTGGATGAAGTCGCGGATGCAACTGCCGTCCGGTGTCGGATAATCGGTGCCGAACACGTCGATCTTGGCGCGCTGGCCGGTCGCGGCCTCCACCGCGATCTTGAGCAGATGGGTCGCGCCCGCGGTCGAGAGACCGATGCGCGCCTGCGGGTCGGCGCCGGCGACGTTGAAATAGCGCAGCACCACGTAGCCCATGCCGTGCGCCGTCGCGACGTCGTGCAGCATGATCTCGGTCATCAGCTTGGATGAGCCGTAAGGCGACAGCGGTCGGGTCGGCGCTTCTTCAGCCACCGGCATGTGGTCCGGATTTCCGTAGACCGCCGCCGTCGAGGAGAAGATGAAACGGTTGATGTTGCACTTAACCGCGGTGTTGAGCAGGTTGCGCGTGGTCATGGTGTTGTTGCGATAATATGCAAGCGGATCGCGCATCGATTCCGGCACCACCACCGAACCGGCGAAGTGGATGATCGAATCGACATTGTGGGCGGCGATGACGCCCTCGACGAGATTCTCATCGGCGACGTCGCCGATGAACAGCGGTACGCCCGCGGGCAAGGCAGATGAAAATCCGGTGGACAGATTGTCGATCACCACGACGTCCTGCCCGGCTTCCGCCAGTGCGAGAACAGTGTGGCTTCCAATATATCCGGCACCGCCGGTGACAAGCACGCTCATGAGGATGGTCTACCCAATTTCCACCGGGCACGGTACGTCCTGACGGTGAAGAGGTGCTTTCAGGACACGCGATCTGGTCACTATGCTTAATGTTGCGTATAGCTGAGGTGAGCAGCGGAGCTACATGGTGTCGATCAGTTCGGACGAGACGCAACATCTGCAGGTTGTCATTCCTAACCTTCATTGGCGCTATTCGGGCGTAACTGCCACCAACCGGATGATCGCGCCGAAACTCGCCGGATTGTTCCGTGCGGCGTGGCTGGGGCCGGACGCGCCCGACGGCATCGCGCAGATGGATTTTCGCAATCTGCTGTCGCTGTGGCGCCGCAAAACGCCGGTTATCTGGCACGCGCGCCGCAACAACGAGATGATCGTGGGCGTGCTGCTGCGCGCGCTCGGTTGGCCGCTGAAGCTGATTTTCACCTCGGCCGCGCAGCGCCATCACACCTGGATCACGCGTTGGCTGGTCAACCGCATGGCTGCGATCATCGCGACCAGCGATGTCTCGGCGTCGTACTTGAAGCGCGAAGCGACAGTGGTCCCGCACGGCGTCGACTCGAGCGTCTATGCGCCGCCGATCGATCGTACGGCTGCGTTTGCGGAGGCGAAATTACCGGGACGCTACGCCATCGGTTGTTTCGGTCGCGTGCGCGCGCAGAAGGGCACCGATCTGTTCATCGATGCGATGTGCGAATTGCTGCCGCGCTATCCGGATTTCTCTGCTGTGATTGTCGGCGCTATCACGCCGGATCAGGCGGCATTCGGCAACGCGCTGAAACAAAAGATCGCGGTGGCGGGTTTATCCGAGCGTATCGTCATTCTCGGTGAACTGCCGATCGAGGATGTGCAGCGCTGGTTTCAGCGCCTGACGATTTATGCCTTCACCTCGCGCAACGAAGGCTATGGCCTGACCCTGATCGAGGCGATGGCGGCGGGCGCGGCGCTGGTGGCGACGCGCGCCGGCGCTGCCGAACTGGTGGTGACCGATGGCGACACCGGCATGCTGGTGCCGACCGACGATGCCGATGCATTGGCTAAAGCCATCGAACCGCTGATGCACGATCCCGAGGCGGCCAACGCCATGGGTGTGCGGGCACGCAAGCGCGTGGTCGAGAATTTCAGTCTGGACGCCGAAGCGCGAAAAATCGCGGCCGTATATCACTCAGTCTGAGCGCGGCTGTTCAATCTACTGGAGCTGCAGGCAACTGGCTACGAACGTATCGAGATCGCCACCCGAAAACAGGAATCCTTGGATCCCTGCAGCCTTGCCTGCATCGAGATCGCGCTGCTTGTCGCCGATGACAAAGCTGCGCGCCGCGTCCACCGGCCAGTGTTTCATCAGGTCGAGCACCATGCCGGGCTGCGGCTTGCGCCAGTCGCACTCGCGCGTGTAGTTCGCAATAACGCCATCGGGATGATGCGGGCAGAAACGAAAATCGTCGATGCGTGCGCCCTCGCGCAGGAGCTCGTGACGCATCCAGTCGTGCAGGGCGCGAACATCGTCCTCGGAGAAGAGCCCGCGCGCGATGCCCGATTGATTGGTGAAGACGAAGACATAATAGCCGGCTTCGTTGAGACGGCGGATTGCCGCTGCCGCGTTCGGCATCCAGCGGATGCGCTCGCGCGTGCCAATGTAGGCGTCATCGTAATTGATGACGCCATCGCGGTCGAGAAAGGCGCCGGGCCTGCGCGGCGTCGCGTCGCCGCCGCTCATGCCTTGGCCTTGTTCATCAGGATCTGTTCGACTTCGCCGCAGATCGCGTGCGCAGCCGTCATGTGAATTTGCTGGATGATGGCGGCTTCGTCGCTCGGCGCGATCAGCAGATGATCGCATAGCGTGCGCATCGATTCACCCTTGGTGCCGGTGAACCCGATGGTCACGAGCCCCTGTTCGCGCGCAACTTTGAGCGCGGCGAGGATGTTGGGCGAGCGGCCGGAGGTCGAGATGCCGAGGAAAACGTCGCCGCGCCGGCCGAGTCCTTGCACTTGACGTGCGAACACCTGCTCGAAACCGTAATCGTTGGAGATCGCGGTCAGCGCCGAGGTGTCGGTGGTGAGGGCGATGGCTGCGTAGCCCGGCCGGTCGTGCTTGTAGCGTCCGATGATTTCGGCGGCGATGTGTTGGGCGTCCGCCGCGCTGCCGCCATTGCCTGCGATGAGAAACTTGCCGTCATTGGCGATCGCGCCGGCAATCACGTTGGCGATCGTGCGGGTCGTCGCCAGCAGCGTGGCGTCGCGCGCCGCCGCGGTCATCGCGGCGAGGGATTTCTCAAAGTGGCTGCCGATTTCGTCGTGGCTCACGGAACACCATCAGGTTGCGAGTGCGTCAGTGGTAAAGGCCGGGTGAGGACGGCGCAAGCCGGAGCATTACCGGACCGGCGCCGGTTTGCGGTCGAGAAGATCACGCGCAATGTCCACGATCTCGGCGGGGACAATGTTGGTCATGCAGCGGTGGTCGTTCATGGTGCAGACCGTGCGCTGGCAGGGCTGGCACGACAGCGTTTCCTTATCCTGAACCACCGTGGTGGTGGGATTGAGCGGCGCCCACAGCCATGGATCGGTCGGTCCGAAAATCCCCATGGTCGGCGTGCCGATGGCGGCGGCGATGTGCATCAGTCCGGAATCGTTGGAGATGGCGACGCTGGCGGCGGCCATGGCGAGGATGCCGTTGCGCAGGTCTTTTCCGGTGAGGTCGCGCACCGACGGGCCGCCGACCTTGACGATTTCGTCCGCCAGCGCCTTTTCGCCGGGGCCGCCGATCACCCAGACATCAAAACCTTTGGCGATGAACAGCCGGGCGGCTTCTGCGTAACCTGGCCAGCGCTTCGAGGCGCCCATCGAGCCGGGACCGAGCGCGATGGCGGGATTGGTGCCGAGCCCGTTGGCTTCGCGCCACGCCCGGATATCGTCGGCCGGTACCGACAGGATCGGGGCAGGCCATGCCTTCGGGAGAGGGGCGTCGGCTGGCATCGCCAGCGCGGCGTTCTTGTCGATGAAGCGGGGCATCGCCCGCTCGCCCCAGCGCCATTTGTTGACCAGGCCGAAGCGGACCTCGCCGACAAAGCCGACGCGCTCGGGAATGCTGGCCAGCGCCGGTGCGAGAGCGGCTTTCCAGGTCCGCGGCATCACCAGCGCGGTGCCATAATTTCTCGCGCGGAATCTCGCGGCCAGTTCCCACTGCCGGGAGAGTGCCAGTTGCGAGCGCGGCAGGTCCCAGACGATCCCCGAGCGGACGCCGGGCATGTAGTCCACCAGCGGCGCACACAGGCTGGTCGCCAAAAGGTCCACCGGCCGGTTGGGCCAGCGGTGCTTGAGGACGCGCACGACGGTGTGGCCCCGGACAAAATCGCCAATCCACATATACGGGACGATCAGGATCGGCCTTGTGTCATCCGGATCGGGTCGCAATCCCAGATCTTCAAATGAATATTGATTCATGTTTTTGAGACGCCGTCGCGGTCGATTTCCAATGCTGTCGGTATCTGGTCCATGGATCGGGGTAAAGCCAACCGGAAATTACACAAAAACTCCCCAAGCCTTCACCAAACCGGGGATCAAGCGTTGCTTGCCGGGGCTCACTCGGGCAAAGGTGGCCGGGTTCAATAGGGCAGGAAAGACTCATGCTGCTGGTGACCGGCGGGGCCGGTTTTATCGGATCGAACGTCGTGGCCGCGCTCAACGATGCCGGTCACGCGGATGTCGCCGTGTGCGATGTCCTCGGTCATAACGGTAAATGGCGGAATCTCGCCAAGCGGCAACTCGCGGACGTCGTGCCGCCAGCCGAATTGATGCAATGGCTCGACGGCCGGAAGCTCGATGGCATCATTCACCTCGGTGCGATCTCCGAGACCACGGCGACGGACGGCGATCTTGTGATCGAGACCAATTTCCGCCTGTCGATGCGGCTGCTCGACTGGTCCGCCGCCAATGCCGTTCCCTTTATCTATGCGTCATCAGCGGCGACCTATGGCGACGGCCATCAGGGCTTCGATGATGACTTCTCGCTACCCGCGCTGAAACAGCTTCGGCCGATGAATCTCTACGGTTGGAGCAAGCATCTGTTCGACATGACGGTGGCGGCGCGGATGGCGAAGGGTGGGGCGATGCCGCCGCACTGGGCCGGCCTGAAGTTCTTCAACGTGTTCGGCCCGAACGAATACCACAAGGGCGCGATGATGAGCGTGCTGACGCGCCGCTTCGACGATATCCGCGCCGGCAAGACGATCCAGCTCTTCAAGTCGCATCGCGACGGCATCGCCGACGGCGACCAGCGCCGCGACTTCATCTATATCGACGACGTCGTCCGCGTCATCATGTGGATGCTGGCGACACCGTCGGTCAACGGCATCTTCAACGTCGGCACCGGCGCCGCGCGCAGCTTCCGCGATCTGATGCACGCTGCTTATGCCGCGCTCGGCGCGACACCGAATATCGAGTACATCGATATGCCGGTGCAAATTCGCGACAGCTATCAGTATTTCACTCAAGCCGAAGGCGACCGTCTGCGTCAGGCAGGCTACAATGGCGGCTTCACCGCGCTGGAAGATTCGGTCGCCGCTTACGTGAAAGATTTTCTCGATCGACCGGATCGTTACCGTTGAAGGCAATGGGCTCTGATGTTCGATTTTGATGCGCTCTCGCAAGCGATGGCCCGCCAGATCGTGCTGTGCGTGGGCGATCTGATGCTGGACGAATTCGTCTATGGCGAAGTCTCGCGCATCTCGCCTGAGGCTCCGGCACCGGTGATCGCTGCGCAACGCAGCGAACTCAATGTCGGCGGCGCCGGAAACGTCGCTCGCAACATCGCGGCGCTCGGTGGGGGCTGCATTTTCGTCGGCCTTGTCGGCAATGACGATGCCGGCAGGATGCTCAAGGCGGAGTTGGCAAAAGAACGGCTGATCGAGCCGCTGCTGGTCGCCGATGCGACGCGGCCGACCACGCGCAAGGTGCGCTTCGTCTCCGAACATTTTTCGACCCACATGCTGCGCGCCGATTGGGAGCAGGCTGCACCGGCCTCGGCCGCGGTCGAACAGCAACTTATCGACGTCGCGATCGCTGCGCTGCCGCGCGCCGATATCGTGCTGCTGTCCGATTACGCCAAGGGCGTTCTCACCGCGCAGGTGATCCGCAATGTCATCGATGCCGCGCGCAAACTCGGCAAGCGTGTGATCGTCGACCCCAAGAGCGCGAATTTTGCTATCTACCGCGGCGCCACCATCCTGACGCCCAACCGCAAGGAATTTGCAGAAGCCACGCGTAGCCGCGCCGCGACCGATGCGGACATCGCTGCGGCGGCGCAGGAGGCGATGGTGCTGGCCGATTGCGAAGCCATGCTGGTCACCCGCAGCGAGCATGGCATGACCATGGTCGCGCGGAGCGGGAATGTCGTGCATGTGCCGGCGTATCCTGCGAAGGTGCGGGACGTGTCCGGCGCCGGTGATACGGTGGTGGCAACGCTTGCGGTGACGCTGGCAGGCGGCGCAGATCAAGAAGCTGCGTTGCGTATGGCGTCGGCGGCTGCCGCTGTTGCGGTCGGCAAACGCGGAACGGCAACCGTGACGCTCGCCGAACTCCGCAAGAAGATTTTGCCTCAGGCGTCGCTGGCAGCTGAAGAGAAGATCGCCGCAAGCCTCGACGATCTCGATGCTCATCTTGCCGAATGGCGCGAGCAAGGACTGCGTATCGGTTTCACCAATGGATGTTTCGACATTCTTCACCCGGGCCACGTCCGCGTGGTGACGCAGGCCCGTGCCGCGTGTGATCGGCTGATTGTCGGGCTGAACAGCGATGCTTCGGTGCGGCGGCTCAAGGGCGCGGATCGCCCGGTGCAGGACGAGCGTGCGCGCGCCGAAGTGCTGGCCGCGCTCGAGGCGGTCGATCTCGTGGTGATCTTCGCCGAGGACACGCCGCTGAAGCTGATTGAGCGCATCAAGCCGGGCGTGCTGGTCAAGGGCGGCGACTACACGCGCGAGCAGGTCGTCGGCCATGAGGTCGTCACCGCCAATGGCGGCGAGGTGATTCTGGTCGATATCTTGCCCGGCCACAGCACCACATCGCTGGTCAAACGCGCGCGCGAGAACATCGCATGAACGCGAATGTGACGTCCGTGACGGCTGATCGAGCTCGCCCGGCATGGCGTGATCCTGCCGCCTGGACAAGAGCCGCCGATGTCATGGCAATCCTGACCGCGGCGGCGCTGCCGTGGTCGACGTCGCTTGTGGCGATCTTCTTCGTCATTTTTATCGCGGTGCTGATTCCAACAAGCAACGCGCGCGAGTTCCTTCAATCGCTCCGGCGCCCGGTCAACCTGCTTCCCATCATCTTCTTTCTGCTTGCCGTGGTGGGCACGCTATGGGCCAGCGATATTCCCTGGAAGGCGCGGCTGCACGGCATCAATCCGACCGCGAAGCTGCTGGCGATTCCCTTTCTGGTCTACCATTTCGAACGCTCGCACCGTGGACTGTGGGTGTTCGTCACGTTCCTGATCTCGTGCTTCCTGCTGATGATCATGTCGTGGGTGGTGGTGTACATCCCGGAACTGTCGATCAAGAAGATTCCCGACTACGGCGTGCCGGTTAAAAACTACATCGATCAGAGTCAGGAATTCGCGATCTGCGCATTCGCGCTGGCGTGGCCGATCCTCGATCTGGTGCGCAAGCGGTCGTTTCGGCGCGCAGCGCTGCTGACCGCGGTCGCGCTGTCGTTCATCGCCAACCTCGTCTTCGTCAACGTCGCGCGGACAGCGTTCGTCTACATGCCGGTGATGCTGCTGACATTCGCGCTGCTGCATCTCAAGTGGCGCGATATCATTCTGCTGATTGTCGCAGCCATGGTCATTGTCGGTGGTGCGTGGACCGCGTCGCCCAATGTGCGGGATAAAGTCGGCAGAATATTCACCGAGTACAACAAGTTTCAGGATCCCAGCCAGATCACCTCAGTCGGGCAGCGGCTGGAGTACTGGACCAAATCGATCAAATTCGTGAAGGAAGCGCCGGTTGCCGGGCACGGCACCGGTTCGACCAAGACGCTGTTCGTGCAGGATGCGGTCGGCAAGAGCGGCCTTGCCGCCGAGGTGATCGGCAATCCCCACAACCAGACGCTCAATGTGGCTGTTCAGTGGGGGGCCATCGGCGTGGTGATCCTGTATGCGATGTGGGTCATCCACGCTGCCCAGTTCCTCGGGCCGGGCCTCGTGCCGTGGCTCGGGCTGCTGGTCGTGGTCCAGAACGTGATCAGCTCATTGTTCAATTCACATCTGTTCGATTTTCATGAAGGCTGGATGTATGTTCTCGGTGTTGGAGTCGCGGCGGGGATGATTGCGAAACAACGACGGAACCACGGCGCCTGATGAAACAGCTTCTGCGATTTACGTGGCGCAATTGGTTGATTGCTGCCCATGACGTGCTTGCGACGATTGCCGCCGTTCTTGTGAGCTTTTATCTTCGCTTCGAGGGCACCGATCTCGGTACGCGTCTGCCGCTACTCCTCAAGGTACTGCCTTATTTCGCGGTCCTGACCTTCTTCGTCTGTTTCTTTTTCAGCCTGACGACGACGAAGTGGCGTTTTATCTCGTTCCCCGACCTGATGAACATCGTGCGCGCGGCAACCGTCCTCGCACTGGCGTTGCTCATTCTCGATTACATTTTTCTCGCGCCGAACGTTTACGGACAGTTCTTTCTCGGCAAGACCACCATCATCCTCTACTGGTTCGTCGAGATCATTGCCCTGAGCGGCGCACGGCTAGCCTATCGGTACTTTCGCTATACCCGCACGCGCAATCAGGCGCGTGTGGTCGATGCTGCCCCGGCGCTGCTGATCGGCCGCGCGGCCGACGCCGAGGTGCTGTTGCGGGCAGTCGAGAATGGCGCGGTCAGGCACATCTGGCCGGCGGGTATCCTGTCGCCGTCACATGCCGACCGCGGCCAGGCGATCCGCGGTGTTCCGGTTCTCGGCGGCATCGACGATCTGGGCGATGTGGTTGCTGACTTTGCCCATCGCGCGAAGCCGATGGACCGGGTCGTGATGTTGCCCTCGGCGTTCGAGGCCGATGCGCATCCGGAGTCGATCCTGACACGTTCGCGCAAGCTCGGCCTCGCGGTCAGCCGATTGCCGTCGCTCGAGGGCAGTGGGGAAATGCCGCGGCTTGCGCCAGTGGCGGTGGAAGACCTTCTGCTGCGCCCGAGTGTCAAGATCGACTATCGGCGGTTAGAGGCTCTGGTGAAGGGTAAGTCGATCGTCGTCACCGGCGGTGGTGGCTCGATCGGTTCGGAAATCTGCGATCGTGTGGTGGCATTCGGCGCCGCGCGGCTTCTGATCGTCGAGAATGCCGAGCCCGCGCTGTTCGCCGTGATGGAAGCGCTGGCAGCCAAATCGTCGAATGTTGTCATCGAGGGGCGGATCGCCGACATTCGCGACCGCTCCCGCATCATGTCGCTCCTTGCCGGGTTTAAGCCGGACATTGTGTTCCACGCTGCCGCGCTCAAGCATGTGCCGATCCTCGAACGGGATTGGGGCGAGGGCGTCAAGACCAATATCTTCGGTTCGATCAATGTCGCCGACGCGGCGGTCGCGTCCGGTGCCGAGGCGATGGTGATGATCTCCACCGACAAGGCGATCGAGCCGGTGTCGATGCTCGGGCTGACCAAGCGCTTCGCCGAAATGTACTGCCAGGCGCTCGACCGTGACCTTGCGAACAAAGCGAACGGCAAAACGCCGATGCGGCTGATTTCCGTGCGCTTCGGCAATGTGCTGGCATCGAATGGTTCTGTGGTGCCGAAGTTCAAGGCGCAGATCGAGGCCGGCGGACCGGTGACAGTGACGCACCCCGATATGGTGCGTTACTTCATGACCATTCGCGAAGCGTGCGATCTCGTGGTGACGGCGGCGACCCACGCGCTGCAGCCGCAACGGCCTGATGTCTCTGTCTATGTGCTCAACATGGGCCAGCCGGTGAAGATCGTCGATCTCGCCAAGCGGATGATCCAGTTGTCGGGCTTGCAGCTTGATTACGACATCGAGATCGTGTTCACCGGCGTGCGGCCCGGCGAGCGCTTGCATGAGATCCTGTTTGCAAGCGAGGAGCCGACGGCCGAGATCGGCATCGATGGTATCGTCGCGGCGCAGCCGAACGAGCCGCCGCTGGAATCACTGCGAATCTGGCTTAAGTCTCTGGAGGATGCCGTGCAGGGCGAGCAGCGCGCCGTCATTGTCGGGCTGCTGAAAGACGCGGTACCGGAGTTCAAGGCGGCTGCGGATTAGCGCGATCTGCTTCGCGAAAAACGCGCCAGCACCAAGGTTGTGGCGCCGAGGCCGATGGCAAGGCAGATCGCTCCAGCGCTCGATGACTTGAACGAGACAGAAATCCCCGCCAGCGCAGCCAGCACGAGATTCAACACAAAAACTTCACCGACGACGCGCGGCACGGTGAAGCCGTTGTCGGTTGCGCGCTGATAGAAATGGGAACGGTGCGCATCCCAGAATGCCTCGCGGCGAGCGATACGCCGCAGCAGCGTCACCGTCGCATCGGTCAGGAAATAGAGCGGCAGCAACAGCGCCGCCGCGAGATGGCCGTTTCCGGCGAGTGCAAACAGGCACCAACCCAGCAACAGGCCGATCGGCAGGCTGCCGACGTCGCCGAGAAAAACCTTGGCCACCGGCTTGTTGAACGGCGCAAAGCCCAGCATGGCGCCGCCGAGCGCCGCGGCGACAATCGCAGCCTGCGAGGATATTTCGCCCGTGATGCCGAGCAGGACCAGCGCGGCGGTGATCGGCACCACTTCCGCGACCATGATCCAGTCGAGGCCATCCATGAAGTTCACGAGATTGACTAGCCATAGGCCTGCGACAAACACCAGCGCGCGTTCGGCGACGAACGGCAGTGCGGGAAGGGCGCGGAGGCTGTCGGGCAGGGCGACCACGACGATGGCGACGGCGACGGCTTGCAGCAGCAGCCGCGGGACGACCGGAACGGGCCGCAAATCGTCGACTGTACCGACGATCGCGAGCAGGATCGCCGCGCAGAACACCCCGAAGATTGCACCCGGGCTGTTCGTGGCAAGGATCGCGAAAGTTGCGACCGCAAGCGTGACGGCGACGACGGCAATGCCCGCGCCCTGCGGCGTCGGCGTTTTGTGGGAGGATCGCGCATTGGGGCGCGCCAGCGCGTAGCGCACGAGCAGGGGGTGAATCGCCCATGTCAGGAACGCCGTGCTAAAGGCAGCGGCAAGGACGATGAGCCCGCCCAACGCAAGATTGAACTGGTCTGGCATTGTTACCCGCGCCCGGCGATCGCTGAATTCATCACCGATCGATAAAGCGCCACGGTTGCTTCGCCAACAGCTTTGTCCGACATTTTATCGACGGCCAATTGGCGCGCAGCGGCGCCATAGCGCGCGCGTAGCTCCGGTGAGGTTGCGAGGGTCACGATGGCCTCGGCCAAGGCTGCTGGATCCTCGATGGGGACCAGCAGCCCGGTCTGCTCGTTGATGCAGATTTCGCGGCAGCCCGGCGCATCGGTGGCGATCATCGGCCGGCCGCAGGCCGCGGCTTCCAGCAGGCTTTTGGGCAGGCCTTCGCGATGGGAGGGGAGCGCCGCGATATGCGATCTGCGCCACAGGGATACGATGTCATCGACCTGGCCGAGTCGGGTGATGCCGGGCTCTCGGCCCCATGCCTCGGCTTCGGATTGCGAAACCGACGCCGGGTTAGCGGGGTCGGGTTCACCGGCGATCAGAAGCTGGATATCCAGCCCTTGTTTGCGCAGCAGTCGATGGGCTGCAACCAGCGCCTGAATGCCCTTGTCGAAGAGCAGCCGCCCCGCAAAGCCAACCGTAATTGGCCCGCTTGGCTCGGGGAGGGATTGCAATGTGTCGGTATCGACGCCGGAGCCGGGGATCAGTGTGATCTGACGATCGGGAATGCCCATCGATCGGAGCGCCTGCCGGTCATCCGGGTTTTGCACCAGGGCAACGCTGCGCTTGCGCCCGAACAGAAACCCGAGCGCTCTCGCCACCAGCGGCTTGAGCAGGCGCGCAGTGGGTGAGGATGAGGTGAACAGAAAACCCATCCCGGTCAGCGCGTTAACCTGCGGGATCGTGGTGCCGAGCGTGGCGACAGAGCCCAGCACGCAGCATTGCAGCCCCGAGTGATGAATAAGTGAGGGTGAGATTTCGCGCTCAAGCCGGCGCACTGCGGAAATGGTTTCGATCGCGGACAGCGGGGACAATCCACCGCGCCGGAATGGAATCGCATGCAGCGTGAAACCTTCAGCGCGGATCATTCTGGCCTTGGCGTTCACATTGGTGGCAACGTGAACCTCGAATCCGGCATCGCGTGCCGCGCGCGCCATCGGCAGGCGATGCGAGACGAACGCCCAGTCTTCGTTGACCAGATAGAGTAGGACAGGTTTCACGCGCGGATTGCTTGAAGGATTGTGTTGGTCGGTTCGGATGGTCTTGCAAAACCGGCCGCAAAGCAGCGCTCAAGCCGGGTGCCTTGGCAAAGGGTATAGGGTTAATCCCGCAGGCCTGCAAATCTCGACCGCTGGAGATCGTGTTTGCGGGCAGATATATCCGCCGTGCAGGACTCCTTATCGCTCGCGAAAGGTTCGCGCGATCTGCTCCTTCAGGGGCTTGAGCAGGTATTGCATCGGCGTCCGGTCGCTGGTCCGGATGAAGATTTCGGCGGGCATGCCGGGGACAAGTTTCAGATCGCCGAACTGCTTCAATTCGTGTTCGGGCAGGTTCGCTCGCACGATGTAGTAGGACTGTGTGCCCTGCGGGTCCTTGGTGAGGTCAGCCCCGATATAGGTCAGTGTCCCGGTTGCGTCGGGTGTGGCGCGCTGGTTTCCGGCAAGGATCCGAATCTTGGTTTCGGCGCCGAGAGTGACCTGATCGATGTCCCGCGGCGCGATGTGAGCCTCGATAATAAGCTGGTCGGCGCCCGGAACGATCTGCATGATGGTTTCGCCGCCCGTCACCACGCCGCCGACCGTGTGGATCGCCAGTTGATGGACGAGGCCGGCCTGCGGCGAGCGAATGTCGACGCGCTTGAGTTGATCTTCCGCAGCCACGGCGCGCTCGCGCAGTTCGGCGATCTTGGCCTGCGTCTCGCGCAGGTCCTTCAGGGCGTCCGTCCGGAAATCCTGATTGAGCTGGATGATTTGCAGTTCGGTTTCGCTGATCTTGGCGCGGGTCTTTGCCATCTCCGAGACGTACTGCCCACGTTCGCCCTCGATGCGGGCTTTATCGCGCTTGAGCTGGTTGTAACGCACGATGGTGACGAGGTTCTTCTCATAAAGACCCGTCACGCCAGCGAGCTCTTCGCTGATATAAGCGATCTCGTTTTCCTTGGATTTTGCCTGCGACGTCAGCCCAACAATCTCTTCGTTCGATTGGGTGACGCGCTCACGCAACTGGTCACGCTGGCCCTTGCGCGCATCGCGGCGCGACCGAAAGAGGTTTTCCTCACCCGCCATCGTTTTTGTGATGGCCTTGTCGGCGGCGCGGTCGATCAGCTCCTGAGGAAACGAAATCCTGTCGTCGCCGGCGAGCTCCGCCTGCAAGCGTGCCTGCCGCGCAACAAGATTGTCGAGTTGCGATTGTATGATCCCGAGTGTCGCACGAAGCGTGGTGTCGTCGAGACGAACCAGAATCTGTCCCGGCGTGACAGTGTCGCCTTCCTTGACGAAAATCTTTCCGACGATGCCGCCGGTCTGATGCTGGATTTTCTTGACGCTGGACTCGACGACGATATTTCCGTTTCCGATGACCGCGCCGGCGATCTCGGCCGAAATCGACCAGCCGCCGAATACGACAACAAGCAGAGCAAACGCGGCGAAGCCGATTTTATTCAGCCGGGCGATGGCTTGACGAGGGTCGGTTGGAGCCTCGGGCATCGCGGAAGAATTCGAGGATAGAGTCTCGGTCATCGCCCATCCCCTGGGACCTGTTCGCCAACGACCTTCAGTCCGCTCGCAACAGGTTGAGATTTTCGAGGCGCGAGGATTCGCTGGAGAACCTCGTCGCGCGGCCCGAACGCCTGCTGAACGCCATTCGAGAGGAACAGCACCTTGTTGCATTCGTTGAGGGCTGATTGGCGATGTGCGATCAGGATCACGATCGAGCCGTTGTTCTTCAGGCGGCGAATAGCCCGCTGGAGTGCGACGTCGCCTTCATTGTCGAGGTTGGACGCCGGTTCATCGAGGATCACGAGAAACGGGTTATTGAAGAGAGCCCGCGCCAGCGCGATACGCTGCCGCTGGCCGCCTGACAGGATCGATCCGGCATCGCCAATCTTCGCGTCATAGCCGCGGGGCAGACGCAGGATCATATCGTGGGCGCCGGCTGCCCTTGCGGCCTCGATGACGGCAGTGTCGTCAGGGCTGGTTTCCATGCGCGCGATGTTGTCAGCGATGGTGCCGTCGAACAGTTCGATGTTCTGGGACACGTAACCGATATGCTTGCCGCGGGATTCATCGGTCCATTGATCGAGTGCCGCGCCATCGAGCCGGATCGTGCCCCTTACTGCGGGCCAGACGTCGACCAGAGTCCGCACCAGCGATGTCTTGCCCGAGCCGCTCGGGCCGATGATGCCGAGAACGTCGCTTGTCGTCAGCGAAAAGGTGATGTTGGACAGGATTGCGCTTGTGGCGCCCGGCGCCGCGACGGTGACATGCTCTACGTCGAGGCTGCGCGTCGGCGCGGGGAGTTTGGTTTCTCCATAGTCAAATGGCTTGATCGCCAGCGCTTGTGAAAGTCGCGTGATGCTGTCTCGCGCAGCGAGGAAGCCGCGCCAGTTCGCGATGGCCGTCTCAATGGGCGCAAGCGCGCGCCCCATCATGATCGACGCGGCGACCATCGCTCCGGCCGACATTTCCTGCTTGATTACGAAGTATGCGCCAAGACCCAGGATGAACGACTGCAAAAGCATCCGCAGGATCTTGGTGAGGCTGCCGTAGAAGCCGACAACATCCGCCGACCGGCCGGTAGCGGCGACGTATCGGTTGTTGATGGCCGTCCATCTCTGGCGCAAGGTGTCGGTCATACCCATTGCGACTGCGGTTTCGCTGTTGCGGCGGTTGGATTCGATCAGGGACGATCGCAGGCCGGCATCCTGAGCGACTGCGCGCGCCGATCCGCGGCTGGCTCTCTCCGTGAGGATGGTCAGGCTAAGCAGCAGTATCGCCGCGGCCATGGAGAGCAGGCCGATTGCTGGATGGATCAGGAAGCAGACGATCAGGAAGATCGGCGTCCATGGCAGATCGACAATGGCGATGGGGCCGGTACTGGTCAGAAACTGGCGAATTTGGTCGAGATCGCGAACAGGCTGATGAGCCGCAACGACGTTCCGGTTCTGGTTGGCAATGCGGATGACGGCGGCGTGGACGATTGCGCTGATCCGCTTGTCGAACAGCGCTGAGACGCGGACGATGATCCGCGAGCGCACGATGTCGAACACGCCCTGGAACGCGAACGCGCCGACCAGAATGACAGTCAGCGCCACCAGCGTTGGAACGCTTCGGCTCGCGAGCACGCGGTCGTAAACCTGAAGCATATAGAGTGGGCCGGTGAACATCAGGACGTTCACCGCACCTGAGAAAATCGTCACACTCCAGAATACGCCCCAGCACTGGCGCAGGGCGTCCGCGATATCGGCCGAGGCCAACCGTCCCTGGGGTGAACTCATCAAAACACTATCGGTCGCACCGCAACGGCGATGAATGTGAATCCTCGAGATTTATTTCACCACCTGTGCTGTTGATTGCGGTCATTCGAACGTGGCGGATATCCGCAGGAATTCTGGACAGTTTCGAAGACGACGATGGCATTGCGATGGCTTACGCGCGTCGGCAATGATCCGGCATGCATCGTCTAAAATGTTATCGATTGAGTGATGCAGGGAGCACGTTTGGTTGGGGCGCGTGCGCGCGGTCAAGACGATGCGAGACTGCCGTGTCCCAGTCTGGGAAAGCGACTGCGCCTCGGCGCTATTTGCTCTTGTGCTTGCCGACCAAGCGGCCAAGGCCTGCGGCTTTCACCAAGTGTGTGGATTGCTATCAATTTGTTATTGGTTGCAAGAATAGTTGTTTATTTTCAATTATTTAATCCGTTCATATCATGAACGATATCCTTGACGTTCACGACCTGAACGCGCTATGACCGCACTCGGATTGGGGGAGGTGACAGTGGAGCGCGCATTGTCCGGCGGTAATGGCGAGGATGACAGGATCGTTCTCGGGTTGCTCAATTCCGTCGAGGAAGGTGCGACTTCCCAGCGGCGCATCGCGGCCGATTTGGGCATCGCCCTCGGTCTTGTGAACGCCTACCTCAAGCGCTGCATCAAGAAGGGGCTGGTCAAGGTCAGCGAAGCACCGGCCCGCCGTTACGCTTATTATCTCACGCCGCAGGGATTCAGCGAGAAGTCGCGTCTCACGGTCGAGTACCTGTCGTTGTCCTTTTCGTTTTTCCGCCAGGCCAAGGCGGATTGCGCAGTCGTTTTTGCCAAGGCGGCATCCGCAGGCATGAAAAAGATCGTGCTGGCGGGGCGATCGGATCTGACCGATGTCGCCATCCTCTGTGCGGCCGATAGCGATATCGAGGTCGTTGCCCTGGTCGATCCGGCGGCCGACGTCACGCGCATGGCGGGCGTCGATGTCGTGAAGTCCTACGACGAGGTGACTGTGCCGTTCGATGGCGTGGTCATCACCAGCGTTGTCGAGTCCCGTAAGGTGTTTGATGCCGCGATTGCGCGTTATGGCGCCGAGCGGGTGCTTGCACCGCAGTTGCTCCGGTTGTCGGCCGAAGGGATCGTGCAATGACCGGCGGGCCTTCCCACTGGTACGTCGTCCAGACCCATCCCAATGCGGAGGCGAAGGCCGCCGCGCATCTGGAGCGTCAGGGTTTCTCCGTCTATCTGCCGCGCTATCTCAAGCGTCGTCGGCATGCACGCAAGGTCCATACGGTGCAGGCGGCGCTGTTTCCACGCTATCTGTTCGTCAACATCGATCTGCAATCGCAGCGCTGGCGCTCGATCCAGTCGACAATTGGTGTCTCCCGTCTCGTGACAAACGGTGACATTCCCGCGCCGGTGCCCGCGCCTGTCATCTCCGGGCTGAAGGATCGCGAGGATGAGGGCGGGTTTATTGCCATGGCGCGGGGGCCGTCCTTTGCGCCGGGCGACAAGATCAGGATTTTAGGTGGCGCATTCGCGCAGGCACTGGGTCTGTTTGAAGGTACCAGCGATCGCGATCGCGTCGCCATCCTGATTGATCTTCTGGGGCGGAAAGCTCGGGTCGTTCTCGACTCGAATCTGGTCGCCGCGGCCTGAGTTAAACTTATCCGCGCTCCCTTGTTCAGAGCGCGTCCGTGTCGAAATGCTCGGGTGAACGCGATTCACCCGAAGTGCGGTAGCTTGGAAGAATGTCTGTTTCGACGTCCGATCTGACGATCCTGTTGCCGCTGAAGGGGCGCAATCTCCATACGCTGCGATTCCTGTGGGACGCGAACAGGCGCAAGCTGCCCTATAAATTCCTGATCGCCGACGGGGAGGTTCATCCGACGATCGCGGGCTTGCTCGAAGCGTCGTCAAAGGCGTTTCCCGATCTCGATATCGAATACGTCCGTTACCCCAACGACGCCAGTTTCAGCGATTTTTATCGCAAGATGGCGGATGCTGCCGGCCGTGTTCGCACGAAATACGTCATGCAAGCCGACAATGACGACTTCCTGATCGCATCGGGGATCGACCGTTGTCTGTCTTTTCTGAAGGAAAACGCGGACTATCAAAGTTTCGGCGGAGGGGTCGGCGCGTTTGCGCTTGCGCAAACCGACAACGGCTTCAATCAGGTGACGGGGACGCTCGACAGGCTCGCATTTCGATACGGCCCGAACTACTGGCCGAAGGATTTGTCGTCACCGGAGGCGCTTGCGCGGTGCACGTCGGGTTTCAAGTCGGTTATCTATTACAATGTGTTCCGCGCCCCGGCGCTCGCGACCATGCTTCGCGAACTGGCGGAGATCGACTTTGCCGATCTCGAGCTGCATGAGAGTTTCTTCACCTTGCATGCGTTGACGCTCGGGAAGTCGGGACAGGACGCGCGCGTCATGTCCTATTTGCGGCAGATGGGGACATCGTCGGCCTCCGCCTGGAATGGCGACGACTGGGTCGGCTATCTGCTGAAAAGCAGGTTCACCGATGATTTCAAGACCTACCTGAGCCGGATCAGTACGATGATTGCCGCGGCTGATGGCATCGATGCCGGAACCGCGGCAACGCGCATTCGCGATCTCTATGCGGCCAAGTTGCGCGGCGACCTCGCGGCACGTTATCCCACGCTGTCGGAGCGACCGCGCTATCATCCGATCCGTATCATCAAGGCGATGCTTTCGACGTTCGGTATGGATTGGGCGCTTGAGGAATACCGAAAAGAAGTGGCGCGCCGCGCGGTCGATCCGAAACGGCGAGCGCAACGGGTTGAAAGCGAACGGCAATCGATCGTTTCCAATCTGAAGGCGATGGATGCATCGACCGGGGAAATCGAAGCCTTCCTTGCGGAATTCGCTCAGATCGAAGCCGGCATCAAAAGTGGCGCTTTCGAAAAATTCGCCGCCGATATTGCGCCGGATCTGTTCAAGCCAAATTCACCTCTGTGCCAAAGAGGAATCCTGTCCTGTGTTTGATCTATGGAGCGGAATTTATCCATCGTTTGCCGAAGCGCCAGCAACGGGACCTGGTTTTGCAGGGGAGCGATGGTTCAAATCCAATATTGAAAGTGCGCGAGCGATCCTGGCGGCCGAAGATCGATTGGATTTACTGGATTTGTCGACCATCCAGCGAAACGCCGCATTGCCCTCATTGGTAGCGCATGTGAAGGCCGCTCGGGGAAGTGTAAGAATTTTGGACATCGGCGGGGGCTTCGGTTCTGGATACGTCGTTCTTCGTGGCGCCTTAAGCCGCGACATGCATGGCATCGTTTATAACATTCTGGAAATTCCAGAAGTGAGCGACGCCGGCGAGCAGCTGCTTTGTGACCATGGTGAAGTGCGATTCTTGAGGAGCTTTCCTGAGGAGTCAGACGCATATGACGTCGTCTACGCGGCAAGCGCTCTGCAGTATATTGATGATTGGCAGGGTTTTTTAGCAACGATTTCGGGATTGAGAGCAGAGTATATTTTGTTGAGCGATGTCGTCGCTGGGGCAATCGAGTCCTTTGTGACATTGCAGAATTACTATGAAAGCAAAATACCAGTTCGGTTTATCAACGATAGTGAGTTTCTGAGCTGTATGGCTCAGCTTGACTACCAACTTAGCTTTAGATTGCCCTGCATAACGAAGATTCTGGGCGAGGTTGGCGCTCTGCCGATGTCAAATTTTCCTGCCGATCGCAGGATCAGGCATGCTTGGCATTTCTTGTTTCACAAACAGTCTCACCGATGACTATCGCTATCGATATGCCTGCGTGTTGAATTCGCATGTATGCATGAAGTATCGACCCTTAAGGAAATCAGATGTTCGATCGAAATGAGTTTGACGCCAAGAAGCTGCGTGACGCAGGGGAGATGTCGCGAAACGACAAGCTGCGTAAGCAGGCTCTCGACCTGATCGTCGAGTCCGACAAGCATGGTTATGGGTATCAGTGGACGTGGCTTGGACTTCCAATCATCCAGCTTCCGCAAGATATCGTCGTTACGCAAGAGATCATCTGGAGAACGAAGCCGGATGTAATCATCGAAACAGGAATTGCGTGGGGTGGGTCGGTTGCTCTCTATGCATCGATGCTTCAGTTGATCGGCAAGGGCAAGGTCGTGGCGGTTGATCTCAATCTGTTTGATCACGTCTCAAGTCAGATTATGAGCTATCCGTTCTCCGATCGGATTCATCTTTACAAGGGATCTTCTATCGAGCCATCGATAATCGAAAAAATTCGATCGCACGTTGAACCCGGGCAATCGGTGATGGTGCTGCTCGATTCAAACCACACACATGAGCATGTTCTTGAAGAGCTTCGCGCCTATGGACCCTTGGTGACCAAGGGGCAGTATCTGGTCGTATCAGATACAATTGTGGAAGATATTCCTGAACAGAAACACAGAGCCCGTCCGTGGGGGCCCGGGGATAATCCTAAGACGGCTTTGCATGCCTATCTTAAAGAAACGAACCGGTTTGAGATTGATCGTGAGATTGATGACAAGCTGCTTCTTTCGTTTTCCCCGAACGGCTACTGCCGGCGTGTGGCCTAACGTCCTCAAACTTGTGAGTGGATTTCTATGAATTCAATCGATCCTGCCATTCTCGACTTCTGGAACCAAAGAGCGTTGCTCGGCCGAACGGCCGGCACGAACGATGTCGTTTTAACAGAAATCGAGCAGCAATTTCTTGTCAGTTCTGTTCCGCAGGGCGCGCGGATTCTCGATATTGGCTGCGGGAATGGTGGAAGTCTAATCAGGCTGGCCAAAGAAAAAGATGTTCGCGGAACCGGGTTTGATTTCTCCGAAAACATGGTCGTCACGGCTCGCAAAGCGATTGCCGAAGCAGGATTCGAAGATCGGCTGAGCATTCACCAAGGAGGTGTGCCGCCTATACCAACGAAGTTTGGGAAATTCCCGATCGCATATTCTCAGCGATGTTTGATTAATCTGAGGACGTCAGATGAGCAGCGTGAAGCGGTTCTATCTGTAGCTGATGTCCTCGATCCGGGTGGCACCTACATAATGATCGAGTGCTTTAACGAGGGCGCTGCGAATACCAATCATCTGCGACGCATGATTGGTCTGGAGCCAATGCCGGCTCCTTGGCACAATCGGTTTTTGAATCTTCACGAAGTCAAGGAGTGGTCTACGCCAAATTTCTTTGTCGATCGAGTGATTCATATCAGCAGCACCTATCATCTCCTTAGTCGCGTTGTTTACGCGAAGTTGGCTGAGAAGACAGGTGAGGAATTGCAGTATGAGTCAGATATCAATCTGATCGCGGCGCAGCTCCCACAAGAGATAGGTGAGTTCGGTCCTGTGAAGGCCTGCATTTGGAAGAAAGCCAGATAGGCTGAATTTATAGGTCGATTGCGGGGAAACATCATGTCTGACATTCAAATGGCCGGGCCCTGGATTACCGAGCACGAGGAGAAGATCGTTCTCGATGCGCTGCGTAATGGCTGGTACGGCAAGCAGGCCTATGCCTACGTCGAGAAGTTCGAGGCGGAGTTCGCGGCCTATCATGACCGCAAGCATGCGCTGATGACGCCGAACTGCACGACCGCGCTGCATTTGTTGCTCGCCGGACTGGGGATCGGCGAGGGCGATGAGGTCATCGCGCCGGAATGCACGTGGATCGGATCGGTCGCGGGCATTACCTATCAGCGGGCCACCACGGTGTTCGCCGATATCGACCCGATCAACTGGTGCCTGACGGCGGAGAGCATCGAGCGGGCGATCACGCCGCGCACCAAGGCCGTCATCGTCGTGAACCTGTATGGCAACATGCCGGATTGGGACGCCATCACGGCGCTGTGCGAGCGGCGCGGGATCATTCTGATCGAGGACGCGGCGGAGTCCCTCGGCTCGTTGTTTCGTGGCGTCAAATCCGGCAAGTTCGGAATTGCCTCGACGTTCAGCTTTCACCGCACCAAGACCATCACGACCGGTGAGGGCGGCATGCTGCTCATCGACGACGATGCGTTGTTTGAGCGTTGCAAGTTCCTGCGCGATCATGGACGTGCGCCCGGCACCTATTTCAACACCGAGGTGACGTTCAAGTATATGCCGTTCAATATGCAGGCTGCTTTGGGTTATGCGCAGTTCCAGCGGCTGGATGAACTCGTCGGAAAGAAGCGCGCGATCTGGCGCGGTTATGTCGAGCGGCTGTCCGATCTGCGCGGCGTTCGTCTCAATCCCGAGCCGAATGATGTTCGCAACAGCGCGTGGAATACGGCGTTGGTGTTCGATCGTTCGCTGGGGATGACGCGCGACAAGGCGCTTGCGGAAATTCCGAAGCTCGGTTTGCCGACGCGGCCGTTCTTTTATCCTCTGAGTTCGCTGCCAGCCTTCCCGGGGCGGGAAGAAGACGGCCGCCGGACCAATCCGGTCGCCTACGATGTTTCGGAGCGCGGTATCAATCTTCCCTCCGCGTTGAATTTGACCGAGCAGGATTTGGACGCCATGAGTGCCGGCATTCACCGGCTTCTGGGGCATTGAGCGAGGCCGCGTGGTGGCACACTTTCGCGTTTCGGGCCTCCGCGTGTCGGAGCTCCAGCATCATGCCCGCGGCGATGGTCAGTTGTCCGTTCTCGGCCAGGATGATCTGCCGTTCCCGATCGTTCGCCTGTTTTTCGTCAGTGCGATGGAAGGTGCAAAGCGTGGCATGCATGCCCACAAGCGGTGCAGCCAGTTTATGATTTGCACCAGCGGCGAGATCGAGGTGATTTGCGACGACGGCGACGCGGCCCGTTCATTCATGCTTGATCGCCTGAATCTCGGATTGCTCGTGCCGCCTGGAATCTGGGCGACAGAGGTTTATCGGACGCCTGGATCGGTGCTTACAGTTGCATGCGACCGTCCTTACGAAGAAGACGACTACATCCGCGACTACGACGTGTTTCAGCGGTATCGCGCCGCTCCCGCCACATGAGACAGATGCTGCCGAAATGAAGTTCGTTATCACAGGGGCGCTCGGCCATATCGGCTCCTCGCTCATCCGTCATTTGCCTGAGGCCTATCCCGGTTGCCAGATTGTCATGATCGACGATATGTCAGTCCAGCGTTACTGCTCGCTGTTCGACTTGCCGGAAACCGCCTCGTACCGGTTCATCGAGGGCGACGTCCGGAAGATGGATCTGGCGAAACTTGTCGCGGGCGCGGACGTGCTCGTTCATCTTGCCGCGATCACGGACGCTGCGAACAGCTTTGAGAACGCCCATCAGGTCGAGCAGAATAATTTTGAAAGCACCTGCGCGGTCGCGCAGGCCTGCCTGGAAGCCGATGTTGCGCTGGTCTTTCCGTCGTCAACCAGCGTCTACGGCGTCCAGGAAGGTGAGGTCGACGAGGATTGCCCGATCGATCAGCTCAAGCCGCAAAGCCCCTATGCGGAAACCAAGCTGCGGGAGGAAGCTTTCATTGCTGCGCTTGTTCGCGAGAAGAATCTGCGCGCGGCGATTTGCCGGTTTGGAACGATCTATGGTGTTTCGCCGGGCATGCGCTTCCACACCGCGGTCAACAAGTTCTGCTGGCAGGCGGTCAACCGGATTCCGCTGACGGTGTGGCGAACGGCGTATGACCAGTATCGGCCGTATCTGGCGCTTGAGGATGCTGTTCGCGCAGTGAAGTTCATCGTTGACGCCAAGCTCTATTCATCCAGCGTCATCAATGTCGTCAGCAACAACCACACGGTGCGCGAGGTCGTCGAGAGCATCAAGGAGCATCTTGGCAGCGTGGACGTCAATTTTGTCGACAACAAAATCATGAATCAGCTGTCGTACAAGGTCCGCAATGCCAAGCTGCTGGCGGCTGGATTTTCGACCCGCGGCCAGCTCGCGGGTGGCGTGGCAGACACCGTCCGGCTTCTTCGCCGTTCGAACTCGTTCTAGAGGAAGGTTTCTCGCGTGACGCATCCGCACAATGCGATCGTAACAGGTGGTGCAGGGTTCATCGGCTCAGCGCTGGTGGATGCATTGCTGCGCCATTCGCAATCGCGTGTGACGGTCTACGACAAGTTGACTTATGCGGGGCGACCGGAAAACCTTACGGCGGCGGCCACACATGCCGGCTATCGTTTCGTGAAAGGCGACATTCTCGACGGGCATCGCTTTCGCTCGGTTCTCGAGGAGGTGCGACCGTCGGTTGTCTATCATCTTGCCGCTGAGTCCCATGTCGATCGTTCGATCGAGGATGGCGGTGCGTTTGTCCGGACCAACGTGGAGGGCACTGAACGTATTCTGGCGGCGACGCTGGAATACTATCGAACGCTTGATGAAGCAGCGCGCGCCGCGTTCCGGTTCGTTCATGTCTCGACCGACGAAGTATTCGGCACGCTGGGGCGTGACGGTGCATTCAACGAAGCTTCACCATTTGCGCCGAATTCGCCTTATGCGGCGAGCAAGGCTGCATCGGATATGATCGCGCGATCCTATTACAGGACGTTCGGTCTTCCCGTTGTCGTCACCAATTGCTCGAACAATTTCGGCCCCCGGCAGTTTCCTGAAAAGCTGATACCTCTATGCCTCGTGCGTGCGCTGGCAGGGCAGTCTTTGCCCATCTACGGCAGGGGAGAGCAGGTTCGCGATTGGTTGTTTGTTGAGGATCATGTCGACGCGCTGATGGCGGTGGCGGAGCGGGCGCCGCCCGGTGAATCGTTCTGCGTCGGTGGTGGTACCGAGCTCGCGAACCTCGACACGATCAACAGGCTTTGCAAGCTGCTGGACCGGCTCCGGCCACGGGCATCTTTGTCGCATGCTGATCTGATTGCGTTCGTCGATGATCGGCCCGGCCATGATTTCCGTTATTCGATCGACAGCAGCAAGATCGCGCGCCAGCTTGGCTGGCGTCCACGTTTCAGTTTTGCCGAAGCACTCGAGGCGACGGTCGTCTGGTATCTGGACAATGAGGCCTGGCTGGCGCCGCTGGCTGCACAGGACGCGGGAGCGGAAGTGACGCGCCGGCGTGGGCTGGCCAACACGTCCATAACGCGATAACTCGCGCAACTGTCACTGGATCATGTCATGAAGCGTTGCCGCAAAGCCATTATCCTTGCCGGCGGGACAGGCAGCCGTCTGTTCCCGATGACGCGCGTCACCAACAAGCACCTGCTTCCGGTGTTCGACAAGCCGTTGATCTACTACCCGCTGACGACACTGATGCTGGCGGGCATCGATCGGATTCTGATCATATCTGCTCCGGACCAGTTGCCGATGTTCGAATCCCTGCTTGGGAATGGCAAGCAATGGGGGATTGAGATTTCCTACGCCGCGCAAAGCGAACCGCGTGGTCTGGCGGATGCCTTTATTGTTGGTGAGACGTTCGTTGACAACGATCCGGTCGCGCTGGCTTTGGGCGACAACATCTTTCACGGCCGCGGATTGTCAGGGCTGCTCGATTCCGCTGCCAGCGATCCTCGCGGCGCCCACCTCTTTGCCGTGCGGGTCAAGGATCCCGAGCGTTTCGGGGTTGTTGAACTCGACAAGGATGGCAAGCCGGTTGCGATTGAGGAGAAGCCAACCAAGCCGCGCTCCTCCCTGGCTGTGACGGGTCTTTATTTCTATGACGAGCGCGTGGTTGATTTCGCCAAATCGGTCGAAAAATCCGCGCGTGGCGAGCTTGAAATCACCGACATCAACCGGCGCTACATCATCGAAGGGAATGCCCGGGTTCATCTTCTCGAGCGCGGCTATACCTGGTTCGATACCGGGACGCCGAGTGCGTTGATCAGCGCAGCTACCTATGTCGAGATCATTCAGACGCGTCAGGCTCTCGGTATCGCCTGTCCGGAAGAAGTCGCATGGCGATCCAAGTTCATCGACGATGCGCGGTTTCGCGATCTCATCCTGGGGTTGCCGAAGAGCGAGTACCGGACTTATCTCGAATCCATCGCCGATATGTCGATTTGATGCCAGTTTCGATCACCAGGCTCTCCATTCCCGGTGCGTTCGTCGCGGAGCCGAACTGCTTTCGCGACGAGCGAGGCTGGTTCTTCGAAAGCTGGCGGGAGAACGACTATCTGGCTGCGGGAGTGACGGAGCCGTTCGTGCAGGACAACGTCTCGGTCTCTCAGGCCAACGTGGTCAGGGGGCTGCATTATCAGGCCCGGGAAGCTCAAGGCCAGATGGTCACCATCGTCCGCGGCCGGGTGTTCGATGTGCTGGTCGATCTGCGGAGAGGCTCTCCAACTTTCGGCCGCGCCGAAACATTCGTGCTGGATGACACGGCGCCGCGCCAACTCTATATGCCTGCGGGTGTCGCGCATGGGTTTTGCGTTCTGAGCGAGACGGCGGCGCTTCACTATAAATGTACCAGATACTATCGCGCCGACACCGAGCGTGGCGTGCGCTGGAATGATCCGGACATCGCTATCGCCTGGCCGGTGTCTGCGCCAATTTTGTCGGAGCGGGACGCCGCTTATCCAAGGCTTCGGGACGTTCCTGAATCCGATCTACCTCATCTGGGCGTGTAACCGCGCCGGCACGGCTACGATTTCAAGGAGAGTGAATATGTTCGGGAGTGAGGCATGGTGAAGTGTCGTGCTTGTGGAAACGACGTCAGCCCATTCATGTCGTTCGGTCAGCAGCCGATCGCCAATCGCTTCATTGCGAAAGAGGAGGTCGGGACCGAGTACTTCTTCCAGATGGACGTCGGCGTATGCTCTAAATGCACGTTGTTTCAGCTGATCGAGCAACCCGATCCCGGCTTGATGTTCCATGACAACTACACCTTCTTCTCCCAGACCTCGAAGGGTATGCAGGTTCACTTCGAGGGCTATGCGAATTTCGTCAAGGAACGCTATCTTTCAGATGATCCCTTCGTCGTTGAGATTGGATCGAACGACGGGATCATGCTGCGTCATTTCGCGGCTGCCGGCATGCGCCATCTTGGCATAGAGCCGTCGGACAACGTGGCCGAAAAGGCGAGAGAGTCGGGCGTCGATACCATCAGCGTTTTCTTCGGGCCGGAAACAGCCAAGGATATTCGCCGCGAGCGCGGGCAGGCCGATGCCATCCTGGCAGCCAACGTCATGTGCCACATCCCCGATCTGAACGGCGTCGCCCGGGGTGCCGATGAACTGCTGAAGCCATCGGGAGTGCTGATTTTCGAGGACCCTTATCTCGGCGACGTGCTGGAGAAGACTTCCTACGACCAGATTTATGACGAACACGTTTTCCTGTTCTCGGCGATGTCCGTTCGGAACGCGTTCGCACCTCATGGCTTTGAGCTGATCGATTGTATTCCGCAGTCGACGCATGGCGGTTCGATGCGATACGTGCTGGCGCGCCGTGGTGCGCGGCCAATCTCACCAGCGGTCGCGGAGCGCATCCAGTGGGAGGAGGCGCGGGGACTTGCAAAGCCTGAAACGTTCGCCGCATTTGCGCGGTCTTGCGAGAAGTCGCGGGACGATCTCGTTACTCTGCTCAGCAAGCTCAAATCTGAAGGCAAGAAGGTCGCTGGATACGCGGCGACATCGAAAAGCACCACGATCCTGAACTACTGCAAGATCGGGCCGGACCTGATTTCCTTTATCAGCGACACCACTCCGCTAAAGCAGGGGAAGCTGTCGCCGGGAATGCATATCCCTGTGGTCGCGTACGACAAATTCGTTGCTGATTATCCGGATTACTCGGTTCTCTTCGCTTGGAATCATCGCAATGAGATCATGGCCAAGGAAACGGATTACATGTCCCGGGGAGGGAAATGGATCCGGTTCGTTCCCGATGTGGCGGTCGAGTAGGCGCCGTCATGAGCGTCCTTCATTTTGCGAATCCTTCCGCTCAGTTTCAGCGCCAGCGCGCGGATATCGAAGCAGCGATCAAGGCCGTTCTTGAGCGTGGCGTTTACATTCAGGGGCCTGAGCACGACGCGTTCGAGGCCGGTTTCGCTGCATTTCTCGGCGTGCGTCATGCGGTCGGAGTAGGCAACGGGACGGACGCGCTTGTTCTCGCGCTCCTGGCGTCGGGCATCAGGCCGGATGATCGAGTCGCGGTGCCGTCCCACACCGCCCCTGCGACGATCTCGGCTGTGCGGCGGATCGGTGCCATCCCGGTGTTCGTCGATGTCGATCCAGCGACCTACACGATGCCGCTCGATCTGGTCGAGGCTATCGTCGGTACGGTCAAGGCCATCATCCTTGTGCACCTTTATGGCTATCCCGCCGACGCGAAAGCTTTTCGCGCGCTGGCGGATGCACACGGCATTATCCTGATCGAAGATTGCGCTCAATCGGCCGGAGCTTTCAGCAACGGTAAACGGCTCGGCACGATCGGCCATGTGGGCTGTTTCAGCTTCTTCCCGACGAAGAATCTAGGCGCGATCGGAGACGGCGGGGCGGTTGTCACAAACAGTGACGACATCGCCGCCAAGCTGCGTCAGCTCAGGACGTATGGCTGGGATAGTGAGCGCGTGTGTCTTCTCGACGGGATGAACAGCCGTCTCGATGAGATCCAGGCCGCGATCTTGAACGTCAAGTTGCCGTTTCTCGATCGGAACAACGAGCAGCGGCGACGGATCGCCGCCCGATACCTGGACGAGTTGAGCAATCTGCCCCTGCGGTTGCCGCAAGATCCTTCCGGACAACACGTATATCATCTGTTTGTCATTGCCCTGAATGAGCGCGACCAGCTGCGGTCTCATTTGCTCAAGGATGGCGTGGCAGCCGGCATTCATTATGCGCTGCCGAGCCATCTCCATCCCGCGTTTCGCTCGTTTGCGACGAGCCCGCTTCCCGTCACGGAAAATCTTGTGCAGCAGATACTGACCCTGCCGATTTATCCCGAGCTGAGCGAAGACGAAGTGGGGGCAGTCACTAAATCGATCCGGTCGTTCTTCTCGAACGCCAGAGCTTGACCGAGCCGCTATCGGTCATCGGAACCAGCTGCCGGTGCAGCACAATCTGCCCGTATGAGAGCGACAGGCAGGAAGAAGCCAGGAATGTCCAACGAATCTCTGTTTCAGGCGATTTCCCAGCCGCACTCGATTCTCGAGGTGGTGCGGCTGGGTCGTTTTCATAAGTCGCTCTTTGTTGTTGCGACGCTGTTCGCTGGGACCGGCATCATTTTTGATGGCTTGGGAATCGGGCTGGTCGTCATTTTGCTCGACGGTTTGACCAAGGGTGGATCTTCCGCGAGCAACGCCTTCGCAAACTTGCCTCTGCTGGGTGGGGTGTCGGCTTATTTCTCGTCCATGGACGCGTCGCAGCGTATCGCCATGGTAGGCGCCTTGCTGGCGTTATTGGCGATTGTGCGGACCTATGTCAGCTATGTTCGCACTATCTTGCAAAGAAAGGTTGAGATCTACACCGATGCCGAGCTGCGGCGTCGTGTTCTTGAGCGCGTTGTCGCCGAGCGTGTGAGCGACAGTAACGATCAGGCTTCCTTCCAGTTCAACCTGCTCACGACAATGCCGAACGAAGCATCATTCGCGCTCGGGCGGGTGATCGCGTGCCTTGGAAGCATTTTTGCCATTGTGGTCGCGATTGGTTACGCGACGGCCATCTCATGGCAATTGACGGCGTTTGCGGTGATTTTTCTTACCTCCGTGATGCTCGTGACGCAGCGCATTCTCGCGACCCGGTCAAGAAAGGCGGGCAGTGCGATCACCATCTTCATGGTCGAGTTCAATCAATTCCTTCTCGAGTCAATATCAGGCCTGTTCATCATTCGTGCCTTTGGAAAAGAGCGCGCGCGGCGGCAGCAATTCGACGGCCTTGTTGAGAAGAAAATTGAACTTAACCTGCGGGCGCAGCGCCCCGCGAGTGCTGCGGAGCCGATCCTCACCGGCGCTATGATGGTTTCCGTCGCCATTTTGATGATTATCGGCACATTCTTCATCACGGATCAGGCAACGCAAATCCCAGCGATGCTCCTGTTCGTGATCGTTCTTGCGCGTCTTGCCGGTCCGTTTGGCGCGCTCGCCGATGGATTGACGATGATCTCCCTCTATTCGAATTCGGCCGCTACGTTGAACCGATACATCGGAGACCAAAAGGAAGATCCAACAGACGCCGGTACAGTTCCTTTTCAAACACTTCAGCGCGATATCAGGTTCGAGGATGTTCGTTTCGCCTATCAGGCAGACCGACCTAATGTGCTCGACAACGTCTCGTTCGAGATAACGAAGGGATCTTTTGTCGCGCTGGTCGGGCATTCCGGCGGTGGAAAAACCACGATCATCCGGCTGTTGTCCAAGTTGCTGGCGCCCACAAGCGGCCGCATTATTGTCGACGGTCAGAATCTCCAAGATCTGGCGTCGGAGACGTGGAAAAGGCGGATAGGTATCGTCCCGCAGGAGTCCTTTCTGTTCAACGATACGATTGCCGCCAATATCAGCTTTGCTCGCCCGACGGCGTCAATGGATGAGATCCGGGCTGCGGCACGGATGGCCCATGCAGACCAGTTTATCGAGAAGCTGCCGCTCGGTTACGAAACGATGGTTGGCGATCGCGGAGTTGCCCTGTCCGGCGGTCAACAGCAACGGCTGGCGATCGCGCGGGCACTGCTGGATAAACCGGATCTCATTCTTCTTGATGAGGCAACCAGCAATCTCGATGCCGAGTCCGAGAAGGAAATCCAGAAAGCCCTTGAAGGCCTGCGTGGAGAGTGCACGGTCGTCGTGATTGCTCACCGGCTCGCAACCGTTCGCGCGGCTGACAGGATATTCGCGATCTCCGACGGGCGGATCGTCGAAAGCGGGACTCACGAGCATCTCAAGAATCTGAATGGAATGTATTCCCGGCTTCTGGCGACGGCTGAACTCGATGAGCCTCGGTGACGACGATTTGACGATGTCGTCCGCTCTTCCGCCCGGTTCGTCGGATTTGAGCGAACAGGATCGGATTCTCCGCGGTGTCGTTGAGCGGGCAATGACCTCCGTTCCATCGAATGCGAATGTCATTTTGCTGTCTGCCGAGCCGATCTCCGACCACCTGCGAGCCGCATTTGAGAAGCTTGGCGTTGAGCAAGTCTGCTTGTGGCAGAATTGGCTGAAGGGAAGCGAACCCACAACAAAACTCGCCGGTACGTCAACCGCGCTTCTTCTTGGTGCGTCCCAGATTTCCGGCGTCAGCGCGGTGCGGTTTATACTGCGTAACCGTGTCAATCGCGTTGTGTGTTTTTCTCCTCGCCGGAGCAACCCATGTCAGATGGGCATCGTTCGGTTTCTGATTTCGAAACTGTCGCAGTCGCTGGCCAGCAGAATGTCGGGTCTGCCCTTTCTCCGTCGCCGTGCAATTTTTCGCAGGGGGATGGAATGGGTCGCGGGACTTCCGATGCGCCGCCTCAACCTGTCTCGCTTTTCAATGCGGAATGGTTCCGATAGCGGCGCAATCCTTTACGCGACGGGGTCTTTGGGCGCGGGGGGGTCTGAGCGGCAGCTTGTTCTGACAGCTAAAGGAATGAAGAAGCAGCTGGGTCGGGATGTTTATATCGTCACCCAATCGCCACTTATGGGCGATCGCGCATTCTTTGCCGACGATGTGCGGAAAGCAGGGATCACCCTGAATGCGCTCCAACCCGTGTATGGGAGCGGTCAGGAGTCGGACGATTTTGGGTTGACCGTACTGAACAAGGCATTCCCCGGTGACTCCGCGATTGGAGATGCGATCTGGTATTTTGTCGAAAAGATCAGGCAGGTTCGTCCGGCTGTCGTCCATTGCTGGCTGGATGACGTGAACGTCGCCGCGGGCATCGCGGCTGTGATCTGTGGTGTGCCCCGCATTGTACTCGGCGGGCGATCCCTGTCGCCGACGAATTTCAACTTTTATCAACCATACATGCGTGCCGCGTACCGTGAGTTGGTCTCCCTTCCTCAGGTCACGCTCATCAACAACAGCATGGCGGGCGCGCGCAGCTATTCGCGATGGCTCGGCATTCCCGAGAGCTCAATCAAGGTTGTTGTCAACGGGCTCGAGTTATCAGGCCCGCAGGAAGCGATGGAGCAAACGCATGGGGCCGGCGCCGAGCCAGGAGAAGGTCCTGTTGTTGGCATGGTCGGCCGTATCGCGGAAGAAAAGCGGCCGTTCCTTTGGCTCGATATTGCGCGGATCGTTCTCCAGCGCCGGCCGGATACGCGATTTGTGTGGGTCGGCGATGGCCCGATGCGTGAAGCTGTGATTGCCCGCGCGCGGGAGATAGGGCTTTCGGATCGCCTGTTGCTGCCTGGCACGACGAGCAATGTCGCGGGTGCCTTCGCAGCCATGACTCTGTTCCTGATGACGTCACGGGCCGAAGGATTGCCGAACGTATCGATCGAAGCCCAAAGTTTCGGTATTCCGGTCGTCATTGCTGCCGTTGGCGGTGCGCCCGAAACGATCGGGGAGGGAGTAACCGGCCTATCGGTTCAAGGCAATCAGCCGGAAAAATTTGCAGATGCCGTAATTCATTTTTTCGATCATCCGGCGCTTGTTTCCGAATGCCGGAAAGTCGGACCGCAGTTGATGGCGGATAGATTTTCTGTCGATCGGATGATCAAAAGCACGATCGATCTTTACCGGCTCGATTCTCGATAACACACGTTCAGGAGGGGTGGGCGTCAATGATGGGGCAGGTTCTCAAGCTGCTGAACGGCACAACGGTTATCGGTATGCCCTTGCTGCGCGTGCCGATCCTCGCCCTTGGACTTTTCATCAAGCTGAGCCTGGCGGCGGCAATTGTTTATCTTTGCTCGATCGTAGCAGGCATGGTGACGGGCTTTGCGCTGCCGACAACCGCAGTTTTCAAATGGTTCGATATTGCGAAAGGCATAGGGCTGCGTGAACACTATTGGGCTCATATTATACTGTTGTTGTGTTCTTTGTCAGCGATTGCGAGCTGGATTGCGACAGGTTCGTCCGCCGAAGTTATCGCGTCGGACGAGGTGTCTCTAGCAGCATTCTTCCAGCGTTGGGGCTTGCTGATTATCGGTTCCTTGTTTGTGTTCTCCATCAGCGGCTCATGGGCCGGACTGGCCCGGCTCGGCGATTTCAATGGAGCTAGCATCGGGGGCCTGCTGCCGTTCTCCGACGCGAATGGTTACTTTGCCAACACGCAAGATCAAGTGAAGGAAGGAATCTGGAATACCATCTCAATGCGGCGGCCACTGGCTGCGGCTTTCCGGTCCGTTCTCGGAATAGCTGCCGGGCTGTCTTATTCGACCATGCTTCTGCTACAGGCCGTCCTTGCCGCGATGTCGGTTTGGGTTGCTGCGCGCTCATTGTTTCGGTGGCTTGGGCCGATCACCGGGCTCGCATTCGTGGCATTCGCCTTCGCGATCTACCGATCATTCCTGGCGACATCTCTGACAGAGCCGCTGGGGCTGATATGGGCGTTTTTGTCGGCTGCATGTTTTGCAGAGGCATTGCGATGCCGCTCGTTAGCTTTCGCTCTTCTGGGGTTTGCGCTGACGGCTCTAGCCTTGATGACCCGCATGGGCGCGATGTTCCTGATACCCGCTCTCATGTTGTGGCTGGTGATGAGTTTCGGCAAGGGCTGGCAGGAGAAGTTCAAGCTGGCTGTTGTCGTGGTTGCTATACTTGGAGGCGTCTATGTTCTGAACGGAGCACTCCAAAAAATCTACGGAAACGGAGAAGATATCTCGGGCAGCAATTTTTCTTACGTTCTTTGCGGTTTATCCATTGGCCAGACTTGGTCAGGGTGCGTCACTCGATATGACACAGAAAGGAAAGCCCTTAGCAACGACGAGAAGAAGTATACGGACTTTCTCTATGCTCAGGGGTTGCGGAATATTCGCGATGACCCCAGCACTTTCCTCAAGCGGCTGATCGCCGGCGGTGCGGGGTTCGCAGCGTCAATACCTCTGACAATTACGGATGGTTATATCCGGGCGACGGGGGTGAGATGGCACGCTCCTCTAATAATTATGGTTGGGGTTTTTGGTCTTGGTCTTTTGTTGCTGCGCTCTCCGGCGCGATTTGAAGTCGTGTTCTGGACGCTCTCGATAACTTCGATTCTGGCTTCCTCGATGTTCGTCTTCTTCGACGACGGTCGCCGGGTGATGGTTGCGAGCTATCCCTTGATAGCGATGCTCATTGCCGCGGGCCTGACGAACCCCTTCAAACCGCGAGCGGTATCTCATGTTGACGATCGCAGCATGCTGTGGGGATGCTCCGCGGCGATTGGCTTGGCCGTCGTCGCGTTCTTCGTCATGCCCGCGATCGCTTTCCGTGCTGCTGCTGACTCAATCGCGCGAGGAAGCGATCCCAGCGAACATCAGGTATGGGGCGGGCGCCGTACATCTGGCTTTCTGGTGCTCGCGGACGATCAGCCGTTACCGAATGATGTCGCTGCCATCCATTATTCCGATTTTGCCAAGATCATCGCTCTGAGCAATGTCGAAATGTACCAGGGTCTGCTCCACCCCCAGGCGCCGAAGGTGCCTTTTGGCTTCATCACGGCGCCACGCCGAGAGCGAGGCGCCGGTAGCTTTGATCTTTATATTGTTCCGCCTGAAGTTCTTTTACAGAAGGACGTTGGCGCCTGGAAATTCTCGACCGCGAGTTGGTATCCGATACCGGGCAACTCGATCTACTGGAGGCTGGTGACTCGAGCAGAACCAGTCGCTGAAAGCTCGCGATAGGTCGACGGATGGACCATTATCGAAACGCGCTGACCCGTATTGTTTGTGGCCGTAATGACGAAGTCAGTTGATAAAAGCATTCTCTTCGTCATTGGGACACTGGAGGTCGGTGGAACGGAACGTCACCTCGCGCTGATCTCGACGGCTTTGGCGCGGCGCGGATGGGAGGTGATGGTCTACAGCCTCGCAGGCGACGGCCCTCTGAGGAAGACATTGGTCGACGGCGGAGTGAACGTCATTCTCGCACCGGTCGATCGGGATGGGCGTCCGGCGGCTCTTGCGCGGCGAATCTTTCGTTTCGCGCTGGCGTCCGGCTATTTATTCGGCGTAATGCTGCGGAGGCGTCCATCGATTGTGCATTGTTTCCTGCCAGCAGCTTATCTGACGGCCGCTCCGCTTGCGATCCTTGCCGGCATTCGGGTGCGGATCATGAGCAGGCGCAGCCTAAACAGATATCAGGCCAAAAGCCCCTTTCTTTCGAAGGTTGAGCGGCGGTTGCATCGTTACATGATGGCCGTGCTCGGCAACTCGCGTAGCGTCGTGAGCGAGCTCGCCGCGGAGGGTGTTCCGCCGGAGCGTTTGGGCCTGATCTACAACGGCGTTGACTCAACACAGTCCAGCTCAGGTGTTTGCCGTGCTGTCGTGCGTGAACGGCTGGGACTCGCAAAGAACGATCTTGTGTTTGTGATCGTGGCGAATCTCATTCCATACAAGGGACATATGGATCTTGTTGAAGCTCTCGCGGTGGCTTCGTCCTCTATTCCTTCGCAATGGAAACTTCTTGTTGTCGGACGCGACGACGGCGTCGGCCCTGCACTTCGCAAACGAGCCGACGAACTTGAAATAGCGGATCGGTTGCTGTTTCTTGGATCGAGACCTGATGTGCCCGATCTTTTGAACGCCAGTGACATAGGTCTTCTGACGTCACACGAGGAAGGGTTCTCCAATGCAATCGTCGAGGGTATGCTCGCCGGTCTGCCAATGATTGTGACGGACGTGGGAGGGAATGGCGAAGCTGTCATCGATGGCGTGACGGGAGTTGTCGTGCCGCCACATGCGCCGCGCGACCTGTCGGATGCGATCGTACGGTTGGCGACGGATCTGGATTTACGTGCCCGCTACGGCGAATCCGGGCGTCAACGCGCGGAAACAGCCTTCACGCTCGACGCCTGCGTCTCGCGTTATGAGCGTCTGTATCGAGGATTGCTCGATGGAGAATTGCCGGGCGACATGGAGGAGCTGCGAATTCAGTGATGGCTGACGACTAGCCCCAGCGCTCGCGCCACGCTTCGAACATCAGGACATCCCACAGCAGGTACTGCCAGTTCCGGCGGCCTGTGAGATGCTCATTCCAGTGATGACGGACTAGCTTGGTATCGAAGAATCCAGCTTCTTCCAGGCGCTTCTCGGACAGAAGGTTCTCGGCCCAATCGCGCAGCGGACCCCGCAACCATTCGCCCAGCGGCACGCCAAATCCCATCTTCGGCCGCTCCACCAGTTCCTTCGGCACATGCCGATACAGCACCTGCCGCAACAGCCACTTGTTCACACCGCCGCGGATTTTTGCCGAATGCGGCAGGCGCCAGGCCAGTTCGACCACCCGATGGTCCAGAAGCGGCACGCGGGCCTCCAACGCAACAGCCATGCTGGTCCGATCGACCTTTGTAAGGATGTCGTCCGGTAAATAGGTCACGGTGTCGAGCAACTGCATCCGATCCAGCAGGTTCGGAAAATCTTTCCGGACACTTTCATCCCACAGGATTCCGCGCGTCTCGGATGCACCGGGCACGACCTGGTCCGGCTCCCAGTGGCTGACCAGCCTCCTGTAGAGTTCGTCAGCATTTTTTAAACGCAAGATGGATGCGACCTTATAGAGCTTGTCGCCCGGCTGCGGGGGATAGAGCTTTCGTGGGAGTGCTTCGAAAACCTTGTCCCATCGCTCGGGGCTCAAGGATGTCAGCCCCGAAGCAAAAGCTTTCCGCAAGGGTCCCGGGGCAAGCGAAAGTATTCGCCAGAACCGCTGTGTGAGTTGATAACGGTTGTACCCTGAGAAAAGTTCGTCGCCGCCGTCGCCGGACAGCGCCACGGTGACGTGCCGGCGGGTCATCGCAGAAACCAGATGAGTCGGTATCTGCGAGGAGTCGGCGAAAGGTTCGTCGAACATCTCGGCAAGCTTCGGCACGACATCGAGAGCGTCGCGCGGCGTCACCGTGAGCTCTGTGTGAGCGGTCCCAAGATGCTTCGCGATAGCGGCTGCGTGAGGCGCTTCGTTGAACCCTGCCTGCTCGAAGCCGATCGAGAATGTTTTTACGGGCCCCTGGTTGGCTGCCTTCATCAGGGCGACGACTGTCGAGGAATCGATACCTCCGGAAAGGAATGCCCCGATAGGAACGTCGGACATCATCCGCTTTGCGACCGCGTCGCGCATCAGTGCTTCGAGGCGATCAGTGAGCGTTGCATCGTCCTCATCGAGTTGATTGTTGATTCCGGTGAACGCGACCTGTCGCGCGTCCCAGTATTTCTCCAGCTTCGGCTCTCCGCCAAATGGAAGCGTCAGGATCGTTCCCGGCTCGAGTTTATAGACATCTTCATAGATGGTGAGGGGGGCTGGAATGTAGTTGTGACGCATGAAGGACGCGACGGCTGCCGGCCTGATACGCGGTGTCCAGCCAGGGTGTTGGCGCAGAGCTTTCAGCTCGGAGCCAAACATGAACAACCCGCCGATCTTCGCCCAGTAAACGGGCTTGATGCCAAGGCGGTCGCGGACCAGCGTGAGTGTCTTGTCCTTCTTGTCCCATACCGCAATCGCAAACATGCCGATCAGCCGATCGACCGTGCCGCGCAGTCCGTATCTCGCAATCGATTCGAGAATGACCTCGGTATCGGAATGTCCGCGAAACCGAAGGCCCGTCGTGGCTTCGATCTCGGTGCGGATCTCCGTGTGGCTGTAAACCTCGCCGTTGTAGACGATCACAAATCGTCCGTCGGCGGAATGCATCGGCTGATGTCCGGCGGGCGAAAGATCGACGATTGCCAGGCGCCGATGGGCAAGTGCAACGCCGGTGTCAGCGTCTACCCAGACGTCATGATCGTCCGGGCCACGGTGCTCCAGACTGTGGTCCATGGCTGTTGCGATGGCATGGAGCTGTTCTTTGGACGTCCGGCGCGATGGATCGGCGATGAAGCCCGCAATGCCACACATGTATTATGAGATCCGCAACTGATATGCACCTGGGCCGTAGAGCGCCATCACAAGGGCCGGGCTGCGTGGGGAAAGTGGTGCGCAAGGCAACATGTTGCTCTGGCGACGATTTCGGGCGGATATATCGCGTTTTGGCGTGGTCGTACAGTGATTTATACCCTATAAACGGCGCCTGATCCGGCCGTGCTGGCCGTAGCGCAAGGGTTTGACCAGAGTCGCTCGGGACATCTTTTGTGCAGGGAATACGCTTTGATTTTTATCGGCCCCTGCGGCTGATTTCGTTGCTCACGAAACCGCTAATATGAAATGTCTGAGACCCTGAGTTCATCCCGTAAAGCCACTATCCTTCAGCATTCCGAAAAGTATGCATCGGTGCGCGCCGACTGGCGAGAGAAGGCCGCGTTCTTTCATGGTGAGGACGAAGCCTATCTGCGCTTCCTGATCCCTAAGAACGCGCGTGTTCTCGAAATCGGTTGCGGGATCGGTGACACGCTGGCGGCGCTTGAGCCGTCGTTCGGGGTTGGCGTGGATTTCAGCCCGGCCATGATCGGCGAAGCCCGCAAGAGGCATCCGGATCTGACGTTCCAAGTCGGAGATGCGGAATCTCTCGACACCGTCACGTCGATTGGTGAGACCTTCGATTATATTCTGGTTCAAGATACTATTGGCTCTCTCGATGACTGCCAGAAGTTCTTCGAGCAACTTCACCCGCTTTGCACGCGCGACACGCGGCTCGTCATCGGCTATTTCTCGCATCTGTGGCAACCGGTACTGAAGCTTGCCGAAGCGCTGAATCGGCGCATGCCATATCCGTCGCAGAACGTGCTGGCCGCCGCCGACGTCGGAGCGCTTGCCGCGCTGGCGGACTTCCAGTCCGTGAAGGCGGAGCAGCGGGTTCTGATGCCGGTTTCCGTTTTCGGTCTTGGACGGCTGATCAATCGCTTCATCAGCGTCTTGCCGATATTCCGTTTCTTTGCCTTGCGGCACTATTCGGTGTGCCGTTCGATGCGCCATACGGATGACTCGCTGCGATCGGCGACTGTGGTTATTCCGGCGCGCAACGAACGAGGAAATATCGAGCCTGCGATCAAGCGCCTCCCGCAGTTCTGTGATGACATCGAGATCATTTTTATCGAGGGTCACAGCAAGGACGGAACATTCGAAGAGATCGAGCGCGTCAAGGCAGCCTATCCGGACAAAGACATCAAGGCGATGCGGCAGCCCGGCAAGGGGAAGGCCGATGCCGTCTTCACCGCCTATGATGTCGCGCGGGGCGATGTCCTCATGATCCTCGATGCCGATCTCACAATGCCGCCCGAGCAGTTGCCGAAATTCTGGAATGCGATCCAGTCGGGGCAGGGTGAATTCATCAATGGCTCGCGTCTGGTTTATCCGCTCGAAGACGATGCGATGCGGTTTCTCAATCTGATCGCGAACAAGCTTTTCTCGTATCTGTTCTCATGGCTGCTCAATCAGCGCTACACTGACACGCTTTGTGGCACCAAGGTCATGAGGCGATCGGATTACTATCGTCTGCGGGATGGCAAAGCCTACTTCGGCGATTTCGATCCGTTCGGCGATTTCGATCTGATTTTCGGGGCATCGAAGCTGAATCTGAAGACCATCGATCTGCCTATTCGCTACGCTGCCCGTTCTTACGGCGAGACGCAGATTTCCAGATTCCGTCATGGCGTCATGCTGCTGAAAATGGTCGTCTTCGCATTCTTCAAGATCAAGGCAATCTGATACTGGACAGAACGATGTCGGAGGCGCTGACAAACTATCGGAGTGTGTGGGACGCCAAGCCTGTCCTCCGGCTGGTTTATGATGATTTTTTCAGACGCATTGCCAGTCAAACGGCCAGCGGTGTGTCGATCGAAATTGGCGGCGGCATCGGCAATCTGAAAGAACATATCCGTGGGCTGATCTCCTCCGACATTCAGTTCGCACCGTGGCTCGACCTCGTGGCGGATGGCCAGAAACTGCCATTTGAGGACGGTGCGATATCCAACATCGTCATGCTCGACGTGCTGCATCATCTCGAATTCCCGGCGTTGCTGTTTCATGAGGCAAGCCGAGTTCTGCGCAAAGGCGGCCGCATCGTCATGGTCGAACCGGGGATCACCTGGGGAAGCACGTTGTTTTATCGCGTGCTCCACAACGAGCCGGTGAAGATGCGAGCCGATCCGCTTCTCGAAGGAGCGCCGGATCCTGATTGCGATCCCTATGACTCAAATCAGGCAATTCCTACTCTGATATCGACGCGATACAGGGATGCGTTCCACGCCAAGTTTCCTGAACTGCATATTAAGGAAACGAACTGGTTTTCCTTTTTTGCCTATCCGCTGAGCGGGGGCTTCAAGAAATGGTCCTTGATCAGTGAGCCGATGGCGCGCCGTGTCTTGAAACTGGAGCGATGCGTCGAGAGGGCGCTGGGGCGTGCGTTCGGCTTCAGGATGATGCTGGTTATAGAGCGACGCTAGCGGCGCTTCGCTTGATCGATTGCGATTTGAGTTTCTCTCCAAGCGCGAGATGTCTTGCGGCGGTCGCCAGACATCCCGTTTGAGGCGCATGCACCAATCTGATTGGCGTCAGGGTCTGCCGGGATCATCGGCGGTCTCGGAAATTCCCGGCTTTTTTTCAGCGCTCGAAATCCAGACCAGTCCGCCGATCGCACCGACGAGAAACGATGCTGCGCCGAACAACAGCGAGACCACTGTGCCATCGGCTCGAGCGAGGCCAGCGTAGCCGAACGCGACCATCATGGTTGCTTCGCGCACGCCCCATCCGGCGATTGAAATCGGCAGCATGGTGATCAGCATGATCGGCGGGATCAGCAGGAAGACCTGTCCGAACTGCGCCGGGGCGTCGATGGATCGTGCTGCACACCACGCGATCACCACAGTGAGCACGTGAACCAGCAACGACAGGACGGCAATCTTCGGGCCGGTACGTCGGTCGAATATCACGCGATTGGCGATCACCGAGCAGGCGTGAATGTGATGGGTTGCCCACCACGTTTTGAGCCAGGACCAGGGTAGCCGTCCGAGCAGGAGAAAGCCCAGACCTGCGCTGATCGCCGCGATGTCGATAAGCACCAGCGCGAGGCGGCCGTGGGGATCCGCGATCAGACTGTAGCTCCATGGCAGGCTGGCGACGACGATGATCGCCAGCGCGATCAATCCGATGGCGCGATCAACCAGTACCGAATAAGTGGCCGCGCGCCAGCCGGCACCGGTGCGGTTCACCAGCCACAGCCGCATGGCGTCGCCGCCGATCGCGGATGGCAATGTCTGATTGAAGAACGTGCCGATCATGTTGATGCGAAAGGCCTGCATGTCCGTCAGCGGCGCATTGCATCGTTCGGAGATTTCGCGCCAGCGCAGAGCTCCGAAGAACACCTGCACGAGGGCCGCCAGCACTGAAAGCGCCATCCAGCCCGGGCTGATCTGGCTCAGTCGCGTTTGAATGGCGGCAAAATTGATCCCACGCAGGGACAGGTAAAGAAGCGCCAGCGACACCAGAATTCGGGCGGCAAGAACAAGAAGCTGACGCATTCCGGGCCCGGTCGTTGAGATTCAGGATGATCACAAAAATGCGCAGGATTCGGCCGTTGCGCGGGTTTTCCGAGGGTCTTGGTATGGTCTTCGGCCCCACTTGGCAATAGTAAAGGTCTGCCTATTGCCGGGCTCGGGGAGCGGCAGCTAAACAGGCGTTGCGCCGGGATGCATCCCCGGCAATGAGGAAGAACTCACAGAATGGCACACGGCCGGAAGATTGCAGTTGTCGGGTTGGGATATGTTGGGCTTCCGGTCGCCGCAGCTTTTGCGCGAGCCGGGGTTCCGGTTGTAGGTTTCGATATTGACACTTCGCGCATTGCTGAACTGAAAGGCGGCAAGGACCGGACCCACGAAGTCGATGCCGACGACCTCAAGCATCCGTCTCTGTCATTTACAAGCGACCTCGCGGCATTGCGGGCCTCGGATTTCTACATTGTCACCGTCCCGACGCCGATCGACGAGGCGCGTCGACCAGATCTCGGGGCGATGCTCGCGGCATCGCGCAGCGTCGGCAGCGCTCTCAAGTCCGGTGATATCGTAGTCTATGAATCCACCGTCTATCCAGGTGCGGTCGAGGAAGAGTGCGTTCCAGTGCTGGAAAAGACGTCTGGCCTGAAAGCGGGCGTCGATTTCAAGGTCGGCTATTCGCCCGAGCGCATCAATCCTGGCGACAAGCAGCATCGTTTCGAGTCCATCATGAAGGTGGTCTCCGCTGAAGATACGGCAACCTTGGATATTGTCGCCGACGTCTATGGCTCGGTGGTCACAGCGGGCATTCATCGCGCGCCGTCGATCAAGGTGGCGGAAGCTGCAAAGGTGATCGAGAACACCCAGCGCGATCTGAACATCGCGTTCATGAATGAGCTGTCGTTGATTTTTCAGGCGCTCAACATCGACACGGGCGACGTTCTGGCAGCGGCGCGGACCAAATGGAATTTTATGCCGTTTCAGCCAGGCCTTGTCGGCGGTCACTGCATTGGCGTCGATCCTTACTACCTCACTTATCGCGCCGAGAAGGCAGGTTACCACCCGGAGGTCATCCTTGCCGGCCGTCGCATCAACGATGCAATGGGCCAGCGGGTCGCCCGCGAATGCATTCGAGGCCTGCTGCGGCGGAAGGGGCAGGGCCGCCTGGTGACTGTGTTGGGGTTGACGTTCAAGGAGAACGTCCCCGATACGCGAAACTCAAAGGTGATTGATATCATCCGCGAACTGGAGTCATTCGGAATCACGGTGCAGGTTCATGACCCACTCGCGCATCCTGACGATGCGATGCACGAATATGGCGTCACGCTGACGAATTTTGACATGTTAAAGCCTGCTGACGCGGTCATCCTTGCGGTCGCTCATGACGACTATGTGAAAGGTGGGTGGCCGATGATGGAAGGATTGCTCGCGGAGCGGCGCGGGCTCGTGCTCGATGTCAAAATGAAGCTTGATCGTGCTACGGTGCCTTCGGCAATCGAGTTGTGGCGGATTTAACGGCGGTATTGGAATTTCATGTCAAAAAAGAAAATCCTGGTCACTGGTGCCGCTGGTTTCATTGGCTTTCATCTGTCGCAGCGCTTGCTGCAGGCGGGGCATGAAGTTGTCGGTCTCGACAACATCAACTCCTATTACGATCCCGCACTGAAGGAAGCGCGGCTTGCCATCCTGAAGAACGATCCACGATTCAGCTTCCACAAGATCGATCTCACCGATCGCCCCGGCGTGCAGGGTCTGTTCGAGCAGCATCGTTTCCCCGCGGTCGTTCATCTCGCTGCCCAGGCGGGCGTGCGCTACTCGATTCAGAATCCACGGGCCTATGTCGATGCCAACCTCGAAGGCTTCGTCAACATCCTTGAAGGGTGCCGTCACAACGATTGCAAGCATCTGTTGTTCGCATCGTCATCGTCTGTCTATGGCGCCAATACCAAGCTGCCGTTTTCGGTTCACGACAATGTCGATCATCCGATCAGCCTTTATGCGGCCACCAAGAAAGCCAATGAGCTGATCGCACACTCCTACAGTCATCTTTACAAATTGCCGACGACGGGGCTCCGCTTTTTTACAGTGTACGGACCGTGGGGACGGCCCGACATGGCGATGTTCCTGTTTGCGAAGGCGATTGTTGCCGGCGAGCCGATCAAGCTGTTCAATCATGGCGATATGCTGCGTGATTTCACCTATGTCGACGATGTCACCGAGGCGATCGGGCGGCTGATCGATCATCCGCCGACCGGGAATCCCGCATGGTCAGGCAGCAATCCCGATCCGGCTTCCAGCGCGGCTCCGTGGCGCGTGTTCAACATCGGTAACAACCGCCCGGAAAAGCTGATGGAGGTCGTCGGCCTGCTCGAGCAGGAGTTTGGGACGGCCAAAAAGGAAATGCTGCCGATGCAGCCGGGCGATGTCTACGCGACCTATGCGGACGTCGACGATTTGATGCGCGAGGTCGACTTTCGACCCGCGACGTCGATCAAGGACGGTATCGCCCGGTTCGCGGCATGGTATCGTGAGTATCACAATCTCTAAGTTGATGAACTGACGCCGGGGACGCATGAGCGAACGCATCATTCCACTCATCATGTGCGGCGGTGCCGGCACGCGGCTGTGGCCGGCGTCGCGGGAAGGCCGTCCCAAACAGTTTTTGCAATTGTTCGGCCCGCGTTCGACGTTTCAGGAAACCCTGTTGCGGGTGAGCGATCCTGCGCTGTTCGAGCGGCCGGTCATCATCACCAATAACGCCTATCGTTTCATGGTGCTTGAGCAACTGGCAGCGATGGAAGTGGCTGCCGACGTTCTGCTCGAACCGGCACGCCGCGATTCAGGTCCTGCGATCGCGGCGGGTGCGGCATTCGCATTGACGCGTGATGAGAATGCGGTGGTCCTGGCACTGGCGGCTGACCACGTCGTACGTGACACCGACGCGTTCGTCGAAGCTTGCCGGAAGGCGCAGCCGATCGCCGGCGCGGGCCGTATCGTGACTTTTGGGGTGCAGCCTGAACGGCCGGCCACGGAGTATGGCTATATTCGTCCGGGCACTGAGATTTCGGGTGGCGTTTCAGCGATTGCGGCGTTCGTCGAGAAGCCTGATGCAGTAACAGCGGCGGGCTATGTCGAGGACGGCTATCTCTGGAACAGCGGCAACTTCATGTTCAGCGCGCGGATGCTGCTCGATGAGTATGCCGGCGTGGATGCAGACAGCGTCGGTGCGGTGAGCGATGCGGTGAAAAAGGCCGGGCGTGATCTCGGGTTTGTGCTGCTCGATCCGGATTCCTTCTCCAAGGCCAAAGCGATCTCGGTCGATTACGCGGTGATGGAGAAAACCAAGCAGGCGGCGGTGGTGCCGGTGTCGTGCGGTTGGTCGGATGTCGGCTCATGGCACGCGGTGTGGGAGCTATCCGCCAAGGACGATCATGGCAACGCCGCGCAAGGCGCTGCCGTATTCGAAGGCGCATCGAACTGTAACGTGTCGACCGACAAGGCGCTGGTGGCGCTTGAGGGTGTCGAGGATCTTGTTGTGGTGGCGACACAGGATGCGGTGCTGGTGTCGCGCCAGAAGGATCCGAACGGTTTGAAGCGACTGGTAGCCCAGCTCAAGAAGGTTGCGCCGCAGGTGACTGAAGATCACCTCAAGGTGCATCGGCCGTGGGGCTCGTATCAGTCGCTCGACATCGGCGATCGGCATCAGGTCAAGCGGATTATCGTCAAGGCAGGCGGGCGGCTGTCGCTGCAAAAGCATCATCATCGCTCCGAGCACTGGATCGTGGTGCGCGGTGCGGCGCTGGTGACCGTCAACGATTCCCAGAAGATCATCCATGAAAACGAGTCGATTTACATTCCGATCGGTTCGGTTCACCGGATGGAAAATCCGGGCAAGATTCCGCTGGAACTGATCGAGGTGCAGACCGGAAGCTATCTCGGTGAGGACGACATCATCCGGATCGAGGATGATTATCAGCGGACGTGAATCGATAAGGCGCGGGCGCGGCTCACATTCCGATTCAGGTCGTTCACAGGGTCGTTGAGTCCGAGTTTTCGCCTTTAGAAATAGTTTAATCTTCTCAGATGGTTGTGCGCTATCTCGCGTGTAATCTTTTGAATCAAAACGTGTTTGATTTCGAGGCGCGATCTCTTCGCCACATATGTGTCCGCGTGCTAGAGAGCGATTCTGGCGTCGCGGGGCAATGAAACGGCGCGAGTACATTCAAAGGACGGATTCGATGAGTTCCAGCAAATCGGCGCGCCAGCCAGGCACCGAAGAACGGCCGCTTCATGTCGGGGTGATCGGAGCGGGCGTCATGGGCAGCAACCATGCCCGGGTGTTCGCAGGGTTGCCTGGCATCTCAAAGGTGGGTGTCGTCGATCCGCTGCCGGAAAACCGCGCGCGCGTCAGCAAGATGGCCGATTGCGTGACCTATGAGACTGTCGAGCAATTGCTCGATACCGGCGTCGAGGCGGTGACCATCGCTGCGCCGACGCATCTGCATCGCGATATCGCGCTGGCGTGCATCGAACGTAAGATCCATGTGCTGGTCGAAAAGCCGATCGCTACCACGACGGAAGAGGGGCATGAGATCGTCAACGCCGCGCGCAAGGCTGGCGTGACCTTGATGGTCGGTCATGTCGAGCGCTTCAACCCGGCGGTCGCCGCGATCAAGGAAGCGATCAAGGGCGAGGAAATTCTCTCCATCGGGATTACCCGTGTCGGGCCGTTCCCGCCGCGCATGTCGAATGTCGGCGTCGTCATTGATCTCGCGGTGCATGACATCGACCTGATCCGCTGGTTTACGGAATCCGATATCGTCGACGTGCAGCCGCAGCTTGCGCGTGCCGTGGCCGAGCGTGAGGACATCGCACTCTTGCAATTCCGCACCGCCTCCGGCGTGCTGGCGCACATCAACACCAACTGGCTGACGCCGTTCAAGGCGCGCAGCGTCACCGTGGCGACCCGTCAGAAATATGTTCAGGGCGATTTGCTGACGCGTCAGGTCACCGAATGTTTTGGGTTCCAGCCTGACGGCAGCTATTCGATGCGCCATCTTTCGGTCGGTCACGACGAGCCGCTGCGGGCGGAACTTCAGGCCTTCATTCGCGCCGTGCGCACCGGCGGCGTGCCGGCGGTGACCGGCGAGGAAGGGGTGGGAAGCCTGGAAATCGCAATCCGTTGTCTTGAGGCGCCTCCAACCACGATCGCCTCCGTGGAGCGCAAGGGCCCACGGCGCGTCGCCAGTTGATCCGCGTATCGATAAAGAAATTGAAAGCGTCATGAACCAGCATTTGCGGCATGCTCCCGTGAACTTCATCGATATCGGCGCCCAGCGCCAGCGTCTTGGCACCGTCATCGACGAGGCGGTCGGTCGCGTTTTGACCCATTGCCAGTTCATCAATGGTCCCGAAGTCACCCAACTGGAAGCCGATCTGGCGAAGTTCAGCGGCGCAAAGCATGTGGTGGCCTGTGCGAGCGGCACCGATGCCCTGCTGATGGTCCTGATGGCGAAAAACGTCGGCCCTGGCGATGCGGTGATCTGCCCGTCGTTCACCTTCTGCGCCACTGGTGAGGTCGTGGCGCTCACCGGTGCGACACCGGTGTTTGTCGACGTCGATGAGGATACGTTCAACGTCAACATCGACTCGCTCAAGCGCGGCATCGCGACTGCCAAAAAGCTTGGTCTCACCCCCAAGGCAATCATTCCGGTCGATCTGTTCGGCCAAAGCGTGGACCATGACAAGATCGCCGCCGTTGCCGAGGCTGAGGGGCTGTTCATTCTCGACGACGCAGCACAGAGTTTCGGTGCGACCTACAAGGGCACGCGGCTTGGCACGTTCGGTCTTGCGACAGCCACCAGCTTTTTCCCCGCCAAGCCGCTCGGCTGTTACGGCGATGGCGGCGCGATCTTCACGAACGACGACACGCTCGTTGAGGCGCTGCGCAGCATCCGCGTGCACGGTCAAGGTTCTGAGAAGTACGACAACGTCCGCCTTGGGTTGACCGCGCGCCTCGACACCATACAGGCGGCGATCCTGATCGAGAAGCTGAAGATATTCGACGACGAAATCGCGGCCCGCAACGTCGTCGCCCGGCGCTATTTCGATGCGCTCCACAACATCGTCATCGCGCCGCGGGTCAAGGATGGCAACACCTCGGTCTGGGCGCAGTACACGATCCGCCTGCCCAAGGATGGGCCGACCCGCGATGCATTCGCTGCGGCGCTGAAGGAGCAGGGCATCCCGACGGCGATCTACTACCCGAAGTCGATGCACCAGCAGACCGCCTACAAGCACTATCCGGTAGCGGAGGGCGGCCTTCCGGTTAGCGAGAAGCTGTCGGAGGAAGTCATCAGCCTGCCGATGCATGCCTATCTCGACGCGGCGACGCAGGATCGCGTTATCAAGGCGGTGCGTGACGCGCTGGCCTGATCTCAGGAATAGCCGTCCGGTTTTCGGAAAAGTCATGCCGGGTGTTGGTAATCGCGACTTGGCCGTTTTGCCCCGCCGCCTGATGCTGTAGAAGCGGCGGATGCTCGGTCGCATCTTCACCGTCGGCGGCTATACCCTTCTTTCGCGCCTGACCGGATTCGCGCGCGACATCATGCTCGCCGCCATCCTTGGCGCGGGGCCGGTGGCCGACGCGTTTTTCGTGGCATTGCGGCTACCCAATCATTTCCGGGCAATCTTTGCCGAAGGCGCGTTCAACGCCGCCTTCGTCCCGGCCTATGCCCATTTGCAGGACGAGGGCGGATCGCTGGCGGCCCGGCTGTTCGCGGATCGCATCTTCACCCTGCTGTTTGGCGTGCAGGTGGTGCTGCTGGTGGTGGCCTGGCTATTCATGCCGCAGGCGATCTCACTGTTGGCGCCGGGCTTCTCGGACGATCCATCGCAACGCGAACTGGCGATCACGCTAACCCGGATCACGTTTCCCTATCTGCTGTTGATCACGCTGGTGACGCTCTATGGCGGCATGCTCAACGTGATGCACCGCTTCGCCAGTGCGGCCGCGGCGCCGATCTTCCTCAACCTGTCGATGATGCTGACGCTGGCGCTCGCTGCATTCTTCCCAAGCGCCGGTCACGCCGCGGCATGGGGTGTCCTGCTGTCCGGTTTCCTGCAGTTCTTCCTGCTGGCGGGGGATGCGGCAAAACATGGCGTGCTGCCGAAGTTCACCGCGTTGAAACTCGACGACGACGTGCGTGGTTTCTTCAAGGCGCTGGGCCCAGCCACCATCGGCTCGATGGGAACGCAGGTCGCGTTGTTCGCCGACACCATCATCGCGACATTTCTCGCCGCCGGAGCGCTGTCCGCGCTTTACTACGCCGACCGGCTCAACCAACTGCCGATCGGCGTTATCGGCATTGCCATCGGCACGGTGCTGTTGCCGGAGATGTCGCGGCGATTGACCGCGGGGGATCATGCCGGGGCGATGGCGTCGCAACGCCGTGCGTTTGAATTCACGCTGTTGTTCTCGGTGCCGTTTGTCGCGGCTTTTCTGACCGTGCCGGATGTCATCATGCGCGCGATGTTTGCGCGCGGTGCCTTTTCCAAGGCAGATGCGGCGACGGCCGGCGCGACGCTTGCGGCCTATGCCGTCGGCCTCATTCCTTTCGTCCTGATCCGCAGCGCGGTGGCGACCTTCTATGCCCGCAAGGACACCGCGACGCCGGTCAAGGCCGCGCTGACTGGGGTTGCGGCAAACGTCGCGTTGAAGGTGGCGCTGGTCGGTTCGCTGGCGCAGATCGGTCTCGCGCTGGCGACGGCTGTAGGGGCCTGGATCAATCTGCTGCTCGTCGTCACTTTCGCCGTGCGGCGCGGCTTTCTCGAATTCGATCGCGCATTTGTCGGATCGCTCTTGAAGTTTGCAGCAGCAGGGCTCGTTCTGGCGGCGGCGCTGTGGGGCGTGGCGCACTGGGCGGCAAGCGCATTCGCGGCCATGACGTCAATGCGCGATGAAGTCGCTCTCGGTCTTTTGATCGTTACGGGTGCGATTGTTTATGGCGGTGCAATTCTGCTTCTGTTCGGCCCGCGCTGGCTGCGCACGCTGGTGCGTCCCTGAAGCCGTTTGCGCTTCGGCGCGATACGCTGCAATATATCCAAAACCAGAAACATCCGGAGATCACATGACCGCCGCGAAAATGGCTTCCGTGAAAATGGCTCCCGTGAAATTTGGCGTCGGTCAAAGCGTCGTGCGCAAGGAGGATGACCCTCTCATTCGCGGCAAGGGTAGCTACACTGACGATCATGCCCCTGCGGGATTGCTTCACGCGCTTGTGCTGCGCTCGCCTCATGCCCATGCGAATTTTACCATCGATGTGTCGCAAGCCCGCAATATGCCGGGCGTCGCCGCGATCCTGACAGGCGATGACACCGCGAACCTCGGCGGGCTCCCGTGCCTGTTCAATCTGCCGGACGAGCCCTTCACCGCGCCGCCATACCCGATCCTCGCGCAAGGCAAAGCGCGTCACGTCGGCGATGCGATCGCTTTTGTCGTTGCCGAGAGTGTCGACAGGGCACGCGATGCGCTCGAGGCGATCAAGGTCAAGTGGGAGCCGCTGCCGCCGACGGTCGGCGCCGCCAACGCCATCAAGTCCGGCGCGCCGCTGGTGTGGAACGAGCATCCGGGCAATGTGCTGTACGACACCTCAATGGGCGACAAGGCGAAGACCGAGGCCGCTTTCAAGAACGCGCATGCGATCGCAGAGGTTTCGATCGTCAATCCGCGTATCGTGACCAACTACATGGAAACCCGCGCGGTGGTCTGCGAGTACGACCCCAAACGCGACCATTTCACCATGACCATCGGCAGTCAGGGCAGTCACCGCCTGCGCGACATTCTGTGCCAGAACGTACTCAACATTCCGACCGACAAGATGCGGGTGATCGCCAACGATGTCGGCGGCGGTTTCGGCACCAAGCTATTCCCGTATCGCGAATACGCGCTGGCGGCGGTCGTTGCGCGCAAGCTGCGCAAGTCGGTCAAGTGGGTGGGCGATCGCACCGATCATTTTCTCGGCGACAGTCAGGGCCGCGACAACGTCACCACGGCGCGCATGGCGCTCGACAAGGATGGCCGGTTCATCGGCATGGATGTCGATCTCGTTGCCGACATGGGTGCCTATCTTTCGACCTTCGGTCCTTACATCCCCCATGGCGGCGCCGGCATGCTGCCGGGTCTCTACGACATTCAGGCGTTCTATTGCCGGATCCGGACGGTGTTCACCAACACCGTCCCTGTCGACGCCTACCGTGGCGCCGGGCGGCCCGAGGCTGCCTATGTGGTGGAACGTCTGGTCGATGCCGCCGCCCGCAAGCTCGGAATGTCGCCGGACGCGATCCGGCGCAAGAATTTCATTCCGCCGCGCGCGATGCCGTACACGACCGCGACCGGCAAGATCTACGACTCGGGTGACTTCACCGCCCATATGAAGCGCGCGCAGGACATTGCGCAGTGGAAGGAATTTCCCAAGCGCGCCAAGGCGGCGAAGAAGGTCGGTCTCGTTCGCGGCATCGGCCTGTCGTCCTATGTCGAGGTTTGCGGCACCATGGGCGAGGAGGCCGCCGACGTGCGGCTCGATCCCAATGGCGACGTCACGATCCTGATCGGCACGCAATCGACCGGGCAGGGACATCAGACCGCTTATGCGCAGCTTGTCGCCCAGCAGTTCGGGCTTCCGCCTGAGCGCGTGCATATCGTGCAGGGCGATACCGACCGGGTCGCCACCGGTCTCGGCACCGGCGGCTCAAGCTCGATCCCGTCTGGCGGCGTCAGCGTTGAACGGGCGACCCGCAAGCTCGGCGCCAATCTGAAGGAGATCGCGGCGGATGCGCTCGAGGCAGGTGTCGGCGACCTCGAAATTATCGACGGCACGGTCCGCGTCGCCGGTACCGACCGCACCATCACTTTCGCCGATCTTGCCAAACGTCCCGGCGTCGATCCGTCGAAGCTTGCCGCCAGTGAAAAGTTCAGCAGCGTCGATGGGACCTATCCGAACGGCACCCATATCGCCGAAGTGGAGATCGATCCGGCAACTGGCGCAGTCCATATCGCCAACTACGTGATCGTCGATGACTTCGGCGCGACGCTCAATCCGCTGCTGCTGGAGGGACAGGTGCATGGCGGTACGGCGCAGGGCATTGGCCAGGCGCTGATGGAGCAGGCGGTCTACGATCCGAAGGACGGCCAGCTCGTGACCGGCACGTTCATGGACTATGCCCTGCCACGGGCTGCCGATGCGCCGTCGTTTACCTTCGAGACACACAATATCCCGTGCGTGACCAATCCGCTCGGCGTCAAGGGAGCCGGCGAGGCGGGCTCGATCGGCTCTTGCGCCGCAGTGATGAATGCTATCATCGACGGCTTGTCGCGCGAATACGGTATCCAGCACATCGACATGCCGGCGACCGCGGAGCGCGTGTGGGTGGCGATTAACCAGAGCCAGCAACGGGCTTGATGAAAAAATTCCCCCACTTCAGAAAAATTTGATGGGTTGCGGGAGCGAGACTTGGATGATCGACTATCGGTCGTTTCCTGCCTGACTCGCTGAGCAACAATGAAAGGGAGTGTTTCGATGAAGCGTGCTGGAATTGCCTTGGCCGTTATGTTGTTAGGTGCCGGGATCGCCGCCGCGGACCCGAATCTGGTCGCAACCCGCATCCAGTTGATGAAGGATAACGGGAAGAGCATGGCGGCTTTTAGCCAGATGGTGAAGGGCGACAAGCCCTACGATCAGGCCACGGTCGATGCTGCTCTTGCCAAGCTCGAGGCGGCCGCCAAGAAACTTCCGACGCTGTATCCGGAAAGCACCAAGAACGTGCAGACCGAAGAGAAGTATGCCGCATCATCGAAAGTCTGGGAGAACAAGGCCGACTTCGAGTCGCATATCACCAAGCTCGGGAAAGTGGTTGCCGACAACAAGGGCAAGATCACCAGTCTCGACTCATTGAAGGCGGCGATCCCTCAGTTCGGCGATAGCTGCAAGGGCTGCCACGAAACCTATCGTATCAAAAAGAGTTGACGACGGCTGACACTGGTCGCAGAGACCATCGAAAAGGCAGATGTGCATGCATCCGCCTTTTTCTTTCGCCATTCAGCCGATGAGCGCGTTACTTCGTGACCTGTCCGCGAATTTCACCGCCGGGATGCTTGGCTGTATGAATGTTGATGTACAGCTTGCCGGCCATCAGGTCGGAAGCCTGCGCATCCGTCAGGGTCGCGCTGCCGCTGGCGCCGCTCGCGGCGTCTTTGAACGGGATGACCACCGGCGCGTTCTTGCCTGACTCCGCGGGCCCATGGAAATGCGCCATGGTCGCGGGTCCGGTCAGCCCGGAGTACGTCACGTTCCATGTCAGCATTTTCGAGGCGCTGTCATAGCTGACGTCGGCAGTGCCCTTTCCGGGACTGTCATTAGCGGGCACTTCCGCTGCGCTGGTAAGGTTGACCTTCATGGTCATTTTTTCGGCGCTCGCAGGTGCTGCAAATGCGAGGCTGGTGGCGGTGAGCGCGATGATTCCGAAGACTTTGCCGTTCATGGCGTTCTCCCATACTCTTGCTCGTGACATGCTCATGACATGGGCTAAACAACCTGCGGCACGTTTTATTCCCGGAGACTGGTGAATGTTGCGACGGCTTTTGCTCGCGATGATACTTGGGACCGTTGTTGCGTTCGCTGTGTTCTGGGTCGTGACCGTCCCTTCGGTGATCCCGGCTAACGCACTGGCGTCCTACACGCCGAACCTCGCGAACGGCGAGGAGGCCTTCAACGCCGGCGGTTGCTCGTCCTGTCATGCGACCAAGGACGGCCCACGCACCATGCTGGGCGGCGGCCTCGCCATTCCGTCGCCGTTCGGGACGTTCCATGCGCCGAACATTTCGCCGCATCCTGTCGACGGGATCGGGAAATGGAGCGAGGCCGATTTCGTCACGGCGATGATGAAGGGCACGTCGCCGTCTGGTGCGCACCTCTATCCGGCATTCCCCTACACCTCGTATCAGCATACGAAACCCGAGGATGTCCGCGACCTGTTCGCTTACATCAAGACATTGCAGCCGGTATCGGGCAGCGCGCCGCCTCACGACCTCAAGTTTCCTTTCAACATCCGCCGGCTGCTCGGCGGCTGGAAGTTCCTGTTTCTGGACGGCAAGCCGTTTGCGGCCGACCCGAAGCAGTCGGCCCAATGGAACCGGGGCGCCTATCTTGTGAATGGCTTCGGCCACTGCGCCGAATGTCACAGCCCGCGCAACTTTCTCGGCGGTATCGTGAGTTCGCAGCGGTTCGCCGGTGGTCCGAATCCGGAAGGTGAGGGGTGGGTGCCGAATATCACCCAGAAGGGATTGAAGGACTGGTCGGAAGCGGACATCGCCAGCATGCTCAAGACCGGCGATTTGCCGGACGGGGACTCGGTCGGTGGGTCGATGGTCCGCGTGGTCAAGAATACGTCGCAGCTCAGCGACGAGGACCGCGCCGCTATGGCGACCTACCTGAAATCGCTGCCGCCGGTGGACGGGCCACCCAGACCCCGCAAGCGCTGATCGCAGGCCGTCTTCGCCGGCCGCATGGTAACTCGTCTAGCCATGCCACGGGCAGGGGTATTCTTTCCCCTGCAATCATGGTTTTGTCGAACAGGATTTCCTGCCGTCCCGCAATCTCAATGAACATCGTCAAAGCCGTTTCGCTCAAGATCGCCAGCACGCTGATGTTTGCGATCATGGGGGCGCAGGCGCGTTATCTGGCGGGGGCCTACCCGGTCGGCGAGGTGGCATTTTTCCGGTCGCTTTTTGCGCTAATTCCCATTCTGGTGTTCTTCGGCTGGCGTGGCGAGCTGCGCGGCGCGCTGAGGACTGATCGTCCCAAAGACCATGTCATCCGCGGCATGTTCAGCGTAGTCGGGACGTTCTGCACATTCGGTGCATTGGCCCGGATTCCGATCGCCGATTTCACCGCCATCGCCTATTCCGCGCCGCTGATCACCGTGGTTTTCGCCGCCCTGATCCTCAAGGAGCAGGTGCACGTCTATCGCTGGTCGGCGGTCGCGGTCGGTTTCACCGGCGTGATCCTGATGCTGACGCCTTACTTCGAGAACCACGCGGCGATCTCGACCACGATGCTGATCGGTGTCGGATTCGCTATCACCAACGCCTTTACGGCGGGCGGCGCGACCATCCAGATCCGCCGCCTCACCACCACGGAATCGACCTCGGCGATCGTGATTTTCATGACCCTGATGGTGATGATCGTCTCGCTGGTGACAATCCCGTTTGGCTGGATGATGCCGGCGTCATGGTTCGATCTTGCCGCTCTGATCGGGATCGGAATTGCCGGTGGTTTCGGCCAGATATTCTTCACCGACAGCTATCGTCACGCCCCGGCGTCGTTCCTGGCGCCGTTCGACTATACCGCCATGCTGTGGGCGTTCGGGCTTGGTTATTGGCTGTTCGACGAGGTGCCGACGGTCTATGTGATCGTCGGTGCGCTGATCGTCTCGGGCGCGGGGATTTTCGTGATCCTGCGCGAGCGCTATCTCGGCCTCAAACGGCTGCGCGATACGCCGATCTCGGCGATTTCGTCGATGGCCGACAAGGAGGACGATCCCGATGCGCCGGTGGTGGTCACGGCGCGGGCGTCATAACCGGCAGGTCCGGCCTCAGGCGTTGAACGCCTTGAAGGTGATGATGGTGTAGGTGTCCTGGATGCCGGGAATGCACTGGACCTTTTCATTGACGAAATGGCCGATGTCCACGGAATGGTCGACATAGAACTTGACCAGCAGATCATAGTCGCCTGCGGTCGAGTAAATCTCCGAAGCGATCTCGGCCTCCGCCAGCGCATTGGCGACAGCATAGGACTGGCCCATCTTGCATTTGATCTGGACGAAGAAGGGGACCATCGCTGTTTCTCCCGGAAAGTACATTTCGCGCGCATAGAGCCAAAATCCGCGGGCGCTGGCAAGCACTTGCCGCACCCGGTCGGGGACGTTACCAGAGATACAGCTTTTTCGCTTTGACGCGTTTTCTGCACGCGAACCGGTATCCACTTCGCTTGAAAACGCCATGGGCCACTCTTTCGGGACGGACATGCGGATACCGATTGCACTCACTATTGCCGGGTCTGATTCCAGCGGCGGCGCCGGCATCCAGGCCGACCTGAAAAGCTTTGGCGCCTGCGGCGTCTATGGCGCCTCGGTGATAACCGCGCTAACCGCCCAGAATACCCGTGGCGTCACCGGCATCCACGAGGTGCCCGCCGATTTCGTCACCGCGCAGATCGACGCCGTTTTCGACGACCTCACTGTCGATGCAGTGAAGATCGGTATGGTGTCGCAGCGACCGGTGCTCGAGGCGATTGTCGAAGGGCTCGATCGGTGGTCGGCCAAAAACATCGTGGTCGATCCGGTGATGGTGGCAACCTCCGGGGATCGCCTGCTGTCGCCGGCGGCAATCGATGCGCTGCGCACGCAACTGATCCCGCGCGCGCAACTGATCACACCGAACCTGCCGGAGGCCGCGGCGCTGCTCGATGAGCCAATGGTGACGAGTGCGGACGAGATTGCCGCACAGGGGCGGCGACTGCTCAAGCTTGGCTGCCCGGCCATTCTGATCAAGGGCGGACATGCCGAGGGCACGGAGAGCATCGACTACCTGATCCGCGCCGAGGGGATGACCTCGTTCGCCGCCAAGCGCATCCAGACCCGGAACACTCATGGCACTGGCTGCTCGCTGTCATCGGCGATTGCCGCATATCTGGCCAAGGGTGAAGCGCTCGAGGCCGCGATCGGCCATGCCAAGGCCTATGTCAGCGCGGGGATCGCTGCCGCCGATCGCCTCGATGTCGGTCACGGTCACGGCCCCATCCACCATTTCCACGCGCACGATCGCGGTTGAGGCGAAGCGGCTCGGTTTCACAACCCATCCGGAATAGCTGCGGCGTGGTGCCGCGGCTGTCGCGTGGCTGTCGCAGTCGGTTGCTATTCGCCAAACAGGCTCAATCTCGATCTGATTCCTTCAGATCGCCTGCGGATGGACCCGATGACTCCGGATCTCGAAAAGACAATCGTCGAAACCGCCTATGCGCGGTGGGCACCGATCTATGATGCGGTGTGCGGCCCTGTGATGGTGAAAGGCCGTCGTGCGGCGGCCGCTGCAGCACGCACGACAGGCGGAAAAATCCTCGAGGTCGGCGTCGGCACCGGCCTGTCGTTCGACGACTACGACAGCACGACCGAAATCACCGGCATCGACATGAGCGCGCCGATGCTGGAGAAGGCACGTGCCCGCATGGCGACCGGCCGTTATCCCTTCGTGAAAGAGGTCATGCAGATGGACGCCCATCACATGACCTTCGCGGATTCGACCTTCGACTGCGTTGTGGCGCAGTTCGTCATCACGCTGGTCGAAAATCCGGAGCAGGTGCTGTCGGAGTGCCACCGTGTGGTGAAACCCGGTGGGCGGATTATCCTGGTCAATCACCTTTACTCCGAAGTCGGCGTTGCCGCGGCGGTCGAGCGCTGGGCGGCCCAGAAAACCCGTGCGCTCGGGCTGCGGCCTGAATTTCCGTTTTCGCGCCTGCAGGCGTGGGCGCAATCAAACGAAAACGCCATCCTCATCGAGCGACGGAAAGTTGCGCCGTTCGGTATTTATACGCTGGTCTGTTTCGAGCGTGCCGCGTCCCCTCTGGCGGCCTGATGTCCCGCCGGAATTGTCATTCGCCTGTCATGCGATTCTGCTAGCTGCTCGCCCATGGAAAGGCCGATTATGAGCGATAGTCATCCGGAACGGAACTTTCGCACATTGTTTATCTCCGACGTTCACCTCGGAGCCCGTGGGTCGCAAGCGGAACGGCTGCTCGATTTTCTCCGCGTCCATGATGCCGAAACCATCTATCTTGTCGGCGACATCATCGACGGCTGGGCATTGAAGTCGAACTGGCACTGGCCGCAATCGCACAACGATTTCGTGCAGAAGATGCTGCGCCGGGTGCGCAAGGGCGCCAAGGTTTTCTATATCCCCGGCAACCATGATGAATTCTTGCGCTCCTATTACGGCACGCATTTCGGTGGTGTCGAAGTGGCGGAGCAGATGATCCATGAGGGAGCCGACGGCAAGCGCTATCTCGTCATCCACGGCGACATCTTTGATCTGGTGGTGCAGAACGCGCGTTGGCTCGCCCATCTCGGCGACAAGGCCTACGATTTCGCGATCCAGATGAATCGTCTGGTCAACGCGTGCCGCCGCCTGTTCGGTTTTCCCTACTGGTCGCTGTCGCAATGGGCGAAGCAGAAAGTGAAGAACGCGGTGAACTACATCGGCGCATTCGAAGAGACGCTGGCCGGCGAAGCGCGCCGCCACGGTGCCGACGGCGTGATTTGCGGCCACATCCACTACGCGGTGATCCGCGATCTCGAAGGCATCCGCTACATGAATTGCGGTGACTGGGTCGAAAGTTGCACGGCGCTCGCCGAGCATACCGATGGCCGCTTTGAAATTCTCACCTGGACCCATCCTGTGCGCCGCGCTGAACCGGCGTCCGCGATGACGGCGCGTGCCGCCTGATGCGCATCCTTGTCGCAACCGATGCCTGGCATCCTCAAGTCAACGGCGTGGTCCGAACGCTGACCACCATGGCCGAGGCGGCGAGTGCGCTCGGCGTCGACGTCAGCTTTCTGACGCCGCAGTCGTTCGCGACCTTCGCGCTGCCGAGCTACCCCGATCTGCGGCTCGCATTTCCCGGACCGGCACGGATCGCGCGGCTGATCGCGGAGGCGCGGCCCGACAACATCCACATCGCCACCGAGGGCCCGATCGGGTTGATGGTTCGCCGCTATTGTCGGAAGCATCATCTGCCGTTCACCACCAGCTTCCATACCCGTTTTCCGGAGTATGTTTCTGCGCGCTCACCGATCCCGGAATCGTGGGTCTGGTCAGCGTTGCAACGATTTCATTCGGCCAGCCATGCGGTGATGGCGGCAACGCCGGCGCTCGCGGACGAGTTGCGTGGTCGCGGCTTCAACAATGTCGTGCTGTGGCCACGGGGCGTCGATGCCAAGCTGTTCCAGCCGCGCGCGATCGATCTCGGTCTGCCGCGTCCGGTCTTCCTGTCGGTGGGTCGTCTGGCGGTGGAGAAAAATCTCGAAGCGTTTCTCGATCTCGATCTGCCTGGCACCAAGGTCGTGGTCGGCGACGGACCGGCGCGGGCAGAACTGGAGCGTGCCTATCCAAACGCCGTGTTCCTCGGCGCGATGCACGGCGAGCGGCTGGCCGAAGCCTATGCGGCTGCCGACGTGTTCGTGTTTCCGAGCCGGACCGATACCTTCGGTCTCGTCCTGCTCGAAGCGCTCGCCAGCGGCGTTCCGGTCGCAGCGTTTCCGGTGTCAGGTCCACGCGATGTCATCGGGGACGCGCCGGTGGGCGCTCTCAATGAAGACTTGCGCGCGGCCTGCTTGTCGGCGCTGACACTGTCGCGTGACGACTGCCGTGAATTTGCGCTCGATCAGACCTGGGAAGCATGCGCGCGCGCGTTCGTCGAGAACGTGGCGCATGTCCGTCAGGACGCGCTCAAAGGCCCAAAACGCCGGCTTCACGTTCGGTCAACGCAGACCAGCTTGAACGCGCCTTGATTGCCCGGCCTGGCGCACGATACAACGTGTGCATGACCGACAAAACTCCGCCGACCTTGGCCGATATCGAATCCGCCGCTCGCATTCTCACGCCTTACGCGGTGCGAACACCCCTGATTTCCTCTCCTGCACTCGACGAACGTGTCGGCGCGCGGGTGTTCGTGAAACCCGAGGTCCTCCAACGCACCGGCTCGTTCAAGTTTCGCGGCGCGTTCAACAAGCTGTCGTCTATCCCGCAGGAGAAGCGCGCCGCCGGGGTGGTGGCGTTTTCCTCCGGCAATCATGCGCAGGGCGTGGCGGCCGCTGCGCAGATCCTCGGTATGCCGGCGACCATCGTGATGCCATCCGATGCGCCGGCTTCCAAGCGCGAGCGCACAAAGGGTTATGGCGCACAGGTCGTGCTTTACGACCGCGACAAGGAGGACCGCGAGCAGATCGCGCGGGACATCGCGGGCAAGAGCGGAGCGGTCGTGGTGCCGCCGTTCGACGATCCGATGGTGATTGCCGGGCAGGGGACTGTCGGGCTGGAGATGGTCGATGATTTCGTGGCGCTTGGCGTCGTGCCGGACATCGTCTCCGCGCCGGCTTCGGGCGGCGGGCTGATGGCGGGCATCGCGCTGGCGATCAAGGCGAAGTTTCCCAATGCGACACTGATGACGGCCGAACCGGAGGGCTTCGACGATCACGCCCGATCGCTCAACAGCGGGGTGCGCCAGCCGCACCGCGCTGAGGGCCGCACGATTTGCGATGCGCTGATGGCTTCGATCCCCGGTGAAATTACCTTCGCGGTCAACAGCAAGCTGGTCGCTCATGGCGTAACGGCGTCCGACGCCGAGGTCGCCGAGGCGATGGCATTTGCCTTCCGGGAATTGAAGCTGGTGGTCGAGCCGGGCGGCGCGGTGGCGCTGGCGGCGCTGCTGGCGGGCCGGATGGAGGCGCGGGGCAAGACCGTTGGCATCGTGCTGTCGGGCGCGAACGTCGATGCCGACCTGTTCGCGAAGCTGATCCAGCAGGCTTAGCTGAAGAACGCGATCTTCTCGGCCTGGGTCATCCGCCGGATCGGCGCCAGCGGGTCGATCTTGGGGGCTGCCGGTTTCGGCACGATGCCGCTGGCGATCAGGCTGGCTCCCAGGGACTCGTCGGCAGGGCCGGGCAGTTCGGCCACCGGTCCCGGCTCGGTGACCGGCATCAGCTCGACCTGGGCCAAAACGGTCTGGTGCCGTGGCGCGGGGTCGGGAGCGGCCGGTTCAGCAAAAATCTCGTGCGCCAGCGCGTCCGCCAGTTCGGGCTCCGGCTCAGCAGGTTCCTCGGGCTCGGCCATCTCGGCGGCGACCTCCAAAGCGGCCTCAGGAGCCGCTGGTGCCACTTCGATAGCCGCGGGCGCAATAGTCTCCGCTTCGGTGGCATCCGCCACAGACGTCGCGACGATCTCCGGGGCGTCTGGCGCCGCCTCAACGGGCGCTGCAAGGGCTTCCGGCTCCCCTGGAGCCTCCGCTGCGGCCAGCGCCGGTTCGGGGGCGACATCGCCAGCCAATTCCTCGTGCACTGGCGCTTCCGGCTCGGGCAGGGTGGCGCCCGCCAGTTCCATGGCGGCGTCCATCTCCGCCGGTCCCTCGGCGGTGGTCAAATCCTCGGTCGCCGGTGTCTCCATGGCGGGAGCGGGAACGTCCCCGGCCGCGATACGGTCGATGTCGGCCAATGCAGCGTCGATGGCCTGGAGGGCGGCCTCCCGCATCGGAAACGCCGCGAAGCCATCGCACGCGGTGTTGATGGCCTGAACCTGGCCGTCGAGCAGGTCGCAGATCCGGACGTCGGCACCGGACTCGCGCAGGCCCCATGCGATCTCGCGGATCACCCGCGCGCTCTTGCGGTGTGGCGTCAGGATCTGGTCGAGCGGGCCGTCGCTCAGCGCCTCGGTTACAGCAGCCCTTGCCTCGGCGACGACGGTTTTCACCGCCGCGAGCGCGGTGCTCAATTCGTCGGGCGGCGGGGCCTTTTGCGCAGCGATGCTGCGCTCGATCCGGGCGACGGCATCCAGCACCATGGCGGTGTCGGCACTGCGATTGCGGCGGGCAAACTCGCCGAGGAACCAGCGCCCGCGCGCGGTTTCCATGAAGGCTTCCTGGATCGCATCATAGTCGGCATCGGTCGGCGACGCGCTGCGCGCGTTGATCGGCGATAATGCAAAGGCCTGTTCAGCCATCTGTGCCCCGTCGCTCGGTCCGCTGAAATCCGTACCAACATCCGCTGAATGCGCGCTAGATAAGCGCCGGCATCCCGCGCAGCGAATCGCAAATCCCCCAATGACTACGGAATCACAGTTTCCCCGTGACGCGCAATCGTCCGGCCGCCGGTTTACGGTGGGAGTTGGCCTGTTCTACGCCACAACGCTGGGGATTATCGGTGTCTATCTGCCGTTTTTCCCGGTCTGGCTGAAAGCCATCGGCATCGAGGCGGGCTGGATCGGGATCATTACGGCGCTGCCCTCGCTGTCCCGTTTCACCGTCCTGCCGTTCATCACCGCGCTGGCGGAGCGTTTGCAGATGCTGCGCGGCGCCATCGTCGCGCTGGCGATTGCAACGGTTGCGGGCTTTTCGATTGTCGGCCAGCTTCGTGATCCGTTTGCTATCGTCATCGTGTTCGCGGTTACGGCCTGTGTGTGGACGCCGCTCGGCCCGATGACCGACGGCTTCACCCTCAAGGGCGTCACCCGCTACGGCCTCAACTACGGCCCGTTGCGGCTCTGGGGATCTACAGCGTTCGTGGTGGTGGCGATGATCTCGGGTCTGTTGGCCGATGCCATCGCGGCCCCGCACCTAATCTGGGTGATTGTCGGCGTCACCGCGCTGAGTGCGCTCGCCAGCCTCGGATTGCAGCCGCTCGACGCACCGCCTGCCGCATCAGGAGCACCGCTGATACCGGCCAAAGCACTGCTACGGCAGCCGGCGTTTCTTGCGATCATTGCCACCGCCGCATTGGTGCAGGGCAGCCACGCTGCCTACTACAGCTTCGCCTCGATCACCTGGCAGGATGCCGGATTGGATGGTACGACCATCGCCATACTGTGGTCGCTCGGCGTCATCGCCGAAATCGTGATCTTCGCCTTGTCGCCGCGCTTTCAATGGTCGCCGGTCATTCTGGTGATGATCGGCGCGGCGGGGGCGGCGTTGCGCTGGATCATCACCGCGCAGGAGCCGCCAATCGGCGTACTGGCCGTCGTGCAACTGTTGCATGGACTGTCCTACGGCATGACTCATCTCGGTACCGTCGGCCTGATGGTGCGCAGCGTGCCGCATCACGTACTGGCGAGCGCGCAAGGCTATCTCGTCGCCTGCATTGGTGTGGTCACCAGCGTGACCATGATGCTGTCGGGCCTGATCTACGCGCAGGTCGGGCAGGGCGTGTACTACGTCATGGCGGCAATGGCCGTCGGCGGCTTGCTGGTGATCGGTTCGGCCCGTCGTCGCCTCGATGCATCGCACCTTGCCGCAGGTTAGCCCCACAGGCTGGCGTCGGGCGGATAGACCGTGCTGCCGTCGTAGCGCAGGCCGCCGTCGCGATCCTTCGCCAGCAACAGTGGCCCATCGAGATCGACCACGCGCGCCTGCTGCGCCACCAGCATCGCCGGAGCCATCGCCAGCGAGGTCGCGACCATGCAGCCGACCATGATGTCGAAGCCGAGCGCGCGGGCCGCTTCGCTCATGGCGAGCGCCTCGGTCAGACCGCCGGTCTTGTCGAGCTTGACGTTGATGGCGTCGTAGCGGTCGCGCAGGCCGGTGAGCGAGGCACGGTCATGCACGCTCTCGTCGGCGCACACCGCAATCGGCCGCCGGATCTTTGCGAGCGCCGCGTCATGGCCGGCGGGGAGCGGTTGCTCCACCAGCGTCACGCCTGCATTGGCGCAGGCTCCGAGGAGGGATTCGAGATTGGCGTCGGTCCACGCCTCGTTGGCATCGACGATCAGGGTGGAGTTCGGAGCCGCCTTGCGGACCGCCGCGATGCGGGCGTCGTCGCCGTCGCCGCCGAGCTTGATCTTGAGCAGCGGCCGGTGCGCTGCCTTGGCTGTCGCCTCTGCCATTGCCTGCGGCGTACCAAGCGAAATGGTGTAGGCGGTCGTCAGTGGAAGCGGTGCATCTGGCAGTCCTGCGATTGTCCAGGCAGGCCGTCCGGCCTGTTTGGCCTCGAGATCCCACAGCGCGCAGTCGAGCGCGTTGCGCGCCGCACCCGCCGGCATCGCCGTCTGCAAATCGTGCCGCGACATGCAGCGTGTGATGGCCCCGCTCATGGCGAGAATCGCCGCCAGCGTCACTTCCGGCGTCTCGCCATAGCGCGGATAGGGCACGCACTCACCCCGCCCCACATGTGGCCCGCTGCACACTTCGGCCACAATAACGGCGGCTTCGGTCTTGGCGCCACGGCTGATGGTGAAACTGCCGGCGATCGGCCAGCGTTCCAGGCGCGCGGTGAGCGTCGATTTGGCGGAAGTCATTCGGAATGGACGATTTTTTGTGGGTGGGCTTGCTCAATTCCGGCAAGTATGGCTCTTAAGAATATCTCCGTACAGTCCAGGTTCCAAGGATCAGATTGCTTGCGATCGTGGGGCGGAGAATTGACGCGTGGAGCGCGGTGGTGAACGGCAATCCGACACTTGAGCAGACCCAGTTGGGGGCAGGCCTCGCGCTGCGTGCGACCGGCCAGTGGACGGTTCATCACGCGCCCGATCTGGAGAAGATCGTCGTCCGCACCGAGAAACTCGGACGCAAAACCAACGCCAACATCGTCATCGATGTCTCGCAGGTCTCGAGCCTTGATACGTTTGGGGCGTGGCTGATCGAGCGGTTGCGCCGGACACTCACGCAGAGCGGTGCGCAGATCGAACTGTCCGGCCTGTCGGAAGATTATGCGAGCCTTGTCGGCGAAGTGCAGAGGGTCAAACCCGGTGTCGTCTACAGGCGGCCGCGCGCGACCATACGCGGCGCGATCGAAGCGGTCGGCCGCAGCGTGGTCGAGGTTGGCGAAACACTGGTCGGCCTGCTCAACATGGCGGGTTCGATTATCTACGCGATGGGCCGCGTGATCCGCCACCCGACGACGTTCCGTTTCACCTCCACGATCCATCATCTCGAACAGGTGTGCTGGCGTGCGGTGCCGATCGTACTGCTGATCACGTTCCTGATCGGCTGCATCATCGCGCAGCAGGGCATCTTCCAGTTTCGCAAGTTTGGCGCGGATGTTTTTGTCGTCGATATGCTCGGCGTTCTGGTGCTGCGCGAGATCGGCGTGCTGCTGGTAGCGATCATGGTCGCCGGCCGCTCGGGCAGCGCCTATACCGCCGAGCTCGGCTCGATGCGGATGCGCGAGGAAGTCGACGCGTTGCGCACCATGGGGTTCGATCCAACCGAAGTGCTGATCCTGCCCCGGATCATCGCGCTGGTCATCGCCATGCCGGTTCTCGCGTTCATCGGCGCCATGGCGGCGCTTTATGGCGGCGGGCTGGTGGCGTGGGGCTATGGCGGTGTGCAGCCGGAGGCGTTCCTGGCGCGGCTGCGCGAGGCGATCTCGATCAACCATTTCACCGTCGGCCTGATCAAGGCGCCGTTCATGGCGCTGATCATCGGCATCATCGCTTGCGTCGAAGGCGCTGCGGTGCAGGGCAGCGCGGAATCGCTCGGCCGGCACACCACGGCGTCGGTGGTCAAATCGATCTTCTTCGTCATCGTGGTCGATGGCATCTTCGCCATCTTCTTTGCATCGATCGGAATCTGACCATGGCGACACGTCCGGACGATGCCATTATCCGCGTGCGCGACCTGACGGTCGGGTTCGAGAAAAACCTGATCCTCGATCACCTCGATCTTGACGTGAAGCGTGGTGAAATCCTCGGTTTCGTCGGCGCGTCGGGCGCCGGCAAGTCGGTGCTGACCCGCACCATCATCGGCCTGATGCCCAAGCGCAGCGGCACGATCGAAGTGTTCGGCGTCAACATGAACGAGGCGAACGAAAGCGAGCGTCGCGCCGTGGAGCGACGGTGGGGCGTGTTGTTCCAGCACGGTGCACTGTTCTCGTCGCTGACGGTGCGCCAGAACATCCAGTTCCCGGTGCGCGAATTCATGGATGTGTCGGCGCGGTTGCTCGACGAGATTGCCATTGCCAAGCTGGCGATGGTTGGGCTCAAGCCCGAGGTCGCCGACCGGTTTCCGTCGGAACTCTCCGGTGGCATGATCAAGCGCGTGGCGCTGGCGCGGGCTTTGGCGCTCGATCCCGAAATCGTGTTCCTTGACGAGCCGACATCGGGACTCGATCCGATCAGTGCCGGCGACTTCGACGAATTAGTCATGACCCTGCAGCGTACTTTGGGCCTTACGGTTTTTATGGTAACCCATGACCTGGACAGCCTTAAAACCGCCTGCAACCGCATTGCAGTGTTGGGGGATCGCAAGGTTCTGCTGGTAGGCACGATGGACGATATGCTGGCCTCGCAGCACCCATGGCTGCGGGCCTATTTTCATGGCAAGCGCGCCCGGGCCGTTGTCTAATTCAGTTGCGTGGGTTTTGGAGTTAAGTTCATGGAAACGCGGGCGAATTACCTGCTGATCGGCATCTTCACCCTGGCGGTGATCGCAGCCGCTTTCGGGTTTGTGTTCTGGTTCCAGAACCTCGGCGCCGTCGCTCAACGCACGCCCATCCGGATCATCTTCGAGGGCTCGGCGTCAGGCCTGCGCACCGGCGGCAACGTCAATTTCAATGGCATCAAGATCGGCGAGGTCACATCGGTGAAACTCGACGATCCGAAGCGGGTGGTGGTGATCGCATCGGTCGACAAGGGCGCGCCGATCCGCAAAGACACTGTGGTCGGTCTCGAGTTTGCCGGCCTGACCGGCGTGTCGTCGGTGTCGCTGAAAGGCGGTTCGCTTGAAGCGCCCGGCGTGCCGGCAGCCGAGGATGGCGTGCCGACGCTGACCGCCGATCCGAATGCGATCCAGGACATCGGCGAGGCGGTGCGCGCCACGCTCCAGAACGTCAATCGTCTGGTCAACGACAATCAGGAAGCCCTGCACAGCAGCATCACCAACCTTCAGTCGTTCTCGAAGAGTCTGGCGGACAACTCCAGTCGCATCGACAACATCATGAGCGGCGTTGAGACGCTGATGGGTGACAAGGAAGGCAACGAAGGCGAACTGCAGAAGGCCGCCAAGTCGTTCCGCGAACTGGCCGATAACCTCGACAAGCGGACGGCCGTTTTGCTGTCCGACGGCCGGGTGCTGATTTCCGATAGCCGCAAGACGCTTGCGGACATCAGCCGCGCCGTGAACAATTTCGACCGTAACCCGACCCGGGTGCTGTTCGGCGCGAGCAACACCGATGCGCGGCCGGCTCCGCCGCAACAAGGCAATCCGAACGATGCGCGGGCGCGCGTGCCGCGCCGCTGATCGGTTGAACGGTTTGCGGCTCATCGCTGATATCGGTGGCACCAACGCTCGGTTCGCGATCGCGCAGGGTGGACGCTACAGCGACCTGAAGCATGTCCCGGTCAGCAAATACGTTTCCCTGCACGACGCGATCCGGGATTATCTCGATCAGTTGCCGCGCGATGAGCGGCCGACGGAAGCGGCGATCGACGTCGCGGGACCCGTGACCGGCGACAAGATCACGCTCACCAATCTCGGATGGTCATTCTCGATTTCCGAATTAAAGCAAAAACTTGGGCTGCGTTCGCTGCGCGTCTTTAACGACTTTGCTGCGACAGCGATGGCGGTGCCGTATCTGCCGGCCAACGATTGCTTCCTGGTGGGGCCGTCGTGTCCTGATGCGCAGGGGCCGATCGGGATTATCGGACCCGGCACCGGTCTCGGCGTCGGCTCGCTTGTGCCGAGTGGGGGAGGCTGGGCGCTGGTGCCCGGCGAGGGCGGCCACGTCACGCTGCCGGCGACGACCGAGGCGGAGGACAGGATCATTGCTGTTCTGCGCAAGCGCTGGGATCATGTTTCGGCTGAGCGCGTTTTGTCGGGCTCGGGGCTGGTCAATCTCTACGAGGCGATCTGCACGATCGAAGATGTAGCGCCGCAAAAACTGTCGCCGGCCGACGTCACCGATCACGCCATCAACAAGACCGATGCGATCTGCGTCAAAGCTTTCGCGCATTTCTGCGAGATGCTGGGAACGGTGGCGGGCGATCTTGCGCTCACGATCGGCGCAACCGGCGGTGTCTATATTGCCGGCGGAATTCTGCTGCGCTTCAAGAAAGCGTTTGCCGCTTCGGGTTTCCGTGCACGATTCGAGAGCAAGGGCCGCTTCCGCGATTTCGTGGAGCGGATCCCGACACACCTGATCCTGCAGGACTCACCCGCCTTGCTCGGGCTGGCGAACATCCCCTCGGACCGCGCGTCGTAATTGCTTCCAAAACAAAAAAGCGGAGGCATCATGCCTCCGCTTTTTATTTGTCGCGTTCGGCCGAACTAACCGAGGCGGCCGGCTGCGTGCGCGAGCAGGGTGTAGACTAGCCCGGTTTCCGACACGAGATGGTTGCGCAGCGTCGCCGGCCCGCGTTCGTCACGCGAGATCTCGTCCAGCAGTCGCTCGAACTCGTTGATGTAGCGATCAACGGTCTGCTTGAAGGTGCGGTCGGCGCGATACTTCCGTGCCACCTCGTCGAACGCCTTCTGGCCGGCCGGCGTATAGAGCCGCTTGCTGAATGCCTTGCGCTCGCCGCGCTGGTAGCGATCCCACATCTCGGCCGCCATCTCGCGATCAACCAGGCGGCTGATGTCGAGGGACAGGGCTTCGAGCGGGTTTGCGCTCGGACGAGCCTGCGCTTGCGGAGCCCGGCCACGCGGTGCGGTGTCGCCGTCGGCGCGGTTGAGCAGGTCGGACAGCCAGCCGTCGCGGCTCTGGTCAGGCGTCACCGGGCTCACCGGCGGCGCTTCGGTCCGACGCTGGCCGATGTCCGGCGGGGGCAGGTTTGACGCGCTGGTCGCGTCGCGTCGCGGAGCTGTCTGGCGTGGCGTTTCGGCACGACCGCCGCTCGTTGCGGCGACCGGCTCCTCCTCGCGATGGGTCACGCGAGTCGGCGCGGCGACGTCGAGGCCGCGGCCGTGGCGCGCCACGATGCGGTTGAGCTCGGCTAATGCCTCGATCTGGTCGACGATCACCTTGCGCATCTGCGCTGTGCTCTCGGCGGCCTCCTGCGGCATTTCAAGCACGCCACGGCGCAGTTCCGCGCGGGTCGAGTCGAGCTCGCTGTGCAGTTCGGACGCCATCTGCTTCATGCCGTGCACGATCGACGCGAACTTGTCGGCCGCCTGCTGGAACATCGAGCCGGCGTCCTGCGTGCCCTGTTCGTAGATTTCGGACATAGCCTCAAGCGTCTGGCGGCGCTCTTCTTCGACGGCAGTGCGAACCGCCTCGAACTGGCGACCGACCGCGCTCGAACTCGCACCGGCGCTCTCCGCCACCACGCGGGCGATATCGCGCGCGCGGTTCTCGGCCGCAGCAAGCGACTCGTCGAGGAGGGTGGTGAAGCGCTGCAGGCGCTCGTCGAGATCGAGGGTGCGGATGTCGATGGTGGTGACCAGTGATTCCAGCATGGTGTTGCGATCGGCGACCGACGCGCTGGCGCGATCGTTGCTTTCGTCCACCAGCTTCGCCGCTTCGGCCAGCATCTGTCCGTGGGTCTCGAACTTGTCGGACAGCGAGCTCAGACCCTCGAGCGCACCGGAGGTCGTCCGGTTGAAGATCGCAAGCTGCTCTTCAAGTGCATTCGCCGAAGCGCCGTTCCGGGTGGTGACGTCGTTCAGGGTCGAGACGAAGTCGGCCACACGGGTCACCAGCGCGCGCTCGAGCGAATTCAGGTTCTCGTGCGCTCCGGTCAGCACCTCCTGCAGCAGGATGTTGCCTTCGCGCAGGCGTTCGAACAGCGCGACGGTGTCGGTGCGCAGGATCTTGCTGGTTTCCTGCATCTCCGTGACCGCCGACGTCGCCACCTGGCGCGACTGATCAATCGCCGAGCGCGAGGTCAGCTCGATGTCCTTGAGCGCCTTGTTGACGGCACCGGTCGCGATTTCGCTGGCGGTATTGATCTGGCGAGCCAGATCGGCGCTGTTGTTCATCATGGCGAGTGTGAACGCGCCGCCACGGCCTTCGATCGAGGTCAGAGCCACTTCGGTGGCGTTGCCGATCACTGCGGCAAGCTCTTCGCTCTTGGTGCCGAGCGCCTGCACGAGCTGATCGCTCTTGGTGGTGATGACCTCGATCAGTGGCGTGCGACGTTCGTCGAGCGCCCGCGCAATCCGGTCGCTCTGCTCCTGCAGACCGCTAGTCAGCTCTGCCACCTTGCTCGCGACATGAGCGCCAAGGTTTTCGGTCGAGCTCGCGATCGTCCGCTCGATCTCGTCGGACGACGACTTGACCTGCGTGCTGGCGTTGGTGGCCGCCAGGATCAGCGTGCTTTCCGCCTCGCGGGCGCCGACCTGCATGGTCCGTTCGATTTCGGCAGACGAGGTTTTGATCTGGGCGGTGGCATTGGTGGCCGCTGCGATCAGCGCGCTCTGCGCCTCGTTGGCGCTGGTCTGCAGCGCCCGTTCGATCTCCTCGGACGACAGCTTGATCTGGGCGCTCGCGTTGTTCGACGCCTGCACCAGCAGCGCCTCGGCGGCACCGGCTCCGACCTGCAGTGCGCGTTCGATCTCGCCGGAAATCGACTTCAGCTGCGTGCTGGCGGTGGTGGACGCCTGAACCAGCACGTTCTCCACTTCGGCCGCGCTGATCTGGATCATGCGCTCGATTTCGCCGGAGGTGGACTTGATGCGGGTGCTGGCGGTGTCGGACGCCTGGGTGAGGGCGGTTTCAGCCGTCTGAGCAGAGGTCAGCAGCGCCTGTTCGATTTCCGTGGAGATCGACTTGATCTGGGTGCTCGCATTGCCCGACGCCTGAAGCAACAGGGCCTCGGCCGCCTGCGTGCTGGTCTGCAGCACGCGTTCAATTTCGGCAGATGCGGTCTTGATCTGCGAGGTCGCGTTGGACGATGAGAGCGACAGTACGTTCTCGGCTTCGCGCGCGCTGGTCTCGACGGCACGCTCGATATCGGTCGAAGCCGAACGCAGTTGCGAGGTGACTTCGCCTGACAGTGTCAGCAGCGACTGTTGGGCGATGCGAGCGCTCGACTGGATGGCTTCGCTGGTCTCGGAGATGAGCGTCGTCAGCGTCTGCTCGGAATCGTCGACGCGGGTCTTGATGCTCTGGGTCAGTTCCTCGGCGCGGGTCAGCAGCACGTCGCTGGCCTTCTGGCCGCTGGCCTCGACACGGCTTGCCGCCGCATCCACCCGGATGTCGAGCAGGTTCTCGAACCGGCTGACACGAGCCTCGATGTCGGAGGCGATCGAGCCGGCGCGGTCTTCGATGCCCTGGTGAATCTGCATGAAGCGGGTGGAGATGGTCTCGTTGAGCTCGTTGCTGCGGCTCTCGATGGTCTGGGTCACGGAGGCGGCGCGGCCGTCGAACGATTGCTCGAGCGCTTGCAGCTTGCTGTCCACGGTCTCGTCGAACAGCTTGATCTTCGAATCCAGCGACACATCGAGATTGGTCACGCGGGATTCGATTGCCGATTGGAACCCGGTGAGGCTTGCATCGAGCACGCCATGCAGCTGCTCCCTGTGGGAGCTGACGCGACCCTCGAAGGTGTCGATGTAATTCTTGAGGTTGTCGCCGATGTTCTGAGTGTGCTGACCCATGCGATCGACGATCTCGCCGCCGAATGTTTTCACAGTGCGGTCGAATTCGGCGACGTGGCGGGTGATGAGGGCGCCCAGCGTGCCGCTGTCGCGCGCGAATTTCTCGGCGAGTTCCGCGCCGCGGTCGCGAATCAGGTCTTCGAACGAGCCGATCTGCGAGGTCAGCGCTTCATGAGACGTTTCTGTCTGGCTCACGACCTTGGCGACGAGCGTGTTCACGGTTACGTCGAGTGCTTCGCTGGCCTTGTCGCCGCTGGTCAGGATGCGGTCGGCGAGACGGTCGCCGGCTTCGTCGATGCGGTTCACGACTTCGCCGCCATGAGCGTCGAGTTCGACGATCAGGGAGTCGGTCGAAGACTTGAGCGAGTCGTAGACCTTCTCGGTTTTCTCCGATACGCCGCCGATGATCTCGTCGGCACGCTCGGCAATTCCGTCGACGATGGTGGACGAGCGCATTTCGAAGTCGGTCGCGATGCGATCGATTTTGTCGTTGAGGATTTCGTGCACACGGTCGGCGAGGTCGGCGAATTCTTCGTGAACATGGCCGGTCTTGAAGTTCAGGCTCGCGGTCAACTGTTCGCTGGCGTCCATGACGGCGCGCGCGGTCTGGCTGCTGGCTTCTTCGAGGCGGTCGAGCAGGTCGCCGCCGCGTTCGCCGAGCGCGATGATCATGTTGTCACCCGCAACGCCAAGAGCGCTGGTGATGTGCTCACCGCGGCTTTCAAGTGTCTGGGTGATGTTCTGCGCCATCTCATCGACGCGCGCCGCGATGGCGTCGCTGAGCAGCGCGATATCCTGGCGCAGGTCGATCTGCACGCCGGAAATGGCATTGCGCACCTGTTCGGCCTGACCGACCAGATTATCGCGCTGGGTGGCGATATCCTGAAGCAGGGCGCGCATGCGCACTTCGTTGTCGCTGTAGGCGCGTTCGAGCGCGGAGACCTCGTTGGTCACAAGCGCTTCCAGTTCGCCGGCGCGCGCGATCGCGCGCTCGACACCGTCGCCCATCGCCGAGACTTCGCGGCGGATCGCCTGACCAACGGTGACGATTCCGCCGTTGGCGACGTTCTCAGGCTCGGAGAAGCGCACAGCCATCTGCGCCATGGACTGCGCGATCAGGCTCAATTCTTGGCTGCGCCATGCCACGCCGGCGAGGAAATAGAACAACAGCAGCGGGGCGACGAAGGCGCAGGCGAGGCCGGCGAGGGCGAGCACACCACCTTGCTGGCTGGCGACGGTTTCAAGCGTCGGCAGGAAGGCGAAGGCCAGCAGGCCGGCGGCAGCAATCCACAGCACGGAGAAAACGGCCGCGAAGGTATAGGCGCTGCGGCGAGGGCGGCCTTTCTGGATCAGCTGAAGAATGGTGCCGATGGTTTCGCGGTCATCGTTCGCGGCCGGCCGCGCCATCCGCTGCTGGTCGAAATCGGAGCCGCCGGGGCGGAGATCGGGCGTGCGATCGTCGAAGGGATTGACCGCGGGCGCGGCGTCGCGGCCGCCGTGGTCCGGACGAACGCCGTCGGCCGGGGACGTATCCGAGATGTTGAGAGCTTCCTGAATGGCTGAGAGAGCGACTTCAGTCGGGTCCTTGACCTTCGGATTTTTTGCCATTTTTCGTCTACGCCCTTGTTTTACTTATCCGGAAGCGCCCACGCCGCAGCTTGGTTGCCACGGCTGGAATCGTCTCCCGGACCTTCGGCCGCCGCCAAAGTCCAAATGGAGTCCGTTCTGCTTGGCTTGTCCCCTACTTCCGCAAACATCCTATTGGCTAGGCAGTTCGAATGAAATGGTCGGCGTTAAGAACATTTTAATCATCGTTAACGCTGACGCGGCTAACACTTTCAAATTTCTGAAAATTCTGCGTCGTTATGGGACTTGATGGCGTTGGCACGGCAAAATAATGGCGAAAGAGCGGCAAAATCCACAAGCTTCCGTTAACCACCGCTGTGCTTGTTTAGGGCTTCGGCGCCACCGACCGGCGCGGCAAACAAGTCTGGCTCGCCATGCCGTCCCTTCAGGAACAGATTGTCTGGATGCCTTCGCCTCCGTTGGTCCCCGATCAGACTGCGATCGATATCGTTCATTTGCGCCAGATGACGCTCGGCGAGCTCAGCCTTGAGCGCGAGGTGCTGTCGCTGTTTGCCGATCAGTCGCGCGATCTGATGGATCGGCTGGCTGGGGCGCCATCGGATGCGCCGGCGCTGGCTCACACCCTGAAAGGGTCGGCCCGCGCGATCGGGGCTTTTGCGGTCGCCGATGCAGCTCAGTCGCTGGAGGCTGCGCTGCGCGCGAAACGCGGACTCGCCGACGCCTTGCGCGAACTTTCCGCGACTGTCGATGAGGCGCGGGCGGCGATCGGTATCCTCCTCAGTCAGCCTTGATTCAGCGCAAACGGCGGCTTCTTTTCCCGCCCGGTGCTGGCGTGGAGCGGATTGACCCGTTATAGGACTGCCTCGTTATCTTCTTTCGGGCAGCGCGAGACATCATGGTCAAAATCAACTTCACCGATCACGCAGGAACAACCCGCACCGTTGACGCCGAGGCTGGTTCGACGGTGATGGAAGCGGCGATCCGCAACGCAATCCCCGGAATCGAGGCGGAATGCGGCGGGGCCTGCGCCTGCGCGACCTGCCATGTCTATGTCGACGAGGCCTGGCGCGAGAAGGTCGGCGATCCGACGCCGATGGAAGAGGATATGCTCGACTTCGGCTACGACGTGCGGCCGAACTCGCGGTTGTCGTGCCAGATCAAGGTCACTGACGAACTCGATGGTCTGCAACTGGCGACGCCCGAGCGTCAGGCTTAAGCAGACAGCTTTTACGGCTACGTCGGCTCGGCTGTTCCGCGCAGCAGCCAGGGATCGAATTTCCCGATCAGATCGTCGGGCAGAGCCGTCGGCCTTCGGGTCTGTTTATCGACGAGGACCGCCACAGCTTCGCATGACGCGGCGCATTTGCCTTCCGAAAACACCACCTGCTTGTAGGCCACCGAAGTACGTCCGATCCGCGACACGCCGAGACCAAGCTCGACGATCCCCGGCCAGTTGACTTCGGCGCGAAAATCGATCGCGAGCCTCACCAGCATCCAGCTCATGCCCTCCGGCATCAGACCGTAAGCCGGATTGCGCATCAAGGTGACCCGGCCGGTCTCGAAGTAGGTGGAATAGACCACGTTGTTGACGTGGTATTGCGGATCGAGATCGGCAAAACGGACATTGTCCGAAAGGCGGAAGGGATAGTCTTCCAGTCGCGGCGGGATATCGAGGCGGCTTGGGGCGTTCACGAGCGGTTCTCCAGTAGTCCACGCCCCATACATGGAAATATTCCAGCCTTACAAGGCCTTATCCCGGTTGGCTGGCCCGCATTTATTGCTTTCCCCTGGCGTGCTCCTTGGCTAGACAAATCCGAGACGCGCGGCATCAGAGCCGATCATCCCGCCATTGGCGCATAACGACTGCAAAGAACGATCATGAGTGAAGTCATCAAGACCGATGTGCTGATCATCGGCGCAGGCCCCTGCGGACTGTTTGCGGTTTTCGAACTCGGTCTGCTCGACATGAAGGTTCATCTTGTCGACATTCTCGACAAGCTCGGTGGCCAATGTGCGGAGCTCTATCCCGAAAAGCCGATCTACGACATTCCGGGAATCCCGCTGGTGACCGGTCAGGGGCTGACCGACTCCCTGATGGAGCAGATCAAGCCATTCAATCCGACGTTTCATCTCAGCGAGATGGTGGACTCGATCGAGAAGATCGGCGATCCGCTGTTCCGTGTTACTACCGACGCCGGCAAGGTGTTCGAGACGAAGGTGGTGGTGATCGCCGCTGGCGGTGGATCGTTCCAGCCGAAGCGTCCGCCGGTGCCCGGCATCGAAGCCTATGAAGGCACGTCGGTGTTCTACGCCGTGCGCAAGATGGAAGAATTCCGCGGCAAAGATCTCCTGATCGTCGGCGGCGGCGATTCTGCGCTTGACTGGACACTCAATCTCCAGCCGATCGCACGGCGCGTCACGTTGCTGCATCGTCGCGACGATTTCCGTGCCGCGCCGCACAGCGTCGAACAGATGCGTGCGCTAGTCGCGTCCGACAAGATGGACCTGCGGATCGGTCAGGTGACGGCGCTCGAAGGCGAGGGCGGCAAGCTCAGCGCCGCACACGTCAAGGGCAATGACGGCGAAACGGTCAAGGTCGAGTGCAACACGATCCTTCCGTTCTTCGGGTTGACCATGAAGCTCGGTCCGATCGCCAACTGGGGCATCAACCTCGACAACAACCTGATCCCGGTGGATACCGAAGCGTTCGAGACCAACGTGCCGGGCATCTTCGCCATCGGTGACATCAACACCTATCCGGGCAAGCTGAAGCTTATCCTCTCCGGCTTCCATGAAGGCGCGTTGATGGCGCAGAAGGCACACCGCTACGTCTATCCCGACAAGCGCCTCGTCTTCCAGTACACGACGTCGTCGTCGAGCCTGCAGAAGAAGCTCGGCGTCAACTGACGCCACGCTTACTGCCGCGATGACGGCAGGAGCGGGGGCAACGATGTCGGCGCGAGCGGTTCGCTGACCACTTCGGCTTCCGGTGCACCGAGGCCAAGTACAGCGGTCGCGGCCGGTAGCGCCGCATCGGCCATCGCCGCATGACCTTCCGCAGTCGGATGAATGGCGCCGCCATACACCGCCGACAGAACGCCCCACGTCGCATCGTGAATGTCCGACGGCTGGCTTGCGCTCTTCTTTGCGAGCGGATAGGTCATCGCCGCGAAATAGCTGTCATTGGCGTCGCGGATCCAGCGGGCGCGTGGAAGATAGGCGCGGAACTTGCTGGCCGGCTGGCCGCAGGCCATCGGGTTGTTCGCGGCCTCGACGATGTCGTCATTGAAGCTGCGGCCGTTGGCGAGGAAGCATTGCTGATCGAACGCAGGGTCGTTCGGACCGCGGGCGCAGAAGCCGTGATTGGCGAACGCGGCTTGATGACTGTCGACGAAGGTCATGACGTCACCACGTCCGTCGCAGATGATCCCGCCGGTGCACTGCGCGAGATTTTTCATCTGCGGCAAAAATTCGCGATCAACAAAATTGATCGTCGCGGCGAGTCGGCGCGGATCGGCGTTGAAGGCGGGATGAATATCGAATCCGGCCTGACCGCCTGGGCAGGGCGCGCCATTGGCGAGCGCTGGATTACCGTAAGACGTGAAGACCACATGCGAGAGATCGCCGCCGACCAGAGGTTTCAGCGCCTTGCGCAACCGGCGGAAGCGCTGCGGCAACTCGCTTTTCAACGTTGCACGGGAATCGTCTACCGATCCGAGGACGCCGCTGCGCTGGAAGATCGCACGCTCGGTGGTTTGTTCGACGATGACATCGGCCACGAGCCCGGAGAAATCGATGTCGTTGGCGCCAACCGACAGCAGCATCAGATCGAGCCGGCGGCTGGGCATGCGCTTCTGCGCGGCGGCCAATGCTTCGCGCAGTTCAGTCAACTGTGCATTCACCGAACCCTGGCAATTCATCGACTTCTTCGTCACCAGGCACTCGCGCGCAGGCATGGAGTCGAACAGGCCTTCATCGATGGTCGCGCCGGAGCATGCCAGCGGCAGATAGGTCACGGCGATATGCGGATGGCGCACGGCCAGCGCCAGCGCAACCCGAGTCTGATAGCTGTAGAGCGAGCGATGGCAGGCGGCATTGAGCCATTGCGCGCCGAGCCGCTGCCAGGTTTGCAGGGCCGTGCTTCCGTCCGATGAACCTTCGCAGGCGCGGGTGCCTTTGAAGTTGGCGCGACTGGGGCGGAAATACTGTCCCGAGGTGCCGCCGAGATAGGAGCGGAAGCAGAAGCCTTCGTCGGACAGTGCCACTGCAAGATCCGGATTACCTTCGCCAGATGCAATGGAATCGCCAAGTCCGGCAATGAAGATGTCGCGGACTTCAATCGTCGTCGTTGCGCGCAGCGGCGCTTCGGTTCCGCTCGAAACATCGACCGTCACGGCAGTCGGCTTGCCATAGCGCGCGCGGAAATTGATCGGCTCGTTGCAATCGAGGACCGGCTGGCGCGGAGGCCCTTCGCCGTCGTCGAACGTCCAGGCGCAGGTGGCCCCGACCGGGATCGTCCCCGTCAGTTGCAGGGTCACCGGGTGATCGACCGGCGCGAGATAGTCTTCCTTCACGCCGTCACGAACGCAGGGCTTGTTGACCCTCCCGGACAGATCGATGCACAGGCGCCTGAAGGTGTTGCGCGCCCAGCCCCGGCCGTCGCTTTGAATTTCCAGGGTCTGCTCCGACGCGAGAATGGATCGTCCGCGCAACGCTTCGACCTGCAACTGAAAGTCACGCTCTTCGCGGAATAGACGGAAGCGGTTTCGTACCTCCCAGGAAATCTGCAGATCGCCGCTGGCCGGGGGCGGGGCCGGTGGTGTCGCGGATGGGAGTTGAAGTGGTGCATCCTGCGACGGGGGCTGGGCAGGAGCCTGCTGCGCCGGCGCCTGCTGGTTCGGCTGCGAAGGAAAGAGCTGGGGAAGTTGGGGAAGAAGTTGGGCAAACAGTGGCGTCGGCGCCGCCAAGGGCAGCGCGAGCAGGAATGCCAGGACAAATGCGCAACGTCGGGTCATGAAGGTTTGAAGCGCACGGTTAAGGCGAAAATGTGAGAGGATTCCGCGCAATAGTAAGGTTTCGGCGCCGCCTCTTACCCCTGCTGCTGTTGCGATTTGGCGGGCTGCTGCACCATCGCGCCGGCCGGGCTCAGGCAATTGGCCTTGCGCCGCTGCCACGGCAGCCAGACGCTCAGCCATATCTCGCGAACGCCCATGATCGTGACCGCAAGGGTGAACGGGATCAGGAAGTAGAGGACACGGAAGATCAACAGCGAGGCCAGCAGTTGTTCTTTTCCGATCTCGGGAAGACCGACCAGCATCGCGGCGTCGAACACGCCCAAGCTGCCGGGCGCATGGCTCGCGAAGCCTAGTAACGTCGCCAGAATGAAAACGACCGCCATCGACATGAAATCGACGTAGGGCTCGGTCGGGATCAGCAGATACATCGCAAGCGCGCAAAACCCGAGATCGACGACGCCGATCAGGATTTGCAGCAACGTTAGCGGCGCGGACGGCAGCACCACCTTCCAGCCGTTCTTGCCCAGTTCGCGGCGATTGCGGCCCATCGACAGCCACAAGAGGTATCCGCCGATGCCGATCAGAACACCGAAGCCGACCAATCTGTTGATGGCCTCGGGCAAGAGATCGATGGCGGAAGCCGCAGCCGGGTGCCAGATCATTCCGATACCGAGGACGAAGCTGTTGCCGAGCCAGAACGTCAATCCGGAAATGAAGCAAATCTTCGCGACGTCGATCGCGCTCAGGTTCCAGTCCGAATAGATCCGGAAGCGGATGGCGCCACCGGTGAAGACTGTGGCGCCAAGGTTATGGCCGATCGAGTAGCTGGCGAAGCTCGACAGCGCGGCGATCCGGTAAGGAACGTGCATCTTGCCGATCGTGCGCAGCGCGAACAGGTCGTAGAAGGTCAGCGTGCAGAACGCGCAGAAGACGCAGAGCGCTGCAAGCGCGATCTGGGTGTGCGACTTTTCTTCGAGCGCAGTCAGGATCATGCTGGTATCCACACCCTTGAGGGTGCGGATGAGATGCATGACAGCGACAGTGACGATAAGGACGCTGGCGACGATGCCGAGACGTTTCCATCCGATCCAGTCGTGAAACGCGCGCCGAAGCGTGCTCAATAAACCTTGCATTCGTCCTCCCGGCGGAGCGAGCAAAAAACGTAAGCCGATTGAGGCGACAGGGAGCAAGCGGCTGCGCGGGTACTCATACGCGAAATCTCATACCGGCAAAATAGGGCGGTGTGCTGACCATGGGGATGTTGCAGCGCCTGAAATGCGGCCAAAAAAGGGGCCGCCAGCAATTTGTATATAGGTGCGGAGCACCTGTTCCGACAGTTCATGGTTCAAGTATGACAATGTCCGGTTTCGGGCCGGATTCACTCTTTCAGACACGTGTATGGCTTGGTCGGGCCGATACGCCGCCCACAGCATATTCTTCCTGTCATGAAAAAGTCGATTGGTCCCGTCGCCGATCTGAAAAGACGATTGATCGTTTCGAGGATGTCGATTGGATATCCGAAATCGATGGGACAAAAAGCCGCGCGATTGGACCGGCGGCGATAGCAAGGCTGGTAGCGGCGGGTTCATTCGCGGCGAAGCGCGAAATGCGCACCGCAAAACGCTACGATGGCGCCGAGCACCAGCGCGACGATGCCGGCAAGCAGGCCCGACACCGTCGGGATCGCGCTTGGTGCGGATGCCGCCTGACCAGCGGCGGCGAGCAGCAGAACGCCGACCCCGATCAGGAAATGGCGCATGCGCCGCGGGATCTGCCCCGAGACTGCGCTGTGCATCAATGATGCTGTCATGTAGCCGCCGACGAACGCCGTTGCCGCAACCAGCCACCACGCGATCGCCGCTGTCGCCGGGATCAAGCCGGGTGCGTCGGTGGTCCAGAGTTCGCCGAGAGAAAGTCCGAAGCGCTGGCCGAGAATGTGAACGCCAAGCGCCAGCAGCGCGCCGAAAACCGCGGCGCCGACCAGAATGAGATGGCGTGGAAAGGCAGTGGTCCCGGCCATGGATTCAGCGGTGGGTTTTAACCGTGATGACGACAGGACGTTGCCGCCCGGTCCAATATCATTGCTTGTAGGATAGAGTGGAGCGCAAGCGCAAGCGAGAGGCGATTGAATTGATCTTCCAGCCACGGGCGTCGAAATCCGGACAAGAGCCGCAGTCGTCAGGCGATGGCCTGCGCTATAGCTACAAGGCAACGCTAATCGGATCAGCGCGTCAGTTTGAGCTGCGCGATGATGGCCTGTGGTGGAGCGTCGGCGGAAAATCCGGTCTCTGGCCTTACCGCAAGATCGCAGCGGTGCGGTTGTCCTATCGGCCTGTATCGATGCAGTCGCGGCGCTTCCGCGCCGATATCGAGGATACGACAGGAGCGCGCGTCACCCTCTATTCGACCACCTGGCACACCATCGCGCTGATGTCGCCGCAGGACGACGACTATCGTGCCTTCGTCGTTGAGTTGCATCGGCGGCTGGCCGACCAGAAGCCCGATGTCGTCCTCGTCAGGGGCGTCAATCCGAACATCTATTACGTCGGACTGGCGCTGATGACGCTGATCGGCCTTGCGATTGCCGGGTTGATCGTTCGCGCGTTGCTGGTCGATCAGTTCGTCGCGGCTCTTTTCCTCGTCGGTTTCGGTGCGCTGTTTGGCTGGCAGGTTGGTGGCTTTCTCAAACGCAATGCGCCGGGACGCTACACCCTGGATCCATTGCCGCAGGACCTGTTGCCCTGATGTCAGTGTCGCACAACCAGTACCGAGCACTTGGCGTAGCGCACGACATGACCCGCATTGGAGCCGAGGAAGTAGCTTTGCATTGACGGCCGATGCGAGGTCATCACGATGAGGTCGGCGCCGATCTCGGACGCTTCCTCGAGAATCTCGTGATAGATGCCGCCCTGACGCACCGCGAACGAAATCCGGTTGGCTTCGATGCCGGACTCGCGCGCAACGATAGCAAGCGCGTCTTCCGACGACTGGCGCTGCTGGGTGTCGAAATCCGGCGGGATGTATTCGGCGAGCATTACCGGTGTGAGCGGCATGACATTGAGAAGTCGCACGCGTCCGCTTGAATATCTCGACAGTGATGCGGCGGTCTCGATGGCCGGCTTGGCGAGGTCAGTGTCGGCAAGATCGATGGGGACAAGAATCGATTTGAACATCTGCGTCTCCGTCATTCCGATTGGTCGAGAATGTATTGTCTAGTCGGTGCCGCTCGCTGAAGGTTGTCGAAGAAGTTTGGGACTTTGGAACAGGGCGAGCGTCCCGCTGCGGAACGCAATATCAGTCCAGTCATCGATCGCGAAGTCGATCACTGCAAGACCCATGGTCGGAAGATTGTCGATCAGCGCTCGCAGTCCGGCCTTGTCGCCGCGCGCCGGCAAAGTCAGCGCAAGTTCGTGAAGACTCGGATTGTGCGCGACCACGACAAGACTGCGCGGCGACGACGCGTCTGCCAGACGGACGATCTGCAGCAGGTCTGAGGCATCGGCGTGATAGAGTTCGTCGGCGAGTTCGACGCGGGTTTCCGGCATCAGGGGCGCCATCGCCGCCCAGGTCTGACGGGCGCGTGTTGCGGTCGAGACGAGCGCGAGATCAGGGATATAGCCGTTATCGACCATCCACTGCGCCATGGTGGCGGCATCACGATGGCCGCGCTCGTCAAGGCGGCGGTCGCGATCGTGCCCGGTCGGCGCATCGCGCTCCGTTTTGGCATGGCGCAGCAGCATCAGACGGAGCATGGCGCGACCTCGATTCGGCAACAGCCGATGATACAAGTCCTTGTCCCGGGGAATAGTGTACAAGCCTGTGCCGGACAAGTGACAAGGATTGCTGCGGCGGCTAAGAAAAACCGATGACCCATTCAGCGACAGATGAGATCGAGAGCCAAGCGGGCGATTTGTCGCCGCCCGCGGCTTCCGGCCGTCCGCAGCTCGGCCTCGATCTCGACGTCGAAGTCTGTGTGATCGGGGGCGGGGTCGCCGGGCTCACCGTCGCGCGGGAGTGTGCGCGGCGCGGCGCAAGCGTTGCGTTGCTCGAGGGGCGTCAGGTCGGCTGGAACGCCTCGGGACATAATCTCGGCACGGTGATGCCGGGGTATGGTGTGTCGGTTTCCGATCTCATCGAGCGTGTCGGTTTCGAGAATGCTCGTGAACTCTGGTCGCTGTCCCAGGACGGTGTGGACTACATTCGTAAAACCGTCACGGAAGATGCCGTGCTTCAATCCACTTTCGGCAAAGGCGCGCTGGAAGTTTCGACCGTCGCCGCCGGTGATCAGCTGATCAGCCGCCTTCAGACACTGGGTGAGGATTTTGGTGCCGAGGTTGAGGGATGGCAGGCGGAGCGTGTCCGCGACTGTCTCAAGACCCGCCGTTACTTCCACGGCATCCATTATCCCACAGCGTTTCAGATCGACGGCCGCGCTTACGTCCATCGCCTTGCCGCATTGGCCGAAGAGGCGGGGGTGCGGATTTTCGAGAACACGCCGGTGGTCGGCATCGATCCGGCTGGCGTGCGCAAGCGTGTGGTGACGCCGTCGGCGCGGCTGCGCGCAGGGCAAGTTGTGCTCGCAGGCAACGCGCACATTGGCGCCGCCGGAACGCGGCTGGCGGCAACGTTATTGCCGATCTGGCGTTATGCTGCGCTGACGGCGCCGTTCGGCGAGCGCCTTGCGGAGGCCGTCACGTTCAAGGGCTCGGTGATCGATACCGACGGCATCGATCATTTCCGCATTGTCGAGGGCGACCGATTGCTGTGGTCGTCGCCGGAAACCACGTGGCAGGCCAATCCGGCGAAATATGCCAAGACGATCCGTCAGCGTATCGCGACGATGTTTCCTCAACTCGGACCGGTCGAGATCGCGGATTGCTTCGGCGGGATGTTCGGTCTGACCGTCCACGGCATGCCACAGATCGGCCAGATGCGCCCCGGGTTGTGGATTGCCAGCGGCTTCGCGCATCAGGGCCTGAACACCTCGGCGATGGCCGGTGAGTTGATTGCGAGGGCCATGCTGGAAGGCGACGACCGCTGGAAACTGTTCCAGCCGTTCGAACTGGTGTGGGCTGGCGGAACCACCGGACGGGTGGCGGGCCACGTCATCGACTGGTTGTCCCGACGTCAGGCTGCTGCCATGGGTACGCTGGCGCGCTATCGCGAACGGGCCGGTGCGCGGGAGGAAACCCGGGAAGTGGCCCGTGAAGCCCGCGCGGCGGCGATCCGATCACGTACTGCGGCTGCAGCACGGCGCGCGGCGGCGATGCGCCAGCCGCCGCGGCGGGGCAGCATCTGACCTCGCGGGAATGTGAGCGAGGACAGGGACGATCGGTGTAACTTCCGGTGTTGTGACCCGTAACTGCGTGGAAGTCCCTACCATCACGCTCGAACGGAGTTTGCTATGACCGACCGCCGCTTTCTTCTCACCTCTGCCGCAGGATTGACCGGCCTTGCGGCGTTGCGCTGGCTCGGTTTTTCGGGAAAGGCCGAAGCCGCGGGCAAGTTCGAGATCGAGAAGACGCCGGAAGAGTGGAAGAAGCAGCTCACGCCCCGGCAGTACTATATCCTGCGCGAGCACGGCACCGAACGGCCGTTCTCGAGTGCGCTCAATCATGAGAAGCGTAAGGGTACCTTCGCCTGCGCGGGCTGTGATTTGCCGCTGTTCGCATCGGAAACCAAATTCGACAGCGGCACCGGCTGGCCGAGCTTCTACGATCATCTGCCGAATGCGATCGGGACGACCGAGGACCGCACCATGATGATGGTGCGCACCGAAGTGCATTGCCGCCGCTGCGGCGGCCATCTCGGCCACGTGTTCGACGACGGCCCGAAGCCGACCGGGCTGCGCTACTGTATGGACGGCGATGCGCTGACCTTCAAGCCGGCGGACGGTTCGTCGTCCTGATACCGTTTGGTCATGTTGGTTGCGGCAATTCTTGCCGCGCTAGGCAATTGTGCCCCGGCCCACGTGGCCGGGGTTTTTATTTAAGCGCCTGAAATATCTGGATTTTGTGCGTTGGCACGGCGCTTGCGAGTTCATCTTCGAATTGCGGCCATTGAGGGGCACCGGCAGGCCGCCCGGAATTCGAAGCTGGAGACGACGTTATGGGTATCTTCGGGGCTCTCACCACATCTGTCGCGGGTCTCCGCGCCCAGTCCTACGCGCTGGAAAACATCTCCGGCAATATCGCCAACTCGCAGACGACGGCGTTCAAGCGCATCGACACCAGCTTCCTCGATCTCATTCCCGACACGGGGACGACGAGTCAGTTGGCCGGCAGCGTGACCTCCGCCTCGCGCGAGACCAACACGGTGCAGGGCGACGTGCAGGCCGCGGCGGTTGCGACTTACATGGCGATCAACGGCGACGGCTTCTTCGCCGTGCAGAAGCCGGGCAGCTTCACCGACAACCAGCCGGTGTTCGACGGAGTCGATCGCTACACACGGCGCGGCGACTTCACGCTCGACAAGAACGGCTATCTCGTCAACGGCGCGGGCTATTATCTCGAAGGCATTCCGATCGACCCGACGACCGGCAACGTCACCGGCAGCGTTCCGCAGGTGCTGCGCTTCGGCAGCGACTTCCTGCCGGCGCAACCGACCACCTCGGTCACCTATCGCGCCAACCTGGCGAGCTATCCGCTGACCTCCAAGCACGACAACTCGGTGCCGGGTTCGGAGCTGCTCAACGTCGGCGACTTCACCGCCAACCCGCGCACTGTCGGCACGCCGCCCAATCCGTACATGGACAACGCGACGCCCGGCACCGCGGCAACCAGCAAGTTGACCACGCCGACCGCGATCAGCGGCGCGACCTTGCTCTCGGGCGGCGCCAATACCGACTCGCTGACAACAAACTTCGCCGTCGGCAACACCGTCACCGTGAACGGTGTGACCATCACCTTCACCGCATCCGGCGGTCTCGACGACGCAACCAACATTCCGGTGGACTCCACCGTGGCCAACCTGCTCGCCAAGATCGACGCGGCGAACGGCAACACCACCAATCCGTCGACCGTTTCCGCGACGGGCGTCGTCACGTTGCACACTGGCCTTGCGAACGATCTGCAGATCACCAGCAGCAACACCGGCGCCTTCACCGCGCTCGGCATCGCGCTGCCGGTGACGGTGACGCGCCTTGGCGGCGGCACGCCGGGCACCGGCACCGTGATCGGCTCCGACCTGCAATCGTTCATCGATGAGTCGGTGTCCGGCGGCGCGACCACGGCCTATGACGTGTCCGGCTCGCCGGTGAGCCTGCAATTCCGCTGGGCCAAGGTCGACAGCTCGACCCTCGGCGCCGGCCATGTCGACAAGTGGAACCTGTTCTATCAGGTCGATCCCAACGCCACCGGCGCGGCGGTCGCCTGGCAAAACGTCGGCACCGACTTCATCTTCGGGCCTAACGGCCAGATGAATCCGGCGGTGTCGTCGGTCACGCTCAACAACGCCACGGTCGCGGGTGTCGCGCTCGGCAACGTCACCGTGAACTTCGGCGCCAGCGGCGTCACCCAGTTCGCCGACGCCAACGGCAACGTGCAGGTCAACGACATCCATCAGGATGGTTTCCCCGCCGGCCAGTTGCAGACCGTTGCCATCAGCAACAATGGTCGCGTCGTCGGCAGCTACTCCAACGGCCGCAACATCGACCTCGCGCAGATCACGCTGGCGACGTTCAACGGCCCGAACTTCCTCAAACGCATCGACGGCGGCGCATTCGAAGCCACCGACGAGTCGGGACAGGCGCTGTACGGCAAGGGCGGCACAATCGTCGGCTCTTCGCTCGAGGGATCGAACAGCGACATTGCCGACGAGTTCACCAAGCTGATCGTGACCCAGCAGGCCTATTCGGCCAACACCAAGGTGATCACCACGGCCAACCAGATGGCGCAGGACCTGCTGAACGTGCTGCGGTAAGCCGCCGGGCGTTCGCGATCCGAAGTGAGATGGGCAGCAAGTCATGGGTTTGAGTCAGGCTCTCTCAACCGCGATGGCCGGCCTGCGTGCCAACCAGGCCGCTCTGGCGCTGGTGTCGTCCAACGTCGCGAACACCGAAACGCCGGGTTATGTTCGCAAGACGATCAACCAGATCCAGACCGTCTCGGGCGATGCCGCGAGCGTTCGCGTCATCGGCGTCAATCGCGAGCTCGACCAGTATATCCAGACCCAGCTGCGCACCGAGATGTCGGGTGCGGCTTACGCCAGCACCCGCGCCAACTTTCTCAACAACCTGCAGACGATCTACGGCGACCCCAGCTCGAGCTCGAACCTCGAAGGTTCTTTCAACGCGCTGACGACGGCGCTGCAGGCGCTCTCGACCAGCCCTGACTCGCAATCGGCGCGCAAGGCCGTGCTCAATGCCGCGCAGGCGATGGCGCAGCAGCTCAATTCGGTGACCAAGGGCATCCAGGGTCTGCGTTCCAGCGCGGAATCCGGGATCAACAGCGCGGTCTCGATCGCCAACAACGCAATGGCGCAGATCGCGGCGATCAACAAGCAGCTGCAGGGTCATACCACGCAGGACACGGCCTCGGCCGCGCTGATGGATCAGCGCGATCAGTACATCACCCAGTTGTCGCAACTGATGGATGTACGCGTCGTCACCAACGGCAATCAGGTGTCGGTGCTGACCGGCTCGGGCCTTCAACTGGTGGACGGACCCAACGCGGTCCAGATGTCGTTCAATCCGCAGGGCACGGTGACGCCGAATACCCTGTGGAGTTCAGACCCCGCGCAAAGCAACATGGGGTCGATCACGATCAAGTCGCCGAATGGCGGCGACATCGATCTGGTCTCGAGTGGCGCCATCCGTTCCGGCACGATCGCGGCCTATCTCGAACTGCGCGACAAAACGCTGGTTCAGGCGCAGGCGCAGGTCGATCAGCTTGCCGCGTCGATGGCGAGTGCACTGTCCGATCGCACGACGGATGGCGTTGCCTATCCGCCGTCGCCGGTGCCGCCCGGAACGCCGGCGGGATTCGATCTCGATCTGTCGGGCTTGCAGAACGGCAACGTCATCCATCTGACCTACACCGACACGATCACCAATACCCAGCGCAGCATTTCGATTGTTCGCGTCGACGATCCCTCAGTGCTGCCGTTGCAGAACACCGCGACCGCCGATCCGAACGATCAGGTGATCGGCGTCGATTTCTCCGGCGGTATGGCGTCGGTCGTGTCGCAACTCAACGCGGCGCTCGGCGGTGCTCATATCCAGTTCTCGAACCCGTCGGGTTCGACGCTGCGTGTCCTCGACGATGGCGCCGGCGGCTTGTCGGATGTCAATTCGGCATCGGTGACCACGACGATGACGTCGCTGATCAATGGCGGCCCGGAGTTGCCGTTGTTCACCGATGGAGGTTATCCCTATACTGGCGCGATCACCGCGTCCGGCTCGCAGCAGACCGGGCTTGCCGGGCGCATTTCCATCAATTCGGCGTTGCTTGCCGATCCGTCGCGGCTGATCGTTTACAGCACATCGCCGCAGACGCCGTCGGGCGACACCACGCGGGCTGATTACATCCTGTCGCGGCTCACGTCGGGGACGTACAGCTATTCGCCGGGAACCGGCGTCGGCACCACGGCATCGCCGTTCAAGGGAACGCTGCTCAGCTTCACCAAGCAGTTCACCAGCATGCAGGGCGATGCTGCGTCGATGGCGCAGCAGATTTCCGACGGCCAGAACGTCGTGCTCAATACGCTGCAGAGCAAGATGCACTCATCTTCGGGCGTCGATATCGACGAGGAGATGGCCAACCTCCTGGCGTTGCAAAGCGCCTACGCCGCCAACGCGCGGGTGATGTCGGCCGTCAACTCCATGTTCCAGTCGCTGCTGCAATCAATATGAGGTTCTCATGACCATCGATGGCGTCAGTGGCCGGACCTCGTATCTCGGCTCGCAACTCATCAACATCAAGAGCCAGCTCGACCTCCTGTCGCAGCAGCTTGCGAGCGGGAAGAAATCCACGACCTATGCCGGCCTTGGCGTCGACGCCGGGACCGCGACCGGCCTGCGCGCGCAGATCGCGAGCATCGCCAGTTACGCCGACACGGCGACCAATCTCAACACGCGCATCAACGTGGTCAACCTGTCGCTGCAGGGCATTGCGGATGCCGCTGCGCAGGTGAAGTCGGCCGCGGCCGGCGCGTCGCTCACGCTCGACAACAACGGGCAGACTGCCGGGCAGCAGACCGCGATGGCCGCGTTCGCGCAGACCATCGCGCTTCTCAATGCCGATGCTGGTGGGCGCTATCTTTTCTCGGGGCGCGCGACCGATACTCCGGCGACGGCATCCGCCGATGCCATTCTCAATGGCACCACGACGCAGGCCGGACTTCGCCAGCTGATCGATGAGCGCAAGGCGGCAGATCTCGGCACTGGCGGCATGGGGCGCGTCGCGGTGAGTTCGCCGACCACAACGTCGGTCGCGGTCAGTGAAGACGTCACGGAATCGCCGTTCGGCCTGAAGCTCGACTCGATCTCTTCGAATCTCACGGGTGCGACGGTCACCGCGCCGCCCAGTCCGCGGCCGGTTCTGCCCGCGCCGCCGTCATCGATGTCGATCGATCTCGGTGCGACCAATCCGAACGACGGCGAGAAGGTCAAATTCAATTTCACCTTGCCGGACGGCACCACTGAGTCGATCGAACTGACCGCGTCCTCGGCGACGCCGCTGCCGGAAGGCAGCTTCGCGATCGGCGCGGACACCACCGAAACCGCCGCCAACCTCAACGCTGCGCTCAACACCGCGATCGGCAAGCTAGCCAACACCTCGCTGGTGGCCGCGTCCGCGGTTGAGGCTTCGAGCAATTTCTTCGATTCCGTGCCGCCGCTGCGTGTCGGCGGCCCGCCGTTCGACTCCGCGACGACGCTGGTCAACGGCACGGCAACGGACACGGTGACATGGTACACCGGCGAAAGCGGCACCGATCCGGCTCGCGGCACGGCGGTCGCCGGCATCGACACCGCGATCACGGTTCAATATGGCGCGCGCGCCAATGAAGATGCGTTCCGCACTGCGCTGAAGAACATGGCGGTCTATGCCGCCGTCACCACGAGCACGAGCGATCCCAACGCGACCGCGCAACTGACCGAGCTCAACTCGCGCCTCGTCGACAATCTCGGCGTTCAGGCCGGGCAGCAGACGGTTCAGGATGTGCAGGCCGACTTCGCCGGCGCGCAGGCATCGATCAAGACCACCACGGATCGCCAGAAGCAGGCCGGCGCGATCGCGCAGTCGCTGCTGGATTCGATCCAGGGCATCGACGACAACGAAGTGGCGACGAAAATCCTCGCGCTGCAGACCAGCCTGCAAGCGTCGTATCAGACGACGGCGTCACTTTATCAGATGAGCCTGATCAAGTTCCTGCCGATCGGATAAGCGCAAGATGACGACAGGCCATGAATTGCCTGTCGTTGGTTTCCGGCACTCAGGCGGCGCCCAGCAGATCCGCTTCGGCGTTCTCGGTGCGGGCCTGATCGAGAAGCTCGCCTTCATGTGCGATCAGCTTCTTCGACTCCTTCAAGGCGCGGTAGTAGTCGCCGCTCAGGATGTAGTTGTTGATCTCCTCGATCACCGGCGCGGCGCTGGGCGTCGTGGTGAGCACATGGCGCATCAGGTCGAAGTAGACCGCGTGGTGCTGCTGGGGATCGGGCGAAATGTACATCAGCTGGACCGCCAGATAGAGCAGCTTGGCCGGCGTATCGGCGGTGGCCGGCGTCAGGATGTCTTTTTCCCGCAGAACCGGCGTCCGCTCGCCCTCGATCAGCAGCCGCGCGCGCTGGTCGGTGTTGGTGATCACGCAGGAGCCGATGATGATCTTCTCGTGCGGCTTGAGATCGACTTTCAACGCCATGGGAGATCTCCAGGGTTCCGGTTTCGGGTGGCTTGCCGGGCCTTGGGCGGTATCGTTTCCCAACATGGTTAACGCCGCGTAAACGGAAACGCACACGGCCTTTCGCGACGTTTTGCGATTGTTGAACGAAATCAATGATGTCGCTGTTTCGCGACGATGACTTGCAGAGCCGAAACGCCGACAAGTGAAGCCATTCAATTCATAGCTTCTTCAATTGTTGCCCCCAGTCTGCGTGGGCTCAACGCTGAATGAAAGTCAGCGTCGCAAGTACACATGCGTTCACCAGAAAGGTTGATACAATGTCTGATATCGTTCTCTCGGCGTCCGTACGCCAGAACCTCCTCTCCCTCCAGTCGACCGCGGACCTGCTCTCCACCACGCAGACCCGCCTTGCCACCGGCAAGAAGGTCAACTCGGCTCTCGACAATCCGACCAACTATTTCACCGCCGCCGGTCTTGATGCGCGCGCCAGCGACATCAACAACCTGCTCGACGGTATCGGCAACGGCGTCCAGGTGCTGCAGGCTGCCAACACCGGCATTACCTCGCTGCAGAAGCTGGTCGACAGCGCCAAGTCGATCGCCAACCAGGCGCTGCAGACGCCGGTCGGCTATACCAAGTCGACGGCTGCTTCTTCGGCCATCACCGGTGCGACCGCCAGCAACCTGCTCGGCTCGCCGAACACAGCGGCCACGCTGACCGGCACTGCGACCGGCACGCTCGCTGCGGCTTCGGCTCTGACCACCGCGGCTGGCGGCAGCTTCGCTGCTGGCGACACGATCGTTGTCAACGGCACCACGATCAAGGTCACGGCTGCAGGCGCTGGTACCGCGACGGTCACCACCGATCCGGATGGCACCATCAACCTCAACACGACCGCGACGACAGCTGCCGATACCGACGACCTGACCGCCGCTATCCAGACGGCGCTCGGTGGCGGTACCGCTTCTGCGGCGATCGCGACCAACCAGCTCACGATCACCGCCGGCAACACCACGGACAGCATCACCCTCGGCGGCACCGCGCTCGCCAAGGTCGGTCTGACCGCGGGCACCACGGCTCCGACGAACTCGCATGAAGGTGAAACGCTGACCATTGCCGCGATCGACGGCGCCCCGGCTCAGACCATCACCTTCGGCACCGGCGCTGGCCAGGTCAACACGCTCGATGCGTTGAACTCGAAGCTCGCAGCCAGCAACCTGCAGGCCTCGATCAGCTCGACCGGCGTTCTGACCTTCACGACGTCGAACGACGAAGCTTCGTTCGACCTGTCGTCGGGCAGCATCTTCGGCGGCACCGCGGTTGGCGGCTTCCTCGGCGCGTCCCTGACGATTGCCGGTCCGGCTGAAGACATCAACTCGCAGAACACCCGCGCGAGCCTGGTCAATCAGTACAACATCGTGATCGACCAGATCCGCACCACTGCGCAGGATGCTTCGTTCAACGGCGTCAACCTGCTCAACGGCGACCAGCTCAAGCTGGTGTTCAACGAAACCGGCAAGTCCACGCTGAACATCACCGGCGTGCTGTTCAACCCGGAAGGTCTCGGCCTGTCCTCGCTCACCAAGGGCACGGACTTCGTTGACAACGCTTCGACCAACAAGGTTCTGTCGTCGCTCAACGATGCCAGCACCTCGCTGCGCTCGCAGGCGTCGGCCTTCGGTTCGAACCTCTCGGTCGTGCAGATCCGTCAGGACTTCTCGAAGAACCTGATCAACGTGCTGCAGACCGGTTCGGCCAACCTGACTCTGGCCGACACCAACGAGGAAGCGGCGAACAGCCAGGCGCTGTCGACCCGTCAGTCGATCGCGGTGTCCGCGCTCGCGCTGGCCAACCAGTCGCAGCAGAGCGTTCTCCAGCTCCTGCGCTGATCGCGACAGCTCAGATCAAACACGAGGCGGCGGGGCAAAACCCCGCCGCTTTTCTTTTGGCGCTACAGCAAGCTAGGGCAGGGCTTTCAACTTCCGGTTTTGCTTTAACCGGGCGTTAAGCATCAAATTTAGGACGCTGTTAACCATACCTTAAGTCGAGCCTCCTATCCATTGGTGAACGAAGACCGTTCGCCAAGGTGCGTTCTGCTGTCGAACCGGACGGCGGACGCGGATAATCAGGAAGGTATATCGACATGTCCGACATCGTTCTTTCGGCATCAGTCCGCCAGAACCTGCTGTCGCTTCAGTCAACCGCGGAATTGCTCGCGACGACCCAGAACCGGCTTGCCACGGGCAAGAAGGTCAACACGGCGCTCGACAATCCGACCAACTACTTCACGGCGGCCGCGCTCGACAGCCGGGCCGGCGACATCAACAATCTTCTCGATGGCATCGGCAACGGCGTGCAGATCCTGCAGGCGGCGAACACCGGCATCACCTCGCTGCAGAAGCTGGTGGACAGCGCCAAGTCGGTCGCCAACCAGGCGCTGCAGACCACCGTCGGCTACACCAAGTCGACCGTGAGCACCGGCCCTAATGCCGGCGCGACCGCGGCCAACATCCTCGGCGTTGCGCCTCCGACCAACAACACGGTGATGGGCGCTGTCGCCAACAACGACGACACCGGCGGCGCCGCGCCAATCACCGGTGCGACCAGGCTCGCCGGCACCGCGGGCGCGGGTTCGGATAACCTCGCGACCAACTTCGTCGCCGGCGACACCATCGTCGTCAACGGCGTCACCATTGCGTTCAACTCCGGCGCCGGCACCTCTGGCGTCGCGGCCGACGGCACGCTGTCGATCGACGTCACCACCGGCACGGTGCAGGACATCCTCAACGCGGTCGATTCGATCACCGGCGCGGGTCCCGGCGCGTCGACCGTGAACACGGTCGCTCCGAACGCGGGCCGCATCACCCTTGCGACCGGCACCACGAGCGATCTCACCGTCAGCGGAACGGGACTTGCGAAACTCGGCCTCGGCGCCGTCAGCACGGTGGCGCGTACGCCGGGCGTTCCGGCGCTTGCCGGCAAGACCCTGACCATTGCATCGACCGGCGGCGGCACGCCGACCAATCTGACCTTCGGCACCGGCCCGGGCCAGATCTCCAACCTCAACCAGCTCAACGCCAAGCTGCTGTCCAACAACCTTCAGGCCAGTATCGACTCGACCGGCGCGATCACCATCACGACCTCGAACGACGCCGCGTCCTACACCATCGGCACCATCAGCGGCACCGCGGCGGCGCCGACCCAGCTGTTCAATGGTCTGACCATCGCGGATCCGGTTGCCGACCCAACGTCGCAGGACACCCGCGCCAAGCTCGTCGATCAGTACAACCACATCATCGAGCAGATCGCGACCACGGCGCAGGATGCTTCGTTCAACGGCGTCAACCTGCTCGCGGGTGACCAGCTCAAGCTGGTGTTCAACGAGACCGGCAAGTCGACGCTGAACATCACCGGCACCTCGCTCAATCCGGCCGGCCTTGGCCTGTCGTCGCTGACATCCGGTGTCGACTTCATCGACAACGTCGCGACCAACAGGGTGCTGAACTCGCTGCAGGGCGCGAGCAGCCTCTTGCGCTCGCAAGCCTCGACGCTCGGTTCGAACCTCTCGATCGTGCAGATCCGTCAGGATTTCTCGAAGAACCTGATCAACGTGCTGCAGACCGGCTCGGCCAACCTGACCATCGCCGACACCAACGAGGAAGCGGCGAACAGCCAGGCGCTCGCGACCCGTCAGTCGATCGCGGTGTCGGCGCTCGCGCTCGCCAACCAGTCGCAGCAGAGCGTGCTGAAGCTGCTGCAGTAATTGACGGCGCGATGACAATCGACGCGGCGGGGTAATAGCCCCGCCGTTTTCGCTGTTATCTGCGTAAAACTTGACTCGACATATCGCGTTTGATTTGCGCGCGATTTGATGGGAAGACGCTGAGCGAGCCTCACACAGCGCTCGTTTGAGTCGGACCAACTGGAGACGATCGTGCCCCTTCGCGTCGAACTGAAACCGCATGAGCGGATCATCATCGGTCAAAGCGTCATCACCAATTCGGAGACGCGTGCATCATTCCTGATCGACGGCGAGACACCGATCCTGCGCGAGAAGGATATTCTGACGGCGGAGACCGCGGATACGCCGGTGAAGCGGCTCTATCTGTGCGTGCAGATGATGTACCTCGAGAACGACATCCCGAAGTACCAGGATCTCTACATGAGCTTCGTGAAGGATCTGCTCGAAGCGGTCCCGAGCTTTCGCGAAGAGATCGAAAACGCCAGTAACCATATCTTAAATGGCGCTCTTTATAAGGCATTGCGGGAAGTCAGGAAACTGATGAAGAGGGAAGAGGGGTTGTTGAGGTGACGAATGTCTAATGCTGCCCAGGCTTATGCTCGCGTCGCCCAGACCACAGCATCTCCCCGCGAAATCGAAGCGCAGGCGCTCCTCAAGGCGGCGAACAAGCTGCAGACGGTGATGAGCAACTGGGACCTTCCCGACGCCGACTTCGCAGAAGCCCTTCTGTTCAACCGCAAGCTCTGGTCCATTCTTCTCAGCGCGGTGACGAGCGACGAAAGCCAGCAGTCCCTCGAGGTCCGGCAGAACATCGCCAACATCGGCACCTTCGTGATGACGCACACGATGGAGCTTCAGCTCAATCCGCAGCGCGAGCGGCTCAAGCCGCTGATCGACATCAACTGCAATCTCGCGGCAGGCCTGTCGGGTCGCGCGTAACTGCGGATAGGCTGGCGATGGGTGACATCTACACCATTCTGCAATCGGGTTATGTGAGCGCCGGCGCGAACATCAACTATTCCCGCACGCCCTATGTCCCGGTTGATGCCGAGCTGTATCAGGGGACCTGGAGCGGCGCTTACGCGGATAACACCAAGTTCACGATCCAGGTTTCGAACGTCACCGGGTTTCGCGCCAAGGTACGCTATCAGAGCGGAACGACCGTCAAGTATCAGGATGTCCTGATCAAGGATAACGCGTTTAAGTTCGGCGATTCCAAGTTCACGCTGACCAAGGCCGGCACCGCGCAGATCAAGACGGTGATGACCAATGCCGCCACCGGTGCGCAGTCGCTGGAAACGGCTTACGCCAAACTGTCGTGAACGAGACCTAAGCCTCGCGATCCATCATCCGGCTTGTGCTGTCCTGCCTGGCGAGATCCTGCGCCCGCAGATAGGCCCGTGCGCGCAGCCGCGCTTCGTCCGGAAATTGCCGAACCACCAGGCTCGTGCGGTTGTCGACGACGCGATAAACCACCTCGGCGGCGGCGCGGTCGATCACGATCTGATTGGACAGGCGAGTGGGATCGGTCTGCGGATCGTTACGCGTCTGAACCGACGCATCAGCAGCGCTGACGGTCTTGTTGCGCGGCAGCTCGGTGGGGACAGCCGTCTTCGCTGCGTCAAGCGCAGGTCCTGCAACAGCTGTTGTGACCGAGGCCCCGATCGGTCTGACGTTGAAATCCGTACCCATGGCAGCCCTCCTGGCTTCCCTTGAGTCAAATCCCAACCCTCTCCGGAACCTGTTATGGCAGGCGGATTCTAAACCTCACGCTGACGCGGGCGGATCAATTCGATTCAAATGCGACCGGTCCGCCGCGCGGTTTTGCGCAGCGGACCGATTGCGTCGAACGTCGGCCAAATAAGATGAGAATTCGATGCGTTTGCGTTTCAGAGCACGCGACTGACCGACAGCGGCGCAGCCTGGCGCGGCGCTGGCTGTGCGCGCTGGCCGGCCGCGTTGTAACCCTGCGGCAGGTTCTTGCGCTGGATCTCGCTGTTGACGCCGCGAACGAGTCCTTCGGACACCGCATGCGCCGTCGCGAGCACGGTCAGATTCACCTGCAGCATCGCGCGGAACGTGTCGTGATGGCGATGCAGCGCCGTCAGCAGATCGGGCGTCGTCTGGCGCAAATACTCGCTGTTGTCTTTCAGCTGGGTGATGGCCGTCATGTAGCGTTGCGACGCTTCGGCTTTCTTTGCTTCCAGCGCCATCGCGTCGCGCACGCTGCCGCCGCGCACCAGTTCGGTCTCCTGTTCGATGATGCCGAGCAGGGCGGTCATCACATCCATCAGGCCTTCGGCGAGGCGGCGCGCCTCGGAGGGCGACGACACCGGCGCTGCGGGCTTGGCCGTCGGGGCCGGTCGCGCAGAGGGATTCATGGTCACGTTGCTCCGGGTCGCTTAAGTGGGCCCATTGGCCTGCTGAAGAATGAGAGTGCGAAAAACATCGCTGGCGATGCCGACGCCGCCGGCCTTGGCGAACGACTTGGAATATTCGTCCGTCATCATCGAGCGCCACACGCCGGTGCCGGGCGTGTTGCCGAACGGACCTTCGCCTTTGATGCCATCGGTCATCTGCGAGAACATCGAATTGAGAAACACCGCCTCGAAGTCCTGCGCCTGTGCCTTGGCCTTCGCCTGCTTCTCAGGCGACACCTTCGTCAGGGCATCTTCGAGCAGAAGGTCGCGACGGCCGTTGATCAGCGGAGCGCCGGTGGGGAGTGGAATGGTCGACATCACATCACCTCGATGTCGGCCTGGATCGCGCCGGCGGCCTTGATCGCCTGCAGGATGCCGATCAGGTCGCGCGGGCCGATGCCGAGGCCGTTGAGACCGTCGACCAGTTCCTGCAGCGAGACGCCGTTCTTGACCAGCGCGAGTTTCCTGCCGTCTTCGGTGACGCCGACGCGTGTGTTCGGAGTGACGACCGTGCGGCCGCGCGAGAACGGCGCAGGCTGGCTGACCTGCGGGCTTTCGGAAATCGAGACGGTGAGATTGCCTTGCGCGACCGCCACCGTGTTCACGCGCACATCGCGGCCCATCACGATGATGCCGGAGCGTTCGTCGATCACGATCTTGGCGACCTGATCGGGCTCGACCTGCAATTGCTCGATCTCGGTGAGAAGCTCCACGACATTCTGGCCGGACTTCGGCGCGATCGCCAGTTGAACCGTCGCCGGATCGATCGGCTCGGCCTTCGGGCCGCCGAGGTAATCGTTGATGGCCGCGGCAATCCGCTTCGCCGTCGTGAAGTCGGGATTGCGCAGCGCGAGCCGCACGTTGGGCAGGCGGTTGAGCGCGAACTCGATCTCGCGCTCGATGATCGCGCCATTGGCGATGCGGCCGACGGTCGGAACTCCCTTGGTCACGCTCGCGGCCGCGCCTTCGGCGGAAAAGCCGCCGATCGCCAGCGAGCCCTGCGCCACCGCGTAGACGTTGCCGTCGGCGCCGAGCAGGGGAGTGACCAGCAGGGTTCCGCCTTGCAGGCTCTTGGCGTCGCCGAGCGCGGACACCGTGACGTCCATCCGCGTGCCCTGGGTGCCGAAGGCGGGCAGGTTGCCGGTGACCATCACCGCGGCGACGTTGCCGGTGCGGATGGTGGCGCCGCGAATGTTGACGCCCATGCGTTCCAGCATTGCCTGCAGCGATTGCTTGGTGAAGGGGATGTTGTTGAGGGTGTCGCCGGTTCCATTGAGGCCGACCACGAGGCCGTAGCCGATGAGCTGATTCTGGCGCACGCCCTCGATGTTCGCGAGATCCTTGATCCGCGACGTGGCGTTTGCCGATCCGCATGCAAGCGCCAGCGCCATGGCGGCGAGGCCTGCTGCTCGTAGAACCCGAAACATCCTCTGCTCCCCGCTGAGGTCGTTGTCGCCCACACCTGGTGCTCCCCACGAGGTTAGGCCGCCATTAACCATGCGAGGGCCGTGCCAATCGGATCGTTCTGATAATATTTTGAATTTGCTTGATTATTTTCCGCATCGCCGCCGGGCCATGCGGCGTCGAGACCGGAGAACTTGCCGCGTGCGGCAGTTTTTGCCGGGTTGTTTACGTCCCGTTAACCATAACGGGGCGAGGTTGGCGCGGCAGGTTCAGGTGGCCTGATTCCCCCGGGTGGGTATTTGCGAATCATCACGGCCTGAAAGCTCTGTCGCGAGGCATGACGATGCGCATTTATGGACCCAATGGCATCCCCGTCGGAACGTCGGCATCAAGCACCCGGCGCACCGGTTCCGCGACGTTTTCGCTAGGCGAAATGAACACGGTGGCGGAGAACCGCCAGGCGACCGCGCCACGCGCGGCGGGCGGTATCGACGCGCTGCTCGCCATGCAGGGCGTGGAGGAAGATCCGGTCGAGCGCCGCAAACGCTCGGTGGCGCGCGGCCGAACCGCGCTCGATGTGCTGGATGACCTCAAGATCGGCCTGTTGGCGGGATCTCTCGATTCATCGACGGTTGCACGGCTGCGCACCGCCGCCGCCGATCTCAAATCCTCATCAGGCGACGCCGGGCTCGATCAAGTGTTGGCCGAGATCGAATTGCGGGTCGAGGTTGAACTCGCCAAGGCCGGGCAGTAAGCGCGCTTTTGGTTCCGCTGTGCGGTTTTTGGGGAAAACCGCGCAGAATCCGGGCATTTGGCGCGCCGCAGCAACCTCAATTCCCGATATTGTTTGTCATAGAGCACCGCTATATAAAGCGCCTCCGCCGGGCTAGGTCCGGCCCTTTTGCACGACGAGAGATCGGTGTTGGAAAAAGTAAAGAGCTACAAGCCTTCGGAGAAGGAGCCCTTTATGAACGAGCGGCAGCGCGACTATTTCCGCGCCAAGCTGCTCGCCTGGAAGGAGGAGATCCTTCGCGAAGCGAAGACAACGCTCCAGCAATTGCAGGAAGAAAACGTCAATCACCCGGACCTAGCGGACCGGGCGTCGTCGGAAACGGATCGCGCCATCGAACTGCGCGCAAGGGATCGGCAGCGCAAGCTGATCTCCAAGATCGACGCCGCGATCCAGCGCATCGAAGACAATACCTACGGCTATTGCGAAGAGACCGGCGAGCCGATTTCGCTGAAGCGGCTCGAAGCCCGTCCGATCGCGACGCTGTCGATCGAGGCGCAGGAGCGTCACGAGAAGCGCGAGAAGGTTTATCGCGACGAGTGACGAGACTGCCTTAGTCTCGGCGCGAATGACTGCTGAAGCTGGGTGCACTGTCCAGCTTCAGGAATTCCCATGATCATCGATCGACGTACCTTGCTCGCCGCCTTGCCGGGTCTGGCGTTGTGGCCGGCCGTGGCTGAAGCCGCGCCGTCCGTCTTCAAGGACTATGAGCGCGCGAGCAAAGGGAAGATCGGCGTCTACGCCGAAAACCTGAAGTCAGGCGCGAAGTTCGCCTGGCGCGCGGATCAGCGCTTTGTCATGTGCAGCACGTTCAAGGCATCGCTCGCCGCGTGCGTGCTCGCGCGGGTCGATCGCGGCGAGGATCGTCTCGACCAGACAATCTCCTATGGCGAGAAGGATCTGCAGGACTACGCACCCGTCGCCAGGGAGAATCTCGCCAAGGGCGCGATGTCGCTCGACGACATGTGCAAGGGTGCGGTCGAACTCAGCGACAACACCTGCGCCAACCTGCTGCTCGCGCATGTCGGCGGCCCTGCGAGGCTGACCGCGTTCTGGCGCTCACTCGGGGACAAGACCTCGCGCCTCGATCACTACGAGCCCGAACTCAATCGCTCGCCGCCCGGCGACCCACACGACACCACGACGCCGGCCGCGATGGCCGGCAATCTGAAGCGTCTCGTGCTGGGCGACGCGTTGTCGCCGGCATCGCGCGAGCGTTTCACCGGCTGGCTGATCAATTGCAAGACCGGCGCCAAGCGCCTGCGCGGCGGTCTGCCGAAGGACTGGCGAGTCGGCGACAAGACCGGCAACAATGGCAAGGATGCGGTCGGCGACATCGCCGTGGCGTGGCCGAAGCCGGATACGCCCATCGTGATGGCGGTCTACACCCAGGGCGGCAAGCCGAATGCCGCGCAGCACGAACAGGTGTTTGCCGCGATCGGGCGGCTGGTGGCTGAGCGGCTGGGCTAGATCGCCTTCGTCGTTCGAAAACGACTGTCTTTCGCCAGCGCTTCCCTCGTGCTCAATGGATAAGATTAGGACGCAACGACGTTCAGGCTCGACCCGTCGCCGATGATTTTGAGAAGTTCGCCTGAGGATTGCGGCAACGGCCGTCCGGTTTCAGTGTGAATCGAATACCCATTCTCACGAAAGAACGAAAGCATCTCGTCGAGCGACGATCCGTGCTCATCGAGGCAATAGGGCGCAAGCTCCATGACAAATACCGGCTTTGTTTTCAGAAGCTCGGGTGCGCCGCGAAGCACGTCGACCTCAAATCCATCCACGTCCAGCTTTACAAGCTGAACGCGGTCCACACCGGCCTCGCGAAGAACGGTGTCCAGTTTACGTGAGCGAGCGGCAGCGGTTGGCATCGGCTGCCCGAGATGCTTGGTGTGAAGTCGTTCTCCGCCGGTCAAGGGCCATGCAGAGTAAATGTCGGTCGGAACGTCGGAGTCATCTTTGGCCGACAAAAAGCAATGATAGCTTGTGACGCGACCAGCCAGATCCGGATTGAGCGACAGGTTTTTTTGCTGTTTTGCGAACGCGTAGTCGGTTGGTTCAAAGGCCAGAACACGCCCCGTCGGTCCAACCAGCTTGGCGAGGAGCAATGTCATCGCGCCTATATTTGCGCCGACATCAAGAACGGCACTGCCAGGCACAACAAGTCGCCCAAGCGCGTCCTGCGTGCTTCGCTCGTACCGATCAAGGAATAACGCGAAGTCCACCCCTTGTGACAGGTCAAGATCGAATGTGATGCCGCGCCGCTGCACGGTGCAATGGTCTGTCAGCCCGATCGATGAGCGAGCGAGATTGACTGCACGATAAGCGGTACGCGCAAGAGCTATCTTGTGTGCGGTTTTCACGAAAATTCCCCGAAATAGGGGGGCAACCTATCACCACCCGCCACACCTTCACCAGCCCGGATTCCGGGGCCGCCAACCTATGGAAATGCCGTTCAATGCCAAACGTTGTTCCCGCAGCGCACGAACCCGTGCGCTTGCCCGCGGACACCATGGCGGCGAGGGTCGCCGTTTACGCGATCGACGATACAGTGTCCTCACTGAGGAACACTAATTGTCTGCCTGCGAGGGTGGTCGGTCGTCCGCGAGCCTCATCGCAGCAATAGAGATGGCGACCACAAGCGTAATCAAAGCAAACGTCATCACGGCAACGCCGCCAATAACAAAATAAATCATCTGAAATACCCCAACCCAAAACTTTAGATTGCCACCAAATACGGCTGGTTGGGAAGTGTCTCGATGCGTGCAGCACGGTCCGGGCGTTAACTCTTTTCGCCAAACGACTGCGGCCTTCGCCAGGGGAGCTAGCGAAGGCCGCATCGTTTACGCCTTTCCGCGCCTAGGTTCGCGGATCGGCGTGGGAGCTCGAAGGAGGCGGCGCGGGGAGAGCGCGCCGCTGCGATCAGAAGGGCAACAGCACGTCCATCACCTGCTGTCCGTAGCGCGGCTGCTGCACGTCGGTGATCTGGCCGCGGCCGCCGTAGGCGATGCGGGCCTGCGCGATCTTGCTGGAGTCGATGGTGTTGTCGCTCTGGATGTCTTCCGGCCGCACGATGCCGGCGACGATCAGTTCGCGGATTTCGAAATTGACGCGGATTTCCTGCTTGCCTTCGACCACCAGATTGCCGTTGGGCAGAACCTGCGTGACCACGGCGGCGACACTGGTCTGCAAGGCCTCCTGACGGTTGACCGAACCCTTGCCGTCGGTGCTCGCGGTGGAGTCGGTGGTCATCAGCTTGCCGGGAACGGGAGAACCGATGATCGGCACCTTGTTCGCGCCGAACAGATTGGTGATGCCGGAATCTTCCGAGCTGCTGCGGCTGCGCTGGGTTTCGTTGGCGATTGCCGCCTTGTCGGTGAAGTTGACCGTCACCGTGAGGATGTCGCCGATCTGATGAGCGCGCTGATCCTTGAAGAACGCGCGCGACCCGTTCCGCCACAGCGAGTTGGGATTGTAGGACGCTGCAATCGGCGCCGGCATCGGCATCGAGACCGGCTTGTATCCGGCCTGCGTGGTCGGATTGTCGATCGCCGACAGCTTGGGCGTTTCGCCGATCGCGGCGAGGCGGTCGATTGCCGAGCATCCGCCGCCGAACGCGCCGATGGCTGCGAGGCTACCGAGCAGGACGATGCGATTGATGATATTGGCCGGAGACATGAGCTTACAGGACATGGGGCTTACTCGACTTTGCTGTTGTCAGCGACACTGATGGACGGCGTGGTTTCGTTGGCTGCGAGCGATGCAGTGACCTGCGGCCGGGCGACGACGATCGTGACCTGGCCCGGACCGATGACGCGGCCCTGGACGATGCGCTTGGACTGCAGGCTGGTGACGTTGATGGTGTCGCCCTCGGTGCCGGCTTCGAGCGCTTTGCCGCGGCCGGTGAGATAGATGCCGGGCACCTGATAGATCAGCGTGACGTTCTGATCGCGCGTCACGAGGTCGGCCTTGGCGAGATCGGTCGTCTTCAGCGCTTGCCCTGCGCGCAGCGGTCGGCGGGCTTGCATGCCGATGGTCTGATCGCGGGTTGCGGGCGCGTTGCCGACTTCGATTTTCGGACGGCGTTCAAGGGTGACGTCGGAGGCCTTGAGAATATCGTTACGGTCCACGGCGCGTGTCAGCACGATCGCCTCCACGGTCTCGACCGCGACGCCGGTCAGTCTGAGACGGCCGGGAGTCGATGCGGCGCCGATGATTTCGAAGATGACGTCGAAGCGGCCGCTGCGCGGATCGAAGCGGACCGACTGCGATTTCAACTCGCCGCTGTTTGCGGCGTCGAGCTGAAGATCGCCGAACGAGCGGTCGAAGGTGACGGCGATGTCGGCGGCGTCGCCGAGGCCGTTGCGCCGTTCCAGCGCGCGGGCAACCTGCTGTTCGACATCCTTGTGGGACAGAACGCGCGACAGCCGGGTCACCGACACGTCGCGAAGGTCATGGGTGTCGACCCCGATCACGTCGTGCGCGCGAAGGCTTTCAATGATCTGGGACACCGGCACCGATCCGGTGGTGCCGAGATCGGGCGCTCGATAGACCGCGATCTGCGCGGCGGCGCCCGCGTTCTCGACAAGGTCGCCGATCCGCACCACGTCGCTGCTGACGCTGACATGGGCGCGCAGCACCGGTGTCGAGGCGCGATCGCGGGTTTCCTGCGCCTGCGCGGACGTGCCGGCGGCGAGGAGGGCGATGGTGATGAGGAGCGGGCGGAGGGTCATGATCGATCTCGTGATGCGGGCTGCGCCTCAGCGGAACATGCCGGTGGTGGATTGCAGCATCTGGTCGGCGGCGCTGATGACCTTGGCGTTCATCTCGTAGGCGCGCTGCGCGGCGATCAGGTCGGAGATTTCCGACACCACTTCGACGTTGGCCTGTTCGAGGTTGCGCTGCTGCATGTCGCCGAAGCCGTCGGTGTTGGCGATGCCATCTTGCGGCGGACCCGATGCGGGCGTATCGGTGAACAGATTGTCGCCGATCGGCTGCAGGCCGGCCTTGTTGATGAAGCGGGTGAGGGCGATCTGTCCGATCACCGTCGGGGTGGTGGTGCCCGGCAGTTTCACCGAGACCTGGCCCTGCGCGTTGATAGTGAGGCCCGAGGCGTTTTCGGGGATAGTGATGGTCGGCTGCACCAGGTTGCCCTGCGGCGTGACGATGCGGCCGGTGCCGTCGGTCGTGAACGAGCCGTCGCGCGTATAGGTGTAGGTGCCGTCGGTCATCTGGATCTTGAAGAAGCCTTCGCCGCGGATCGCGACGTCGAGGTCGTTTCCGGTCGGCAGCAAAGTGCCCTGCGTCATCTGGCGCGGCGTGCCGGCGGTCTTGACGCCGCCGCCGAGGTCAATGCCGACCGGCAGGATGGTGCCTTGATCGGACGCCTGCGCGCCGACGCGCTGAACGTGTTCGTAGATCAGGTCCTGAAACTGCGCCCGCTGCTTCTTGTAGCCGGTGGTGCGCATGTTCGCGATGTTGTTCGAGATCACCTGAACGTTGAGTTCCTGTGCGGCCATGCCGGTCGCTGCGGTGTAGAGTGCGCGCATCGGTCAATCTCCTCAGGCCGGAACGTCGGCAAGCGTTTGAATGGCGGTCTTGCGCAGGTCGCTCTGCTGCTGCATCAGCGAGGAAACCTGCTGGTAGGTGCGCATCACCATCATCATGCGGCTCATTTCGGTGACGGCGCTGACGTTGGAGCGTTCGATGAAGCCCTGGTTGACGCGCGAGGCGGTGTCGGCCTGGGCGATGACGCCGGCCGGCGCCGAGTAGAGGTTGGCGCCTTCCTTCACCAGCCGCTGCGGGCTGTCGAACTTGACGAGCTTCAGCCGGCCGCGAATGGAGTCGACCTGGGTGACGGTGCCTTCCTGAACGGTGACGGTGCCGTCGCTCGAGATCACGATGTTGCGGTCGGTCGGCTGGAATACGATCGGGCCGTTGGTGCCGAGCACCACTTCGCCGCCGGTGGTGACGAGTTGCCCTTGCGAATTGATCTGCAGCGCGCCGTCGCGGGTGTAGCGCTCGCCGCCCTGGGTCTGCACGGCGAGGAAGCCGTTGCCGTTGACGGCGACGTCGAGCGGGTTGCCGGTCCGGTCGAGCGCGCCCTGCGCGAAATCGTGGAAGGTCGCGCGGTCCTGCACGAAGCTGACCCGGCGGTCGGCGACCTGGAAATTGTCCTCGCGCGCGCCGGTCCGAAGGAATTCCTCGAACAGCGACTTGTCGGCCTTGAAGCCGGCCGTGTTCACGTTCGCCACGTTGTTGGCGATGACGTCGATCTGCCGCTCAAGCGACATCTGGCGCGACAGTGCGACGAGAAGGGTATTCTCCATCGTCAGTTCTCCCCTGAAGAACCGCGGCTGCCTCTCCCAAGACCGCCTCGGCTCGCTTGAACCGCTGGCTCTCCCAAACCGGGCGGTTCGGTATGGTTAATGCGAGGAGCGTGCCAACAATGAAAGTTGCGATATTTCAGTGAGATAGATGGTTTCGGATGCTGGGGCAGGGCGGCAGAAAGGTCTTGTTGACCATGTTGGCCCGGCAAAATTTTCCCACTTCGGGACGAAAAGAAAGTTTTCGTTAACCATTGCGACCTAGCGTGGGCAAAGAGGGCGCTTGGGGCGCCGGCGGCATTCGTATCGCGTATTTTCAGCCAGTTCGGCAGCATCGAGCCAACCCGACACCGTGCGGGCAGGGCGATGGCAGACGACGATCAAACCGAGGGCGCGGCGGAAGGCGAAGCTGCGCCTCCGAAGAGCAAACGCAAACTCATTATTATTGCTGCGGCCGCGATGCTGCTGCTCGGCGCTGTCGGCGGCGGGGGCTGGTTCTTTTTCCTGCGCGGCCATGGCGAGAAACATGCTGAAGCCGAGCCGGCGAAGCCGCCGGTGTTCCTCGATGTGCCCGACATTCTGGTCAACCTCGCCAATCTGCCGGGCGAGCGCATCCAGTATCTCAAGGTGAAGGTCACGCTCGAGGTCAAGGATCAGCATCTGGTCGACACCATCAAGCCGTCGATGCCGCGCGTCACCGACCTGTTCCAGACTTATTTGCGCGAACTGCGGCCGAACGATCTCAACGGCTCGATCGGACTGTTTCGGCTGAAGGAAGAACTGACGCGGCGCGTCAACGCGGCGATCTCGCCGAGCCAGGTGAACGCCGTGCTGTTCAAGGAAATCATCGTCCAGTGATGGAATGGAAGTGAGAGATGGCTCCCGGCGATGATGTCGATCAGGATGCGCTAGCCGCCCAGTGGGAAGGCTCGCTCGATTCCGAGGATCCGGAACAGGCGGCTGCCGAAGCGGCCTCCAACGAACTCACCGAAACCATGGCCGAGCAATGGGCCGCCATGGTCGACGATGGCAGCCGCGGGCTTGGCACGACCAAGGCCAGCGGCGAGCGCGTGCTGTCGCAGGAAGAAATCGACAACCTGCTCGGCTTCAGCGACGGTGAGGTCAACGTCGAAGACAATTCGGGCATCCGCGCGATCATCGATTCCGCGATGGTGTCCTACGAGCGTCTGCCGATGCTCGAAATCGTGTTCGACCGCCTGGTGCGGTTGATGACGACCAGTCTGCGCAACTTCACCTCCGACAACGTCGAGGTCTCGCTCGATCGCATCACCTCGGTGCGCTTCGCCGATTATCTCAATTCGATCCCGCTGCCCTGCGTGCTCACGGTGTTCAAGGCCGAGGAGTGGGAGAACTTCGGGCTGTTCACCGTCGACTCCAGCCTGATCTATTCAATGATCGACGTGCTGCTCGGCGGCCGGCGTGGCGTCACGTCGCTGCGCATCGAGGGCCGGCCTTACACCACCATTGAAACCAATCTGGTCAAGCGCCTCGTCGAAGTGGTGCTTGCCGATGCCGAGCAGGCATTCCGCCCGCTGTCGCCGGTGACGTTCACGATCGACCGGCTCGAGACCAATCCGCGCTTTGCCGCGATCAGCCGCCCGGCCAACGCCGCCATTCTGGTGCGCCTGCGCATCGACATGGAAGATCGCGGCGGCAATGTCGAGCTGCTGCTGCCTTACGCCACCATCGAACCGATCCGCAACGTGTTGTTGCAGATGTTCATGGGTGAAAAGTTCGGCCGCGATCCGATCTGGGAGGGCCATCTCGCCACCGAGATCGCCAAGGCATCGATGGCTGTCGATGCCGTGCTCTACGAAGCCAACATTCCGCTCAAGCAACTCATGAGCCTGAAAGTCGGCGACACGCTGCCGCTCGGCATCCGTCCCGACGCGCTGGTGTCGGTGCGCTGCGGCGACGTGACCTTGAGCGAGGGACGGATGGGGCGGGTCGGCGACAAGGTCGCGATCCGTGTCGCTAAGCCCCTGCGCAAGCCGCACACCACTTTTGCGATGTTCGAGAAAGCGGACGAGCAGACAAAAATGATGGAGGCACAATAATGAATCATTCATTCGGATTCATGATCGAGAGCATGGTGGCGGTGCTGCTGCTGTTCACGATCTGGTACTGCATGATCCTGAACAAGCGCCTCAAGGTGCTCAAGGCCGACGAGCATTCGCTCAAGGCGACGATCTCGGAGCTGATCACCGCGACGGAAATCGCCGAGCGCGCGATCGGCGGCCTGAAAGTCACGGTGCGGGAGTGCGATGCCAATCTTGGCGAGCAACTTGCCGCCGCGACCGAACTGACCGAAAAGCTCGGGCGGCAGATCCTGATCGGCGACGAAATCCTCAAGCGCCTGTCGCAGATCGCGATGGCTGCACGCCCCGCCGGCGTTGCCGCAACTGTCGCCGAGCCGGCGCCGGTTGCCCGCCCGCATGACGCGCGTTCGCTGGTTGCCGCCGCGCAAGCCTTCTCCGAACGCCGACGGGCCGGCCTCGCAGCATGAAGTTCGTCCGTGAATTCCGGATCATTCCGACGGTCCTGATCGCGATCTCGTGCCTGGTCGTGCTCAAGGTCACCGGTCTGCTTCTGGATGGCGGATACATTCTGGCGGCGGACAGCCCGCCGCCCAAGAAATCATGGGCGCAGGATAATCTCGGCTTCCCGACCGGTCGTCCGGCGGTCGACATGTCGGACGTCACCGGGTCCGTGAGCGCCAAGAAGGAAGAGAAGCCCGAGACCAAGCCTGAGACCGTTGCGGCGCCCGAATTGCCGGATGGCCAGGTGATCTATCCCGACCCGGGCCGTCCGGTCACCGCATCGGAGCGTGCCGTGCTCGAACGGCTGCAGTCGCGCCGTCAGGAATTGGAGGCGCGTGCGCGGGAGATCGACATTCGCGAAAGCCTGATCAAGTCCGCCGAGAAGCGCATCGAAGGCAAGACCGAAGAACTCAAGGCAATCGAGGCGCGCATTGGCGTCGCCACCGAGCAGAAGAAGGAAGCGGAAGCCGCGCGCTTCAAGGGTATCATCACCATGTACGAGGGGATGAAGCCGAAGGATGCCGCGCGCGTGTTCGATCGTCTCGAACTGCCGGTGCTCTACGAGATCGCTTCGCAGATCAATCCGCGCAAGATGGCCGACATCCTCGGGCAGATGAAGCCGGAAGTGGCCGAGCGGTTGACCGTCGAGCTCGCGCGCAGGGCCGGAGGCGACAAGATGTCGGCGTCAACCGAGTTGCCGAAGATCGAGGGCAGGCCGGTCGGCAGCAACTGATGATTAACAACTCCTTAAACGGCGAAACCTAGATTGGGTCCACACGCGCAAGCCGCAACCGGCAAGTCGAAGCAGTAAGCCGAAACCGTAAGCCGAGAGACAGTCACCATGGCCAGCATGGCCGCCTCTGATGTCAGGACTGCCGGCGGGCTTGGGCCGCGGGTTCGCGGTGCCGCGCGCGCCGCGTGCCGGCGTGCGTTGCGCTGGTCGTGCGCGGCATTGATCGCTGTCGCTCTTGCACTGCCGACGCCGTCGCATGCTGAATTGCCGAAAGGCGAGGCGACGTTGTCGTCGCCCGGCAAATACGCCAGGCTGCTGCTCAAGTTTGATCGGGAAGTCGGGACCGAGGTCGTGGTTGCGGGCTCGATTCTCGTCATTCGCTTCAACGGGCCGGTTGATATCGACATCGATCAGCTCATCGATGCTGTCCCGTCCTATGTCGGTGCGAGTCGTCGTGATCCTGACGGCAGCGCCATCCGTCTTGCGCTGACGCAGAAGGTGCGCGTCAATGTCATGACCGCCGGCGAGCGGGTGTTCATCGATCTTCTGCCGGAAAGCTGGTCCGGCCTGCCGCCGCCATTGCCGCAGGAGGTGGTCCGCGAACTGTCGGAGCGCGCGCTCGCCGCCGAGCGCGCATTGCGGTTGCAGCGCGCTGCCGACGAAGCCAAGAAAAAACCGCCGGTGCGCGTCCGCACCTCTGTGCAGCCGACCTTTGTCCGGTTCGTGTTCGAACTGCCGGACGGCATCGCTGTGTCGTCGTCGCTGAGCGCCGACAAATTTTCGCTGTCGTTTTCCTCGCCGCTGACATTCGATCTTGCCGATGCCCGGATTGCCGCGCCGAACAACATCAAGTCGATCGATCAGAAAGTGGCGGGCGACAGTTCGTCGGTGGATATTTCGCTGATCGGCGAGGTCGACGTCCATGCGTTCCGCGAGGAGCGCAACTACATCGTCGATATCGGCTTCGACAAGGCACAGAAATCTTCGATCAATCTGCCGCCGCAACCTTCATCGGCCGCGGCCGCGAAGAATGTGGTCGGAGCACAATCTCCGGCGCCGACGTCGGAAGCCATCGCAAAAGAAGCGAAGATCGCGGTCAAGCCGTCTGGCGAACCGGCCAAGCCGCAGGCTGCAAAGCCCGAGGTTCATGCCGAGGTCAAGGCCGCGCCGCCCGTGACGCCAGTCAAGCCCGAGACGCCCGTGGTTGCTCAGGTCGCGGTCACGGCGACTCCGCCGGCGGCTGAAACGCCTGCAGTTGCGGCGCCAGCAGCATCGCCTGCACCCAAACCCGTCGGCGATGCGGTCGTGGTCGAAGCCAAACGCACCAGCGACGAATTCCGCCTGACGTTTCCATTCGGCGCGGCAACGCCGCTCGCGGTGTTTCCTCGTGCCGACGCGATCTGGGTTGTGTTCGCGACTGGCAAATCGCTCGACATCGGCACGGTTCGTCATGAGGGCGGTTCGCTTCTGGCGGATGCCACCCTTGCCGACGTGCCGAACGGGCGCGCGCTTCGCCTCCGGTTGAACCGGCCGCAGCTTGTGTCCCTGACCGGCGACGCCGCGACGCCGGTGCTGACGCTGTCCGACAAGGCCGAGACCGCGACGCAACCGCTCGTCGCGCTGCGCAACATCTCCGATCCCGGAAAGGAGAATGTCAGCATCGCGATCGACAAGCCGGGACCGCTGCTGCGCTTCACCGATCCCGGCGCGGGCGACACGCTGATGATCGTTCCGGCGACGCTACCGGCGCGCGGCTTCGTACGCAGGCAGAACTTCGTCGAGCTGTCGCTGCTGGAATCGGTTCACGGTATCGTCATCAAACCGAATTCCGATGACATCACCGCGACGCTGTCTGCCGGGAGCGTGACCCTCGGCCGCCCGGGCGGTCTCACGCTATCGGCCTCGAGCGCGGTGGCCGAGCGCGCGACCGTGGTGGTCGGGCCCGCATTCGACGTCAACGAATGGCAGGACAACCAGAAGGCCAATTTCAACCAGCGGCTCGACGAGTTGATCCGGGCCGCCGCGAACGCCAGCGGCGACAATCAGGTCCTCGCGCATCTGGCAATGGCGCGGTTCTATCTGGCGCGCGGATTCTATCCCGAGGCGAGGGGCGTGCTTGATCTCGCGAAGGCACTGTCCGACGGCAACGAGAGCGAGCCTGCGCTGATCGCGCGTTCGGTGGCGGACACCTTGTCGGGCCGCCCCGCGGAAGGACTTAAAGCACTATCCAGCCCGGCCGCCGGCAACAGTCCGGAATCCCAGCTCTGGCGCGCGCTGGCGAGCGCACGGCTCGGCAAATGGGCGGAGGCGCGGGAGAAATTCAAGAACGTCGAGCCGGTGATCATCGGCCTGCCGACCGACCTGCAGCGCATTGTCCTTCTGGATTCGATGCGCGCCCTGCTCGAAGTGAAGGACTATTCGGGCGCAACCGCGCGCGGCAACGAGCTTGGTATCCTTGGCGTGTCGCCCGAGCAGAAGGCTAGTCTCACCCTGCTGCGCGGACGCCTTGCCGACGCGCTTGGCCAGGACAAGGACGCGCTGACATATTTCCATGACGCGGCCGCATCCGACGATCGGCCGGTTGCGGTCAAGGCGAAGCTTTATGAGATCGCGCTGCGCCAGAAGCGCAACGAGATCAACGACGACGACGCGTTGCGCGAGCTCGAAACGCTGGCCGTGTTGTGGCGCGGCGATGCGACCGAGATGAAGACGCTCGAGATGCTGGCGCGTCTTTATGGTGAGAAGGAGCGCTACAGCGAGGCTTTCGCAGCGACTCACATGGTCACGAAAATCGCGCCGAATTCGGAAATCGCACGCGCGATGCAGGACAACGCGTCGGCAGTGTTCGCCAATCTCTATCTGACCAGCAAGGGCGACGGCCTGCCGCCGATCGAGGCGCTGGCGATGTTCTACGAATATCGCGATCTGGCGCCGATCGGCCGTCGTGGCGACGAGATGATCCGCCGCCTTGCCGACCGGCTGGTGGCGTTCGACCTGCTCGATCAGGCCGGCGAACTGCTGCAGTACCAGATCGACCATCGTCTTGAGGGTGCGGCGCGCGCTCAGGTCGCGGCGCGCCTTGCCACGATCTATTTGATGAACCGTAAGCCGAACCGCGCCATCGCCGCGCTGCGCACCACGCGCATCGCCGATCTTGCCGGGGAGCTACGCCAGCAGCGGCTGTTGCTCGAGGCGCGCGCGCAAAGCGACATCGGCCGCCGCGATCTCGCGCTCGACATCATTTCGAACCTGACCGGCCGCGAAGCGATCCGCTTGCGCTCGGACATCTACTGGGCGTCGCGGCGCTGGCGCGAGTCCGCCGAGCAGATCGAACTGCTCTATGGCGATCGCTGGCGTGACTTCAAGCCGCTGACGGATCTTGAGAAGAGCGACATTATCCGCGCCACCATCGGCTATGCGCTCGCCAACGACGCCATCGGTCTCGGACGCTTCCGCGAGAAATACGCGCCGAAGATGGACAGCGCGAGTGATCGTTCGGCCTTCGCGATTGCCAGCAAGCCGGCCTCGGCCGACAGCGCCGATTTCGCCAAGATCGCGAAGATGGCCGCCGCCATCGACACGCTTGATGGTTTCCTGCGCGAAATGCGGATGCGTTTCCCCGATGCGGTGGCGCGCGTGAAACTGCCTGCGAGTGGTGTCGATACCGATGCGACCGGATCGCTGCCCGCGATTGTCGGAACCAAACAGGTCAGGGCTGAGCGCTAGGCTATCCGCCGTAGCTCTGCACCAGACTGCCGGCCACCAGCGACCAGCCGTCGACCAGCACGAAGAAGATCAGCTTGAACGGCAGCGACACCACGACCGGCGGCAGCATCATCATGCCCATCGACATCAGCACCGACGCCACCACGAGGTCGATGACGAGGAAGGGCAGGAACAGCAGGAAGCCGATCTCGAATGCGCGGCGCAGTTCCGAGATCATGAAGGCCGGCACCAGAATGCGCAGCGGCATCGCTTCGGGGGTTGCGACCGGCGGCTCCTTCGCCAGATCCATGAACAGCTTGAGGTCCTTCTCTCGCACGTTCTTCTGCATGAAGGTGCGCAGCGGCCCCGAGGCGCGCTGCAGAGCGTCCTCGACGCTGATCTCGTTGGCGACCAGCGGACGGATGCCGTCGTCGTAGGATTTCTGCAGCACCGGCCCCATCACGAAGGCGGTGAGGAACAAGGCGAGCGCGATGATGACCGAGTTGGGCGGCGCGGTCGCGGTGCCGAGTGCGGTGCGCAGCAGCGACAGCACGACCACGATGCGCGTGAACGACGTCATCATGATCAGGATCGACGGCGCGATCGACAGCACCGTCAGCAGCGCAATCAGCTGGATGGCGCGCTCGGTGACGCCGCCATTGCCCTGGCCGAAATTGATGCTGATGTCCTGCGCGAGCGCAGGATCGACCAGCGATCCCGTCGCAACCAGTATCAGAAGAAATAAAACTCTACGCGGAAGTTTGCCCGGCCTCACGATGGAGTTTTCGGGCGGCCGAGCAGGTTCGCCATCTCGTCTTCGAGATTCTCGAAGTTGGACTTGGTCGACGGCTCGGCGGATGCCTGCTGCTGGGCAGGCGCATTGTCGGTCTCGGAGGCCGGACGGCTCGCAGGCGTGTCGGGCGCCACCGGCGGCGCGCCGATGCGGTCGGCGTGGCTGACGCTCGGCGCACGCGCTTCACCGCCGCCACTGCTGCTGCCGGGCCGGCGCAGGGCGGCTTCCAGCCGCTGCGCCATTTCGGCGAGGTTCTGATCCGCCGCCGACATCGGCTGTTCGGGCGAGCGCTGCACAGAGCGCGTCAGTGCGGCAGGGCCGCGCGACGGCAGTTCGGGCGCACGCGGCGCGCGGGGAATCGGCGGCTCGGTGCGCGGCGGACGCGGTTCGGTCCGCAGGCTTGGGCGTGCCGCCGGCTCGGGCCGCACCATCGGTTCGGGCACGAAGCTGCCGAGATCGGGGCGCCGCTCCGGCGCTGCTGCAGGCCGGCGTGTCTCTTCCGCGGTCGGCAGGCGCGGGGCCGGGCGTTCGGGCAGCACGGGAGGCTCCGGCGCTTCGAACGTTTCGGTGCGGGGAGCGTCGTTGTCCGCGGCCCAGTTGGTCGCGTCAGGCAGCGGCGCCACGCGGCCCGGAAGCTCGGTGCCGGCGGGCGCACGGGCCGGCGCCGGATCGCGCGAGGCGGTGCCACGGACGATATTGGTTTCGACGACGACATCGGTGGGGCCGCCGATGATCAGGAGATGCTCGACGTTGTCCCGGCGCACCAGCACCAGCCGGCGGCGGCCATCCACGGCGGCGGCGTCGATGACGGCGAGGCGAGGCATCCGGCCCCGGGCGGCTCCGCCGCCGATGCTGCTGCCGGCGAACCGGCGGACCAGCCAGGCCGTCGCACCAATCAGCGCCACCACGATCACGAAGGCGATGAGGTACCAGAGCGGTTGCATGCGAATGTCCTCGTCCAGGTTGCCGATTCCGGCGAAAGATTCGCGACTCCAAGCCGCAAAAACAAAACAAACGGCGAAAACCGCGGAAGTTTCGCGCCACTCGTTAATTTCCAACGGCAAAAGGTGCCGTTCCAGCCTTCATAGACCAGAATCGGCCGAGCCCAAATCGCTTGTTGAACCAAATCCCGAGCCTCGGCCGGGTTAAGGGCACACTTCGTGGCGAAAATGTGCTGGTGACAGTGCTTTGCGGCCCACCTGCTACCATTCGCCAATACGCGTCGCGGACATGCTCGGGGAAGCGGGGATAACCTTGATCCGCTCCGAGCCCGGCGTCATCGGACCGTGTGAGGGTGATTCTTAACTCTCTGTTAACCATACACGCGGCAAATTCTGCCTACCTCGGGATGCGCCGGGGATGGAGGCCGCCATGGCGATTGCCGATCTTCCGATGCTGTCGATGCTCCGCACCAAGATGCAATGGCATCAGGAGCGGCAGCGGGTGCTGGCCGAGAATATCGCCAATTCCGACACGCCGAATTTCCGTCCGCGCGATCTGGTCGAGCCCAAATTCAATCCCGACACCATGACCACGTCGGGCATGACCCATTCGCTGGCGATGACGCGCACCAGCCCCGGACACATTCAGGCGGCGGGGATGAGCGACAGCTTCGCGGCCAACAATCGCGTCGGCTACGAGACGCGCCCAGCCGGCAACGCCGTCAATCTCGAAGACGAGATGCTGAAGGTCTCGGCCAACCAGATGGACTACGCCGCCGTCACCTCGCTCTACAGCCGCAGTCTCGGTCTGTTGAAGACCGCGATCGGCAAGCGCTGACGGGCAGGGAGACTGAACCATGAGTGACACTGGAGACTTTCTCAGGTCGATGAGCATCGCCACATCCGGGCTGCGCGCACAGGCCGGCCGCATGCGGGTGATCTCCGAAAACATCGCCAACGCCGATTCGACGGCGAAGACGGCGGGCGGCGATCCCTATCGCCGCAAGGTGCCGACATTTTCCTCCGAACTCGACCGTGCCCTCGATGCGCGCGTGGTCTCGCTCGGCCGCATCAAGCCGGACACTTCGGACTTCCGCGTCAAGCACGAGCCGGGCAATCCGGCGGCGGATGCCGCGGGCAACGTGAAGTACCCCAACGTCAATCCGCTCATCGAAATGACCGACATGCGCGAGGCGCAGCGGTCCTACGAGGCGAACCTCAACATCATCAGCGCCACGCGCCGGATGATCATGCGCACCCTCGATATTCTCAAGGCCTGATCGGGAGATTGAATCATGGCATCGCCAACGGTCGCCGCTAACGCTTACGCCTCGCTCTCCCGCATTCTCGATTCGGCCGGGAACCTGGGGGGCGCCGGAAAATCCGAGAGCGGCAACGGGCCGTCGTTCACCGCGCTGCTCAAGGACGCGGTCGGCAGCGTCATGGAAGCCGGCAAGAAGTCCGATGCCCAGACGGTCGCCGCAGCCGCTGGCAAGGCCAACGTCATGGACGTGGTGACGGCGGTGGCGGAAACCGACGTTGCGGTCTCGACGCTGGTCTCGGTTCGCGACCGGGTGATCCAGTCCTATGAAGACATCATGCGGATGCCGATCTGATCGGTTGGCGCCAACGCCCGCGGGCAGGGGATTGCAATGACAGGTGCTGAAGTTCTCGACGTCGCGCGCGATGCGATCTGGACCATCGTGATCGTATCGTTGCCGCTGCTCCTCGTCGGCCTCATCGTCGGCGTGGCGATCTCGCTGGTGCAGGCGCTGACGCAGATTCAGGAACAGACGCTGGTGTTCGTGCCGAAGATCCTCGCGATTTTCGTCACGCTGGTGCTGGCGCTGCCGTTCATGGCGGACGCGCTGCACGGTCAGATGATGCGGATTTCGTCGCGAATCATCGGCGGATAAGCGACACTATGAGTCGATCATGCGCATCGACGTCTCCTTCCTTCCGGCGCTCGCCGCCACCTTCATGCTGGTGTTCGCCCGCATCGGCGCGATGGTGATGCTGCTGCCCGGCTTCGGGGAGACCAACATCCCGGTCCGGGTGCGGCTCGGAATTGCGCTGATGCTGACGCTGATCCTGCTGCCGCTCCATCGCGCGGCCTATCACGTCGATCTCAACGCCATGGCGCCGCTGCTGGTGATGATGGTCCATGAAATCATCATCGGTGTGGTGCTGGGGGCGACCGCGCGCATGACACTGGCGGCGTTGCAGGTGGCGGGCTCGGTGATCGCGCAGCAACTCGGCCTCGGCTTCGTCACCTCGGTCGATCCGACGCAGGGCCAGCAGGGCGCGCTGCTCGGCAACTTCCTGACGCTGCTCGGCCTGACGCTGCTGTTCGCGACCGATATGCATCATCTGATCATCGCGGCGCTCAACGACAGCTACAACATTTTCGCACCGGGCCAGTTGCTGCCGAGCGGCGATGTCGCCTCACTCGCGACGCGGGCGTTCACCACGGCGTTCAAGATCGGCATCCAGCTCTCCGCGCCGTTCATCGTGTTCGGTCTGGTGTTCAACCTCGGCCTCGGCATCCTCGCGCGGCTGATGCCGCAGATGCAGGTTTATTTCGTCGGCGTGCCGCTCTCGATCCTCGGCGGCTTCCTGATCCTCGCGGTCATCATCACGACCATGATGGGCACGTTCCTCGAATATTTCGGCGGCGTTCTCCACGAACTGACGCCGGGGTAGGGAGCGCGCCGTGGCCGACGACGACAAGGACTCCAAAACACAGGACCCGACGCAAAAGCGTCTCGACGACGCTCATGAGAAGGGCGACGTCGCCAAGAGCCAGGAGGTCAACACCTGGTTCCTGATCGCGGCGTCGACGCTGTTGCTGTCGTCGTTTTCCGGCTCGGTTGGAACCGCCATCGAAGTGCCGATGCGCAACCTGTTGATGAATGCGCATCAGATTCGTGTCGACGGGCCGGGCGTGCTGTCGCTGGTCGGCCGGCTGGAATGGATGCTGATCACCGCGCTCGGCGTGCCGTTGCTGCTGCTGTTGATCGCGGCGATCGGCTCCAACCTGATCCAGCATCGTCCTGTGTGGTCCACCGAGCCGCTGACGCCGAAATTCAGCAAGCTCTCGCCGCTGGCCGGCGCCAAGCGTCTGTTCGGCAAACAGGCCGGCGCCAACTTCCTCAAGGGCCTGTTCAAGCTGATCGCGCTCGGCGCGGTGATGTGCGCGGTGCTGTGGCCCGAGCGCGATCGGCTCGATGCGCTGGTCAAAATCGACCCGGCTGCGCTGATGGGCATCACCCGCGGGCTGTCGCTGCAACTGATGGGAACCGTCGTCGCTATGCTCGCGGTGGTGGCGACGCTGGATTACCTGTTCCAGTACCGGCAGTGGTTCGAACGGCAGAAGATGTCGCTCGAGGAGATCAAGGAAGAATTCAAGCAGTCCGAAGGCGATCCCCACATCAAGGGCCGTCTTCGCGCCTTGCGCCACGCCCGCATGAAAAAGCGCATGATGGCGGCGGTGCCGACCGCGTCGGTGGTCATCACCAACCCGACCCACTATGCGGTGGCGCTGAAATACGAGCGCGGCATGCCGGCGCCGATCTGCGTCGCCAAGGGCGTGGACCTGATCGCCTTCAAGATCCGGGAGGTGGCGACCGCAAACAATGTTCCAATCGTCGAGAATGTGCCACTGGCCCGGGCGCTCCATGCCGCGGTCGAGGTCGATGACGAGATTCCTGCGGAGCATTACCATGCTGTGGCCGAAGTCATCGGCTACGTCATGCGCCTGAAACGAAGGTTCGGCGGCTGATCCGATCAGCCTTCCTGTGGATATGGTGCTTGCCTTGAGCAGGCCGATTCAGGCACTCAGGGACTGGAATTCGGGCGTATCCGGCAAGTCGCAGGCGCTGGCCCTGCGACACAAACCGCCCTCAACTGGGTTGCGCGCGTTCGATGACCGTCGATCGGGACCACATTCAAGACCCGTTTGCCGCCGTGCATGAGCCGGCGCGGCGCAGCGGCAGTATCGTTCTGGTGCTGGTGGTCGCCGGCGTTCTGGTTGCCGCCGCCGTTGCCTTCATGACCATGGGCCGCGCCGAAGCCCAGCCCTATATTATGGGCCTGCTCGCGTTGCTGGCGATGGTCGGGCTGTTCACGCTGTTCGCCTTTGCCGCCGGGATTGTCCGTTTCGCCGATCGCGCCGCCGAGAATCCGTTGACGCGCCCGATCGCCGACCATGCCTTTGACGGGCTCGCGGTAACCGATCCGCATGGCCACGTGGTCTATGCCAACACCGCCTATCTCGCATTGACCGGCGCGACCAGCGCGCAGGACGTGCGGCCGGTGGAGCGGGTGTTCATCGGCAACCCGGACGTGTCCGAAGCGGTGTTCCGCCTGCTCAAGGCGGCGCGCGAGGGCAAGCGCCAGCAGGAGGAGGTGCGGGTCACCACTGACAGCGGCCAGGGCCGGTGGCTGCGGATGCGGGTGCGTCCGCTCGGCACCACGCGGCGCGAAATGCGTTATGCGGTGTGGTCGATCGCCGACATCACCCGCGATCGCGAACGTCAGGAAGACGTCTTCCAGGAACTCCAGCATGCCATCGAATATCTCGACCATGCGCCGTGCGGCTTCTTCTCCGTCACCCCGGCGGGCGAGGTCGCCTACATCAACGCGACGCTGGCGAACTGGCTCGACCATGATCTGGCGGAGATCGGCTCCGGCGGCCTCAAGCTGAGCGACATCCTCTCCGGCGACGGCGCGGCGCTGCTGACCTCGATCACGCCCGAGCCCGGTGAAGTGAAGACCGAGGTGTTCGACGTCGATCTGCGGATGCGCAACGGCAAGACCATGCCGGCACGGCTCTATCACAAGCTCGCTTTCGGCGCCGACGGCGTGCCGGGCGCGTCGCGCACGCTGGTGATCAATCGCGCCCGCGACGAGCGCTCTGATCCGCAGCGCGCCGCCGAAGTGCGCTTCATGCGCTTCTTCGACCATACGCCGATGGCGATCGCCACCGTGGACAAGGCCGGCGATGTGGTGCGCGCCAATGCGCGCTTTGCCAAGTTGACCCAGAGCCTGTCTCCGAACGCCGGCGCCAACAAGTCGATCTTCGCAGTGGTCAGCGAGCGCGACCGCGGCGAATTGCAATCGGTGATCGGCAAGGCCGCCGACGGGCAGGGCGACATTCCGCCGGTCGAGGCGATGCTCGATGGCGGCAAGGAACGCTGGGGTCAGTTCTTCGTCACCGCGGTGGAGCACGAGGAGCGCGACGCCGAAGTCGCCATCATCTATCTGCTCGAGATCACCGAGAAGCGGACGCTGGAGGCCAACCTCGCGCAATCGCAGAAGATGCAGGCGGTGGGTCAGCTTGCCGGCGGCATCGCCCACGACTTCAACAACGTTCTCTCGGCCATCATGATGGCCAACGATTTCCTGCTGAACGCGCACAAGCCGACCGATCCGTCGTTCCAGGACATCATGCAGATCAAGCAGAACGCGACCCGCGCCGCGACGCTGGTGCGGCAACTTCTGGCATTCTCGCGTCGTCAGACCCTGCGACCGCAGGTGCTCGACATGGGCGATGCGCTGTCCGACCTGACGATGCTGCTCAAGCGCCTGATCGGCGAGAAGGTGAAGCTCGACTTCGTTCACGGCCGCGACCTGTGGCCGGTGAAGGTCGACGTCTCCCAGTTCGAGCAGGTCATCGTCAATCTCGCAGTGAACGCCCGCGACGCCATGCCCGAGGGCGGCAAGCTGGCGATCAAGACCAGCAACGTGCCGGCTTCGGACGTCGAGCGGCTGCACTACAAGGGCATGCCGGCCGCCGACTATGTGTCGATCGCGATCAGCGACACCGGCACTGGCATTCCGGCGGACATCGTCGACAAGATTTTCGAGCCGTTCTTCTCGACCAAGGAAGTCGGCAAGGGCACCGGCCTCGGTCTCTCGACCGTGTACGGCATCGTCAAGCAGACCGGCGGCTTCATCTATGTCGACTCGGTGCCCGATCAGGGCACGACCTTCCGCATCTTCCTGCCGCGTCATGTGCAGGAGAAGGAAGTCATTGCGGAGGTGCCGGTCACCAACGGTTCGCCGCCGCTGGCGCCGGAGAAGCCGAAGGCGCCCGATCTCACCGGGCAGGGGACGATCCTGCTGGTCGAGGACGAGGACGGCTTGCGCTCGCTCAACGCGCGCGGCCTGCGCTCGCGCGGTTACACCGTGATCGAGGCGGCGAACGGCCTCGAGGCGGTGGAGCTGCTCGAAGAGGAGGAGGACGGGGTCGATCTCGTGGTGTCCGACGTGGTGATGCCGGAGATGGACGGCCCCACCATGCTGGCCCAGATGCGCCAGAAGAATCCGGACCTGCGGATCATCTTCGTGTCCGGCTATGCCGAGGACGCCTTTGAGAAGAGCCTGCCCGAGGGCCAGCAGTTCAACTTCCTGCCCAAACCCTTCACCCTTAGTCAGCTCGTCGCTGCGGTGAAGGAAACCATGACGGCATCCTGACAACCTGTGGATTGCAAGGAACCCGCGACTGAGCGCCGCAGCTTTTCGTCGCGGGGGAGGCTTTTCCTTTGGCCCGCGCTTGCCCATCTTTAAGGCAATTCCCCGTACCGGGGATGGAGGGAACAATTGATGAATTTTCCGCAGCGCACCCGCGCCATGGTCAGGATGCTTGCTGTCGCTCTCGCGCTGGCGATGCCGGCAGCGATGATCTCGTCAGCGATTATCTCGTCGCCCGCAGATGCCCGCGCCGGTCGCGGCTTCTCGTCGGGCTCGCGCGGCTCGCATACCTATTCCGCGCCACCGTCCACGCGCACGGCGCCGACCGCGGCGCAGCCGATGCAGCGTAGCATCACTCAGCCGGGCATGAATAACGCGGCCCGTCCGGGCACGCAGACCGGCGGTTTCTTCAATCGTCCGGGTCTGCTCGGCGGTCTCGCCGCCGGCTTCCTCGGCGCGGGCCTGTTCGGCATGTTGTTCGGTGGCGGCCTGTTCGGCGGTCTCGGCGGCCTGTCGTCGATCTTCGGCCTGATCCTGCAGATCGGTCTGATCTATCTGCTGGTGCGGTTCGCGATGTCGTGGTGGCAGCGCCGCAACAATGGGCCGGCCTATGCCAGCGCCGCACAGGGCGCTGCGCCCGCGCAGCAGGACAACGGTGCGCAGAATTACGCGCGCTCCGGTTTCGGCCTTGGCAGCGGCAGCAACGCGCCGCCGCTCGAGATCAACGAGCAGGACTATCAGGCGTTCGAGCGGCTGCTCGGCGAGGTCCAGGCCGCATGGTCAAGCGAGGACGTCAACAAGCTGCACACCATCGCGACGCCGGAAATGGTTTCGTACTTCACGCAGGACCTGAAGGAGAACGCCGATCGCGGCGTGGTCAACACGGTGAGCGACGTCAAGTTGCTGCAGGGCGACCTTGCCGAAGCCTGGCGCGAAGGTCAGACCGATTACGCCACTGTGGCGATGCGGTTCTCGCTGGTCGACAAGACCGTCGAGCGTGCCACCGGCCGCGTGGTTGAGGGCAGCGATGCCCCGCTGGAGGCGACGGAGGTGTGGACCTTCGCGCGCCGCCCGGGCGGGACGTGGGAACTGTCCGCGATCCAGCAGGTTTGATTCCTTGCGGTCGAATTCAACATCCAAGCGCCGCGCATTGCGCGGCGCTTTTTTGTTGGCGTTCTGTCATCCGGACAAGGCGCGCGGAATAGGGCAGGCAGCCAAGTGTTGTTCACATGGATCGACCGAAAGATTGAACAAGGACGATCCTCGTCCGCAATGATTGGGAGGTTTCGATGTCGATGATGTCCCGGGTCGCGTTGTCCGCCTGTGCCGCAGTCTCCCTGATCGCGGTGACTGTACCCGCCACGGCGCAGCAGGCCGCCAGCATGACGTTCTTCATCACCAGCACGCCGATCGGCAACGGCGGCAATCTCGGCGGCCTCGCCGGCGCCGACAACCAGTGCCAGACCCTGGCGCAGGCAGCGGGCGCGGGCGCCAAGACCTGGCACGCCTATCTCTCGACCCAGGCGGCGGACGGCAAGCCTGCGGTCAACGCGCGCGACCGCATCGGCAAGGGACCGTGGACCAATGCCAAGGGCGTGGTTGTGGCCAAGGATGTCGCCGAACTTCACGGCGCCAACAACCTCACCAAACAGACCGCGCTCACCGAGAAGGGCGAAATGAACAATGGCCGCGGCGATACCCCGAATCGTCACGACATCCTCACCGGCTCGCAGCCGGACGGTACCGCGTTCACCGGCACTGACGACCGCACCTGCAAGAACTGGACGAGCAGCACGCAAGGCGCGGCCATGCTCGGCCATTCCGATCGTACCGGGCTCGACGACACGCCGCCGGCGAAATCGTGGAATTCGTCGCACCCCTCCCGTGGTCCCGGTGGCGGCTGCTCGCAGAGCGATCTCAAGAGCACCGGCGGCGACGGCCTGCTGTATTGTTTCGCGACGAACTGAGCATTTGCATCGCGGCATCTGACGGCGGCGCGGAAACCTCCCGCGCTGCCGGCGCGATGCGGCTCATCGCGGTCTGATCGGGACCTATCGTACGGCGATAATATTGACAGGCTCTCGGCCGGAGATGCATCCTTACCCCCATATTTAATGACTTTTTGGAGGGGGCGATGCGTTTGTTTTGCCTGTTGCTTGTTGCCGTCATGGCTGCCGCGTCGGCGGCTTCTGCGCAAACCGTCGATGATTTGCTGACTGCCGTGCGAAACAAGCCGAGGACCGTCACGATTACGGAGTCGTTTGACGGTGCCCGGTACGACCTGAAAATCACCAATCTGTGCGACGAGGGGAGCCTGAACCGGCTTGCTTCGGCGTACGTCTCATCCGGTGGATTTCTGGATCCAAATCGCGCGATTGCGATGACCGTCACCTTGAAATTTCCCAATGCAAAACCCGCGATCGCGGACGTGACGGTGCCGCTGATCGCTATGGCGGATTTCGGCGACAAGGGGGCGGAGAACTGCGATTCACTTCTGGTCTCCGACATCCCGAGAAATCAGAGGGTGATCGCGCGCTTTGATGTCGTGACAAAGGAGTTCTACGTCATCTCCGACAAGACGGCTCTGGTCACGGCTTTCGTGCAGTTGTCCTCGGCCTTGTCGAGCGTCAAGAATCTGTCGGCCGCCAGTCCATGGGGCGCTGCTGCAACGGCGGCATTCGGCCTTATCGCCCAGAACGCAAAACCGATCACGGATTTGACGGCTGCCGCCAATACCTTGCTCGCTCAATTCGATGTCGGAAAATCACCGAGGCCGCAATTGCGGCCGCTTGAGCGTGACAAGGCGCGATTGACCTATGTTTCGGGGCGCAGGGATGTTTTCAGTCTCGCCAAGGAAAATAGAGTCTCGCGTATGCTGCTCCCGCAAACCACAAACACCTCCTGGCAATCCGTTCCCGACGATTTTGCCCGTCCCTACGGGCAGCTGGAGGTGAAGTTGATCAGCGTGGAAAGCAGCCATGCGCCCTGGACGAGCAGCGAAGCGGAGTTTTGTGCCGATCTGGATCGGCAACTCGTGCTGCAAACCCAGGGCGATCAGATCGCCGTGGCGATCGGGAAGGCGTATCACATGTATATGCGGCCCGACGAGTATCAGGAATTGAAGCTGTCCTGTCTCTCGCCATCGCAGGTCGCTCTTCTGCGGGGGCTGAAGTATCGCCAGCCTTTCGCAAATGCGTATTCACTCAAATACGTGGGAAGTCCAAAGCCCAGGGCTGCACCTCAGGTGGCTGCTGCGACAAGGTAGAGCCGGTCGCAGTCGCGGCGCGGAAACCTTCCGCGCCGCTTGTCGTTGATGTGCCGTCTCCCGGGGAAACACATCATGCGATATGAACTGTACTACTGGCCGTCGATTCAGGGTCGCGGCGAATATGTGCGCCTCGCGCTGGAAGAAGCGGGCGCGGACTACATCGATGTCGCGCGGCGCAGCAACGGCACCTCGAAAATGATGGCGATGATGAGCGACACGCGCAGCGATACGCCGCCGTTCGCGCCGCCGTTTCTCAAAGCCGGAAAACTCGTGATCGCGCAGGTCGCCAACATCCTGCTTTATCTCGGTCCGCGTCATGGTCTCTCGCCGAAAGCGGAAGCCGGGCGGCTGTGGGTGCATCAATTGCAGCTCACCATCGCCGATTTCGTGGTCGAGATTCACGACACCCATCATCCGCTCGGGCCGACGCTGTACTACGAGGACCAGCGCCCCGCGGCGAAGCGGCGCACCAAAGAGTTCTGGGACGATCGTGTGCCGAAATTCCTCGGCTATTTCGAGGACCTGCTCGATCGCAACGGACCGTATGTTACCGGACGCCGGCTGACTTACGTTGACCTGTCGCTGTTCCAGACCGTCGAAGGACTGCGCTATGCTTTTCCGCGCGCGATGAAACGTTTCGAACGCAACGTCCCCGGCGTGATCGCGCTGCGCGACCGCGTTGCCGTCCGTCCGAACATCGCGGATTATCTTGCGAGCGATCGGCGTATTGCCTTCAACGAGGACGGCATTTTCCGCCACTACAAAGCGCTCGACCGCTGACGCGCCGGCGTCTTTATTCGGCCTTTACGATTTCGGGCTGCTTTCCACCTCGAATTCCTATGCAGCGGTCGACATCTTCGCATCGTCTGCGGCGCTCAGATGCCGCAGCGATGTCTGGAGATGGCAATGGCTTCATTTGATTCCAACAACCGTCAGGTCGCTCTGACCGAGGATGCCTATCGTGCGTGGCTGATCAGCCGCAATCCGCCGCCGATCGTGTATCAATCCTCTGCGATCCTGTGGAGGCGGCTATTTGTTCGTGCCCATCGCATGACCGCTCGGGTCGATTCCTTGCTTCATCGCGCGATCGAGATGCTGGCGGAGGCGAAAGTGCGGCGTATCCGCCGCGAACTGCAATTGCGCGGCATCACCTATGCGCCGTTCACCGACGCATCCGGGTCTTCGCGAAAATAAAACGCTCCCCCGATCGGGAAGGGATGCTTAGACTGCCGACCGTTTCCGCCGCGCGTTGCGGCTGTCCGATCGGAGTCTCTCATGAAAATCACAACCGCAGGCACCTTGCCCTCGCGCCGCGCTCCTGCCGACTATTTCACCGGCACGGTATGGCAGGATCCTGTGATCGAAGCGGAAGAGCCTGCGCGACTCAACGCCGTGCGTGTCACGTTCGAGCCCGGCGCGCGCACAGCATGGCATACGCATCCACTCGGGCAGACGCTGCTCGTGCTGTCGGGCTGCGGTCGTGTTCAGAGTGAAGGTGGTCCTGTGAAGGAAATCCGCCCCGGCGATGTGGTGTGGATTCCGCCGGGCGAGAAGCATTGGCACGGTGCATCGCCGACGACAGCGATGGTGCATCTCGCGATGCAGGAGCGCGCGAACGGCGGCGCCGCCACATGGCTTGAGCACGTCACCGATGCGCAATATGCGGAGCCAGTCAGCGCCGCGACATGAGCGTCGGGGCCGGTTCATGTCATGGGCTGCGCGCGGGGAGCGCAGAACTCATACCGCGGCGGGCGTTGCCGTCCGCCGCTCCTGCATCGTCGAGAGAGATCCGGTCAGATCAGCAGACTGGCCGGCCACTCCCGTACGTTGACCTGTTCCTGCGTCTGCTCGGTCTCGGTCTCGTGCCGTTCCTGGGCAGGCTTCTCGCTGGCCGGCAACTGCAGCACAGTCGCGGTCTGGCCCGGGGCAAGCTGGGTCAACAGCACGATCTGGCCGTTGGCGAATTCCAGCGCATCATGATGACGATGCTCCTGGTCCAGGTTGACCTCGCGGAAACGGGCCAACGTATTGCCGACCTTCTTGCGGAAGAAGCTGCCGTCGTATTCGACATCGCCTTCAAACGCGATCTCGGTGCCCGGCATCAGGCACACCGCAACCTCGGGCTCATTCGGTGCCGCGAACCCGCGGGTGATGGTGTGAGGAAATTTGGTCGAAACCAACTTATCGCCAACCTTGGCAGGGCGGGTGGCGACTGCATGCAGGCTATAATCACACATGGCTGCGCTCCTCTGATTGCGCCCCACGTCAGCATCCGCGCTGACGCGGCAGCGGGATAACGCGCAGTATACGCTGCGGTCGCGGCGGCGGTGTGATTTAACAAGTGACGTTTTCGTGAGGTGCGAAACCCTCGCGTAGCGAAGCGGCGAAGGGTTATCCGCGCGGTCGCGTCGCGACCCGGCGCAATCGGGACGACATGCCAGTCGCGCGGCGCGACCGCCGGTGGCACACAGCCGGATTTCAGCCAAAGTTCCCTGTCTTATAACTGTCGTACTGGCGCGATTCATGTTGTAGAATCGGCTCGGTTCGCAACGCTGGAGGCTCCGATGCGCTACCTGACCCCCGTCCTCTATGCCGGCGCGCTTGCGGCGTCGATCTATGCCGCGCTCGCGCAGACATCGCCCTTGCCGCCGCTGCCGCAGGCAACGGTTGCGCCTGCGGGGGAAACCAAGCTCGCTTATGCCTCGCCGACCGATGCCACCCCCGCGAAACGCGCGACGGTGCGGGTCGGCAAGCGCGAATTGTGCCGCCAGAAGGTTGCCGCCAAGCATCTGCGCCGCCACGAGGCACGCGACCAGTTGCAACTCTGCGTCGCCAGGGCGCGGGTGGAGTGCCTCGAACAGGCCATCAAGCAGAAGGTCCGCGGCCCGCTGCGCAAGACCTATGTGAAGAGCTGCGTCGCGGCGTAGGCTGGCAAAAATCAAACTTGCTGTCATGCCAGGGCTCGTCCCGGGCATCCCGCGTCGGGACGCACAGTGCCCACCTGATCGGGATCACCGGGACAAGCCCGGTGATGACATTGCGAGCGTGGCAAATACCCTCACACATACTCCGAGTCGTCCCCGCGCAGGCGGGGACCCAGGCTCCCTGACATAGTTAGTTTGCCGGGATCGCGTTCCGAGTTTGAGAGGGGATGCGGTGGTTATGGGTCCCCGCCTGCGCGGGGACGACGTTGAGCGTGTTCATCTCCCCCGCAAGCGGGAGGAGGGAGGAGCCACCCTTGACCATGCCCGCTGCGCCCTCTCTTATGCCTCGCCAACAAGAACAAGCGGGAGAAACACCGATGTCGCTCGTCTCAACCATCGTCTGGGATCACGTCCACCTGCGCAGCCCGGACCCCGAGGCAACGGCGGCATGGTTCGAGAAGATGCTGGGCGCCGAGATTGTCCGCGCACCCGGCCGCATCGATCTGAAACTCGGTGGCGCAAGAATCTTCATCGCGGAGGTCACCAACGGCGATGGCGTCAATCCGCCGCCGGTGACGCCATATCAGGGTCTCGATCACATCGGGCTATCGGTAAAGGACATCGACGATGTCGCTGCCGAGCTGAAAGGCAAGGGCGTCGAATTCACCCGCGAGCCGCATACGCTGCGCCCCGGCATCCGCATCTGCTTCATTCGCGGACCGCAGGGCATTTCGATCGAACTGCTGGAGCGCGACAAGAAGTACTAGTGACGCTCATGCGTCGATCCGGATCAAGGCCAATCCCGACTCCGGATCGTGGCGCTTGCGCAAATGCGCCGGGCTTTCGGTGACGATGGCTTCAAGGGTCGGGCGCACATGGGCCTCGTTGAGATGGCCGGCCATCGCCGTGCCGTCGCGCTTGCCGATCACGATATGAAGATGCAGCGCCGGCTTGCCGTTGGCCTCGGCAATATCGCCGAGCAGGGAGGCGACTTCGACCTGTTCGCGAACCGGGATTTTTTGATATGCCTTCCTGTCCCAGTCGAAATAGGCCAGCGTTGCATCGCTGAGCGCGCCGATGGCGCTGATCTGCGCCGCCGTGATCTTCTCGCGGGTCGCAAAATCTTTCAGCGACGACATCACCTCATCGCCGGTCGCAAGGATAACGGCATAGGTTCGCTGACCATCTGCGTCATGTAGTAGTTTGACTTGCATCGATCGTCTCCGTTTCAGCGATAACGGAGCGCAGACCCACGGGTTCCTGAATCTATTGATCCCGTTCCCGCGCGATCGTGATGCTGGTGCCCGCCTTGGTGCGGTTGCAGAGGATGTCGAGCTTGCGATAGCGCGTGACGATGTTGCTGCCGCGCAGGAGGCCGATGCGTTTCAGGCAGCGGCGCGAGCCACGGTCGGCGTCGTTCTTCGGGATGGTGAAGATCAGCGCCGCGGCGGTCGCGGCGAAATCGATGAAGGCGTCGGACGGTTTTTTAGCCGCCGTGAAGGCGTAGAAATCGTTCTGGCGGTTGCGGCTCGAACAGCCGAGCGTCGCGCGCGCCGCCGCCGGGTGGGTGAGATAGATCACGCCGCCGCGGGTCTCGCCGACCTTGAGGTGATCGATCTGGCCGGCAAGTTGTTTGGCGAGATCGTCGCAGCGGTCGGCACGGGCTGGCTCAGTGGCAAGAACGGCGGCCGCAGCGAATGCGGCGACGCCAAACGCGGTCGATCGGGCAGTCGGTCGATAATTCATGGCAAAAACCCCCACACCATTGAACCGTGTGGGGGAGTGGGGCGCAAGCCGGAGTTTTCCGGTCGGAGCCGCGCATCACCCCTGCTTTTGGGCGCTATTCCCAGGGCCGAAAAAGTGCTTAGAACGGTTCTATGACAGCGCTGCGGCCCCCGCCGGGCGCCCAATTCCCTGTCACATAATTCGAGACCCTGCCATGAACGCACCCGTCACGCCGCCTGTCGCTGTTCCGCCCTACAAGCACACGCCGCTGTTCCCGCTGGGCAAGGACGAGACGCCCTACAAGAAGATTTCGTCCGACGGCGTGCGGGTCGAAAAGGTGATGGGCAAGGACATGCTGGTGGTGTCGCGCGAGGCGCTAAAGGCGCTGTCGGAGGCCGCCTTCGTCGACATCAATCACTATCTGCGGCCGGGCCATCTGGCGCAGCTCCGCAAAATTCTCGACGATCCGGAGGCCAGCGACAACGACAAGTTCGTCGCCTTCGACTTCCTGAAGAACGCCAACATCGCTGCCGGCGGCGTGCTGCCGATGTGCCAGGACACCGGCACCGCGATCATCATGGGCAAGAAGGGCTGCAACGTCATCACCGACGGCGAGGATGAGGGCGCGCTGGCTGAAGGCGCGCGCGATGCGTATCTCAAGCGCAACCTGCGCTATTCGCAGGTCGCGCCGCTGTCGATGTTCGAGGAAAAGAACACCCGCAACAACATGCCGGCGCAGTGCGAGATCTACGCCGAGGGCGACGACGCCTACAAGTTCATGTTCATGGCCAAGGGCGGCGGCTCGGCCAACAAGAGCTTCCTGTTTCAGGCAACGCCGTCGGTGCTGACCCGCGACCGGCTGCTGGCGTTCCTCAAGGAAAAGGTGCTGACGCTCGGTACCGCGGCGTGCCCACCGTATCACCTTGCCATCGTTATCGGCGGCACCTCGGCCGAGCTGTGCATGAAGACCGTGAAGCTGGCGTCCGCGCGCTATCTCGACGCGCTGCCGACCAAGGGCAGCGAGGACGGCCATGCCTTCCGCGATCTTGAGATGGAGCAGGAAATCCTCAAGATGACGCAATCGCTCGGCGTGGGTGCGCAGTTCGGCGGCAAGTATTTCTGCCATGACGTCCGCGTGATCCGACTGCCGCGTCACGGCGCGTCGCTCCCCATTGGGCTTGGCGTGTCGTGCTCGGCCGATCGCCAGGTGCTCGGCAAGATCACCAGGGACGGCGTTTATCTGGAAGAGCTCGAGCACAACCCGGCGCAGTATCTGCCGTCGATCGAAGGTCAGCTCGGCGGCGAGGTGGTGAAGATCGATCTCAACCGGCCGATGAAGGACATTCTCGCGACATTGTCGCAGTATCCAACCAAGACGCGGCTGTCGCTCACTGGCACCATGGTGGTGGCGCGCGACGCCGCGCACGCGAAATTGCGCGAGCGGCTGGAGAAGGGCGAACCGCTGCCGGATTACTTCAAGAACCATCCGGTGTATTACGCCGGCCCGGCCAAGACGCCGGAGGGCTATGCCTCAGGCGCGTTTGGGCCAACCACGGCGGGGCGCATGGATTCATTCGTCGATCAGTTCCAGGCGGCCGGCGGCTCCATGGTGATGGTGGCCAAGGGCAACCGCGCCGTCGCGGTGCGCGAGGCGTGCAAGAAGCACGGCGGTTTCTATCTCGGCTCGATCGGGGGCGCTGCGGCGAATCTCGCCGAGCACTGCATCAAGAAGGTCGAGGTGCTGGAATATCCAGAACTCGGCATGGAAGCGATCTGGCGCATTGAGGTCGTCGATTTCCCGGCCTTCATCATCATCGATGACAAAGGCAACGACTTCTTCAAGGAGTTGAATCTGGGTTGAGGCGGTCCCGCATCCTCATCCTGAGGAGCGTCGCGGAGCGATGCATCTCGAAGGATGAGGCCTAGATGATCGTGGCCTCATGGTTCGAGACGGTGCAAGCGCCTCCTCACCGTGAGGGGCAGTGTGCGCACCGCAATCTAAATCGTCATGGCCGGATTTATTCCGGCCATCCACGTCTTTAGGATGTTGCAGCAGGTAAGGCGTGGATGCCCGGGTCAAGCCTGGGCATGACATCGAGAAAATGACTATGCCCGGGATCAACAGTGCAAGTCTCTGAAAGACAAATGGCCGGGGTTTGCCCCGGCCATTTTATTTTTCTGCGTAGATGCCGCGTCGCCCTTAAGGCTCCAGCGTCACCTGCAGTCCATCGTCGCTTTCGACGTGAACATAACGCGGGGCAATCGGCCGGCCGCGCCCGCTGGCAACGGTCACGATGTCGTCCAGCGGCATGGCGCGCGCATCCGCCTCAGGGCGCGACAGGATCAGATCGGCGTGGAACAGGCCTTCGGTCTCGAGGCCAGTCGCATCGACACCGATCTTCGCCAGCGTCGCGAGGCTGTTCTCGAACTCCTCGGCGTCACGGAAGCGGCGCTGGATGAAGGTCACACCGGTAAGTCGCTCCGTCACAAGGCCGCGCTCGGCGAACGTCGCCGCCAGCGAATCGAACGGAAACATCCGCAGCACGAACGAGATGACCCATGGCGTCTTGCCGGTCGCATCGAGCAGCTTGTCGAATGTCTTCTCGGTGACGTAGCCGATGCAGCCGGTCGACATGATGACGTCAACATCGCTGATGGTGCGCGCATCACTCTTCGAGAGCGCGTTGTTCTCGAGATCCGCGACAACGCCCTGATCGAGGAGGCCGACGCTCGTTGCGTAATGAATGGCCGGCGCCGAGACATCGAGGCCGATGAATCGGGCGAGGCCGCCGTCGGGCCACGCGGCATAGAAATTGCGATCGAGGCGCATCAATTCTTCGGCGCTGAGTGCCTTCATTTCGCGCCGGGCGTAGCGATGACGCAGGCCGCTGAATGTCAATGGAAAACGATGCACCGCGGCATTGATGCCGTAGGAACAGCCGACATCGAGCACGACAGGTTTTGTATTAGTCGAGGAAGCCTTGGCAGCGAGGATCTGGCGCACGACAGGCTCAGCGACGTCCGGAATCATGTAATCGAGATCACCGAGGACGGAAAAATAGGATCGTGGGTCTTCTTGTATGTAAATGTCGTCGAAGATCGCTTTCGCCTGATTGATCCGTGAGAATTCTGTCCCCAGCTCTAACATCAGCACCTCTTTATCTATCTGTTTTGGTTTTCCTTGATTTGCGCATACGCAAAAACTTCCGTCGTCACTCACGTACCGTTCATTGTTGCGGAAGCGGGGCGCTTATCGCAGAAACGAGCGTGGAGATAAACCCCGCGATGTTCCAATGTGATTGCGCGATCTCTCGCCTCATATGCGCGGAACATCGTTTCGTGTTGATGCGAAAGGATTTTATCGGACATATTGCGGTGCGACGCAGGATTTGCACGCGCGAAAATAAATTTACTCAGTGTCGTCGCGAGTCGTATTCGATGCGTGTCAATGAAAAATTTCATCACCATCACGTGCTCATCATGCGACGTGCGAGCGCAGGTTTGTGCATGACATTTCGCCGACAAAATAAAATCGCCGGGCATGAGCCCGGCGATGATCGTCGTCGACTATAAAAATTATCAGTGCTTATGCGCGCGTGCCGGTGAACGGAAAGCTGCCCATGGGGCCGATGCCCATCTCGCCGGACATCGCATCGCCATCGACCTTGCCGGTGAAGGCGAGCGTCAGCGGCATCGGATTGGTGATTGAGAGCTTCCATGCCACGTCGGTGCCGTTCACGGTGCCGTCGAAAATCTCGCCGGAGTCGCCGTCGGCCGCCTGCGTGCCGGTCAGTGTGCCGCCGTTGCTCGCGAGCGTGAGCGTGGCTTTGCGCTCGCCCATCGGCGTGCTCATGGTGATGTTCCAGTTTCCATCGACTGACATGTGACTTCCCCTCGTTGCGCTCCGCGACGACCGAAATTGGTTCTGACCGGATGCAGGAGATCGATATAGCTCATTTTAGCGGGATCGCGCCAATCCTATCCGCTGCGTTTCGCCGCGCGGACCGGGCGTGACGCCGGAACTGCGGGAAGTTGGCGGTGTTTGTCATCGTCAGGTCATGCAGGAGCGTTCATGGGAGAACTGTCGCAGGAGTTGCCCTTCAATGCGGTGCATCCGTGCATCGACATGTAGCGGATTTTCTCCAGCGACGGGCCATGGCCGATACCGGCACGGTGATCGGCTGTTGGCGCGATTGAGTTGCGCTATGCCGTGGTGGCCGCCGCTGCAGCCCGCAATCTGCGATGGATGATGACGCGGAACACGGCGTATTGCACGAGGAACGCCACGACCTTGGCGCCGACCGCGATCACCGACACGTACAGCGCCCACAGCTTGATGTCGCCGGTCATCGCCACCGCGATGGTGCCTGCGCCGAGAATGAACATCAGCGCCGCCCACAGATAGCCGGCGACAGTGACGTAATGCGGGATAGTGTCCGTCACGCGCTGCGGCATGTAGCGCAGCATCCAGCCGCGCTTGAGCATGATGACGCCGATGGCGAAATGGCCGATGCTCGGCTTGATCAGCACGAAGCGCGGATCCTTCGTCAGGAGCGTCGCGGTGCCGAGCACGATCACCAACGCGACGCTGGCCAGCGTCATGATCTCAAGTTTCTGGTCCCTGAGCCGGGCGGCAATGAACTGCGCGACGGCGCTGGCGATGGCGACGCCGGTCGCGATCAGCACGTCTCCGGTCGCGGCATAGACTGCGAGGAACACGATGGTCGAGAAGAAGTCGCTGAACAGTTGCTTGAGAGCGTGACCCATTCCGCATTTCTCCCACGGGCGAAGAACTGCTCGCAAGGGTTTCCGTCGGTCGGGCACTATATTGTTTTCAACGGAGCCGCCGGAGCGAGGGGCATCTCGGTCATCCGGCGGGCTTCCTTGAGGGCTCCGATAAAGCAACCTGGAGGCGGAGCGTGGCGGGTTGTATTGCCGCTCATGAGGGGAGGCGGCTTGCCGGCACTCGCCACGCCGGCAAAGGAAAATCAGATCGGTTGCACCGGCAGTCGGCAGACGCAGTGCGGGCCTTCGCAGCTTGCCGGCTGCGGCGACAGATCTAGCGATCTCACATCGGTGCCGGCGAGCGTCGCGCCGCCGAGGCCGAGAACCAGGGCGAGGCTGACCCACACCAGCGCGCCGGCCCGCTTGTTGGCCGACCATGTCAGTACGACCTGTGCGATTGCTCCGGCGACGGCGACTATGGTGGCGATCAGCACATCGCCCAGCGCGGCGAACGCAGCGAAGAAGATGAGGATAGGCAGCAGTCCTGCAAGAAACCTGAGAAGCCGGGTCATGATGATGTCTTTCAGATTATCGAAGCCGTCCGCGGGAGCGCCAAATGAGGCGTCGCGTCCTGCGGCAGCGCGGCGGCTGCCGCTTCGCGGCGGTGCTTCGGGTACCATTTGGTGAAGTAGATCGCGCCGTTGCGCGCGGCGAAGGCGATGCCCGCGCCGGCCCACAGCGGGAAGCTGGGCAGATAGATCGCGACGACATCGGCGGCGAGCATGAGCACGAAGGCGGAGGTCCATGCCCAGGTCAGAACATAGTTCACCCGCATGAAGCTCGGCAGCTTCATCACCTCGGGTTCAACTACCTCGCGGGCGTATTGCAGGGTGAAGGGAAACCGGACGGCGAGGGAGCCGAGCGCCATCGCCAATACGCCGCCATCGACCGCGAGGCGCACCGCGGTGCTGCTCCAGTTGGCATCGACCAGGGTGAGATAGCCGCCGATCGCCGAGAACAGGGTGAAAGCGCCGAGCGACAGCATCTTGATCGAGCGGCCATGCGCCACGTCCCAGACCATGGCGCCGAGCGCGACGGCGGCACCCGCCGCCAGACTGAACTGGGCGGGGAGGAGCATCATCAGGGTCGCGAATGTCGCGAAGGGGGCGATGATCAGGAAGAGCATCATGGGCTACACCGGACGTTGATCTCGGGATGTCGATCTTTACGTCGTCAAGATGCAATTAATCCTCGATCTTGTCAGCGTCAAGTAAAATCTTGACAGTGTAAAAATAAGTGTCATATTTCTGATATGGCAGCGAAAACGCAAAAAAAGGCCACAAACGCCGCGAACCGGAGGGATATCGCTCCCGCCGGGCGCAAGACGCATGGCAAGCATGCGGCGAAGGCGGCTGTGTCCAAGCGTTCGGCCTCGGAGCCGGTGCGCCACCAGCCTTATCATCATGGCGATTTGCATCAGGCGCTGCTTGCGACTGCCGAGCGCATCCTGGAACGCGACGGCATCAAGGGCCTGACCCTGCGTGCGGTGGCGCGCGAGGCGGGGGTTTCCCATGCCGCGCCGACACATCATTTCGGCGATCTCGCCCGCCTGCTGAGCGAGCTTGCCGCCATCGGATTCCGCCGTTTCACCCAGGCGTTGGTGGACGCGTCGGCCAACAAGCCGTTCGAGGAAGCCGCCAGGGGAAGGGCGAAGGCCTATATCGGTTTCGCGCAGGCGAGCCCGGCGATGTTCAAGCTGATGTTCCGGCGTGAACGCCTCGACATGGGCTGCCCGGTGCTGAACGAAGCGCAAAGCTGCGCTTTTGTCCTCATGGCGAGCGCAGTCGGCGAGCGCCGCAACGAGCAGGTGGAGAAAGAACATCTGACGCTGCCGCAGGCCGCTGATATCGCGCGAGCGTGGTCGCTGGTGCACGGCTTTGCCACGCTGGCGATCGACGGCCGGCTCAACGAGATCCTCCATGGTCTGCCGGAAGGCACCACGATCGACATGCTGCTGGACGCCATGCTCGATTCCGTAATGGCGGCGCGAGCCTGTTCGGCCTGATAATTTCCTGATCTTTCAGCCATTTCCTTAGAGACGTCGCGATTTCTCGCGGCGTCGCTTGACTCGCGAGGGCGACCGCTGTATTTAACCGAAAGGTTATTTAACCAGATGGTTGAATATGGATCACCTCAGCGCCACCTTCGCCGCCCTCGCAGACCCGACGCGCCGCGCCATCCTGGCTCGTCTCGCGCTCGGCGAAACCTCGGTCAATGAAATCGCAAAGCCTTTTGCGATGAGCCTTCCCGCCGTCTCCAAGCATCTGAAGGTGCTCGAAGGCGCGGGACTCATCACGCGCGGCCGCGATGCGCAATGGCGGCCGTGCAAGCTCGAAGCCGGCCCGCTGAAGGACGCCGCGCACTGGATCGAGAACTATCGCAAGTTCTGGGAGGCGAGCCTCGACCGCCTCGAGGAATATTTGAGCCGGTTGCAATCGGAACCCGCCAAGCGGCCCGCGAAACCGAAAGCGCCCAAAGCCAAAGCGCCGAAATCCACGGAGAAGAAGAATGACCGCAACTGACGCCGCCAAGGAGTTAACCATCAGCCGCACGCTCAACGCGCCGCGCGATCTGGTGTGGAAGGCATGGACCGATCGCGCCGCGCTCGCGCAATGGTGGGGGCCGAAGGGCTGCACCATTGAGGTCACGAGGCTCGAGGTTCGTCCCGGCGGTATGTTCCTTTATTCGATGGGCCTGCCGAACGGCGACAAGTGGTGGGGCCGCTTCATCTATCACGAGGTCGTGGCGCCCGAACGCATCGTGTTCGTGAATTCGTTCTCGAATGAAAGCGGCGATATCACCCGCGCGCCGTTCAGCGACAAGTGGCCGAAGGAAGTGCGCAACACGCTGACGCTGACCGAAGAGGGCGGCAAGACCATGCTGTCGCTGCGCGGCGGGCCGGTCAGCCCCACCGACGAGGAGCGCGCGATGTTCGAGGGCATGTTCGCGTCGATGCAGCAGGGCTTCAGCGGCACTTTCGAACAGCTCGAACAGTATCTCGCCAAGGCCTGATCAATACCATTCAAGGGAGAGAACCATGCAAGCCCAAATGCAGGCGCCCGCGATTGCGGTGGGCACGATCTCGAACGGCGCGATCTGGACCGGTCGCGTCCTCAGCGGGCTTGCCATCGTGTTCCTGCTGTTCGATGGCGCGATCAAGCTGGTCCCGCTCGATATTGTCATCACCACGTCGCAGCAACTCGGCATTCCGACGGAACTGGCGCGCACGCTCGGCGTTCTGACGCTGGCCTGCGCCATCCTCTACGCGATCCCGCGCACCTCGGTGCTCGGGGCGATCCTGCTCACCGCGTACATGGGCGGCGCGATTTACACCCATGTGCGTGCCGGCAGTCCGCTGTTCACCCATACACTGTTCGGCGTGTATCTCGCGATGCTGATCTGGGGCGGGCTGTATCTGCGCGACGAGCGGGTGCGTGCGCTCATTCCATTCCAGCGGACATGACGGCTTCGCAACCGACCGGTTTCATTCACGCCAGTTTCAGTTGGAGTTGTCAGTCATGTTGAGCGGAATTGTCATCGCTGTCGTTGTTGTCATTGCGGCCATCCTGATCATCGCCGCGATTCGGCCGAGCGCCTTCGAGGTCAAGCGCTCGATCGCCATCAACGCCTCGCCCGAGCGGGTCTTTCCGCTGCTCGACGATTTCAACGACTGGCGCACCTGGTCGCCCTACGAGACCAAGGATCCCAACATGCAGCGCGCGTTCAGCGGCTCGCCTTCGGGCAAGGGCGCGGTCTATGCGTGGGACGGCAACAACCAGGTCGGCAAGGGCACGATCGAGATTCTCGAGTCGGTGCCGCCGTCCCGCGTCACCATCAAGCTCGACATGCTGAAGCCGATCGAGGGACACAACATCGTGAATTTCACGCTGCAGCCGCAGGGCTCCGGCACGCTGGTGACGTGGGCGATGCGCGGATCCTATCCGTTCATCTCGCGACTGATCGGACTGTTCATGAATATGGACAGGATGATCGGCGGCGATTTCGAAACCGGCCTCGCCAATCTCAAGGCCGCCGCCGAGAAGTAGTCCCGGCGCTTCATCCCTTTCCAAAGCACATTGAAGCCAACGACCAACCCCAAGGAGACGATCATGAAAGTCCAGCCCTATCTGTTTTTCAACGGCAACTGCGAAGAAGCGTTGAAGTTTTACGAGAAGGCGCTCGGCGGCAAGATCGCCGCGATGATGTCGCATGAAGGCACGCCGGCGGAGGAGCATGTGCCGGCGAACTGGAAGAAGAAGATTATGCACGCCGCGCTCACGGTCGGCGATCAGATGATCCTCGCCTCCGATTGCCCGCCCGAGCAGTACAAGAAGCCCGAGGGCATTTCCGTGACGCTGAACCTCGACAACGGAGCGGAAGCGGAGCGCGTGTTCAAGGCGCTGTCGGACGGCGCCACCATCACCATGCCGATCGCAGAGACTTTCTGGGCGGAACGCTTCGGCATGCTGACCGACAAGTTCGGCACGCCCTGGATGATCAACTCGCCGGAGAAGAGCGGCGCGAGCTGCTAGTCGTCAGTTCCAGCGTAACAAACGGAGTTTGTCATGAGTGCTCCCGCCACTGATATCGGATACGGCAAGGCCGAAGTAACGATCGTGCGCACGATCGCCGCACCGCGCGATCTTGTGTTCAAGATGTGGATCGATCCGGTTCATCTGGCGCAGTGGTGGGGGCCTGATTGCTTCACCAATCCGGTCTGCGAAGTCGATGCGCGGCCGGGCGGCAAGTTCCGCATCGTGATGCGCGCGCCCAATGGCAACGAGCATCCGATGGTCGGCGAGTATCGCGAGATCGTCGCGGGCGAGCGGCTGGTGTTCACCAGCAGGGCGGTCGATAACGACGGCAACCCGTTGCTCGAGGGACAGACCACCGTGACGTTCGAGGATGATGGTGGCCAGACCCGGCTCACCGTTCATTCCACGGCGGTCGGCCTCGCTGCAGTCGCGCCGCAGATGCTGGCCGGCATGGAAGCCGGATGGACCCAGACCGTCGAGCGGCTTGTCGCGCACGCCGAACGCTGACTTGCGACCGGCCCCGCGCGTGGGGCCGGCATCCTCATCGTCATTTTCAATGTGGTGTCATGCGGAAGTTCGCGTGATCGCCCGAGCGGAGTTGTGCCATGAACAAGATCAATCCCTGCCTGTGGTTCGATAGTCAGGCCGAGGAGGCGATGAATTTCTATGTCGCCAGCTTCAAGAATTCGAAGCTTGGCGCGGTGACGCGCTATGGCGAAGCCGGACCCCGCCCCGCAGGATCGGTGATGACCGTGACCGCGACCCTTGACGGCCAGGAGTTTATGGCGTTGAACGGCGGCCCCCATTTCAAGATCTCGCCGGCGATCTCCTTCATGGTCAATTGCGAGTCGCAGGCCGAAGTCGACGACATGTGGGACAAGCTCTCCGCCGGCGGGCAGGTGCAGCAATGCGGCTGGCTCACCGACAAGTTCGGTGTGTCGTGGCAGATCATTCCGACCGCGCTCGGCGACATGATGAAGAGCGGCACCGGCGAGCAGCGCGAGCGGGTGATGAAGGCGGTGCTGACAATGATCAAGCTTGACGTCGCCATATTGAAGGCGGCTTTCGACGGCAAGTGATCGCGCCGCGCGAGACTTATCGGTGGCGTCGATGATCCCGCGCATGCGCTCTAACTAAAAGAAACTAATGCCCTGAACTGAAAGTGCTCACCATGTCTTCGAGTTACGCAAAAAACGCCATCGTCCTCGGCCTGCTGTCCGCGGTGGGCCCGTTCGCGATCGACATGTATCTGCCGGCGCTGCCCTCGATCGCGTCGGACCTTCATGCCTCGACCGCCGCGACCCAGATGACGCTAATGGTGTTCTTCCTCGCCTTCGGCATCTGCCAGATCGTCTATGGCCCGATGTCGGACATGGTGGGGCGCAAGCCGCCGCTGTATTTCGGTCTTGTGCTGTTCACCATCGGCTCGACCGGCTGCGGTCTCGCGCCAAGCATCGAATGGCTGATCTTCTTCCGCGTGGTGCAGGGCATCGGCGCGTCGGCGGTGATGGTGATCCCGCGCGCGATCATCCGTGATCTGCACACCGGCGTCGAGGCGACGCGGCTGATGTCGCTGGTGATGCTGGTGTTCAGCGTGTCGCCGATCCTCGCGCCGCTCACCGGCAGCGCGCTGATCGTGCCGTTCGGCTGGCGCGCGGTGTTCGTCGCGGTCACCATTGTCGCGGTGCTCGGGCTGGCGCTGGTGGCATCGTTCCTGCCGGAGACGCGTCCGCCGCAGGACCGCATCAAGGTCAGCGTCGGCAATGTGGTCGGCGGGTTCTGGCAGTTGCTGCGCGACCGTCATTTCCTCGGGCTGACCTTCATCGGCGGTTTCGGCATGGCGAGCTTCTTTGCGTTCCTCGCCAGTTCGTCGTTCGTCTACATTGACCATTTCGGCTTGACGCCGACGCAATACAGCTTCGCGTTCTCGGTGAACGCCATCTCCTTCATCGGCGCGTCACAGTTCGCCGCCACGATCGGCAGTCGCTTCGGCATCGGGCGGATGGTGATCGGCGCGGTGTCGATGTTCGCGCTGGTCACGTTGATCCTGCTCGCGATCACGGCGGCGGGCAGCGACAGCCTCGCGGTGCTGATCGCGATGCTGTTCGTCGCGAACGCCTTCCTCGGCCTCGTCATTCCCTCGACCATGGTGCTGGCGCTGGAAGATCACGGCCCGATCGCGGGCATCGCCTCGGCGCTCGGCGGCACGTTGCAGATGATCGCCGGCGGCGCAATGATCGCGGTCGCCAGCCTGTTCTTCGACGGGACAGCGCTGCCGATGGTGGCGATCATCGCGCTGTGCGGTGTCGGGGCTTTCGTGCTCAGCGTGTTGACGCTGCGGCGGAAAGAGCTTGCGCCGCAGCTCGCGGAGTAGGGCTAGCCGTTGCCGCTGTCACGGCGCAGCGTCGGCAGGCCGATGCCGGTGGCGTCGAAGCCACCGTCCACGGCCAGCGTCTGTCCCGTGATGTAGCTCGCCCGCTCGCTACACAGGAAGAAGATGGCTTCGGCGAGTTCTTCCTCAAGACCGTAGCGGTTGAGCGGGATCGCGTCGTGATAGTCGGCGCGGATCGCGGGCGTATGCACTTCCTTGGCCATCGCGGTCTCGACGGGGCCGGGCGCCACCGCATTGACGCGAATGCCGAGTCCGGCCAGTTCCACCGCGCACTGCTTGGTGAGGTGGGCGAGCGCGGCCTTGCTGGTGCCGTAAGCGGTGCGCAGCGCCGAGGCGCGCAGGCCCGAGATCGATGTGATGTTGACGATGGCGCCGCCCTGTTCGCGCAGCAGCGGGACGGCGGCCTGTGTGCAAACGAACGGCCCGTTGAGATTGACGGCGAGCACGCGGCTCCAGTCATCGAACGTGGTCTGCATCATCGGCTTGAAGATCGCGATGCCGGCGTTGTTGACCAGCGCATCGAGCCGGCCGAAGCGTTCGCCGACCTGCGCCACCGCATCCGCGACGGCTTTTGGATCGGACACGTCGCAGGGCAGGGCGAGTGTCGCGTCCGGCTGCTTCAGCGCCTTGACCGATTGATCAAGCAGGGTGCTCTCGATGTCGAGCAGCGCAACGCGCCAGCCGTCATTGAGAAAGCGCCTGGCGGTGGCGAGGCCGATTCCGCGCGCAGCGCCGGTCACCAGTGCGACTTTCCGATCATTCTTGGTCATTATGGTCCTATCTGTTGCGCGGGCACGGCCGCTGGCCGCTTTCATCACTTTTTGCGGTCCGGCTCAACCGTCGTGTGGCAGGGAGTTAGTGCGCCAGTTCAACGGCGCGGCCGGGAGCGCCGATTACCTGCACCTTGTCCTTGCCGCAGACAAAGTCGCGCGCCACGGTGTCGGCGGCGGTGCGCGCCAGCTCGTTGGCGTTCGGGTTGGCAGCCACGTCGATGTAGGCGACATGGCACACCGCGCCGGGCGGCAAGCGCGTGACGATCAGCAGCGCTTTGGTGCGCGGGCTGCCGTCGCCGCCGATGTCCCTGCCATCGGCGAGGTGCCAGCGCTGGATGATGGCGTGGGGCGGCTGTCCTGACGCGGCGCGCCATTCGATCGTCGGCGTGGTCGAACTGAACGGGCTGAACCAGGCTTGCCCGGCGGGCTCCTTCATGGCCGCGGCGCGATTGCGGCCGACTGACACGGTTTCGCGCAGATCGTCCTCGCTCACCACCACTACAAGGCCGGCTACACCAGGGCAGATGCGGGTATCGCTCTCGCCTTTCGCCACGCTGCACGCCTTTGCGCCCGTCGATGTGTAGGCGCTGACGGCGTCGGTCTGGGCCGAAGCCGCCGATGGCGCGAGCAAGCTGGCGCAAAGTCCCAGCGCGATTACAGAGGTGCGAATGGTGACTTGCCGGATCATGCGATGTCCCTTTTTCAGCGAATAGCAGACTATCCGCGATGGGTTGGTCGCTTCTAGCGCGTCGCGGGTTCGACCGTCTTGCGGTCTTTGCGCGCCACCACCGCGTCATAGGCCCTCTGCAGGCGTTCGCCGGCTGAAGGGCCGCTCTTCTTGCGGCGTTTGATGCCGAGATGGATCTCGCGCAGTTCGTCCATCAGTTCGTCCCACATCTTCGGGCCGCCTTCGGCGAGCAGTTTGGCACGGATACCAAGTTCTTCGCTGACGGGAAGGTACTTGAATCCCCATGCCGCCATCTGGGCGAGAACCGGCATCAGTTCGATGCCCTGCTCGGTCAGGCTGTAGATGCCTTTCTGCTTGTGGGTCGGGTCATCGACGCGGGTCAGGATGTTCTGCTCGACCAGCGTTTTGAGCCGGTCGGACAGGATATTGGATGAGATCTTTTCGTCTGACTTGGTCAGCAGTTCGCGGAAGTGGCGGCGGTTACCGAACATGATGTCGCGGACGATCAACAGGCTCCACCTGTCGCCCAGAATCTCGAGCGTGAGGTTGATCGGGCATCCCGACCGTTGCGCGTCGTCCATGTCACGTGTCCGCGAGATAACAAAAACCGGTTGCACTCTTGCACCAGTGATCCTAAGATGCAACCAGTTGCAAATTGCAATCAGTTAGGAGTTGGACAATGGCGCGGCTGATCATGTGGAACCTGATGACGCTGGACGGCTATATGGAAGGCCCGGGCCGCGACCTGTCGTGGCACAACAACGTCTGGGGCGACGAACTCGAGCAACTCTCGATCGAGCAGGGCAAAAGCGCCGGCGGATTGCTGTTCGGGCGCATCACCTATGAATTGATGGCGGGCTACTGGCCGAAAGAGACCGGCGAGATCGCCGATTTCATGAATGCGCTGCCGAAGTTCGTGTTCTCGCGCACACTGTCCGGCTCGGACTGGACCAATACGACGATCTACAAGGATGATGTTGCCGGGACGGTAGGGCGGCTGAAGCGCGACACCGTGAAAGACATTTTCCTGTTCGGCAGCGCGGATCTTGCCGCCGATCTGATCGCGCATGATCTGATCGATGAATATCGGATCGGCGTGTGTCCTGCGCTGCTTGGCGCCGGCACACTGCTGTTCAAGCCAGGCGGGCGGCACAGGCTCAAGTTGATCGACAGCAAATCGTTCTCGACCGGCGTCGTGATTTCGCGTTACGTACCTGCAGCACAGGATTGATCCGATGTCGCTTCGTCTGCTGTTTCATCCGTTGTCGTCGTTCTGCCAGAAGGCACTGATCGCGCTCTACGAGAACCACACGCCGTTCACGCCGCAGATCGTCGATCTCGGTAACCCCGAGGATCGCGGCGCTTTCCTCAAGCTGTGGCCGATCGGGAAATTTCCGGTGCTGCGGGACGAGGTACGCGATCTGACGATTCCGGAATCGACCATCATCATCGAATATCTCGACACCCACTATCCGGGTGCGACGCGTTTCGTGCCGAGCGATGCCGATCAGGCATGGCGGATGCGGCTGTGGGACCGGGTCTATGATCTCTACCTCAACGATCCGATGCAGAAGATCGTCGGCAATCGCCTGCGGCCGGCCGATGCCAAGGATCCGACGGGTGTTGCGCAAGCGCGGGCGCGCCTGCAGACGACATATGATCTGATCGAGCGTGAAATGGCGGGGAAGACCTGGGCGATGGGCGCGGATTTCGGCATGGCCGATTGCGCGGCAGGGCCGGCATTGTTCTACGCCAATCTGGTGGAGCCGTTTGGCGACGGTCACAAAGCCGTCAGGGCCTACTATGATCGCCTGATGGAGCGGCCATCGTTCGCGCGGGTGGTCAGCGAGGCAAAACCCTATTTCCATCTGTTTCCGCAGGAGGCTGCGGCCTGATCGCCAGCATCGGCGGGCGGAACCAGTGCAGACGCTTGTTGTTACGAATATGGGGACTGTTCACTTGAACGGTCCCTTTCACCGTGAAAAACGTGCTAGTTGTCGCGGGAATCGCCGTAGAAGCAGCGTCCGTCGCGTTGCCGTTGCCTGTCAGTGAGCCATGCCCGAGATTTCTCCCAACAAGCCTTATCGCATCGGCCGTTCCAAGACTGGTCTTGGCCTGTTCGCCACCAAGCCGATCAAGAAGGGCACCAAGATCATCCGCTATTTCGGGCCGCTGCTCGACTCGCGGAAGAAAAAAGATGATGCGGTCGACAACAAGTACCTGTTCGAGATCAACAACCGCTGGACCATTGACGGGTCGATACGCAAGAACATTGCGCGTTACATCAACCATTCCTGCAAGCCGAACGCCGAGTCCGACGTCAACTCGCGCAAGCGCAAGGTGATCATCCGCGCGATCAGGAACATCGAGATCGGCGACGAGATCAACTACGACTACGGCACCGACTACTTCAAAAGTTTCCTCAAGCCCATCGGCTGCAAGTGCGATTCCTGCGAGAAGAAACGGGCCAAGAAGCGCGCGGAAGAACGGGCCGAAAAGCTGCGGCTGAAGAAGAAGGCCGAGAAGAAGGCGGCAAAGGCGGCCGAGAAGGCCCAGCGCAAGGCTGAAAAGGCGAAGAAGAAAGCCGACAAGGCGAAGGCCAAAACGAAAGCCAAGAGAGCTAAAGCCAAAACGAAGAAGGCCGATGCCGTGAAGGCAAAGCCCGGCAAGACCATCGCCAATGCCCATGCGCGTGGCACCGGCAAGCCGAGCAAGACCAAGGCATCGCGATTGGCGCCGGCGACGGGCGCAAAATCGCGTCAGCGGAAACGCGCGGCTGCTGCGGGCTAGTTGCGTTGGTGCCAGGCGCGAAAGTGGCTGCAGATAAGGTCTCACCGCCGTCATGGCCGGATTTATTCCAGCCATCCACGTATTTTCTGCCGTAACGTCGCTAAAACGTGGATGGCCGGGACAAGCCCGGCCATGACAACTGTGGCAACATCAGAGGCTATACGAAACCTCACGCCATCGCCGTCGCGCTCTTGCGCAGTCCGATGAACTGCAACTCGGCGAACATGCCGACCGCGACCGCCTGCATCACCACGAACGCCATGCCGAGCAGGTTCGGCGACACCGCGCCGCTCATGAGCAGCGCGACGCTGGCGAGCGTCCACAGCGCATTGCCGACAATCACCAGCAGCACCAGCGCCTTCGGCATCGCGGCACGACTGCCGAGCAAGCCGACGAACGCCGCATAGGCGATCAGGAACAGGCCGCTCTCAAGCAGCAGTGCTTCGGGCAGGTTCAAGAGCGACGTCAGTATGCCGGCACCGAACGTCAGCAGCAGCGCCATTGCGCCGCTGACCACGGCATCGGCGAGCAAGGCGCGGCGAAGGAAGAGGGAGGGATGGATCATGGTGGTTCTCCTTTGGGCTGGGAATGGCTGCTCGTCTGTGATGACGACAATGACCCCGGCCACGGCGCAAAGCGATTACCTGGCAGGTAATGGAAGCTGGAAAATCCGCGTGCTAGCGTTTGGGCATGATGACACAGCTTGCAACCGCATCTCCGGCCACCAAACCCGTTCACGTCGGCGCGCATTTGCGCGAATGGCGCCAGCGCCGCCATCTCAGCCAACTCGATCTCGCCGTCGATGCCGAGATTTCGGCGCGGCATTTGAGCTTCGTCGAAACCGGCCGCGCCGCGCCGTCGCGCGACATGGTGCTGCGCCTTGCCGAACGATTGGAGGTTCCTTTGCGCGAACGCAACGTGTTGCTGGTCGCGGCGGGCTTCGCGCCGGCGTTTCCCAATCGCCCGCTCGACGATCCGGCGCTCAAGGCTGCGCGCGACGCCATCAACATCGTGCTCAAGGCGCACGAGCCGTATCCGGCGCTGGCGGTGGACCGGCACTGGAATCTGGTCTCGGCCAACCGCATGGTCGCGCCGTTGCTCGAGGGAATTCCAGCGGATCTGATGGGGCAGCCGTTCAATGTGCTGCGCCTAAGTTTCCATCCCGAAGGTTTGGCGGCGCGCACGGTCAATCTCACCGAATGGTGCGCGCATCTGCTCGAGCGGCTGCATCGTCAGTGCGAGGCGAGCGCCGATCCCGAACTGGTGAAACTCTACAACGATCTCAAGGCGATCTCGATACCGGCGCGCAAGACGCCACAGGCGTCGGCCGCCGACAGTGTCGCGATCCCATTCCAGATGCAGCTTGGCGACGATGTGTTGAGCTTCATTTCAACCACGATGATCTTCGGCACGCCGGTGGACATCACGCTGTCCGAGATCGCGCTGGAGACGTTCTTTCCGGCGGACGATTTCACCGCTGCAAAAATGCGCGAGATCGCGAAGGGGCTGGGGTAGGGCGATATTTTCCGGGGCCGCGAAAGTGATTTATCCTTTGTCATCACCGGGCTTGTCCCGGTGATCCCGAGCAGGCTGGCACTGTGCTCACCTAAGCGGGATGGCCGGAACAAATCCGGCCATGACATCGCGTGTGAGGCTGCTCTCGGGGCGACATCGTGGGGTTGTCTTGTGTTGGAAGTGCTGTAGGCCTATCTCTGGCGGAACAATAACCAGAGGATCCGCCCATGAGCGCCCTGAAGCCGCTGCAGATCGACATCGTTTCCGACGTGGTGTGTCCGTGGTGCTATATCGGCAAGCACCGCATCGAAAGTGCGCTGGCGCTGGTGCCAGACGTGCCGGTCGAGGTCAACTGGCGGCCATTCTTTCTCAATCCGTGGGTGCCGCGCGAGGGCATTTCACGCGACGAATATCTCACCGCCAAATTCGGCTCGCCCGAGGCTTACAAGAGCATTGCCGGCCGCGTCGGCGCTGCCGCGGCGGAAGAGGGGCTTGAATACAATTCAGATCGCGTGAAGCGTCAGCCCAACACCATCGACAGCCATCGCCTGATCCACTGGGCGGATGCCGAAGGCAAGGCTGCCGCGATGAAGCAGCGGCTGATGGAGCTTTATTTCCGCGATGGCGGCGACCTCACCGACGCCAACGTGCTGGTGCAGGCGGCCGCCGATGTCGGTCTCGATGCCGACAGCGTCCGCAGGCGTCTCGCCACCGATGAGGACGTCGATCTGATTTCGGCGCTGGCGAAGGATGCCTCGGACAAGGGCATCTCCGGTGTGCCGACTTACGTGTTCGCGCAGAAGTACGCGGTCTCGGGCGCGCAGCCGCCGGAGCAGCTTGCGCGCGCGATCCGCCAGGTCTCGGCGGAGATCAATCAGGGCGGCTGATTAAGCCGCCGCCACTGCCGGCGTCGGCAGCCGTGTCGGCAGGCACGCCACCGCGACGAAGATGACTGCAGCCGAGACCGCCATCACCTTGAACAGCATGTCGAAGTCGTAGTTCTCGTAGACGAAGCCGATCAGCGGCAGCGCCGCCGCCAGCGCGGTGAAGCTCACCACGTAGCGCACGCCGTAAACGCGCGCGCGCGCTTCGCCACTCGCCATCTTGCCGATCATGAAGTCGTTGATCGGAATCTGGCCGAAGGCGCCGAGCATGAAGCCGAGGGCCGCGGCGAGCGCGAGGCCGTCGTGCAGGCCCGGCATCAGCGAGAAGAACACGATCTGGATGGTGGCGACGATCAGGAACACGATGCGCGGGCCCCATTTGTCGAGCAGGTGGCCGACCGCGAGCTGCGCCATCGACGCCACCGCGAATACCAGGAATGTGAACGCGCCGAGCACGGTGGCGATATCACCCTTGGCCGCCGGCACGCCGCTCGACGACAGCCATTGCGCCATGCTGGTCGCGATGCCCTGCAGCCGTTCGTCGAAGATCTTCGGCAGCGCGAACGTCGTCGACTGGAAAATGATGCTGGAGACGGCAGTGGTCAGGAACACGATCGCGGAGATACGCATCAGCAATGCCTTGTAGTCGGCGGTCTGCACCGGCGCGGCTGTTGTCGCGGCCGCCGCAGGTGCTTTCCGGTGCGACACTTCCGGCCACTGGTGAATGGCATAGAGAATGCCGATCACGATGGTCAGCAGTCCAGGCACGACGAAGGCCGCGCGCCAACCACCATGGTCGATGAAGTAGCCGGTGATCAGTGCCGCGCTGGCGACGCCGAGATTGCCCCACACGCCATTCACGGCAATGCGCATGCCGGTGTTCTTCCAGCGCGCGGTGACGATGGCGAGGCCGACGGGATGATAGATCGCGGCGAACACGCCGACGATGAACAGGCCGATGCCCATCTGCAGCGGCGTCTGCGCGAATGCCGTGGCGATCGACGAGATGCCGATGCCGACGAAGAACACCGCGATCATGCCTTCGCGGCTCCATTTGTCGGCGAGCCAGCCGGCCGGCAGCGAGAACAAACCGAAGGCGAAGAAGCCTGGCGTCGCATAGGCCAGAAGTTCGCCATAACTCAGACCCCATTCGCGTGACAGCGCCAGCGCCGCGACGGTGGCGAAAATCAGCGTGAACAGGTGGTCGAGAAAGTGGCCGAGGTTCAGGAACAGGAAGTGGATACGGTCGCGCGTCATGGATGCCTCAAAAGACGAGATTCTGAGACTAAAACTAGTCTTGGCGTGAAGGCGATGTCATGCCAATAATCGTCGAAAATCTGCCAACGGTCTTTGCAAATGATAGGGCGATCAAGTCCGTCTCGCAGCAGCGACGCCAACGACTATCAGGCGGTGCCAAGGCCGCTTGCGGCGATGTCGAAAAGTTTCCGCGACGGTTTTGAGATCGCGCCGCATCATCATGCCCGCGATCAGCTTGTCTATGCCGTCACCGGTGTGATGCGCGTGCGCACCGATCACGAAGCGTGGATCGTGCCAACGGACCGCGCTGTTTATCTGCCAGCGAAAACCACGCACTCGATCAGCATTCGCGGCCAACTCGAGATGCGTACGCTGTATATCGCGCCGGGCGCGCATGGCGAGTTGCCGCCCGCGCCGACTGTGATCGAGGTCTCGCCGCTATTGCGCGAACTGGTGCTGGCGATGGTCGAAGAGCCGGTGATCTACGACGAGCGCGGGCGCGGTGGCGCGATGGCCTATCTGATCTTCGGCGAGATCGCCCGGGCGCGGCAATTGTCGCTGGTAATCCCGATGCCGCACGATGCGCGACTTGCGAGGCTGTGCAACGCGTTGCTCGCGGATCCGGCCAGCACGCTGACGCTCGACGGCTGGAGCGATGTCGCAGGCGCCTCGCCGCGGACGCTGGCGCGGTTGTTCGAGACTGAGCTTGGACTAAGCTTTGCGGCATGGCGGCAGCGGGTGCGCTTCCACAATGCGCTTGAAGCCATCGTCGCCGGCGAGCCGATCGCCCGTGTCGCTCAGCGCAACGGCTATCGCAGTTCGAGCGCCTTCGCCGCCGCTTTCCGCAAGACCATGGGCCAGCCGCCCTCGTCGTTGCGGAGCGAGGGCGGGCAGGGATAAAGGCGGGCTTACGCCTTCTTCAAATAATAGTTGGCGTTCTTGCCGAGTGCGATGCGACGGATGACACGGCGCATGCCTTCAGACTTGCGGAACGGTTCGACCATCGCTGCGAGGGTGCGCCAGGCCGCGAGCTTCGTTGCGTCCCACGCGACATGCACGCCGGGCGCGGCCTGAGGCAAGCCGATGCCGCGCAGTATCGAGTTGAAACGATGCAGGTCGTTGAGACGGCGGACTTCCTCGGTCTTCCAGGTGATCGCCATCGAGATCGAGTGAGTGCCGGCGGTCTTGACCCAATGCGGCCACTGATAGGGTACGTAGCAACCGTCGCCGCCGACCAGATGGAATTCGATGCCGCGCGGCTTGTAGTTGTCGTTGTAGGGCACGTTGCGGTGCTTGACGGTGGAATACTCGACCTGTGCTTCATCGGCGATGAAGCCGTCACGATTGTCGAAAATCGCGAAGGTCTTCTCGCCGTAAATCTGCACGAAGAAATTGTCCTCGGCGTCCATGTGGAACGGCGTCGTCGAGTTCGGCGACGACACGAACAGGAAGCCTTCGACCTGCGAGAAGCCGGCGTCATCGAGGCTCTTGAAGCCGCGCGCCCGGGCGACGGAGAGCAGGGCGTCCTCGAGAAGATCGCGATACTCCGGCGATTCCTCGATCCGCTTCAACACCATCCATGCGCCGGCGCTCTCGATGCGCTTGACGACCTCGACCGGGTCGAGATCGATGCTCTTCACCTGGTCCGGATCCTGGCTGATCGCGGCGTCGCCCGAATTGTACTCGATGCGGTCGCGCGGCAGTTCGGCGGCGAGCTGCGCGATGCGCGGCAGCGTAAGCAGCGGATGGCCCGAGAGCTTGTGGTGGATGCCGAAGGGCTTGAGCGGAAAATCGCGAGTCAGCGCGTCGTTGTCGGCGGTGATGACCGGGGCGACGTTCGATGTGGCGTTCATGAGCGTTTCTCCTTCAATTTCCTCAAAGTATGGACGGCGCGCCGGGCCGGCTCGCGAATGGCGCGGCGCGCCGCAAGGGCGGCGTGAATGGCGGGCACCAGCGGATCGTTGCGGCGGAGCGGGATCAGCACGTCGCCAATGGTCAGGCGGTCGCGCCAGATCGGATCGATCATCGGGTGATTGGGGATCGCGGTGGAATCCACTGTCGCGATGGTCTCGTCGGCGCACATATGGCGCGTCAGTTCGAGCGTGAGCTGGACGCCGGGCGAATATTTCGCGAACCGCTCGTCGACGCCGAGCTTGAAATAGAATGCGCGATCGAGATGGCGCAGCACCACGGCTGCGGCAAGCGGCGTATCGCCGGCATAGAGCGAAATTACTTCGCAATGGCCGCGCGCGGCGAGATCGCAGACCGCGCGGCGAATGAAAGCGGTGTCGCCTTTATCCTGGACCAGCGCCGTGCCGCGCCGCGCCTTCCAGCCGCTGGCCTCGAGCCTGAGGAATGTTTCGAGCGCGGGCGCCGCGTCTTCCGGCGTTCCGGCGATCGAGAACACCACGTCGCCCATGTCGGCAAGGCGATTGCGCTGGCGGCGCAGTTCTTTCAGCTTTTTCGGTCCCAGCGCTTCGCGCAGCAAGTCTTCGGCGTCGCGCGTCGCGTCGAGCATCGCGCGCTGATGTGAATGAAGAACCTGCGGCAGCAACCCGGTCCATGACAGCGCCTTGGTGAAGGCCTTCATCACCGCGCCGTCGAGCGGCAGATCGCGCAGGATCAGCGCATGGGCGCCGGCTGCACGCGCCTGTTGCATCAGACGGCCGGCGGCAGCGTCGGCGTGATCGCGATCGAGCAGCGGCGCGCCGAGCGGCGGATAGGCATCGGCGGTGACCAGTGCGGGCAACGGAATGCGATAGGCACGCCAAGCGGAAATCGCCGGCATCAATCCGATCAGTCGTCCGTCGTTGTCGTTCGCGGCGGTGACCGGGTCGAACAGGTCGTCGCCGACGGTGGTGTCGCTCCACGCCGCGAGCGCGGAGACATTCATGCGCTTGCCGGAGAACGCATTCACCGCAAGCTCCCATTCGGGCAGGTAGTAACTGTTGGCCTCGGCGGCGCGATCAGCGAGCTGTTGCCACGACTGCACGGGAATTTCGGTGAGTGCGACGAGCGGTTTATCCGACGGCACGGCCGTCGGCAGGGCAGTCTCGATGCCGGGCGCGAGTGTGGCCTCGCGATAGGCGGCGTTGCGAGGGAGTGCAGCTTCTGCTGCCTTGGCGGCTTCGATCACGTCCAACCCCAAACCAAATGTTCTGTGGCACAAAATCCCGTGTAAACGGGAGGCGCGCGACACTCGTGCGAGCGTCGCGGCACCGTGCATTGAGGCGGACGTTAGGCCAGAGACTTCAAGATAAGCTTGGAGATTGTCGCTAAATCCGGCGGGTCGGCTTAAGCACCGATTAACCACGGACCGGTCGCTCTCTGACGGCTGGCGTCAGTCGCAGCGCATCTGTTTCGGCGTCGCTTCGCCGGTGGCGGTGAACCGGCCATTGCGGATCGAATAGCGGCCCTTGCTGTCGCGATTGGAGATCGCGCGGATACTGCCGTCGTTGTCCTTCGCCAGCGTGTAGATGCGGGTTTGCCGGAAGGCTGGAAAATACACGGTGAGCCGCAGCGCGCCGTCCGGCTCTTGCCGCGCCTCGTGAACGTTGTTGGTGTCGGAGCTGTCGCCGAAGTCGCGCGCGAGGATCAGATGGCCGTCGTCGGCGAGGCGATAGATGAAGCGCGCGCCGCGATCGTGATCGGGCGGCAGGCTGCAGTCGAGCGCCCAACTGCCGAGCAGATTCCAGTCGCTGGCGACGGCTGCGGCGCTGGCTGCCGGTTCCGCCATGACGGGTTCGTTGAGAAGGAGCGTTGCGGCCGCGACCAGCGCCAGGGTTCGACGGCGGGAACGAAAGAGTTGGCTGGCAGATCCGGTCATCGGCGTATCCAGAGTCGCGCGCCGCGCGAAGACGGGAGCGGTGGCATGGAGAGCGAGTCACATCATGTCATCGCGCAAAAAGGCTCTCATGAAGAGACGTCGCACGCAACGTTGCCGCACCAATTCATCATGCTGCCGCGAAAATGCCGCGGGAACGCACCGCTGGCATGATTGCTTCGGCTTGGAGCAGGCGGCCACATTTTGCTATAAGGCTGCCCGTCCGGGCCGGGCGGGACCGCGGCGGGACAGGTGGGAGAAGTATGATGAAGGCATTGTGGATCGCGGCGATTCTGACCGCGCTGGCGGGACCGGCGTTCGCTCAGTTCGCGCCGACCATTCCGCTGAACGGCGGAAACAACATGACTCCGGAACAGAAGGCCCGGGCGGACGCCAATGAGCGGGCGGCGCGGGCGGCATCTGCGAGTGTGCCGACGCCGAAGGCCAGCGACGATCCGTGGGCCAATGCGCGTTCGGCGCCGGAACCCGCGAAACCCGCCGGCAAGCATCGCGCCGGCCGTTAATCAATCAGTCTGCAAAGAAGCTCGGCTTGGCCTGCGAAGGCGCAGGCCGGCGCTGCTTCCGGTAAGCAAATATGCTGTACCGTTTCCTCGTACACAGGACGCTCCCGGCCTGGCGGCTGGTGATCCGCGACGGCGACGGTTTTCCTGTAGAGACGTCGGCCGAACACTGGAGGTTGACCCGTGTCCGCCCGGCTGACGACACCAATGCCGACGTGCGTGACGCCGTGGAGGCGGAGGGTTTCTGTCTGTTCAAGATCGGCGCCCGCTTTTCGGACCTCGACGCCGATCTGGTGGACTTCGGGCTAGCCACCCGGGCGTAGCAGGCCGGGGGAAAATGATCTCTCCGCCTTCGTAGCTGTGGAATATTTTTCATTCCGTGGAACGAAACCGGGGCGGCCGCCGTCTTTCAAGACCAAGAAGACTATTGATCTGGGACGATGACCTTGATTGCACGACTTTTCGGCTGGCTGTGGGGGACAGAAGCGGCCACGCCGGCTCCGGAGGAAGACAGGTCCAGCATGGCGGATCTGGCCCGGCTGCTGAGCGTGGACGAGCCCGCACCAGACATCGACGCCAACTCCCCCGAGAAAAAGCCGCTTTCGCCTGAGTGACGACCTGCGCCCGTGGCTTGCGGGCCCTCCCGTATAACCCGGAACCGACTATGTAGGATGAAGCGGTACAGTCCTTCCGACCGTGGAGGGACGGTCTTCCGCTGAAGGTGTCGTGACGAGACCATCAAAGGTCAGCAGGCATGGGTCAGTTCATTTTAAAAACTATACAGACGATTACGTTCATCACTGTCGTCTTTCTTTGCATGTACGCGGGGCAGAACGATCCAAATTTTCACTACAATGGTTACGGCGCAACTGCTTTTGGCCTGTTCGCCGCCTACGCAATCACGATCGTCCCTTACGCTCTCTTCCTCGCCAGCAAGGGGCTTCTCAACGAGATCAAGCGATTTTTCTCCTGGTTAGTGCGTGAGCCAGAGGGTTTGCAAACCACTCGCATCGATCCCGTTTTCACGGAGCCGCTGAATAACCGCATCTCTCGCGGCCGGATTGGACGAGATAGCCGCCCGAGCATTGGATAGAGACGCGTCCGCGTTTTCGCGCCATGCTTTGCCATGGCTGCGGCCCCGCTGTCGATTTGCTTCCGGGAGTAGCGGGTCGGAAACCACTTCCGCCCGAATGACAGCCTGCGCCCGTGGCTTGCGGGCTTGGCGGCTTTTCACTAGGCTTCCCGCATCATGTTGATGGGGATGGAGTCCCCCGACAACCGCCGCAAGGCTGATGACTCCTACCGGGCGCCCACGCGTCGGTAGGAGCTGTTCCTTCCAGTGTGCGTCCGAGAAAGGACGCGATGACTGGGCTTCCCGATTCAATTCTCATTGCGCTCTGGGTTGTCGGCTCGTGCTGGGCCGTCGCGCTTGTCGCCTGGCTGTTCGATGCCGCGACAGGCGTGGTTCTGCCATTGGTCATCGGCGGCGTGCTGGCGGGCGCAGCCGAATGGATTTTCAGGAGGGATCACCATTGAATCTGCAATTCATTCTGGCCGTCGCCGCAGGTGGTGCGTGCGGCGCTGTGGGCCGCTATCTCGCCGGCATCGGTGCGGGAAAACTGTTCGGCACCGAATTTCCCTGGGGCACCCTCATCATCAATGTCACCGGTTCATTCCTGATCGGCCTGTTCGCCAGCCTGTTCGCGACCCGCTGGGATTTGTCGCAGGCGGCGCGGATATTCCTCACCGTCGGCGTGTGCGGCGGCTACACCACGTTCTCCACCTTCTCGCTGGACTCGTTTTACCTGATGGAGCGCGGCGAATTGCTGATGGCGGGGGCCTACATGGCGGCGTCCGTCATCCTGTCGATCGGCGCGCTGATCGCGGCCATGCACATGGACAGGCTGCTTCCCTGAAACAAGACCGCACGTCACTGGACGCGTGGCGTTCTGCGATCTTGTGATGGCACGAAAATGTGCCAGATTGGCGGAAACGACCGTGCGGACTCAGAGGGAGGAGCATGTGAGGCGGTATCTGATTTTCGCGCTGCTCGGGCCGCTGATCGGCGGCTTCTTGCTCCTGATCGCCAATACCTACACCGCGGGCTACTGGGACGAGACCTCGCCCGGCGAGGTCGCCAAGCTGTTCAAGGTGTTTATCTGGACGCTCCAGTACACCTACATGTTTGGCATCCTGCCGGCGCTGATGCTCGGGGCCATCGATGACATCATCTGGCACATCAAGCGCGTGCCGGCGGTGGTGCGCATGCTGATCGTCGGCGCCATCGCCTTCGTCACCACTTTCTATCTCTATGGTTCGCTCGAGAACGCCAGCGGCACCAAGCAGGTGCTGCTGTTCGGCATCGTCGGCCTTGTCCCCGCGATGCTGTCATCGTGGTGGGCGCACAAGGTCTATGACAAGGAGCAGGTGGCGTGAGGGGGTGAGTGTGTCTTTCGGGGAAAGAGGCGGCTAACTGAGGCAATCTTTCAGGGCAACAATGGCAGACTGGAGAGTCGACCTGGTTGAGGGATTACGCGGGCAAAGACTCGTGCGCTCTAAATACGCCCGCCCCAGCGATGAGTGGGATCACGACCATTGCGCGGCTTGTGGGGTGACCTTTTCCGAACTGGACTGGCCGGGATACCAGCATGAGGGCTACACGACCGGCCCAGAGTATTCTCACGGCAGAGAATACGAGTGGATCTGTCTCCAGTGCTTCGACGATCTCAAGGGCGAGATGGGATGGTCGGTCGGCTCTAGCGACCAGAAACCAAACTAGGACACTCTCCAAACCAACTTAGGACACTGGGGTGGGGGTTAAATGCTGGCGGTACCCTCACTATGGTAGTGTCTCAGTTTGAAAATTTAGGACCTTGACGCCGGGTCGCGCCTTCATAGCTCCCGTGGTATGCTTAGCGATAAGCAGGAGAGGCTATGATGACCTTGATCGAGTATTTCGGTCGTATCGACGAACAGTTCATCCTTTGCAGAGTTACTCTCGAACTGGTTGATAAAACCAGCATTAAGCTCGTGGTGCGTGTGCCGGCGACGTTCGAAGAAGTCCCGGAGCCGCAGCCCATCCGTGATATGCCTGCAAGTTTTCAGATGACGGAGGCGCCGGTTCTCTCGCGGCTAGTTAGGCTGCAGGCTATCAACGCGGCCCAAGAAATGGCCCGCAGATTCGCTGAACTTCCAATTGAGGGGGAATAATGCCCCGAGGTCCTAAAGGCGAGAAGCGCCCCGCCGACGTGATCGGAGCCGCCGTTATGGTCGGTAGGATCGCGACAGGCGAGATTGAAGAAAAACCACCGGCCGAGGGAAAAGACCCGGCGGCGGTCGCGCTTGGCAGTAAGGGCGGCAAGGCGCGGGCGGCCGGGATGACGGCCAAGAAACGGTCGGAAATCGCTAAAAAGGCTGCGAAAAGTAGATGGAAAAAATAGCATTTTCAACACGATAACAGAACATGCACAAAAAACCTTGTAAAAAGGAATTATTGATGCGATGATTTTTGCATCGATTCACCAGAGGTTTTTTAAATGACGATTCCACCGATTGATGATGTCCGAGCCATTTTGGAAGACTTTGAAGTTCGTTTTCGGGTGATCCTGGAAAGCGCTTGGGAAGAATGGCTTGAGATGCCGAAACGCGGCCTCTTTTCTGCGCGCTCGCGGGCTTCCATTGTTTTCGATTTTATAAAGGCTAGGGCGCTTGCTGAATTTGATGGTGACCGCAATATCCGCGCCATCCCAAAAGGGCAGACAATTCATTTTCTTTTTCGCGAGCAGGTACTCGTTCGATTTAAGAAGGCCAACTCTAAGGGCGTCGGATCGAACATCGAAACTCAGGCCGTAATTGAGTTTGTCGATCCCCAGATGAATATTCCGGGTCTGCTGCCCGAAGTTTATCGCGTAGAGGTTTGTTACCATCTCGATAAACTTCAAACCCGCATCAATTCTCTTGCGGTCACGGCTCGCAATCGACATCGGAAAATTTGGAGCTACGAACTTGCTAGACCGGCATCCGCGGCCGTCGTACCGCTGCCGGGGCCGGATAATACGGTGCCGCCGCCCGCCGAGGTGCGTGTGCGGAAACCTATCGACAAGCCAGAAATCAAGGACTGACAGTGACTATCAACGGGGAGATGCTGCGCTTAGCGCGGCAGCGGAAAGGATTCCAACAGACTGAGGCAGCAGAGCGCCTCGGTGTGGAGAGATCGCTTTTGTCGCGTATCGAGAATGGTCTCGCCGAGGCTCGCGAGGAAGTGGCCTTGAAAGCAGAGGCTGTATTTGGGTTGCCGCGATCATTTTTTTCTCTCACGGACCCGGTTTATGGAGCTCCCGTTAGCATCCATCCCATGTGGAGGCGTAAGGCCGACGTTACGATTCGGGATATGGACTCAATTGTTGCTGAACTGAACATCCGCGTATTTCACATCCGCAGGCTGCTTGAGGGGGCGGAATACGCTCACGCGAACGATCTCCCTCGCCTCGATATCGATGAGTATGAAAGCGCTGAGCGAATTGCAGGCTTGGTTCGTGCGCACTGGAAGGTGCCGTCTGGACCAATTAAGGATCTGACCTTATTGGTCGAGCGCGCGGGCGTGCTCGTAGCTCATTCGTCCCTGGGCGGCGCTTCTGTGAGTGGAGTAACTTTTGCAGCGCCAGGGCTACCCCCTCTTATTGTTTTGAACAGCGACCAGCCGGCCGACCGGCTGCGATTCACGTTGGCCCATGAGCTGGGGCATCTGGTTATGCATCGCTTTCCCTCGCCGACTATGGAGGAAGAGGCAAACCTCTTTGCGTCTTGTTTGCTTATGCCCGCTGCCGATATTCGCCCGTACTTCTTGGGTCGGCGAATCGATCTGCCCTTACTTGCGGCGCTTAAACCAGAGTGGAAAGTCGCAATGCAGGCGCTTTTGATGCGCGCGAGTGCGTTGGAGCTTCTTTCTAAGCATCAGTCTCAATATCTATGGAAGCAAATAAGCATGCGCCGCCTGCGCTTGCGAGAGCCACCCGAACTGGACTTCGCCCCCGAAAAGCCAACCGTCCTATCGACCATGCTCCGAATCCATAAGGATGCCTTGGGCTATTCGCAGGAGGAAATCGCAGGCTTGCTGCATGTTTTCGTGAGCGATTTGCCGTCCTTCTACGATGTGACGCGACCCATTGCTGACCGCGCAAGATTTACTGTCATGAAGTGAATTTTTATGCTTGACGGTAAGCATAAAAGTTCAGATACTCGGGGCATGAACAAATTGCCCCTCAAAACCCGCGTCCAAATCCTGTCGATGCTCTGCGAGGGGTCGTCCATGCGGTCGATCTCCCGCGTGGCCGATGTGTCGATCAATACCGTTTCAAAGCTGCTGGTGGACGCGGGAGAGGTTTGCAGCGCCTATCATGACCAGTACGTCCGGGGCCTGACCTGCCAGCGCGTTCAGTGCGATGAAATCTGGTCGTTCTGCTACTCGAAAGAGCGCAACGTGAAGGGTGCCAAGGCGGCTCCGGAAGGTGCTGGCAATGTGTGGACGTGGACGGCGCTGGATGCCGATACCAAGCTGATCTGCTCATGGGCGGTCGGCGGACGCGATGCAGAGACCGCCCAGCTATTTATGGAGGATTTGCAGGCTCGCGTTAAAACGCGGACTCAGATCACGACTGACGGACTCCGCTTGTATCTCGACGCTGTGCAGGAAGCATTTGGGAACGATGGCGTGGACTACGCCATGCTTATCAAGCTCTATGGCAACACGCCCGGCAAGGGCGACGAGCGCCGCTATAGCCCCGCCCAGTGCATCGGCGCAAAAAAGGTCAAAGTCGATGGCGACCCGGATATCAAGCACGTTTCGACGTCCTACGTTGAACGTCAGAACCTCAATATGCGGATGGGAATGCGCCGGTTTACTCGCCTGACAAACGCCTTCTCAAAGAAGATCGACAATCATTGCCACGCGCTGGCGCTGTACTTCATGTTCTACAACTTCTGCCGCATCCATAAGACGCTGAAAGTTACCCCCGCGATGGCGGCGGGAGTGACGGACAAGCTTTGGAGTATGGAAGACGTGGTCGCGCTAATCGACGCGCGTGATAGCCGCAAGGTCAAACGTTGATGCTGATGATTAGCGCGCGCGCACGAAGTTCCGATCGCCGTGATTTTCATCACCGCGATAAGCTAGCGCCTGCTTTTTTTGCTCAGCCGTCAACCCAGCGAAAAAGCCAGTCATCGGACGGGCTTTCGCATTGACGGGTTCTGGCTCCGGAAGCGGCTTGTCTTCAAACAGCGTCCTGGCCCAGCCGGATAGCTTATGAGCGAGCGCGTTCATGGTCATATGCCTCTGCGGTAATAACGTTCACCGCTACGAGTGGTTTCAAGCACGAAACCGTATGTTTGTCGATATAGGCTCTCTAAGTGTTCATTTACAGGCTGAATCCGGAGTTCTTTGCGACCTCTTGCCTGAGCGTAGCAGGACGCAGCTTCTAAAAGTATTAAGATTCTACGACCTTTTAAAGGGCAGTCGGCGCGAGGGTCGCCTTCGGCAAATCTAACCTCGACCGCTTCGCTGGTGGTCAAGCCGAGTCCCAAGCCGCACAGCCTGTTTTCAGCCCCCCAGATTGCAAGATCAAGGCGGTCCGGGTCCGTATGACGTCTAAATACCTCTAGCCAATCAAAATGACAGTCGCCTGCTTTAAGCCACTGATCTAAATAAGCTTCTTTCGCGCGGCCGGTCCATCCCGAAAGATTGAACTCTGGGAGGTGAGGCTGGAGATTGCGAACCGCCTGCACGCGGGAGTCGTGCCGGTTAGCTTCGAATCTGGCCTTTGCTCGCTCTAGGGTGGACATCTGCGACTCACAGCGGGATTGCCCACTATCAAGTCACACACCATAAAATCTAGCGGGTTGCTCGTTTCCCATGCATATAACGTGGAAGTTGTGCAGGCCTAAGCAAAAAGTTCAGCCTTCAAACTGAGACACTACCCTCACTATCGAAAAGAACAGATTGCGAACAGAGAACAAATAGGGTACATTCTTTCCATCGGATCGTTCCCGATTCCGGTCCGCCGATCATGGGAAGCCCGTTTGTCCGGCCGGCGAATCCCGTCATATATGGAGCATCACCAATGGCCCCCGCAGCCCTGCGTATCGTTGAAGGAACGTCCATGGACAAGACCAAGGCCCTGACGGCCGCGCTCTCCCAGATCGAGCGCCAGTTCGGCAAGGGCTCCGTGATGCGGCTGGGCAAGAATGATCGCTCGATGGACATCGAGGTGATCTCGTCGGGCTCGCTCGGGCTGGATATCGCGCTCGGCGTCGGCGGTCTGCCGAAGGGGCGCATCGTCGAGATTTATGGGCCGGAATCGTCGGGCAAGACCACGCTGGCGCTGCACACCGTCGCCGAAGCCCAGAAGAAGGGCGGCATCTGCGCCTTCGTGGACGCCGAACACGCGCTCGATCCGGTCTATGCCCGCAAGCTCGGCGTCAATGTCGATGAATTACTGATCTCCCAGCCCGACCATGGCGAGCAGGCGCTCGAAATCGCCGACACGCTGGTGCGCTCCGGCGCGGTCGATGTGTTGATCATCGACTCGGTGGCCGCGCTGGTGCCGCGCGCCGAACTCGAAGGCGAGATGGGCGATGCGCTGCCCGGGCTTCAAGCAAGATTGATGAGCCAGGCGCTGCGCAAGCTGACCGCCTCGATCAACAAGTCCAACACCATGGTGATCTTCATCAACCAGATCCGCATGAAGATCGGTGTGATGTACGGCTCGCCCGAAACCACCACCGGCGGCAACGCGCTGAAGTTCTATGCCTCGGTGCGTCTCGACATTCGCCGTATCGGCGCGATCAAGGAACGCGACGAGGTCATCGGCAACTCCACCCGCGTCAAGGTGGTGAAGAACAAGCTGGCGCCGCCGTTCAAGCAGGTCGAATTCGACATCATGTACGGCGAGGGCGTGTCCAAGATGGGCGAAATCCTCGACCTCGGCGTCAAGGCGGGCATCGTTGAGAAGTCCGGCGCCTGGTTCTCCTATGACAGCCAGCGTCTCGGGCAGGGACGTGAAAACGCCAAGGGATTCCTGCGCGACAATCCGGATATGACCGCCAAGATCGAAGCTGCGATCCGGCAGAATTCCGGCCTGATCGCCGAGCAGATCCTCGCCGGCTCACCGGAGCGTGACGCCGACGGCGAAGAGCCGGAGGAATAAGGAAAGATCAAAAGCTTTCCGGGGCTTGAGTTCTGCAGACCGAGTTGAAGGGCTTGGAGTTGAAGGCTTGAGTTGCGGCGCGATCCGGAAGACGGGAATCCTTCCGGACCCAATCGTGCCTCGGAGAACAGCGGGCGTTGTGGATGTTGAGTTGCCGACATCCCCAGCGCCCGTTTTGTTTTGTGATTCCGGATTGCATTTTCGTCTGCGTCATTGCGAGAAGCGTTAGCGACGAAGCAATCCAGCTTCCCTGAAGAATGGATTGCTTCGCTTCGCTCGCAATGACGGAGAACTACTCCGCCGCCTGCGCGTAATCCGACACCGGCGGACATGAGCACACCAGATTGCGGTCGCCATAGACGTTGTCGACGCGACCGACCGGGCTCCAGTATTTGTCCGTGCGCGACGTGCCGTCGGGGAAGCAGCCGTCAGCGCGGGAGTAGGGGCGCTGCCAGTTGTCGTCGGCGATGTCGTGCACGGTGTGCGGCGCATTGCGCAATGGCGAGGCTTCGATCGGCCAGCGCCCGGCTTCGACCTCGGCGATCTCGCGGCGGATCGCGATCATCGCATCACAGAAACGATCGAGCTCCGCCTTGGCTTCCGATTCGGTCGGCTCGATCATCAGCGTGCCGGCCACCGGGAAGCTCATGGTCGGCGCGTGGAAGCCGTAGTCGATCAGCCGCTTGGCGATGTCGTCCACGGTGATACCAGACGTCGCCTTCAGCGGCCGCGGATCGATGATGCATTCATGCGCCACACGGCCGTTGTGGTTGCGGTAGAGCACCGGGAAATGCGGATCGAGCCGCTGCGCGATGTAGTTGGCGTTGAGGATCGCGACTTCGGTGGCGCGCGTGAGGCCTTTGCCGCCCATCATCAGGATGTAGAGATAGGAGATCACGAGGATCGACGCCGAGCCGTAGGGCGCCGCCGACACCGCGCCGACGCCGGCGTGGCCGCCGTCGACCGTGACATGGCCGGGCAGGAAGGGCGCAAGATGCGCCTTGACGCCGATCGGACCCATGCCGGGGCCGCCGCCGCCGTGCGGGATGCAAAACGTCTTGTGCAGGTTGAGGTGGCTGACGTCGGCGCCGTATTCGCCGGGCCGTGACAGGCCGACCTGCGCGTTGAGATTGGCGCCGTCGAGATAAACTTGCCCGCCGTTGGCGTGAACGATGTCGCAGATCTCGCGGATGTGCTCCTCGAACACGCCGTGGGTCGAGGGATAGGTGATCATCACCGCCGCAAGCTTGTCCGCGTGCTGTTCGGCCTTCTTGCGCAGGTCCTCGACATCGACGTTGCCGCCGGCGTCGCAGGCCACCACCACCACATCCATGCCCACCATGCTGGCGGAGGCTGGGTTGGTGCCGTGGGCCGACGAAGGAATTAGGCACACCGTGCGATGCGCCTCGTTGCGCGTGCGATGATAGGCCCGGATCGCGAGCAGGCCGGCATACTCACCCTGCGCGCCGGAGTTCGGCTGCAGCGATACCGCGTCGTAGCCGGTGATGTCGGCGAGCCATTCCTCGATCTTGGCGAACATCGCGTGATAGCCCGCGGCCTGATCGCGCGGCGCGAACGGATGCAGCGCACCGAACGCTGGCCATGTTACCGGGATCATCTCGGTGGTGGCGTTGAGCTTCATGGTGCACGAGCCGAGCGGGATCATTGCGCGATCGAGCGCAAGGTCGCGATCCGACAGCTTGCGCATGTAGCGCAGCAGTTCGGTTTCCGAGCGGTGGGCGTGGAACACCGGATGGGTGAGGTAGTCGCTGTTGCGGGTGAGGTTGGCCGGCAGCGTTTCGTTGCTCTTGGCCTCGATCTCGGCATAGACCAGCTTGCCGCCGAACGCGCGCCACACCGCCTCAACGGTTTCAGGCATCGTGGTTTCATCCAGTGCGATGCTGATGGTGTCGCTGTCATGGCGCAGGTTGATGTTCTCGGCGAGCGCGCGGGCGACGATGTTTTTCTGTTGCGCGCTGTCGGCCTTCACCGTGACGGTGTCGAAGAACGTGTCGCTCACAGGCGTAAAGTCGAGCTGGCGCAGGCCCTGCGCCAGCGTTGCCGCGCGGCGATGGACGGTACGCGCGATGTGACGCAATCCTTCGGGGCCGTGATAGACCGCGTACATCGAGGCGATCACCGCCAGCAGCACCTGCGCGGTGCAGATGTTGGAGGTCGCCTTCTCGCGACGGATGTGCTGCTCGCGGGTCTGCAGCGCGAGGCGATAGGCGGGCGCGCCGCGCGAGTCCACCGACAGGCCAACGATGCGGCCGGGCAGTGAGCGTTTCAGCGCATCCTTCACTGCCATGTAGGCGGCGTGCGGTCCACCATACCCCATGGGCACGCCGAAACGTTGGGTCGAGCCGATGGCGATGTCGGCGCCGAGTTCGCCGGGCGAAGCGACTAGCGCCAGCGCGAGGATATCTGCGGCAACGACGGCGAGGCCGCCCTTGGCCTGGAGCGCCGCGATCGCAGCGCGCGGATCGCTTAAAGTCCCGTGTGTGCCGGGATACTGGAACAGCGCGCCGAACACCTCCGCCTTGTCGAGATCGCGTGCGGGATCGCCTACGATGAGCGTCCAGCCCAGCGGCTCGGCGCGGGTCTTCAGCACCGCCAGCGTCTGCGGATGCACCTCATGATCGACGAAGAACGCCTTGGTCTTCACGGATGAGGCGCGCTCCGCAAGCGCCATCGCTTCCGCCGCCGCGGTCGCTTCGTCGAGCAGCGAAGCGTTGGCGACATCGAGACCGGTGAGGTCGCAGATCATGGTCTGGAAATTGAACAGTGCCTCGAGGCGGCCCTGGCTGATCTCTGGCTGATACGGCGTGTAGGCCGTGTACCACGCCGGGTTCTCGAGGATGTTGCGCTGGATCACGGCCGGCAGGATGGTGCCGGAATAGCCTTGTCCGATCAGCGAGGCGACGATGCGGTTCTGCGCCGCCAGTTCGCTCATATGCGCCAGCGCTTCAGTCTCGCTCAGCGCGCGGCCGAGATCGAGCGGCGCGCTCTGGCGGATCGAATCTGGCAGCGTTTCGCCCATCAAGGCGTCGAGGCTCTTGGCGCTGACGCTCGTCAGCATCGCGTCGATGTCGCGCGGCGAGGGGCCGATATGGCGGCGGACGAAATCGGTGGCAGGTTCGTTGGCGTTGCGCGCGGTCATGGGCGTGCTCCGATCAGGCGGTGTGGGCCTTGTAGGCGGCTTCATCCATCAGTCCGTCGAGTTCGCCCTTGTCGGCGATCTTGAGCTTGAAGAACCACGCGCCATTGTTGGCGTCGGAGTTCACCAGCGACGGGTCGGCGACCAGTGCATCGTTGACCTCGACGACTTCGCCGGTGATCGGCGCATAGACATCGGAGGCGGCCTTGACGCTTTCGACGACGGCGGCGGCTTCGGCCTTCTTCAGCGCGCGGCCGACCTTCGGCAGTTCGACGAACACCACGTCGCCAAGCTGCGACTGGGCGTAGTCGGTGACGCCGATGGTCGCGATATCGCCGTCGATGCGAAGCCATTCGTGATCGTCGGTGAACAGGGTGGTCATGGCTGATCCTCAGCGTTGATAGGTGGGAGCGACAAAAGGCAGTTTGGTGATGCGCAGCGGCAGGCGCTGTCCGCGCACTTCGGCGAAGACGACGGTGTCGATGGCGGAAAGCGGCGTCGGGACATAGCCCATGGCGACCGGCGCGTTCACGCTCGGGCCGAAGCCGCCCGAGGTGACGCGGCCGATGGCATCGGACGAGGTTTCGCTCGCGAACAGCGCGGCACCTTCGCGCACCGGGGCGCGGCCTTCGGCTTTGAGGCCGACACGGCGGCGCGGTGCGCCGTTATCGAGTTGATTGAGAATGATATCCGCGCCCGGGAAGCCGCCGGCGCGCACGCCACCATTGCGGCGGCTTTTTTGAGTGGACCATTCCAGCGCGCCTTCGACCGGCGTGGTTTCGGTGTCGATGTCATGGCCATAGAGGCAAAGTCCGGCTTCCAGCCGCAGACTGTCGCGCGCGCCAAGGCCGATCGGCAGCACGTCGGGATCGGACAAGAGTGTCGTCACCACGCGCTCGGCGGCATCGGCCGGGATCGAAATCTCGAAACCATCCTCGCCGGTGTAGCCAGAGCGCGAGACAAAACAGGCGGCGTCGAGGATCGGCCGCGGTCCCGCATCCATGAAGCGCATCGCCGCGATGTCCGGCACGTGCTTGGCGAGCACGGCGACGGCTTTGGGCCCCTGCAGCGCCACCAGCGCGCGGTCGGTCAGGGGCTCGATCACGCACTCGTCCGAAAGGTTCGCGCGCAGATGGGCCTCGTCGGCAATCTTGCAGGCGGCGTTGACTACGACGAACAGGTGATCGCCGAAATTCGCCACCATCAGGTCGTCGAGGATGCCGCCGGTCTCATTGGTGAACTGGGCGTAGCGCTGCCGGCCAGGTGCGACCGCGACGATGTCCTGCGGCACCAGCCGTTCCAGCGCGCGGGCAGCGCTCTCGACCTTGCCGGACTTCGGCCGCAGCACGATCTGGCCCATGTGGGAGACATCGAACAGCCCGGCATGGGCACGGGTGTGGAGATGTTCCTTGAGCACGCCTGCGGTGTATTGCACCGGCATCTCGTAGCCGGCGAAGGGCACGATCTTGCCGCCGCAGGCGACATTGAGCGCGTGCAGCGGGGTGCGTTTGAGATCGGAGGGTTTGGAATCCTGCGCCAGCATATGAAGGCTCCTGACGGTTTAGGGGACGATTCCCCGTCATTCCGTCGAAGCCCCATCTGTCGCTGTGCCTGAGAGTATTATCCCGTCGGCGGATGCCGCACCGTGGTGAAACGGCCGCATCTCTTTCCAGATTTCAGTCGATCACGCGGTCCTTTTGCCTGAGAGTTTCCGGGGCGGTTGCTCCTTCGGCGCCAGCCTTGAGGGCCGGTCTCTCCCGACGTGACTATTCGTCTGATATGGGGACCAGAACACGGCTTTCGAGCCCCTGTCAACGCGACCGAATAGGCTATCAACGGTCCTCATAGATGCTTGCAACCCGCTGATACGGTGCACACTTTCTGGACAGCCATGGTCCCCCCGTCTAAAAGCGGGGCCGGATAGGCTTTATTTTGCACGCGTCATGATCGCGGGCGAATGTCAGGGCGCGAATGGACCAACATGACCGGCGTTAACGAGATCAGATCGGAATTTCTGAATTTTTTCGCGAAGAACGACCACGAGATCGTGCCGTCGTCGCCGCTGGTTCCGCGTAACGACCCGACATTGATGTTCACCAACGCGGGCATGGTGCAATTCAAGAACGTATTCACCGGGCTGGAGAAGCGGCCCTATCAGCGCGCCACCACCTCGCAGAAGTGCGTCCGCGCCGGCGGCAAGCATAACGACCTCGACAATGTCGGCTACACCGCGCGCCATCACACCTTCTTCGAGATGC